>NZ_JH815516.1:9225-233419 GCF_000297775.1 Sutterella wadsworthensis 2_1_59BFAA
CTCCATAGAATTGCCGCGAGGGAACATCCGACTTCAGTCGGGTGAGGAATCGCGGCTTACTCCTTTCGTAGTTCAGTCAAAAAAGTTTTGCGTGTTTCGAGAAGACTCAGTTTTTTGCAATTGATGTCTGTCCCGATCACAGTTTTGTCAAGGCGACGAATGTTGAATGTGCCTCTAACGCGTCGCCCGAAAACAAAACCAATCTGTCCGCCGATTCGCACCTTGTCGAATAGGCGGAACCCCTTGACGAGGAATGGCGCCTGATTGAGCGTCCTCACGCCACCCTTGAGAATCGAACACTTGTGTATCTGTCGGTTGTGCTTTCGCGTCTGTTGTTGGAAGAGGAAATCTCCTCTTCGCAACGCTTTCAGATTTCCCGCAATGCAGAAGGCGTCGGCGCAATGCGTCTTGGGCAAGCCAAGAGCAATGCGCTTGTGCTTCGTCAGATAGCCGTAGGTGTTCTCGACAGGCAGTTTAGGGTGCGTCTTGCGTACGCGGTCAAGCAGCGTCCAGCGCATGATGCCCATGAAGGCTTCCGCCCTGAACGATTGACCGCGCTTGACCTTCAACTTGATCTTTCCTGCGTGATAAGCCTTGTGGCATGTCTCGCACAGCGTGATCAGGTTGTTTGGCGCATCTCCGCCCGTTTTACGACTCTCAAGATGATGCACGTTGAGGATCGGATCCTTGGATCGGCCTCGACAGTGCTGACAGATATGACCGTCTCTGAAAAGAACGTACTCGCGCACGTTCCAGAATCCAAGCTGGTCGCCCTGCTGATAGCCCGTCCCTTCGACTTCGGGATTCCTGATCTTTTGAATGTCGAAGGATGCGGTTTCAATCACGATCTTGGTGACGGGAAGCAGTCTGCAGACCGCCTCGATGCGCGAAATGTGCGCTTGGATACGGTTCTCCACGGACGGCGCAAGCCATCCCTTGTGCTTTGATCGAACGCGATTGTTGAAGTGCGGAGCGCGGTAGCGCGTCTTTCGATTGCGCCTTGCACGTCGGAATGCCAGACGATCGGCCAGAAGTCCCGTGATGTCCTGTCGAAGCGCGACTTCGGATGCGAAGACCTCCTCCTTTTCCGTCGTGGCGGAAATGCCAACGTGCCTTGCGCCTGCATCGACGCCAAGCGTCACGTCCTGCTTCGTCTCGCCTGTGGCGATGGTCAGCTTGATCGTGAACGGCGTTCGACGCACGACGAAGGCCTTGCCCGCCTTCAGCATGTGTCGCGCCTTTGCTGGCGAACACGGCATCAGCGGCTTGCCGCGCATGTTCAAAACAAAAACTTTCAAAGTATCTCCTTTGCGGATACCCGCAGGCTCCGCTTGCTCGGCCCGAAGGCCGGTTGTTCGGCCCGAGGGCCGATTCTCATCCTTCGTCAATGTTGGAATGGGTTTCTTGTCTGCATCACCGTTCCTACCTCTCAGAACTTTTAAACACAGACCGCAGAGCGTGGGACTAGGATAAACATCCCACGGTGCCTGTACATTCCAAACCAACGTAGCTCGCCTCCCAGAGGAGGTTTGCTGAGACTAGTCAATAAAGGCTCTTTGAAGCCTCCGCCTTTAGGCGGGGGTTATTGACTTGAGAGCACTGCTGTACATGTGGTTGCTGGTCTTGTTGAGCTGCGAGAAGGCGTCGAGCTGCCTGAGGCCTTCCGCAATCTGCTCGAACTCATGAGCCGACTCGATTTCGGAGAGCGGCATTTCGGCCATGCGGGAGAGCGTGCCGTAGAGTGCGCCCGCATACTTTCTGCAGGAGACGGGCTGCAGCCTGCCTGATCGAAGCATGTATTCGAGAAACTGCATGGCGCCGAAGGACCTTGTGGTGAAGGAGATGGTGCCGGAAAGTATAGCAGCCTGCAGCGGAGCCGCAGGACGACCTCCCTCTCTCAGGCGAGCGGCTTGATGAGGTCGCGAACCCCGTTGAGGATTTCGTCGAGGATGGTGCCGTCCTCGTCGGACCTGCGTTCGATCGCCTTTTTCTTGGCGCGGCGCTCGGCGCGGCATGCCTTGCAGCGCGCGGGCAGCCTGTAGCCGAGGTTTCGCAGATGCTCAGCCTCGCCCTTCGTAATGCGAAAGAGCGACCCGCAGTCAACGCACGTGCGTTCGTACGCGGTGTCGGAAGGCTTGTCTTCGCTTGCCGCGGTCTCGGGCCCGGACGCCTTCGGCTCACTCTTCGGAGCGGAAGGTGCGGGAGTGCCTGCGGCGCGGACCGTCGTCCTGGCGAGCACGCGCTCGGCGATCGAAATGCAGGTGCTGCAGACGCCGTCCCTGCCGTCGGTCTCGTTGTGCGGCCTGCCGCAGACGACGCAGGCGGGGCGTGCGGGAGGCAGGATCTTCCTGCTCGTCTTCGGATAGATCTCGTTGGCGAGCGGGTCGTCCGCGAGAAGCGTGCCGTCGAGAAGACGCTCGCGATAGGCGTTGAGGCGGAGGATCCATCCCGCAACGCCAAGGCGGTCGGCCTCGGCATGGAGGCTCCCTCTGCTGTCGAAGGTTCTTCCGAACGCCGACTTCAGGTCGTCGGGCAGATGGCTCCAGATGCGGGCCCTGCGGCAAAGCGTGAGCGGCTCGCCCCGGTGGAAGCCGGGATAGTCGAGAAGGAACGGATCCGAGGAGATCCTCCGTGCGCCGAGCCTGTACTTTCCGCTCTCGTCGAGGTCCTCGTCAGGCATGAGGAGCATGAAGATCAGGGCCGCGACGGCATGGTTTTCGCTGCTCTTCGAGCGCAGGAACGTGCTGAAGTCGCGTCCGCGGATTTCGGGCGCCGTGTACATCTCATGTCCGACGGGACAGGGAAGGTTGGCGACCTGAACGCTGTCGCAGTCGACGAGATACGCTTCGTCGGGCGAGACGATCCTGATGTTGCTGAGGTTGACGTCGCCCACGAGCACGTTGAGCCTGTGCAGGCTCCCGATCGTCTTGAGGATCGTGACGGCGAGCTGCACGAGGTCGGCGCGGCTCCAGCCCGCAAAGCATTTGTCGAGCGGTCCCTCGAGTCCGAAGCCCTTCGCTTCGGGCATCAGGCAGCCCGCGAAGAAGCCGTTGGAAAAGAGCATGCGCTACGGCGCGCACACGCCCTTGAGGCGGATCGGACGCGAGGCGAGAAGGCGGACCTTCGCCTCCCGGCGGGTCGTGCACTTGTCGGCATGGTAGATCTTGGCGACCATGCCGTTGCCTGCGTCGTAGACGATGCCTTCGCCGCCCTCGCCGAGCCTACGGCCGAGCGTGTGGGTCATGCCGAATTCGTCACAGACGACGTCGCCCTCGACGGGCGCCCTGTCGATGCCCACGGGACGGTCCTCAAGGTCGATCACGCTCGTGCAGACGGGGAAGGCGGCGTGCAGGGCGGGCGCGGCCTTTTCGACGGCGGGAACGGCCGGCTTGGAAACGACCTTCGAAACGGACTCTTTCTCAGGACGGGACGCTTCGCGCACGTCGCCGGTGCGGCCTGCGGAGACGGTGCGCGGGACCGACCTTCCTGCGGGCGGAACCGCCTCGGACGAGACGAGATGGGCGCGGATCATTGGTACGGACTGACGGGAAAAATCGTTCATATTCGGCGGAAACATAAGCTCCTGAGTCTGCGGGTGGTTGAGAAAGCCGAGGTCGCCGCGGGAGAGCAGGCGAAGCACGTGCACCGGATGAAAGTGCATGAACTCGTCCTGATTGCGGCTGTAGAGGCCGGCGGCGAGCCTTCTGTCCTGGGTGATGAGAAGAAGCTTGTGCTCGGCGCGCTGCTCGTCAAAGATCTTCGCGAAGACGGGGTCGGCAAAAACGTTTTCCTGCGAGCCCGGACAGTCGATCTCGCGCAGGACGTCAAGCTTGTCCAGAGCGTCGTAGGCGGCCAGACCGCGCATGGCAAGCTGGCGCGTCTGCTCCTTCGGGGAGGAAAGATTCTTCTCAAGCTCTCTTCGCACCTCCTTCGGACAGTGGATGCTCACGCCTGCGTCCCTGAAGGCTGCGGCGCTTCGGGTGAAGAACGGCTCGCACCCGGAGGACATGAAGGAGCATGTATCGACGAAGATCCTCCAGCCTTCGTCAAGGTAGGACTGGAGTTCAACGGGCTTGAGTTCGGTGGTGGTCGTGCTGAGGCTCTGCATGGTCATGGCTTTTTTCTCGGGTTGGAAGGATTTGTTGTCCGCCGCAGAAGGCGGAGCCTTTGCGGCGGGATGCATGTTCATTGTGAAGGCGCATGGGACGGAGCCGGAATTTCGCAAATTTGCCTTTTCCCGGCCTCGTCTTACCAGAGGCGCACGGGAGGCGCGGCCATGGTGCCGTCGGCGTGCATGAGGCCCCGCTCCTTGATGAAGCCCCTCTCTGACATGGAAAGATGGGGACTGCATCTGTGGGGCTTTCGCTGCGGGCGGTAGCCTTCGCAGCGGTAGGTCGTGATGAGGGTCTGGGTCGACGAAACGACAACGAGACCGCCGCGGCGCTCAATCGTTTCGAGCGACCTGCGCATGTCCTGAAGAAGCGCGAGAAGCTTCCTGCAGGCGGCGGCGTCAACTTCCTCGCCGAGGCCGAGCCTGGCGGCTTCAGACAGAAGGTAGCTGCGGACGTGTTCGATGGCGGCGCCGGAGGTGATTTTGGCGATGTGGTGCGAGCGGCTCATGATGTCCTCCTTTGTGAGCGGTTGTCTGGCAAGTCTCACTTTAAGATCGGAGGCAGGTGCTCGGAGAAAGCGCAAATTTGCGGTTGCAGGTGCGGGCGGGGCGTTCGATCTGAGGACATCAGGCCGCAAATTTGCGATTTCGGAGCCGATCTCCCCGTCATTTAACATGAGGGCATGAACAACCCGTCATGAGGAGACCAACCATGAACTGCACGCCGCATTGTTTTTCCGGAAGAACCAGGCATTTTTCCGATCGCTGCCGTCAGCGGCGCATCGAGGACTTCGAGGTGGATCTCGCGCTTTTGTTCGGCGTGTCGAAGGAAGACCGCAACGAGCTCGGCAAAAAGAGCTGCGCGACATTCGGGCGACTCAACATTTCAAGATCAGGCGCTTCCTTTGCCCGAAGACGAAGTCCCTGCGCGCCTTTACGCAGGTTTTCGGGTTTTGCCTCGTGACATCATGTTCCTGTCGTTCTAGACTCGGGATGTTGTGCCGCTCAGGCGGTACCGCCCCACAAGACCAAAGAGGAGAACATGATGAAGTCCTTCAAGCTTCTGGCATCGATCGCGGCCATTTCCGCGGTCTTCGGCTGTGCGTCCACTGCCCCGTCCATGACGGACGGCACATACACGGGCGTCGGGCAGGGCAGGAACGGCGAGCTGACCGTCGAGGTCAAGGTTGACGCAGGAAAGCTTTCCGCCGTTCGCGTTGTGAAGCATGTCGAGACGGTCGGCATTTCGGACGCGGCCGTCAAGCAGATGCCTGCGCGCATCGTCGACGCCCAGAGCCTCAAGGTTGACGCCGTCTCCGGCGCCACGCTCACGAGCGAGGGCATCCGCACCGCCGTGGCCGACGCCATCAGGAAGGCGGGCGGCGATCCCGCCGCGTTCGCGACGGCTGTCGTGACGAAGAAGGCTGCCGCCAGACTCATCAAGGAAAAGGCCGACGTGGTCGTGGTCGGTGCGGGCGGCGCGGGCATCTCCGCCGCCGTTCGTGCCGAAACGCTCGGCGCCAAGGTGATCCTCATTGAAAAGATGCCGGTGATTGGTGGCGCTACGGCGCTCAACGCGGGCACGCTGATCGCCACGGGCTCCCGCTTCCAGCGCGAGGCCATGCACGAGACGAAGGACTCGCCCGAGCTTGCCACGAAGGACATCTTCCGCGTCGGCAAGAACCGCAATGATCCGGTTCTTGTCAAGCAGGTGACCGAACGCGTGGGCGGCGTCGTGGACTGGCTCGTCTACGACCTGAAGATCCCGTACGGTCCCGCGGCAACGCAGTATCCCGACCATTCGGCCAACCGCCAGCTCGGCGTTCAGGGCCGATCGGTCAACTACCTAAACCTGATGAAGGGAAAGTTCCTCGACATGGGCGGCAAGCTCATGCTTGAGACGCGCGCCGAAGAGCTTCTTCGTGACGACGCGGGCCGCGTCGTGGGCGTGCGCGCCAAGGATGCGCAGGGCAACACCGTCGAGCTGACGTCCAAGTCCGTGGTTCTCGCCTCGGGCGGCTACGGCGCAGTGAAGAGCATGCTCCCGAAGGAGATGAGCAACTACGTCTTCTACGGCCTTGACAGCGAAACGGGCGACGGCTACAGGATGGCCACGGCGATCGGCGCCGACACGATCAACATGGACCTCGTCAAGATGTACCCGCAGGGCGTCGAGACGGTGCCGGGCCATGGTCTTGCGGCCACCGCGAGCTCGACCGACACGATGAAGAAGTCGGGCGCCATCTACGTCAACCGCGACGGCAGGCGCTATGTGAACGAGCGTGCCTCCCTGGGCGAACTCACCGACACGACGGTGGCTCAGCCCGGCCACATCGCCTACATCGTGATGGATGCGAAGGCCTGGAAGGAATACGTTGCGAAGTCGCTTGAAGACAAGCTCGTGCCCGACGAAACCGCGCTCATGAAGTGGACGAAGATCGTCATCAACGGCCGTCCCGTCATGGCCGTTGCGGACACGCTCTCCGAAGCTGCGAGCGTGATGGGCGTCGATGCCAAGGGACTTGAGGCTACGGTGCGCGACTGGAACAAGATGGTGAAGCAGGGCAAGGACACCGCCTTCGGCCGTCAGATCACGGGCGGCATCGGCGAGGGGCCGTACTACATCGTCGAGCAGAAGGTCCGTTATCAGACGACGCTCGGCGGCCTGCGTGCGGGCGAAGGCCTGCGCATCCTTGACAAGAGCGGCAAGCCGATTCCGGGTCTCTTCGGCGCAGGCTGCGTCGTGGGCGGCGCCAACGGCGCGGATTCCATGACCGCCATGATGAACTCCTGGGCCATCGTCTCGGGCGTCATCGCGGCTGAAACGGCCGTCGGCAAGTAAGTCGTGAAGGAGCCGCCCGTGCGTCGGGCGGCATCATGAAGGCCATGAGGGCCGTTCATCCTGTTCGGATGAGCGGCTCGCGGTGTTTTCGGCGGATGCACAAAGGCCGCGACGGGAAACCAGAAATCGTCGCGGCCTTTGGGAAGTGGTGGATTCGAGCCTTGTTATTCGGCGGCGGCAGCCTTGGCGGGCGTCTTGCAGGCCGCTTCCATGCGGTCGAAGAAGGAGGCCTTTTCGTCGTCGTCACGCCAGTTCTGGAACACGGTGGCGAGCATCGGGCCGGCCACGTTGTGCCAAAGGGCGGCGATGGCGGCGGGGAGTGCGGTCATCGGATTGGCTGCGAAGTGAACGGAGGCGAGGGCGACGCCGAGGCCCGAGTTCTGCATGCCGACCTCGAAGGCCATGCACTTGCATTTGGCGAGGTTCATGCCGGACCACTTGGCGACGAGGAAGCCGAAGAGCATGCCGAGGGCGTTGTGCAGGACGACTGCGACGAAGACCAGAAGGCCGGTGTTCATCAGCTGCTGACGGGACGCCGCCGTGACGGCAGCGGCGATCAGCACGATGGCGAGAACCGAGACGAGCGGCAGGGCTGCGACGGCGGTGTCGATGCGGGCGCCGAGGAGCTTGTGGACGAACACGCCGGCGGCGATCGGCAGAAGGATGATCTGGACGATCGACATGAACATCGCGGTCGGATCGATCGCAAGCCACTGGCTGGCGAAGAGATACATCAGCGCGGGCGTCATGACGGGGGCGAGGAGCGTCGTGCAGGACGTGATGGTGACCGAGAGGGCGACGTCGCCGCGGGCAAGGAAGGTCACGACGTTGGACGCCGTGCCGCCCGGACAGCAACCCAGAAGCATCAGGCCGACGGCGACGTCGGGCGGCAGATCCAGCGCATAGCAGAGCAGGAACGCGCCACCGGGCATGATCGTGAACTGGCCGAGGATGCCGAGGAAGACGTCGCGGGGACGGCGGAAGATTTCACGGAAGTCCGAGGGCGAGAGCGTGAGGCCCATGCCGAACATCACCACGCCGAGCAGAGGAGCGATCCAGGGACCAATCTGCTTGAAAATCTCCGGAAAAACGAAGCCGGCAATGCCGAAAATGACGACCCAGAGGGCGAACGTCTTGTTAACGAACTGGCTCATTTTTGCGAGGACTTTCATCATGATTTGCGTCGGCTCCGACTTATTCGGTCAGGCCGCTCCATGTGGCGAAGGGGTGAAAAAAGGATTTCATGGTTTCCTTCCGGACCGCTTGCACGGTCCGGCTTCCGTGGTGATCCCGGCGCCGCGGGTGGAAAAAAAGGTTGTGGGCGTCGGGATGATTCCAATTTATCCGAAGGAAAATCCGCCGTCTCTAGGGCGAATTGCTTAGGACACAGGGAAAGCGGGGGAGTTGTGACTGCACGCAAGGTGCCTCGGACGATTCTCTTAGGGAGGTTTGCCTAGATGATTCGGAATCATCGGAAGCGTGTGGAAAGTCAGGGCCCCGCACCGTTCCTGTTCCGCAAAGGCCTGGTCAGGACCACGCGGATGTCGATTTGACGCGTGTTCCGGGAAAACCCCTATTCGCCCGACTTCGCCTCTCTCCTGGGCCGGGACCGGCAGACTGCCCTGATTCGGAGGCCCGGGCCTGCGCCGCAGGCGCATCGAGGCGTTTTGGCGGGCGCAGCGGCTGCTAGAATCCTGGCATGAACGAGACCATGCCCATTTCCGCCGGCCTTCCCGCCGGCATGACGACGGACGCCTGTCTTGAGGCGCAGCTCCGCTCGGCCTTCCTCACGGGAGAGACCGACGGGGAGGAGGCCGGACTCCGGCCGGAATTCGTCATCAACGACCCCGACCGCAGGATCAAGGTCCTCACCGTGATCGAGGACGAACTCGCGCGATGCACGAGCTTCGACATCAGTGTCGCCTTCGTGACGATGAGCGGCATCGAGCCGCTTCTGCCCATCTTCGAGGAGCTGCGCGAACGAGGCGTGCCGGGACGCGTGCTGACGACGGACTATCTCGGCTTTTCGGATCCCGCCGCCATGCGCAAGCTCGCGGGCATCTCCAACATCGAGGTGAGGCTCTTCAGGGCCGAGGGGAACCGAGGCTTTCACACGAAGGGCTACATCTTCAATTCGGGCGACGTCTGCCGCTTCCTGATCGGAAGCTCGAACCTGACGGGCACGGCGCTCGCGACGAACCGCGAGTGGAACGCAAGGCTCGTCTCGAAGCAGACGGGTGCCTTTGCAAGGGCGCTTCAGGCCGAATTCAGGGCGCTCTGGGACCATCCGCTCAGCCGTCCCCTCCATGAGGTGATCGACGCCTACGAGGCCGAGCGCAGGGCGCACATGGCGGCCCAGACCGAGGTGATGAGGCGCCTGCCGCTTCCCGTTTCGCCCGTGCGTCCCGAGCCCAACTCGATGCAGCGCGCCTTCGTCGAGAATCTTCTCAGGATCGCGGGTTCGGGCGAGCGCCGCGCGCTGCTCATTTCCGCCACGGGCACGGGCAAGACCTATGCCGCGGCCTTCGCCGTGCGTGAGCTCAAGCCCCGCAGGATGCTCTTCGTCGTGCACCGCGAGCAGATCGCGAGGCAGGCGATGGCAAGCTTCAGGCGAGTCCTGGGTGAGGACGAACTCACCTACGGGCTTCTCGGCGGCGGGCAGAACGAGGCGGGCGCGGACTGCGTCTTCGCGACCATGCAGACGCTTGCGCGAGAACGCGTGCTCGGCGCGTTGGATCCGAAGGCGTTCGACGTGATCATCATCGACGAGGTGCACCGCGCAGCGGCCGAGAGCTACAAGAAGATCATGGCGCACTTCGAGCCGAAGCTCTGGTTCGGCATGACGGCAAGTCCCGACAGGCCCGACGGCGCGGACATCTACGCACTCTTCGACCACAACATCGCCTACGAGATCCGCCTGAGCACGGCGCTTGAGGAGGACCTTCTCTGTCCGTTCCACTATTTCGGCGTGAAGGACGTCACGGTGGGCGGCATGATGCTCGAGGACCTCTCCGACTTCAGGCTGCTGACGGCCGAGGAGCGCGTCTCGAACATTCTCGACCGCGCGCAGTACTTCGGCTGGAGCGGTCCGCGCGTCAAGGGCCTCGTCTTTTGCTCGAGGAAGGAAGAGTGCGCCGAACTTTCGAGGCTCTTCAATGAACGCGGCCTCATGACGGTCGCGCTCACGGGCGAGGATGAGCAGAGCCTGCGCGAGGAGGCGATCTACCGCCTCTCGTACGGCGTGGGCGACAACAGGCTCGACTACATCTTCACGGTCGACATCTTCGCCGAGGGCGTCGACATTCCCGAAGTCAACCAGGTCATCATGCTGCGTCCGACGCAGAGCGCGATCGTCTTCGTGCAGCAGCTCGGCCGAGGTCTTCGCAAGGCACCTGACAAGGAATTCGTGGTCATTCTCGACTTCATCGGGAACTACCAGTCGAACTTTCTGATTCCGGTGGCGCTCGCCGACGACCGCTCGTACAACAAGGACAACATGCGCCGCGCGCTCGCCGTCGATCTGAGGCAGATTCCGGGAGCCTCGAGCGTGCACTTCGATCCGATCGTGCGCAAGCGCATCTACGAGTCGATCGACCGCGCGAGCGTGAGCGACACAAAGCTCATCCGCACGAGTTACGAGCAGCTCAAGGCCAAGCTCGGCCGCATTCCGGAGCTTCTCGACTTCGACAGGTTCGGCTCGATCGATGCCGTCAAGTTCTTCGAGAAGTTCGGCTCCTACTACGCCTTTCTCGAAAAGTACGAGAAGTCCTTCACGACTAGGCTCTCGACGCGCGCCGCAGGCATGCTCGCCTTCCTGTCCGTGAAGGCGGGCGCGGGCAGGCGCGTTTCCGAGGCGATTGTCATCAGGGACCTGCTCGCGGGCAGGCCGGACCTTGAGACGGGACTTCGCGAGGGACTCGCCCGCTACGGGATCGAGCCCTCGGCCGCGCATCTCTCGAGCGTCTTCGGCTTTCTTTCGAACCGCTTCGTGAAGACCGCCGACGAAGCGAAGCAGCGCGCCGGAATGGTCTTTGTCGAGTACGACGCCGCGCTCGGATGGCGCATGGCCGCGGAACTTCGCGAGGAGCTCGGCCGAAGCGCGGAGTTCCGCACGATGCTCGCGGAGCTCGCGGGCTTCATGGTCTCGCGCTACGAGGCCAGGTTCTCGAAGCGCTACGCGGGCACCGACCTCGTTCTCTACGAAAAATATACGTACGAGGACGTCTGCAGGCTGCTCAACTGGCCGACCAACATGAACGCCCAGAACATCGGCGGGTACTTCTACGAGAAGACGACGAAGACGATGCCCGTCTTCGTCAACTACCACAAGGCCGAAGGCGCGATCGCTTACGAGGACCGCTTCGTCTCGCCGTCGCACATCGTGGCGCTCTCGAAGACGAAGCGCAGGACAACGTCGGCCGACGCGGACCACATCTATAAGCGCACGCCCGAGGACAAGGACAACAGGATCCTTCTCTTCGTGCGCCGCAACAAGGAGGACAAGGGTGAGGCGAAGGCCTTCTACTTCCTCGGGGAGGTTGAGGCGCAGGGCGAGCCCGTGCCCGTGACGCTTCCCGCAACGGGCGACCGCGCCTTCGAGATCGATTACAGACTCGACGTGCCCGTGCGTTCCGACATCTACGCCTACGTGACGATGGCCGAGGATTAGAATCCGAAGGCGCGCGGCACGGCGGCACGAAGCCGACAAAAGCTCAATTCAAAACAGCAAGGAGTATGAATGAAGACGATCGAAGTGGTCGCAGCCATCATCGAGCATGAAGGCAGGATTCTCGCCACCCAGCGCGGGTACGGCGACTTCAAGGACGGGTGGGAGTTTCCCGGCGGCAAGATGGAGCCCGGCGAAACGCCCGAGGCCGCCATCGTGCGCGAGATCGAGGAGGAGCTCAAGGTGACGATTGCACCCAAGACCCTCGTGACGACGGTCGAGTGCGACTATCCGAAGTTTCACCTCACGATGCACTGCTTCCTTTCGTCCATCGTGAAGGGAGAGATCTGTCTCGTCGAACATGAGGCGGCGAAGTGGCTCTCGCCCGACGAGCTCGACAGCGTCGACTGGCTGCCTGCCGACGTGGAGGTCGTCGAGAAGCTCAAGACGCTGCTCTGACAAAGGTCTCGAAGGGAGAAGAAGGGCCCGCTTCGGTTTCGAGGCGGGCCTTTTTCGACGGCGGATGCGCCGCGTGAACATTCGTCACAAAAGAGTGCTTTGGGGAGAGGGACTTTTTCGCTGCGCTCGAGTACGATCAGGCGTGAGCCGGTCATTTGCGACTGCCTGAAGGAGATTCTCATGACGATGTCAAATCTCCCGCATGACCGGGTTCCGGGTTCCGGGGCCCGGCAGGATCCATGTCTTCTGCGAAGGCGAGACTGAGGTGCTCTATTTGCAGGACTTCTGCAGGCTGATCGGCCTTTCCGGAAAAAAGGCGGTCATCTCCGTCTGTCCCGTGAAGAATCCCGCACGGGCGATCGAGTGGATATGCCGGCAAGTGCCCGGCGTTTCGAAGGCGTCCGCCGCCTCTCCCGAGTGCTGGCTGGTCTTTGATCGCGACCGCCATGAAGGCTTTCACGAGGTGTTCGAGCTTGTGAAGCAGCATCCCTGCATACATCTTGCGGCCACGAAGCCGTGCTTCGAGTACTGGCTGCTTCTTCACTTCGATGATTTTCAGGATGATCTTCCTCTGGCGCAGGGTTGGTACGTTGCGAAGCGGCAGGTGCAGGGGAAGCAGGTGGCTCCGGACAGAAGCGTCCGGATGACGATGGAGTTTCTGGAACGTGTTGCTCATCCCGAGGCCGTGCTCAAGCGCCTGAAGAAGCACATGCCCGGTTACGGCAAGAACAAGGCGGGCGTGTTCGAGCAGCTTTTCCCGTTCTTGGGAACCGCTCTGTGGCGCACGCTTGGAGGCGTGGATCCCGAGTACGGTCATGGTTCGCGACTGCCTGAACTCCTCGAGCGGCTCTGCTCTCTTGCGGGCACCACGATCGTCGATGTTGCGTGCCGCCAGGCGTTAGAACTTGCTTCGAGGTGCCTGGCGAAGGCCGGCGGTCGTTCTTCGGGCACCTGCGTTCGGCAGAAGGCCAGGCCGGCTGCACCGAAGAATCCCCGCGCGTCAGGCGTCACGAGGATGCCGCAGTGTTGCGCCTGAGGGTGTTCCGTGAAGTGAACGGTCAAATGAAAGGCGCCTTCGGAATCCATGGAATTCGCGAAGGCGCCCTGATTTTGAGTGACTTCAGAGGGGAGGCCGTCAGGCGGCCTTCTTCGGCGTCACGAGGCTCAGTGCGATGCCGACGACGAGGCCGACGGCGGCGGGAAGCATCCAGTCAAGGCCTTCGGCCGCGAACGGCATGGCGGCGAAGAAGTCGGCGAGGACCGGCAGCTTGAAGCCTGCCTGGCCGAAGCCCGCCGTGATGGCGGCGGCGCCCGTGAAGAGCATCGTCATCGGGTAGGCGAAGCGGTGCTTTTCGATGAACGGGTGCAGGAAGGCGAGGATGATGAGCACGAGCGCAAGCGGATAGATCGCGACGAGGACGGGGACCGAGAACTTCAGGATCGCGGTGAGGCCGGCGTTGGCGATGATCGTGCTCGTCACGGCGAAGACCGTGAGCCAGCCGCGGTAGCCGAGAACCGGGAACGTGTCGCGGAAGTAGTTCGAGCAGCAGGAGAGCAGGCCCACGCAGGTGTTGAGGCAGGCGATGAAGAAGATCGCGCCGAGGATGAAGAGGCCGGCGTGGCCGAACTGCTGGATCACGACGCCCGTGAGGGTCTGGGCGCCGTTTTCGCCCGTAAGGCCCGCACCGCCCGCTTCGGCGCCGATGTGCGCAAGCGCGGCATAGACCGTGATGAGCAGAAAGCCCGCGACGAAGCCGGCGAAGATCGTCTCGCGGACAACGCCCGAGTCCTTCGTGACGCCGAGCGCGCGGATGTTCATCGCGATGATGAGGCCGAAGTTGAGGGCCGCGAGCGTGTCCATCGTCTGATAGCCCTCGATGAAGCCGCGGACGAACGGCGCCGCGTCATAGGGGGCGCGCACGGCGCCGTACTCGCCGAGCGGATGCACGATGGCGGCGATGAAGAGCACCGCGATGAGCGTGAGCAGCGTGGGCGAGAGGATCTTGCCGAGGCGCTGCGTGAGCTTTTCGGGGTTGAGCGCGATCGTGAAGGCGAGCAGGAAGAAGAAGACGGAGTAGGCGGCCTGGGCGACAGCATGTGCCTCGAAGCCCAGGATGGTGCCCGAGAGCGCGCCTTCACCTGCGAAGAGCGGCGCAATCGCCATCTCGAAGGACGTGCCCGCCGTACGGGGAATGGCGAGGCAGGGACCGATCGAGAGATAGATCAGAAGCGTGAAGAGGAAGGCGAAGGCCGGATGGACGCGGTTGCCGAGCGCCGTGAGGCCGCCCGAGCGCGCGACGGCGGCCACGCCGAGAATCGGGAAGAGCACGGCCGTGACGGCAAAGCCCGACATGGCGGGCAGGGTTGCGTCGCCCGCAAGGGCGCCGAGGAACGGCGGGAAGATCAGATTGCCCGCGCCGAAGAACATCGAGAAGAGCGTGAGGCCGATGAGGCAGCGCTCCTTGAGAGTGAAGCTTTTCATAGTGTGCTGTGATTGAGTGTCTGTCTGCGCGCGCGTCCTCTCGATCGCGCGCCTGACCGCAGCCGGCCTCTTTCGGACGGCTTTTGCGGAGATCACGAACAATAGCACAGGGCGGATGAGGCTGAAATCGGGGAAAGCGTTGAGGGGCGCGGTTTCGCCGCAGCACGAGGAGGAAGTCCCTGGAAGCGGGATGCAAAGGCGGAAGGGAGGAGAAAGCGGACAAAAGAAAAGTCCCTGCAGACTTGCATCTGCAGGGACTCAAGAATCTGGGGTGGGAAATGGGACTCGAACCCACGACAACCGGAATCACAATCCGGGACTCTACCAACTGAGCTATTCCCACCAGTCTTTTTGTTTTCTCAAGAGCGTGTCGTTCTCGAGAGACTTGAATTGTACAGGAAGTTTTTGGTTTTGCAAGGGGTGAGGACTAAAAATACCGTAAATGCGGCACGTTGAATTGCACATGACTGTGGCGCAATGAACTTTATTGTTTTGTAACAAATGCAAATGACCGGCCGTTTTACACGCACCCGTGCGGATCCGCTGAAGGCGGCGGGCGCATGGGCTACAATCACGGCTTTCCGTTCACCATCCCATATATAAAAGGAGCATCCATGGCCCGAGGCCCTCATCTGAGCGAACTCGCCGCCGAGTGGCAGGCGCTGGGCGCGAAGCCCCAGCACGTTCGGCGCATCTTTCTTGCCTGGGCGGGGCTTGCCCCGTGGGAGGCCAGAAAGGGCGAGAGCTTTCCGAAGGCCGTGGCCGAGGCGCTGCCCGACATCAGGGAGCGTCTTGACCGCCTCTCGCATGCGCTGCCCGTTCGAAGCGCCGAGGCCGAGACCGTCAAGCTCATTCTCGGGCTTGAGGACGGCGAGTGCGTCGAGTCGGTGTTGCTGCCCAGGCAGGGACTGTGCGTCTCTACTCAGGTGGGCTGCGCCGTCGGGTGCGTCTTCTGCATGACGGGCAAGGGTGGCCTCGTGCGCCAGCTCTCGAGCGCCGAGATCGTCGCGCAGTACTGCGAGGCCAGGCGGGTGCGCAGCGACGTCAGGAAGATCGTCCTGATGGGCATGGGCGAACCGAGCCACAACCTCGACGCCGTCTGCGAGGCGGTGGAGTTCTTCGGCAACGTGTGCGGACTCGCGCACAAGGACATCGTGGTCTCGACCGTGGGCGACCACAGGCTCTTCGACCGCCTGCCCGCGCTTTCCGTGCGTCCCGCGCTCGCGCTCAGCCTCCACACCACGGACAACGCGCTGCGCAGGAAGCTCCTCACCAACTCGAAGGACATTCCCGTCGAGACCCTCCTCGAGAGAACGCTCGACTACGCCGATGAGACGGGATACCCCGCCCAGATCGAGTGGACGCTGATGGCGGGCATCAACGACGCGCCCGAGCAGGTCGAGCGTCTGGCCGATCTCATCGAGGGACGCTACGCCATGGTGAACTTCATCGCCGTCAATCCCGTCGAGGGCTCGGGCTTCAGGAGGCCCGAGTCGGCCCACATGCAGGACCTCATCACGATCCTGCGCAGACGAGGTACCGTCGCGACCCTTCGCGACAGTGCGGCTCAGGACATCGAGGGCGGCTGCGGACAGCTCCGCGCACGAGTCATCGGCATCAGGAAGGAGCAGGCCTGACGGTCCGTTGCTTCGGTTTCAGAGGCCGCCTGTGGGCGGCCTTTTCTTCTCTGGGAATTGAGGATGGCATTCGCCTTTCTTCGCAGATGTTTTGCTTCGCCGGACAGGTTCTCCCGAAGGAGCCCTTCGCCTGTGTTCATGCACCGGCACCTCTGCACGGCAGGTCCCGGTGACAGGGAAAATTTCCTGTGAGTCAAGCTCTTCCTGGGTCCCTGACCTTTCCCTGTAACAGGCTTTGGCTGTTATTTTTTGTGGGATCGAATTCTTTTCTCTTGAAAGAGGGGCTGAAAACTGCGGAGTTTCTATCCAATTCTGGAGTGGCTCGGTTGTTCTGATGCACTCTGCCCGCCTGCATCAGTCCGGCGGGCGCAACTCCTGAAAACCACAAAGCCCGGACGGCTCTTGCGCTTCCGGGCTTCAGTCATTAGGCTGCTTTTGCAGATCAGATCAGATCTGTTCGTAGATCTTGGAAAGCTGTGCGAAGACAGCCTTGTCTTCTTCAGTGGCTTCGCGATAGGCTGCGTCGGAGAAGGCGACGCCTGCGATGTCGGCCGCAGTGTAGAAACGGAGTTTTTCGGTCACGCCGGAATTGCTGCCGCCGCCGATCTGGAAGCCGATCATCTTGATTTCGTTGGTGGGCGTAAGGCCGCAGGCATAGGGGACGACCACGCGGTCAAAGCCGTGGTATGCAAATTCCAGGGCCTTCTTTTCCTTGATCGCCTGTGCGATCGTGTCAACTGTCGTCATTTCAATTCTCCTTGGTCGGAAAGTTGCGTCGAATATTTCGGACATGTGCTTTAAGTATCTGCTCAATTGAGTGTAAATGACATGACTTGGCTCAAAAGATTGATATGTCGATACAAAAGAATGGGTGACGATCGGCGAAGAAGAGGTGAAAATGCAGGGTTTTCGAGGGTTTTTTGCGGGAGATGTTTTGCAGTATAAGCTGAACGGCGTGCGTGTTCCGGCCGGCACTCAGGCAGTTGAGCTGATGCTCGGTACGTCGTGCCTCAGCGGCTCGCAACCTTCCGGGCGGCGATCATCCCGTTGATGATGCAGATCGTGAGGGTGTTGGAGCCGAGGCGGACGGTGCCGTGGACGCCACCCATGCAGTGGGCTTGGGCGAAAAGCGCGTGACGCACCAAGGGCCGTCAGTCCGGGCTCTAAGACATTTTTCCAAGGTCGCGATGTAATACCTCAAGGTTCGCTCACTTTCACATGACGCTTCGAAAGGCTTCTGCTAGAGTTCAATCACGGTCTTCTGAGAGTTGACCGAAACGGAAACGCCCGGCAGGTCCGGGCTCGCCTTCAGACGAACCCGAGGGGTTCTCGTCAAAGGCGACCTTCTCCAGAACAGTCATCCGAATCCTCTTCGGCCTGATGCGGCATCCTCGGCCGCACGGACTGCTCTGATGTTTCTGCGAAACGGACGGACAACGTCCCCGTCCGACAATCCCAAAAACTGTTTTTCCGCAATCAACATCCGGAGAACCCAAATGAATCTCTCCCGACTTTTCGCACCCATCGCCCTCGTGGCCGCCATTGCCCTGTCCGGCATTTCCGGCAGCGCCCTCGCCGACACGACGCTTCGCATCGGCGTCACGCCCGTGCCGCACGCCGACATCGTCAACTTCATCAAGCCGACGCTTGAGAAGGAAGGCGTGAAGCTCGAGGTGGTGGAATTCAACGACTACATCCAGCCGAACCTCGCGCTCGATGCGGGCGAACTTGACGCCAACTATTTCCAGACGATTCCGTATCTGGAGGAAATGGTCAAGTCCCGCGGCCTCAACCTGCACATCCTCGTCTCCGTGCATCTTGAGCCGATGGCCCTCTACTCCAAGAAGGTGAAGAGCCTCGCCGACATTCCGGCAGGCGCCAAGGTGGCCGTGCCGTCCGACCCGACGAACGAGGGTCGTGCACTCAAGGTGCTCGAGCACGCGGGCCTCATCAAGCTCAAGGACGGCGCGACGCTCCTCTCCGGCATCGGCGACATCGTCTCGAATCCGAAGAAGCTGAAGTTCGTCGAGCTTGAGCCCGCTCTTCTGCCGCGCGCCCTCGACGACGTGACGGCCGCCGTCATCAACGCCAATTACGCGCTCGAAGCGGGCTTCAACCCGGCGAAGAACGCCATTGCGCTGGAGGAAAAGAGTTCGCCCTTCGGCAACGTCGTCGCGATCCGCGAAGGCGACGACAAGA
The DNA here is from genome assembly GCF_000297775.1 of Sutterella wadsworthensis 2_1_59BFAA. Lineage (GTDB taxonomy): Bacteria > Pseudomonadota > Gammaproteobacteria > Burkholderiales > Burkholderiaceae_F > Sutterella > Sutterella wadsworthensis_A. The sequence goes on from NZ_JH815516.1 coordinate 27,622, forward strand.
AGGAGGCCTTCCAGAAGCTCAAGAAGGCGATCACCTCTCCTGAAGTGAAGAAGTTCATCGAGGAGAAGTATCAGGGCGGCGTGCTTCCCGTCTTCTGAGAATTGCGTTAGTCTGAAGTGAAATGCAAGGCAAGGCCGGTCTGGGTTCGACCCGTGCCGGCCTTTGCGTCGATCTGGAGAATGATCATGACCCGTACCGACAAGCTCGTCGCCGCCCACTGGGGTGTCGCCCGCGTCCGCATGACGGACGGCCGTCCCGCGCTCGTTCCGATCGTCGAGGACATGAGGCCCTCGGAACGCATGGCCGACTATCTGGCGGGGCGTGATGGCGCCGAACGCCTTCTCGCTCCGAAGGTCCGCGCAGGCTATCTCAGGGCCTGCCGCGAGGGACGCGACCCCGCCCTGACCCGTGAGGACCGCGGCAGGGAGGCCTTCGTCGAGGTCGAATGGGAGGAGGCGCTCGAGCTTGCCGCCCGCGCGATCGAGAGGACGTATGCGGACCACGGGCCCTCGGCCGTCTGGGGCCGATCCTACGGCTGGAAGAACACGGGCGAGGTCAACAATCCGATCGGACTCCTGAGAAGGCTGCTGATGCTCAAGGGCGGGTTCGTGCAGACCTTCAACTCCTACTCCACGGCCGCCATCGCCGCCATACAGAAGGTGATCGCAGGGAGCGGAGACCCCGACGTGCCGCCTGCGGCCGAGGTGCTCGAGCATGCCGAGCGCGTCATTCTCTGGGGTGCGGATCCGGTCGTCACGAACGACATCGCCTGGACCACGACGCTGCACGACACGGCGAAGGTCTTCGAGGCGATGAGAACGAAGGAGGGACTCGAGGTCGTCGCCGTCAATCCCGTGAAGCCCGAGACGCTCGACGTCACGGGCGGGCGCAGGATCGCGCCGCTTCCCGGGACGGACGCCGCGTTCGCGCTCGGCCTCGTGCACACGCTTCTGGCGACGGGCAGGGCCGACCGTCATTTTCTCGAGACCCGCACGACGGGCTTCGAAACGCTCGAGGCCTGCCTCAACGGACGTCTTGACGGCGTCGTCCGCGACGCCGCCTGGGCGGCCGGCATCTGCGGGCTCGACAAGAAGACGATCAGGGATTTCGCTGAGGAGCTTGCGGCGCACCGGACGATGATCATGCTCGGCTGGGGGCCCCAGAGGGCCCGCTATGGCGAGTCGACGGTCTGGGCCGTCTGGGCGCTCGCCGCAGCGCTCGGCCAGATCGGCGGACGAGGTACGGGCATCGGCACGCGCTACCACTACTCTTCGGGCGGCGCGGGCGCGTCGGCGGGCAGGGGCCTTCCGGGCCTTCCCGTCAACGTGGCGCCCGTCGGTCCCGTCACGCATCCCGAGCGGCTCCCGAAGCCGCTTCCCGTCGCCGCCGTTGCCGACGTGCTCCTGAATCCGGGAAAGCGCATCCGCTGCGGCGGCATCGAGCTCGAATACCCCGACATTCGCCTCGTCTTCTGGGCGGGCGGCAATCCCTTCGCGCACCATCCCGACACGGGACGCCTCGTCGCGGGCTTCAGACGGCCCGACGCCGTCATCGCCTGCGACGTCTTCGAAACGGCGACAACGAAATATGCCGACATATTGCTTCCCGCCTCGCATCCGCTGGAAAGAAGCGACATTGCGGGGATCGGCGGCTATGCCGCGCGTGGGATCGTGAGAAGCTCGCAGGTGTTCGAGCCCAAGGGAAATGTGCTTTCCGACTACGAGATCTTCAGGCGTCTTGCCGCGAAGCTCGGTCTTGAGGGCGTCTTCACGGAAGGGTTGGACGAGCAGGGCTGGCAGAGGCGCCTCTATGAGGAGGCCGTGCGCCGCGAGGCTGCGGCGGGGCTTGAGCTTCCCGACTGGGATGCGTTCGTGAAGAAGGGCATCGTGTTCTTTCCCGAGGCCGTCCCGGGGCCCACGGCGCTTGAGCGCTTTGCGGCCGATCCCGAAGGCGCGCCGCTCGCGACGGAATCGGGCAGGATCATGCTCGCGTCGAAGCGCGTCGCCGAGGCGGGGCTCGAGGATTGTCCCGGACATCCCGCCTATCTCGGCGAGCCCTCGAAGCCGGGCGAATACAGGCTCGTGAGTCCGAAGTCCGCCTGGCGGCTGCACAGCCAGCTTGATGCCGTGACGCGCAGGGCGCACAACACGGACGGGTGCGAGCCGTGCTGGATCAATGAGGACGATGCGGCGAGGCTCGGCATCTCGACGGGCGACGCCGTGAGGCTTTCGACGCCGAGAGGCTCGGTGCGCGCGGCCGCGGTCGTCACCGACAGGGTGCGCCCCGGCGTGCTCGCGCTCCATCACGGCGCATGGGCCGAGACGACGGAGGCGGGCGAGCGGGAGGACGGCGGTGTGAGGCTCGACTGCCGCCACGGCGCCGCCAACGTGCTCGTCCCCGACCTGCCCACCTCGGGCTGGAGCCGAGGCAACAACGCCGCAGCCTACGACGTGAGGCTCGAGCGCCTCTGACCGCCCGCCCGTGAGGGGGACGCGTGTTTTCAGGAGCCGTGCTAGCATCCAAACAACGGACGCGCACCCGAAGGTTCGTCGCCGGCGTTTCGCCGGCGCTGCTCGACGGCGGGCATTTCGCCCGACCCCGTCGCCATTCGCGGCGAGCAGCTCGTTGATGCCCTCAATCAACGCGCTGCTGGCCGCCCGTTCGCCGCCCGGACCTCCAAGGGCCCGGGTTCAAGTTCGGGTGCGCTTCCTTCCTTCAGAACCGTGCCTTTCGCGACGGCGGATTTTTGCAAAAACATGCCTTCCTGCATTTTTGCTGTCTTGCAAAAGCGTCACTTTTTGCAGAAAATCAAACTAGGTGAAATTCCCTAAGCACAAATTCATTTCTCATTAAAATCAACGACTTGGCAATAACCATGTGTTTTTTGAGGTTTTTGCAATTGACGTCGGTTTTGCGAAGACATAAAGTTGTCTTGCCGCCCTTCGTGACGCGCATTGTGAAGATGCGGTCCGGGGCTTCGAACCCAGTTCAACGCACAACGACAAAGAGCCGACCTCATGATCTACACGGATCCCAAGCGCATCATCCTTTTCGACACCACGCTCCGCGACGGCGAGCAGGCCCTGCCTCAGAGCCTCTCCGCACGCGAGAAGATGCAGATCGCACTCGCCCTCGAGCAGCTCGGGGTCGACGTGATCGAGACGGGCTTTCCCGTATCCTCCCGCGGCGACTTCGAGAGCGTGCGCAGCATCGCTTCCGTTCTCAAGCGTGCGGTGCCCTGCGGCCTCTCCCGCGCCGTGGCGAGCGACATCGACGCCTGTGCCGAGGCGCTCAAGGCGGCCGAGCGGTTCCGCATCCACACCTTCATTGCCACGTCCGACATTCACGTAAGGGACAAGCTGCGAAAGGACTTCGACAGGATCCTCGAGATGGGCGTTGAGGCCGTGAGGCGCGCCCGCAACTACACGGACGATGTCGAATTTTCCTGCGAGGACGCGGGCCGCACGCCGATCGACCATCTCTGCCGCATGGTGGAGGCCGCGATCGATGCGGGCGCCACGACCGTCAACATTCCCGACACCGTGGGCTATACGGTGCCCGAGGAGTTCGGCGGCATCATCACGACGCTTTTCAACCGCGTGCCCAACATCGACAGGGCGGTCATTTCGGTGCACTGCCACAACGACCTCGGCATGGCCACGGCCAACTCGATCACCGCCGTGCAGCACGGCGCGCGCCAGATCGAGTGCTGCATGAACGGCCTCGGCGAGCGTGCGGGCAACTGCTCGCTCGAGGAGGTCGCCATGGCGATCAAGCTGCGCGAGAAGTCGCTCGGCGGCCTCTACACGGGCATCAACCCGAAGCAGATCGCCCGCACCTCGGGCCTCGTCTCCAAGATCTGCAGCGAGCCCGTGCCCGCGCACAAGGCGATCGTGGGCTCCAATGCCTTCGCGCACTCGTCGGGCATTCATCAGGACGGCGTCCTCAAGAACCGCGAGACCTACGAGATCCTCACGCCCGAGAGCGTGGGCTTCACGGGCAACACGATGCGCATGACGGCGCGCTCGGGCCGCCACATGATCCGCGCCTCGCTCGCCAACATGGGCTACAAGGACGATGAATATGATCTGAACGAAATCTACGCGCGCTTCCTGAAGCTCGCCGACAAGAAGGGCCAGGTCTTTGACTACGACCTCGAGGCGCTCCTCTTCTGCTCCACGCTCGAAGAGGAGGAGAACACGTTCGAGCTCGACGCCATGAGCGTGATGACGGGCGGCTCGCACTCGATCCCGACTGCCTCCGTTCGCCTGCGCGTCGGCAAGCGCATCCGCAGCGACTCCTCGATCGGCAACGGTCCCGTCGACGCGGTCTACAACTGCATCACGCGCCTCACCGGCATCCGCTGCGAACTTACGAGCTTCACGATCTCCGCCAACGGCGCAGGCATGGACGCACTCGGCCAGGTCGACGTCAACGTGAGGCACGAGGGCCGCGTCTTCCACGGCATCGGCATGTCGGTCGACATTCTCGAGGCCGCCGCGCTCGCCCTGATCCACGCCAGCAACAACATCGACCGCGCGAACCGCATCCGCGAGTCGCGCCGCCATGAGAAGGACGCGGACGTGCCGCAGCACCTGCCCTGATTCATCAGCATCAAGGTCAACCCCAAAACTCAACGACAGCATCAAAAGAGACAAGCATCATGCAGACACGCACGCATCACGTCGCCGTCCTCGCCGGCGACGGCATCGGTCCCGAAGTCATGGCCGAGGCGCTGAAGGTCATGGACGCAGCGGCGAAGAAATTCGGCTTCACGGTCACCCGCGACGAGCGCCTGGTCGGCGGCGCCGCCATCGACGCCTGCGGCAGGCCGCTGCCCGACGAAACCGTCGAGGCCTGCGACAGGGCCGACGCCATTCTGTTCGGCTCCGTGGGCGGCCCGAAGTGGGACGCGCTCCCGCACGAGTCCCGCCCCGAAGTGGGCGCGCTGCTCCCCCTGAGAAAGCGCTACGAACTCTTCTGCAACCTGCGTCCGGCCCGCTTCTACGAAGGCCTCGAGGGCCTCTCGCCCCTGCGCCGCGACATCGCCGAAAAGGGCTTCGACATGGTCTGCGTGCGCGAGCTCACGGGCGGCATCTACTTCGGTCGTCCGAAGGGCCGTGAAGGCGAGGGCGAGGCCGAACGTGCGTTCGACACCGAAACCTATACCCGCGCCGAAGTGAGGCGCATCGCGAAGCTCGCCTTCGAGATCGCCCGCCACCGCCGCGGCCGCGTGACGTCCGTCGACAAGGCCAACGTCCTCGCCACGTCCCGCCTCTGGCGTGAGACCGTCGAGGAGGTCGCGACCGACAATCCCGACGTGACTCTCGAGCACATGTACGTCGACAACGCCACGATGCAGCTCCTCAAGGCGCCCTCGCAGTTCGACGTCGTGCTTTGCTCCAACATGTTCGGCGACATCCTCTCCGACGAATGCGCCATGGTGACGGGCTCGATGGGCATGCTCCCGTCGGCTTCGCTCGGCGGCTCGGGCTTCGGCCTCTACGAGCCCGCGGGCGGCTCCGCGCCCGACATCGCGGGCAAGGGCATCGCCAATCCGATCGCCCAGATCCTCTCGGCCGCCATGATGCTGCGCCATTCCCTCGGCGAATCCGAGGCCGCCGCCTGCATCGAGGCCGCCGTCGCGAAGGTCCTGAAGTCCGGCGTCATCACGGGCGACCTGGCCTCGGCCATGCCGGGCGCCACGGTCGTCGGCACCGCCGCCATGGGCGACGCCGTCGCCCGCGCCGTCGAGGAGGCCTGATCATGGGAAGGACGCTCTACGAAAAGGTCTACGACGCCCACGTCGTCAACGAGCTGTCGGGCGAACTGCCGCTCCTCTACATCGACCGCCATCTGCTCCATGAGGTCACCTCTCCGCAGGCCTTCTCGGGCCTGAGGGAGGCGGGCAGGAAGCTACGCCGTCCCGACCTGATGCTCGCGACGATGGACCACGACATCTCGACGCAGAAGGCGACGCTTGACGTCTGCAGTCCTATGGCGCGCGAGCAGGTGACGACCCTGATCCGCAACTGCCGCGAGTTCGGCGTGACGCTCTTCGGCCTGGGCCATCCCGGCCAGGGCATCGTGCACATCGTGGGTCCGCAGACGGGCTTCACGCTGCCGGGCACTACGCTCGTGTGCGGCGACAGCCACACGGCCACGCACGGCGCCTTCGGGGCACTCGCGTTCGGCATCGGCACGTCCGAGGTCGAGCACGTGATGGCGACCCAGACCCTCAAGCAGCAGCGCTTCAAGACGATGCGCATCGTCTGCGACGGCGTCCTCCCGAAGGGCGTCTACGCCAAGGACCTGATCCTCGCGATCGCCGCAAGGATCACGACCGCGGGTGGCACGGGCTACGCGATCGAATTCGCGGGCACGGGCGTCGAGGCGCTCTCGATGGAAGGACGCATGACACTCTCCAACATGGCCATCGAGGTGGGCGCCAAGGTGGGCATGATCGCACCTGACGAGACGACGTTCGCCTATCTGAAGGGCCGCCCCTTCGCTCCGAAGGGCGAGGCCTGGGACGCCGCCGTCGAGTACTGGTGCACGCTGCGCTCGGACGACGACGCCGTCTTCGACAAGGAGGTTCACATCGACTGCTCGAGCCTCGAGCCGCACGTGACCTGGGGCACGAATCCGGGACAGGCCATGCCCGTGACGGGCATGGTGCCCGTTCCTGCCGAAATGGCCGATCTCGTCGAGCGTGCGGGCGCCGAAGCTGCGCTCGCCTACATCGGCGTCGAGCCGGGCGCGCCCGTCACCGACGCCAAGGTGGACACGGTCTTCATCGGCTCGTGCACGAACGGACGTCTCGAGGACTTCCGCGAGGCGGCCAGAGTACTGCAGGGCCGCAGGGTGGCCGACGGCGTTCGCGCCTTGGCCGTGCCGGGCTCCATGGCCGTGCGCGCCGCGGCCGAGGCCGAGGGACTCGACCGGATCTTCATCGAGGCAGGGTTCGAGTGGAGGCTTCCGGGCTGCTCGATGTGCCTTGCCATGAACGACGACCGCGCCACCGAGGGGGCGCGCGTCGCCTCCACCTCCAACCGCAACTTCGTCGGCCGCCAGGGACGCGGCAGCCGCACCCATCTGATGAGTCCTGCATCGGCCGCCGCCGCAGCCGTTGCCGGCCACATCGCCGACGTCCGCGATTACATTTGAGGAGGCGCGCAGAAATGGAAAAGTTCACGACTCTGACGGGCGTCGCCGCCCCGCTCGACGCCGCCAACGTCGACACCGACCAGATCATCCCGAAGCAGTTCCTGCTTGCGGTCGACCGCAAGGGCTTCGGCGTGCATCTCTTTCACGAGCGCCGCTATCTTGACGACGCCGAGACTATCGAGAATCCCGACTTCGTGCTCAACAAGCCGGCCTACAGGAGCGCCTCGATCCTCGTCGCGCGCCGCAACTTCGGCAACGGCTCGAGTCGCGAGCACGCGCCCTGGACGCTGCTCGACTTCGGCATCCGCGCCATCATCGCGCCGTCCTTCGCCGACATCTTCAGCAACAACGCGCTCGGCAACGGGCTCGTGCTGGTGAACCTCGCCGAGGAGGAGGTCGACGAGCTCTTCAGGATCCTCGAGGCCGATCCCGGCATGAAGGTGACGGTCGATCTCGTCACGATGACCTGCACGGCGGGCGAGAGGACCTGGCGCTTCACGCTCGATCCTTTCCGCCGCAAGTGCCTCCTCGAAGGCCTCGACGCGGTCTCGCTTACGCTCGAGCATGAGGACGACATCCGTGCAAGAGAGAAGCGCGAGCCCGCCTGGCTCGTGCCTCATGTCGAGGACCTCAAGTCCTGTCCGGTCTGAAGCGCCTGCGCCTGAATGCACGGAATGCGCCTGTCTTCGCCTTCGGATCCTCCCGGTGGGCGTGGACCGCGAAGAGTCCGCGCAGCCACTGCAGGGCGGGTTCGTCGGCGACGCGTTCGTGCCGGATGAGGCGGGTGTCGAAGGCGCCCCGGCCGCGGTTGCTTTCGGGACCGAGATGAATGGGAATGGCGACGATGCCGTCCCGTTCCTCGAAGAGTCTTGCCGTCTGCATGGGCATGACGGCCGTGAAGTCCGTGGGTTGAGAAGCGAGGGGACGGCGAGGAAATATGGGATCGTGACGGCGGTTTCCTGAAGCGCCTCGCCGAGCACGGTCGTCTCGTCCATGCAGTACACTTCAAGTCGGTTCTGTTCGCGGTTCGTGACCGTGATCTTGCGCCAGTGGCGGAGCATGTCGAGCGTCACCTCGTCCTTTTCGCGGGAGGCCTCGACCAGCGGATGTCTCTTGCGAACGCAGAGCGCGTAGCTGATCGGATAGAAGGAGCAGGTCTATGACTGCCTGGGTGAATCGAGCGTGTCTCAGGGTAGACCGCGCAGTCGAGAGACGCCGCGATATCCTGCCCTGATCAGCGTCGATGTTCATGAGACATGACGCGATCGCCGAGAGCCGAACATATCCGGCTCGAAGATCCACGGAAACGATGGCGATCGTCACTCGATAGTCGGCAAAGTCGAGCTTCATTGCGCCGCCCTCTGATGCTTGAAGAGATCCATAATCAATCGGTCGGGATCGGCAGACTCGAACTCGACGTGCGTACCGTTGGGCATGCTCAGACGAACCGTGCGGGAAGGAGCGGGTTCGTCAAGGTAAGGGAAGTCAGGAACTGCCTGGAGCGTCTCGGAGGTAAAAGAGGCAACCTGTACAACTTCGGAAGATGAACTGCCGGCGGGATTATGAAGTTGCCCGCTTGCTGCCAGATTCTCCAGGAGCCGAAGAGATGAATAGAACACGCCAAGCGGCGGACGCTTGCGGGAGGAAATCAGGGTGGGAAGACACTGGCGATAGAACTCTCGCTTGCTTAACCTGCAAGTCGTCAAAAGATCACTCAAAGCAGACACTTCTCTTAAAAGCCCTGTTTAATCGGGGCTTTTTTCTTGTGCCATGATGGGTGTGTGTGATATAAATAATATACACTCATCAAAGGAGATCAAATGGCAGCTCGGAAGGAGTTCCCGGTCAAAGTTCGCCGTGTGGCAGTAACGAACAAAAAGACCGGCGTCAAATACATCGAGGAACGTCGCTATCAATACGATCCGGCAAAGGGCTACAACGTCCTTCTGTCGAGCCGTCGGACGGGTGAAAAAATCCTGGAAGGCGAAACGGTGACAACCCGTTGCCGCCCCAAGAAGAAGCCAGCCGAAGCGGCTCAGACTGCCGAGCTCTCTGCCAAACGAACCCGTGTAGGGGCTCTGGACTTGATTCGTCATGCCGGGGCAGTGGCCGGACTCGAAAGTTCGGTCCGCAGGGCGTATCCCAACGGTGGAACCTCCGAGAAGCTGCTCTCCGTCTCTCAGTACTTGGTCGCTACGGATGAAACTGTTCACAACGTGGAGCCCTGGCAATGCGAACATGATCTCCCCTACGAAGCCGGCCTGTCCGAGGACATTTGCTACGACCTCTTCCACGAGCTCGGCCTGGATGAATCCGGTTCGCAGTCTCTCTTCCGGGAACTGGCCCGTACGGCAGGCAACGACGAACAGCCGGCCATCGCATTCGATTCAACCTCGCACTCCGTCTACGGCAACGGCCTGAAACCGTACGCGCGGCAAGGCTTCAACAAAGACGGCGACGGCTTGGACATCTACAAGATCATCACCTTCTGCTCGCTTGATTCCGGTCTGCCCGTTTCTTTCGAGCTTCAGCCCGGCAACATCCCCGACGTGATTTCTCTCGTCAATGCCGTGCCTCGGGCCAAGGCATACGGCTTGAAGAATCCGGAGTTCTGCCTCGACAACGGGTTCTTCAGCAAGGAGAACGTGCTGCGCTTCCTGCGCAAGAATTTCAAGTTCACGATCCTCGCCACGCTCAAGCACGCCTGGATCTACAAGCATTTGGACAGCGCCGCCGATGATGGGACCAAACTGAGAGACCACTTCTCGCGGTACGCTTCTCAGTGCCCGTTCGACGAGAAGATCAGTGCCGTATCGGTGTCTGAAATGACGCCGTTTGAATGGAAGCGGCAGCGCACGCGCAATGGCGTAGCCGCCGGGGATACGGAGTCGAAATCCTTCCGGCTGTACTTTCACTATTTCCGCAACAATGCCCGAGCTGTCATGGAAGCTTCAGCCTTCCACACGAAGCTCAAAAGCTACGAAATGAGTCTTGCAGCCGGCAAGGAAAATGAAATGGACGATGCCGAGCTTGAGTTCGCGCACCGGTACTTCTCGTGGAAGCGTGTTCGAGGCGGAGGCATCAAGGTCATCCCCAACGAAGAGGCCATTCTGGCCGCACAGAAGGACTTTGGGATTTTCGTCATCCTTTCAAATCTTCATGCGAGCCCGTGGGACGTGCTTCGTCGCTACCGTCGCCGCAACGACATTGAAACCTCGTATCGCGTCGTCAAGTCCGACCTTGACGGGCGAAAGCCCCGAGTCTGGACGATGACCAGCGTACGCGGGAAAGAAATCTGCCGACACGTCGCACTCGGCTACCGTTTCGTGCTGCAGAGCATGATGGAGCGCACGGCTCAGGAAGCCGAGCGGCGAGCCAACGATGAGTCGCTCGGGAAGACTGTGCGGAAGCAGTACGAAAAACTGACCGCCTGGATTCGATCGATGACGCTCAAGCAGTTGCTCGATTGGTTCGACTGTGTGGAAAGAGTCGAGGTGAGGAACAGGGTGGCACAGTACCGTTGGTCTACGGAGACGACGGCCAGAGACCAGATGTTCCTCGAGCTCTTCTTCGACGAATCTGACTGATTGTAGATTCCACGGTTTTCAGGATCCAGAGACATTCGCGACAACGAGCCCGGGAAAAGGTACCCGCACATTTCGGGATGCCTGACGATGAGCATGGAGGGACGCGAATGGAGTTTTGACGGTGGCATATCCCAGTCGTGGTATGCGGCTCTCTGCCGAAGGCTCGGCCTTGACGGCCGGTACAGCGGCGCCCGCCTCGAGCGCTTCGTGAGCTACTCGACCATGCGGGCGGACTGATGACGAAAAGGCGCCGTCTCCGGCAGGAGCGGCGCTTTCGTGCATCAGGAGTTTCGCCGACGGGTGTCAGGAGCGCTTTTGGGCGTCCGCATCGGGCGTGCGGCAGCCGTCCCAGCCGGTCTTGAGCTCCCAGGGACGTGTGCGGCTGTCCCGGTAGGCGGCGAAGGTCTCGGGAGGCCTGGCCTCGCCCGCGTTGAGCGGGATGACGGTGTAGTCGTCGGTCTTGCGCCAGTGCACGACGAGGTGTCTGATGTCGGGCTTGTAGAGCGACTGATGCAGCAGCTCGTTGAGGCGCCAGCCGTATTCGAGCGTCGCGTACACGGTGTAGCGCTTCGACCAGGTGCCGTCGTTTCGCTGGTAGCGCATGCAGACGTTGATGCGGTCGGAGCCGAGCTTCGAGGCAAGGCCCGCCGTGATGTGCTTCGTCTCGGCCTGTGCCGTGCGGGCGGCGGCAGGCGCGGGATCGGCCGCCTCGGACGGCGTGACGGTGACGGCATCGCCTGGCTTGAGAAGGAGGACGCCGAGTCCGACCACGGCGATGGCGGATGCGAGAATGCCCGCGCGCATACTGCGGGCGACGAGCGGCGTGCAGAGGTTCGGGCCCGTGGTCTCGTCCTTGTTGAGAAGTCTCATGGCCAGACGGGCCGACTGCTCGAGATGCCTGCGGCGCTCGTCGTCTAGGACGAGGTCCGGCCTGTGCTCGACTTCGTTGCGCAGCGTCTTGAGCGAGAAGAGGTAGTTCGTGAACTCGTTGCCGATGCCGAGCGAGGGCCTGAGCGTGCGCCAGTTGTGGTGCACGATGTTCACGAGAGCGGGAAAGTCGAACTGCTCGAGGTTCTCCGGCTCGCGGACGTACTCAAGCTGGATGGGCGTGAGAGAACTCAGCACGCAGGCCTCCCACCATTTTCGGCCGCCGATTTTCGGCAGATGCTCGGCGAGCACGAGCCTGATGAGCGGCGAAAGCCCGTTTTCGAGGCGGTGGTAGAAGTCGCGGGGCGATTCGCTTTGGGACATGGACGGTGGTCGCGGGTCAGGTGGTTCGGTCGGAGAAGATCCCGCGCGGCGTGCCGAAGCACTGTCTCAGCAGGCCGTCGAGCGTCCGGTATGGCGAGACCGCTTCGGAAAGGATCGGACCGGACTTCGAGGAAACGGGCACGCCCGCCATGAGAAAGCGAACGAACCAGGATCCGCGGATCTCCGTCAATTCTAAGGTCATTTCATCCTCAATGCCGAAAGCACTGAGGAAACCCACAATCAGATCGTGCAGGCAGCCGGTTGAAATCGTTCCCGAACGAGCACATTCGTCCGTTTCGCTGAGGCGCCATCCGCCGTCGGCGTCGACGACGATGGAGAGCGTGCTTTCGCCGTCATCCCTGAGAGCGGTGAATTCGATGCGGGAGGCGGCCTGCGGGTCGGGCCGCAGCGTGACGGAATCGGTCATGACGTTTGTCCACGGGCGAAGTCGCCCTTCAAGAAGATGCGGCGCGGATTCGCCGCCATGATCCGATTGTGCGGGCGGGGCGGGAAGGCGGGGAATTCCGCAGATTTGCGGAATTCGTCCTCAGACTTCGCGCCAGCGGTGCACGGCGCCCGTCTCGACGGGTTTGCACAGGTCGAGGAGGATCTGCGGCAGCTCGATGTTTTCGGGCGAGATCTGCAGGCCGTAGGCGGTTGCGTCCTTCTGGCCGTTCGATTCGACGAGGTAGCTGTTGAAGCGGCGGCCCGTCACGTCGGGGATCTGGTCCGCGAGTTCGGCGCGGATCTTGTCGTTGCACTTCGAGCGAAGCTCAGAGACGTTCTTCGAGAAGCTGCGCTCGGCGTTCACGAAGGCCTTGTGCACCTCGGCGCTTCGTGCGTCGCCTCCGGCGCCCGTTGCAGCCTTGAAGGCTCGGTAGAACTCGGCGTCCGACTCGATGCCCTCGGTCTGAAGGGATCTGACGGCCTGCTCGAGCACGTGCTCCTCGACGCCGAGGTGGCTTCTGCAGGCCGTGCCGCGACGGGTTTCCGTGAGGATGAGGCCGAGCACCCGGACGAACTGAAGCCGCAGGTGCAGGAAGACCTCCGACGGGAGCATGCCGTAGGAGACGGGCGTCTCCCGGCCGAGCTTCGTGCGAAGAAGCAGCCAGGCGTAGAGGCCGAGGAGCTTGGGCTCGAGGTGCACGGGCACGCCGTCGGCGTAGAGGCGCCAGCGGCTGCCGTCGTGCGTGAGGCGCACGCGCGGCATGTATTCGATCGCCTGCTGGGAGTTTCGGACGATCTCGCTGAAGGAGTATTCCTTCGAGAGCATCATGGCGGGAAGAATCTGGCGAAGGCGCAGGAAGGGGAGGTCGGCGAGGATCACGACGTCCGGATTGGCGGCGAGTTCCTCGGGAGACGGATAGGGCCTGCGGTCGGGAGCCGTCTCGTTTTCGGAAAGCGTGTGGCTGATGCGGTCGCGGTCGCGCCCGTAGAAGGTGAGCGCGCTTCCCATGAGCATGCCCATGCTCTTGCGTCCGCCCACGATCGAGACGTGGAGCGAGGCATCGGGATCCTCGCAGCACTCGCGCACGAGCTTGACGATGAGGTCGGCGGCGCGGTTGCTGTCGTCGAGCGTGCGGATGTCGGCGATGGGTTCGCCGTCAGCGGAGGAGATCGCATGGATGTCGGCCTCGGTGAAGGCCGCAGGACTCAGGCCGTAGTCGCGCCAGAAGGCGTCGAGGATATTGCCTTCTCCGAAGAAGGACCGCCTGGCCATCTCGGCCCCGAGCTCCGTCGTGACGATGCGGATTTCGGTCGGCATGGCCTCGGGCGACTCCTTGTAGAGCGCCGCGAGCGTGAACGTCAGAAGGTGAGGTGTGGTTCCAAGAGCGATGAGGAGAATGCGTCTTTTGCTGTCGGCCATGGCGATGCGTCCCGAAGTCGGGTGCTGAAAGCGATTTGATGCATACAACTATAGCAAACCGCAAATTTGCGGTTTCGTGGCGTGAAGGCTCCCGTGATCAGAATGAAACCGTCATCAAGGAAAAAAGGAGCGCATGCATGACCAAGCTGATCGGACTGACCGGGGCGTATGACTTTCTGGAGCGCATGATTCTGGAGCCGGCGGGAGCCCGTTACAATCCTGACTGGAAAAAGGCGCGCGAGAATCTGGAAAACTCTCACGATGAGAATCTGGATTATCTTGGAACGTACTTTCCGAGAACCGTCCTTGAGAGCGCCGTCATCTTCGAACATCTGATGCGGACCATGCCGTCCGTGAAGAAGATGCTTGCGGAGCGGGACGTGATCCGGGTCCTCGACTTCGGCTGCGGCACGGGCGGCGAGCTTCTGGGATTCCTCATCGCGCTCGGCTGGGAGTTCAACTGGGAGCTGCCCGCGGTGGAAGTCGACGCCATCGACGGCAACGAGGACGCCCTCGGCATGATGCAGGACATCATGCACCTGTGCCGCGACAAGTGGGACTTTGACCTCAGGGTAAGGACTGTCACGCACAAGGCCGAGAAGTCTGGATTTGCGCCTGCGAACGTGAAGCTGCGCGACGACTACGACGTGCTCGTCACGTCGAAGTGTCTCGGCGAGCTCAACGCCGTTTCCCAAACGCCGTTCCTCGACTTCGCGTGCGAGTTTTTCGACAGCATCGCTCCCGAAGGACTGATCGTCATGATGGACGTCACGTCGAGGCAGCCTCACAATCGCGGCAATGATTGGACGAACCTGCAGATGACCGGCGAGTTCGACACGCACAGGCTGCAGTTCCGCAAGCACGGCTTCAGGACGCTTTTCCCGCTCGTCTGCGACGGATGCTCGGGATGCCGCAGCCATTCGCGTTTTCTGCAGTTCATCTTCGACTTCAGCGAGCTCGGGCTTTTGGAGTACTCCGAGACCAAGCTGGCATGCCGCGCGTACTGCCGCGACAAGCTCTGGCAGAAGGTGCGTGCAGAAGTGCCGCCCGCCCGATGGCAGATATCCATGGGCGTATCCTGTGGGGAGTGCAGGGAGAAAGGTGCGGGTGAGAACCTGGCCGAACTTCCCGGCTGCTGCGTCAATCACAAGTACTTTGCCCGGGGAGGCTGACATGCCAATGGAAATTCAAACGCCCGAAGGCCGCGTGAAGGCCATGACGCCCGTGATTCTGTCAGCGAGCCGCTCGACCGACATCCCGGCCTATTATGGACAGTGGTTCATGAACCGCCTGCGCGCAGGCTGGTGCGCCTGGGTGAATCCGTTCAACCGCCGTCCCTCGTATGTGTCGTTCAGGGACGTGAAGGCGGTCGTCTTCTGGACGAAGAACCCGGCGCCCTTCCTGCAGCATCTGGACGAGCTCGATGCCCGCGGCCTGCACTACTACTTCCAGTACACGCTCAACGACTACGAGCGGGAGGGCTTCGAGCCCAACGTGCCCGCGCTCGAAAAGCGCATCGAGACCTTCAGGCGGCTCTCCGAGCGGATCGGTCCCGACCGCGTCGTCTGGCGCTTCGATCCGATCATCCTGTCGCCGGGCACCGGTCCGCGCGACATCCTCATGAGGATCTGGACGGTCGGCAAGGCATTGAGGGGACTCACGAAGAAGCTCGTCGTGAGCTTCGTCGACGTGGGCGCCTACCGAAAGGTCCAGGCGAACCTCGTGCGCGACACGGGTCTCTACACTCGCGAGACCGTGCTGTCGGCCGAACCCGACGAGGCGCAGAGGCGCGAGATCTGCGAGGGCCTCGCCAAGATCCGAGAACGCTGGCATTCGGAAGGCTGGGACATTGAGATTTCGTCCTGTGCCGAGGAGGCCGACCTCGCGGCCTGGGGCATTACGTACAACAGATGCATCGACGGCGAGCTCATGGAAAGAGTGTTCGGCGAGGACAAGGCGCTCGTGCACTTCCTTCACTCGGGCAAGCTGCCTGAGGCGCCTGCCGCAGGGGCGGACTCGCTCTTCGGAGATCCCGTGATCCCCGTGGTTCCGGTCTCCAAGCGCAGGAACCTGAAGGACAAGGGCCAGCGCGAGGCCTGCGGCTGCATCGTGAGCAAGGACATCGGCATGTACGACACGTGCATGCACTTTTGCGCCTACTGCTATGCGAACGCAAGCAGGAAGACCGTGCTCGAGAACCGCAGGCGGCACGATCCCGAGAGCCCGTTCCTCGCAGGCGAGCCCGGGAAGACGAATGAAGATGCAAAGGCGGAAAACACGGAAAACGGAGGCGGCAGGTGAAGCTCTTCAAGGTCATTAGGACGACTGCGCGCGGCGTGAAGTTTGCGACGCGCGTCGGCATCACGGTCGGCAGCAACATGCTCCAGGGCGTCGCGAACGTCGCGGATGTGGCGGGCAGGGCGGCGAAGAAGACCGCCAGAGGAGACTGGGACGGACTTGAACGCCTTGCGGAAAGGACGGCCCGGGGCGTCGGCCGCTCGATCGAGAACAAGTGCACGGCGGCGGGCGAGCTCTTCAGCGAGGCCGAGCGCTGCATCGCGAATCCCGACAGGCGGTTTCTGACGAAGAAGAACGCCGCCCGCGTTGCGGCCGTGGCGACGGCTGCGGTCACGGTGGCGGCGGGCGCCTCGGCGATGGATCTGGACGTCGTCTCAGACGTGGACGTCGACGGACTTCCCGATGCCGACGGTGCGGGCGGTGCGCTTGCATCGGGCTTCGCGCCTTCGGATCTGTCGGTTGAGAACGGCGTCTTCACGGGCGACGGTCAGGAACTCGACCGCCTGATCCAGTACGGGGAGGTCGACGGCACGACCCACGTCGCCTCGGAAGACATCGTGCGCGACATCGGCGCTCGCGACGCCTTCCTCTCCGCCCACGGCTTCGACGGCGTGCCCGAAGGCTACGAGATCCATCATGTCGTGCCGCTTTCCGAGGGCGGCGCCGACACGCCCGACAACATGATCCTCGTGAGCGAGGCCGACCATGCGGCGATCACCTCGGCGCACGCGGGCTTCTACGGCTGGCGAGACTGAGGTACGGGAGCCGCCGAGGCACCCGAAGGCATGATCGAAAATATGCAGACAGTCCCGCGAGGCGAAGTGCCTGCGGGGCTGTGCAGGAAGAGAGAGGTGAGGCGGGCGTTATTGCAGGTCGACGCCGAGGAAGTCGAGCGCGGTCTGAACGTGAAGCGCGGCGCCCTTGACGAGGACGGACTCGTCGACCTTGTAGCAGCCGTGGTGCTGCGGCCAGACGGCGTCGCAGGCCTCGTTGCGCACGCCGAGAAGGACCATGGCGCCGGGAACCTTCTCCTGATAGAAGGCGAAGTCCTCGCCGCCCATCTGCAGGTCCGCCTCGATGACGCCCTTGTCGCCGAAGATTTTGCCTGCCGCGCCCGTGACGACGTCGATCATGCCCGGATCATTGACCGTGACGGGCACGATGCGCAGGTATTCGACATCGGCCGTGCCGCGCATGGCTTCGGCCGTGCTCCTCGCGATGCGGGTGATCTGCTCCTCGAAGCGGTCGCGCACGGCGGGGCTGAAGGTGCGGGTCGTGCCCTCGAGTTCGGCGGTGCCCGCAACGACGTTGAAGCGGGTGCCCGAGTGGAACTTGCCGACCGTCACGACGGCGGTGTCGCCGGGATAGGTCTCGCGGGAGACGATCGTCTGCAGGTTCTGCGCGATGGCGGCGCCCATGATGAGCGCGTCGGCGCCGAGCTGCGGCTGGGCGCCGTGAGTGGACTTGCCGCGGACGTGGATCTTGAACTGATCGCCCGAGGCCATCATCGGCCCCTTGCGCAGCGCGACCGTGCCGGCGGGATAGTCGGACCAGACGTGCATGCCGAAGCATGCGTCGACGCCCTCGAGCGCGCCTTCCTCGATCATGGCGCGCGCGCCCAGACCCAGCTCCTCGGCGGGCTGGAAGGCGAAGACGATCGTGCCCTTGAGATGGTCCCTGATTTCGTTGACGATCATTGCGGCCGTGAGCAGCATCGAGATGTGGCAGTCGTGCCCGCAGGCGTGCATGACGCCCGGAACCTCGCTCGCGTAGGGAAGTCCGGTCTCCTCGTTGACGGAGAGCGCGTCGATGTCGCCGCGAAGAAGGATCGTGCGGCCGGGCTGAGCGCCCTCGATGCGGGCGAGCGTGCCCGTGCCGAGGCCGCAGGGACGCCACGGGATGCCTGCGCGGTCGAGCTCGGCGCGGATGCGTTCGGCAGTGCGGACTTCCTTCGTGCTTTCTTCGGGGTGCTGGTGGAACCAGCGGCGCATTTCGATCTGGTACCCGTTCCAGCGGGTCATGAGTTCCTGGAGTGTCATTTTTTGGTCCTGTCAAGGGTCTTCAGGCGCAGGTCCCGTGCGGAAGCGCTGCGCCTGAATGAAAAGAGGTTTGAGGTCTTCCGTCAGAAGAGCTTGACGAAGAAGCCCGCGAGAATGACGGAGGTGATCGTCACCGTCACGAAGCCGCCCACGATCATCGGCGGGAAGAGTCGGCTCATGAGGAAGTCGACCTCGGCCTTGTCGGCGCCTTCCTCCTGGCAGATGCGTTCGGTCATGATCGCGTCGAAGGGGAAGCCGTAGAGAGCGGTGAGGCAGGTTGCGAAGCCGAGATAGGGGGAGATCTTGAGGAAGCGTCCGACGATCGCCGCGACGACGGCCATGCCGACGACGCCGATGATGATCAGGAGGACCATCGGGCAGATGAGCTTCGCCATCATTTCGGGATTGCTGTCGCCGAGACCGCTGTAGACGAACATGATCAGAGCGAGGAAGAGGAAGTCCTTCGAGCCGGTGCGCGAGAGCACGTTGGGCTCGAGGAAGCCGAGGCGGCAGAAGACGACGCCGCAGACGAGCGCCCAGATGGCGCCGTTGACCGGCGTGAGCACGCCGAGCACGAAGGCAAGCCAGGCGACGAGCGAGACCTTGAGGAGCACGAAGTACGGCGTGTTCCAGGCCTTGGGCGTGGCGAGCACGCCCTGCTTGGATTCGTTGCCGGGCATGGCGAGTGCGTCGGCCATGACCTTGCGGGCGTCCTCGCCCTTGTCCTCGACCTTGCCCGCGCGGAAGGCGGCGAGCTGGCGGCGGGCCTCAAGCTTGAGGCAGACGGCCGTGAGCGGGTAGCCCGCGAAGCCCTGCACGCAGTACATGACGATCGCGAAGACGGCTGCGGCGGCAAGACCGGCGTCAAGCGCGGCCTTCTGCATCATCGTGGTGGCTACGATGCCGCCCGCGAGCGGCGGGATGCCGGCGATGACGAGCGTGCGGTCCATGAAGAGCGGACCGACGAACCAGCACAGGCCCACGAGCCCGGCGAGGCCCGCAATACAGATGACCACGGTCTTCCACTGCTGGAGCAGGCGCTCGAGACTGAAGAGCGTGCCCATGTGGGTGATGAGGAGGAAGATGGCGACGGAGGAGCCCAGCGGCAGAAGCTTCGAGTCCGCAACGAGCGTCTTTGGGAGGAAGGTCCAGAAAGCGATGAGGATCAGCACGGCGGAGATGAAGACCGACGGAACCCAGCCTTTCGTGAACTTGGAGAGCACCTCGCCCAGCAGGATGATGACGAGGCAGGCCGCAAAGGCCGAGACAAAGTTGTACATGAGCATGGAATGGTTCCTTGACGTGCGGTAGTTGGAGTCTGAGGACGCCGTCGCCCGGGGTCGTCGACGGCGCGTGCACGTTCATGAATTCATTCTGATCCCGTCCAGAAGCACCGGACGACCGAAGGACGTCGAAAGACGACGAAATTTCGACATTCCTTGATGCGGGAGAGGGGATTTCGGCAAATTGTCTTAAGACAAACGCCTTAGAGGCCCAGATCGGAGCCTGATGATGGAAACGCGTGCGGTACAGTCGCTTTAAAGCGACAGCAGGCAAAGACGGGGAGACGAGCGGATGAGGGTGGCGGACCATCGGGCGAGATGGTTCTCATGTACGTGAACGCAGGCGTGAGGGCGGGCAGGGGGCCGCCGATGTTGAGAAACCGCCGTTTCGCTCAACCGGCAAAAACGCCGTTTTCAGCCCGTTTGTTGCGTGAAAGCAACACCTGTTCTCCAGAGTCGGTGCTGTAGAGAACGCCGATGCAGGGGCTTTTCAATCCGTCCTGAGACGAAAGAAGGACCCTTTGTTCTGAAATGCGCGGACAGGCTCGAAGGAGAAGGCGGAAACGGGAGAACGAATCGATGCGGCCCGCATCGTCGGTTCGTTTCCATGGCGAAGCGTCGCGGTTCACGGCGTCGGATCCGCTGCGTCAAACGTGGGGCAAGGTTTGGAGAACGCTTCGAGGGACGTCGGTCCGAGCCGGGGGGGGTTCTTCAGTTATCGAACGGGGATGAAAGTCCGGAAGGGTTGCGGCAGAAGGAAGGACGCGAGTCTGTGGGTGGGGTTGAAGAGAGGTGGCGCATCGTTCGGGGATTGCGCACAATGGCGCAGAGTCACGGCGCGGTGCTGTCTGAAGACGTCCTGAGGGGACGTCGGGAGCCGCGCCCTGATTGTCTCTTGTCAACCATCAAAGGAAAGAAAAAATGAAGAAGAGTTTTGTCGCTCTCGCCGTTCTCGGCGCTTTTGCCGGCACTTCCATGGCTGCCGACGTCACGATGTACGGTGTCGTCGATACGGGCCTTCTCTATCAGCACGGTGAAGCCAGTGCGTCCATCGACGGCATCGGCAGCGCCAGCGCCGAAGTCGACTCCTTCAGCATGGAACCGGGCACGAACTCCGCCTCCCGCTTCGGCATCCGCGGCACGGAAGACCTCGGCAACGGCATGACGGTGGGCTTCAAGCTTGAAAACGGCTTCGAGTCCGGCACGGGCGCCCTCAAGACGGACAGCAAGCTGTTTGACCGCGAATCCACGCTCTTCATCAAGGGCGGGTTCGGTACGGTCTACGCCGGCCGCATGGGCACGCTCGTCTCCGACGCGGGCTCCGTTGGCTTCTACGGCTCCATGGCCTCCGCTCTGGCCACGGGCTGGTCCGACAACATCGCCGGCCACAACGCCGTCATGGCCAACTACTCGAGCCGCTATGACAACACGATCGCCTACGTTTCGCCGGAATTCGCCGGCGTGACGATCTATGCCCAGTACGCCATGGGCGACACGAACGAAAACAAGGCTTCCAACTACCGCTACGCCGCTCTCGGTGCTGAATGAAAGGCCGGCGCCCTCGACCTCGCCGCTCTCGTCGACTGGACGAACAAGGACTCCTCCATCACCCACAGCAACGGCGCCGAATTCCAGGCGGACATGAACCTTCAGGATGCCTGGACGTTCAACCTCGCCGGTTCCTATGACTTCGGCTTCATGAAGACCTATCTTGCCACCCAGTACTTCAAGGATGCCCGTGACGCGGGTTCCGTCCTTGACTATGTGGGCTTCTTCGACGAAGACAGCGTCTTCAACAATAACGAAGGCGACGTCAAGTTCAACAAGGGTGCCGTTGCCAACACCGGCTATGGCGTGCATCTCTCCACGGCGTTCGACGTTCTCGGCGGCACGATGAAGGCCGGCATCGGCTACATGGACGCCGACATCGACTACGCCAACGACGGCCAGGTCGCCGACTCCAAGGTCTACACGGCTGCCTTCGGCTACGAATACTCGCTCTCCAAGTGCACGCTCGTCTACACGGGTCTCGGCTACACGAAGCGTGAGCTCGACGCCAACTACGAAGGCGTGACCGGCAGCTGGGAAGAAGAAGGCTACGATTTCGCCCTCGGCCTCGTCCACAAGTTCTGAGCTGCCTGATCTTCAGGTCTGACTGAACGCGCCCGCAGGAGGATTCTTCTGCGGGCGTTCTGTTTTTTCGGTGCGGGAAGACAAGGGCGTCATGCCCAGGCTTCGAGGAAGCAGTGCTTGAGGACCGAGAAGTCGCCGAAGCGAACGCCCCTCGGGGCCTCCCTCATGACGACGGGCTTGCCGTGGTAGGCGAAGCCGAAGCCCGCGGCGGCGATCATCTGCAGGTCGTTTGCGCCGTCGCCGCCCGCGATCGTCTCGGAGAGCGAGGCGCCGTTGACCTGGGCGAGCACCTCGAGCGCACGCCGCTTGCCATCGGCATCAAGGATCTTCCCGCTCGCAGGGCCGCGGACGCCGCCCGTAAGCCTGCCGTCCTCAAGGACGAGGCGGTTGCAGACCACGCCCGTCATGCCGAAGCGGCGGGCGACGTGCGTGGCGATCTCCTCGAAGCCGCCCGTGATGATGTAGGTGGCGAGACCGTACCGCGTGAGAAAGTCGACGAAGTCAAGGGCGCCGGGCGTCGGAACGGCCCGCTCGACGGCGTGGGTCACGATCTCGGCGCTCGATCCCGCGAGTGCGGCTACGCGCTGGCGCAGCGACTCGTCAAACGGAATCAGCCCTTCCATCGCCCTGCGGGTGATTCGGGAGATCCGTTCGCCCGCACCCGCGAAGGCGGCCATCTCGTCGATGCACTCGCTCTCAATGAGCGTCGAGTCCATGTCGAAGCAGGCGACGCGAAAGCGCCTGAGGGAAAGATCGGGCGGCAGGAGCAGGACGTCGACGGCGCTCTCTTCGGCCATGGCCGCAAGCCCCGTCGGGAAGCCCTTCGAGCTCACGCCCGAAAGACGGATGAAGCCGGGTCTGACGAGCTTCGTCCTGAAGTTGAGGCGGTCTGCAAATCCGTGGATCGCACGGTCGTCGCCCGCAAGAAGCATGTCGTTCATCGATTTTCCTCTTTCAATCAGTCATCGTCGTCCGTGCGGGCGCCTTCGGGAAGACCGCGCTCGGGCGTCCAGCCGTCGTTGTTGATGCGATGGGCGCAGGTGACGTAGGCGCGGCCTCCGGATGAGAGTCGTTCAATTCGCTGGTGGAAGGCGCCGAAGGTGAGGTCGAAGGCCTCGCCCGCAGGCGTCCTGCGGACAGGACCGCCGGGAAGCGCCTCGTCGAGAAGGCGGCCCGTGGGCTTCACCATGTCGGAGCCGGAGAGAAGCCCTTCGAGCGTCATGATCGTGACGGCGAGGTCGGCGTGGCCAGCAGGATCGTCGTGGACGGCCGAGCCGGGGAAGGCGCTTCCGCCGACCGCGAGCACGGCGTTGATCTCCTGAGGCAGGAGTCCGCCGTGGTTTCCTGCGCCAAGAGGCAGCTCGGGCGCCATGACGAGGCCGCCCGTTTCGGGATCTCCGCGCGGGACGATGCGAAGGTCGGGCGACCGGCGGCCGTCGGTGAAGACGAGGCGCTCGGAGAAGGTCCCCGGGATTCGGCCCTCGATTGAGCAGGGCTGCTCGGGATCCGAGGGCGAGAAGAGGAGCCCGATGTCGGGCGAGGTCATGAGCGCGTCGCGGGCGCGAAGCTGAAGCGAGAGGTCCGCGGGATTCGTGAACCAGAGTCCCGCGCAGTAGGTTCCGACGAGGACGGCGTCGGCCGAGGCCGTGTCGGCCCCTTCGAGCACCTCGCGCCCCATGAGGATGCTCAGACCCGCTTTTTCAAGAATGCCCTTCATGTCGAAGTGGCGGCGCACGACGCCGTGGCCGTGATCAGACATGACGACGAGCTGCACGCCCGCGTCCCTGCCTTCCGTCTCCCACCACTCGAGCACGCGCGCGAATTGGCGGTCTGCGTCGCGCCTTGCCTCGCGGGTGCGCTCGTCGTCAATGCCGAACTCATGCGAGGAGTGGTCGGGCTCGCCGATCCAGAGGACCGTCACGTCGCCGAGGCCCCTCGGGAGCTCGCGCTCGAAGAAGAGGTCGACGACGAGCTTCGTGCCCCTGAAGTCGGGAAATTCAAGCGGAACGCCCGGGCCGAAATCTTCGACGAGCTCGCGGCGCTCGTTGTCCGGAACGCTCGTCACGAGGTCGTGCACGCAGGCGCAGACGTGGTCGGGATAACGGTCGGCGTAGAGGTGCTGAAGGCGCGTGCTGCCCTTCGAGTTGGCGCAGTAGACGCGCATGGTTTTGCCGGCGGCGCCGAGACGCTCGCCCATGGTGGGAACGAGCAGGAGCCCGTCCTCGCGGCGATGGCGCAGCACGTGCTCGAGGTCGAAGCCGAAGAAGAC
The DNA here is from genome assembly GCF_000297775.1 of Sutterella wadsworthensis 2_1_59BFAA. Classification (GTDB taxonomy): domain Bacteria; phylum Pseudomonadota; class Gammaproteobacteria; order Burkholderiales; family Burkholderiaceae_F; genus Sutterella; species Sutterella wadsworthensis_A. The sequence continues at coordinate 51,516 of NZ_JH815516.1, forward strand.
GCCGTCGGCGCCTCCCATGTCGCGGCGCCAGTAGCAGTTGGCGACGAGGCCGTGGCCCGTCGGGCGAAAGCCCGAGAAGATGCCGGGATGGTTGACGTAGGTCTCGGTCGGAAAGTCCGCAAGGTAGTGCGACCACGAGTGGTTCGAGGCCATGAAGCGCGAGAGCGCGGGCATGTCGGCCTCGACGCTGTCGGGGCGAAGGCCGTCGAAGCCCACGATCACGAAGCGGACGGCGGCGGATGAGGAGGAATTTGAGGTCATGAGTGTCTCCTTATCGTGCGGCGGGTTCGAGCTTCTGCTGGACCCAGTCGCCGAGGATGGACATGGAGAGCGTGGAGACGACGATCACGAGGCCGGGGATCACGGCGATCCACCAGGCGGTCGTGAGGTAGTCGCGCCCGAAGCCCAGCATGGTCCCGAGGGAGCTCATCGGAGGCTGAACGCCGACGCCGAGGAAGGAGAGCGAGGTCTCGAGGAGGATCATGCCGGGGAAGTTGAGGGCCATGTTGACGACGAGGGCCGAGGCGATGTTGGGCAGGATGTGCCTCAGGGCGATCGAGACCGTGGGCAGTCCGAGGCCCTCGAGTGCGCAGGCGTAGCCCTCGGTGTAGGCGGAGCGCGAGAGGTTTCGCGTGAGCCTTGCGTAGCGGTCCCATCCGTAGACGGCCATGATCACGATGATGACGGTGACGTCGGTGCCGAGGAAGGCGATGATCGTGAGGGCCAGGATGATGAAGGGGAGCGAGGCCGTGAAGTCAATGCCGCAGTTGACGGCGTCGTCGACGATGCCGCCGAAGCGGGCGGCGAGAAAGCCGAGCAGCGTGCCGATGACGGCGCCGAGCAGCGTGCCCACGACGGCGAGCACGAAGGACATGCGGATCGAGTAGAGAAGGCGCGAGAAGATGTCGCGCCCGAGCTCGTCGGTGCCGAGGATGTGAGCGGCGGACTCAAACGGCATGAGGAGGCGGGCCGTGAGGTCCATGGCCTCGAGGTCGTACGGGGCGAGGACGGGCGCGAGGAGCCCTGCGGTGAAGAAGACGGCGAGGATGATGCCTGCCGCAATGGCGAGTGCGGGACGTGTGGTCATCAGTTGTCTCCCTTGCGAAGGCGCGGGTTGACGACGAGTGCGAGAAGGTCCATGAGAAGGTTTGCGGTGACGAGCGAGGCGCCCGTGACCAGCACGATCATCTGCACGACGGGAATGTCGCGCGAGGCGACCGACTGGACGAGGAGCTTGCCGACGCCGGGCCAGGAGAAGACGTTTTCGGTGATGACGGCGCCCGCGACGAGCGTGCCGAGGAAGAAGCCGAGGATCGTGAGGATCGAGAGCATGGCGTTGGGAAGCGCATGGAGCCAGATGATCTTGCGCTCGGGCAGGCCGCGCATGCGGGCCGCCCTCACGCACGGGAGGCGCAGCGCGTCGATCATGGCGCTTCGGGCATAGCGCGAGAAGATCGCGGCCTCCGAGGTCGCCATCGTGATGATCGGCATTATGTAGTGCCAGACGGTTGCGTTGCCGTAGGACGGGAGCCATCCGAGCTGGATCGAGAAGACGAGCAGAAGGAGGACGCCCATGAAGAAGTTGGGCACCGCATAGCCGAAGACCGACATCACCATGAGGCTGCGGTCGAGGAGCGTGTTGCGGTGAAGCGCGGCGCACACGCCCGACGGAATGCCGATGAGGAGCGTCACGACGGCGGTCGGAATCATGAGCGAGAGCGTGGGGCCGAGCGCGTCGAGGAAGACGTCCCTCACGGGCTGGCCCGTCATGTAGCTCGTGCCTATGTCGAGCGAGACGAACTTCTCGAGGTAGACGAGGAACTGCTGCCAGAGCGGCAGGTTGAGGCCCCACTGGGCGCGGAAGGCCTCGAGCGCCACCTCGTCGGCGGCGTTGCCGAGCATGATGCGGGCCGGATCGCCCGTCATGTGAAGGCCGAAGAAGACGCAGGCCGTGAGGAGCAGGAGCGTGAACGCGGCGCGAAGAAGGATTCGGAAGACGACGGCGAACATGGATCAGGCCTCCGGATGCAAGAGGAAGGAGGGGCCCGAAAAGCAGGCCGCGAGGTGTCCGCTGCCGTCGTCCCTGAGGGGCGGCACGTCGGTGCGGCAGCGCGCCTCGGCAAGCGGACAGCGGGAGGCGAAGACGCAGCCCTTCGGACGGTCGATCGGACTGGGCATGGCTCCTTTCGGGTAGTAGCGCACGACGTGCGCGTCGGCGCCCGGAGTCGAGGCCATGAGGAGCTTCGTGTAGGGATGCAGGGGCCGGCTGAAGACCGCTTCGACGGTGCCCGACTCGACGATGCGGCCGAGGTACATCACGGTCACGCGGTCGCAGATGCAGCGCACGACGCTGAGGTTGTGCGAGACGAAGAGCATTGCCATCTTCATGCGGTTGCGAAGCTGCAGGAGGAGTTCGAGCACCTGCGCCTGAATCGAGACGTCGAGCGAGGCGACGGGTTCGTCGCAGACGAGAAGCGCGGGTTCGAGCGCCACGGCGCGGGCGATGGCCGCGCGCTGGAGCTGGCCGCCCGACATGACGGACGGACGCCTGCCGGCGTGGTGCGCGGGAAGGCCTGCGGCCCTGAGCACTTCGAGCGCGGCCTTCGCGGCCGCCTCCTTCGAGAGGCCCCTGTGGTGGCGAAGCGGTTCGGCCACCTGCTCGATGATCGGAAGACGCGGATCGAAGCAGGCGTACGGGTCCTGATGGATCATCTGCATGGAGGCGCGCTGGGCGCGCCAGGCGGCGGAGTCTCGCTCAGGGATCGGCGCGTTCTTGAAGCGCACTGTGCCTTCGGTGGGCTCGATGAGGCCGAGCGCGAGGCGCGCGAGCGTCGATTTGCCGCAGCCCGATTCGCCCACGAGTCCCATGACCTCGCCCGAGCGGACCTGCAGGTCGATGTCCTGCAGGACGTCCCAGGGACGGCGGCGGCCGAGAAGGCCCTGCCTCGAGACGTAGCAGTGGCGGGCGATGCGGATATCGGAGATGACGGGAAACTCGGTGTCCTGAACGGGCAGGGACGCAAGGCGCGAGGCGCACGAAGGCGCATGCGGGGCGGCGGTGAGGAGCGCGGCGTCGCAGCGGGTGCGCCTGCGGCCGTCCTCGACGGCCGTCATGGCGCCGAGACTTTCGCGGCAGGCGTTCGTGACGCGCGGGCAGCGCGAGGCGAAGGGACAGCCCGAGCCGAGCTTGTCGGGCGGCGGAATCTCGCCCTTGATCGGGATGAGCCGGCCGCGGGTGCCGTCCATGGCGGGCATGGCCCTCAGAAGGCCTTCGGTGTAGGGATGGGCGGGACGCGTGATGACGTCGGAGACGGGGCCTTCCTCAAGGACGTGGCCCGCGTACATGACGGAGACGTCGTCGGCGACGTCGCGGGCGAGGTTCAGGTCGTGCGTGACGATGAGCATCGACATGCCGCGCGCCTGCACGAGCGCACGCATTTCCTGCAGGAGCTCCCGCTGCACGACGACGTCGAGCGCCGTGGTGGGTTCGTCGGCGAGGAGCAGCCTGGGGCTGCCCGTGAGGGCGAGCGCGATCATCACGCGCTGGCGCATGCCGCCCGAGAGCTGGTGGGCGTAGGCGTTCATGCGCTTTTCGGGCGCGGTGATGCCGACGGTGCGCAGAAGCTCGAGCGCAATGTCGTGGCGGTCGGCGCGTGAGCTGCGCGAAGCACGCGAGGCGCCGCTTCGGAAGTCGGGATGGCGGCAGGCGATGGTTTCGACGAGCTGCTCGCCGATCGTGCGCATCGGGTTGAGCGCGGACATGGCGTCCTGGACGACGAGGCCGATGTCGGCCCCTCGGATGGCGCGGTACTCGCGTTCGGAAAGACCGACGAGCTCGCGGCCGAGAAAGCGGATGGAGCCCGTGGTGCGGGCGCCGCGGCCGGCCAGACCGAGGATCGAGCGGGCGAGGACGCTCTTGCCCGAGCCCGACTCGCCGATGAGCGCATGGATGCGCCCGCAGTGAACGGTGAGGTCCACACCGTGCAGCACGTCGACGGCGTCGAACGAGACGCGAAGGCCGCGCACGTCAAGAAGCTTGCAGGTGGAGAAAGTCTCTGCAGACATGTTGGACATGTGAGACATGTGTTGAAGGTGAGGGACGTGAGGAATCCGGAAAGCCTGGGACGGAGAACGCGGGCGGACGCACGGGATGACGGGATCCCTGCGTCCGCGGCTTTCGTGCGTTCGGCGTGCGGGGCCAGATCCCGGACGGCCGCCCTGCGCGGGAGTTCGTCCGGAATCCGATGCCGGAGGATGCCGGCATTACTGGAAGGACAAGTTCTCCGCCGAGAGGTCGAGGCTTCCCTGAAGGGCGCTCGCCTCCCAGACGACGTTCTTCTGCTTGGCGTAGAGCATCGGGAGCGAGTAGAGCGGGCAGGCCCAGGGATTCTGCGAGAAGACCTTCAGCATCTCGCCCCAGGCGGCCTTGCGCTCGGCGGGATCGACGCTCGTCTCGAGCTTTTCGCCAAGCTCGCAGAAGCGCCTATACTCGGCCGAGTCGGCGACGTAGCCGTTCTGCACCCAGAAGCTCGAGGGCTTGAGGCGGCGCCAGAGCTGGGCGACGGGATCGGGATAGTAGGCGGAGAAGCTCGCGTTGTTGATCATGCGGTCGCGGCCCGGCGCCTCGACCTGGGTCCAGTTTTCCTTGACCTCGATCTTCACGTTGAGGCCTGCGGCCTTGAGCATGGAGGCGACGGCTTGCGTGACGACGAGCTCCTGCGTGTAGTAGCCCGCCTGGATGCGCCAGACGATGGGCTCGCCCCTGTAGCCCGAGGCCTTGACGAGAGCCCTGGCCTTGGCGGGATCGTAGAGTTTTTCGCCCGCCGTGGTGAGATAGAGTTCGCCGAAGGTCTTCGACTGGAAGTTGTCGGCCGTGGAGGTGCGGCCCGCGAAGAGCGCGTTGACGAGAATGTCGCGGTCGATCGCGTGGAGGATGGCCTGACGGAGTTCCTTCGACTGCATGACGGCGGAGGACTTGCAGTCGAAGACGAGGCCGTAGATGTTGTCGATGGCGCCGCCCGTGACGTCGATGCGGCCGTCGGCGGAAAGAGGCTTCACCTGATCCGGCGGGACTTCGGTGATGAGGTCGAATTCGCCCGAGCGAAGGCCCGCGACGCGGGCGGAGAGTTCGGGCACCTCGACGAAGCTCACCTTGGCGGCGGGTGCCGTCTTGCCCCAGTAGCCGTCGAAGCGCGTGAGCTCAAGACGGTTGCCGGTCTTGAAGGAGGCGATCCTGTAGGGACCCGTGCCCACGGGCGCCTTGAGCCACTTCTCCCAGCCGCCCGCAGCCTTCCAGCCGTCCTCGGAGATGATCTCGGAGGTGCGCGCGGAGAAGCGGCGCTCGATCATCGGGTCGGGCGCCTTCATGGTGACGCGAACGGTGAGGTCGTCGACTTTGACCACTTCCTTGAGGTTGCCGAGGAATTCCCAGGCGACGGCGCGGCCCGGCGCCTTTTCGCCTGAGAAGCGCTCGGGCCCGAACGTGAAGACGACGTCATCGGCCGTGAGCGGCGTGCCGTCGTGGAACCTGACGCCGGAGCGCAGCTTGAACTCGACCGTGTCGGGTGAGAGGCGGCACCACGATTCGGCAAGTCCCGGCTTGAGCTCGCCCGTCTTCTGGTCCGCCTTGAGGAGCGTCTCGAAGACGTTGCCGACATAGCGGTCGATCGCGTTGTTGTTGATGCCCTGCGGCTCGATGATGGTCGGAATCTGCGGCATCGCGATCACCATGTGATCGGCCGAGGCCCAGGCGTTGAGGACGCTGGAACAGAAGAGGGCCGCGAGGGCGGCGGTCTTGCGGATCTTGAACATTTACATTTCCTGCAGCAACGCGCGGAGCTCCGAATGACGAATGAAGGGAGAGTCCCGCGCCGGACTCCGCACGGAGTCCGAAAACAAAGGTCTGAATGCGGTGACGACTCACGCTGAGGCTCCGGCACCGGAGAAAACGAACTGAAGGCGCGGGCCGCACGACGTTCGCCGTCGCCGTGAGATTCTGAAGACCTTGTGCTTCACGAAGACGACACGGACATGACGTTTTGATGACGATGGATGCGGACGGTCGGTTCGCGGATGGACGCGGCGGATGCTCAGGAATAGGGTCGTTCAATCGTTCAAATTGATGTCGTCAATATCATGAGGAGTGTTTGTAAAACACTATGTCAATCGGGACGGCCCTTCCGAAAGTCTGGGACAATGAGCGGACAGAGGGGGCGGTGTGCCGCCCCGAACCCTACGAAGTCAAAGGAAGACAGAAATGGAAGACAAGGACGTCATTCTCGAAGCCATGCGCAAGGCGGGCGAACCGCTCAATGCCGGCAAGGTCGCCGAACTTACGGGTCTTGACCGCAAGGCGGTCGACAAGGCCTTTGCGGCGATGAAGAAGACGGGTGAAATCGTCTCGCCGGTCCGCTGCAAGTGGGAGCCGGCTCAGAAATAAGCCGCGCCCTGCACGGGCTTGACTAAAAAAAGGATGAGGGGCGCCTGTCTTCGGACGGGCGCCCTGACTTTTTGGCGCTCGCGGGCAACTTCGCATGGCCCTGCCCGGAGGAGATGAAAATCCATTCCCGACTCTCATCCATCGATTTTCAGTGAGGGATCGATCCGTACCGTGTGGTGTCCGGCAAAGTCATTCCATGCACGGCATCCTATAATGAAAAAGATTTCGCTAGTTCCCTCCATGAGATCCATGCGATTCGAAAACAACATGCATAGTCGAGCACGCTCCTGCCTGCTGTCACACGCGAGCCATCCTCCGATATCGTCACCTAAAACTTGACTGTTCGAAACCTCAGGTCAATCGGCTGGTCTCCAAAGGCTCCGAAGCACACAGGCCGGGCTTTGCCCGCACCATCCCTTCTTGAGGTATCCCATCATGGTAGTCATCATTGCATTGCTTCACTGCCTTCCGCCCATCCTCGGAGCACTCATCGGAGGAAGAGAGGGACTTGCCACCGGCACGATCATCGGTGTGATTTGCGCCTTTGTCTTCGGCGCATTGGTGTTCACGATTCCGGACCTTCTGGGCGTTGGTCTCGGTTTTGTCATCGGCAAGGTGTTCACCCGCTGAAATTGTCCCTCAACCGCTGCCCGTCTGACTGCCTCCCGTTATCTAACGGGCCGTAAAACCTCTCCATTCATGGGGAGGATATAAGGCCCAAATGGGCATTTGGTCGTAAAGCACGTATTCTTGAAGGAAGTGTGCCATGATGTTCATATGAAGATCACCTGCGCCTTTCAATACGAACTCTATGTTGACGAGACCCGACGTGCGGCCTTGAGCCGAAACGCCGGTTGCCGCAGGTTTGTCTTCAACAAGGCGTTGGGGATCCAAAACGAGCGCAAGTCCAAAGGTGAAAAGCTTCTCACCTACAAGGAGCTCGCCCACGAGTTGGTGCTCTGGAAAAAACAACCCGAGACCGCCTTCCTTCGAGAGGCCATGGCCCAACCGCTCCAGCAAGCCCTGCTCGATCTCGATCGCGCCATCAGCGACAGCTTCCGTCCCAAGAGCGATCCGGCACACAAAGGATGGCCGAAGTTCAAGGCGAAAGATATCGGAGACGGCTTTCGGGTTCCGCAGTTTGCTCCAGAACACATCGACAATGCCAACGGGCGAGTCAAGCTCCCGAAGATCGGCTGGATTCGATACCGTAGAACGCGCGCCATCGCGTTTGAGTGTGCGAACGGGACGCTCGTTCCCGGTGTCGTGAAACAGATTCACGTCAAGAAGGACTGCGGCCGCTGGTTCGTGATCTTCACGGTTGAGTTCGAAGTCCAGGCCCCCGACATGAAGGCGCTCGATGTCGGAATCGACGTCGGCGTCGTGCATGCCGTCGCGACGAGCGACGGACGATTCTACGATCTCGACACGGAGAAGATTCGCTCGATCGAGAAACGCATTGCGGGCTTGAAACGCAAGCTTTCGCTCAACCAGGAGTCGCGAAAGAAACTCGCGAAGTTGGGACTGGCGGAGCCTTTTGACAAGAAGCAGCCGAGTCGCAAGCGCCGTCAGCTCAAGGAGAGGATTCAAAACCTATACCGAAAGATTCGTTGCATTCGACAGGATTTCCACAGGAAGACGGCGCATGCGCTCGCGCAGGAGTACGGCTGCGTGTACGTCGAGGACCTGAAGGTGAAGAACATGACGGCGTCCGCCAAGGGCACCGTTGCGAATCCAGGCAAGAATGTGAAGCAGAAAAGCGGGCTCAACCGCGCCATCCTGCGCACGGGGTTCTACAGTCTTCGCCAAACAATCGAATGGCAACTTCTGAAAGTGGGTGGTGTGATGATTTCCGTCGATCCGAGAGGGACGAGCATCACCTGCCCGCACTGTCAGAGCAGGGACAAACGCAACCGCCCGACGCAGGCGATTTTCAAGTGCGTCAACGAAAGTTGCGGCTTCGAAGCGAATGCCGACGTGGTGGGCGCCCTGAACGTGTTGAGGAAGGGCCGGACAGGCCCGAGTGCACACAACAAAAAGCACATCGCCCATGTAGTGAGTGTTGGGGAGCAAGGCTTTCGGCCTAAGGACTCGATGCCATCAATGGGAACCGCCCTTGAACCACGAGACCGCGTGGTCCAAGGAATCCCCGCCCTTTAGGACGGGGAGGAAGTCAAGAGCGGCCCGAACATCAACGAGTAAGAGCCTAAAAAAGGATGAGGAGCGCCTGTCTTCGGACGGGCGGCCTGACTTTTTGGCGCTCGCGGGCACGCTGAAAAGAAGCCTGCAAGTCGCTAAAATACGGCACTTTCAGTTCAGGGCCTGCGTTTCGGGCCTCTTCAGTCTTTCTGCACATGTCCTTCGAAATCGAACGCCGCCGCATCTATTCGAGCGGCACCATCTTCCGCATGGCCGTTCCGCTGATGCTGAGCTTCCTGCTCGAGCAGCTCATCGGCATGACCGACGTCGCCTTTCTCGGGCGTGTCGGCGAAGTGGAGCTCGGCGCCGCAGCGCTCGCGGGCGTCTTCTTCCTCATGCTCATGATGTTCGGCATGGGGTACGGCTTCGGCGTGCAGGCGCACATGAGCAGGAAGAACGGCGAGAAGGCCTGGGCGGAGATCGGGCGGTCGTTCCGCTCCGGGGTACTCTTTCTCACGGGGCTCGCGGCGGTCCTCATCGTGCTCTCCGACCTTGCGGCCAAGCCTTTTCTCGATACGGCCTGCGAGTCGGCGGCGGTGGCTGAGGCGGCCGACACGTATCTCTACTGGCGCGTCTGGGGCCTGCCCTTTGCGTTTGCCTGCGCGCTTTTGCGTGCGTTCTTCATCGCGACGCTCAGGCCCGGCGTCCTGACGGCGAGCTCGCTCGTCATGGTCGCCTCGAACTTCGTCCTCAACTACGTGCTCATCTTCGGCGCAGGTCCCGTGCCCGCGATGGGCATTGCGGGCGCGGCCATTGCCTCGACGATTTCGGAGGCGGTCTGCCTCGTGTTCCTGCTCGGCTACGTACTCCTTCGCGTGGACCACGGGAAGTATGCGCTCTTCGGGAGCTTCTCCTGGGACGGCGCGCTGCAGCGCTCGCTCTTCAGGCTCGGGCGCTGGCTGATGGTGCAGGAGGCCTTTGCGTTCTTTGCGTGGCTTCTCTTCTTCCTCGCGGTCGAGCATCTCGGTGAGGAGCCTCTGGCGGTCTCGAACATCGTGCGCCAGATCTGCTCGACGCTCTTCCTATTCATCCACGCCTTCGGCTCGACGTGCGGCGCCGTCGCTGCAAACCTGATCGGCGAGGGCAGGGAGGACGAGGTGCCGGGCCTCGTGCGACGCGGCCTCGTGCTCTGCGCCGTTTCGATGCTGCCCGTCATGCTGCTCGCCGCCGTGTTCCCCTCGGCCGTGCTCGGGGTCTTCACGAGCATCGAGGGCGTGATCTCGGCCGCGAACGCGACCTTTTACGTGATGCTCGGCTCCTTCCTCACGGCCGTGCCCGCGATGTATCTGCTCTTCGTGATGGGCGGCATCGGCCGAACCTGGGAGAGCTCGGTCGCGACCATCGCCGCCTCGGCCGTCTATCTCTGCTACGTCTTCACGATCACGCGCCTCACGACGAACGTCGCCGTCGTCTGGACCGCCGACTGGATCTACTACATCACGGCGGGCGTCGTGCTGTGGCACTACTGGCGCAAGGGCGTCTGGCGTACGCACGCCTGAAGGCGATCTGCCTGAGGAGCTTGCGCCCGAGTCGTTTTCATGATGTTGAGACGCTTTTGTCATGAGGGGCCTCTGGTCTAAAATGCGTGTCACCGAAGCTCCCGCGCCCGCCTCGGCGGGCGGCGGGTCCCGTTCCAACACTTTATTGACGACATCGAACATGGCAGTCCTCAACATCGGCTCTCTCAACCTTGACTACGTCTATCGCGTCGACCACTTCGTGCGTCCCGGCGAGACGCTTGCGGCCTCGCACCGCGCCGTGCATGCGGGTGGCAAGGGTCTCAACCAGTCGGTGGCGCTTGCTCGCGCGGGAGCGACGGTCCTCCATGCGGGTTGCGTGGGTGCCGACGGCGGTATGCTTCTTGAAGTGCTCAAGGGCGAAGGCGTCGACGTCTCGATGCTGGCCGTGCACGAGTCCGAGGCGAGCGGCCACACCTTCATCCAGGTGACGGAGGACGGCGAGAACGGCATCCTCTACTATCCCGGCACCAACGGCCGCGTGACGGTGGAGAGCATGCTGCTTGCGCTCGACGCCTGCGAGAAGGACGACATCGTGATGCTGCAGAACGAGCTCCCCGACACTGCGGGCCTTATCGAAGCTGCGCTCGAACGTGGTCTGCGCACCGTCCTCAATCCGTCTCCCTTCGACGCTTCGCTTCTCAAGGCGCCGCTCGAAAGGCTCTACGCGCTCATCGTCAACGAGACCGAGGCGAGGGGCTTTCTGGCCGACGAGGCCGAAGGCGTTGAGGCCGCCGGCCTGATGGCGCTTCTCGAGCGCAGGTATCCTGACGTGAACCTCATCCTCACACTCGGCAGCAGGGGCGCCTGCGGCCGTGTGCCCGGTGCCGAGCCCTTCTTCGTGCCGGCCGTGAAGATGAAGGCCGTCGACACGACGGGCGCGGGCGACACGTTCGCGGGGTATGCCGTGGCCGCGCTTGCCGCGGGCGAGGACTTGAGGACCGCCATGAACCGCGCCGCGAAGGCCTCCGCCATCTCGGTGACGCGCGAGGGCGCCGCCACCTCAATTCCGAGAAGGTCCGAGGTCGAGGCGCTCGCCGTCTGAAGCCCGGCAATCTTCGCAGCCGAACATTCCGAACGCAAGGAGCACGCAACATGAGCACCGAAAACCAGAAGATCGACATCATCCTCGACTGCGACCCCGGCTACGACGACGCGGCCGCCATCCTGCTCGCCGCAGGCAATCCGAACGTGAACATCCTCGCGATCACGGTCGTGGCGGGCAATCAGTCGATTGCCAAGGTGACCCGCAACGCGCTGGCCATCGCGCAGGTGGCGGGCCTTCACGACGTTCCCATCGCGGCGGGCGCCACGCGTCCCCTGATGATCGAGCCCGAAGTGGCGGCCGAAATCCACGGCGAGACGGGCCTTGACGACGCGACGCTCCCCGAGGAGATCGTGCTCAAGACGGATCCGAGGCATGCCGTGCAGGTGATCATCGACACCGTGATGAGCCGCCCCGCAGGGACGGTGACGCTCGTGCCGACGGGGCCGCTCACCAACATTGCGCTTGCCGCGCGCTTGGAGCCCAGGATCGTCGAGCGCGTCAAGGAGGTCGTCCTCATGGGCGGCGCCGTGCACACGGGCAACCACGGCCCGTACTCCGAATTCAACATCGGCACTGACCCCGAGGCGGCCGACATCGTCTTCAAGGAAAAGTGGAAGGTCGTGATGGTCGGGCTCGACCTCACCTATCAGGCCCGTGTGAGCGAGGAGCAGGTCGCCCGCATCGCCGCGATCCCGACGGCCTCCGCGAAGCTCCTCGCTGAAATCCTCACGGCCTTCAACGTCCGCTACCGCCGCGTGCGCGGCTTCGGCGACGCGCCGCTGCACGATCCGTGCGCCATCGCGTGCGTGCTCGACCCGACGGTCGTCAGGTACGTCCCCGTGCCCATCAGCGTCGAACTCACGGGCACGCGCACCCGCGGCATGACCGTCGCCGACTTCCGCAGGACGGCCCCCGAGGGCTGTCACACCCACGCCGCGCTCGAGCTTGACCTCGCGCGTTTCTGGGACATGATGGCGGATGCCGTGTCGAGACTGCCGTAAAGAGGGCGTTCAAATGCGTCTCTCGGGAAGACTGAGGGACGCATGAAAATGAGAGTGAAAAAATCGGGAGCCTCCGTTGCGGAGACTCCCGATTTTATTTAGAAGCTTCAGGCTTCAGGCCTCAGGCCTCAGGCCTCAGGTTTTTCGGAGACCGGATAGTAGGCGCAGGCCATGGCTTCGGCCCTGAGCTTGGCCTCGGCGGATGCTGCGGCCTGGTCCTCGGCCTCATCGAGCGCGAGGATCTGCTTGATGCGCTTGATGGCCATCTCACGCACGAGCGGCACGTCCATTTCGGGCGTGAAGATGTGCGCGAGGCGCAGGCCTTCGAGCATGGCGCGGATGGTCATGCAGCGGCTCTCGATCACTTCGTAGGGCGGTGCGTAGCGGCGCTCCTCCTTCATCGCGAGGAGCTGAGCCTCGACGATGTGGTTGCGGACCTTGCTCGCGGCGGCCACGACGATTTCATAGACCTTCGGGTTGATGAGGGCCTCGTTCATGATCGCGATGGAGAGCGACGTGTTGTCGAGGTTGAGGTAGGCGTCGACTACCTGGCCGAGCTCCTTGTCCATGCGCTCTTCGGGCGGCAGGTCGGCGAACTTGTCGGTGTCGATCATGTCGAGGAACTCCTGCGTGCGCAGTTCGACGAGCGCCTCGATGATCGCTTCCTTGTTGCTGAAGTAGTTGTAGATGTGGCCGGCGCTCATCCCGAACTCCTGCGCGATGTCGCGCAGGGTCGTCTTGTGGAAGCCCTGCTTCTTGAAGCAGCGTTGGGCGGCGTCGAGTATCTGGTTGCGGCGTGAGTGGCGCTGGTGCTTGCCCGCCTTGTGAATGGTGAATGTCACTTTGGCCATGGATTACTCCTTGTCGGCCGGCTGCGCTTCGGCTACGGTCGTGCCGCCGCCGAGCACCTTGTAGAGGGTGATGGCGCTCATCGACTTGGAGAGTTCGGCGCCGATGAGGGCCTGCTTGGCGCCGACCATGGCGCGCTGGCTCGTCAGAACGTCGTTGTAGGAGATGGCGCCCGCCTTGTAGCTGGCGTCGGAGAGTTCCCAGGCCTTGGTGGCGGCCTCGGCGTATTCGCGGCGGGCCGTGAGTTCACGGTCCATCGTGCCTTCGGTGGCGAGGGCGTCGGAGACTTCCCTGAAGGCGGTCTGAATGGCCTTTTCGTAGTTCGCGACGGCGATCTTCTGGCCGACCTTGGCGGCTTCAAGGGTGGCGACGTTGCGGCCGCCCGTGAAGATCGGAAGGTTCACGGAGGGCGTGAAGGACCAGAAGCCCGTGTGCGCGTCGAAGAGGTTCGAGAGCTGCATGCCCGTGGTGCCTGCGCCGGCGGTGATCGAGACGCTCGGGAAGAAGGCGGCTCGGGCGACGCCGATGTTGGCTTCGGCGCTGATCAGGTCACGTTCGCTCGCAGCGATGTCGGGACGCTTGAGGAGCACTTCGGAGGGAAGGCCGGCGGGGAGGACGGCCGTCTGCGTGACGCCGGTGGCGAGACCCGCAGGGAGCAGATCCTCGGGGACGGTGGTGCCGCAGAGAAGGTCGAGGGCGTTCTTGTCCTGCGCGACGGCGCGGATGTAGGACGCGATCTGGGCGCGGGCGGCCGTGACCGTCGTGCGGGCCTGCTCATAGTCGAGCCTGCTCGCGGCGCCGAGCCTGTAGCTTTCCTCGATGAGGCGGAAGCTTTCCTCCTGGCTTGCGAGGGTCTCCTTCTGGAGCTCGAGTTGGGCGCGGTCGGCGCCGAGCGCAAGCCAGCCGGAGGCGACCTGGGCGATCAGGGCGCTCTGGGCGGAGCGGCGGGCGTCCTCGGAGGCGAGGTAGGCCTGCAGGGCCTGTTCGTTGAGGTTGCGCACGCGGCCGAAGAAGTCGAGCTCATAGCTCGTCATGGCGAGCTGGGCCGTGTAGGTGTGGGTCGTCGTGCTCGTGCCGGCGACGCTTGCCGGGGTGTGCTTGCCTGCGTTGCTAGCGGCGGCGGCGACGGTCGGGAAGAGCTCGGAGCGCTGCACGCCGTAGAGGGCGCGGGCCTTTTCAATGTTGAGGGCCGAGACGCGGAGGTCGCGGTTTTCCTTGAGGGCGAGATCGATCACCTTGCGAAGGCGCTCGTCCGTGAAGAAGGCCTGCCATGCGGGCAGGGCTTCGCTGCGCACGGAGGCGGCGTCGTAGGCTTCGCCCGTGGGCCACGCCTGTTCGACGGGCGCGGCGGGACGCTCGTGGTCCGGGGCGAGGTTGACGCAGCCTGTCAGGGCGAGGGCCGCGCAGAGGGGAAGGATCTTGAAAATCGTCGTGGACATGATGTTTGTTCCGTGAGGGCGGCGGAGCGGGTGAGGCCCGCCGCCCTGAGATTTCAATGTGTCGTGATGTCAGTCACCTGCATCAGGCCTGCTGGATCTGGTTCTTTTCGTGGCGCTTCTTGCCGCCGAGGAAGCGGTCGACGAGCACGTAGAAGACCGGGACGAAGGCGATGCAGAGGAAGGTGCCTGCGAGCATGCCGCCGAGCACGCCCACGCCGATGGCGTTCTGGGCGCCGGCGCCCGCGCCGTGGGCCATGGCGAGCGGGAGCACGCCGAGACCGAAGGCGAGGGAGGTCATGAGAATCGGACGCAGGCGGACACGCACGGCCTCTTCGGCGGCGTGGATCGCATCCTTGCCCTGTTCCATGTACTCCTTGGCGAATTCCACAATCAGAATGGCGTTCTTGCTCACCAGACCGATCGTCGTGAGAAGGCCGACCTGGAAGTAGATGTCGTTGGACATGCCGAGCGCGCCGGTGAGGCCGAGGGCGCCCACGACGCCGCAGGGCACCACGAGGAGCACCGCGATCGGGACGGACCAGCTTTCATAAAGGGCGGCAAGGCAGAGGAACACCACGAGGATCGAGAGCGCGAAGAGCGCGGGACCCTGGTTGCCTGCGGCCTTTTCCTGGTACGAAACGCCGTTCCAGGCGATTTCGTAGCCGGCGGGGAAGACTTCTTTGGCGATTTCCTCAATGGCGGCCATAGCCTGACCGGAGGAGACGCCCGCACGCGGGTTGCCCTGGATGTTCACGGCGGGAAGGCCGTTGAAGCGTTCGAGACGCGGGCTGCCGTAGGTCCATTCGAACTTGGCGAACGTGCCGATGGGCACCATCTCGCCGTTGGCATTGCGAACGTGCCAGCCGAGGATGTCTTCGGGCTGCATGCGCGAGCCCGTGTTGCCCATGACCCAGACCTGCTTGACGCGGCCGCGGTCCATGTAGTCGTTGACGTAGGAGCCGGAGAGGACGGTCGAGATGGCGGAGTTGACTTCGCCGATGCTGAGGTTTAGGGCCGAGAGCTTTTCATAGTCGAGCACGAGCTTCAACTGCGTCGTGTCGGCCATGCCGTTGTGGCGGACCATCGTCAGACGCGGGTCGGCGTTGGCCTTCATCAGGAACTGGCCCATGTACTGCATGAGCTTGTCGTGCGTGCCGCCCGTGTTGTCCTGGATGTAGAGGTCGAAGCCGTCGGCCACGCCGAGTTCGGGAACCGGCGGAAGCGGGAAGACGAAGGTGCTGGCCTGCTTGAAGTCCGGGTGACCCATGAGGATGCCCATGGTGCGGCCCTGGATGGCGGCGACCGACGTGTCGGGCGTCGTGCGCTCGCTCCAGTCGCGAAGCTTCAGGAAGCCCAGAGCCATGTTCTGGTCCGTACCCGCGAAGGAGAAGCCGCGGACCACGAAGACGGACTCGACGGACTTGGCTTCGGTCTTGGCGAACGTCTGCTGGATCTTCTTCATCTCAAGGTCGGTGCGCTCGAGCGTCGCGCCGTCGGGGAGCTGGGACATCATCATGAGGACGCCCTGGTCTTCCTGCGGCATGAACGAGGTTGGCAGCGCCTTGAAGCCCCAGACCATCAGGCCGACGACGGCGGCGTAGGCGACGAGCATGACGCTCCAGCCGTGGATCGACTTGGCGATGAGGGCCTTGACGGACTGCGTGAAGGCGTCGAAGCTGCGGTTGAACCAGCCGAAGAAGCCGCCCTTGCCGTGGTGCTCCTCATGGTTGACCGGCTTGAGCATCGTGGCGCAGAGGGCCGGCGTCAGCGTCAGGGCGACGACGACGGAAAGCGCCATGGCCGAGACGATGGTCACCGAGAACTGGCGGTAGATGACGCCCGTGGAGCCGCCGAAGAAGGCCATCGGCACGAACACGGCCGAAAGGACCATGGCGATGCCCACGAGGGCCGACTGGATTTCACCCATCGACTTGATGGTGGCGGTCTTCGGGTCGGTGCCGTCCTCGCGCATCACGCGCTCGACGTTCTCCACGACCACGATGGCGTCGTCCACCAATAGACCGATGGCGAGCACCATGGCGAACATCGTCAGCATGTTGATGGAGAATCCGCAGACGAAGAGTGCGCCGAACGTGCCCAGAAGCACGACCGGCACGGCGATCGTCGGGATGAGCGTCGCGCGGAAGTTCTGCAGGAAGAGGTACATCACCACGACGACGAGCACGATGGCTTCAAAGAGCGTCTTGATCACGCCCTTGAGAGCTGCGGAGACGAACGGCGTCGTGTCGAACGGAATCACGACTTCCATGCCTTCGGGGAAGCTCGGCTTGAGTTCCTCGACGCGTTCGAGCACGGCCTTCTGCGTGGCGATGGCGTTGGCGCCCGAAGCGAGCTTGATGGCCATGCCGGAGGCCGGATAGTCGTCGTAGGTGGCGAAGGCCATGTAGGTCTGCTGGCCGACGGCGACTTCAGCGACGTCGCGCAGGTAGACCTTGGCGCCGTCCTCGGTCGTCTTGAGGAGGATGTTGCGGAATTCCTCAGGCGTCTGCAGCAAGCTTGCCGACGAGATGGTGGCCGTGAAGAGCTGCTTGCCGTCGGTCGGTTGCTGGGCGATGCCGCCGGCGGAGACCTGGGCGTTCTGGGCCGAGATGGCGGCCTTGACTTCGCTCGGGTTGAGCTTGTACTTCACCATCTTGCTCGGGTCGAGCCAGATGCGCATGGCGTATTCGGAGCCGAACACTTCGGCTTCACCGACGCCCTGCACGCGCGAGAGCGGCTCCTGAACATGGGCGACGAGGTAGTCGCCCAAGTCGGAGGCGTTCATGCTGTGGTCCTTGGAGATGAAGCCCACGACCATCAGGAAGTTGGCGGACGTCTTCTGAATGGTGACGCCCATCTGCTGCACGACCTGCGGAAGCGTGGTCAGGGCCGTCTGGATCTTGTTCTGGACCTGAACCTGAGCCATGTCGGGGTTCGTGCCGGCCTCGAAGGTCACCGTGATGGACACGCGGCCCGTCGAGTCGGACGTCGACGACATGTAGAGGTAGCCGTCAAGACCGGTGAGGTTCTGCTCGATGATCTGCGTGACGGTGTTTTCGATCGTCTCGGCGGAGGCGCCCGGATAGGTGGCGGAGATGCTTACCTGCGGAGGCGCGATCTGCGGGAACTGGCTGATCGGCAGCCTGAGGATGGAGAGAGCGCCCGCGAGCATGATCACGATGGCGATCACCCACGAGAAGACGGGCCTCTCAATGAAAAAGCGTGAGAACATGGTTTTCTGCCTCAGTCCGTATTAGTAGAGGGACTTGCCCGTCTTGTCGAGCATCTTGGAGGCGTCGGCCTCCTTGGGCGAAACGGTGGCGCCGGCGCGGGTGCGCTGGAAACCCTCGAAGACGACGCGGTCGCCGGCCTTGAGGCCGGACTCGACGAGCCAGCTCGTGCCGATCGAGCGGGAGGCCGTGATCTTGCGGGTGGCGATCTTGTTCTCGGCGTCGATCACCCAGACCGAGGCGTTGCCCTTGGCGTCGCGCATCACGCACTGCATCGGAATGACGATGGAGTCGGGACGCACGCCCTCGACGAGGTTGGCGCGGACGTAGAGGCCGGGGAGAAGAACCTTGTCCGGGTTCGGGAACACGGCGCGGACGTTGACCATGCCGGTGGATTCGTTGACGGTGACGTCGGTGAACGTCAGCTCGCCCTCGTGCGGGTAGACGGAGCCGTCGTCAAAGACGAGCTGAACGCGGGCGCTCTGGTTGTCGCCGGACTTGAGCACGCCGGAGGCGATGTCGCGGCGGATGCGCATCAGGTCGTCGGCCTTCTGCGTCACGTCGACGTAGATCGGGTCGAGCTGCTGCACGCGCGTGAGCGGCGTGGCCTGGTAGGCGGCCATCAGCGCGCCTTCCGTGAATTCGGAGCGGGAGATGCGGCCCGAGATCGGGGAGAGCACCTTCGTGTACTGCATGTTGACCTTCGCGGTCGCCACGGCGGCCTCGGCGGCCTTCTGGTTGGCGACGGCGGACTTGAGCGCGGCCTGGGCGGCGTCGTCGGACTGCTTCGAGACGGCGTTGATCTTGACGAGCTCGGAGGAGCGCTTCGCGTCGGCGCGGGCCTTCACAAGGTTGGCATTGGCCTGGCCGAGCGAGGCTTCTGCGGACTTGAGCGCGGCGACGTAGGGGGCGTCGTCGATCTGATAGAGCTGCTGGCCGGCCTTGACTTCGGAGCCGTCCTTGAAGAGCTTCTTGACGAGGACGCCGTTGACCTGCGGGCGAACCTCGGCTTCATAGTAGGCGCTGGTGCGGCCCGTCAGGGTCGTCTGAAGCGTCTGGTCGGTCGTCTTGGCCGTCACGTAGGTGACTTCCGTCGGAGGCATCTGCCTCTGGGTGGCCTGACCCTGCTGGGCGCCGTCCTTGCAGCCGGTGAGCACGGTCGTGGAAGCCAGGGCGCACATCAGCGCCAGGGTGATGGTTTTGTGCGTTGACAACATGTCAATGTACCTTCTGGTTTTTGTCGAAAACGGTTGTATCAGGTCGTCGGAAAGTGCCGTGTTGCGGGACTCTTTCCTGAACACCTGTTCAGAAATGACTGAACGGCTGTTCAGAATTCTAGCAAACCTTCTGAACGAACGTTCAGGATTGTACCAAATCGAAACGGCGCCGAACGTAAAGATTCTTCAATTTTCGAGCGCTTTTTCCGATGTTTCTGACGCGTGCTTCATCATTGGGATCGCTACTGCTCGAGGGGAAGACGAGGTTTTCGGGACTTTCGCGCTGTAAAACGGCGCGCAGTCTCAGTAGTGTCCTCTGCAATCCCACAGGTATGAACGGATCGTCAGTTCCGGGTGTTCGAAGAAGATAGCCGACTAATCAAGTGATTTTGCCGAAAGTTGACGGCAGAAGACGGAAAACCTGATCCTTCTCGTTGAGGGAGAGGCCTTTTGACGGCGGGGCGGGGAGGAAGGGCGGAGGCGTCGCGGGGACCCCGGCGCTCGCGGTTTCGCCTGCGGCATCACGAGGGCGTGCTGCGCATGGACGACGCGCGCCGTGATAAGCCTGCAGGCGTAGGGAGACGGCGGGGTTCGATGCAAAACCGCCCGCGGGAGAGGCGTTTCTCCTGCGGGCGGCGGGTCACTTGCGGTTTTTCACCGGTCCGTCATCGGAGGGCTTCGGCCGTTCGGGCGATGAAGACGACGAAGTCCTGCACGAAGCGCTGCGTGAGGTCGGCTTCGGCGAGCGACCACATGCGCCAGGCGCCGTTGTGCACGAGGCGGCAGCCCGCGCACGTGCGGGGCTTGACGTCGTCGAAGGCGGGCACGAGCACGTCGGCGCGGCCGCTCCAGAAGGTGGCGCGCAGGAGCGTGCGTCCGCCGATCGTCATGGTGGCGTCGTTGGGCGTCGTCTGAAGGACGGGATTGACGCCTCGGTCCATCAGGCCGTCGCGGATCACCTCCATGAAGGTGACGGGCGTGTGGTGCGGGTCGTCGCAGGACTCGGCCACGGGCTCGTTTTGAGCCTCGCCTTCCGTCTCGGCATCCGTTTCGGCGGCGGGCTCGTCGTCGAAGACGTCGGAGAGCGTCGGGAGTGAGATGCGCACCGCGTCCCTCATCTCCATCTCGGGGATGAGCATGATGTCGGCCTTCTCGACCTCGACGGGCATGAGCGGGGCCTCGAACTGCACGGGGGCGGTGACGACGGGTTCGGCGTCGTCGGGCGCGAGGTCGGCGGGCGTCACGGGGGCGACGGGCGGCACGGGGTCCTCGTCCTCCTTGTCGAAGACGATCATGTCGAGTCCGGCTTCGAGGCGCTCGACGTTGGCCCTCACGTGTGCAAGAAGCAGGTCCTTCTGCGGGGCGCAGTCCTCGGGCTCGGGCGCAATGCCCAGGGCGGCGAGGGCCTCGCAGACGCGCTCGAGCGTCTTTTCGGGGCGGCGGAACCAGTCGGCGCTGCGCACGCGCACGAACTTCCAGCCCGCGCGCTCAAGCACGGTCTGGCGCTCCATGTCGCGGCGGATGGCGTCCTCGTCCTCGCGGCCCGAGCCGTCGCACTCGATGGCGGCGGCGCGGCCGCGCGCACGCACGACCATGTCGAGGCGCCAGGCGCCCGCATCGTGGCCCGCCTCGACGCGGTAGCCTCGCTTTCGCAGCGCACGGAGCACCTGACCCGTGAATTCGGGATCCGGCAGGTCGAAGGGCTCGGCCGCGCCGATCGTGCCCGACATGACGCCGTCGGCCCAGTCGAAGAGCGAGCGGCGCAGGTCGTCGGGCTTGAGCTGCGCGGCGGGGTCAAAGGAGTGCACGAGCCAGAGCTGGTCGCGGGCGCGGGAGACGGCCACGTTCCAACGCTTCTTCATCATGCCGTCGGCGCCGTCGGTCTCCTTCCTGAGGGGAAGCCCGGGCGCGGCGGAGTCAACGAGCGAGAGGATCACGACGTCGCGCTCGTCGCCCTGGAATTCGGCCGAAATGCCGCAGTGGATGCGGCGGCGCTCGATCTCGCGCGGGTCGAAGTTCTCGACGAGCAGGCGGCGGATGCGGTTGACCTGCGCGCCGTGCACGCTTCGCATCGGGATGATGCCGAAGGTCTTGCCGTCGTAGGCGGGATCATGGATCATCGCACGAAGCAGGCGGATGACGGCCTGGGCCTCCTCTTCGTTGACGCCGTTGTCGCCCGCCGTGCCGCGGGTGCGCCAGGGCACCACCGCGGGCTTGAGGCTCGAGGACGAGGCGTCGCGAAGCGGCCTGATCGTGCCGTTGTAGGAAAGGCGGCTGCACCAACCGATGATTTCGGGCACGGAGCGGAAGTGCTCGACGAGCATGTGCGCGGGGAAGGCCATGCTCTGCACGAGGCCGTAGAGCGAGAGCCTCGAGTCGTAGAGCTTGGGCTCCTTGACGCGGCCTTCAAGATGACGGGCGCAGAGCGCGTCGACGGCGGCCTCGCTCGTGCCCACGGAGAGCGGTGTCACCTGGCGGTCGTCGCCCACGACGATCACCTTCTTGCCCATATAGAGGAGCGGCAGCGCCGTCATGTCGGCCTGGCTCGCCTCGTCGACGACGATCACGTCGAACTTCGAGGCGGTGCTGAAGTTGAGGAGCGCGTCCTGGATCATCATGATCCAGACGGGCACGGCCTGCTGGCAGGCGGGCAGAAGCCTGTTGACCTCGCGCCTCCAGGCGGCGCTCTTGCGGCCGCGGCCGACGGCGCGCTTCATGTAGGCGGCAAGCGAGAAGAGGTTCGAGAGCGCGGGGCCGTTCGAGAGCCTCGACTTGACGGCCAGCCACGCCTTGGCGACGGCGAGCTGGGCCGTCGCCTCGCGAAGGTCGGCGCACAGACGCTCGGCGTCGGACTGCAGTGCATCGAGGTCCGCGGCGGTCGCGCGCGTGTAGATGCGCTCGAGCTGGCGGTAGAGCCAGGCATTCGTGATTTCGGGCGACGGGTTCGAGGTCGTGAAGCCGGGCTCGCCCGCCTCGAGCGCGTTCGCCCACTCGGGCGCGGCGGCGCGAAGCCTTTCAAGAAGCTCGGTGCGGCGGGCAAAGAGCGGCTGGTCCTCAAGAAGCTTCCTGAGGCGCTCGGCCTCGAGCTCCCAGGCGTCGGGGTCGACGAGCGTTGCGGCGGCAAGGCGTCTTGCGGTCGCGCAGGCGGGGGCGGCCGCATAGAGCTTCTGGCTCTCGGTCGCCTGCCATTCGCGAAGCGCATGAAGCTCGGCCTCGCGGTGGCGGGCCGTGTGCACGGGCGCGAGCACGTCGGTCGCAAACCTGCGGGCCGCCTCGAGCGGATCGGCGGATTCAAGAAGCTCCTTCATGCCCTCGGCTTCGATGCCGGCGGAAAGAAGCCCTTCAATATAGGGAACGAAGACCCTGCGCCACCAGATGCAGGTGTCGGAGAGCGATGTGCCGTAGCGCGTGAAGAGCGTGCGCACGGCGTTGTCGCCATAAGTGGCGAAGGCGGGTGCGTCCGCGCGTTCGGCCAGGCTGTCCCAGGTGCGGGCGACGGTCTTCACGGCGGTCTTGAGGCGTGCGTGCAGCGCGACGGCTTCGAAGGCCTCCTTCGAGGCAGGGCGCGAGCCGTCCACCTCGACGCCGGCAAGCGCATCGGCGGCCTCGCGGGCCTCCTTGTTGAAGAGGCGGCCGAGGAAGCCCGTGCTGCCGTCGGGATCGTTGGCTGTGAACCATTCGGCGGCCTTCATGGCGGCGTCGGCGTCGATGGCGTCGGGGATGACGACGGTGCGGTTGTCAAGAAGCGAGGCGCGGTCGACGGCGAGAGCAAGTTCGTTTGCGGCCGCGAGCTCGCGCTCGAGCTGCTCGAAGGCCTCGCGGCACCCTTCGTCCGCAAGGCCGAGCGAGAGCGCAAGGCGCTTCATTTCGTCCGTTTCGGTAAGCGGCGAAAGATTCATAGCGGGCGTGAGCGCGGAGATGCCCGACTCGGGTGCGACGAGAAGCGTTTCGCCGCCCTTCATGAAGGCGTGGAGCCGTTCGCCTGAGGCGCTCCTTCGCTCGTCGATGGTGACGTCGCCTGCGTCCTCGGCGAGCACGTCGCGCCAACGGCGGTTCATGCCGCGCATCGTGTCGACGTCGGGCAGAAGCTCGAATCCGGGGAGCAGGCCCGAGAGGTCGCGGGCCGTCTCGGCGTCCCACCGGCCGTTCGTGCCGTATAGTTCAAGAAGCTCCCTGAAGGAGAGCGGCAGGGGACCTTCGGCCACTTCGCCCGGAATGAGCGCCTGCAGGCGCTCGGCCTCGCGCAGGAACTTCGCGATTTCGGTGAGCGTGTAGCGGCGGCCGTTGAATTCGACGGCCTCGTGCTCGATCCTGCGCTGCTCGAAGATGCGGCGGCGACGGTCGGCGAGCGCGGTGCCGAGTCGATGACGTTCAAGGCCGAGTGCCCTGATGCGGGCCTCGAGGTCCTCGACGTTGAGGCGGGTGAGGCGCGTGATGAGTTCGGACGAGGTCTGCTCGAGGTCCTTCCTGTCGCCGAGCATCGTGACGCAGAGCGGCTGGATCTCCTTCGGCAGGAGGTCCTTGACGACCGAGAGCGCCTTCGTCGTGTGGCTCGTGACGAGCACGCGCTTGCCCTGCGAGAGGAAGTGGCCGAGAAGGTTCGCGATGGTGTGGGTCTTGCCTGTGCCGGGAGGGCCCTGCACGAGCACGACGTTGTTGTGTTCGACCTCGTGCGCGATTGCGAGCTGCTCGGGGTTCGCGGGCTTGGCGAGAAGTACGTCGGGGTCCTCGCCCGCCGTCGCGGCGAGTTTGGCTTCGAGCGAAAGCGTGGGCGTGAGGCCCGAGGCGAGCGTCGGGAAGACGTCGGGACAGACGATCTCCATCAGGTGCGCGGGCACGTCGCGGTGTTCGGCGATGTCCTTCCTGATGCTGCGGATCGCACTGCGAACGCCGCTCGGACGCGGCTGAATAAGAATGACGGGACTCGCCTCGAGCGTGAAGGCGGGTTTTTCACCCGCGTCCTCGGGGAGTGCTTCTTCTGCGGGTACGAAGCGGCAGTCTGGGTGAAGGCTTGCGGCGAACTTTTCGAGCGCCTCGGAAAGCGACTCGTCGCCCGCAAGGTTCGCGTCCGCACCCGCATCCTCGAGCCATTCCTCAAAGCGCGAGGCGGCCTTGAGGTCGATGCCGTCCTCGGCAAAGGGCGCGAGGAGTTCGGCAAGGAGCCTCGGGTCCTCGTCGCCGTTTCTGCGCACTTCGATCACGGGCAGGTTGCGGCGGCTCGAGCCGAGCTCGATGACGAGCGGCTGCACGAGGAGCGGCCAGCGCACGGGGTTCTTCGCGCGCGTGACGTCGGGGTTCGACGTGAAGACGGCTGTGCCGATCACGCACTCGTCGCGAAGGTTCGACTCGGAGAGATGGTCCCTCAGATCCTGCAGGCGCTCGAAGAGCGCATGGTTGGGAAGAATCTCGCCTCTGGCCTCCAGCCAGGAGCCGCGGATCCTGAGCCAGTCGGCGAGAGTCTCGTAGAGTTCGGCCGACTCGGGATGCTCGGCCGAATCGGGCAGGGCCTTCCAGTCGGGCGTCCATTCGGGGGCGCGCCAGTCGCCCGTCGCGTACGGGGCGAGAGACTCGGGAATCGGCGGGCACGGCGGCATCTCGAGCTTTTCGATGCGGCAGACGAGGTCGGCGTCGGCGCCCGTCGGGTCGCCCGCAACGAGCCCCGGCACGGCCGCCTCGAGCTCGGGGAGCCTGAGAAGCCTGCCGCACCTCGAGAGGTGCCTTGCGGCCGTCTGCCTGAGGCTCGTGGCCTCTTCAATGAAGGTGAGAAGACTGTCGATTGCTTCGCGCTGTGCTTCGGTGGCTATCATCGGAATTGTCTTGGCTGCCGTCCGGAGAATCGTCCGGCCGGAATCGGATTTCGGAATCTAAACACCACATTGTACTGAAGCTCGCGGAAACGCTCGTGACGCACGGGTAGGACGTCCGGGCGGTGACGGGTAGAATTCAAATTCTGCGGGCGGCGTCCCGTTTCTTCAAACTTCACGCATAGTAGGATTGCCCATGATCCGCTTCCTTCGGAAATTTGCGGTTTTCTTCATCGCTACCCTCGTTCTCACCTTCCTCTGGTCCGTATTCCAAGAGGGAACGATTTTCGCACGATCGAGCCATTGAGTCGATGAGTTGTTTTGCTTGGGATGACGAGGAGGTGAAACGCACTTTGGGAGAGTAAAATTAAACTTTTTCCCTTTACGCAAAAGGCCCGTCCCGTGCCGCGGATCGGAGAAGCAGGATTAGGCAGGACAGACCAGAGGAGAAAAAGCCTTGACCGATCAGTTTTCCATCATCACCACGCTTGTGACGGGCTTCGGGCTCGCGCTTGTCTTCGGGTGGCTTGCAGAGCGCTTCCTGAAGACCCCCGCGCTTGTGGGCTACATCATCGCGGGCGTGTCCGTGGGCCTCTTCCCGCTTCTTCCCAACGTCGACCGCGTCGTCACGGAGCAGTTCGCCGAAATCGGCGTGATGCTCCTGATGTTCGGCGTGGGCCTGCATTTCTCGGTCGCCGACCTCGTGAAGGTCAAGGGCGTGGCCGTCACGGGCGCGATGCTGCAGATGGCCGCATCGGGCGCCGCCGGCACGGCCGTCGCGCTCCTTGCCTGGGACTGGGCGCTTCCCAATGCGATCGTCTTCGGCATGACGCTCTCGTGTGCGTCGACCGTCGTTGTGATGAAGGCCCTTGAGCTTCGCAAGCTTTCCGTCACGCCGAGCGGCCAGGTCGCCATCGGCTGGCTCGTCGTGCAGGACCTCGTCACCGTCTTCATCATGGTGTGCCTGCCGCTCGTCGCAGAGGTGACGCAGGGCGAAGGCCCCGTTGATCCGAGGCTCATCGTCATCTCGCTCTCCAAGACGCTGCTCAGCGTCGCGGTGTTCGTGGCCGGCATGTTCATCGTCGGCAAGCGTCTCTTCCCGTGGATTCTCCAGCGCGTGGCGCTTTCGGGCTCCCGCGAGCTCTTCACGCTCTGCGTGCTTGCGATCGCCATCGGGATCGCCTACGGCGCGGGTGCGATCTTCAACGTGAGCTACGCTCTGGGCGCCTTCTTCGCAGGCATGGTGATGCGCGAGTCTAGCTTTGCGCACCGTGCGGCCCGCAACTGCCTGCCGCTGCAGGACGCGTTTTCGGTGCTGTTCTTCATCTCCGTGGGCCTCATGCTCGACCCGTACGTCTTCGTGAACGAACCCTGGGCCGTGATCGCCGTGATGCTCATTATCATGTGCATCACGAGTAGCGTGACGGCCGCGCTCGTGCTGCTTCTGGGCTGGCCGCTCGACACGGCCCTCGTCATGGGCGCCTGCGTCTCGCAACTCGGTGAATTCTCCTTCATTCTCTGCGGCCAGGGCATTGCGCTCGGGATCGCGACGCCGGGCACGATGAGCATCGTCGTGGCAGCCTCGATTCTGACGATCGCGCTCAATCCGCTGATGTTCACTGCCATCCCGCACGTGAGGAACCTCCTCGTCTCCCGCCGTCCGTTCTTTGCGCGCATGGCCGAACGCGTCTCGCCGCTCGCCTCCGTCGAGCCCAAGACCATCAAGGGGCACGTGCTCATCGCGGGCGTCAACGAGGTCGTACTCGCGCTCCTGCCGAGGCTCGAGGCCCGCGGCATCGACTTCACCTGCTTCGTGATGAGCGACACGACCGCCGCGGTCGTCGACTCCTACAAGCATGGTTCGGCCATCGTCGGCAATCCGTCCGACCCCGCGCTCCTCGTCCAGGGCCATCTCGTCGATGCCGAGGTCCTCGTGCTGCCGTCCTCCGACATGGTCCTCAACAAGACCGTCTTTGCGGCCGCGCGCGAACTCAAGCATGACTGCCGCATCATCGTGCGCGTCGCCAGCCCCGAAAACCTCAGGGTTGTGCCGTCCGACGAACACACCCGCATCCTCAACGACACCCAGATCGCCTCCGAAAGCCTCGGTGAGGCCGTGGCCGACGTCTTCGGCATCGGCGCTCAGGTTCTCCACGAAAAGGCGGTCGCACGAGGCGAGGCGACGAACGATGTCGACGAGGACGAAGGCGCTGTCCTGATCGCGCAGGCCCGCGCCGAAGCCGCCGCGAGCGCCGCCCGTCATGCGGCCCGAAACGCCTCCCGCCATTCGATCTTAGACGGCATCAGGGAGAAGATGGCGAAGCGCCGCGAGGAAAAGGCGAGGGCGAAGGCCGCCGCCCAGGCCGCTCAGGCTGCCGAGGCTCAAAAGCCCTCCTTCTCCTCCGGCATGAAGGACAAGATTGTCGGTCTTAGCGTCAAGCAGAGGATCGCGGACCTCAAGGTGAAGGAAAAGATCGCGGACCTCAACGTCAAGGAGAAGATCGACAACCTCGACGTCAAGGGCCGCATCGAAAAGCTCGACCTCAAGGACAAGATGGACAAGATCAAGGGCGTCGACTACAAAAAGTGGATGCCGTCCTTCGGCAAGTCCGCCGCTGCCGGAACCGCTGTCGCTGAAGCCGCTCAAACTGCTGAAGCTGCAGAGGTTGCCGAGACAGCTAAACCCGTTCAGACCGAATCCGCTGCGCCCGCTGTCGTGCAGCCTGAAGCTGCCCAGTCCAAGATCGCCGTCGAAGAGGCACGCGCCTCCGTGCCCGAGATTCCCGTCGTCGAGGCTGTCGTGAGTGAGGCGTCCGTAAAGGACGTTTCTGAGGCCGATGCATCGTCTGAAGAAGCAACGGACGGCGGACACAAGGGTGAATGATCAGAGGAGGGTCATGAGCAGGGCGATGCCGCCCTCAAGGCGCTCTCTGCCGTTTGCGACAGAACGGCTTTCGAGACATCCGTTGCGCGCAGTCCTGTGCGCACGCAGGTGGCTGAAGCCGTGAGAACGGGAACACAACGACAATGGGGGCGTCCGTATGGACGCCTCCATTGTCGTCATTGTCATTGTTGTGGCGGCTTTGCCGTGTCGCCGGAAGTGGCAGCCTGTGCAGCTCTTGCGAGGAGAATGGTCTGAAGACTTCCCGTCATCAGGTCCATTGCCTGCCTGTACATGAAAACCTTAAAGTCGTCTAAAGCCCCCACGAATTACTTCACGCCCAACATCTTGAGAAAGAGCTGGTCGCGTCTCGTCGTTTCCGTTGTCCATTTGGATGCACTGGCATTCCCCGTTGCAGCGACGTAGTCGACACAACGGAACCAGTCCAAAATTTGAATGAGCGAGTGCTGATTGAGCCAAGCGAGCAGCTTTGCTTCGAGACTCAACTCCTCCTTCGTCTTTCCCTCGGTTTCTTTTTCGGAGAGCGCCTTCTTCACATCAAGGATTCTCTTCGCAAGGAAGCAGTGGTAGCCCAGACCAACGAATTGGGCAAATTGCCTGCCGTACAGATTCTCGGGATACCACGTCCTCGGCTTTCGCCCATCAAAACTGTCCTTGTACGTAGCGAAAAGCTCTTCGATCTTTTCACGGGAACGGTATGCCTTCAGCGCGTCGAAGGGATCCTTGATTTCATTGCTCACAAGGACGAAATACCCCCAATAGCGCTTTGCTTCCTCGATCCCGTCCATTTTGAAGTCGACCTTGACGCCTTTGGCCGTACGTTTCACCGTGAGGTAGCTGTCGATTTGTTTCTGGGCAGCCGGCCGAAATTCCTCGACGCCGTCCTCTAGATCCTTCTTGAGTGAGAAAAGGCTCTCGCGAAGCCTGCGCTCCTGAATCGGAGCAGCCTCCGGTTTGTGAAATACATGGACGTACAGGCGTCGCGTAAACGATTCCGTCTCCCCGGCTTCGAAATTCCCGCGCGTGCGTTTTCGCACGATGCTGAACCCGTGCTGCCTGCGGCGCATGACGCCGCTGACATCGACGTCAAACGGGCAGACGTTCCTGAAGTGCCCGAGCTCTTCGCGTGCGGCGTCGATTTCCGAGCGAACCCACTTGTCGGTACTGTTGGCGAGCATCAAGAACTTCGTGTGCTCGCGGGCAAAATGCGTCATGTTGTCCTGACTGTAGAACCCGTTGTCGGCCACGATGACCGGCGACGCCAGATCGAGCATGTCAAGCTGCCGAAGCGCATTGGCGAGCGAGATCTTGTCAGGGATGTTCCCGGGCTGCTTGCTGAAAGCGACGGGCTGACGATTTTCCACAGAGTACAGCACGAGAAGCTTGATCGTATCAAGCCCGTCCCCATCCTTGTTGAATCCCTGACGCGCTTCAATTTGATTCTTCGAATACGTCGAGAAAGTCGTGGTGTCCAACGCCAGATTCAAACCCGTCGACGAGACTCTTTGTCCACGGCACTGAAAATACGACTGCACTCCAGATTCATTTCGACCAACCGAGGCGAACAGCTTGCCGTAAACATCCTGAGTGATGGGGTGTCCGTACGGTAGCGGATTCATTACTTGCCATGATTCCATGCGCGGCAACGTGTCACCGTCAGTCGCGACCCAGTACCGAGCGATCGAACTCAACTTGAGGGCGTCGCCGATCTCGAAGCTCCTCTGGAGATCCGCATCAATACCGGATTCATGACCTGCCCACTCGAGGATTTTTTGAAGTCCGACATGGGTGCGGACGGCCTGGACGGGTGCCTCGATAACTTCGGAACGCTTCTTTTTGGGGCGGGTCGGGATCATTTCGGTCGACCCAGCCAGGATTTTGCCTAAAAGTCGGGTAGAGAGCGTCTTTGTTTTCTGAGTTTTCGGATCATATCCAGTCACACGTTCGTATACGTAGACGTCGCCATTCGAGCGGGTTTCGCGGCGAATGCCGACATGTGTTTTTCCAGTGAGAGGGCGTCCCATGAGTATCTCCAATAATGCCCTTATATTCTATCATACGTACACTATTGAAAGCAAGAAAAAGTCCGTGTATTTCACGGACTTTTCTATCAAAACGTCATTTTCACTTGAGTATCGTGACGGTTTTGAACGACTTTTAGGATGAAAAAGAGGCACGGAAAAATCCCGTACCTCCTGCTTTACAACCGACAGCTGTCAGACGGCATTACTGCTTCTGCTGAGCCTTTTCGGCGGCCTCGAGGACGTGAGGACCGACGTGCCAGTGGCGAAGGGCGTAAACATTGGCGCTCTTGGCCAGCGGGCGGAAGTCGGGAGCCGCACGGTTGATGGCGGCAACGGCGGCGTCAACCATCAGACCGATCAGGCTGGCGTTCTGACTGCTGGAGTCTTTTACAAAGGTAACGGTATCCTTCCAGAGGGAGGTGCCGTCAGCCTTGAAGAGCTCGTACTCGGCGGTGACCTTCGTCTTCGTGTTCAACACGATGTACTGGGCGTCCCAGTAGGTGACCTTGATGAACAGCACGGAGTCGGCATGGAACATTTCTGCGAGCTTGACGGGGCCGAGTTCGCGGACGCGTTCCGGTTCATAGAGGCTTTCGGATTCAAGAACGAACTTGACAGTGTCAACGGGGAAGGCGTAGTAGCCCATGTTGGCCAGCGGCGTGGTGGCGGTGGCGTGCATGAGCGTGTCGGCTTCGACGCTGTTCGTTTCATTGATGACGGGAACGACCAGAATGGAGCGCAGTTCAGGCTCGTCAAAGGCGAACTGGCGGGGGCCGGAGGCGCAGCCAGCCAGTAGCATGGCGGAGCAGAGGCCCAAAATCATGGAGAGGCGACGGAACATCACTTGGATTTCTCCTGTTGGTTCTTGAGGGCGAGGTGACGCTTGATGCCAGTTACCAGGTCATCCATGAAGGGCTTGCTTTCAGGCCAGGTCTTGGCTTCCATTTCATAGTAGGGAATGGCGTCCTCGAGCTTGCCGGCGCGGGCGTAGAAGGTGCCGATTTCAGCATAGAGACCGGGAGCCAGCATGATGCCGGTCTTCTTGGAGTCTTCGACGGCTTCAAGCAGGGCGGCGAGGTATTCCTCGTCGGTGATGGTCTGCCCGTAGTGGTCGTACAGATGGTCCTGATAGTCGTTCCACGTGAGCCTGGGCTGGTGGCTACAGCCGCTGAGGGCGGCGACTGCGAGCAGGCTCATGACAATAGTGAGCTTCTTCATAAGATGAGTCGTTTACTGGATGACAATGGTCTTGGAAACACCGTCGTTGACGAAGATGCGCTGGACGTTCTGCTTGCCGTTGGGCATCTTGACGGTGATCGTGTGGGTGCCGGGAAGGACGCGCAGAGCGGCATCGCCTTCCATGAAGTCGGACATGATGCCGACCTTCAGGCCGTCGACGTACACGGGAAGATCCGTGTTGTCGAGGGGGGACTTGAAGCTGATCTGGGGACGGTCGTCAAGGACGCCGGCCTGTTCCGTCGGCATGGCGGTGCAACCCGCCAGAAGGATGGCGGCCGAAGCGACGGCAGCCGTAACAAAAGTGCGGATCTTGGACATTACTTGATCTCCTCAATGACGAGCTTGTTGGGGTCGTGCTTGCCGAGGGAGCCCGAAATCACCTTGACGAGGGAGCCTTCCGTTTCTGGAGAGTCGCCGAAGTTCTGGGTGACTTCGATCTTGGCGATCTCGGTGCCGGGGAGGCGGACGAGGAAGCCGGTCTGGCCAGACTTGACCTGCTTGCCGAGAGTCTTGACGGAGAGCTTCATGCCCGGGGTGAGACCCTGAGAAGCGCCGCCGGAAATGGCGACGGCACCCTTTTCAACGCTCAGGAAGTATGTCTTCCACGGACGGTCGGCAAGGCCCGTGACCATCTTGTTGATCACTTCGGACACGGCCTGAGCGATGGCCTTGTCGGAAAGCGTGCCGTCGTAGCTGGCACGGCTGCTGCCCCAGCCGAGCACGGAGTCGGATTCGTTCGAGGCTTCGCCGGCGCCGGAGGCCGTGAAGAGGACGATGCCCGTCGAGGTGTCGACGACGCGGACGTCCATCTTGGCGTAGGCGACCTGCTTCTTGGTAGCGCTCATGAAGCCGGACTTGCCGACGGTCTTGCGGCCGAATTCGGTAAGGGAGCCGATGACGAGGATGTCGGCACCGACCTGTTGGGTCGAGCTGCCGTTGCGGGCGGCTTCGCGGTCAATGGCTTCAAGGTCGTCGCGCTCAAGAACGGTGAACTGACCGGAGCTGCCGAGGGCCTTGGCAAACATGTTGTAGACCTGCTTGGTTTGTTCGTCCGGATTGGCAGAACTCAGGAGGCTGCGGCCGTAGGAGGTGTCGTTGGCGATGCGGCCGAGGGCGACCTTGCGCTTGAGCGTCGGAGCGAGGGAGTCGGCGGCCTTCTGGGCTTCAGCCTGAGCCTTGGCCTGGTCGGCCGTGGAGGCGGGGCTTTCGAGCTGATCAACAGGAGAGGCCTGATAACCTGCAAGTCGTCAAAAGATCACTCAAAGCCCAGAAACGAAGTAGACGCTTCTCTTAAAAGCCCTGTTTAATCGGGACTTTTTTCTTGCGCCGTGGTGGGTGTGTATGATATAATTATATACACCCATTAAAGGAGATCAAATGGCAGCTCGGAAGGAGTTCCCGGTCAAAGTTCGCCGTGTGGCAGTAACGAACCAAAAGACCGGCGTCAAATACATCGAGGAACGTCGCTATCAATACGATCCGGCAAAGGGCTACAACGTCCTTCTGTCGAGCCGTCGGATGGGTGAAAAAATCCTGGAAGGCGAAACGGTGACAACCCGTTGCCGCCCCAAGAAGAAGCCAGCCGAAGCGGCTCAGACTGCCGAGCTTTCTGCCAGACGAACCCGTGTAGAGGCTCTGGACTTGATTCGTCATGCCGGGGCAGTGGCCGGACTCGAAAGTTCGGTCCGCAGGGCGTATCCCAACGGTGGAACCTCCGAGAAGCTGCTCTCTGTCTCTCAGTACTTGGTCGTTACGGGTGAAACTGTTCACAACGTGGAGGCCTGGCAATGCGAACATGATCTCCCCTACGAAGCCGGCCTGTCCGAGGACATTTGCTACGACCTTTTCCACGAGCTCGGTCTGGATGAATCCGGTTCACAGTCTCTCTTCCGGGAACTGGCCCGTACGGCAGGCAACGACGAACAGCCGGCCATCGCATTCGATTCAACCTCGCATTCCGTCTACGGCAACGGCCTGAAACCGTACGCGCGGCAAGGCTTCAACAAAGACGGCGACGGCTTGGACATCTACAAGATCATCACCTTCTACTCGCTTGATTCCGGTCTGCCCGTTTCTTTCGAGCTTCAGCCCGGCAACATCCCCGACGTGATTTCTCTCGTCAATGCCGTGCCTCGGGCCAAGGCATACGGCTTGAAGAATCCGGAGTTCTGCCTCGACAACGGGTTCTTCAGCAAGGAGAACGTGCTGCGCTTCCTGCGCAAGAATTTCAAGTTCACGATCCTTGCCACGCTCAAGCACGCCTGGATCTACAAGCACTTGGACAGCGCCGCCGATGATGGGACCAAACTGAGAGACCACTTCTCGCGGTACGCTTCTCAGTGCCGTTCGACGAGAAGATCAGTGCCGTATCGGTGTCTGAAATGACGCCGTTTGAATGGAAGCGGCAGCGCACGCGCAATGGCGTAGCCGCCGGGGATACGGAGTCAAAATCCTTCCGACTGTACTTTCACTATTTTCGCAACAATGCCCGAGCTGTCATGGAAGCTTCAGCCTTCCACACGAAGCTCAAAAGCTACGAAATGAGTCTTGCAACCGGCAAGGAAAATGAAATGGACGATGCCGAGCTTAAGTTCGCGCACCGGTACTTCTCGTGGAAGCGTGTTCGAGGCGGAGGCATCAAGGTCATCCCCAACGAAGAGGCCATTCTGGCCGCACAGAAGGACTTTGGGATTTTCGTCATCCTTTCAAATCTTCATGCGAGCCCGTGGGACGCGCTTCGTCGCTACCGTCGCCGCAACGACATTGAAACCTCGTATCGCGTCGTCAAGTCCGACCTTGACGGGCGAAAGCCCCGAGTCTGGACGATGACCAGTGTACGCGGGCAAGAAATCTGCCGACACGTCACACTCGGCTACCGTTTCGTGCTGCAGAGCATGATGGAGCGCACGGCTCAGGAAGCCGAGCGGCGAGCCAACGATGAGTCGCTCGGGAAGACTGTGCGGAAGCAGTACGAAAAACTGACCGCCTGGATTCGATCGATGACGCTCAAGCAGTTGCTCGATTGGTTCGACTGCGTGGAAAGAGTCGAGGTGAGGAACAGGGTGGATCAGTACCGTTGGTCTACGGAGACGACGGCCAGAGACCAGATGTTCCTCGAGCTCTTCTTCGACGAATCTGACTGAGTGTAGATTCCACGGTTTTCAGGTTACTTTCCCCGAACCACAGGCTATTTGCGCGGAATCGCCTCGTCAATCTGCTTTCGCGGCATATGCTTGGCCTAACGGCCTGCGCTATTCCACGACAGTTTGACGATTCGATTCCGCGCAGGAATTACCCACACGAATCCGCGAAAGGCCAAATTTAGTGGTGTGGCTTCGCCACGTATTGAATGGAGGACGCGCATGGACGCGCCCTCCAGGGGGAGTTGTACCCAAAAAATCCCCCGAACACTTGCAAACGGGGAGCTGACCATGTATTTCTTATAGGCCTCGATAACGCGTTGTCGGAGGGTTTTCTGGGCTGAAAGTGAAAGCTTTCGGCTATCAAGTGAGTTAGTATCAGTCATCGTTGTGGAATGGTACCGCAATATGTAAACTAAATCAAAGACGTGTTAATAACAAGTCCGGATTTCGCGCCCCACCCCATTGTTCACTCTGCTGGGTATAGAAAAACTCCCGATGCGCTTAGATCGATTTTCGTGAGCTAGCGACCCGGGAGTTTAGGCTCCAGACGATGCCGCCGGACGTCGTGGTCGCGGAAGTCGACCGCATTTTGGCAGGCCGTGCCGACGCGTCGCTCCCCGTCAGCGCCCGGACTCCGGATCTTTCCACGAAACCGGACTGCAAAGACCCTCGCGCATCGTCCCGGAACGGTTCAAACTGTTCGATGCAGACGGTCTGATTGGCGGGGCGTCAGACAAGAAAGCCTGCCTTTCCGTTCCTTGCGGCCGGGAAAGCAGGCTTTCGAACGATTCCCTCGGCAACGGCTCAAGCCGAGGAAAGCGGGAGAAGGACGGCGCAAAGAACATCGCGTCGTCCTCTTCTCAACGGTTGGAATTATTTCGACTCGCGGAGCTTCTTGACGTCGACGTTCTTGAGTTCTTCATCGGCGAAGATGGCGGTCATCGGAACGCCGTCCTTGCTGATGGTGCCGCGGTACATGCCGGCGGAGTTCATCGGGAAGGCGAAGTTGCCCTTGGCGTCGAGAATGATCATGCCGCCCGAGCCCTTGATGGCGCCGACCTCGGCGATGGCGGCGTCACCGGCCTTCTGAACGTCCTGGCCGAGGAGCTTGTAGTGGGCATGCACGTTGTAGGCAGCGGACGTACGGATGAACATTTCGCCCGAACCCGTGCAGGAAACGGCCACCGTTTCGTTGTTGGCGTAGGTGCCGGCCCCGATGATGGGCGAGTCGCCCACGCGGCCGAAGCGCTTGTTGGTCATGCCGCCCGTCGACGTGCCCGCGGCAATGTTGCCGTCCTTGTCGAGCGCCACGGCGCCGACCGTGCCGTACTTGTAGTCGTACATCATCGGGTCGATGAAGAGTTCGGCATTGGCGGTCTTGGGATGATCACCGTCGTGGTCGAGAATGATCTGTTCCTTTTCCTTGGCCTTCTGAAGCTGCTGATAGCGGAAGTCCGTGAAGAACCACTTCGGATCGACGGTTTCGGCGCCGTTCTTCGCGCAGAACTCTTCGGCGCCCTTCGTCGCCATCATGACGTGCGGCGACTTGGTGCGGACGAGGTCCGCGCAGTTGATGGGGTGCTTCACGTTGGTTACGCCCGCAACGGCGCCGGCGGAGAGCGTCTTGCCGTCCATGATGGACGAGTCGAGTTCGTTCTTGCCTTCGCTCGTGAAGACCGCGCCGCGGCCGGCGTTGAAGTTGGGATTGAGTTCCATCTGATTGATGGCGGCCTTGACGGCGTCGACGGCCGTACCGCCCTGTTCGAGCACGGCATAGCCCGCCTGCAGAGCCTGTTGGAGGCCTTCGTGGTACTTCGCGGCACGTTCGGGCGTGAAGTCTTCACGCGCCATCGTGCCGGCGCCGCCGTGAATGACGAGACGAATGTCGGCGGCCTGCGCCGTAGCGGCCAGGGCCAAACCCAGACCGAGTGCCAAGAGAGAACGCTTCATGGTTGTACTCCTTATGAGTGGAGACGTCGTCGCACGCCGACCGCATGGGGCCCGGCGTCGGTCGGACGACGTCGGTGGACAAGTTCGAAGAATATATCTTGACGGAACCGTTTTTCGCCATCCGCGATTTCCCGATCGGTGCGAACCCGTAATTTGCTTTGGAAAAGCTTCTTTTCAGAGTTATTATTAACACGGCTTTGATTTAGTTTACATATTGTGGTATCATTCCACAATGATGACTGATGCTAACTCCCTGGATGGCCGAAAGCTTTCACTTTCAGCCCAGAAAGCCCTCCGCCAACGCGTTATCGAGGCCGATAAGAAAGGTATAAAGCGCACCCAGATTGCCAAAACCTTTGGTATGTCTCGCCAGTGGGTCTGGAAAGTGTTGCGTGCCTTCGAAAAACACGGAGAAGAGGCGGCAATCGCAGGACATAGCCGTGGCCCCAAGCCCGAAACCAGCGACAAGATGCGACGCCTCTCCCGACAAGAGGAAGCGAAGTTGATGGCGTGGATTATTGATTCCAACCCGTCTCAGCTGAAGTTCCCTTGGGCGGTCTGGACGCGCAAGGCCGTGCGCGACCTCATTCGCCGCGAGTTCGGCAAGGAAATCGCCATTCGTACGATCAGCGCCTACATGAAGCGTTGGAATATGACGCTAGGCATTGCAACAAGATCCTGTCGCTGTTGGCAAATGGCTTGAGGAGACATATCCTCAGATTGAGCAGCGAGCAAAGGCTGAAAACGCTTTGATCTTGTGGCAGGACGAAACGGCCGTAAAGCAGGACTCGAATTGGGTACGGAGCTACGCCCCGAGAGGACAAACCCCCGTATTGATTGAAAACGCCCGAACGAACTACGGCGCCCCCGTCATGATCTCGGCCATCAACATCCAGGGAAAGAGCTTCTTTCTATCGCAGCGCAAAGCCGTCAATGCCTATCGCTTCATTCGATTCTTGCGCCGTCTTATCCTTGATCTCGGGGGCAACGGACGTAAACTTTTCGTTATTTGCGACAACGCGCGGATCCACCACGCGCGTATCGTTCAGCGTTGGATTGAGGCCCGCGGGAAGGAAATAGAGCCTTTTTTACCTTCCTGCTTATTCGCCAACGCTCAACCCGGATGAGCACCTGAATCGAAACCTCAAAACCGAACTCCGCCTTCAGGCTGCCGGCACGCATGACGACAATCTTGAGCGCGCTCGCGCATTTATGGAACGATGCCAACGGGAAACATGGCGTGTGCAAGCATGTTTTCTCCCGGAAGACGTCCAGTATGCGCAAGAAAATTTGTGCGCTTGATGTAAACTAAATATCGGCCGCATTAATAATGCTTGCGGGAAGCAATCGCCTGAGCAACGCCGATAATGATGGCGAGGCCCAAAAGCCCCAGCCAATCGATGCCTCCGCCGGCCATCGCAACATTGAGAACAATGTCGCCGTTCCAAACGAAGTTTGCCTGTGCTAAACTTCCTAACAAGGAAATGAATGTTGTGACCATCCCAATTTCCTTTCAATGACTTGGCCCGGTGTTACCAGCACTGGGCTTTGTCGTTTTTGAACCCCTTGCGGGGACCCCTTCCGATGCCGAAGGCTCGTCATCGAAAATTTCGTGAGCCTTGCCGGAGAGTGGGGTGGATTTCAGAATGGCGTTTGCAAGCGATCCCTGCTGCCGATATTTTGCCAGAGTCAAGCTTGGAGCGCCCGCTTCGCTCAAAGCGCCACCTTCCTCGTTGCTTCCTCCACCAGATGCTCATCACGCTTGTCGTAGCGCCGGGTCGTCACGACGGAGGAATGTCCCATCGCCTGCCGCACGGTGTTGATGTCGGCGCCGGACTCAAGGAGCCGCGTCGCAAAGGTTCGGCGCAGATCATGCGGCGTGAAGGACGAAACCGGAGATTCGTCCGCCCTGGCGCGCAGCAGCTGATGGATGGTGCCGGCCGTAATCGCCCAGTAGGGCCGGATGTTGTCGCCCTTCTTCATAAGCACCCTATCGGATGGTTTGCCGATAAAAAGGCCGAAAAAACGGCTCTCCCTTGAAGGAGAGCCGAAAACGAACCCAATGAGGATGGAATGTCGCTGATAAAGATGGACGTGTTGGCGGATGAAAGGACCCTTACTTGGCGATGGCGAGCGCCTTTTCAATGTCCGCGAACATCATGTCAGTGGCGCGCAGGCCGCCCTCTGCGAGGTACCAGGCGGACGAGGTAAGGTAGACGATGCGGCCGTTCTTTGCGGCATCGGTCCTCTCGACGAGCGGGTTGGCCATCACGTCCTGCGCGAGCCGGGCGCCCGGACGGGAGATGGCGGAGTCGCGGTCGCAGACGAAGATGAAGTCAGGATTGAGCTTGACGAGAAGCTCGAACGAGGACTCGCTGCCGTGGTCGGTGTTGGCGCCGTGGGCGATGTTTTTGAACGGATTCCCCGCGCATTCCCCATCCATGTGGCACACATGGGTGGGGTCAAGCGGGGCTGACGAAGTCAGTCAATCTCAAGTTATTCAAGATGATCCAGTGGATAAGTTCTTAAATCCCTTCTTGCACAGGGATTAAGTAGCAAAACGAGCGCAAAATCACAGGATCATTTTGCGATTCTGATGCAGCACTTTTGCTTGTACTCATAAAATTGTCGATTAACCGTGTCAGGTTGTGTGATGCTTGATACCATACGGAGTAATCCCGCCAACCCATCGCCATGCAACGATGAAGATCACGTCCACTTACTCCGTGCGTTTGCGCAACTTCAACCGCGTCTTTGACGACACGGTTGAGGTGTATCGCCACGCCGTGGATTACTTCATTGAACTCGTGATTGCGAATTGGAATACTCACTTCGCCAATCTCAGTCGTGCCAACGATTGCATTCGTGTTGCCGAAGGTCTGAGCGTTCGTACGAAAAAGCGTCCGATGACGCCTTACAACTTCTGCCACGACTTCGAGAAATTTCCGTGCTACCTTCGCCGAGCCGCCATCATGGCGGCATACGGACAGGTGTCGTCGTATCAAACGCGTCTGGCTCAATGGAAAGCGAAGCCGGGGCAAAAGGGCCGGCAGCCCGGTCTGCCGAAGGCCGGCAGAAGCTTTCCGGTCATGTACCGCGACAATACGTTCATCAGAGCCGGACGCAACAGCGTGAAACTCAAAGTTCGCATTCGCAATACTTGGGACTGGGTTGATGTCGAGCTCGATAAGCACGATGTCGATTACATTGCACTTCATTGCGCTACTCGCAACGAATTGTCGCCAGCATTGAGAAAGCGCGGGAAGAAATGGTATCTGGACTTCTCCTTTGAGGAGAAGGTTATTCTGGATAAGGTGTCTCTTGACACGCAGCGCGTCCTGGGCGTTGATCTTGGGATCAACAATGCATGCGTGTGCTCGGTCATGGATTCAAAGGGCACTATCATCGGCAGACGTTTTAAGAAGCTGCCGGTAGAGCAAGACTCTTTGGAACGTGCCTTGCGGCGCATCAGGAAAGCTCAAAGCAACGGCGCAAAACGCATGCCGAGGCTTTGGGCGAGAGCAAAGGGGGTCAACAAGGACATCGCCGTCAAGACGGCAGGCTTCATCATGACGGTTGCAAACGAGTTCAAGGTCGACGCCATCGTCATGGAACACCTCGATCTCGCCGGGCGCAAACGTGGCTCCAAGCGTCAGCGGCTTCATCACTGGCGTGCCAAGTATGTCCAGCAGATCGTGGAGCACCAGGCACATCGTTGCGGTACTCGCATTCGTCGCGTGTGTGCTTGGAATACATCGAAGCTGGCCTTTGACGGAACCGGTGAGGTTACGAGAGACACGGACAACTACAGCATGTGTACGTTCCAGACGGGGAAGCGCTATTCGTGCGACCTGTCAGCTTCGTACAACATCGGAGCTCGGTACTTCCTCAGGGAGTACGAGAAGTCCATTTCGACAACGAGATGGCGGCGCATTGCGGCTAAAGTTCCGTCATGCGCTACGAGGATCACACGCACCCTGAACACTCTAATTCGGGTTAACGCGGAGCTGCGCTCCATGTGAGCGCAGATTTCTGAGTTTGCCCGCTATCTGTGCCCAGGCAGTCCTTGCTGGTAAAAGGCAGGGAAGCCCCGTCCAATTAATAATTGGGCGTGGAGGATTCACGCCGAACTCGTTGCCGATGAGGGAGCCCTTGGACTTGAGGCCGAGCATGTTGAAGTGGCTCGAGGTGACCATGCCGACGACGGCGGTGCGGTTCCGTCCCATTGGGCGGGACCGCATTCGCGCACTGCGGGCTCCGGAAGCCAAACCACAACCACCACAACAGGAACCCCATATGGAATGGATGAAGGAAGCCGTCGACTACGTGATCTTCGGCATTCTCGGCCTCATGGGCTTCGTCGCACTCTGGCTCACGATCGAGCGCATGCTCTTCCTCAAGCGCTACAGGCCGGCGGACTACGCCTCCTAGGAGGAGCGCGGCATTGCGCTCACGAAGAACTTCACGACGCTCTACATCATCTACTCGAACGCCCCCTACGTCGGGCTGCTCGGCACGGTGATCGGCATCATGCTCACGTTCTACGACATGGGCAGCACGGGCGCGATCGACGCGGGCCGCATCATGACGGGCCTCTCCCTTGCGCTCAAGGCCACGGCGCTCGGTCTGGCCGTCGCGATTCCGACGCTCATCTCCTACAACGGCCTGCAGCGCGCGATGAACGTCGCCTCAAGGCGCAGGGCCTGACGGAGGAGAGCTCATGACGATCGAAATCCCGAAGAAGGAGCCCCACAACATCGTTCCCTTCATCGACATCATGCTCGTGCTCCTTGCCATGGTGCTCTCGGTCTCGACCTTCATCGCAAAGGGCGAGATTCCGATTGCGCTGCCCGAGTCGAGAAGCGCGCAGGCTCCCCTCAAGAATTCGAACGAGGTCCTCATCCAGGTGACGGGCGAGGGAACCCTGCACTGGAACGGCGAGGAGGCCACGCACGAGGAGGTCGACGAGCGGCTCCGCGGCATCTCCCGAGACGTGCGGCTTGTTCTTCGCATCGACCGCACCACGAGCTTCGAGCACTTCATCCGTCTTCTCGACATGATCAAGGGCGTTCATCATGAAAACTTCGTCATTGTCGCCGAAAAGCGCGGCTAAGGCGGGCGGCGAGACCCGCACGGCGTTCGCCGCAGCCTGCGCGCTCTACCTCCCGTGCCTGACGCTCGCCGTCTGGGGCGCGTCCCTCGCGCCCGCACCCGCTTCCGTCGGCGCAGAGGGCATCATGCTCGCCGTCGCACAGTTCGAGAGCGCCGTGGCGGCCCCCGCCACCGCCGCCGAACCCGCTGCGGTGCCCGAGCCGGAACCTGAGCCCGAACCCGCGGCGGAACCCGAACCCAAGCAGGCCGCGGAGCCTGAACTCAAGCCTGAGCTCGAACCCCGGCCGGACCCCGAGCCCGAACCCGAACCTCAGCCTGAACCTGAAAGGTCGCGCCGTGACGCACGTCCTCATGGGACACTCCTTCGGAGGTCTCTTTGCGCTTTCGACGATGGCTTCCCGCCCCGCGCTCTTTGACGCCTGGGTGGCGGCCGATCCGTCGCTCTGGTGGGACGGCGGCGTGCTCGTCCGAATGCTGGAGGAGAATCCTGCGGCGGGGCGCTCGGGCGCCTTCGTCTATGCGGGCTTCGGCTCGGTCCTGAGGAAGACGGGCGGCACGACGGCAAGCCGGAATCTCGCCTCCGAAGACCGCTTCAGGGCGGCGCTCGAGGGCTTTGCCGGGCCCGATGCGAAGGTTGTCGTGGAGGACTATCCGCGCGAGACCCACGGCACGATTGCGGTCCCCGTGTTTCACGAGGCGATGAAGCGGCTTCTCATCGGAGGGGCCGCGGCAGGACGCTGAGCGAGCCGGCGGCGCTTGGGTTCTTCGGCAGGAAACGGGATGCCTTCGTCTTCTCGCGGTGCGCAAGATTGTGCATAATCACCCTCATGAAGATGAAATTCCGCACCTACGTCATTGCGGCGCTTGCAACCACGGCGCTCGTGCCGCTCATTGCCTGGAGCCTCCTGCAGTGGAGCGACATCCGGTCGAGCCTTGCCAAGGACGACTGGGAGCAGCGCTTCTTCACGGGCATCGGCTCGGCCTTTCTCGTCGAGAGGATGAAGAGCGTCGACGTCTTTGCGGCCCACGTCGAGTCCGAGACCGCCAAGCGCCTGCGCGCAGGCGTGACGTGCGCTTCGCTCGAGGGCTTTCTCGCGGAGCTCGCAGCCGCAAATCCCTATATAAAGTCACTGAAGTGCACGGGAGCCGACACGCCCGCCGCCCGTGCGGCGCGGTCCGGGGGCACGGCCTGGAGGCTCGAGCCCGGCGACGACGGCGGCTCGCTCAGGTTCTACAGGCGGATTGCCGACAGGGCGGACGTCGTGATCGAGGGGACCGCCGAGCGAGGCGAGCTCTTCAGGGACATTGCGGCGATGTACAACATGCGCGGCGTGCGCTTCGTGCTTCTTGACGAGGAGCGCCGCTACGTCTGGCCCGTTCTGGGACTTTCCGGACGAGCCGTCTGGGACCACGCCCTCGGGCGCGAGGGCCTGATCGAGGAGGCGGGCGAACGCTTCTGGATGAGCGCCAACCGCTTCTCTCACGGCGCGCCGCAGTGGACCATGATCGCGCTCAAGCCCCAGGAGGAGCGCGTCGCCGACAGGCGCGAAATGATCGGACGCACGCTTCTTCTGGCCGTGCTCGTGCTCTCGCTCACGGCCGCCGCGGGCTTTGCGGCCATCAGGCCCCTGAGCCGCTCGATGAGGCGGCTGCGCGGAGACCTGGACGAGGCCTCCTACGGCACGCCCGAGACGACGCTGGCATCGGGCCCCGAGGAGTTTCTCGAGTTCCAGAGGGCCTACAGGGCGCTTCGCGAAAAGCTCGACGACCGCAGGCGGCGGCTTGAGGCCGACAACGTCCGCCTCGAGGAGACCGTCGAGCGCAGAAGCAGCGAGCTAGAGGCCCGCGAGCGTCTCTTCGCACAGGTCTTCGACGACATT
The DNA here is from genome assembly GCF_000297775.1 of Sutterella wadsworthensis 2_1_59BFAA. Lineage (GTDB taxonomy): Bacteria > Pseudomonadota > Gammaproteobacteria > Burkholderiales > Burkholderiaceae_F > Sutterella > Sutterella wadsworthensis_A. The sequence continues at coordinate 94,509 of NZ_JH815516.1, forward strand.
CACGAGGGCATGATGCTGCTCGACGAGGACTGGCGGCTTCGCTACGGCAATCATGCGGCGGGCACCCTGATCGGCGTTGACGGCATGGCGCGTCTGGCCGAAGTCTGCCGCAGCGGACTCGAGCGCAGAAGCGACGGCACGGCCCTCGTCACGATCGAGGCGGGCGGACGAAGCCTGGTGCTCGAGTGCGACGCCTTCCCGTTCGGCGCGGCTGCGGACGGTCTGCGCAGTGGCTGCTGCGTGCTCTTCAGGGACGTGACGGGCAGGACCGAAGTCGAGCGCATGAAGGACGACCTCATCAGCATCGTCGCGCACGAACTGCGCACCCCGCTCACCGCCTGTCGCCTGCAGCTCGACCTTCTCGTCAAGGAGAACGGTCCGCAGTCCGCCTATGCGGCCATGGGCGAGGACCTCGATCATCTCGGCAGAATCGTCGACGACTGGCTCTCCGTGGCCAGAATCGACGGCGGATCCTACAGGGTCGAGCCGCGCATCGTGCAGACCATGCCGCTCGTCACCCGCGCCGTGAGACTCGTGAGAAGCCGCCACGAATTCCGCTTCGACTACGACATCGCCGAGGAGGCCGAGTGCATCCGCGTCGATCCGTCGGCCTTCGTCGAGCTGCTCGTCAACCTCTTCACCAACGCCTGCCGCCACGCAAGGCCGGGCGAGGAACCCCGCATCGAATTCCGCGCACGCGTCGACGAAATGCTCGTCGTGGACGTCTGCGATTCGGGCACGGGCTTCCCCGAGGGCGAGGCCGAAAAACTCTTCGACCGCTTCTATCAGGTCGAGCAGGGCAACAAGCGCCGCACGGGCGGCACGGGGCTCGGCCTCGTCATCTGCCGCGCGATCTGCCGCGCCCACGGCGGACGCATCGAGGCGCTCAGACTTGAGGGACGGACCGTCTTCAGGATCACGCTCCCGATGCCCTCGCAGACCGACGGGCTCTGACGCATTCCTTTCCCGCAGGCCTCCATGCGCACCGCAGGCCTGCGGACGGATACGACGACGGTGCGCAGTACGGGCCGGAGGCTCCCGACAGACATGACCACACGACCTCTCATTCTCATCGCCGACGACGAAACGCGAATCAGGCGCCTGACGGCCGAATTCCTCGAGCAGTCGGGCTTTGACGTCTGTCAGGCGCAGGACGGCGAGGAGGCCCTCGAGGTCTTCAGGCGCTCGCCCGTCGAGCCCGATCTCGTCGTGCTCGACCTGATGATGCCCGTCAAGGACGGACACGAGACGCTTGCCGAACTGAGGACCTTCTCAAAGGTGCCCGTCATGATCCTCACGGCGCGCGACCTCCTGCAGGACAAGACGAAGAGCTTCAACACGGGGGCGGACGACTACCTCGTCAAGCCCTTTGCGTTCGCGGAGCTCGAGGTGCGCATCAGGGCGCTGCTTCGACGCGCCTCAGGCTCCGACATGCGGGTCTCGAAGGTCGTCGCAAACGGCCCGCTTGAACTGCGGACCGCCGAGCACGACCTCTTCTGGCGCGGGCGCTCCGTCCCGCTCACGGAGCAGGAGTTCAGGATCCTCTCGGCCCTCGCGAAGCACCCCGGTGCCGTCATCCGCTATGCGGAGCTGCTCCGCCAGGGCTGGGGCGACGGCGAGGTCGACGTCGCGCGCCTCAGGGTGGCGGTTGCGCGCATCCGCAAGAAGCTCTCCGCCAACGGGATCAATCCCATGATCATCTCCTCCTTCACGAACGTCGGCTACCTGATGGGAGACCTCACGAACTACGACGAGGACTTCGGCCTCTGAAGAAGAGGACCTGCACGCGGCGCGGATCACGGATGTTATTTCCCTGAAACAATCCCGTCCCTGCGGAAACGGGGCGGAAATGCACGCTCCTTATCATGAAGGCACATCGAAGGGCCGCTCCGAATCTCCCACGCCACGGAGAAGGCCCGCAGGGGCGGACGCAATGGGGCGTCCGCCGGACCTTCAACAGTGCAGGTGATCCATGACGGTCGATCTTCAACGCCGCCGCGTCTTTCAGTCAGCAGTTGCCGGAGGCGCCCTCAGCCTCGGCGCCTTTGTTCCCACGCCCGTGAGCGCCGCCGTTGCCAGGGCGGCCGCGGACATCGAGGTCATGACCTGGAGCGGCTGCGCAGTCAACTGCGGCTCCCGCTGCCAGCTCCGCGTCTTCTCCAAGAACGGACGCGTCATCCGCATCGAGACGGACGCCTCGGGCGACGCCTCCGCGAGCACCATCGACGGCGGCTGCACGCAGATCCGCGCTTGTCAGCGCGGCCGATCCATGCGCCAGCGCATCTATGCGCCCGAGCGCCTCAAGTTCCCGATGAAGCGCGTCGGCCGCCGCGGCGAGGGCCGCTTCGAACGCATCTCCTGGGAGCAGGCCCTCGACGAAATCGCCGCCCGCCTCAAGGACACCATCGACCGTCACACCAACGAGTCCGTCATGATCATGCACGGCTCGGGCAATCAGGCGCTTGTCAACTCGAGCGCGGCCACCTACCGCTTCTTCAACATGATCGGCGGCTCGCTTGCCTGGTACTCCGACTACTCCACAGCCTGCATCCAGAACGCCTGGCCGTACCTCTACGGCCGCTTCGACTACGGCGGCGTGCGCAGCAAGGCCGCAGGCCAGGGCTCCTACTTCTCGCAGGTGAAGAACGCGAAGCTCTACGTCACGTTCGGCAACAATCCCGCCGTCACGCGCGCCTCGGGCGGCGGACAGTCCTGGGAGTTCTTCAGCGCCGCACGCAGGAACGGCACCCGCATGGTCTTCATCGACCCGATCTACTCCGACACAATGGCCGGACGCAACGCCGAGTGGATTCCGATCCGTCCCGGCACCGACGCGGCCCTCTGCGAGGCGATCGCCTACGTGCTCATCACCGAGAACCTCGTCGACAAGGCCTTCATCGGCCGCTACACGATCGGCTACGACGAGGACTCGCTCCCTGCGTCCGCCAAGCCCGGCTCGAGCTACCGCAGCCACATCCTCGGCCTCGGTCCCGACAAGACTCCGAAGACGCCCGAGCGCGCCGCCGGCATCACGAACGTGCCCGCAGAGCGCATCGTGCGCCTTGCCCGCGACATGGCCGCCGCGAAGCCCTGCTTCATCTCGCAGGGCTGGGCGCCGCAGCGCCGCATGAACGGCGAAACGCAGTCGACGAGCATCGCCATGCTCCCGATTCTGCTCGGCCAGATCGGCCTGCCCGGCACCAATTCGGGTGCCCGCGAGGGCGACTCCTACGGCCTTGAAGCCGGTCTGCCCACGGGCGCCAACCCCGTCAAGGTGGGCATGCCCGTCTTCCTGTGGCCGCAGGCCGTCGTCGACGCCGCCTCGCTCACGGCCGAAACCGCCGCCGTGCGCGGCGCGCCGGCCCTCAGGCACAACATCAAGTTCATCTGGAACACCCAGTCGAACACGCTCATCAACCAGCACGGCGGCATCAACCAGCTCCGTCCGATCCTCGAGGACGAGACGAAGGTCGAGACGATCGTCTGCGTCGACACGCAGATGACGCCCTCGGCCATGTTCGCCGACTACGTGCTCCCCGACGTCTGCCATCAGGAGTCGATCGACCTCATGGCCGACTCCTATGCCGTGGGCGACCAGAACTACCTGATGCTCAGCGACAAGGCGATCGATCCCGAGTGGGAGCAGAAGCCCAACTGGGAGATCATGCGCGGGCTCGCCCGACGCTTCGGCTGCGAGGCCGCCTACACCGAGGGGCTCGACCTCGAGGGCTGGGTGCGCCGGCTTTACGCCGAGGCGAGGAAGAACCTCCCCGGCATGCCCGCCTGGGACGAATTCCGCAGGACCGGCATCTACAAGTACCGCATGGAGGGCGACAGCGGGATCGTCATGGAGGACTTCCGCAGGGATCCCGACAAGCATCCGCTCGAGACCCCGAGCGGCAGGATCGAGATCTATTCCGAACGTCTTGCCGAGATCGCCCGCACCTGGAAGCTGCCCGAGGGCAGGGGACAGGAGATTCATCCGATCCCGCGCTACGTGCCGACGGACGAAATGGTTCAGGTGGACCCGAAGGCGAAGCAGTATCCGCTTGAGGCCTTCGGCTACCACGGTCCCGGCCGCACGCACTCGACCTATCACAACGTGCCGTGGTTGCGCGAAGCGCATCCCGACGTCGTTCTGATGAATCCCGTCGATGCGCAGCCCTGGGGCCTCAAGACGGGCATGCTCGTTCGCGTCTTCAACGACCGCGGCGCACTCGTGCTCCCCGTCAAGGTGACGCCGAGGATCATTCCGAGCCTCGTTGCCTTCCCGCAGGGCGCATGGTACAGGCCCGACGAGAAGGGACTCGACAGGGGCGGGTGCTTCAACGTGCTCACCCAGCTCAAGCCCACGCCGCTCGCGAAGGCCAATCCCTCGCACACGAACCTCGTCCAAGTTGAAAAGTTCAGGGGCTGACTCAAGGACCCTCAAACGCCATGAAGACTCAATACGCCTTTCATTTCGACAGCTCGCGCTGCACGGGCTGCAAGACCTGCGTGATCGCATGCAGGGACAAGAACGACATTCAGGATCCGAAGCTCGCCTTCAGGACCGTCCATGAGGAAACGGGCGGCAGCTGGAGCCGCAATGAGGACGGCAGCTGGTCCCAGAACGTCTGGGCCTACTTCGTCTCCGTCTCCTGCAACCACTGCTCGGAACCAGCCTGCGTGCGCGTCTGCCCGACCGGGGCCCACGCCCGCCACGAGGAGCTCGGCGGCCTCGTCCTCATCGACAGGGACGTCTGCATCGGCTGCGGTGCCTGCGCCGTCGCCTGTCCCTACGAGGCGCCGAAGCTCGATCGCAAGGCGGGCAAGATGCGCAAGTGCGACATGTGCGTCGACCGTCTTGCAAGGAAGGAGCTTCCGGTCTGCGTCGCCGCCTGCCCGCAGCGCGCGCTGGACTTCGGCACCGTCGAGGAGCTCAGGAAGCGCCACGGCGACGACGGCATGATCGCGCCGCTCGCCGCAGGCGACTACACGAAGCCCAACCTTCTCATCACGAAGTGCGCACAGGCCCAGCCCGCGCCCGAGCGCACGAGAAGCTGGCCCGACTTCCTCAATGACAAGACCGCCTGAGGCGGCTCAACAGGGCGTACAGGGGAACGGCGTCACGGGCGGGCAACCGTCCTGACGTCGGTTTCTCGGACAAAAACTAACGGCTGCGAACAACAGGGGAACAGCAGCAGACGATTGCCTCCTCGGATGCGCCGGCTTGACGGCCGGCGTTTTGGGCCTGCCGGCCTCGTGTGGGGGGCGGCGGGCCGCTTTTTTGGATTTCAACAGGTGCACATGACCGCACCTGAGATGACAATTCTTGTACCGACCTCCTGGCCGGCTGAAATGCCGGCGATTCGGGGCCGCCGATCCTGCGAAGGAACGGCGGGCCTTTTTTTCAAGGTCCGTCCCGGGAGGTCCGCTGCGCGTCGTCTCGTCTGAGACGAAGTCCCGATGACGGTTTGCGGACGAAAAGAACGCCCGGCCCTCCGTGAGGAGGACCGGGCGTTTCGTCAGGTCGGAACCGTGAGCGGTCGATTAGAAGTCGACGCGCATCGTGGCCTCGATGGCGTGGTTCTGACGGCCGGCGTCACCGGCGGAGAGACCGTAGCTCATGCCGAGGTTGAGGTTCTTGTAGGTGGACATGTAGCCGACCTTGAGGTCGCCCACGAAGCTGCCCGAAACGTCGTAGTCGATCGTGTCGGTCGTGGAGGAGCCTTCAAGCGTGTAGGACGATTCCGTGTCGCCGAAGCGGCCGCGGAGCGTGACGTCAACATAGGGCTTGACCTCGAAGGTCTGGAACATGAAGGACGGAGTCTGGACCGTCACGCCCACGGGCACTTCGAAGATCGTGGCCTTGTCTTCGGACACGTCGAAGAGCTTCGTGGTGCCGGCGGCGATTTTATAGTCGTCCATGTCGACGATCGAGAGGCGGGCGCCGGCGTGCGGCGTCAGCGTGAAGGCACCCGTCTTGAACTCGCGTTCGGCACGGATGCCGGCGGAGAGGGCCTTGGCCTTGAGTTCGGAGGCGAGCTCGAGGTTGCCGAGCTGCATCGTCACGTCGCCGTCGGTCGTCACATAGGAGAGCGTGCCGATGACGTTCGTCTCACCGTACATGCGGGAGCCCCAGAGGTGCAGGCCGACGTTCTTGACATCGGTCGAGACGGGGAGGACGTCGCCTTCGCCGTCGGCATCACCCGACTGGTAGGAGGCGGCGGCACCGATCGTCCAGCCGTTCTTCAAATGGGTGTCGAAGCCGCCCATGATGCCGTAGGTGTCAAGGGAGTAGCCGTAGGCGGAGCCGCCCATGGAGAGGTCGTCCGTCTTGAGACGGGCGCCCAGAGGCTGGACCCACCAGCCGCCCATTTCCTTGGGCATCGTGGCGGCATGATGCTCGATCATGTCGGCCGTGTAGCCCTGGAAGTCAACCGTCATGGCCTTGACGCCGGAGATGGCGCCGAGACCCGTCACGGAGTTGATCATGCTGCTGATCTCCTGGAGCGAGGCGCCCGTGGAGAGGATCTGGTTGATCAGCTGGGTGTCGGGACCCGTGGAGCGTTCGCCGGCGAAGATCTTCGAGACGAGGTTCTTCGCGGAGACGTTGAGGCCGGAGCCTTCGACGGACGTGCCGCCGGCAACGATCATCCAGTCGCCTTCGGAGTTCTGCTTGATCTCGAAATGGTCGCCGACCTGGTTCTTCCAAGCGTCGGCGGCGGTGAGCTCGCCCTTCACGAGCTTGTCCTTGAGGGCGTCACCCTGCTTGAAGTTCTCGAAGAGCTTGTAGGCGCCCCAGGTGAGGTTGGCGCCGTCAAGCGTGACCTCGACATCCTGTCCGGCTGTGATTTGACCCTTGAGGCCGTCGGCCGTGAAGAGTGCGTTGCGGTTGAAGTTGGCCGCGTCGAACTTGAGCGTCGTGTCGCCGGCAAACGTGAGCTGGGCGCCGTACTTCGGAGCCTGAGCATCGGGGTTCGTGTCGGCAGTCTTGGTCGTGGCAACACCACCGAAGGTCACCTTGGCATCTTCACCGAATACGACGGGCGCGCCGACTTCAAGGACGAAGTTCGGGGTGGTGCCGGTGGTCGTCGTGTCGGCCTTGACCTTGTCGGCCATGGTCGTGGCGACGTTGAGACCGAGGTAGCCGGATTCAGCCGTCAGCGTGCCGTTGATCTTGTCGGTCTTGTGGATGATGACGTCGGAGCCCTTGATGTTGAGCGTGCCGTTACCGAGCGAGAGGGAGCCGACTTCAACGCGGGAGTTGCTTTCGATCTTCAGCGTCTGGGTGCCCATGGCCTGGGTGATGGCGTCGACAGTGACGGAGCCGCGGTCAACAGACGTGTTGTCGCCTTCGCCTTCGCGTCTGGTCACGACCTTCGACGTGTCGGCCTCGATGGGACGTTCGACCGTGGCAAACGTGATCGAGCCGATGGCAACGTCGCTGCCCGTGATCGTCTGAACCGCGTTGACAGTGGTTTCGCCGATCACAAGCTTGTCGGTTTCACTCTTGATGGATTCGCCGTAGGACTTCTGGAACGCCTCAAGCTGCTTTTCGTTCAGCGTGCCGAGGAAGTTCTCGAGGTTCCTGGCGTAGTCGTCCTTCGTCCACTTGGAGGTGTCGAGCGTGATCTTCTTGTCGTTATCGGTGATGCCGTCATTGACCTTTGTAAGGGCGGTCTCGATGAAGTCCTCGAGCTTTTCAACCTTGACGGACGGCGTCACCTTGAGGGACGTCGAATTGAGCGTGAGGCTGCCGAGCGACAGGGAGGCCGAGTAGCCATGTTTTGTGAGGTCGTCAGCCGTCTTAACCTTGTTGTCGGAAATCGTGAGCTGGGCGTTGTTGTAGACCGTAACGGCGCCGAACTTGGTGACATCCCAAGAACCCTGATTTTCCGTGTCGGCATTGCCTTCGGTGCCGGTCTTGGAAGTGGCGGTTTCTTTTTTCCAGACGGCCTTGTAGTCGGAGAGCGTGACGCCGCCCTGATTGTAGTTGCCGTCGGCAACGATCTTGCCGTCCTCACCCTGCTCGAAGGCCTGAGCCTTGCCGAAGATGAGGGAGGCGCCGGAGGCGAGGTACTTGTTTTTGTCCTTGGAGAGGTCGAAGGAGCCGCCGCTGGCGAAGGAGCCCACGGTGAGGCCCTTGTTGACGGTGAACTGGCCCTCTCCGGTCACGGTAACGAGGTCGCCGATGCTGGCGTTTTCGCCGGCTTCATAGCCGTACTCGAGGTTGTCGGCGGAGAGGGTGCCGGTGGCATCGACGGTGACGGCCTTTCCCTTCTGGGCGTTGATGGTGCCCCAGGTGGACTTGCCCTTGATCTGGGCCGTGCCGGCCTTTTCAGTGATGATGAGGCTGGAGCCGCTGTCAAGAGCGCCTTCGGCGTTGACGAAATTGCCGCCTTCATTGAGCGTGACATTGCCGTAGCTCACGCGAGTGCGCGTTTCGGGCTTCTTGTCGGCTTCGCCTTCCTTCTTCTCGGCTTCGGTCTTGAGCTTGTAGCCCTTGTCATTGTTCGTGAGGGTGGCGTTCTTGAGCGTGATGTCGCCCATGACGACGGAGGCGGGGGCGGCCTCAAGGTCGTCGGTCTTGTTGAGGCCGTTGATCGTCAGATTGTCTTTGATTTTGAGCGTGCCCGTGTTGACGAGGGAGCCGGTGACCGTGATCGCCTTGTTGGCTTCGAGCGTGCCGTTGTTGACGAACGTGCCGCCTTCAGCGACGTCAAGGCCGACGTTGAGCGTCAGGCTGGAAAGTTTGTTGGTGAGCTTGCCGGCAGTCTTGTTGGCCTCGTCCTTGCTGATCGTGATCTTGTCACTGTTCTGGCCCTCGATCGTGACCTTGCCGGAGGCGTTCGTGAAGTTCTTGTTGAAGGTCTTGGCCCAGTCTTCGTCCCAGGTCTTTTCGTCCTTGATGGTGTTGGGGACGGTGTTGGCTCCGGTACCGACGGTCAGCGTGACGTCCTTGTTGACAGGCTCGGCCATGGCGCCTGCGGAGAAGACGGCGAGCGTGGTCAGGACGGCCGCGACGAGCGGCTTCCTGGAGAAGGTGGCGTTGCTCATTGATTTATCCTTTGTTTGACGATCCTGGTGTCGTACATGAGTGGCAAATACCCGCAAGGATACCAAAGACAGGCGTTGGGAAGAGCGCCTCTCTGGGGGCACCTTGACCTGCATCAGTTGCAGGAACGACCAAAACCCTTGGAAGGGGGGTGATCCTGCTCAAGTTTCGGGATGTCCCTCCCGTGGAAAACCCTTATGCGGATCTCCCGGGAAGGGCAGGGGCGTCGAGAAGGCAGGTGCCATCGCCGTTCAGGCGCATTCGCGCAAATGTCTGTATCCTTTCGTCATCATGGAGAACGGACGGCAGAAACCCCTTATATATAGTGGTTGTCCGGCGAAATCAGATTTAGGAGACCGAAGATGGGACTCGACTTGTACGCGGGCACCTTCACCCGCTATTACACCCGCAACTGGAAGACGGTCGTGGAAGCTTGGGCCGAAGCCAACGGCGTCGACTTCAAGCGCACGGAGGCCGAGGACGAGGAGAAGCTCTCCCCGGAGGAGGTGCAGGCGATCGTCTGTGCATGGCGCGACGAGATGCTTCAGGCGGTGACGCCTGAAAACCAGCTTCCCGAGACCTGGGAGGAGAGCAACGACAAGGCCTACTACACGGACAAGCCCGACTGGGATGCCTTCGGCGCGATGTTGCTCGTAACCGCCGCCCACACGTACGAGGAGACGATTCCCGAAACGCTCGAAAAGGGCTGGAACTTCACCGAACATCCGCTCATCAAGCGCCTTGCCGAGGACCACGAGCACGTCTACTCGCTTTTCCGCAGCGTGATGGTCTGGGTTCCGATCACGAAGTCCACGATGGTCTTCCGCGGTCCGATGCCCACGGGCAATGAGGTGATGATCGGCACGCTCGGCGCGCTTGAGCAGGAACTCGAGCACATCAACGAGATCTGCTGGCTCGCCAAGGAGGAGACGATCCTCTCGTGGACCGAAACCGAGGGCTATCCCGCCAAGACGCTCAAGGACGTCGAGACGGGCACCGAGGATGGCAAGAAGGAGACCTACAGCACCGAGTCCCTCGCCAAGTTCGCCTTCTCGATCTTCTGGCGCGCCATGAAGTTTGCCAAGGAAAACCGCACGCCGGTTCTCTTCGACTACTAAGCCGACCGTCGACCAAAACCAAAAGCCGATTCCGAATGCTGATTCTGGATCGGCTTTTTTGTTGTTTGAGCTCCGCTCAAAGCCTTCCTCATTCTCCGTAGAGCCATTCGTCGAGGTCCCACCAGAGTTCGAAGAAGACGCGGGAGAGGAGGGCCGCGTCGCCGTAGGCGTCGTGGTGTCCGCCTCGAGCGCCGAGTCCGTACCATTCGAGCAGGGCGTCGAGTCCGTTGCGGCGGCGCTCCGACGGAATCGCCCTGGCGAGCACGAACGAGTCGACGACGGTGCAGCGGTCCTCGAACCTCGGTGCGCCGGGACGCGCGGCCTGAAGCTCCCGATTGAGCCAGAGAAGGTCCATCGTGCGGTCATGGATCACGACGGTCTTGCCGCGCACGGCCTCAAGCAGCTCGTCTGCGCGGGCCGCAAACTCGGGACAGTGCTCGAGCTCGCAGTCCTGAATGCCGTGCACACGCCTTGCGCCCGCCAGGGAGCGTCGGTGCGGATTGCAGCGAAAGTGCAGGCCGCCCGTCACGTTCTGCTCGACGTCCGTCTCGACGAGGGCCACCTCGATGAGGCGCCCGTTGCGCCCGCCCGTCGATTCGGTGTCGAGAAAGACGAGGGACTCTGCTCGGTCGAGCGCCGCATGCACGCCTTCGAGCCTCGCGCGGCGCTCCGCCTCCGACGTGAGAAGGTCGGGATTGAAATGCGTTCCTGAATGGAAAAGGCTCTGGCGAAGGGCCTCGCCGTCGTCCTGTACGGGAAGGCGGGCAAGAAGCTTCGAGAGTGCGGGCGAGAGCGGGGCGGGAGGGACTGGACGGGCGGGACGGGCAGGACGGGCGGCGGGATGCCTTTCGGAAGGCAGAAGCGTTGCGGCAGAGGCGTGCGGAAGGACGGCGTGCGGAAGAATGACGGTCATGGCGGTGATTTACTTGATGATGCAGTTGCGTCATGTTAGGCGGCGGTGCGTCAGTTTGTGACGCAGGAACATCTTTCCTGAACGCCGTTCCGATTGCGTCACGAGTTGACGCATGGGGTCCGATACTGATGAAAACGGAGGGGGATCCGCAGGGGCCGCCATGTCAGGGTCCGCGTTCTCCTCCCGAATCTGGAGTCAAAGACATGGCATACACCGCCTACAAGTTCAAGCCGTCATTTGTTGAGAAGCGTCTCAAGAGCTACAAGTCGAACCTGATGAAGTTCAAGGGACACGACAATCTCGTCGCCAACGCCGTTCGCGTGATCAGGGAGAGGCTCGAGGCCGATCCGCGCCGCTATCTTTCCTACGGGCCCTACTGGTGGGGCATCAAGAAGGTGCTCGTCGACAACGGCGTGCCGCTCGGCGAATGCGACGACGAGGAGATCAGGCTCGCCTACTCGGGCGCGACCGACGAGGAGACCATCGTGATGGCCGAGGAGTTCAGCCAAATCCGCCAGGAACCCTCGCCTCTAATGACATGGACCACCCACCCGATGCCTAGGCAATCGATTCTCGCAGATCGATAATGTGGCATCACAAGCCTTCATGGAGTCCATATCATGGCTAGAAAGCGCACCCTGTCAACACTCGACACCTCTATCGCATACGCTGTTGGCCTCGACCTTGCCAAGGAGGATACTGCCATTGCCGCATTCGGCCCTGACCACGAGGGGCCTTATCTCATTGACCGTATGCCCTACGACAAGCTCTATGAGCTTCTGGCAGACATGGCTCCGACCTTGGTAGCCATGGAGCCATGCAGTGGTGCTCATCAGATCGCCGAGCAGATTCAGGAGCTCGGACATGAAGTCATGATGATCAGCGGGCGGCATGTCCAGGCATGGGTCAAGGATCATTGCAATGGCCAGAAGACCGACCTCAATGACGCGTTTGCCATCCTGAATCTGGCCTATGACCGCTGGCTGACGCCCATCCGCGGGAAGACGCGTGAGGAATGCCGTCTGCTTGCTCTGCAGGCCTCCTATCGCCAATTAAAGGGGCAGCGAACGAAGACTATGGTGCACGTCAAGGCTACGCTTCATGCATGGGGATTTCCCATCCGTGCAGGCTCCTTCAACCAGAAGGCTCTGCATGAGCTGATCGATGCCAACCGAGAGGCTTTCGGTGATGAAGTGGTAGAGACTCTGCACCTCATGATCAACCGGGTGCATGATCTCGACCATGACATTGCAACGGTGCTGAAGCTCCTGACAGAGGCTACCAAGCGCGATCCTCGGGCTTCCTGCTCCGTTCCATACCGGGATTCGGAGTGCTGACGACGAGCCGTTGATGCGCTGTAGTGGGTGACATCGCAAGATTCGATTCCCCAAAACAGACCATGGCGTTCATTGGTCTTGTCCCGAATAACAGAATTACCGGGCATCACACGGAGACCTCTTCCGGTCGTGAAGCCCGAGGCCAGGGAAAGATGTCGAAGCGAGGAGACAAGATGCTCCGATCGCTCTGCATTATGGGTGCAGGCTCATTGTGTTTGATGGTACGCAACGACCGTTTGCCTGACTGTCCCTTTGTTGCAAGCATCAAGGAGCGCCTGGCATCGCCAAGACCTTGGTTTAAAGTTCTAGTCTATGTCGCAGCCAAGTTGGTGCGCATAGCCACAGCTCTCCTCAAATACGGAGAGACGTTCAGCTTCGAGAAAGCTGGCATATCGAAGGCGGTACTGAAGCAGTGGGAGCTTGAACAAGCCAAAGCCGCATAAGCCTTAACCGCCCGAAAGAGAATAGTCCGACCTCAAGCAAGATTGATTCATGAGATGCCTTAAAGGCGCCGTCTAATAGCCATACGCCTCACATTGCAGAAACTTGCATTGCCTTTTATTTGGCACAGACGGCTTTCTGAAGTTCATGGCGGGCATGGAATTCCGAACGGAGTCCCGACAGCCCTGAGAGATTGGTGGATGGGCCTCTCGCTTGAATAGAATCTGCTTGATCTGACTCCGCATGACCTCGGTAAAGGATGCGGATCAGGGAGTCTTTTTTCCGTCGTTTTACCGCGTTCCTGGGCGGGCCTCATTTCCTGAATTCACGCGAGCAAGCTCGCTCAAATTAGTACGGCCCGCGGCCACTGCGAGAGCGCTTTCGCGCTCACGCACCGCCTGCGGCGGAAAATACTTGACATCTTGCTTGACAAGAGTGGGCGGTCCAGAGATGTGAGGCGGGGAGGAATGGCGGAAAAGACAGCAAAATGCGAGGCATACGCCAAAATAGGAAGCCTCATATAATCAAATAGCAATACCTTTCCTGCCTTTGTCCGAATGATCCGCGCCATCCGAATTCGACTCTATCCGACGCCCGACCAGAAAAAATATCTGGCCGGTCTTTTCGGTGCCGTACGATTCTGCTTCAACAAGGCGCTGTATCTCAAGACGCATTTCTACAAGGTGAAGGGTGTCAATCTTCACCCGATTCACGACCTCAAGAAGCTCATCGCCATTGCTAAAAATACGAAGAAGTACGCTTGGCTGGCGGAATACGACTGCATGGCGTTACAGGAATCTGTTCGCAATCTGAACAAAGCCTATAGCCGCTTCTTCAAGAAGGAAGCCGGATATCCGCGCTTCAAGTCCCGACGCGGCGAACAGTCCAGCTACCATTGCACCGGCGTTTCGGCAGGAGACGACTTCGTCAAGGTGCCGAAGATGAAGAAGATCAAGGCCGTCATGCATCGGAAGATCGAAGGCAAGGTCAAGAGCATCACGCTCTCGATGGATGCCTGCGGCGACTACTGGGCTTCCGTTCTCTACGAGGACGGCCTCCCCGAAGCCGTACCTGCGACATGCGTTCGCCAGACCAAGACGGTAGGCGTCGACGTCGGCATTGAGACCTTCGGCACATGTTCCGACGGTGAAAAGATCAAGTCTCCCAAGGCTCTCAAGAGCGCCGAAAAGAAGCTTAAGAAGGCGCAACGCGCCTTCTCAAGAAAGCAGAAAGGTAGCAAGAATCGTGAAAAGGCCCGCAAGCGTCTGGCGCGACTGCACCGCAAGGTGAAGCGCCGCCGCAGCGACTTCCTTCACAAGACATCTCGACGATTGGTGAACGATAACCAAGCGCTGATTTTCGAGACTTTGAAAATTCAAGGCATGATGAAGAATCACCATCTGGCAAAGGCGATTGCCGATGCGGGATGGGCTGAATTCATGCGCCAGTGCGAATACAAGGCGAAGCATGAAGGCAGGATCTTTGCAAAGATCGGCACCTTCTATCCGTCTTCGAAGACGTGTTCCGCCTGCGGTCACAAGCTCAAGGAACTGAGCCTTGCAACCCGCAGCTGGACTTGTCCGCATTGCGGCGCACATCATGACCGAGACCTAAACGCCTCTCTGAATATCAAACAGGAAGGCATAAGAATGTTGAAGGCGGCTGGGCTGACCGTCTTGCGCTCGTAACGTCACGAGCCAAAGCCTGTGGAGACATGTAAGACCCGAACGATCGTCCGGGCTGTGTTGAAGAAGCAGGAAGCCTCGCCCGATTTGTTACAAATCGGACGGGGAGCAGTCACGAACGACTGTCTTGGCAACATGAAGCTCTACACCGACCGCTTCATGCTCGACGAGGAGTCGGGCAAGTGGTGGAGGCTTCGCGATCCCGACATGGCCGCGGCGGGCGCCATGGCTGCGCCGGACATCATCGACTACCTGCGCGAGTTCTGACGCAGGCCCCGATGCGGGGGCTTCGGCGGAGGCGAGCGCCCTGCACGACGGGCGCCCGCGGTCGTTGCGCGCATGTGAATTGCGGGCTCCGGCGCTCTGCGGCGGGTGTTTTGGGGATTCTCCGTCTTTTGGGGTAGGAAAAGACATCCTTCGGGATGTGTGGAATCGTTGCGGGCTGTGTCATAATCGAACGCGTATGTCCCGCAAAAGGGCGCCACCGTCCCCCGAGGGCGTCCGCCGGCAACGGGATCCTGACAGAAGACAGAATAGAAAAGGAAGTCCAGCCGTGGAATTCATCCTCAATCCGATCGTCATATCGGTCGTCGTGCTCTGCGCGCTCTGCCTTGCGCGCGTCAACGTTCTTCTCGCCCTGATTGCGGCCTCTCTGGTCGCGGGTCTCACGGGCGGGCTCGGCCTCACGAAGTCGATGGAGCTGCTCTCGGGCGGCTTCAGCGCCAACGCGACGACCGCGCTCTCCTACATCCTTCTGGGCACTTTCGCCGTGGCGATCGCGCACACGGGCCTCATGCAGATGCTCGTGCGCTGGATCGGCTCCAAGATGGGCGGCAGGCCGCTCGTCTTCTGCTTCGGCCTGGCGTTCATCGCCTGCCTTTCGCAGAACGTGGTGCCCGTGCACATCGCCTTCATCCCGCTTCTGATTCCGCCGCTGCTCAAGCTCATGAACAGGATGAAGCTTGACCGCCGTGCGGTCTCCTGCGCCCTCGGCTTCGGCCTCACGGCCCCGTACGTGTCGCTGCCCATCGGCTTCGGCCTCATCTTCCAGGGCATCGTCGCGCAGTCCATGACGCAGAACGGCATGGCCGTGACGGTGGCGGACGTGGCGTCGGTGGCCTGGATCGCCGGCCTCTCGATGGTCGTCGGCCTCGCGCTCGCCGTCTTCTACTTCACCCGCCGTCCCCGCACCTATCTCGACAAGCCCGTCGTGGGCGTGACGGAGTCCGACGAGGAGATCCGCTTCGGTCTCAGGCACTGGGTCACGCTCGGCGCGATCGTCGCCGCCGTCGCCGTGCAGATCATGCTCGAGAGCCTGCCGCTTGCCGCGCTGCTCGGCCTCATCATCATGCTCGCGGGCGGCGCCTTCCAGTTCAAGAAGCTTGACGACCACATCGCGAGCGGCATCTCCATGATGGGCTTCATCGCCTTCGTGATGCTGATCGCGGGCGGCTATGCCGCGATCCTCAAGGAAACGGGCGCCGTCAACTCGCTCATCGAGGGCGTCGTGCCCCTCATGGGCGAAAGCAAGTGGGTCGCCGCGACGATCATCACGCTCATCGGCCTGCTCGTCACGATGGGCATCGGCACGTCGTTCGGCACGGTGCCCATCCTCGCCGTCATCTATGTTCCGCTCTGCACGGCCGTGGGCTTCTCCGTCCCCGCCACGATCCTCCTGATGACGATCGCGGGCGCCCTGGGCGACGCGGGCTCCCCCGCCTCCGACTCCACGCTCGGCCCCACGTCCGGCCTCAACGCCGACGGCCAGCACAACCACATCTGGGACACCTGCGTGCCGACCTTCCTCGCGTACAACGTGACGCTTCTCGTGGCCGGCATCGTCGTCTCGCAGTTCATCTGACGAAGATTCACGCCGGATTCCGTCGCGACTGACAAAACGCCCGCAGGCCGGAAGGCCCGCGGGCGTTGTCGTTCATGGCGGCGGAAAGCGTCAGAGCGGCTTTGCGGAGAGGACGTCGAGTTCGATTTCGGTCCAGTCCTTGTCCACCTCGGCGCGGATTTCGACGGGCGCGTCCTTCGTGATCATGGACCAGTCACGGTCATGATCGAGCTCGGCCCTGATGGAGGCGCCCTTGTCGTCGGTGAAGACGTACTTGTCGCCGCGGACGTGTTCGGTGAATTTTCCGCGCAGCGTGACGATCTGGTGGTCCTTCCCGGACTCGAGCACGGCGGCGACGGTGGTGGCGGGCTCGGTGTCGAAGCCCTTCGGACCCTGGGCCTGAGGCGCCGCGGCAAAGCCCTGCGGGCCGGCGGCAAGGACGGGCAGGGCGACAAGTGCGCCGGCAAGGGCGGCGAGCGTCTTCTTCATGTGTTCTCTCCTGAGCGGCCATAATACGGCACGCGAAAAAAGAAAATGCGGATTTTTGAGAGCGCCTTCGCGGCAGGGCGAAGGCCGTGGAAACATTCTATTGAGAAGGCTTCTCGTTTCGCATCCCTCATTTCGCAAGGAAAACGCAGAACGTGTAACGAAAGACAACCATGCGCGCATCGGGAAAACAAACTGAAAGATTCTTCGGAGGCCGGCCGTGACGGGCGCGCCCGCACCCGCCGTCCTCGTGATGGGCGGCTTCATCGTTCTTCTTCTGCTCTGGCTTGTCCGTCATCTCTCGAGGCGCAGGCGCTTTCCGCTCGTCTTCGAGGCAAGGGTCGAGCACGTCTGTGACGGTGACTCGATCATCGTCCGCGGCTGCTTCGGCCGTGTGAAGCTCAGGATTGCGGGCATGGATGCGCCCGAGACGGCACAAGCGCGCGGCCGCGAGTCGGAGAGGCGGCTTCGCTCCATGCTGCAGGGAAGAGTCGTGAAGGTGAGGAGCGTTGCGGCCGACCGATACGGCCGATGGGTGAGCACCGTGACCGCGGACGGCGTCGATGCGGGACTCGTCATGGTCGAGGAAGGCGAGGCCTGGGCTTACCGCACGTATCTGTGGGCGCTCCCGAAGGAGGCCCGCGGGCGTTATCTCGCGGCCGAGGAGCACGCAAGGCGCGCGGGACGCGGGCTCTGGGCGGAGCGCAGTCCCGAGGCGCCCTGGCTCTGGCGCAGGCGTCACCGCACCATCCTGCAGCGCATTCTCGACTTCTTCTGGCGGATCGGACGCGCCGTCAGGCGCTTCTTCAGGGGCGGCGGAAAATAGGGGGGCTCGCGCAAACATTTGGCATGCAGAGTGTGCGTCGCCTTTTTGCGGCGGTGCAGGTGATTTGTCGCAGGTAGTTTGGCCTGGAGACAGGCGGGTGATTTTGGGCCAAGCTAGTCTGAAAGTCCGTCGGAAAAGGCAGCGAAAATGCACACGACAACAGCTTCCCCTTCAGGAGACCCTGCCATGACCCGCAATGCGATCGTCGACGCCCTCGGCGTCCTCAAGGCCGGCCGAATCGTCGACCTCACCCATCTCGTCCATCCCGGCATCCAGCGCTTCGGGCCGTTTCCCGCCATGAGGACCGAGCCCCGCTACACGGTGGCCGAGTCGGGCTTTCACGTCGAGCAGGTCTCGTTCGTGACGCAGTACGGCACGCACGTCGATGCGCCCGAACACTTCGTCGAGGGCCGCCGCACGCTCGAGCGCATTGAGCTCGAGGAGCGCGGCGTCACGGCGGTGGGCCACGAGACTCTCGACACGGACGGTTCGGCCGACGTGCGGGCGAGGGGGGCTCGACTGCGAGAAGTACGTGCTCGAGTCCGATCACTATCAGGTCGAGGTCATGGCGAACCTCGACAAGCTGCCCTCGACGGGCGGCGTGATCTTCGTGGGCCTCCCGAAGTTCGACAAGTTCCCGGGCTTCCCGGTCCGCGCATGGGCGGTCGTGCCCAACGAGGACTGAGCGCGGCGGACGCCCTGAGTGCGGCTCGGGGCTCTCGCGGGTTCAGGCGTGCGAGAATATGAGAACGCATCCCGCCCGAAGGCGGGTGACGGCGGCAGAGTTCAGGCTTTGACCGCCGTTTTGTCATGCATTCGAAGAAGGAGGAAAAGCCGTGTCGATGAAGGATCTTGATGCCGCAACACAGCTCGTGCACGCGGGCCGCGACTGGGACCCGGAGTGGGGGTACGTCAATCCGCCCGTGGTGCGCGCCTCGACGGTGCTTCACAAGTCCTGCGAGGACATGATGGACCGCGTCCATGACGAGATGGCCTGCCGGGACGGCAAGCCCTGCTACGGGAGCTACGGCGGTCCCGCACACAAGGCGTTCTATTCGGCGATGAAGACGCTCGAGGGGCCGAACGCCGCGGGCGCATGGGCCTTTTCGACGGGCCTGGCCGCCACGACGACGCCGCTCTTTGCGTTCGTGCGGGCGGGCTGTCATGCGCTCTTTTCGGACTCGATCTACGGACCCACGCGCGAATTCGCCGAGCAGATCCTGCGCACGATGGGCGTTGACGTCGAGTTCTTCGATCCCGTAGCCTCGCCCGAGGCGATCGAGGCCATGATGCGGCCCGAGACGACGCTCCTCATGATGGAGAATCCGGGTTCGCACTCTTTCGAAATGTCGGACGTGCCCGGCATCGCCGCCGCCTGCCGCAGGCACGGCGTGACGAGCGTCATCGACAACACCTGGGCGACGCCGCTCTACTTCAAGCCGCTCGACCATGGCGTCGACATGGTCGTGCACGCGGCCACCAAGTACATCGCGGGCCACTCCGACCTGCTCATGGGCGTCGTCGTCTGCAACGAGCGCGTCTGGCCCGCCGTCTACCGTACAGCCGTGAGGCTCGGTCAGGCGGCTTCGCCCGACGACGTCTACCTGGCCTACAGAGGGCTTCATACGATGGGCGTGCGCGTCGCTCATGCGGCAAAGTCCGCCGAACGGATCGTGCACTGGCTGCTCGAGCGCCCCGAGGTCGAGACCGTCAGGTGGCCTGCGCTCGAGTCTGACCCTTCGCACGCGATCTGGAAGCGCGACTACACGGGTGCGACGAGTCTCTTCGCCGTCGTCTTCAGGCCCGAGTACGACGGCAGGCTCGCGCCCTTCGTCGATGCGCTGAAGCTCTTTGGGCGCGGATACTCATGGGGAGGATACGAGTCGCTCCTCATCCCGAGCTACGGAACAAGGTCTGTATGCAAGAGTACTTTTTCAAGAATGGTGCGCATTGCGGTGGGTCTGGAATCACCCGACGACTTGATTGCAGACCTTGAGCAGGCGCTCAAACGCCTGCGCGACTGACCGGAGTGCATAACGTCAGGCATCATGCACTGCGTTTTTTGTTTGCAAAATATCGTAGCATGGGCCATAATCCTAGACTATTCCGATGTGCCGGACCCCCGTTTCCGCTATCGTGAAAATATTTCGCAAGTCACTGTCGCGAAGACCCGGAACGACGGTGACGGCGGCAATAAAGGGAAGAGACTATGACAGAAGGCAACCACGAAGCAGGAGCGACGGACGTCACCGTGCGACACGTCCGGCGCACCAGACGCATCTGCGTGCACAATGCAACCGAGATTGGCGCACTGGTTCGTCTTGCGCGCCAACGTCTGGGCATGTCTCAGACGGATGCGGCGATCTGCTGCGGCGTAGGCCGCCGCTTCCTTGTCGAGCTCGAGAATGGCAAGCCCACCGTGCAGCTCGACAAGATGCTGGTCGTCCTGGATGCGCTCGGCATGGGCCTCATGGTCCGCGGTCCCGGCGTCTCCTTTACGGCCGAGGAGCTTGCGCAGGCCGCCGTCAAGCGCGAGTCCGAAGATCCGCCGCACGTCTGGGAGGCGGAGTTTTCGTCGGGCGTCGATCGTCCGAAGCGCCCCGATGCGTCCGAGAAGCCGCACCGCGGCCGCACGCCGGGCACCGTCGCCCTGAAGTACCGCCGCCAGTCCTCCGTGAGGGAAGAAGGAGGGACTCTGGTCTACGAGACGGTCGACACGAACCCCGTCATCGCGAAGAAGAAGGAGAAGCACGTCGAAGTATGCCTTCGACAGCCCAAGCGCCGCAACAAGTCTGATGACACGAGCCCCGTGACCGACTTCGGCGGCTCGATGCGTCTGGACACCAACGGCCGCGGCTGAGTTCGAACTCCGCACGCGCGACCGCAGCAAAAGCGCAGCAGCGCAAAAGAAGGGCAGAATGCCGTGAAGCATCCTGCCCTTCGTCATTTCCGGCGCTCCAAATGCGCCTGAGGGATGCCGGGAGCGGCATCAGGCCCGCGGCTACTCAAAGGTTTTCCTCGAAGAGCGGCGCCATGTAGGCGATGTCCCTCGGGTCGGCTCCGAATTCCTCGGCGAGTCCCTCCCAGCCCGAGAGGATGCGGCGCATCTCCATGAGGATGCCCTTGGCGTCGCTCACGGTGAGCCCGAAGTAGCGGGCGTAGGGAATGGCGTCGTCCGCGCAGGAGAGACGCCTGCGGCCGTCCATCGTGAGGCCCCGGCCCTGGGCCGAGGGATTCCACTCGAGCGTGTGGGCGGGCGAGAGGCGCCAGCCGAGCGGCTCCCTGTGGAACTGCCAGCGGTTGAGCGAGTCGCCCGCGCCGCCCGTGAGGAGCTGGAAGGCGATGCGCCGCCACATCTGGGGGAGGTCCTCCTTCGGGGCCGCGCCGCCGCCGTTGAGGATGTCGGCGAGCGCCAGATAGCCGGGCGGAACGGGTCTCGGGGACTCCTGACGGGCGGCAAGCGTTGCGCCCGTGAGGGTCAGGAGGGGCTTGTCGGCGGGCGCGTCCGCATTCGCGCCCCTGCGGTCCGCACGGCGCGTGAAGAGGATGTTCTCGCCCATTTCGTGCTCGAGGTCCGTCTCGACCGTGCGGATGCCGCAACGTTTGGCGGCGACGAGCGCCATGTGCATCCAGAGGGGGCGGTCGATCGGATCGAGCATGCTCCTCAGTCTTGCGGTCTGCGCCTCGCGATGCCGCTCGACCGTGAAGACGGGACGGCGGCCGGGGAGCGTGAGGCCGTTCTGAAGCAGGCTGACCTCGTCGCTCCCAGCCTTGCCGCGCTCCATCGCGTGGTAGGCGTAGATGAGTTCGGGAAGCTCCGACTGGCGCTTGACGCGCGGACGCTCGGGCAGGGGATCGACATCGACGGGCGTCACCGAAAGGGCCCCGAGCGAGTCGGTCCTGTGGGGGAGAAGCAGTGCGGTCGTCTCGAGTCTGCCCGCCCCTTCGGGAAGGCCCGAGAGCGGAGAGGCGGGGTCATTGAAGATGGAGAAGACGGGGGCGCTGATCGCGCGGTCTTCCAGAAAACCGAACGCCGACTTTCCGAGCCTCGGACGCAGCACGCCGTGCTCGAGCGGGAGGTCCGCGCCGAGCGGCACGCCCGACTCGACCCAGTCGCCGTCGTACTGAAAGCGCATCACCGCCGCGGCGCGGGCGGCCTGAGCCGGCGATGCGCCCGGATCTTGAAGAGTTCCCGAACGGGGTCCTGTTGAAAGAGGGACGGCCAGGCGTCCGACGAGAGGGTCGCCGGGGAGCCAGCGCGCACGAATCTCATAAAGACGCAGGGAAGGGCTTCTCATTTTTGCTCATATCTCCTTCTTCGGCTGGCGGGCCCGGCGGGGGAGGCGGCGTGCCTCGAGCATGAGCCCCGTCTCATCGTCGCCCGCAGCGGCGACGTCGGAGAAGGGGGTGCCTAGCCCGAGCGCCTGAAGGACCGAGGCGACGTTGCCGATCGCGATCCCGCAGTCGCCGTTTTCAAGTTTTGAGAGGGTGTTGAGCGAAATGCCCGCACGCTCCGCCACGACGGACTGGGGAAGCCTGCGGCGAAGACGCGCCGCCTTGAGGTTGGCGCCAAGCGTCCTGACGGACTCCTCAACTGCAAAACTGGGTCTCATAACACGCAGAATCCTGTGAACTAAACCACTTTACATGAAGGAAAAGAGAGTTAAGGTCTTTTTTGAGCTTTTCGTTCGAAAAGGCGGAAAATCGCCGTTTTCGGGCCCTTTTCCGCATGAATCCGAAGTTCGGCCCGAAGTCCTAACATCTCGAATAATGGGAATTATACGCCTTTCATCCCTCGAATGCTGTGAATTAAGCAAGATTTTTGAGGTGGTTCGGGGGCGTCATTCTGAACCCGTGCGTCATTTTGAAGGCTTTTTGAAAGGCAGCGTCTTCGTTTTTGCGAGTTTCCAGGCTCAAAACCGACAGGCCGTTCGTGCGGTTTTGAGCGTGGTCCGGCAAAAATACGAGAACTCGCCGGCGTACGTCCGACGCGCCGGCCTTCACGATTGTGCTCTCCCCTTTCAGGGAGTCTGCGTCACTCTCTTCAAAAGCGAAGCGTCGGGAGGGACTTTCGAAGGCTTCTTCATGCCTCCTTTCGTCCAAGGGGCGACAGACCCTCCGAGACCGCCTCTTTAAACAAAAATGCTTAACTTTGGAAGGCGCGCGAAGATGAACGGTGCTGAGTCCTGTCGCAGCACGCTTGCGCGAAATTCATCCCGTTTGTTTGCGTCCCGTCCTGATCGCCTACTGCTGGAGGCGTTTGCAAGTGACGGACGATCCGCGTCCTTCTTGAGAAGACGGTTTTTTCCTCTTTTTTGAGGGTTCGGACGCCTTTTTCAGGGCGTTTAGGACCCTGACGGGGTCTGAACGACGCCTTGAAGCAGCCGTCGGAAGCGGCGTACAGCGGCGGCACAGGGTGCGTATTTTGCCTCAAAACGCCCGCTTCGGGGGACTTTTTTCGACCGAGCCCGGCTGTCGTTTTTGCACGACTTGATATGCTGGCACTGCACGCCTCCCTTCCTGAGGTCGGGGAGGACCGCCTTCGGGGAGTCGGCAGTAGATGACCAACAAAAACCCGAACGGGAATCAAACGACCGTTGATGCAGGAGAGGAAGAGAAGTGTCGTTCGGTTTTGCCGGACGGCGAAAAAAGCGCCTCTGAGGGGCTTCTGAAGACGGTGTCGATGCGCTCGCCGATGCCGTCCCGGGGCATCCCGATGGGCTCAGGAGCCGTTGTTCACAGTTGCGCCCTGGGGCCCCAGGGAAGCCCTGTCCGGACCTCTGCAGTGGCGCCTGAGCATGATCCCGTCGAGAGGTGTCCGGTGCTTGCCTTGGGCTTTGCGGGCCTCAGCAGTCGAGCTCACGCCTCCCGAACATCGTCGTTTCGGAGGTGCGAACGGGGAGGGGCGGGCGGAGGCCGGGCGCGTATGTTTTCTCACGGTCCCCTTTGGGTCAAGTGAGAGTTTCAGGCAAGTGATTCGGGTCTCGGCCCATGTGAATTTTCGATCCTTCGCGCGTTTTCGTGAGACGATCGTGCAGATGAGGGTATGACGGGCGAGAGGGCTGCAGGGCGGCCTCGCGGGCTTTCAGACAACCAATGAAAAGGCGGCGCGGGAGCACGTGGCTCCGGCGCCGCCTGAAGGATGCGGTGGGAAAGGCGGTCAGAAGAGCGTGAATTTCGCGCTCAGCGCATCGGCGTCTGCGCCCGCGAGCACGGCGTTGACGCGCTTCATGCCGAGGTCGGAGCACCAGACGCCGCAGAGGATCATCGCGGCTCCCATCACGCCGATGAAGGTGACGGACTCGTCGAGGATGACGAGGCCCGCGATCATCGCGATGACGGGGATGAGGAAGAGGAGGTTCCTGATCTGCTGTGCGCCCGTCTCCCTGGCGGCGCGCTGCCAGAGCAGCGTGCACAGCGTCGTGGGACCCACGGCGAGGAAGACGAGCAGGGCGGCCGAAACCGGATCCGTGAGCGCCTCGACGGGAGCCGCGTCCTCCATCAGGTAAAAGGGCATGACGGCAATGAGACCCCAGCCGAAGGTCTTGCGGGCCATGAAGACCGCGCCGTACTTGTGCACGCTCTTGAGGAGCGCCGAGTAGCACGCCCAGGCGAGCGCGGCACCGAGCGCCAGATAAAAGCCCGCTTCGGGAAGCTGCTGGATCACGTGGTTGTCGAACCAGATGAGGCACATGCCGGTCGCCACCGTCACGATCCCGAGCTTCGTCATCCAGTGCAGCCTGAAGCTGTGGTGGAGCGCAATCACGACGAAGGCCGTGAAGAGCGGCGCGGAGGCCATGATGGTCGCGACGGTGCCCGCGTTCGTCTCCTGCAGCGCCAGATTCTCAAGCCCGTGGTAGAACGGAATGCAGGCGACGCCGAGAAGCGCGAACTTCGCCTCGTCGATCAGCTCGTCGGCAAGGAACTGCTTGTGGGAGAGAATCAGAAGCACTGCGTAGGCGAGGAAGGTGCGGATCGTCAGAACCGCAAAGGGACCGAGGCCCTGCGTGTAGAGCCATTCGGTCGCAATGTAGGAAAGGCCCCAGGCGGAAACCGCGACAAGCGCGAGAAGAAGGCCCGGAAGCGTGGCGCGAGTCTGCTGCATATGAGGGCGTCAGGAGTTTGGACACCGCCATTTTACTGCGCCCGAAACCGCTTGAGGCGCCGAAACCCCCACTTTTCGCACGGGCGGAGGACTTTTCTGCACCTGATGCAGCCATGGCGGTGGGATCGGACAGGTGATTCTCTAGGTAAAATTCCTTAGGTGCCGTCCCTGTGTGACGGTCCTAGAATGGAAATCCGGCGGCGGGACCGCGCCGCCGATGAACGACAACACACATTCGTATGGAGAATGGGAGCGTCCTCCCGTCCGACGCCCCGTGCCGAGGGGCTTTTCCTTCGGGCGCCCGGGTGCCCTGCGGCGCTCCTGCTTTTGAGGAGAAAAAGCAAATGAAATCCACCATGATCAAATCCGCCGTCGCCATGGTCTTCGCCGTCGGCTTTGCGGCCGCCTCGATGGCCGCTCCGGTGACCGCCGAGGGTACGGGCGTCGGCAAGCACGGCGACATCACGGTCGCCGTGACGTTCGACGCCGACAAGATCCAGGACATCAAGATCGTCAAGAACGCCGAAAACCCGATTCTTGCCAAGAAGGTCTTCACGGACCTCAAGGATCAGGTCGTGGCTCTCTCCTCCACCGACGTCGACCTCATCTCCGGTGCGACGTTCTCCGCCAAGGGCTTCATCGACGCCGTCAACGACGCTGCGAAGAAGGCCGGCGTGACGCTCGCCAAGGCCGACAAGAAGGCCCTCAAGAAGGCCGCCCGCGAACTGCCGAAGACCTCGAACTACGACGTCGTCGTGATCGGTGCGGGCGGTGCGGGCTTCTCCGCCGCCATCACCGCCAGGAATGCCGGCGCCAACGTCGTCCTTCTCGAAAAGATGCCCGCCGTTGGCGGCAACTCGCTCATCTCGGGCGCTGAAATGAACGTCGCCAAGAACTGGGTCCAGCCCAAGCTCGGCATCAACGACGACTCTCCCGAACTGCATGCCCAGGACACGTTCAAGGGCGGCGACGGCAAGGGCGACATGAAGGTCATCAACGTCATGACGCACCAGGCGCTTGACGCCGCCAAGTGGTGCCGCGACTACCTCGGCGTGCGCTTCGAGGACGACAACCTCTTCTTCTTCGGCGGCCACAGCCGCAAGCGCGCCCTGATTCCGGTCGGCCACACCGGCACGGAATTCATCGCCAAGTTCCAGGCCAAGGCCGATGAACTCGGCATCCCGGTCATCACCAACATGAAGGCCGAAGAGCTCATCAAGAACAAGGACGGCCGCGTCGTCGGCGTCAAGGCCACGATGGACGGCTCCGAATACACGTTCAACGCCAAGGGCGGCGTCGTGCTCGCCACGGGCGGCTTCGGCGCGAACCCCGAAATGGTCAAGAAGTACAACCCGAAGATCGACGAGCGCTTCAAGACGACCGACGCCCCGGGCTCCACGGGCGAAGCTCTCTACATGGCCGAACGCGCGGGCGCCGAGCTCGTGAACATGGGCTACATCCAGACCTACCCGATCTGCGACCCGCTCTCGGGCGCCATTGAGCTCATCGCCGACGCCCGCTTCGACGGCGCCATCATGCTCAACCAGGAAGGCAAGCGCTTCGTCGAGGAACTCCAGCGCCGCGACGTGCTCTCCGAAGCCATCCTCAACCAGACGGGCCAGTACTGCTGGGTGCTCTGGAACGACAACATCGGCAAGATCTCCAACACGGTCAAGGCTCACGCCAACGAGTACGAAGCCTTCACGAAGCAGGGCATCATGACAACCTGCGATGATCTGAAGTGCATCACCGACTTCACGAAGATCCCGTTCGACCAGCTTCAGAAGACGGTCAAGCGCGTCTCCGACATGGCCGGCAAGGGCAATGACAAGGACTTCAATCACCGCGCAGGCCTCATGGACATGCAGCAGGGCAAGTACTACGTCATCAAGGCCGTTCCGTCCACCCACCACACGATGGGCGGCGTTCGCATCAACGAAAAGGCCGAGGCCCTGACGGCCGAAGGCAAGGTCATCCCTGGTCTCTGGGCTGCGGGTGAAGTGACCGGCGTCACGCACGGCACGAACCGTCTCGGCGGCAACGCCTACACGGACATCATCGTCTTCGGCCGCATCGCGGGCGAGGCTGCCGCCAAGGCCGCCAAGTAAGAGGACTCGATGACGGGGCGCATCCGCGTTCTGCGTCCGGATCCGCTATGAAGCCGCTCCCGGCGTTTTCGCCGGGGCGGCTTTTTCAACAGTCTTCCATTTGATTTCGAACGAAATCCCGAAACCATGACCCCCGACGAACTCCATGACCGCCTCTCAACTCTGGCCGATCCCGCCTGCAAGGCCTTCGGCGACAGCCTCCAGCCCGGCGTCACCGATCGCCTCGGCGTGCGCATGCCGCTCGTGCGAAGAGTGGCCCGAGACGTCATGCGCACGGAGGACGTGCGCGCCTTTCTCAACGCCATGCTCGCTGCGGGCGGCTTCGCCTCCCAGGAGGCGCTGATGGTCTGCGTGATCGTGGCGGGCGGCGCGAAGGCGCTCGAGCTCGAGGAGCGGCTCGCCTTCGTCGACAGGCTCCTGCCGCACATGACGGGCTGGGCGACCTGCGACCTGACGGGATCGGCTGTCAAGGTCTTCAGGGAGAACAGGGAGGAGCTCATCGGCTACGTCGGCGAAAAGCTCGCCTCGGACGATCCCTGGACCGTGCGCGTGGCGGAGGTCTGGCTCCTTGAGCACTACCGCGACGCCCGATGGACGCAGGCGGCGCTCGACCTTCTGGGAGGCGGGACGAGCAGGGCGCTCGTGCTTGCCGCCTCGGGTGACTACTATCTTTCGATGTCGCTTGCCTGGTGCCTCTCCATGCTCGCGACGGCGGACCTTGAGGCCGTCTGCTCGCGCATCGAGTCTTGGCGCGCAGAAGGCCGCCTTGACGACGCCACGCTGCGCAGGACCGTGAGGAAGATCCGCGAGTCGTTGCAGTTCACGAAGGAGACGAAGGCGGCGGTGTCGGCAAGGTTCGCCGCAAGGTGAGAGGCGACGGGACCGCCTCCCCTGAGGCGGCCGTCTTCGGAACGTCCGTCTTCAAATTGCAAGTTCATAGAAATGCCGCAAGGAAACATCTGACTTCAGTCAGGTGAGGAATTGCGGCCCATGCCTTTCACACTACCACGTGATAAAATTAAGGATATGGTGGAAATAGTATACAACCGAAATTGCGTTTACCAGACGGCATACCATGTGATATGGTGTCCGAAGTACCGCAAACGGATACTTAAAGGTGAAATAGCCGAGGCTTTGCGTCTTGCCATCACCGCGATCTGCATTGAGCGCGAGTGGCCGATTCTGACCTTGGAAATCCAACCTGACCATATCCATTTGTTCGTAACCATCCCTCCGTCACAGGCTGTAGCCGATGCCGTAAAGATTTTGAAGGGTTCGACGGCCCGGAAGCTGTTTGTGGCTTTCCCGGCGTTGAAGGATCAGCTTTACGGCGGGCATTTGTGGTCTCCGTCCTATTACGTAGGTACGGCTGGCAATGTCAGTGCGGAAACCATCAGGCATTACATTGAAAGGACTGAACATATCAAAGGGCGCAGGTAAGCTCGTTCGACGCAAAGTCGACGTGCGTACCGTCTGCATTGCCTTGGAGGTCGATGCCGATGCTTCCGAAAAGATGCATCAGACCCGTCGCCTCTACGGGCAGGCCTGCAATTTGCTCGTCCCAATCGTCGTGTCCGATACAGATAGGAAAAAACGGCTCTGGCAACGGTACAACCTGCACAAGGCTGCTTATCCGATGGTTCGAACCAAAATGTCCGTTCTTGGTGCACAGCTCGCCTGCAACGTCATGCGTTCGGTATCGAGCATGTACCAGTCGTGGATCAGCAACCATCCGAACTTCTCGAAGGATAAGAAGATGGTGCTTCCGAGCATCAGCTTCAGGAATCCTGTTGTTCACCTGGACAAGAACACCATTCGCTTCTTCAACAACTACACCGAGGCGTCGGTCTATACGGTGAATGGGCGTGTCGGCGTTCGTCTTCGTCCGGGAAAGTTTCAGCTGAGCCAATTGGCCGGTTTTCTGGCTGAAGAGCTTGCCGGAACGTCGAAGGAGAATCGGATTTACAGGCTTGGCGAATGCAACCTCGTTTGGAAGTGCGGCATCAAAGGCACGCCTTCCAGATGGGAGCTGCACATTGCCATAGAGAAGAAACTCAAGGAAGTATCTCTCGACAACTTGTCTTTGAATCAAGTCATGGGCGTTGATGTTGGCGAAAACAACGCCGCCGCACTGTCTACCGGCCGAATCTTCAAAGCCGGGAAGATGAAGGACGACCGTGACAAATACCTGAGCAGTCGGGCTCGTTTCCAGCGCAATGGCTCCAGAAGCGCCAGACAGGCACTTCGAAAGGCTTCCGGCCGAGAGAAACGACATGTGGAACAAATCAACGACGAAATCAGCAAGTCCATTATTGAAGATGTGGCAGAACGCAATATTCGCCTGATCGTTCTTGAAGATCTTACGGACATCCGCGAGCGAATCAAGGCCGGGCAGAAGGTTCGCGCACGCCTGCACCGCTGGCCCTTCAGGGAGCTTCAGCAGAAGATAGTGGACAAAGCTTGTAGAGCGGGTATCGAAGTGATCTTCGTTGACCCTCGCTATACGTCGCAAACCTGTCCGCATTGCAATGCCATCGGAACACGGCAGAAGCACCGATTTGTTTGCAAGAACTGTGGTTACAGAGCGCACAGCGACCTCAATGGAGGTCGGAATCTGCAACGTCTGGGTTGCCTGCTGATAACCCAGGGGCTGGTGTAAACAAGCCCTATGTTGAGCCTGCTTTAGCAGGTGACAATAAAGCTTTCGACTTTAGTCGAGAGTTGTTTACTTTCAACAGGCATGTCCGGCTCGTTCCCGTGCAGTTCTAGGTCCTCGGCAGCCCGGAGCGGCGAGTGTCTGCAGACCACGGCGTACGGGATGCGGTCGTCCTCGCCCGGCATCACGGTCCTGAGGAACGCGGGAGGGAAAGCGCAGCGGACCGGCGGGCTATAATGCCTGATCCATGCGGTCCGGCGCCCGAGGAGAGCGCTGCTCGAAGCCGCACATCCCTTTGAGACAAACACGAAGTTCATCATGACCGAAGAAACCAACGCTTCCGAATCCGAAGTCCAGATCACGCCCGTTGAGGCCTCCGTCCTGCTGTCCGGTGCCGAATGGGATCCGAAGCTTCTCGCCACGACCCTTGCCCAGGAATGGGAGATCACGGTGCCCGAGAAGGACTTGCCCGCCGACGCCTCCGAGTCCCTCGTGTTCGAGGCCGAGGGCGCCGTCATCGCCGTGAAGCTCTTCGAAGAACCGCTTCCCGCCGAGATGGCCCGCATGCACGCCGCCATGAACCCGCTCTGGCCGCAGGCGGGCGCCATGGCCCAACTGCACCGCGCCCACCTCGCCGTTGCTGCGATTCCGAAGACCGCCTCCCTTGTCGAGGCCGCCCAGGTGCTCGTCAAGGTGGTTTCCTCGCTCTGCAACCAGCCCTCGGCCCTTGCCATCGACACGGGCTCCACGATTCTCGGCACGGATGGCTACCGTGAGGGCGCCACCGTCATGAAGGGCGGCGAACTTCCGCTCTTTAATCTCGTCACCTTCGCGATCGCGAAGGCCGACGAGACCAACTTCGTCGCCTTCACCATGGGCATGAGCTTCCTCGGTCACAACGAGCTCGAGATCAGTCCGACCGCCGAAAAGCCCGAGGTGATCCAGGAATTCCTCTACACGGTTGCTTCCTACACGCTCAAGACGGGCAAGGGCCTGCGCGACGGTCAGATCCTCGGTCTCCATCCCGAGAAGGCCCAGGCGGTCCGCTACGCCGAAAGCAGCATGATCCCCGGTCTCAAGACCATGCAGATCACGCTCTGAGCCGCGCCGCAGGTTGGGAGACATAGTATGAGGCTTGCAGAAGCGCTCGCTGAGCGCAAGGCGCTAGACGCGCGGCTCTCCTCGATCGAGGGCCGCCTCAGGGCCAACGCCCGCATTCAGGAGGGCGACGCCGTGAGCGAGGATCCCGAAAGGCTCTTCGCGCTCCTCGACTCAACCGCCGAGGAGCTCCGCACCCTGATGGTGCGCATCGCCCGCACGAACAGGGAGACTGTGGTCGACGGTCGTCCGCTTGCGGACTGGATCGCCGAGCGCGACGTCTCCGTGCGCCGCTTCAACATCCTGTCGGGCGTCGCCGACAGGGCGTCCGAGCGCATCGAGCGCCGCAGCGCGGATGATGTCCGCGTCGTGCCCGTCATCGACGTTGTCGCCCGCAAGCACGAGGCCGACGCGCTCGCCGCCCGCATCCGCGGCATCGACGCCCGCATTCAGGCCGCCAACTGGGCGTAACTTCGCTAGATTTATGCTAGGCTAAGAAGAGTCAAAACGCCTCAATCTCATACGACTTGTGAGTTTGCAGTGCTTCAAAGTGTGCTAAAGCACTGCATCCAACATCAACCCAACTGTATGAGAAGTGTATGTTCAACGTGAAGTCCATCCCAACCCTGCCGATCGGCATCCACTGCTATGAGAGAGGCGTCTATCTGCGCGTGACGACGCACAGCCGCTCCTGGCTGTACAAGTACCAGCTCAACGGTAAGCGCCGTGAACTC
The DNA here is from genome assembly GCF_000297775.1 of Sutterella wadsworthensis 2_1_59BFAA. Classification (GTDB taxonomy): domain Bacteria; phylum Pseudomonadota; class Gammaproteobacteria; order Burkholderiales; family Burkholderiaceae_F; genus Sutterella; species Sutterella wadsworthensis_A. Next base: position 125,896 of record NZ_JH815516.1, read on the forward strand.
GGCCTCGGGTCCGCGACGCAGCCCCTGTCAGCCGTCCTTGCCAAGGTGGCGCCGCTCAAGGCGCTGGTGGCACAGGGCATCGACCCCAAGGATCAGATTGCCAGAGAGAAGGCGGAGAAGAAAGCCGCCGAGGTGAAGGCGGCCATGCCGACCTTCAGCGAGTATGTCGACCACGCCTTCGAGAAGATCCTGTACCTGCGCGGTTTCACCGGGGCGAAGACCGAGGTCGCGTGGCGGTGCGACATCGGCGTGCTCAAGGGGGCGTTCGGCAAGCAGCGCTTGGACGCGATCCATCGCGACGACGTGGCGTCTTTTCTCCGCCAGTGGTGGACGACGAAACCGCGCAGAGGAAAAGACCTCCGCATGCGCCTCTATGGCATCCTCAACGTCGCGAAGGGTGAAGGGCTCATCCAGTCGAACCCCGCCGAGTGGAAGGGCTGCCTTGACGCTTCGCTCCCGCCCATGGGGCTCGTGCGTCGCTCAATGCCGGAAAAGCACCACACCGCGATAACTCCCGAAGAGCTCCGAGAGTTGATCGGGAAACTGTGGATGGAAGACAGGGTGAGCTCGCTCGCCGTGGTTTTCGGCGCGCTCACCGCAGGCCGTGCAAACGAATACATCAAAGGGAAGTGGGACGAGATCGACCTTGAGGAGAAGACTTTCTCCGTGCCGCAAGAACGCCGCAAGGACAAGAAGCCGTACCCCCACGTGGTGCCGCTCACGCGCCAGCTACTTCGCCTGATCGACCGGCTCGATACCAGTGGGGACTACCTTTTCCAGGGGCGTGGGCGATCGGCCATTGACCAAGGGACCGCGCTCTATGCGATTAAGCACGCGAGCGGTCGTGCTGACATGACGCTACACGGTATGCGCTCCACCTTCTCCGACTGGGGCGCGAAGAACGAGAAGAACTTCCTCGTCTCTGAGAAGCAGTTGATGCACGCTGTGGGAAACAACGTCTTCCGCGCGTATCAGAGAGACGACCTCCTTGAGCAGAGGCGCAAGCTGATGCAAGAGTGGGCAGACTACCTCCTGCCGAACGTGTAAAAGAAAACCCCCAAGGAGTGTGCATCCCTGGGGGTTAATCGTTCAACTGAAGTCCCACTTTTTTCGGAGTTGCTGATCGTGAAGTCAGCAACCACAATTTAGCATAGAGCAGTCTACTTCGTCATGCGGACGACGGCGTCCTTGTCTATTGCAATGCGCTGAGAAAGCTCGACACCTCTGCGAACCAGGTCTGCGCCTCGCTCGACAAGGTCTGTGCATCGGGCAAGTTGCTCTCTTTCAGCGTTGCAGGTACCGCCGGCCGCTGCGGACAGTCGACGCTTTGCATCGGCTGCTTGCTTGCGCACCCGCTCAAGATCAGCGCCAAGATCATCGGCGCGAGCAAGTGCGGCATCGCGCACCTCCCACGCATCCACCAGGCTCTGTGCATAGCCCCTCTCCTTCTCTCTGTACTTGACCTCAAGAGACTGCGCACGCGTGGCGTAGTCCGCCCGCAGTTCTGCGATGTCTTCGCCGTAGAGCGCGGCCGCGAACTGGTAGCCGCCAAGGAAGGCGGCGGTGAGCGCGACGACCGCGATGATCTTGTCCCTCATTCTTCACCCAGATAGAGCTTCGCCTCAGCCTGACGGCGACGCGTGAGCCCCGGCAGGACTTTTCCGTTGGTCTTGTTCACGTCCAAGAACTGGCGGGCGGCTTCTTCCGCGTCGCCTGCGTTGACCGCTCGCATCAGCTTCGGGCACTTGTGGACGACGCCGTCCACGCCGATGTTGTACGCGAGGCTCATGAGCGCCACGTACTGGCCTTCGGTAAGGTAGACGTTCACCCAGAAGGCAAGGCCTGATGCGTAGCGCTTGAGGTCCTCAATGAGCGTGTTGTAGGCTTCCTTGTACGTCACGACTTGCCCCTTCTTCACGTCGGGGCCGGTGTGGCCGAAGCCGATGGTGAGCACGCCCGCGGGGCATAGGTACGCCGTCTCGCGGAAGCCTTCCCATTGTTCAATGAAGTCTGCGGCCAACTCGACCGGCCAAGCCGTAAGGGCTCTCGTTTCACTCATGGTCTTTCTCCTTTTCCACGGTTAACCCGCGCTTCGCCAACTCTTCTTCGGCGTGCGCTTCAATGCGTTCGTTGAGGGTTTTGACAAGCCGACGGAGCACGGGCGGAACCGCACCGCCCAAGCCTCCGCGCTCCAAGGTCTCGATGATGGAGCCGAACTCACCCGCCGCGTAGGCGCAGATGGTGATGCTTTGGAAAATCTGAAAGTGGATGACGGGCGCGAAGACTTCGTCGAGCCCATGGGCGAGTGCTACGATGGCGAACATCAGTGCCTTCTTCAGGATGCCCAGAAAATTCTTATGACTCGACCACTGCCCTTGAAGCACGGCTATGCCTGTGCCAAGGAAGAAGTCCGTCACCGTGAAGATGACAAGCCACCAGAGCAGCGGCCCTACGTCGCCGAAGGCGAATGACAGGGCGCCGCCCAGCACACCGCCTGCGGTCAGCATGACTCTCTCCGCTCCTTGAGGAATGAGGTTCTGCAGGGTTGTCAGCATGATTGAAAAGAAAGGGGACGACTGGATCGCCCCCTGCGTGGTTAACGATCCATTGCTAGAACCGTGCGGATGTGCTTGATGCACTCCCACGCTTCACAAAGATCTTCCAGGTTCTGGGATGTCAGGCTGTAGTGACCGTCCCGAGCGTCGTCGAGGATCTTGTCGATCTTCTCCAGAAGCTCTTCTTCGGTGCGCTCGCCCTGCATCTTTCGCATGTCCTTCAAGTCCATGACTTTCTCCTTATTCGACCGCGTGTTTCTTCGCGATCTCAAGGAGCGCGTCGATGTCCGCCTTGTCGACCATGTAGCCGCTAAGCTCCACCTTGCCGCCGGCCTCTTCGAGCGCGGCGTAGGCGGCCGCGGATGCACGGTCAAGATCAACCTTCCCTTCGTCCACGATGCCGAGCATCTTGAGCGTCGGCAGGGACTGCTCGACACGCACCGCTACGGCGTCGCGGATGTAGGGGGAGACGAAGCCGATGCCAAACTTCAGGAGCCCGGTGGGTGCCTTCGGCATGACCACCGTGGTGATGAATTCGCTGGCAATCGTCGGTATCTGGGAGACTTCAACGTTCATGACGCGCTCCTACTGGTTACTGACCCGTGGTCGTCGTGTCGACCGGACTCTGCCACTCGTTGTATCGCGGCATCGGCTGCGGGCAGATTGCACCGAGCGGCACAACTTCCTGCGTGATGGCGTTGACACGAGCCTTGATGGAACCGACCTCAGCCGAAAGGTTGCGAAGACCGCAGGCGCAATCGGATGCCACGCGATCAATCTTCTGCGTGATGATCTGTTCGCGCAGCTGAGCCTTTTCAGCTTCGCACTTCTGCTGTGCTTCGAGCACCGCCACGCGTTCGCGATTGGCCGCGGACTCCTGCGCAATCGGCGTGATGTAGGCGTACATCTCGTCTCGAAGCGTCTTGTTGTCGGCAAGCGTCTGCTTGTAGACCGCCGCATCTTGGTTGTCGCTGTAGCGCATGGCCGTCAGTTCCGCGATCTTCGCGTCCTTTTCAGCCAGAGCATTGAGCGCCATGCCAGCCTGAGCGTTCTGACAATTGCCGCCGCCAAACAGCCCGCCAAGAAGGCCGCCACCGTTTCCATTAGCGTTGAGAAGCCCCAACGCGGTCCCGGCAATGCCGAGACCCAGGCCGCTACCCGCGACCCCTTTACTAGCGAATTCACCCATAGTGAACCCCCTTACTAAAATGCGCGAGGTGTCGGCTCGAAATGCCTCTATTCCTCGCGCATTCTTAGTCTGGACTACGGATTCCCTCTCATGCACCCACTCGCCTTGCTTGTGCGACCTTGAACGCTCGCTCAAGGTACTCGTCCACGTCCGCTTTTCGCCATCGTTGGCGGCCGAGGATGAGGGCAGGAGCGGGAAAGCGTCCTTCACGCACAGCCTTCGTAAGGGTGTTGGGGGCGCACCCTACATATGTACGCACCTGCTTTGCGGTCATCAGTTCTTGCGGTTTCATGCTTTTCTCCTTTCCATGAGCAGGTCGAGGACACTGCGTTTGGTGGTGATTCTTTCCTGGACGGCTTCGTCCAGTGTGTCTTTTGCGATGATGTTGTAGACGAAGACGGGGCGCGGATGCCCCGCCTGCGCCTGTCGTGTCGGTCCGATGCGCTCGATGATTTGCTCGTGCTCCTCGAGGTTCCACCCGGTGGAGTAGAAGACGAGGATGTTCCCGCCGTCCTGCATGCTGAGGCCGTGGCCGCACGAGGCGGGGTGCGCAAGGAGCATCGGGATCTTGCCGGCATTCCAGTCGCGGATCGTCTGCGGGTTCTTGTCGAGCACGCGGGATCCCTTGAAGTAGGAGAGGATCCTGTCGCGCTCGTGCTTGAACTGGTACGCCACGAGGATCGGCATGCCGCTGGCTTCCTCCACGATGGAGGCGAGCGCACGGAGCTTGCTGTCGTGGACGTGGAAGTAAGGTTTCGTCGTCCCTCCGTCGACGCGTTCTACCGACTGTGCGGCCTTCGCCTCGGCAAGCCGCTCGAAGTCAGGCGTTACTTCCTCGCCTTCGTAGAGGTTGCCGGAGGCAAGCTGCAGACAGGCAGACGTCTTCGTGGCCGCGTTGGCCGTGTCGACGGCGTACTCGCCCAGCTCGACGTAGAGGTTCCGCTCGAGGCTTCGGTACGCCTTCATCACCTTCTCGTCGAGCGTCACCTCCACGTCCATGACGATGGGCTTCTGGATGTCGAACCAGTCCTCGGCGTTGAGCTTCAGCGCGATGTCCTGCGTCTTCTCGAGGATCGCTTTCTCGGCGAACCCGCGGGGCTCGTACTTCACCGCGAAGGCGTTGGCGCCCACGCGGATAGGCGTGAAGTAGACCTCTTGGTATCGGCGCATCGTCTTGCCAAGGCGCTCGCCTTTGTCCAAGAACCAGAACTGTCCCCAGAGATCGAGGAGTCCGTTCGAGGCGGGTGTCCCCGTGAGCTCGATGAAGAACTCGGAACGCCACGCGACGGAGCCGAGCGCCTTCGCACGGGACCCACCCGAGCGGGTGCGGAAGCTCTTCAGGCGCGTGGCCTCATCGGCGACGATGATGTCGAAAGGCCAGTTGCCGTCGAGCTCCTCGACCAGCCAGGGGAGGGACTCATAGTTGACGCAGTAGATGTCGGCCTTCTCATTGAGCGCCTTCTTCCTCTGCGCCTTCGAACCGTAGAGGACGGAGACGCGCATGTGGGAGAAGTCCTCCCACTTGGCGACCTCATCCGGCCACGTCGATACGGCCACACGGAGCGGGGCGAGGATCAGCGCGGGGCCTACGCCTTCTACCGACTGGAGAAGGTTGATGGCGTAGAGCGTCGAGCTGGTCTTGCCCATACCCATGCCTGCCCACACGGCAGTCCGCTCGCGGGAGAGGATGTGGTTGACGATCAGCCTCTGATAGGGGCGAGGGGTGAACTTCATGATTTCCCCTTGTCTTCGCACCAGGATAGAATCCACGCGACAAGCCCGGCGGCGAGGAGCGGGAGCAGCGTAACGAACATCCCGAAAAGGGCATCACACATACGGGTCTTCCTCCAGCGCGTGCCAGGAGCGAAGCGAGAGCTCCGTGAGCACGCTGTCAATGTCCTCCTTGGACGCCACCCAGCAGGCGTGAAGCCCGCTGTCATTGAAGATGGCAAGCTCGCGCGTCTGCTCAGGGCGGGGCCGCTGCCCCGGCGCCTTCACTTCCACGAAGACGGCTGCGCCCGGCGCAAGGATCAGTCGGTCCGGCGCTCCGTGGCGCCCTTCGTAGGAGAGCTTGCGCACACGGAAGCCTTCTGCCTTCGCCCGCTTGCACAGGTAGGCTACGAGGTTTCCTTCGGGCGTCATTCCTCTTTCTCCTTCATCATCTGGATGCGGATCGAGCGATAGTCCTTCAGCGCTCCGACGAAATAGGACAGGTCGCGGATAACCGAGTCGACTTCCTCCATGGTCGGAGGAGTTTGACCTTTCCAGGCGAGAGCGTCAGAAATTTTGTGTCCATGGGATAATCGGAGCCCGCCAATCGGGTGCATCCAATGAACACGAATACCAAACGCAATTCTCGTAAGAAGTCCACCAACCCCCTCGATAACCATATCGACCAGTACGTTTCCGAGCTTCGAGCATCGGGCCGCCCGCTGGGCCCCGAAGCCTTCTCCGAGGCCGTCCGTACCTTCTCCCAACGCTTCGTCGAAGCCATGCTGCAGGGAGAAATGGATGCCCATCTCACAGGCTGTCAGCCCACTGAAACGCCTCCTGAAGAGGTCGCCGCTGACGAGCTTCCCCAGCTTTCCAACAAGCGCAACGGCTTTAGCCACAAGACCCTGAAGACCGAGTTTGGTCCTCTGCCGCTGAGCGTTCCGCGCGACCGACAGAACACTTTCGACCCGATCATCGTGCCCAAGCACAGCCGCTCGTTCGGCAAGATGGACGAGCAGATCATCGCCATGTACGCCAGGGGCATGAGCACCCGTGACATCCAGGCCTTCATCGACAACCTCTACGGGGTGGACATCAGCCCCGACTACGTCAGCAAGGTTACTGACAGAGTGCTTGAGGACGTCCGGGAGTGGCAGAATCGCCCGCTCGCAAGTGTGTATCCCGTCGCTTTCTTCGACGCCCTTCGAGTCAAAATCCGCAGCGGCGCAGCCGTAAAGAACATGGCTGTTCATCTCGGGATTGGTGTTCGCACGGACGGTACGCGTGAGGTTCTGGGCATGTGGATCGCCGAGAACGAGGGCGCAAGCTTCTGGGCGAGCGTGTTCAACGGGCTCAAGGCCCGAGGCGTGGAGGACATCCTCATCGCCGTTACGGACGGCCTGAAGGGCATGACGGAGGCTCTTGAAACCGTGTATCCGCAGACCCTCCACCAGACCTGCATCGTCCACCTTATCCGCGCATCCACCTCATTCGTCTCTCAGAAGGACAGGGCGGCCGTATGCAAGGAGCTGAAGCCCATCTACCAGGCAGTGGATGCCGACGCTGCAGAACGCGCTCTGGAGCGTTTTGGAAGCACGGACATGGGCAAGAAGTATCCAGCCATCATCCAGATCTGGGAACGCGCCTGGGCGCAAGTGATCCCGTTCTTCCAGTTCCCGCCAGAGATCCGTACACTGATCTATACGACCAATGCGATTGAAGGGCTAAACCGCGCTGTCAGGAAGGTGATCAAGACGCGCACTCTATTCCCTAGTGAGGACGCAGCCCGGAAGCTGATCTACCTGGCTATCATGAATTTCACGACCTCCTGGAAGCGTGCTACAGCCAGGTGGTCTGCTGCCATGCCTCAGTTCGCTCTGCTGTTTGGCGAGCGCTTTACAGGTGCCATGGAGTAAGACAAGGGGTATGATTAGACTACCCGCGCTATCGCATCAGGTCTGGCATACTGCATCACAAAAAACAAAGGGCAGCCTCGTTGGGCTGCCCCTGGAATAACCTCCCCAGACACAGAAATCCTGACACTCCCTTCCAGGCCTCTTTTCCTGCAGTCGCGTACTTCTGGATGAAGTCCAAAGCGACGATTGCCATGCGTCTGTATTCTCTTTCAGGTCTCATTCCTCTTTCTCCTTTCTGATCCACCACGACGGAATGTCGAGATAGGCCCATGCGATGTCGTCGAAGTCCTCGACTTTGTACTCGTTTCGCTTCGTGACCCTGCAGCCTTTGACGGTCTTTACTTCGTAGAAGAACTCAGTGCCCAGGCCGAAATATCCACGGGGGATAAACACGGGCTTGCCGCCTTTCAGAGCGATGATGATGAGTTCTTTTCCGGTGTCTGGGTGCGTTGCTTCATCGTCTGCGTCGTACCGTTGCCATTCGATCTTTCCATCTTTTGTCATTCTTCGTCCTCCTTCTGCTCGACGAGTTGGTAAATGGCCATTCTCACTGCCGCTAAGCAGGAGACAACATCCGTCCTCGGGACGACAAAGCCGTTGGCAGCGGCACCGCGGATCCCGTTCTCGAACAGCCAACGGAGCGGACCGTTGTGCTTCTCCGCGATGAAGCGTGCGGCACAGGCCCCTCTGGCCGACAGAACAGCGGCCATGGAGCCGTTGTCGAGGAGGGCAAGCTGTCGATTGAGGTACCACTGGGCCTTCTTCAGGTCCTCGAGCTCGGGGCACCCCTCCTTATTGCCGGCTCGGCAGAGGTACTTGACGGCGTTGCCCAGGCAGAAGGGCAACTCTTGGCATACGTCGATGGGCTGAACAAGATAGCCCGCGTCTTCGTAATGTTTGGGGTGGTTGATGTTGTCAACAATTTCCATGGTGTTGTCCTACCTTAGTTCCCGAAAGGGAATATTCATGAAAGTTAGAACTTCCCGCAAACCTAACTGCTCCATGCAGTATCGATATTGTAGCGGGTGTGTATGTGTCATTCTTTGAAAGCGGTTGGGAATCGGGTCTTTGTCTATGCCATACATGCAGAACATGCACCCGGTTCTTTGAAGCCCTGTCAGCTCAAGGAGCCCGTCTTCGTTCTCCTTGACCTCTCCGTACACCGTCGCAATCTCTAACTTGTTCTCGACGACGTAACGAAGCACGTCTTGTTCCGTCCAAAAGCTCATCGGCTGAGAGATCGGACGAGATCTCGTGAAGGCGTTGCATCCGTACCTCAGCCACGAGGATCTTCGGAGGAAGCTCTCGTCCGCCATAGTTCCGACGATGGCTTTGTTACCAGTCTCGCGCTCGTACTTCTTTACGGGCGCTTTTTTCATCACGTCGCAGCACTTGTTGGAAATCTTGAATGGCGCGTCGATCAGGAACTTCCACTTCTCGGAGATCTTTCCTTTGCCCCAACGGTTCCCGTTAAGCCGAATACCTAGTAGCTTCTCCGACTTTGTGGTGCGAGCCTCGTATAGGAACTGGCTTTGCTCCTTAGAAACGACTGGGTATCCGTACTTCTCTATCACGTCGTAAAACCGCATGGCTGGATCAAGCCTGATGACGTTCTTCTGACGTAGAGCGAAGCTCCTGACCTCGGGGTACTCAAGCCCCGTGTTGACAAAGACGCTCGGAATACTCGGATAGAGCGAATCGGCAATGTGCTTGAGCACCGTAGAATCCTTGCCGCCGGAGAAAGAAATGTACACGTCGCCGCCCCAATGCTCGTGCCATGCCTTGATGCGGGCTTCCGTCATACGCACCTTGGCTTCGAGCGGAAGACTCTGCATTTGCCGAAGGTCTTGCGGAGAATGCCGAGGGGTACCGTTCACTTGATCTCTCCTTTGTTGAACGCGAGACGGCGCCAGTCGTAGACACTCGTCAGAAAAGTTTCGAGCTTGTGGATCTCAGTCAGCGGGATGCCCTTGACGCCATCCATGTCGATGACGACCTTGGGCATGCCCACCTTGGAGACGCCGACCACGCGGGCGGTAACACGCACAGAGCTGTCTTCGCCGTGGATGGCGCAGGTCGGCAAAGGGTATTGATGGGTGATGCAATTCATGGTTTGATAGGTGTGTAAAGTAAAAGGACAAAGGGTTTGGTTATCGGCACCACGACATCTTCGTCATGGCAGTGCCACTCCCAGCGGTTCATGGCTTCGTTTCGTTCAATCCAACCTCGTCGGGTCTTCTTGTTGATGACCGCGAAGCCTCCTCGGCCCTGCACCTTGTCGAAGTCGTCATCGTTGACGGGGTCGACAAGGAAGCCGGAGCCTGTCGGGATGTCGAAGATGTGACCGGACGCCTCAAGCGCCCACATGGACTTCAGGAGCTCGGAGCGGTTGCACGAGTCCTTCATCTGCTTCAGGTACTCAAGCGCCATGTCGACGGGCTCGAAGAGCGCATCCGGCAGCTCAGGTTCTTCCCGCTTCTTGAGCTGCGCCATGCAGTTGAGCGAGGCGAACGCGAGAAGGAAAGTGAGCCTCATCGTCGTCTTCTCCTCGAACCCCTGGCTCAGGACCCACGCGTGGCGAAGCGCGGACTGGACGTGCCATGCGTCCTCTTCGTCCCCCTCGCCACGGCGCAGAACATCGAGGTGGACGTACGGATGGATGTCCGACCTCGCGCGGTCCCCCTCCGTCAACTCCCCCAGCGTCAGGGAGTAAATGAAAGAAGGGGCGTGCGTGCGCTTCGGACGGTACTTCTTGTTTCTCTTTTTCATTTTTGAACCTTTAAAAGCCCCATTTGGAAGGCCTCGTAAACCGCCTCGGCGGCGTTGTGGACACCCAGCTTCTTAAAGAGCTTCTTCCTGTGCGCGACGACAGTCGCGAACGAAATGCCCAGGATTTCCGCAATCTGCGTTTGCTCGAGGCCCTTCGCTGTGAGCTGTAGGATTTCCAACTCGCGAGGCGTCAGGCGCAGGTCTTTCTCTTTTTCCATGGCCTAGTCCTTCCTGTATCTGTAGGCTTCGTAGCCCGCCGCTACGAGAGGAAGCCCGGGCGCCCAGTCGGGCAGCGTCGACATCAGGTGCTCCATCTTCTGGAAGGTGAACTCGTCGGTGTCGGGCGCTTCCGTGATCGCTTCGTCGTGGATGGTCAGCACGGTCTTGTAGCCCGCAGCGTCCATGCGGAGAAGCCCTTCGGAGAGGAGATCGCAAGCGACTGCTTGGGTAATGTTTTCCACGTTTTTCGCGCCGTATGACTCGATCTTTTCCCACTTGCGCGAGAACTGATTAACGCCCATATAGGTGAACGAGTCCTTGCCGACCCCCGGATTCGTCTTCGGCGACGGGTAGCAGAGCAGACGGCCGCTCGGCAGTCGGATGACGAGGAAGCTCTCAGTCCTGGTGAAGGCGACATAGCCGACGCGGACACTCTCTCGAGAGACGATGGCCTTCTGCACGGCCTGCCCGACGTTCGCCCAGAACTGGACGATCTTAGGGTTCGTCTTTCGCCACAGGCGCTTCAGGACATCACAGGCGATGAAGGCCTCGCGCTCAAGCCCTCCCGTCATCTTCTTTTCTGCAAAGAACGAGTAGCTGTCGGCAGCATCGAGCCAGTTGGCGCGCGGTGCGCTCGACTTCACGTACTCGGCCATCTCGTTGAGGTCCATCCCATACCCAGATGCGAAACGGGCGAACGCCGCGGCTCCTCCGCCATACCCGAGCGCGAGCTCGAGCACCTTGCCGATCTGGCGCTGAGGCTTCGTCACGTCCTCAGGCTTCACGCCGAACGCCTTGGCGTAGGCAAGCTTGTAGAGGTCGTGGCCGTGCCCCGCGTCAAAGTCTCGGAAGGCTTGAAGCTTCCACTCCTCACCGGCAAGCCAAGCGAGCACACGGCCTTCCACGTTGGAGTAGTCGGCGACGATCAGTTTCTTGCCGGCAGGTGCGATGATCTCGCCTCGGAGAAGGTTGGGAAGGATGACCGATGGGTCGTCGTAGAAGCACTCGAACGTACCGTCGCGCTGCTTGAGCACTTCGGTAGCGAAGTCGATCTCATCCTGTGAAACGGTTGGGCGAGCCAGATTTTGCAACTGCATTCCGCGGCCGGAGTTCCCTGTCACCCAGACACGACCGTTGCGACGGACCATGAAGAAACCCGTCTTCGTCTCCGCGCAATACACCGTGCCCTTGAACGCTTGCTTGCTGTGCGCTTCGGGCATAACAACTGAGCGATTGCTACCGTTTTCCCAGATGTTCAGCGTGTAGATAGTTGACCATCCTTCTTTTCGCCCCGGGCGCTCAAGCAGAATGGCGGCTCGCCCCGACATGTGCGCGAAGGCTTGTACAAAATCTGCGTTTGCGCGAACTGCCGTGCTGTACTGGAAGGAGTTCTTAGTTGAAACAGAACCGTCCCAGAAGGAAAGCTCGTCGAAGAAAACATCGGGGTCCGCGTCGAACAATGCGGGAGAGAAAACCTTTTCCTCGAAAGCTCGAAGCCATTCAGGGATATCGCTCGGATACACCGTAAAGACCGTCCCGGTTTCGTAAGTGTTTCGAGAAAACCTAATACCTGCTGCAGACAAGAGCATTTGGCAGCGGGCTACCTTTCGTTCTTTCTTAAAGTGAAAAGTCACTCGCCCCCTACTGGAAAAATGCCCATCAGCTTGCGTCATTACCGCCACTCGAAGAGGGATCTCTTCCACGCAGAACCACGGCAATTTACGGCGCCCGTAATACGGGATACGCACTTTTCCGAGAGCGCATTCCTCTGCCGTTTTTACGCGCCATTCGCGCTTTGTCCCCCATGCGCACGCCATTCGGTGATCAGGTGTGCTGATCTGCGAAACGCGCTTAGACTCGATAGCGCACATCTCCCCCTCGTACGGGAAGGCCAATGCCTTTGCTTCCATGAAGTCAACGGTTTCATCCACGTTCCAGCACGCGATCTCGCCGCCTTGCCATTCGTCGAGGCGTACCCAACCGTTCGGCGTGAGCACTTCGTGATCGCCCGTCAGGCACCAGCGGCCAGTGCGTGCCGCGCCTCGGAACTGGAGCCCGCCGCGCATGCGCCCGTCCTTGTTGACGCGCCGCAGAAGCGCCTTGAACTTCTGGATCGAGGTCTTCGTAGACATGAGGCGGAGCTTCAGAAGCTCACGAACGGGCTCCGGTACGGACGGGTCGTCCACCCGCTTCTCAAGCTCGGCCTTCGTCATCGTGTCGATCTTCCAGCCGTACTCGCGAGCCATGTAGTCGATGAGCGCATCACGCTGCGTGGCGGCACCGACTTCACCGTTCGTCTGCCGTTGAGTCTCTTCAGCAAGAATGCCCTTGCGGCGTTCAGAGAGTTCAACCGCGGCCTTGGCAAGCTCAATGTCGACTTTGACACCGCGGCGGTTGATCTCGGCATCGAGCACCTGCAGACGATGCTCCCACTCCGTGCAGTTCCACTTGGGCAGCGCCTTGAAAAGCTCACGCTCCGCTTCCACGTCCAGGCGACAGTAGTTGACGAACTTGATCCAGTCCTCGGGCTTCGTGTAGCGGTCATGACGACGCACCTTGTAGCACTCCGGCTGCGGCTTGCAGAAGAGCTGGACGAGGCGCTTGCCGTCCTTGTCCTTCGCTTTGTCGGTCGGCATGCGGAGCACGTCGCACAGGTCGCCAAGAGCGCCGGGGAGCCCGTGCTGATAGGCGATGACCATGGTGTCCACGATCATCTCGAGTGGGATGTGGTAGCCGTGGGCGGCAAGCACAACCGTGTCGAACATCATGCCGTTGTGCCAGACGATCTTGCGCTCGCCCGCCTGCACTTCCTTGAGCGCCTTGGCAAGCGCTTCGGGCATCTCTTTGGTCTGCGGGTTCGTGCAGTCCCAGACGCGGGCGGGTTCGTTGTCGATGGCATAGCCCCACAACAGAATCTCGCAGTCTTCCGCATAACGGAAGCTGCCGACTTGGGGGAGATTGAGCGGAGAGAAGGTCTCAAGGTCCGCGAAAAGATATTTCATGGAAGACTCCATTTACAAGTCAAAGGACTCATCAGTTTGGTCGGGTCAAGGCGTACGAGCACCTTTTCACGGGAGTAGCCGTTGCGGATCGCCCAGCCGTAGAACTTCTCGAAGTCCTGCCATGCGGGGCAGCAGGCGGCGCGGTCCAACGTCATCCAGTACACGAGTACTCGATCCTTCGTGAACCGGTCCATCGCATCCCGCCCATACCACTTTTTAAGAGACGGGTTCTCTGGCACGTATAGCGGGCCGTCTTGTTCAGCCTTGTCATGCCGGCGGACTGCCGCGGCCTTGATCGCTTCTTCGCGTCGGCGCTCCCCCTCCGCAACCGAGCAGCGCTCGCCACTGATCGTGAGGTTCCCGCTCTCGCGCAACGCGCCGCCGTTCGCACGGGGGCGGCATCCGCAGTTGACGGCTTTGCTGTAGAGGCTGAGTTCTTTCACCTTGAAGGGCTTCCCACAGAAGGGGCAATGGGCGACGACAAGCCAGCGCTTCGCGGCCGAAGGCGTCGCGTACCAGCCGACGACATCTACGATCTCTTTGCCGGCGACAAGACGGCCTATGCGGCGTTGCCGCTCATCTTCTGTCGGCTTGTGAAGTTGATCCATGTGAGACTCCTTTGAAAAAACTGGGGAGCCCTTGGGGGAGGATGAGGGCTTGCCGTGCGGCAAGAGCTGCAGATGCTCATCCTTGCGTGATCGTGGCGCTAGAACTCCGGCATTACTGCCTGATGAATCACCCGACCCGCTACGGCTCTGCGTTCCGAGCGGTTTCCCCCGCGGCTCTGGATCAAGCCTCCTCCTCTGGGGAGAAGAGGGGGCTTTGTTCAAAGTCGCGTAAGCGCTTTACGGGATGTCGGTGAAGTCGGGATCGTCGTCCGCCTTCAGATCATCGAAGTCATCGTCCTTGGCGACGGAAGCGCCGCCGATAGGATCGCCGTCTTCAACAAACTGGATGCCACAGAGCGTGAAGGAGAAGCCAGGCTGGATGGGCGTGCCATTCTTCGCCTTTCCGCTGTAGCACCAGAGATCCACGACAACGTTGCAGACAGCGCCGCTGTAGATCTTTCCGTCCTCGGGGCGCAGTTCAACCGTGCGGTCACGACCGACGATGCGCGGGGCCTGCTGGTCGGGACGGCGCTTGGCGCTCAGGAAGTAGAAGCCGCCCTCGTCGTTGTGACGGAGCCCCTTGTTGTTGTCGATCTTCTCGACACGGGCATTAAAGGCTTTGGCGTCGCGACCCCAGAAGGCGTTAGCGGCCACTTCCTTCGCGGCGTTAATCATCTCCACGATCTTCATGTGCTCGGGGTTGTCCTCGTAGAGGCGAACCTGCACGGAGTACTCGTCCTTGCCAGAGAGGTCGTTGTGCTTCGGTTCGAAGACTTCCGGGTAGGCGATGCGCACCTTGCGCAGCACGAGGTGGAGCTTCTTGCGCTCTTCAGCAGTAAGTTTTGCCATTTGTATTTCCTTCAAAAATGACAGGGTTTAATTGGCTTGTTCAGCCTTGGGGTCGAGATCGTCAAAGTCGTTCTCGAGTTGCGGCGTCAACGCGGGGCGCTCGTCCGTGCTGGGCACGATCAGAGGCTTGCCGTCGCTTCGACCAATGAGGTTTGAGAGTCGAGCCCAGTACTTGGGTCCGATCTCGCCCGCCTTGTGGAGCTTCTCGGCTGTGGTCGGCGAGATCACCTTGCGGTCATACGCTTGATCAACCTTGAGTGCCTTGCGGAGTTCAGCCTCGGCGGCTTCGGCATCCGTCCACTTGCGCGGACCGGGGCGACCCGCGACGAGCTTGTAGCCTTCGGTCTCGCCATGGCTGTTGAGGCGGTCGTACATGGCGCCCTCCACGGCGTCGCACCACATGCGAATCACCTTGAGCCAGCTGTATGCGGCAGCCAGGCGCTCGGGCGTGGTCGGCACGGGGATCGAGCTCGGGAGCGCGACGGCGACGGGCGCAGCTTGTTCAGCCTCGGCGACGTCAGCGAGATCCTCGAAGTCCGCTTCGAGCGCCTCCACCGTGGACCGATGCAGGATCGGACAGATCGCTTTCGCCTTGCAGAAGCGGCAGATGTGATCGTTCGGGATCGCGAAGTCGCCTTCTGGCGTCATGCCGGAGCCCTCGAGCGGCAGGAAGGGGTAGTCCTCCTTCAGGTCTTCGGGGTGCTCGACCAGGTGGAGCGCACGATCCGACGAGCGGCGGATATTCGTGAGGAGCTCCCCCTCAAGTGCTGCGCGGTCAATCGCCCACGCGCTGATGTTGTCCATGCGCGGCTGGATGATGTGGAGCACGACCTTTTCGATGCCGAACATCATGCCTTCGGGGTCTAGTTCAGCCATGGCGGCAAGCGCGTAGACGCCGAGCTGCGCGTTGTGCTTCGCTTCGACTTTGACGCCGGCGCCGTACTTGAAGTCAACGATGTGGAGCACACCGTCTTTGTCGATAACCACGCAGTCGGCAGTGCCGAAGGCGTCGGGCTCGCCCGTGATCGGCGTTACCGGCAGGCGGACCTCGACGGCGCGATAGAGAGCGCCCCCGGCCAGTTCAGCCACGTGGGACACATACTCGCGCACGTGGGGTTCCATGCCGTCGTGAGACAGCTTGATGGCCGCGCGCTCTGCGGCTTCGGCGCGGTTTAGGTCGCGGCCCGCAAACTTCGCCCGCAACTCGAGCTCACACCAGCGGTGTGCCGCGGTGCCTTCTTCTGCGTAAGGGCTGGAGTCCTCCGGCATGCCCTTCGAGAGAAGGACAGACGCCGGGCAGTAGGCGATGCGCCCGCAGCTCGACGGGCTAATGAGAGCATGCTTAGCCATGGTCACGCCTCCGCCTTCGCTAGTTCAGCCTTGACGGCGGCAAGCGCCTCCGCGTAGCGAGCGCTGTCCAGCGTGCGGAAAGAGCTTGCGCCGATGGCCTCAAGTGCGGCGCGCATGACATCCTTGGCGTCGGAGCGGCCGACGACGAGCGCGTGAAGCGCGGCCATGAAACCGGCGGGGTCCTTCGGCACGTTTTCGACCTCTGCCGCAGGCGCGGCGGCTTCGGGCGCCAGTTCAGCCTTGACGTCTTCGGCAGGATCCTCCACGGGTTCCGGAGCGGCCGGGGCGGCAGCTTCGGCGCGGGCCGGCGCGGGCGTCTCTTCGGGCGTGGGGACGGTAACCGGCGCGCCGGTGGTCGGGGCCTCCTGCGCTGCCGTGTCGGCGTTGAGAGAGCGACCGGCGACGATGGCGCGGGCGATGGTGGCCAGGGTCTTGACCTCATCGGTCAGAGCTCGAATCTCAGTTTCAAGACTCACGATAGAGCCTCCCAAAAAATGAAAGTGAAGGGCGGGGCGGCGTATGCAGTCCCGGGTTACTGCGCAGAGAAAAGCCCGCGGCGCGGGGCTGTAGGCTTTCCTCTGCGGGCCGGCATGACACCGGCCGCGTGGGCGCTACCATCGATAGATGTCCGGTAGCTTTTCGGCTGTCGGTCTGCGCGCTACGCGGAAGTACAGCAGCGGAAATCGCAGGCGGGCGCGGCGGGCGTCGGCCAGGGCCTCGCATATGGAGTAGTAAGCACGGGGCAGCACCTGCCAGCGGTCACCAGTCCGCGCGGCTTGACGCAGTGCAATTACGTAGATCATTCGCTGCGCTCCTTGCGCGTGCGGGCGATGACACACGCCTCGAGGTACGAAAAGCAAATTTCTGCGAAGTCCTCGCGGCCGGTCATGTCGTTGCGAATCGCGTCCATCGCTGCGGCCACGGTGGCCGCGCCGGTTAGCTCTTTCAAAATCGAACCGGAAAGTTTTTCGATTCGGCCGGCGGCGTCGACGCGGTAGAAATTCCTTGCTGTCATGACTCAATGCTCCAAATTTGGCCGCCTCGAAAGGCGGCCGGGGTTTACTGTTACTGGACCTGCGCCCAGGCGATCTCGTTTTCGAGATAGAAACGCTCGAAAGCGTCTAGCGTTTCTTCGGGCACACGGCCCTCAAGCTGATCGCGCGCATCCGCCCAATCGGCCGCGCTAGGGGCTGCGTAGCACGGGTAGTCATCGCTGTAGCGTCGATAGGCCAATACGTCCGTAAGCTCCGGACCTTCGTCGGACGGGACGGCGAAAAGGCACCATCCGGACGCGGCGCGGATGTGCTCAGTGCTGCCGGCGCCGTCATGGATGGCAGGCAGATAGAAATCGATGAGCGAAGGCGTGAGTACGGCCGGCGCTCCGGCAACGTTGAAACCGGGCGTACGGAGCGCATCAAGCAATGCGGCCTCGGCAGTCTCTTCGGCCAGAGCGAGACCGGCGGCCTCGAGGTCATCGGAATCGAAATCGATCCAGGCGGGCGCCTCATCGTCACGCAGATCGGCGCGGGACAGCACCAGCGTGAACCGCACGCCGATCTGCGGTGCGGTGCGGAAAAAGGCCGCGCCATAGATGCGGACCGTGCGGCCGTCCGGATCGATGTCATACGAAGACGTGTCGAGGTCGTACATGTCCACGATCGGGCGAGGGGTTGCGGGGGAAAGGTGGGCGGCGTCAAGGGCCGCGCGGGAGGTGTTTGCGTACATAGTGAGTCCTAGCTGATGAGTTGAAAAAAGCCCCTGCGGTTTTGCGGGTGAAAGCGTCCGGACGCCCGGGCGCTCTCATATGCACCCCACCGGTGCGGCGGGGCGGGCTTGTGGGGGTTAGATGCGGTCAAACTCTTCGGCGGCTTCAATCCAGCGAATGAGCGGGCAGTCATTGCAAGACACCTCGAGGCGATCGCCGCCCCATGAGGCCGTCAAGGTCAGGCGCTCCCAGCGGGATTCGTAGCGAGCGCGAATCGTGGGGCCGCCCACGGTTAAATCGACATCGGCGATATAGCCGCCGCGGCCGGCGCGATAGATTTCCAGCGAGAGGGGTTCGAACGCGTCAGGCGCGCTTTCTTCGGCCTCATCGTCATCGGGGCATTCATCCTCGAGGCCTTCAGCGACGGGCGCCGAAAGGAAGTAGGCGGCATTGCTCACCAGACGGGCGAAACATTCCGGGTCCCGGACACTAAGATCGGCGGGATCGAAATCACAGGCCGTGCGAATGCCGGCGGCGGTCAGTGCGTCAAGGAGAAGGCAAGCGGGGCTAATAGTGGTGGTCATGATGAGTCCTAGCAAGTTAAGTAAGTGATTAGTCTTCGGCAGCGTCGAAAAGCGCGCCGGAGAGGGAAGCGAAAAGAGCAGAGAGAGCGCAGCCTGCAGCCAGCTTGACCACTGCGACGGTGTAGGCGCCGGCGGTCAGGTCGACCGATGAGGCCGCCGCGCCGGCGGCCAGCGCCGCCACTGCGAGGGCAGCGGCGCCTAGCGCAAGACGGGCGACCAGAGCGCGTGGGGCGGTCATGCCTTGACCTCGCAGCCGTAGCGAGCAGCGAAAGCAGCGCGGCGTTCGATGCGCTCGGCGATTTCGCGAAGGGCGTCGATTCGGCTAGCTTTCTGGAAGTCGACCAGGCGATTCCAGTCCGCCGGGAGCTCCACGGCGGCGCCGGCGCGGCGGGCGAAGTCGAGATAGAGGGCATCAGTGCGACGGCGGGCGGCGGCGCGATCGGCGGCGCGAATGCGATCGAATTCTTCGTCACGGCGACGATCGGCGGCTTCACGAATGAGGGCCTCACGGATGAGCGCGATGGTGAGGAAAACGGCGATGACGGCGATTGCGACGAGGTAGTGGGCGATGATGGCGGGTGTCATGGTGTGGAGTCCTAGTTGTGTGTTCATTGGTGCTGAATCGTGCTCGATTCGTGTTAAGTGCATATTACACCTAAACGAGCACAAACGAACACAGCAAAGATGAGTACACTTGACATAGATCAAGCACGCTCAGGCCGCAGGCACCACCGGCGGGCCCGACGGCCGTATGGCGCGCGCTTTCCCCGGACCCCTCAAGGCCACGGGGGCCTCTGCCTCTACTCGTTTTTTTTGCGAGTTGGTGAGCAACTCGGTTTTTTTGTTAGTTGGATTGCGGCGATAGGACTTACTGAACTGCTGTTTTTTTGCGAGTTGGAACGCAACTCCGATTTTTCGTGAGTTAGCCGAAGAAAAATGCGGTGCTTAGGTGCTTATCTACCCCCTCTCGTAACTTCTCTCATACGTGAAAACAAAGGGGGTACCCCCCTTATATACGCCTATAGGGGGTTTGTGTTTTTGGCCGAAATAGGCACCTGAGCACCGCTGCGGTTTTTTAGGCCGCGCGTCCCCCTGGCCGAAGGGTGGCGCCGGATGCGGTGCTACGACACGTGGGAACGGCGGACCGTGGGGCTTTGCGGCGTGCGGTGGGGTGGCGCCGTGGGGTTGGCGGTGCTCTGGCCTACCCGACGCGCCGCGCCGCGTTGCGGGTTTTTGGTGCGGGCGCGCGGGCCGTCCGCCGCCTGGGATGCCGACCGGTGGCAGCGGTGGCCCGTGGCTGTGTGGGCATTTTTGTATGAACTCACAGCCTCACCGCTCGCCGCGCCTTGATGCGAGGGGATTTCTGCCCGTCTGTTCGACGGTTGCGGCTTTCGCCGGACGATTGCGGCTAGACTCCGGCCGCAGGAGGAAAGCACATGACAAAGACGATTGCCGTAAGCGCCGCCGGGCGACCGGTCGGCGAAGACTCTGCGCGGTGCCGGTGGCCCGACGCCGTGGTGGAAGAAATCCGCCAGCGTGTGGCCGCCGGTGAGACCGTCACAGCGGCCGCCGCCCGCTTCGGCGTGCCTTTCAACACCGCGAAGGACTTCGTACGATGCCACCGCCGCGCCGTGCTGCCCGCCGCATGGGTGACGGTCCGCGCGGGGCGTCGGGTGTCGGTCGGCTGAGGCGCTCGTCGGGGCCGGGTAGGGGCCCAATTTCGCCGCTCGTCCGCGGGGGACCTAGCCTGACCGGCACACTCAAAAAATTTTTATTTTCGAACTTCCCTTTTTTCTGAGTTCCCGCACCCCCACCGTCCAAAAAAATTTTTAGGAAATTTTCACAATGGCTCAAACCGTCGCAAACAAGATCAAATCGATTCAGATCCTCGAGAAGCCCTCTAGCTGGGCCGCTACGGCGTCGACACCCTCGGACGAGCAACCACAAGGGGACGGTCTCTTCGGCGCCTCTGTGCGCTCAGAAGTCGCCTCTACGGCCTCGTCTGCCCCCGTGGTAAGGATCGTGCATGAAGGGGCGCCCAAGACGGTGTCCGACATGGACCCGTCGAAGCGACGTGCGCACTACAAGCCCGTGACGCCGGACGAGGACTGGCGCCCGGAGTGGGGGCCGAGGAAGCGTCGTCCTGGGCTGACGAAGGAGGACAGGGCGCTGATGCGTCGGGTGGCGACTGAGGCGATGGTGGGGCTGCCGGAGGTGCCGGAGGTGCCGGAGTATCTGCCGACGGATGCGGAGACGGGCCGCGTGGTGAAGTCGCCGGAGCTGTTGGACGCGCTCTGTGCCTACTTGGCGCAGGGCGGGATGATGCTGACTTTTGCGAAGCGTGTGGGTCTTGGCCGCAGCATGCTGTCGCAATGGTGCTCGAAGGATCCGAAGTGGAAGGCGGCTGTTGCGAAGGCTCGGGAGCAGGGCGTTGACGCGCTAGCCGAGGAGGCGTTGGCGATGGCGACGGACCCGCTGATGGTGGAGGACGTGTACGAGCGCTATGACAACGACGGGAACCTGCTGAGCATGGACGTGAAGAAGGGGGATGCGGTGTACGCGAGGAAGCTGGCGGTGTCGACGCGGCTTGATCTCCTGAAGAAGTGGGCGCCGGAGAAGTACGGCGACAAGGTGGAGGCGAAGACAGACAGCTCTCTTGCCTCCCGCATCCTTGCCGCCCGACAGCGCGTGGCGGGGAAATCGTAGGTTAGAAAAACGGGCGATAAAGGCCGACACATACCGCCAAAACTTTGTTAATTTTTACGCTTGGAATGCTGAATTCCGAGTTGTTGTCGAAAGATAAAAACATTTCGGAAATATCTCTCTTAAATCTTCCAATAATCGCGGAATTATTTTCCGTTTCCGCCAGAACGATTTGCCCGGACTTTATGCGGGGCCACTCTTTGCAGAAGTAGAGAGCGTCTCCGTCCTGTACGGCAGGAGCCATAGCGGCGGTCTCCGCGACGATTGCGAAGTCCGGCGTGGGCACGTTTGTGGTGTAGAGCATTTCGGGCGGGAGCGCGATGAATTCGCAGTTGGAGAATCCTGGCGTGCGGAAGTAATCAGCGGTCTGGGAGAGCGCCAGGATTGGAATTTCCCGCATGAGGGTCTCGGCATGCGCCCCATGAAAGATGTTTCCTTGGCCTCTCAGCTCTTGAAGATGTTTCTCGTAGGCCATTTCCGCTCGGTAATCGTCGTCTCTAGCATCGGTTGCGGAGGCCACCCACAAAACTTTAGGGTCAACGGCCAGCGCGGCGGCCAGTTTCGCGATTGTGGCGGGGTGCGGGGTCGACTCTCCTGATTTCAGCCGCTGGATAGTTGCGGTAGCGACGCCCGAGAGCTTTGACAATTTGCGTACGGAGAGCCCGTTCTCGACCATGAGCTCGTGAAGTGTGCTCAAAAAGGTGGTATTGGTTGACATAGTGTACTCGCTGTGCTTATTATTCATGTCGCCATACTTGTATTCTATATTTTTGGAGCACTCATGTCGAGTAATGACTACATCTCCCCAAAGACGGCCTTGGCTTATCTTGTCCGTTCCGGCCTTAGCAAGCGAGCAGTCGCAAAGTACTGCGATATAACTCCAATGACGCTGTACAGGATTCAGAACGCCCCGGATGGCTTTGCTTTTCGCGAAAGCACGGTGAAGAAAATGCACGATGCGTATACGCGTAGAGAGCAGGAAATGGCGTCGGACGCCCGTGTTCGCAAGGAGCTCGGGTTATGACCTCGTTCATCCGTGAGAAAGGGCCGAGGCTCGTCGAGACCGGCTACCCCGTGGTTCCGTTGTCGAAAGGCAAGAAGCATCCGACCACGCCCAACTGGCAGAACTCTCCGCTCACCGCCCAGGCTTGCCGACAGCGGCCGGAGGGTGAGGGCGTCGGCGTGCTGTGTGGGTACGGCGACACTCCGATCTGCGCCATCGACGTTGACTTTCGCGGAACCGACGCGGAGGCGAAGGCGCTTTTTGACGCCCTCTGCAAGGCTTACCCTGCGTGCGCGATGGCCGTTTACCGTGTCGGTCGCGCCCCGAAGTTTGCGCTCCTCTTCAGGGCTGAAGGCCGTTGGCTGAAGCAGACGACGCTTGAGTACGTCAAGAACGGGGACGAGTCCACGAAGTCTCAGTTGGAGGTTCTGGGCAAGGGGCAGCAGATTGTTCTGTATCACACCCATCCGGAAACGGGGCTTCCCTACAGCTACCCGGATGCTTTTTTCTCAGGGGAGCCTGTTGACGTTCCGGCTGCCGAGCTCCCTTTGATGACGTATGAGGGCGTTCAGACGCTCTGCGACGCATTCGAAAAGTTCGTTGAGAGCAACGGGTGGGCGCCGGTCAAGGGTAGTGAGCGCACGATTGCCGTCGATGCCGATGAGGCTCTAGCGGAAGAGCTCGTACCGAAGCGCCCGATCGGGCTCACGATCGACCAAATTCGCAAGCTGATGACGCCGAGAGTGGAGTCGTGGGGCTCCTACACCCCGTGGTACCAGGACGGCATGCGCATCCATCATGAGACGACTGGGTCGCCAGAGGGGCTTGCCCTCTGGGATGAGCTCAGTCAGCAGGCCGCCAAGTACGACGGCTTCGAGGAAGTGGAGAAGAAGTGGGCTACGTTCAATAACCGTGGCCTGCGTTCGCTCACGATGTGGCCGATCGCTCGGGAAGCGCGAATGGTCATCGCGAGAGCGGAGGCTTTCACGGAAGACGGGCTTCTGTGCCGTGTGCTTCGCGACTGGGGCGATCACCTCCGCTATGCGCCACAGGCAAAGCGCTGGTATTACTTTGAGCCTGCTACGAGGCAATGGGACCGCCTCGGGCCGGAGGCTTCGATCTGCACAAGGATTCGTGACGAGATCTTCAATTCGCTTTTGACAGAGGAGATCAAGGCAGCGAGGGATGCGGGGGATGAAGCCCGAGAAAAGGCGGCGGCCAAGTTCCAGCTGCGCTGTCTCGACGGCGAGAGCGCCATGTTGGACAAGCTCCTGAAGAACCTGACCCGCACGCGTGAGCTCTATGTTGATGAGAACGACATGGACGCGATGGAGGAGTTCATCGCGGTCGAGAACGGACTCGTGAACCTGAAGACGAGGGATCTGGTGCCGAATGCACCAGATGCCCTGATGGTGAAGTACTGCAATGTGCGGTACGACCCGAGTGCGGACTGCCCCACCTGGCGCAAGTGTGTTTCCACATGGTTCGGAAGCGAAGAAGTGGCGTGGTACATGCAGAAGGTGCTTGGCAAGATGCTGGCAGGCCGACCGGATGAGGAGGCATTTTACCTGCTAATCGGCGACGGAGCCAACGGGAAGTCGAGTTTTCTTGAGACGATCAGCGAGGTGATGGGCGGCTACTCGAAGGCGCTGAGCGATGAGACCGTCATCGGCCGCAAAGGCACGCCGGCAAGTGGGCATCGTGCGGACATTGTGCGTCTGCAGGGTGCCAGGTTCGTGTACTGCTCCGAGACCGGGAGCGGGGAGTCTTTCCGCGCAGCGGACTTGAAGCGTATTTCCGGTGGGGACAAGATCTCCGCACGAGGCGCGTATGCCGCCGAGGTGAAGGAGTTTCCCGCCAGATTCACGCTTTTCATTGCCACCAATTTTGCGCCGAACATGCAGGGAGCGGACAACGCCATGCGCCGCGGGAGTGTCAGGATTTCTGTGTCTGGGGAGGTTATTCCAGGGGCAGCCCAACGAGGCTGCCCTTTGTTTTTTGTGATGCAGTATGCCAGACCTGATGCGATAGCGCGGGTAGTCTAATCATACCCCTTGTCTTACTCCATGGCACCTGTAAAGCGCTCGCCAAACAGCAGAGCGAACTGAGGCATGGCAGCAGACCACCTGGCTGTAGCACGCTTCCAGGAGGTCGTGAAATTCATGATAGCCAGGTAGATCAGCTTCCGGGCTGCGTCCTCACTAGGGAATAGAGTGCGCGTCTTGATCACCTTCCTGACAGCGCGGTTTAGCCCTTCAATCGCATTGGTCGTATAGATCAGTGTACGGATCTCTGGCGGGAACTGGAAGAACGGGATCACTTGCGCCCAGGCGCGTTCCCAGATCTGGATGATGGCTGGATACTTCTTGCCCATGTCCGTGCTTCCAAAACGCTCCAGAGCGCGTTCTGCAGCGTCGGCATCCACTGCCTGGTAGATGGGCTTCAGCTCCTTGCATACGGCCGCCCTGTCCTTCTGAGAGACGAATGAGGTGGATGCGCGGATAAGGTGGACGATGCAGGTCTGGTGGAGGGTCTGCGGATACACGGTTTCAAGAGCCTCCGTCATGCCCTTCAGGCCGTCCGTAACGGCGATGAGGATGTCCTCCACGCCTCGGGCCTTGAGCCCGTTGAACACGCTCGCCCAGAAGCTTGCGCCCTCGTTCTCGGCGATCCACATGCCCAGAACCTCACGCGTACCGTCCGTGCGAACACCAATCCCGAGATGAACAGCCATGTTCTTTACGGCTGCGCCGCTGCGGATTTTGACTCGAAGGGCGTCGAAGAAAGCGACGGGATACACACTTGCGAGCGGGCGATTCTGCCACTCCCGGACGTCCTCAAGCACTCTGTCAGTAACCTTGCTGACGTAGTCGGGGCTGATGTCCACCCCGTAGAGGTTGTCGATGAAGGCCTGGATGTCACGGGTGCTCATGCCCCTGGCGTACATGGCGATGATCTGCTCGTCCATCTTGCCGAACGAGCGGCTGTGCTTGGGCACGATGATCGGGTCGAAAGTGTTCTGTCGGTCGCGCGGAACGCTCAGCGGCAGAGGACCAAACTCGGTCTTCAGGGTCTTGTGGCTAAAGCCGTTGCGCTTGTTGGAAAGCTGGGGAAGCTCGTCAGCGGCGACCTCTTCAGGAGGCGTTTCAGTGGGCTGACAGCCTGTGAGATGGGCATCCATTTCTCCCTGCAGCATGGCTTCGACGAAGCGTTGGGAGAAGGTACGGACGGCCTCGGAGAAGGCTTCGGGGCCCAGCGGGCGGCCCGATGCTCGAAGCTCGGAAACGTACTGGTCGATATGGTTATCGAGGGGGTTGGTGGACTTCTTACGAGAATTGCGTTTGGTATTCGTGTTCATTGGATGCACCCGATTGGCGGGCTCCGATTATCCCATGGACACAAAATTTCTGACGCTCTCTGCGCCGCCGCATTCGTCTGATCGACTTCCCGCACGACTTCGAGAACGATCCCAAGTACCGCGCCATGCGCATCAAGGGGCTGTCGCGGGTGCTTAAGGCGGAGCGCTCGGGCATTTTCAATTGGCTTCTAGAGGGACGAGAGGGCGAGCTGAAGGAGGGCCTGGCCGTGCCGAAGTCGGTGCAGGACGCGTCGAACGCCTATGTCGACTCGCACGATCTTGTCACCCAGTGGTTCGATGAGCGGTGCGAGATCGGGCGCCCGGAAAAGGAGAACGATCCGTCGACGAAAGAGTTGTTCGAGAGCTATTGCCAATGGCTTGAGAGCATGAACGAGCCGACGTCCGATGCGCGGCCTAGGACGTTGACCGAGCGGCTGAAGAAACTCCTTACCAGGAGGGGGGCGTCGTTTCGATTTCGCAAGAGTCACGGCAAAACCCTGGCAGTTGGCATTCGACTGAAGAGTGCCGTCGACCTAGACCAGCCCGCTCAAGACGACTTCGAAGACATTCCCTAACCAACCGGCCCTCGGCTTCCTTTCCGAAGTCGGGGGTCTTTTTCCATGAGGACAATTTTCTATGAATGAACTGTCAGACGACATTGCCGAAGAGCTGGCGCGAGGGTACGACGACCCTCTGCGCTTCGTGCTTTGGGCGTTCCCGTGGGGCGAGTCGCCCGAGCTGTCGATCGTACCGCTTCCCGAGCCTTGGGCTTCGAAGTACCCGGGGAGCAAGTTCGGGCCGGACAAGTGGGCGTGTGAGGTCTTGGACGAGATCGGGCAGCAGGTGCGCGCAAACGGTTTCGACGGGATCCATGCCGTCAAGCCCATACGTCTTGCCGTTGCGTCAGGCCACGGCATCGGTTCGGATATGTGATGAGCCGTCTGAGTCCTTTTCCGCAGTGGTTCTGCGGGGTACCGAAAGGTGCTAACGGGGAAGCCTCTCTGAGGTAATCCCGTGGGAAGCCCGAACGATCGGGAACCTGTATCGACTATTCCTCGGAAGGGAAGTAGGGCTGAATTAACCTCAGCTCGAAACGGGACTCCCCGCAATGCGGGTAAGAGATAGTCAGTGCCTCTGGCGACAGGGGATAAAACGAAATCATTTTTGACAGCCTGCCTCGTGATCTGGATCCTCGCCACTCGTCCGAACTGTAAGGGCGTAGTGACGGCGAACACTGCGGCGCAGTTGAAGACGAAGACCTTCGCGGAAATCTCGAAATGGCTGCGCCGATCCATTGTCGCCGACATGTTCGAGATCAAGGCGGAGTCCATCGAAGCGAAGGAAGCTCCTGAGTCGTGGCGCGTCGACGCGCAGACGTGTAAGGAAGAAAACTCCGAATCGTTTGCGGGCCAGCATTCTGCGTCCTCTACGTCCTTTTATGTAATGGATGAGGCCTCAGCCGTCCCCGACGTGATTTGGGAAGTGGCGGAAGGCGGTCTGACCGACGGTGAGCCGATGATGTTCGTGTTCGGCAATCCGACGAGAAACACAGGGCGTTTCCGCGAATGCTTCGGGAAGCGCAAGAACGTCTGGAGCACTCGTCAGATTGACAGCCGAAGTGTGTTCATCACGAACAAGGAGCAGATGGAGGAGTGGCGCAAGGAGTATGGCGAGGACTCGGACTTCTTCAAGGTGCGTGTGAAGGGTGAGTTCCCGAGTCAGTCCGACAAGCAGTTCATCCCGTCGGGCCTTGTGATGGAGGCGGCGATGCGAGACATGCCGCACAACGGGGCGACGTGCGCGATCATCGGCGTGGACGTGGCGCGCTTCGGTGATGACGACAGCGTGATCTACACGCGCATCGGCAGGGGTTGGCTCCCGATCAAGCGCTTCAAGGGGCTCTCCACAACGCAACTCGTGGCCAAGGTGAAGCAGCACTTCGACGAAGTGAGGGCGCTCGGGTTCCCGAGAGACCGCATCTACATCAACGTGGACGAGGGCGGTGTTGGCGGCGGTCCGAAGGACCAGCTTCGCGACGACGGGTACCCCGTGCGCGGCATCCAGTTCGGTGCGGGTGCGGACGATCCGAAGACGTACGCCCGTCTCCGTGAAGAGATGTGGGGGAGGATGAAGCTCTGGCTGATGGACGGCGGGACGATCCCGAACGATCAGGGCCTGATCGACGACTTGACGGCGCCCGAGTACGACATCCTGCCTGGCGGGCAGATCAAGCTCGAGTCGAAGAAGGACATGAAGAAGCGCGGCATGCCGTCTCCAGACAGCGCAGACGCGCTTGCGCTTACCTTCGCATACAGGATCGAGGAGTACATCCCGTTCGCGGAGCTCGAGTACCGCAACCGCAGATCGGGGAGGCGGGACTACGACCCCTTCGCCTGTCTGAAGTAATGGGTGCATGAGACTAAGCTCGCGTGGTTTGATTGACCCTAGAAAAACGAAAGCCGCCAGAAGGTGAAGATTCTGACGGCTTTCTAGGATTCTCATAAGGAACGGGCTTATGAATGTCTTAGGGTTGATTTTACCTGACGAATTGGTGTTGAGCATAGCAATGATGGCTTTTTCTGACCTACCTGCGCACGTGCAGGTTCTGTTGGCACTTGTGGGCGTTTTACTCGCCACATGGGTTGCCGCGCGCGTCATAGACCTTTACGACTATCTGCGCTGTGGTTCTGCGAAGCGTCAGGAGATTCGGAACAGCCGCCGCTGGTTCAAGCAGTGGAGGGGGCAATGATTACGTATCAGGAGCTGTCGTTCGGTGAACTTTACGATCTGGACGGCTGGGCGGACTGGGTGACGGAGTACATCAACGAGACGGCCAACCCTGCCATTGGTGCGGCCGAGGCGCAGGTGTCCCGCTATGCCGCGCTCGACAAGGGCGGTCAGCTCCGCTGCGTGGCCGTGCTTGACGACGGGCGCCTTGTTGGCGCGGCCGCGCTTCTCGTCACGCAGTCCCAGCACTACCCGTTTCCTCTCGTCGGCGTTGATGCCTTCTACCTCCGCAAGGCATGGCGCCGTGGGCGTACGGGGCTTGATCTTCTCGGGTGCGCCAAGGCGGTTGCCGCGAAGGAAGGCGCTCCAGGCTTCACCTTCATGGCGCCGCCGGGGTCGGCGTTCGACAAGCTGTGCGATCGTCTCGGCATGACGCACACGCACAACTGCTACTGGTGCAAGTGCGATGAATGATCTTGCGACACGAGCCGCGGCTGTGGAAGCCCTCGGGCAGGCGCTTGAGGCGGAGTTCCCGCCGATCCACATCGAGACGGAGCACCACCTTCATGCGGGTATGTATTCCCGCACGGTCTACGTCCCGAAAGGCGCGGCGGTCGTGGGGCTCACAGTCAAGGTACCGACGCAGTTGATCTGCTGCGGGCACTTCAGAATCACGGATGGGGGCGTCACGAAGGAGCTTCGCGGCGTCCATATCCTCGACGGCATGGCGGGGCGAAGAGCCGCTGTCTATGCCCTCGAAAACTCGTCCTTCACCATGTGCTTCGCGACGGATGCGAAGACTGTGGAGGAGGCAGAAAACGAATTTACTGATGAGCCCGATCGGCTCTTAACTCGAAAGGAGAATCTCTTATGTCAGGAGTAGCAGTTGCCGTTGGCGTAACCGCGGCGTCCATCGGCGCCTCCATGTACAGCGCCAACAAGCAGGACAAGGCGCAGCGCCGCGCCGCCGATCAGCAGGCCAAGGCGGCCGCCGAGGCGAAGAAGCAGCAGGAGATGGAGTTCAACAAGGCCAACCAGAACGAGGTCGACATTAGCGGCATCATGGGCCAGAATCAAGGCGGCGGAAGTGCCACGATGATTACGGGTCCGGGCGGCGTCGGCAAGAATGATCTTCTGCTTGGCGGCGGCTCCTCTCTTCTGGGAGGCTAATCATGGCGGACAGTCTTCGCAAACAGTGCGGCAAGCGCTGGGAGGCGCTGAAGTCTGAGCGCTCCTCTTGGATGCCGCACTGGCAGGAAATCTCGGAAGTACTTCTGCCTCGCGCGGGGCGCTTCCTCGTCTCCGACAACAACAAGGGGGACAAGCGCCACCGCGCCATCCTGGACAACTCAGGCACGCGAGCGCTTCGCACCTTGTCGGGCGGCATGATGGCGGGCATGACGAGCCCGGCTCGTCCGTGGTTCCGTCTCACGACGAAGAACCCGCAGTTGGACGAGAACTACGAAGTCAAGAAGTGGATGACGCAGGTGACGACCCTCATGCAGATGGTCTTCAACCAGTCGAATGTCTACCGCGCCTTGCAGATGGCGTACGAGGAGCTCGGTGCTTTCGGCACGACGTCTGTGATCGTGCTCGACGACTACGACTCCATCATCCATTGCATGCCGCTCACCATCGGCGAGTTCGCTCTGGCGACCGATGCTCGAGGCGACGTCAACACGTGCTACCGAGAGTTTCGCATGACGGTCTCCGCGCTCGTCGGGGAGTTCGGCTACGACAAGGTGTCGCCCAACGTCAGGCGGCTCTATGACCGCGGGAACTACGATGAATGGATCGAGGTGGTCAACGCCATTGAGCCCCGCAATTTTCGCGATCCGCAGAAGCGTGACGCGAAGAACATGCCCTATCGTTCCGTTTACTTTGAGAAGAACGGGAAAGGCGATTCGATCCTTCGCGAGTCGGGCTTCCGACAATTTCCTGTTCTCGCAGCTCGTTGGAATGTGACGGGCGGCGACATCTACGGGACGGGGCCGGGCATGGAAGCGCTCGGCGACCTTCGCCAGCTTCAACAGCAGCAGCTTCACAAGTCCAAGGCCATTGCTCAGCAGGCCGATCCCGCGGTCATCATGTCGGCCGACATGCGCAATCAGGAAGCGAACCTGGTTCCGGGCGGGATCGTTTGGGCGGACAACGTAGCGCAGGTGCAGGGGGTGCGGTCTGCCTACGAAGTCAACCTGCGTCTCGACGCGCTTCTGATGGACATTCAGGACGTGCGACGGCGCATTGATGAAGCGTTCTACAAGGACATCTTCCTGATGATTACGGGCATGCCTACGACGGCCCGTGCGACGGCGACGGAGATTGCCGAGCGCCACGAAGAGAAGATGCTGATGCTTGGCCCCGTCCTCGAGCGCCTCAACGCGGAGATGAACGACCGACTGATCGCCATGACGTTCGACCGCATGGTGCAGGTCGGCATGCTCCCGCCCGTGCCGCAGGAGCTTCAAGGCATCGACTTGAACGTCGAGTTTGTCTCGATCCTTGCGCAGGCCCAGAGGGCCGTGGCAACCAACGCGGTTGACCGCTTCACGCAGAACCTCGGCAGGCTCGTGGCAATCAAGCCCGATCTCGCCGACAAGTTCGATGCGGACTACTGGGCGGATTACTACTCCGACGTGCTGGGGCTTGACCCCCAGTTGATCGTGCCTGGCAAGCAGGTGGCGCTCATCCGCCAGCAGAGAGCCGAGCAGCAGGCGAAGATGATGCAGATGGAGCAGGCCAAGGAGATGGCCTCTGTCGCGAAGGATCTTGGAGCGGCTCAAGCCGCGGTCCCCGCGTCACCGATGTCCCCGCTTCAGGGAGACCTTCAGTCGGCCTCCCCCGAGCAGATCATGGGGCAGTTCGCGGGCTATTGATCCAATGGGTGCATGAGAGCAAAACAGCGTGTCAAAGTAGCTTCAACACATAAAGCGAAAGCCGCTCGGGGCGGAATCCGAACGGCTTTCTAAGACTCTCAACGTCTAGCGATGAGGACCTATGAAGATCTATGGACAAGTATACCTCGTTTGAGAAGCGGTTAGAAGAGATAAGAACAATGGTTGAAGAACACGACAGACAGATGATTCGGGAGGACGAACGTCGCCGAATAGAGAAGGAACGCAAAACTTGGTGGTGGGACGCCTTCAAGAGCGTTGCGGTTCCGATTCTTGTCGGCGTTATCTCTTCACTGGTTTCGCTAAAAGTGGCGGGCGTTTTATGACTGAACAGAAACTGCCCTACGAATCCTCGGACGATTTTGAGTCCGACTTCAAGTGGCTCATGCGGGATGTGCGGGGCCGCAGGCTGATGCACTGGCTTCTCACGAAGTCGGGCGTCTTCCGAACGACTTTCGAGGAGGCGCCGATGCGGGCGTCCTACATGCCGATCGCGATGGCGCATGCCGAAGGCCGAAAGGACATCGGCTACCGCCTGATGGCGCAGATTGATCGGGTTTGCCCCGACCAGTATTCCAAGATGATGAAGGAGAACAAGAATGGCTGAAGACGGAACCACCGTTGACCCTGTCGATACGACTGAGCCGGCCAATCCCGCAACGCCCGCAGGTGGCGAGGGAAACCCTACCGATCCGGCTCCGGCGGCTACCGATCCGGCAACGGGCGCTACAGAACCGCAGGAAGGGATGCAGTCCCTGCTGGACGGCGGAAAGGATGAGGGCAAAGGTGAGCCGGGAGCCGCTCCGACGGCCCCTGAGGCCTACGAGCCGTTCGACATTGACGGCCAGCAATTCTCCGAAGAGCAAGTGCAGGGCTTTGCCGCTACGGCGAAGGAGCTCGGGCTCTCGCAGGAGAATGCCCAGAAGATGCTTGCCGCCATGGTCCCCACGGCGCGTCAGTATCTGGTGGACGACTTGAAGGCGAAGTCGCAAGAGTGGGCTTCGCTTTCTGAGAAGGACCCTGAAATCGGCGGCGCCAATTTCAAGGCTAATGTCGGTGTCGCGAACCAAGCCCTCAAGCAGTTTGCGACTCCTGAATTTACGGCGCTTTTGAGAGGATCCGGCCTTGGGGCGCACCCCGAGGTGGTCCGTGTGTTTTATCGCATCGGCAAGGCCATGCAGCAGGATCACGGTGTGACGGGAAGCGCTTCCGCTCCGGCGGGCGCTCGACGCCGCTACCCGAAGTCCAACATGGTGGTTGATGTCTAAGGAGATAAGGAATGGCTACGACTACTAAGCCGAATCGCAATCCGACGCTCGCCGACATGATGGATCGTCTGGATCCGAATGGCGAGCTCGCTGACATCGTTGAAGTACTCAACGAAACCAATGAGATGATGGACGACATCACGTGGGTGGAGGCGAACAACAAGTTCTCTCACCGCACGACTGTTCGTACGGGTCTTCCGACCGTCACGTGGCGCAAGCTCAACTACGGTGTGAAGCAGTCCAAGTCCACGGTCGCCCAGATCACGGACACCTGCGGCATGCTTGAAGCCTTTGCCACGGTTGACAAGAAGCTCGCCGAAATCAACGGCATGAAGGAATCTTGGCGCGCTTCCGAAGAACGCCCGTTCATCGAAGCCATGTCCCAGACGCTTCAGCGTGCTCTGATCTACGGCGACTCCTCCAAGGATCCCGAGCAGATCATGGGCCTTGCCCCGCGTTTCAACACGAAGGATCCGAAGAAGGCTCCGTGCGCCGTCAACGTCATCGACGCCGGCGGTACGGGCGCCGACCTCACCTCCATCTGGCTCGTCGGTTGGGGCCCGAACACGGTCCACGGCCTTTACCCCGAAAACTCCAAGGCGGGTCTCTCCAAGGAAGACATCGGCGAAGAAGCCGCGCTTGATCCGGATGGCGGCGAGTACCGCGTCCTCAAGACGCACTTCGGTTGGGACGTTGGTCTCTCTGTTCGCGACTGGCGCTATGTCGTACGTATTGCGAACATCAAGGAAAGCCTTCTCAAGTCCGTTCCGCCGGATGAGAACAGCGCCACGGGCCACAACCTCTACGAGCTTCTCGTGAAGGCCGTGGCGAAGGTGCCGAGTCTCTCTGGCGCCCGCTTTGCCTTCTACACGAACCGCACGATCGAAACGTATCTGCGTCTGCAGCAGGCCAACTCCCGCAACGTCCAGCTGAATCTGGCCGATGTCGGCGGCCGCCGCGTGCTGAGCTTTGACGGCATTCCGTTCCGTCGCGTCGACGTGCTTGAGTTCAAGGAAGCTCAGGTCAAGTAAGGAGAAGACAATGATTGTTGACTATCTGATGATGTTCACGAAGGACGAGGGCCAGAAGCTTTCCGCCGCGGCCGCCTCCGACTTCCGTCTTGACTTCGGTCAGCCCAAGCCGACCACGGGCTATGCCTACGGCGACCTCGTGGCCGTTTTCACGGTGAAGGCCGACGTGACGGGCAACCTCACGATCTCGCTGCAGGACTCCGACACGGAGACGAGCGGCTTTGCCGACGTGTCCACGGCGGTGACGCTTGCCGCCCCGAAGGCGGGCACCCAGATCGTGATCCCGATCCCGTACCATCACAAGCGCTACATGCAGGCGAACTTTGCCGGCGCTGTTTCGGGGGGTACGGTTCACGGCTTCATCACGTCGGGCTTCCAGGACAACGCGGGCTTTGAACAGGCCCCGTCCATCAAGACGGCTTGATCCTCCGTGAAGAGGTGATGACAAAGGGGCGCTTCGGCGCCTCTTTTTGTAGGAGGTTCTCATGGCAAGTGCTGTAGAGATTTGTAATTTGGCGTTGTCTTTCCTGGGTGACACCGGGAGCATTGCATCGATTGACCCGCCTGAAAGCCCGGCCCAGGCGAAGATGTGCGCGATCTACTACCCGATCGCGAAGTCGGCGATGCTCGAGATGCACGACTGGTCGTTCGCGACGAAGCGCCAGCTCCTCGCCAAGTTGAGCTCGGAGGAGACGGCGGGGTGGAGAGGCGTCTACGAGGTGCCGTCCGACTGCATGCGCGTCATCCGCGTCCGCCCGCACTCGAAGCAGGAGATGCCGAGCTGGTGGACGGATAACCCGGTGTGGTTCATGGAGCCCAACGACGCGAACTTCGAAGTGATGGGCGGGAAGCTCTACACGAACGCGGAAAACCCCGTGGCGACCTACGTGACGTCGGAGGTCTCGGAGGGCTACTTCTCGCCAACCTTTGTGACGGCGTTCGCGTACTACCTCGCGATGGAGATTGCGGGCTCTCGTGTCAAGGGCGAAGAGGGGCAGAAACTATCGAGCTTGCTTTCGAAACAGTTCCAAGTGGCGCTCTCGACGGCGAAGACGCGTGACGCGAATCAGCAGCGCAAGCAGGTCTGCTTCACACCCTCGTGGATCGTAAGGAGGTAGGCATGGGTATTCGTAAAGTACAAATGTCTTTTTCGGCGGGCGAGCTCTCCCCCGCCATGTACGGGCGATTTGACGATCAGAAGTACCAGCAGGGTTTGGCGAAGTGCCGCAACTTCCTCGTGCTTCCGCAGGGCCCCGCGACGGTTCGACCGGGTACGGCGTACGTGAACACGACGAAGTATCCGACGAAGAAGTGTCGCCTCATCCCGTTCACGTTCTCGTCCGATCAGACGCTTGCCATCGAGCTTGGCGACAAGTACGCGCGCTTTCACACGTCGGGCAAAACCCTCCTGGGCGAAGACGGGCAGCCCTACGAGATCGAGACGCCGTACAGCTCGGACGACGTGTTTGACATCCACTATGTCCAGTCGATGGACATCATGACGCTCGTGCATCCGAACTACCCGCCGAAGGAGTTGCGCCGCTATGGTGCGACCGACTGGCGTCTCGTCGACGTTCAGTTCGGCGCACCGCTACCCGCCCCAGGAGCGCCAAGTGTTGAGTACAAAGTGGTGGCGAGTAGCGGTCAGACGATCACGGAAGGTGAGAAGACACGCTACACGTTGAAGTACCGTGTGACGGCAGTAAAGGAGACTGAGACGGGAAGCGAGCAGGAGAGCCCTGCAAGTCCCGTTGGCGAGACGAAGGGGAACCTGTACCTCAACAACGCCACCTGTACGATCACGTGGGGCACTGTGGCAGACGCGGAGCGATATCGCGTCTACAAGAATTTCAAGGGCTTGTACTGCTTTATCGGCGAGACGACCGAAACGTCGTTCATCGACGACAACTACTCGCCTGACGAGGGCATCACGCCGCCTATCTACGACGACCCTTTCTTTATGAGCAAGGGCATTACGTCTGTCACGGTCAACAACGGCGGTAGCGGTTATGTCTACGACCGCAGAGGCATCACTGCGGACAATTGGCGCATTCTCTCATCGCCGAGCAAAGGGGAGATCGCCGGCACCCGCCGCGTGGCGGACTCCGGTAGCGAAAAGAGTCCTTTTTCCGTACGAGTATACGACGAGAACGGTGAGGGCACAGGGGCAACTGTGGAGCTGGTCACCTCTCGCCGTGTTTGGAAAGAGCAAATTGACGGCAGCGGTGACAACGGCCCTTCCTACGACGACATGGTCACGACCACCGTCACCGGCATCAAGGTCACAAACGTAGGCCAAGGTTACTCTCTCCCGCGTGTTGAAATTACGTGGACGGACCATACATGGGTTGGCTCGTGGACTGACTATTTCGGCCGACGTGCTACGGTTGCCCTCGATGTCGAGCAGTCGTCTCTTCGTATCGACGTCAAGGACTCGACAGGTTGGGGCGCGGAGCTCGTGCCGGTTGTGAAGGACGGGCGTATCGAGAAGGTAGCCGTGCGGTCCGGCGGGCAAAGCTACACGTCTCCGAAGTTGACGGTTGTTTCTACGGTGGGCAGTGGCGCTTCGCTCACCGCCAACGTAGGTAAGGCGGGCGACTACCCCGGCGCGGTCTGCTACTACGAACAGCGCCGATGCTTCGCGGGAACGCCGACGCGTCCTCAGATGGTGTGGATGACGCGCTCCGGTACCGAGTCAGACATGAGTCACACGCTCCCCTCGCAGGACGACAACCGCTTGCGTTTCGCCATCGCGGCGCAGGAGGCGTCGCGCATCCTGCATCTGACGCCGCTCCAGCAGATGCTTGCGATGACGAATACGACGGAGTATCGAGTCTACTCGGGCGGCTCCGCCCCGATGGCGCCTGATGCGATTCGATCGGAAGTGCAGGCGCAGATAGGCGCGTCGAACGTCATGCCTGTGGTGGTCAACTCCACGGTCGTTTACGCTGCCGCCCGTGGCGGGCACGTGCGTGAGCTCGGGTACAACTGGCAGTCGTCGGGTTTCACTACAGGCGATTTGTCGATCCGATCCGCGCACTTCTTCGAAGACTCGCAGATCGTCGACATGGCGTTGGCGAAGTCGCCGGATCCGATCGTGTGGGCGGCGATGGCCGACGGCAGCCTCCTGGGATTTACCTACTTGCCTGAACAGGCGATTGGCGGCTGGCACAAGCACACGACGGTGAACGGCGCGGTCGAGTCTGTGACGGTCGTCCCTGAGGGGGATGAGGACATCGTTTATCTCATCATCCGTCGAACAGTCAAGGGAGAGGTTGTCCGCTACGTCGAGCGCATGCACGAGCGTAAGTTCTCGGCGTTGGAAGACGCATGGTGCGTGGACTGCGGCGGGGAGTACATCGGAGACCGGACGACTGAGGTGAAGGGGCTCACCTGGCTCGAAGGCGAGACGGTCAACATCCTTGCCGACGGTTGTGTGCTCCCTCAGCGCGTAGTGGAGGACGGGAAAGTCACGCTCACCCAATCGGCGCGTCACGTCATCGTGGGCCTGCCGATCACGGCCGACCTGCAGACGCTCCCGGTGGCGGTACAGCTGGCGGATGGCTCGGTCGGGATGGGGCACATGAAGAACGTGAACGATGTGTTCCTGCGTGTGCACAAGTCTTCCGGTGTCTTTGTTGGCCCTGACTTTGACAATCTTGTCGAGTACAAGCAGAGAACCGATGAGCCGTACGGGTCCCCGCCGGCATTGATGGACAAGGAAATCTCCGTCGCCACAATCTCGCAGTGGAACGACTCTGGGCAGATCTGCGTTCGTCAGAAAGATCCTCTGCCGCTCACGATCGTTAGTCTCTGTTGGGATCTCGCGAAGTAATGGGTGCATGAGGTCCCTTCAACCCGATAACCTAGCCCTCAACTATGAGGGCTTTTTTCTTATGGCGCTTACACTTCAAGGGGTCACATATGACCTCGACAACCTTTTGGGCGGCGTTAACTTTGGAACGGATCCACTCACGTTCCAAGGGCCCGCTGGCACGCAGAACGTATTGACCGCTCCAGATACAGCTTCGTCGGCGGGCGGTTTTAATCAGGTGATGGGCGGTGCATCTATCGGTCTTGCCATCGGGCAGGCGATCGGCGGCATGTACTCCGCGTGGAAGGGCGGCAAGACGCTCGACTACGTGATGAACAAGCAGGCCGAGATCTCCGAGCAGAACCGTCAGATGGCGCAGCTCTCCGCCGAGTCTGCGATGCGTCAAGGCGAAGCCGCCGTCGCACAGCTTACCTACCGCGCGGGCCAGATCAAAGCCAAACAGCGCACGGCGTTCGCGTCGAGCGGCGTGGTGTTGGGCGAAGGCTCGACTGCAGAGGTCACTGCGTCCACCGACATCATGAAGGAGATGGACAAGAAGACCGCCGAGATGAACGCGCTCTCCGCCGCCTGGGGCTTCAAACAGCAGGCCCTTCAGGCGAGCGCGCAGGGCGGCATCTACTCTGGCATGGCCGGCTACGCCAAGGCGGCAAAGCAGTCCGAGGGTTTTTCCAGCGTCATTGACGGAGGCTTTACGGCGGCCGACCGTTGGTACCGATACTTTGGAGCATCCTAATGGCACAAGTTCCCAACTACGGCGGGCCACAGGTCATGCCGAGCCTCCTCGGCTATCGACCGATGTCAACCGAGATTCCGAAAGTTCCCGAGATGGACGTGCAGAAGCCGTTGGCGAAGGCGTCCGCCAAGCTCGATGACTGGTACTCGAAGTTCCTCGCGGAACAGGATGACGCCCGCGTGACGGAGGCGCTCACGGAGCTTCGTCGCAAAGCGATCGACATGGAGTCGGGCGAAGGCGGCTGGGCGAGCCAACTGGGCGCCAACGCGCTTGAGCCGGACCTCGACGGAAAAGGCCTTGTCGAGCGGATGGACTCGGGGCTTCAGGACTACGGCCAGGAGCTCGCCTCCGGGCTCACCGCGCGTCAGCAGAAGATGTTCGGCGAGAAGGCACAGGCGATCTACACCGCGTCCTACTCCGGCGTCTCTCAGCACGTCTATCAGCAGGCGGTTGCCCAGAAGAAGGCGGCGCACGAAGGCGCGATTGCGCAGGCCGTGGAGTCGGGCGCAGCGTATGCCGGCAAGCCTGACATGCTTGCGCAGAGCGCTCATGCGATCCATGAGTCCGCGGATAAGCTCGCCGAGTTCATGGGCTGGACGGCCGAGAACAAGGCGCTCTACATCAAGAAGAACATGTCGTCCATGTACATGAACGGCATTGACTCGCTCCTGGCAGGCTCCGATCGAAACCCTGCCGTGGCATATCAGGCGCTCGGGCTTCTTCGTGCGCATTCGAAGGAGATGCTTGGCTCCGACGTCGCACGTGCTCGTCAGCGCATCAACCCGATCGTGCAGGCGCACGAGGATCGTTTGAAGATCGAGCGATATGCCGCGGGCTTGGGCGGCAACGGGGAGGTGCTCCGAGGAGGTCTTAGCGAAGCTGTGCTGCGAGGTGTTGTGACGCAGGATTTCGTGAAGACTGCCAGGGGGTACGATGCACTTACAGCCATTACGTCCGACGGCGGGCACCAGTCTGTCACCACGAAGGAAGGGGCTCCCGCCGAGTGGAAGCACGGCGCGTCTCAGCTCACCGTTGAGCAGGGCATGGAGGCGGCCAAGGCGGCCAATCAGCCCTGGGATCCTGAAGCGTTCAAGACCGATCGCAACTACAACGACATGCTGGGCGTAGCCCGCTACAACGATATGCTCACCGAGTTCGCCGACGAGCACATGGCGATGGCGGGGTACATCACCTCCAAGGAGACCGTGCGCGAGGCTGAGAAGCAGGCGCAGGAGAAGGGCGGCGTGTGGACGGACTATCTGCCCGAGAAGGCGCAGTCGACGCTCAAGAGCGCTGTGGCGAACATGCGACGTGAGAAGGAGATTGTCGACGAGGCGACGGGTTCCCGCGTCTCCGCGTTCTCGCCGCAGTATGCGGCCGCGGCGAAGACTTGGCCGACGCCTGACCAGATCCGAGAAGACCTTCGTCGGACGGACCCGCGTGCCGCCGCGGATCCGCTCTACTGTGACGAGCTCGTGACGAAGGCGGCTGCGCTGGTCGACCAGAAGAAGCAGTCGTACGTGCAGGAGCAGAACAACGTCAAGGCGCAGATCTCGAACGTCCTTTTTAAGACGCATGGCGATCTGTCGCAGGTCCCGCAGGAGCTGGTGGCGCGGCTTGACGTGAACGAGGCCGCCGGGGTGCAGAAGCTAGCCGCGCATTACCAGAGCGATACGTTCGCTTCTGATCCGCGCGCGCTTGGCAAGCTGAGCGATGACCGTTTCCTCGTGTCCATGTCTGAGGACGAGCTGACGCTCTACCTGAACCAGCTCAACGGAAAGGATCGTCAGCGCATCCTGACGAGGTATTTCAGCCTCAAGCAGGGCTCGACTTACGCGGCCGACGATGAGGCGGCACGCAAGCGCCTTGCCGCGATGGGCGTGGTACAGGACCCGTTCGTCATTAGCAGTGAGACGATTGAACGTGCGCTTAAGCGAAACCCCGAGTACGTGAAGCTGAGGGAAGAGTCGCCGGACGTTGCCAATGCCTACTTGGCGCAGATGCAGGAAGTCCTGAGCCTGCAAGGGCAAGAGATGGGCAAGAAGCTCAACGAGATCGAAGTGGGGCAGCGGATCAATCTCGCAATGCGCGAGATCACGCCCGTCTCCGAACTGCTCGGCTCGACGAACAAGGTGGCTAGCATGCTCACAATGGACGATTTGCCGAACCACGGCATGACGGATGCCTACAAGGTCGTCGAGCAGACGGCTGAGCATTGGCTCAAACAGATCGGCCAGGATCGCAAGCCGACGAAGCAGGAGATGCAGTACGTCCTCACCAAGATCATGCTCGGGGATCAGCGGCTCCGCGTGATGATCCCGCCGAGCGTGAGTTTCGACGAGCCTTTGATGAAGAAGATCGACACTGCATGGAAGGCGAAGCACGGTAACAGCCCGATGCCGCAGGTCGCCCGTCTGCGCTACTACCTCATGGCGCGCGCCGGCGGTCAGGTCGGTGAAGGCAGTACGGGCCCATCTTGGCTCGGGCACCAGACGACGTATATGTACGGTTTTGACGACGGAGGTAACTGATGGATTTCATTGAGCGCATGATTGCGCAGGATGGTGCGGCGCAGGCTCAGACCGACTACGAGCAGGCGCTCATGGACCCTGAGACGCCTGAGCAGGCGGCTGTGCGGCTTCGCAAGGCGCGTGTCTTCGACATGACACCTGAAGAGACGCCGACGCTTACGCCAGCAGAAGAGGCGGCCGAGAAGGCGCGGGCGGTCAATTGGGCGACGATGTACACCGAGGCCCCGACCCTCATGGAGAAGCTCTCCGAGCCCGCCTTCGCCAATCTCGTCAAGAATGACCTGTCGTCTATGGGCGTTCGTGAGAAGCTGATCTGGTCAATGGCGCCCGATACGGGCGAGAAGGATTCGATCTGGGGGACGGTTCGCAACGCCTTCACCAGGAACAGCTTCTCTGGCGATGCAACCTCGTTCTTCGGCTCGGCTTCAGATGCGGAGGCGTACTCCAAGGAGCTCCGCCGCATCCAAGAGATCGAAGACGAGATCGCGCAGGGCAAGGACGTGGCGTACCGTTTTGCCACTGCAGAAGACGAGACGGGTCAAGTGGGGCTCGCCGCTTTCATGGCGGGGAAAGAGGGCATGAAGGCCCGCATCGCGGAGCAGATCGAGAAGGCGTCCGAGCGCACAGCGCGTCTCACACGCTACGCTTCTTTCTTCCCCAGCGCCCAGGCGACGCAGGAGATGATGGCGCAGGACTCCTTCTCGGGGGTGATGAGCGCACTGGCGAAAGACCCGCTTACGGTCCTTGCCGATTTGGGCGTGGGTTCGCTGACCCAGAACGCGCCCTCGCTCCTCGCGCTGCCGATCCTAGGGGCGGGTGGCATTCCCGCGCAGATGGCGGGCACGTTCGGGCTCTCCTACTCCATGGACAAAAACGCGAGCGTACTCGAGAACTTGGCGGATGCAGGCATCGACCTCACCGATCCGAAGTCAATTGCGTCGGCCTACCTTGATCCGACGAAACGCGACATGCTCAAGAACGCCATTGACCGTGCAGAGAAGCACGCCGCGGCGACGGCGCTTTTCGATGCCGCATCGGTCGGATTGGCAGGCGTCTCCATGGTGCCGAAGTCCGCCACGCGTCAGATGCTCGACACGGCGTACAAGCGCGAGTTCGCCAACATGGCCCTGCAGATGCCTGTGCAGGGTGCGATGGGCGGCGCAGGCGAAGCGCTGGGGCAGTATCTTTCCGACGGCGAGATCTCCTCGTGGGCTGATGTCGTGGCCGAAGTGGTGGGCGAACAGTTCACCGCGCCGGTCGAAGTCCTCACCACGGGTATGAAGGCGCGCGCCGCGATTGCCCGCGAAGAAGAGCGTGCTCGCCGAAACGCCGAGGCCATGAAGGAGCTGAGCGAAACGCAGTCGGCTGTCGACGAGCTCGATCCCGAGACTGCCGCCGCTTACGAGCAGGAAGTGGCGCGACGAGCGGGCGTTGAGGCGATCGAGTTCGATGCGAACTCCTTCCACCAGCGGGGGCTCGACAAGAAGTTCTCGAGTGTTCCTGAGGTGGCGCAGCAGATGCCGGAGGCGCTCGCCACGGGCGGGACGATCAAGGTGCCGATCGGCAAGGTGAAGGCGATGGTGCAGGAGGACGAGTCCGTCCTCGAGCTCATGTCGGTCGGCGGCTCCCTCTCCATTGAGGAGGTGAAGGACGTTAAGGGCGCCGTCGAGCTGCAGGCGACGCAGGCGGCGGGCAAAGCGTTCCGAGACGAGCTCTCCGAGGTGGGGCGTATCGTCGGCAACGGCATCCGTGCGCTCAAGGTGCCGAAGGAGGAGGCGCGCAACCTGCAGGCGCTCATCCAGACGCAGGTGGCGAACATCGCACGTCAGGTGAATATGTCTCCTAAGGCGCTGTGGGAAAAGTACGGCGGCAAGTTCGTCATGGGCAACGGAGAGAACGGTGTCAACGGCGAATACTTTCCGTCGCTTCGCATCGTCGCCCGCTGGAACGGCGCCGATCGCTCCACGCTTCTCCACGAGACGGGGCATCTTTTCCTCGACATGCGCACGCAGATCGCGGCGGACGTCATGCAGAACAAGGACATGCCCGACGACATGAAGGCGTATGTGCAGTCCGTGAACGACACCCTCGCCTGGCTTGGCGTCAAGGACGTGCAGACGTGGGCGGCCATGAAGCCTGAG
The DNA here is from genome assembly GCF_000297775.1 of Sutterella wadsworthensis 2_1_59BFAA. Taxonomy (GTDB): domain Bacteria; phylum Pseudomonadota; class Gammaproteobacteria; order Burkholderiales; family Burkholderiaceae_F; genus Sutterella; species Sutterella wadsworthensis_A. The sequence goes on from NZ_JH815516.1 coordinate 168,579, forward strand.
GATCAGCGCGCGGCGCATGAGAAGTTCGCCCGCACGTTCGAGGCGTACATGCTCGAAGGTGAAGCGCCGTCCCAGAAGCTCACGCTCGCCTTCCGAGAGTACGGCCGCTGGCTCCAGGACATCTACACCGTGGCGGAGAACGTCCCCGGGTCCGCGCTCAATGACGACGTGAAGGCGATGTTCGACGCCATGTTCGTCGCCAAGGAGGACGTGATGGAGTCGATGGTGCGACAGGCGGCGCAGCCCCTCTTTACGGCACAGGACGAGTCCGGTCTTTCGACGGAGGAGTGGATCGCCTATCAGGAGGCGCAGCAGGCAGTCGGCGCGCAGGCCGAGGCCGAGCTCACCGCTCGCAACATCCGCCTGCAGAAGGTTGTCAAGAACATGCGCAACAAGCTCGTACGCGAGTTGAAGAAGGAGCGCAAGGGGCGCATCGCAGAGATTCGTGCGCAGGTCTCGGAGGAGTTCAAGAAGACGCGCGTCTACCACGCGTGGAACTCTCTGGTGAACGGCAACGAGAAAGACGGGGAGAAGATCCGATGGAAGCTCGCCTTCGAAGACCTGAGACAGGTCGGCTATACGCCGCGTCAGATCAAGAAGCTCCATGAAGCCCGCATCGCTTCGCCCCAGTCTTTCCGTCAGCCCGAGAAACTCGAGGACATTGCGCAGGCGTTCGGTTACCCCAACTCGAACGAAATGGTAGATGACCTTCTTGCCCATCTCGACCCTGAAGCGGCCATCGACGCCTTGACGGTCGAGCGCCTGGTGGAGGAATCCCCTGAGCTCGCCGACGAGTCGACCATGCGCGACATGGCTGACGCCGCGACGTTCAACGATGCGAAGATCAAGGTGGTTTCCACGGAGCTCGCCGCGATGGAGAAAGCGCTCAACGGGCAGGCGCGTACCGAAAGCAAGGCCATCGATGCGTTCGCCTATTCGGTTGTGCAGGATATGAAGATCGCCGGCCTCAAGCCCGCTTCGTTCGCCCGTGCGGCCAACCGTGCCGCCCGAAACGCGCGCAAGGCGTGGGCGAAGGGCGCCGTGGCGGAGGCCGTGGCGTTCAAGCGTCAGGAGCTCTACCAGGCGGCGTTGGCCAAACATGCCCGACAGTCGCTTATGCGCATCTCGAAGTCTGTGCGCGGCTTCAAGAAGTTCAAGGTTGCAACGCATCGCGCCATGGATACGCGCGTTCTCGAAGTGCTCCAACGTGCGCTTGTGAACATGGGTTTCGTGGACGCGAAGGACGTGCACGTCAACGATCCGGACGCCTCCTTCTATGACAAGGTGAAGGAGCTCGAGAACGAGCTTGAACATGGGCTCGAAATCACGAGCAACATGACGCGGGCTATCGCGGACCGCGACACCTCTGCGCTTGAGACTGTTGGTGGCATGAACAGCTTCATCGATGCGATCCAGTTGCTGGAGGCTCAAGCTCGTCGAGAGAAGCATATCTCCACCGTCATGGGCAACGAGCTTCTCGAGGACACGCTAGAGCGCGCTGCCAAGGTGGTGCAGGAGACCGCTGTCGCGCACGGCCGCGACGCGAAGAAGTGGCACGAACAGCTCGGCATGTCGAAGCGCTTCGCAGAGATGGTCGAACGCTTCGGCCTCGTGCATGCAAGAGCGGCCAGGCTTGTGGCGACGCTCGAAGGCGGATGGGAAGGACTCCTCGCCAAGCTCTTCATCTATCCCGCCGACAAGTGCGTTACGAAGGAGGAAGAGCTCAAGTCCAAGTACGCCATGAAGCTCGACAAGATCCTCAGGCCTTTGAAGGAGTCTCTGACCGACCTGAAGGCCAAGACGAGCAAAACCTTCAACCACGCGTTCACCACGCAGGAGGTGTTCGTTCTTCTCCTCAACTACGGCAATGAAGGCAATCGTCAGCGAGCGCTTTCCACGATGACGTACCACACCGACTACAAGTTCTTTGAGGGCTTGGACAAGAGTGATCCGTCCTACGAAGCGAAGCTCGCCGAAGCACAGGCAAGAGCCGATCAGCTCATGGCGGCGTTCTTCGCGGAGTACCTGACGGAAGAGCACTACAAGGCGGCGGAGGCCGTCTGGGCGCTTTTCGACGACATCAAGGAGTCGTCAGGCAAAACGTACAGACGCATCGTGGGGCGCGAGCCGGATTGGGTCGAGCCGACGGCAGTCCGCGTGATTACGCCCGAAGGCGTTCGCACCCTGACGGGCGGATATTACCCGATCTCGTACGACCGTGAGTCCAGTCTCCACGGGAAGGATGTGGGCGAGATCCAGGGCATGGAGGACCTGAAGCCGCTCATGGGCGCAGGCGGTGTCGCCGACGGGTGGTCGAAGTCGCGAGCCAAACACTTCGACAAGCCGCTCGTCATGACCAGTCGCGCCATGTTCGAAGGGCTTGATGAGCAGATCCATTACATCGCGTGGGCTGAGTTCGTCAACAGCACTCGCAAGCTTCTGAAGAAGGAAGGCGCGTTCGCGCAGGCCGTCCATCAGCACTACGGCGCCCGCTACTTCAAGGCGCTCGAGGACTGGGTGAAGGACTGCCGCAACGGGAACCACGGTCAGACTTCGCCTTCGGACATGATCCCGAACGAGTTGCGCCGCGGTGTCTCTCTTGCCGGTGTTGGTTTGAACTTCGGTACGGCAGCGCTCCAGCTCGTGGGCTTCACGCAGTCCGTTGCCTACCTCGGGCCTAAGTGGGCCGGAAGAGGCGTGAGTGAATTCATCCGCCTCGGCATTACTGGCGGCGCGTACAAGGCTGTGGCGGGGAAATCCACCATGATGCGCAACCGCATGCGCACCCAGTTCCGAGAACTCACCGAAGTGCAGGCGAAGCTCAATGGCGGGCAGGGGGAGCTGAAGGACAGAATGATGCGTCTTGCGTACATGCCGCTCTCCGTCATGCAGATGGCGGTCGACCTCCCCACTTGGCTTGGCGCGTATGAGAAGGCCTTGGCGGAGCGGAACGGCGAGGAGATGGCGGTCCTGATCGCGGACCGTGCGGTTAAGAACTCCCAGGGGTCCGGTAGCTTGGCGGACTTGTCGGCCATTGAGCGAGGGAGCGCTTGGTCGAAACTCTTCACGGTCTTCTACACGTTCTTCAACACGGCGCTCAACCTTGCCGCCGTGAGCTTCAAGACGGAGAAGGGGTTCAAGCGTGCGGGCACTCTCCTGATGGTGCTCGTCATGCAGCCTGTCATCGAAGGGTTCTTGCGAAGCGCCATCGGTAGCGCACTCGGGGAGGATGATGACGATTGGCTTGAGAAGGCCGTCAAGGCGTCCGGCTCGAGCGTGGTCTCCTTCAATCTCGGTCTTCTCGTGGGCGTTCGCGAACTGGCCTATCTCACCACTGACTATGGCTACCGCGGCCCGTCGGGTCTTCGCAAGATTACCGACTTCGGTCGAGCCTACAACGCGACGGTGCACGCCATCGAGAACGGCGAGGTCTCCGAGGCAGACGTGAAGGCGTGGGTGAGCTTCGGCGGAACCATGGCGCCGTACCCGGTCACGCCGATCAACCGCGCGATCTCCGGCGCCAACGCGCTCTACAACGACGAGACTGATAACCCGCTTGCGCTTCTCACCGGGCACTCCAAGTAGTGGGTGCATGAGAGAAAAGGCGTGTGACAAAGTACAGGCATTGCGAGGATTTTTGCCATGTCAGTACAAAACATCACACGCCGAGCAGGGCCGTACGTGGGCACCGGGCTCGTCTCCGCGTACACCTTCGCGTTCAAGGTCTTCCGATCAGAAGACGTGAAGGTGGTTCGGTCCGAGTCCGCTGATGCCAGCGCGCAGGATGAGGCACTTAAGTTCGGCACCGACTACACTGTCAAGCTCAACGCCAACCAGGACGAAAAGGCGGGCGGCACCGTCACGCTTGCCTCCCCATTGGCGGAGGGCTTGCGTCTGTCCATCTTGTCGGCGATTACGCCGGACCAGCAGATGGTGCTCACCAACCATGACGGTATGCTCCCGACGACGCTCAACGACTCTGCGGACAAAGCGATCGCGCTCATCCAGGAGTTGAAGGAAGCAGTCGGCCGCACCCTGCGCGTGCCTGCTTCTTCGGACAAGACGCCCGAGGACCTGACCGAAGAGCTTCTGTCCGCTCAGAACGACGCCCGCAAATACGCCGACGCGGCTCAGCAGTCCGCCGAAGAAGCGAAGAAGTCCGAGCTGAAGACCGCCGAGTACGCCGAAGCCGCAACCGCCATCGTCCCGTTCAAGGCCGAGATCAAGACCGTTGCGGACAACATCGAGACGATCAAGACCGTTGGGCAGAACGTCGAGTCCGTCAAGTCGGTGGCGTCCATCAAGGACGAGACCGTGGCAGTGGCAGGAGCACTTGACGACATCGGTACGGCGGCTGCGCCCGAGAACCTCGAGGCCTATAAGACCGTCGCCTCGATCAAGGATCAGGTCGTCACCGATGCGGAGATCGCCAGCGAGATTATGGCGGTCGCTGGCATGAAGAATCATGTCGTTACCGTATCGACGAACATCGATGACGTGAAGGATGTGTCCGCCAACATGGACAAGATCGGCGCTGTCGCGGGCGATCTGCAGGGTGGCAAGTGCGTGCCCGTGAAGTTCTCCGCAGGGCGTCTGACCGATGAGCCTTCGCAGGACTGCACTGCCGAGGGCGGCAACATCAAGACTGTGGCGGACCACATCGTTGCTGTCGACAAGGTGGCGGGCGCTGTCGATGACGGAACGCTCGAGAAGGCCGCAAACTCTGTTGAGGCAAGCGCAGAGAATGCTCTTCGTGCTGAGGCTGCGCGGGTTGGTGCAGAGTCTGCCAACGCGTCTGCGCAGTCCGCGAAGACATCGGCAGAGCAGTCCGCGGCGTCCGCAGGTTCGAGCGCTACGACTGCGAAGGCGTGGGCAACCCAGATGGGCACGCCTGTCGAGGGCGATCTCTACAGCTCAAAGCACTACGCCGAGGTTGCGTCTGGTGCGGCGGGATCTTCGAGCGAAGTGCTCGCCGAAGTCAAGAAGGCCGGTCAGGATGCCGTCGCGGCCATCACGCAGGAGGGCGGCACGCAGGTTGCCGCTGTCACGGCGGAAGGTCAGAAGCAGGTCAAGGCTGTGGAGACCGCTGGCTCTACGCAAGTCGGTGCCGTCAACGCCGCGGGGGCCGCTCAAGTTAAGGCGGTCGAGACGGCGGGCGCTACGCAGACTGCCAACGCAAAGGCTCAGGCCGATGCCGCGGCGGCTTCTGCTACTGCGGCAGCCAACGCCAAGAAGGCGGCGGAGACGGCCAAGACGGGAGCTGATACGGCCAGGAGCGGTGCGGAGTCAGCAAAGACTGCGGCCGTGACGGCGCAGGGCATGGCCGAGACCGCGGCCAACACTGCGACGACCAAGGCGACTGAGGCTACGACGAAGGCGAGCGAGGCGGCGAAGTCGGCGCAGGCGGCGGCAGAGTCTGCAAAGACGGCGGCCTACGCCATGCGCCTGACGTCGGCCAACATGAGTGCGAGCGGCACTGCTGCAATCTCCTCGCTCACGCCTTCTACCAATGCGAAGGTTGGCGACACGGTGATCGACCCCGATGGCGAGGTCTTCTCGATCACTGCGGTCTCTGGGGGCAACTTCACCGTGGGCGCGAAACTCACGAGCCTCAAGGGCCCTCAGGGCATTCGGGGAGCGAAGGGCGACACGGGTCCTCAGGGCGCTCAGGGACCTCAGGGCCTGAAGGGCGACACGGGACCTCAGGGCGTGCAGGGCCCACGGGGGCCGCAGGGCGACACGGGAGCACCACTCTCGATCAAGGGTAGCTTTCCGACGCTCGACGAGCTTCAGGAGCAGCACCCCGTCGGTCAGCTGGGCGACGCCTACATGGTCGGCACGCACCTCTACTCGTGGAATGGCTCGGCATGGCAGGACGTCGGCGACATCAAAGGCCCTAAGGGCGACAAGGGCGATGTGGGTCCTCAGGGTGTTCAGGGGGTCCAGGGGCCTAAAGGTGACGCGGGCGCAAAGGGTGAGACCGGCGCTACCGGCCCTAAGGGTGCACAAGGGCCGCAGGGTATCCAGGGCATTCAGGGTGAGAGGGGCGCAACTGGCGCGGCAGGTGCCAACGCCACTATCACTGGTGCTACGGCTTCGGTGGACGCCACAACGGGCACGCCTAAGGTGACTGTGACGGTGGGCGGGACCGCTCAGGCAAGGACATTCGCATTCGCTTTCACGGGTCTAAAGGGCGCAACGGGCCCCGCAGGCACGACGACGTGGGCGGGCATCACTGGCAAGCCTGCCTACTTCACTGGCAAGGGCATTTCTATGGGGAGGTTGCCGTAATGGCTTACTCAGCATTTGGGATCAACTACGACACGGCGGCGAAGATCTCTGCCTATGGCGGGGATGCCGAGACGCCCGCCCAACCGATCTGGGCGGAGGACACACATCAGCTGTGGATCGTCCACGGCACGGGCGGAAAGTATCGTGTCGCCATGGCGTCTGAGCTCGCAAGCTACCTGACGACGTCTACCGCTTCGGCCACGTATCTGTCGAAGACGGATGCGGGGAAGACCTATCTGACGCAGGCCAACGCTTCGCAGACGTACCTCACGCAAGCGGCGGCAGGGCAAACGTACTTGTCCAAAGATGACGCCGCTTCCACGTACCTCGGCATCTCGGCTAAGGCGGCTTCTGCTGCCGTGGCCGATAGAGCAACGTCGGCCGATAGCGCTACTACTGCCAATAGCGCTACGACAGCGGATTCGGCAAATTCTGCGGCGTCCGTCCCGTGGACTGGTGTGAGTGGCAAACCGCAACTCATCCCCGGAACGGGTGACGCGGGAACGATCAAGACATACGAGACCGTTGTGGCGGCAACCACCGTGTCAGACACGTCGGCGCGAGCTATGAGCCTTGCCAGTGGCGGCACGCTCACGGTCAACAACGGCTCCAGCAATAAAGCGTGGATCACCGTCGTGGCGCTTGCGGGAACTGCCACGATCACTCTTGGCAGCTCTTGGTCGTGGAGCGGTTCTGCTCCGACGCTTGCGAAGGGGCTTGTCACGCTTGCATGGTACGGGACTTTCGGAGTCGCCACTTTCACCAAATTTGGGAGCTGATTGAATGATTAAGACATGGACGTACAACGGCGTTGCCTACCAGTCTGAATGGCAGGTGCGTCAGGACATTTTCAACAGGGACCATGTGTCCTTTGGCGAAGCGCCAGAAGAAGGCAAGGTCGAGTTCTGGGCGCAGTATGGCGTGACCTACTCTGAAAGAGGGCTGACGCCTGAAGAACAGGAAGCACAGAATCTTGCCATTGCCAAGCGTGAACGTGCAGCACAGGTTGCCTCCATCAAAGTTGTGGTTGATGGTATGACGTTTGATGGTGATGAGGCTGCTCAGTCCCGTATGGCTCGTGCAATCACAGCAGCTGAGACTGCAGGGCTTGAGTCTACTGTTTGGGTGTTGGCGGATAACACAGTGAAGAATGTAACCAAGGCGCAACTTCAACAGGCTTTATCCAAGGCAATGCTTGCCATGGCTGAACTATGGACTAAGCCTTATACAGAGGAACCTAAGGCATGAAACATCCTAATGGATTCCAAGTAATGGTAGCTGTTGATCAACTTGTCAATACTTTACTTGGTGGTTGGGCTGATGAGACGTTAAGTGCTCGGGCCTACCGCCACGCGGAAATCAAAAAGGATCGTCGTTGGCCAATGCGGCTGATCGACGCACTTTTCTTCTGGCAGGAAGGCCATTGCAAGCAGGCTTATGAGTCTGAGCTTTCCAGAGCTCACCTTCCGCAGGAGGAGCGAGATGCTTAACACAAAGATCATGACCCTTTCCGGGCAGGGGTATCGAGATCTATCCACATGGCCTGAATTCACTACCGTCGTATCATTTAGCTACTACAGCGATTGGGGGTATACTGGGATTGACATATGGTCTTACGAGCCACGAGTAATTACCTTGCCGACGGGAGTATCACTTAAGTTTGCAAATTATACGTGCACGGGTTCGAATTGGCCAATTTTGTGCGATATAACGGGCGAAACGGCGCTAGTCCCTCGCGTAATTAAAATTAGCGGTCCCAGCGGGACGCGTAATTGCACCGGAAATCCTATGCAAGTTAATCCCAACCGTATCTCCTTTGATGATGCTGCCAGAGTATTTTCGAACATACATTCAGGATCTACTGAAGATACTATACGCATTAAATTCATAGGCTGGGGGTAACCCTTATACAAAATTAAGAGGCTGTCAATACATGATCAGCTCCCCAATGGCAAGGGCTAACCTGAATTTTTAATAAGCCTTCAAGGGAGCCTCAATTCCCTCGAAGGCTTTTGTTTGATGGTAGCCCGACGCTCACTTTATTGATGTAGATTAAACATCCTTGAGCGATGGGTACAATCCCTAGGGCGACCTCATGTCATTCATGAGATCGCCCTAACACGAAAGGCATGCCGCCCCTCCTATAACAAAACATTTGCTGAGATCTTACCCTTGACCTCCCTCTCCGTGCAAGCTACACTATGTATGAACAAGCGTATGAGATGTGCGTGATTTCTTATGAAATCTCTGATTCTCAGAGAAGTCAGGCCGCCAACTGGGCGACCGAGCTCTGCTGAGGAGAACATGATGAAGCTTGCCGAAGCACTCAACGCCCGCAAGGAGCTCGAGGCGCGCCTCACGCGTCTTGAGGAGAGGCTCCACGCCTCGGCCCGCGTTCAGGAGGGGCTTGAGCCAGACGAGTCACCTGACGCGCTCTATGCCATGCTCGAGAAGGCCGCCGCGGCGCTTGTCGAGATCGTCTCAAGGATCTCCCGCACCAACGTCGAAACCGTTGTCGAGGGCCGCATCCTCGCCGACTGGATCGCCGAACGCGACGTCTCCTGGAGACGCCTGCGCGTGCTCCAAAGCGCCCTCCGGGCCGCCGCCCCGTCCTACGACCGCCACGGCGGTCCCGGCTCGGTCAGGTCGGTGACGACCTTCAGCACCGCCCGCCGCCATGCAGAGCTCGACGCGCTCGCGCTTCGCATCAACGCGATCGACGCCCGCATCCAGCAGGCGAACTGGGAGACCGAGCTACTCTAACGATCATGCCGTCCGGCGAAGCCTCGTGAAGGCGGAGCCGCCGCTGTCAGGCCGGATCGGCCGGAAGCCGCCGGTCAGAACTGCACTTTTACGATTCACTTCCACGCTCGTACTTTCACGGTTCAGCACGAAGCCTTCTTACCACTGGCTCGATTCACGGAATTCGTTCGGACGGCACCCATCCAAAGCCTCGAGGCGCTGCATCTTGTGATGCGGCGCCTTTGTGAATCCTCCCCGCCCAATTATTAATTGGACGGGGCTTCCCTGCCTTTTACCAGCAAGGACTGCCTGGGCACAGATAGCGGGCAAACTCAGAAATCTGCGCTCACATGGAGCGCAGCTCCGCGTTAACCCGAATTAGAGTGTCCAGGGTGCGTGTGATCCTCGTAGCGCATGACGGAACTTTAGCCGCAATGCGCCGCCATCTCGTTGCCGAAATGGACTTCTCGTACTCCCTGAGGAAGTACCGAGCTCCGATGTTGTACGAAGCTGACAGGTCGCACGAATAGCGCTTCCCCGTCTGGAACGTACACATGCTGTAGTTGTCCGTGTCTCTCGTAACCTCACCGGTTCCGTCAAAGGCCAGCTTCGATGTATTCCAAGCACACACGCGACGAATGCGGGTACCGCAACGATGTGCCTGGTGCTCCACGATCTGCTGGACATACTTGGCACGCCAGTGATGAAGCCGCTGACGCTTGGAGCCACGTTTGCGCCCGGCGAGATCGAGGTGTTCCATGACGATGACGTCGACCTTGAACTCGTTTGCAACCGTCATGATGAAGCCTGCCGTCTTGACGGCGATGTCCTTGTTGACCCCCTTTGCTCTCGCCCAAAGCCTCGGCATGCGTTTTGCGCCGTTGCTTTGAGCTTTCCTGATGCGCCGCAAGGCACGTTCCAAAGAGTCTTGCTCTACCGGCAGCTTCTTAAAACGTCTGCCGATGATAGTGCCCTTTGAATCCATGACCGAGCACACGCATGCATTGTTGATCCCAAGATCAACGCCAAGGACGCGCTGCGTGTCAAGAGACACCTTATCCAGAATAACCTTCTCCTCAAAAGAGAAGTCCAGATACCATTTCTTCCCGCGCTTTCTCAATGCCGGCGACAATTCGTTGCGGGTAGCGCAATGAAGTGCAATGTAATCGACATCGTGCTTGTCGAGCTCGACATCAACCCAGTCCCAAGTATTGCGAATGCGAACTTTGAGTTTCACGCTGTTGCGTCCGGCTCTGATGAACGTATTATCGCGGTACATGACCGGAAAGCTTCTGCCGGCCTTCGGCAGACCGGGCTGCCGGCCCTTTTGCCCCGGCTTCGCTTTCCATTGAGCCAGATGCGTTTGATACGACGACACCTGTCCGTATGCCGCCATGATGGCGGCTCGGCGAAGGTAGCACGGAAATTTCACGAAGTCGTGGCAGAAGTTGTAAGGCGTCATCAGACGCTTTTTCGTACGAACGCTCAGACCTTCGGCAACACGAATGCAATCGTTGGCACGACTGAGATTGGCGAAGTGAGTATTCCAATTCGCAATCACGAGTTCGATGAAGTAATCCACGGCGTGGCGATACACCTCAACCGTGTCGTCAAAGACACGGTTGAAGTTGCGCAAACGCACGGAGTAAGTGGACGTGATCTTCATCGTTGCATGGCGATGGGTTGGCGAGAATACTCCGTATGGTATCAAGCATCACACAACCTGACGCAATTAATCGACAATTCTATGAGCTCAAGCAAAAGTGCTGCATTAGAATCGCAAAATGATCCTGTGATTTTGCGCTCTTTTTACTATTTAATACCTGTGCAAGAAGGGATTTGTGAACTTATCCACTGGATCATCTTGAATAACTTGAGATTGACTGACTTCGTCAGCCCCGCTTGACCCCACCCATGTGTGCCACATGGATGGGGAATGCGCGGGGAATCCGTTCAAGGCGTCCGAAGGCGGGCGGACAATTCTTGTTGCACTTTTCACTGTATGCCCGGTTCTGGAAATGCGACCTCCTGACGGGAACTGAATTGATCGAGCACTGAACGAGTCGTTTTGTAGGAGGCGGGGGCGGGAAGGCAAGATGAGGCGAAATGCGTGCGGTTTCGTCCGTTCTTTTTGTGCGTACGGCAGTGAATCTCGTGAGCTCCAACGGGTTTCGCGTGTGCGATGAATTCTTGGTTTTTCTTGATGCAGAGTGCTTGAGCGTGAGCGGATGTGTGACCTTATGGGCGTCTCCTGCCCTTCTTGCATTGTCGGCTCCCGCTTCGTGTGAACGATCTGCAGAATCGTTTGCTTGACGAGGCGTTTGAGTTCGAACGCGCTCTGCAATGCGATGCTCGGGCCTGTTCCCGGGCGTCTGCAGCAGGCAGCATGCGTACCTCAGGAAACCGCTGAAGAAAAAGCGGGAATACCGTCATCCGGGATGGACGCACGAAGAAGCCTGCATGTTGTAGAAACTGTGGCCCTCGTGCTATCGGCTTGTGTGTGTCGATAGTTTTTTCAGACTTCGCTCATACGGGACGCCCATGGAATCGTTCTTCGAAAAACTCTTCTACAGCGCGCTGGATTCTTGCGCCGTTCTTTCTCGGCCTGTCGCTTGCGCTTCTGGCGCTGGCGCTCAAGTTCTTCCATGAGGTCTGGCACGTGCTGCCGCACGTCTTCGAGCTCTCGGAGTCCGACCTCATCCTCTCGCTTCTTTCGATGGTCGACATGGGCCTGGTGGGCGGCCTGATCATGATGGTCATGTACTCGTCCTACGAGAACTTCGTTTCGAGGCTTGACCTTGACGAGAAGGATTCGGAGCGTCTCGGCTGGCTCGGCAAGATGGACGCGGGCAGCCTCAAGAACAAGGTGGCCTTATGTTAGTTGGAATTTATTCCCGTTTCTTTTGAAAATGATTTCAAAGGTGGAATTGATTCCAAGAAACATAAGTGAACGTGTTGGTCTCCAACGCGCTCGAATGAAGCGGCGCGGCTTGGCGGCCATCCATTGCGCGAAGGCCAGGCGAAGCGCGTGGCGCATGAAGTCGGCGGGCGGCGAGGGCTCAACCGCCTTTCGGTGAAAGAAGGAGACGGTGAGGGGAGAAAGCGGAAAGAGCGCAGGGTGAAGTGCGTCGAGGGCGGCCTGCGTAGAGGCTGTCCTCAATGACGCTCAAGGGAGAGAGGGTCAAAGCGTCATTGCGTCCCTTGAGCGCATCGATGCCGAAGAAGTCGCAGAGCGTCACTCGCTCGGGTGAAATGCCGAGACCGCCGAGCTTTTCGAGAAGAAAGCCTTCGTCCTGCACGGTGGTGAGCCACTCGCTTTGGGCGAACACCGTTTTGAGATCCGCATCGGGCGCGAGCACCGGATGGCCGGGGGCCGCGACGATGCCGTGGTCGACCTCAAAGAGCGGCTCCTCGACGAGCGCGGAAAGTTCTGCAGTCTGAGAAAAAGCCGCTCGTGAAGACGAGCTTGACGGCGGGTCGGCGGCATTGAGCCTCAGGTTCAGAGCGCTGCGCTCAAAGAGCGGTGCGCCGAGATCCGACTCGAGCTGGCCGATGGATTTGGCGACCGTCGACGGCGTGAGACAGAGCTTCTTGGCCGCCGGGCGCACGCCGCCCGTGGACACGATGGCCAGAAACGCCTTGATTTGACGAATTTTCATGAAGAACCTCAGGGCGGCTGCCCGAGGCGATGGATCGAAGGATGACGGTACCTGCATCCATTGTCTCGAATATCGCGCAATGGGAGCCATGCAGGCCAGGTGCCGTCGCCGGCGGCGAGAAGAGCCTCACGGCTTTCGCGTCAGCAACCATTCCAACGCATTGCACTGCCGGATGCCGTCGTGATCCATGTCCGGGTCGTCGTCGAGGGTGAGCAGGAGTTTCGGATAATGGTCCTTGATATTCTGCAAGGGCCTCAATTCCCGTGCAAGGGTGTCGGGATCCCGCACGGTTGCCGACACTTGGATGTATTGGTAGCCGTCAGCCGATTTGGCAACGAAGTCCACTTCCGTCTGATCGACGCGCCCGACGTAGACTTCAAATCCGCGGCGCAGCAATTCGAGATAGACCACATTTTCCAGCGTGTGCCCAACATCCATCGCCTTGTTGCCGAGCACCGTTCGGCGAAGCCCAAGGTCAACCAGATAGTATTTCTCCAAACGGGCCAGCTCAGCCTTACCGTGAATGTCGAAGCGTCTCGCTTCATAGAGTACAAAGCAGTCCATCAACGCATTGAGGTACTTGTCGACGGTTTTGACGTCGCACTTTCGACCCTGTGCATTCAGGTAGTCCGCAATTCGTTTGGGTGCAACAAGGCTCCCAATATTCTCAAAGAGAAAGCGACAAATGCTCAGAAGGAGCGACGTGTCCGAGAGCTTCAGCCGCAGCGCCAAATCCTTGAGCAGGATTGTGCTGAAGACTCCCTCATAATAAGTGCGCACCGCCTCGGCATTGGGAAGAGAGAGCGCATAAGGGAAGGAGCCGACTTCCAGATATCGGCGATAGCTTTTACTGAGCGAACCATTGGCGTGAGTGCCTTCAACAAACTCGCCGAAGGACATCGGGAGCATCTTGATTTCGACATACCTCCCGCTCAACAGTGTGGCGAGGTCTGAGGACAGCATCGTGCCGTTTGATCCCGTCAAATAGATGTCGACATTGTCGCGAATGTAGAGGCTGTCGATGACGCGCTGGAAATCCGAAACGTTTTGGATTTCGTCGAGAAAGAAATAGACGGTCTTTCCGGGCTGTAGCTTCGACTTCAGATAGGCATGCAGGGCTTTCGGGTCGGTCAGCTCAATGGCGTCATAGTCTTCGAAGTTGATGCGAACGATCCGCTCGTCTTCAATGCCACCTGCCTTCAGCTCATTGATGAAGAGCGTCATCAAGGTGGTCTTTCCGCATCGACGGACGCCCGTGATGACTTTGATGAGCTGGGTGTCTCGAAATGTGCGCAGCTGGCGCAGATAGTATTTTCTTGGAATCAGTTCCATCTTAGACGTGTTTTGCAAAGGAGTTGGACTAAATTCCAATATAACATGGGTCTGCATGGGTGGTTGGCTTTGGAGCCGTTCAGTTGCTTCTGTTTGTTCCAAGTCGGCATTCAGGTGGTGTTCGGGTCTGGGTTGCGCAAGCTTGGAAACGAAGCGGCCTTCCGTCTGCAGAGCTAACGTGCGAACGAAAGGCCGCGGAGGAGTCTTCAGATGTCGGCGCAAGCCTTATGCGGCGGCGAGTTCGCGGCCGACGAGCCAACCCCAGGTGGCGATCCTTCGCCTGCACGATACGAAGCGCTCGCTCGCCGATGCGCTTCTTGAGGGCGCCGACATGTCGAGCCGTCTCTCGAAGGAGGAGCTCCTCAAGCTCCTTTCCGACCAAGGCTGACAACCTCAGACACATGGCGATGGACGCCCCGCCGAACGACATGCGTTCGGCGGGCGCAGACGAACACGAACGGAGAAATCGATGGGCGATGCGACCTCGACGACGCTTGACCTCTCAGACCTGACGGACGTTGAGCCTAAACAACCTCTCCACTGAAGTGGGAGGGTTTCGATACAGTCGAGGCTTTTCGCCTCGGGGTTGCCCCCGATTTGCCGTCACTCCGACCACGAAATCCTTGCTGACGCAGCCCTTGTACGGCAAGGGACGGAATCCCCCGCCGTCGGAACCTCCCGAACTCGCGCTCGGTGATTCCTTCTCGGGCTTGAATGACTGCGACACCGGCGTCAAGCCATGCTGTTACTCCGGCTGGAACGGCTTCACGGATCCGTTCCGGGGCGTAGGCTTGATTTTCAAGATCTGCGTACAACAGGTTCAGACAAGCCGCCGCATCGCGGTCGATCCGTCGATCGTCGTCATCTTCACCCAGTCGCGCGCGGCGCTCCCAAAGTTCGTGCTTGACAAACGTGTCCGTCAGCAGATTGTGCTGAGAGGGCTTGAGTTTCTTTGGCGATACGACTTCCACCAACAAACCGGCGCTTTCAGCCTTGCTTGCGAGTTGAGCGTATAACGCTGCCGGCGCATGTCGCCCGATGGCCTTGCCGAAGCGTCCCTTCTGGAACGCCTTATAGCTGTTGTCCTCCACAATGATGTGACCTGCATGGCCGAGAAGCCGGTTGCAGACTTCACCGTGCTCGCGTTTTCGCGTGGCGGCGCAAAGACGAAGCATCTCCGCAAGTTCCGACCGGAGCTTTTCGTAGCGTTTCGAGAAACGCCACTGAAGCCTTCCGGACTTCACCTTCAGAGACTTGTGCTTCTTGCCGTGACGAACCACCTCAACCGTTTCGTAGTTGTCGGGATTCGTCGCTTGGCGGCTGCGCTCCATCGCACGCTGAAGCTTGCGCACGGCACGGTGATCCGTGTCCGCGCTTGGCGCAATCTGCACTTTGGCAATTGTCCCGTCCTCAGTCGCATAGGTGAGCGCCCCGAGTCCCAGATCAATGGCCATGCGCAGATCCTTGCCGGCGTAGGCGTGCTTCAGAGGTCCCTGCTCCGGGAGCAGTGGACGACTGCACAGACGCCATCCTCCGTTGCCTCTTCGGCATGCAGTCATTCGGAAGGGACGCACGAAGAAGGCTGCATGTTGTAAAATCAGCGGACCTCGTGCTATCGGCTCATGTATGTCGATAGCTTTTTTCAGACTTCGTTCATACGGGACGACCCATGGAATCGCTTTTCGAAAAACTCTTTTACAGCGCGCGCTGGATTCTTGCGCCGCTCTTTCTCGGCCTTTCGCTTGCGCTTCTGGCACTTGCGCTCAAGTTCTTTCAGGAGGTCTGGCACGTGCTGCCGCACGTCTTCGAGCTCTCTGAGTCCGATCTCATCCTCTCGCTTCTCTCGATGGTCGACATGGGCCTTGTGGGCGGCCTGATCGTGATGGTCATGTACTCTTCCTACGAGAACTTCGTCTCCAGGCTCGACCTTGACGAAAAGGATTCGGAGCGCCTCGGCTGGCTCGGCAAGATGGACGCAGGCAGCCTCAAGAACAAGGTGGCGGCGAGCATCGTGGCGATCTCCTCGATCCACCTTCTGAGGATCTTCATGAACATCAGCACGATCGAGAACGACAAGCTGCTCTGGTATGTGATCGTCCATTTGACCTTCGTTCTCTCAGCTCTCGTGATGTGCTGGATCGACCTGCTGACGCGCAAGGCACACCAGCACGACGGGCACTGACGAACCCTGACGCTCGGGGATCGCATTTCAGCTCGAGGAAAACGGCCGCTTCGGATCTTCCGGGCGGCCGTTTTTGTCCGTGTCCTTCCCGGCCTGCCGTCAGGCGATCGGTTCGATGCTGCAGGCCTGGAAAAAGGCGCTGCGAAGCGCGCCTTCGGCGTCCCTGCGCCAGACGGCCCAGATCTTTTGGCTGTCCGCAAGCTCGGTGGAGGCGGGCTTCATGATTTCGACGAGGTCTCCCCTGAGGATCTCCTCGCGCACCGAAAGGTAGGGAAGGAGTGCGACGCCGAGTCCCGTGCCCGCCGCGCGCTTAACGGCGCCCATGGTGTCCATCGTGACGGAGTGGCGGATGCGGATGCCTCTGGCCTCGAGGTGCGCGAGGACGTCGCGCTGCGTGCGCTGCTCGCGCTCGAGCACCCAGGTGGCGTCGGAAAGTTCGCGGGCGGTGACGTAGGCGGACATCAGCGGACTGCCGAGGCCGACCACGAAGGCGAAGCGGTCCTCGAAGCACGGAAAGCCGTCGAGGTCGGGATTCGTGGGGCGTCCGCTGATGAAGCCGACGTCGATCAGGTGGCCAGCGACCGCGTCCTCGACGACGTCGTTGTCCTCGATCATGAGGCTTGTCTCGATGGCGGGCATCCTGCGCTTCATGTGCATCAGGCGTCTCGAGAGCACGTAGATGCCGAAGCGCCTGTTGGCGCCGACGGCTAGCGTGCCCGCACGGCCTTCGCCAGCTTCTGCAAAGAGCGCCTCCACCTCGTCGGCCTTGTCGACGAGAAGCGTGGCGTAGGGCAGGAGCGTGAGTGCGGCGGGCGTGGGCGTGAGGCCCTTGCTCTCGCGAACGAAGAGGCGGGCTCCAAGAGCGCTCTCGAGCTCCTTGAGCGACTGGCTCACGGCCGATGGCGACAGGTGCAGGCGTGCGGCGGAGGCCGAGACGCGGTGCGTCTCGTAAAGACTTCGGAAGACGGAGAGCTGTCGGAGCGTGATTCTCATGGGCTGCTGTCGGTTCGGGATGAAGACGTCGGGTGCGGACGTGCCGCAGGCATTCATCGTACACCTGAAAGGCCGCCGTCGGAGCGCTTCCGGCGGCGGCCTTCGGTTTGTCTGCGACTGGCTTTCAGTGTGACCTTCGCCTCTTTCAGAGGAACGGCCAGAGGATGACGAGGATGAGCTGCCCCATCAGGATCCTCAGGAACATGGCGAGCGGGTAGACGGTCGAGTAGGCAACGGCCGAGGAGTTGCGCTCGGAGAGCGTGCCCGCGTAGGCGAGGGCGGGAGGATCGGTGGTGGCGCCCGCCATCAGGCCCACGATGCTGTGGTAGTTGATGTGCAGGAAGCGCCTTGCGATCACGCCCACGATGAGAAGCGGGATTACGGTGATGAGGACGCCGAGCGCCATGTAGAGCGGCCCGTTGCCGTCGGTCATGGCGGCGACGAAGCCGTCGCCTGTGGCAAGGCCCACGGAGGCGAGGAAGAGACAGATGCCGGTCTCGCGCATCATCATGTTGGCTGACGGCGTCGTGAAGGTGACGAGCCGCATGGTCGGACCGAAGCGGCCGAGCAGGATGGCGACGATGAGCGGACCGCCCGCGAGGCCGAGCTTGAGCGGGACGGGCAGGCCGGGCACGGCAAACGGCACGCTGCCGACGATGACGCCGAGCAGAAGCCCGATGAAGATCGTGATGATGTTCGGATGGTCGAGCTTCTTCACCTGGTTGCCAAGCTTGGCCTCCATGCGCGCGACGGCCGTCTCGGGACCCACGCAGTAGACCTGGTCGCCCACCTGAAGGTGGAGCTTCGCGGACGGAAAGAGCGTCATGCCCGCGCGGAAGACGCGGGTAATGTTGACGCCGTCCAGACGGTTGAGTGCGAGATCCTCGATGCGCATGCCGTTGACGGATTCGCGCGTGACCATGAGCGTGCGCACGACGAGTGGAGACTTCTCCTCGGCGAGGTCGATGTCGGTGCGCTCGCGTCCGAAGAAGGCGACGATCGCCTCCTTGACGTCGGGCTGGCTCACGATGCGCAGGCAGTCGTCCATGTGCAGGACGGTCGAGCCGTTGGGACTCGAGATGCTGCTGCCCGAGAGGATTCGGGAGGCGATGAAGCCGCGGCTGATGAAGTTCCTCACCTGTTCGATCGTGCGGCCTTCGAGCGCCCGGTTGCTGACCTCGACGTGGAAGAAGACGGGTTCCTGATGGTGGGCCCGCTCTTCGGCGTCCCACGCCTTGTCCTCTTCGGCAAGCTTGATCCGGAAGATAAAGCGGATGAGGATCGCGGAGCCGATCGTGCCGATGACGCCGAGCGGATAGGCGCATGCGTAGGCAACGGCGATGTTCTCACCCGTGTACTTGAAGAGCTCGAGCGTTTCCTGAGTGGCGCCGAGACCGGGCGTGTTCGTGACGGCGCCATAGTGGACGCCGAGCATCTGCGGCAACGACAGCGTGTCCTTGAAGAGGATGTAGAGCGCGATCGTCACGGCGACGCCAAGGAGCACCTGCAGGACGGTGAGGAGATTGAGTACCATGCCGCCGCTCTTGAAGGACGAAAAGAACGAGGGGCCCACCTGAAGACCGATGAAGTAGATGAAGACGGTGAGTCCGAAGTCGCGCAGGAAGTAGAGCACGGCGGGATTCACGGTGAAGCCGAAGTGCCCCGCGGCAATGGCCGCGAAGAGCACGAAGGTGACGCCAAGTGAGACGCCGAAGAGCCGGATGCGCCCGAGCAGCGCGCCTACGGCGATCACAAGCGAGTAAACGAGAATGATGTGAGGGACGGAGGAGACGTCCGTGAGCAGATGAGCCAGCCAGTCCATTGCAAGAAAACCCGATCGGTGAGGTTCTGTCCTGATGCCTTGGGAAAGGCGCGCATTTTACGCCAACGGAAGCGATACGAGAATCGGGTTTTCCCTTGGGCGGGGGCGCCGTCGGCTCCCGCTGCTAGATCACGACGTCGAAGGAGACGAGTGTGCGCTCGATGCGGCCGCGGTTGATGCGGTACTCGACGGGTTCCTTCGTGATGTCGTAGGAGACGCGGTCCGTGCGCAGCATCTCGAGCCCCTCGGGCAGGTCGAGGCTGCGGGCCGCATCCGCCGCCACGCGCTCGAAGCGGACCTTGCATTTCTGGCGGATGATGCCAATGCCGAACTCGCGGTCGTAGAACTTGTAGAGCGTGTCGTCCTCAAGAAATCCCTTCGTGAAGCGCTCGGGCGTGAGGCCCGCAAAGCGCTCCATGAGGATGACGGGCGCCTTTCTCGGCAAACCCGGGGCATCGGCCACGAAGTCGGGCGCGGCGACGGTCGAGATCGAGACGAGCTCCTTGCGCGTGCCGCGCGACCTGCCGTCAAGCCCCGAAATGATGTGGAAGGGATTCCTGTTGCCGGTGCCCTTGTACGTCCCGAGCCCTCGCGCCTGCTGATGACGCCTTCGTCCTCGAGCCCGCCCAGGCGCGCGGACGCGTTCCATCCTGCAACCTCGTGCAAAAGCACTCCGAATTTCCATGTTGTCCATGATTCTGGCCGCCTTCGGCGTCCTTGTTGCCTCTCTGCTTCCCGTTCTCAAGAAGCGCTGCGTGCCTCTCTGCGGATGATCCTCTCGAAGCCTGCGCGCGCCTTCGGGTACGCCTCCAATCGCTTGGGCGCGCACAGGCCTCGAAACCCATTCTGAAAATCGTTCCCTGTGCCGGTTGCCCCGGGCTGCAGCCGGCTTTGCTGCCCCGGTCCGCTCTTGGTCCGGGGTTCTTTTTATCTTTGGTGACGACGAAGGCGCCGTCTGCGGACGCACAAGCCGCAGACGGCGCCTTCATTTTCATCCTGCGGGCGTCTCCCTCAGACGCCTGCAGGAAATGCCGTCCTGCCTTTTATGTTGAGGCGGCTGCGCTCACTTCTGTTCGAGCGCGTACTTCGCAGCGTGTTCGCCTGCACGGCGGCCGAAGACCACGGTGTCGGCGACGGCGTTGCCGCCGAGGCGGTTGAAGCCGTGCACGCCGCCCGTCACTTCACCTGCGGCATAGAGGCCGGGCATCGGACGGGACTGGATGTCGAGGACCTCGCTTTCGGTCGTGACGGCCACGCCGCCCATCGTGTGATGGATGCCGGGCGCAACTTCGACGGCGTAGAAGGGCGCCTTCGCGACGGCGAGCGGCATGTCGGGACGCCCGAACGCGTCGTCATGGCCCTTGGCGCGGTACGCGTTGTAGTCGGCGAGCGTCTTTTCAAGGACCTTCGGATCCATGCCGGCAGCCTTGGCAAGCCCTTCGATCGTGTCGGCCTTCTTCAGCATGCCGAGGTGGTCGTAGCCGCGGACCATCTTGGCCTTGGCGTAGAGATCGGCGTCGAAGACGAGCCAGGCGTGGCGGCCGGGCTGCTTGAGGATCGCGTCGGAGGCGCGGTCGCGGGTCGTGAGTTCGTTGACGAAGCGCGCGCCCGTTTCGTTGACCATGACGGCGCCGACGCCGCGGACCGTTTCACTGATGAGAATGCGGCTTCCCTTGCCGACGGTCGGGTGGGCCTGGATCCAGTCGATGTCGGTCATGCTCGCGCCGGCTTCAAGTGCCATGCGCACGCCGTCGCCGGTGCTCGTGACGTTGTTCGAGCTCGTCATGCCCTTGAAGGTCGGACGATAGAAGGCCACCATCTCCTTGTTCTGGCCGTAGCCGCCAGCAGCGAGCACGACCGCTTTGGCGTTGACGCGGTAGAGGCCGCTGTGCTTGCCTTCGACCACGACGCCCCTGACGGTGTGGTTTTCGTCAACAATGAGCCTGACGGCGCGGGAGTTGAGGCGTGCGGGCACGCCGTCCTTCTCGGCCTGAGCGCGCAGAGTCTTGACGATGTGCGGACCGACCGTCTCGCCGCCCGTCGGGCGATGCGTGCGGTCGACGCGGGCGCCGCCCGAGCGCTTCACTTCTGAGAGGTCCGCGCCCATGCCCTCGAGCCATTCGACGCCTGCGGCACTTTCCTTCGCGAGGATTTCAACGAGGGCTCGGTCGTTCTTGCCGCGGCCGCCCTTGAGCGTGTCCTCGACATAGGCTTCGACCGTGTCGGTGATGCCTTTGGCCTTCTGTTGCTTCGTGCCGACGGCGTTGTAGCCGCCCGCGGCGAGCATGGAGTTGCCACCCGAGAAGCTGTTCTTTTCAAGAAGGAGAACGGAGGCGCCGGCACGCTTGGCGGCGATCGCTGCGTTGAAGCCCGCGCTGCCCGCGCCGATCACCACGACGTCATAGGATTCGCGCGGCTCGGCCTTCATTGCCGCCTCGATGGCCGCTTCGTCGGGGGAGACCTTCGGTGCGGCTTCGGGCGCATCGGCGAACGGCATCTTGTTCGGGAAGGTGTGGCAGTCGTTGCAGACGAGCTTCGGACGGGCGTGCGCGGTGTGGCAGCTCGTGCAGTTGATGTCGCCGAGATGCGAGTGGTGCGGATCGATCTCCGTGCCCGTCTTCCTGATGTCCTTATAGGACCCGTGGCAGGTTTGGCACTGCGCGTTGAGCGCATGCTCGTCGTCGGGGACGGACGCCGCCGTCACGGCGTTCGTGCCGTGGCACGAGGCGCAGCCGCCCATCTTCGAGTGAAAGTCCGCGAGCGTCTGGCCCGCCGCCGCTTCGCCGCCGATGAGGGCGCCGCTCAGAAGCGCGCCGATCATCAGGCCGAGTGCCTTCTTCGTCATCATGATGTCTTCTCCTTTTGAGTGTTGTTGTGACGAGAGGCGGTTCATGCCGCCTTCCGATGAATCGAGTCTAGGCGCTAGGGAGGTCAAAATCTTGATTTGCGTCAAGTCGAAAACCGAAGGCGCCGCAAAGTTCTGCAGGAGTATTAAGAAAAACTGGAAATGCTTGGGTTTTCGAGTATGTCGATTCAGGTTTTTTGCGGGGTGCGGGGCGAAGAGTGCGGTGCAGAGGTGCATGCGGGAAGAGGGCGGAATGTGAGGGCGAAAGACGAGAGAGGGCCCGCAGACGCAAGCCTGCGGACCCTCTCGGGATCCGTCGGGATCAGCCGGCCGCGGGTTCAGGACCGGGCCGGTCTCGGACGTCAGTCGTCCTCACGCACTATTTCGGGCTGCTCCCAGACGCGCATGCGCGGGAGGTTCTGCCGAGCATCATCGCGACGTCGGTGCCGGGACGCGGCGCGATCCCCTGCGCCTTGTCGCCGAAGCATTCGGCCGTGTCGGGCTTGAGCGGGTTGATCGCCACGACCTTGACGCCGCGGGCCTTAAGGGCTAGCAGGCCGCCCGCGTTCTCATGAATCGTCGTGCACCAGTCGATGTCGTTCGTGATCGTCGGATCGGCGCCCCAGAGGACGACGAGTTCGGTCTTCTCGTTGATGAGCTCCCAGGACGTCACCTGTTCGTAGACGCCGTTGGAGCCGATGACGTAGGGCAGCACCACTTGGGCGCAGCCCGTGGAGTAGTCGCCCGTATAGGTCGTGTAGCCGCCGTTGAGGTTGAGGACGCGCTGCAGGAGGTTTCGGGCGTTGCCCACGGAGCTCGTTCTCATCCAGCCGTAGGAACCGCCCCAGATGGCGCCGGGATCGTAGGTCTCGCGAACGCGCTTGAGTTCGCCCGCGACGAGCTTCGCGGCCTTTTCCCAAGAGACTCGCACGAACTGATCGGACTCGCGGCCTTCGCCGCCTGCGCGGTGGCCCTTTTCAAGCCAGCTCTTGCGAACCATCGGATGGCGGATGCGGGCGTGGTTGTAGGGCTGCTGGGCAAAGGCCTGCAGCCGGAGCGACGGCGCGAGGTCGCGCTTGAAGGGCTCTGATGCGGCCGCCCTTGAGCGTGCGCACGCCGTTCATGCCGGACGGGTGCTTGGGAGAGGCCGCATGAGCGGCGGGGATGAAGGCGGCGCCGGCAAGCGCGCCGGCTGCGCGGAAGAGATTTCGGCGATTGGTCATGTCGCTTTTTCCTTGTTCACGGTTGGTCGGAGTGTGAATGCCTGTTGTCCCGAAGGCTGTTCGGAAGCGGACGGCGGGGACGTGTTACATGGGCTTGGCGTGCGCCTGCAGCCACTTGAACATCAGTTCGTTGGCGCCCGCGCTCGAGTGGCCGGTGCGGCCGCCGCGCTTGGGCAGCTGGCCCGCCCATTCGTTGGCGGTGTGGGCGGAGGCTTTGGGCGCGCCGTGGCAGGTGGAGCAGGCGTCGGCGTGACGCACCTCGGCCTTCTTCCAGAGTCCGTCGAGATCCTGAGTGAGCCCGGCGGGGGGCACCCAGCCTTCTGCGCTCGCGGCCTGCCAGGCGTTGCCCTGAACGGACTTTTCGGCGCCCGAAAGCTTCACGGCGCCGTCCTCGTCGAAGGCGGCGTACTGGATGCGAAGGCCGGCATCGTGCAAATCACTCGCCGCGTGTGCGCTCGGCACAGTCCTCGCCTCCTCCGCGCTTTTGTAACGGTTTTGCGAGCGTTTGGAATGAGAGCGAAGTGGTATCCATCCCGTGAGTGGCGGGTGTTCGGAGGAGGGCGGGAGGGGAAGTCGGCTTGCGGGAGAGGGAAAAGGAGGGGCGTGATGGGGAGATGAGGAAAAAAAGGGGACGGCGCTCTGCTGCAACGCCGTCCCGAAACCCCCGCGGCCTTTGCCGGACCGCATGGGACAGGAAATCAATGTGTGGATGAGGCCTTATCTGATGTCGTCCATGAAGGCCACGTAGGACTCTCGGTCAAGCCGGGGCTTGAAGGCCGTGCAGATTTCGTCGGCCTTCTGCGCGCCGTCTGCGAGCAGGTCGACGATCGTGAGGGCCAGGGCCTGCGGGATGCGGGTGAAGGCGGCCTCGCGGTCGCGAAGCTCGTAGTCGGCGCCGTGGAGAACGCCGTCGACGCAGCCGACCCAGGGGTGGATGACGGGCATGAGGAGCGAGACGTCGCCCATGTCGGTCGAGCCCGAGCTGTGTTCGCCGAGCGTGACCTTCTCCTTGCCGAAGAGTTCGACGGCGTTGTCACGCAGGACTTCGCGGAAGGCGTCGTCGGGGGCGAGCGGGAGGTAGCCCGGCAGGTTCCTGATCTCGCACTTCGCGCCGATGGCGTCGCCGCCCGCCCTGAGGGCGCGGTCGACGGCCTTGTTGTAGCGGGCCATGGCGTCGATGTTGGAGGCGCGCACGTAGCTTTCCATCTTGACGTAGTCGGGGATCACGTTGACGAGGTCGCCGCCCGCGTTGATGATCGGGTGGAAGCGCACGTGGTCCTGGTCGCGGAAGGTTTCGCGGATGGCGTTGACGCCCATGACGCCCATCATGGCGGCGTTGAGGGCGTTGATGCCTTCTTCAGGTGCAAAGGCGGCGTGAGCGGGGCGGCCGTGGTATTCGATGAGCTTGCCGATGAAGCCGTTGCTCGAGGCGCCGAGATTGAATTCGTCGCCCGAGGCCACGTGCATCTGCATGGCCATGTCGATGTCCTCGAAGGCGCCTTCGGCGATGAGCTGCTGCTTGCCGCCGAGGTACTTGAGACGACCCTCGTCGCGCTGGGCGTTGCGCCAGTCGATCTCGACGTACTCTTCGGCGGGGACCGCGAAGAGGACGACGTCGCCGTCGAGTTCGGACATGACGTCGCGCAGGCCGCAGGCCACGGCGATCATGTTGGCGATCTGGATGTTGTGGCCGCAGCAGTGGGCGGCGCCCGTGACGGGGTCGGCGTTCCTGTGGTTGCGGCAGACGATGGCGTCGAGCTCGGCGAGCATCGCGACGGTGCGCTTCGAGTTCCTGCCCTTCATGCGGGCCTTGACGCCCGTGATGCCGTGGCCGGCCGTGAATTCGATGCCGAGCCTCTCGAGCGCCTCCTGCACCTTGCGGGAGGTCTTCACCTCTTTGAAGCCGAGTTCGGGCTCGGCGAGGATGGCTTCGGAAATCGCCTCGATGTCGGCGCGGTGTGCGGCGATGGCTTCGCAGACTTTCTGCTTGATGGCGGCTTTGTCCATGATCTGTACAGGGGACCGTTTCCGGCGCCTGATGGCGGCGACTGCGGTCCGCTCCTTTCTATATCTGGTGATTGACGGGACCGGGTGCGCCCGCCCCCGCAGGGGCGGCGGGCATTCGGTCCATTGTAGAACGATTGTCGGAACGAGGATCAGAAGATGCCCTCGAGGTGCAGCATCAGCTCGGCGAGCGCGGTGGCGCAGAGGAAGCTGCCCGAGGCGACGGCCATGGCGACGGGGACGATGCGCCAGGAGAGTCGCTTGAAGGCCTCGAGGTCCTTGCCCAGGCACAGGCCGCCGTAGGCGAGGATCGGGGTCGTCGTGGCGAGGAAGTTGATGTGCTTGGTCTGCTCGACGATCCACACGCCGCTGGGGAAGCTCGGGATCGAGACGATGACGGCGGTGAGCGAGACCCAGAAGACGACGGGGAGCTTGTTGAAGCCGGGCAGCATCTGGATCACGACGCCGAAGAAGGCGATCGCGACGATGACGAGGATGCCCACGGCGCCTTGGGCGAGGTCGCCGTTGTAGCCGAAGGTGTTGGCGACGACGGTGTAGAGGCCGGTGACGAGCAGGATGAAGATGTAGTCCTTGAGCTTTTCAAGATGGGCGGCAATGGCGTTCATGATGTACTTTCCTTGTGACGGGGGGCGGTGCGGTGTGTTCAGGTCTCTCAGGCGGCGCGCTTGTCGCCGGTTACGAGTTCGTAGATCTTGACCGTGACGGGCAGCGAGATGAAGAGCGCGAAGTAGATGCCGAGTACAGAGGTCATCAGGTTGGCGGCGGCCGCGTAGGCGCCGACGGTTTCGGCGGCTTCGGGGTAGGCGGCGATGATCGAGCCCGTGCCGGCGGCCATCATCGAGGCCGAGCCGATGCCCGCGCCCATGGCGAGGGAGTGCGGATGGAAGATGTCGAGGCCCGCGACCACGCCCGCGAGGATCGAGATCCAGAGCGCGCCGAAGACGGTGCCGCAGATGTACATGCCCATCACGCCGCGGCCCTCGGGGCTGTCAAGGCCGTACTTCTCGCCGATGATGGCGACGTTGGGCTCGCGGTCGATCGAGTAGCACGCGCCGATGGCCTCGCGTTTCATGCCGAGGAGCAACGCGACGGGCAGGCCGAAGATCAGCGTGCCGAAGAAGTGGCCGAACTCCTGCATGATCAGGGCCCAGCCGGAATTGAGAAGCATCTCGAGGTTCGGCCCGATGCCCAGACCGATCTTCGTCAGGAGGACCAGCATGGCGATCGGCATGAACTTCGCGGCGCGGTCCATTTCGGCGAACTTCAGGATCCCGAACTTCGGGAAGGAGAGGATGCCGCCCAGCACCAGCGCGTAGAGCAGCGGCAGCAGCACGACGAGGCCGAAGCGGTGCATGCCGATCGATTCGGCCACGATCACGACGATGAGGGCCAGCAGATGAAGCTTCCAGTTCTTGATGAGATCCATGTTGAGTCTCCTAGTTTTTCCTGTGGGGCGAAAGGCCCCGTCCATGGGTGTGGACGGTCTTCCGGCGGGGTTTCCCGGCTCTTTTGACGGATTTCGGGTGCAGTGGGGCCTTGAGCCTTCAGTGCGCCGAAATGCAAAATCGGCCGGTCGGATTGTCAAAGGGGGTGTTGGGGAAGGGGCGGCGGACGTTCACGGCCGGGGAGGCCGCAACGGCGCCTGATATCGCACGCGCGGGCTTAGAGGGAGCCGCGCGTGGATGTAGAGGAGGATGTGGAGGAGGAGGCAGAGGTGACGGACGTGAGCGCAAGCATGGCTTCAATCTCGTTCAATGGCTGCCTTGCGAGGGCCAGCGCCTCAATTCTGCATTCCGGCATTTTCCTGCTCCAGTGGTGTTCTTCAATGCCCGCCGCATTTGTCTGCAGGGGCGTAACAGGAAATACCCTAGCAGACCTGAAACAGATGTTCTCAAATTCGAACATGGAGTTTGACGAAAGTCAAAGCTTTATGGGCGGAAGTACTTGGATTTCATGTGATTGCGCCCGGGTGCCTGCACCCGATCGGGGTCTCAATCCCGTGCTTTGAAGATGGCTTGTGCGGCGGGCGTTTTGGCGCTGCTTAAGAAATGAAGGCGGGGCCGTCCGTGTGGTGGACGGCCCCGCGGGGGAGCGATGCGGCTTTGTGATGCGTCAGCCGACGTGCTTGAGGGCGGCGGCGGTGAGGACCCTGACGCCCATGTCGAGCTGGGTTTCGTCGAAGGTCATGTTGCGGGCGTGGAGGCCGGGCGTGCAGCCTGCGCCCACGCCGAAGTAGGCGGCGCGGATGTGCGGGCGTTCCTTCTTGAAGAAGTGGAAGTCCTCGCCGCCACCGCCGCAGTCGCGGGCGAGGCATTCGTCGCCGAGGACCTCGCGGATCGTGCCGGCGAGTTCGGCGACGAGGTCCTCGTCGTAGACGGCGGCCGGGATGACGACGCCGGGGAGGATGACTTCGGCGGTTGCGCCGTAGGCAGCGGCGGTGCCCGCGGCGGCCATGCGGACCTTCTCGAGGAGTTCGTCCATCAGTTCGTTCGTCTGGGCGCGGATGTCGAGCTTGAGGGTTGCGGTGTCGGGGATGATGTTGACGGCAGCGGCGCAGGCCTGGATGCTCGTCACCTTGCAGGACCACACCTTGGCGGGGTCGCCCTTGATGGCGGCGACGGCCTGCGTGACGGCGGCGGCCACTTCGGCGCAGTTGACGCCGAGGTGCGGGCGCGAGGCGTGGGCCGTGCGGCCGTGGATCACGATGTCGGCGAAGGTGCTCGAGGTGTGGCGAACGGCGGCGGCGCAGGTGCCCGTCGGGATGTCCTGGATCGGACGCACGTGGCAGCCCAGGGCGATGTCGACGTCGTCGACGGCACCCGACTTCAGGACCTCGAGCGCGCCGTGGAGCGTCTCCTCGCCCGGCTGGAAGAGGATCTTGAGGGTGCCGCGGCGCACGCGGTCCGCGAGTTCGGAGGCGGCGGCGAGCACCATCGCGCAGTGGCTGTCGTGGCCGCAGGCGTGGACGGCCTCGATCGAGCCGTCATCGTTCCTGAAGGGCAGGGCGTCCATGTCGGCGCGAAGCATCAGGACGGGGCCGGGCTCGGCGCCCCTGATGACGCCCATGACGCCCGTCTTCCCGACGCCGCGCGTGACGGCGTAGCCGAGCTTTTCGAGGGCCTCGGCAAGGTAGGCGGAGGTCTTGTTTTCTTCAAAACCGAGTTCGGGCGTCTTGTGCAGGTCGCGCCAGATCTCGACGACGTTGAGTGCCATGCTGGTCTCCAATGTGAAGCGGATGGGTTGGTTGGATGAATTCTCAATATTACCGCGCCCGGCGCAGGGCCGCAGGCCTGAGGTTTTCCTTCAGGGGCGCCCCGGGAGGCCGCCCGATGGCCGAAAAAGCGCATCGAATGTCCTTCCTGAGGTTAGTGCGCCGAAGTGTTCCGTCGTAGCATGAAAAGGACGTCGGACGTGACCGGTCCGGCGCCGCTCAAGACAAAAGGAGAGAAATCATGCAAGCTGCACGCCGCAATCTGCTCAAGACCGGCCTCATGTGCACGGGTGCCGCCGCTGCCGCAGGCGTCTCGCTCCCGGCCTCCGCCGCAGTCGAGCCCAAGTCGAAGATCGCCCGCGAGGAGTGGGACGTCGTCGTGGTGGGCGCGGGCTTCGCGGGCCTCTGCGCCGCGCTCGAAGCCAAGGAAAAGGGCGCCAAGGTTCTTCTCATCGAGAAGATGGGCCGTCCCGACTGCACGTCCGCCTACAGCTCCGGCTGGATCGCTGCGACGAAAACGCGCTATCAGGACAAGGACGACGATTCCAAGGAACTCTACTTCAAGGAGATGATGGAGGTTTCGGGCGGTCGTTCCGATCCTGCCCTCATCCGCGCCTATGCCGAGATTGCGCGCGAAAGCGTCGACTGGCTCGGCGACCGCTCGGTCTATTTTCACGTCGGTCCCTCGCAGCTCGAGGGCTTTCCCGACGAGGTCGTGCGCATGATGCTCAATCCCATGGCCGTCGAGATGGTGCTCTTTGCGGCCCGCGGGCTCGACAGAAGGCGCCCGGAAGCTTCAAGGCGCCTTCTCGAGCTCGCGACGATCGAGGAGGTGAGGCTCGCAAGGCGCCTGCCGCCGCACTTTGCGCCGCTCCCGAGAAGCCCGCGCCTTCAGGCGATCGCCATGGAGTTCGCCTCCTTTGAGAAGGCCGAGTGGATGATGGAGGACTGGGCTGCGTTTGCGGGCATGAGCGTGCGCACGCTCAGCCGCCAGGTGCAGGCCGAGACGGGACTCACCTTCCGCAACTGGCGCCTGCAGCACGTGCTCCTCGTCTCCCTCGGACAGCTCGCGCGCGAGACGAGCGTTGAGGAGGCGGCGCTCACGGCGGGCTACCAGAACACCTCGGCCTTCATCTCGGCCTTCAGACAGGTCTTCGGGATGACGTCCGGCGAATACAGGCGCACGCTCCAGGGCGCCTGAAGCGAAGCCGATGCATGAATGACAACGAGCCCCTGCAGGCGGACTGCAGGGGCTCGTTGTCTTGATGAAGCGGATCGGTGCGGGATCAGCGCATCGACACGAGGACGCGGCCCGTCATTTCGGGCGGGATCGGCAGGCCCATGAGCGTGAGCACGGTCGGGGCGACGTCGGCGAGGACGCCATTTTCAACACGCTCGACGCGGTCGGAGACGACGAGGATGGGGACCGGGTTGAGCGAGTGGGCCGTGTTGGGCGAGCCGTCGGCGTTGACGGCGTTGTCGGCGTTGCCGTGGTCGGCGATCTGAACGACCTCGTAGCCGTGGTCGCGCGCGGCGTCGATGACGGCGCCTGCGCAGGCGTCGACGGTGACGACGGCCTTTTCAATCGCGTCGTAGACGCCCGTGTGGCCCACCATGTCGCCGTTGGCGAAGTTGAGGCAGATGAAGTCGTACTGCTCGGTGGCAATGGCCTCGACGAGCTTTTCGGTGACCTCGGGGGCGCTCATCTGGGGCTGCAGGTCGTAGGTCGCGACCGAGGGACTCGGCACGAGGATGCGGTCCTCGCCTTCATACGGGGCTTCGCGGCCGCCGTTGAGGAAGAACGTGACGTGGGCGTACTTTTCGGTCTCGGCGATGCGCAGCTGCCTGAGGCCCTGGGCGGAGACCCATTCACCGATCGTGTTGACGACGTTCTCCTTCGGGAAGAGGACGTGCAGGCCTTTGTAGGTCGGGTCGTAGGGCGTCATCGTGCAGAAGTAGAGCGGCATGGGCTCCATCTCGAAGTCGAGCTTGGGCTCCTGCGTGAGCACGGTCGTGAGCTCCTTGGCACGGTCGTTGCGGAAGTTCACGAAGACGACGGCGTCGTGCGGGCGGATGCGGCCCACGGCAACGCCGTGAGCGTCCGTGAGGTACTGCGGCTCGAGGAACTCGTCGGTGATGCCCTGGCGGTAGGAGACGCGCACGGCGTCGGGCATGTCGGAGACGGGATTGCCCACGCCCTTGACGAGCAGGTCGTAGGCGCGGCGCACGCGCTCCCAGCGCTTGTCGCGGTCCATGGCCCAGTAGCGGCCCACGAGGCTCACGAGTTCGCCCGCAGTGTCGGGCTTCGCCATTTCGGCGAGCATGTCCTTCACGAAGCCTTCGCCGCTCTTGGGATCGGTGTCGCGGCCGTCAAGGAAGCCGTGTACGTAGACCTTTTCGAGGCCCGCGGCCTTCGCAAGGCGCAGGAACGCGTACATGTGGCTGTTGAGGCTGTGCACGCCGCCGTCGGAGAGAAGGCCCATGACGTGCAGGGCGCAGCCCTTTTCGCGGCAGTGGTCGATGAGGGCCTTCACCTCGGGATTGTCGCCGATCGAGCCGTCGGCGACCGCGCGGTTGATCTTGACGAGATCCTGGTAGAGGACGCGGCCGGCGCCGATGTTGAGGTGGCCCACTTCGGAGTTGCCCATCTGGCCGTCGGGCAGGCCCACGTTTTCGCCGTCGGTGCGCAGTTCGGCGTGCGGATACTTCGCCGCAAACTCGCCGAGGCGCTGCGGCCTGACGCTGCCGATCACGTCGGCCCTGTCGCCGCGGCCGATGCCCCAGCCGTCGAGAATCATGAGCAAAACCTTCTTTCGTGCACAGGCCGTCATCGCCTTGTCTCCTTCTTCCTGATCCTGAATCCCTGTCGGTGGTGTCTGTTGGGAGAGCCCTGCGGGGCTTACTCCTCGTCCTGCGGGTCGCGGACCTCGACCGGCGTTTCGCTCAGCGCCTGTTCGACCTCGCGGTCGAGCACGGACTCGACGAACTCGCTCACGGACTGTCCGCGGTTGGCGGCGGCATGAATCAGATTGTCATAAAGGGACGAATCGATGGCCACTTCAAGGGTGACGTAGTTGGTGTCTTCTGCCATTTGAATTCTCTCTCGAATAGTTGGAGGGGCGGACGTGGGATCGGGGCTCCGTGCTGCGCTTTCCCTTCGGGGGGCGCGGCGGGCGCCGTCTCCGCCTTCCTGATCAATCGGATGATTATCACGGATCGGCTCCCCATCGTCAATACCGCGGAACCTGGAGGTGCCTCGCAGACGCGGTTTGGAGGGGCCGGAGAGGGCTCTTGCGGAACGGAAGCGGGCGCAGCGGGGGAGGCACACGAAAAGGAAAGCCCCCCGCGGAAGGTTCCGCGGAGGGCTTCGGTTCATGTCCGATTCAGCAGTCGGAAGACCGCTTCATCGGCAGGTGACGCGTTTCTGATTAGAAAGCGTGCGTCAGACCCGTGAAGACTTCACCGACCTTTTCCTCGACTTCACCAGCCTTGGTGGTGGCGTCGAGCGTGGCCTTGTAGTAGCCGGCGGCGAGGTAGACGGACGTGCGCTTGCTCAGGCGGTATTCGTACTTCGTGGCGAGACCCATGTAGTCGAAGTCGCGTTCTTCAACGTTGGCCTGAGACGTTTCAGCCGTGCCGTCGACATAGTAGGCGCCGACCGTCAGGTCGCCGTTGCTGATCGGAACGATCGTGCCGAGGTGAGCGCCGAAGCCCTTGACGCCCTTGTCGAAAACGGTGTCAAAGCTCGTGAGCTCGGCACCCGCACCCTTGACCATGCTGGCGAGAGCGTTGGCGCCGCTGCCCTGGATGCCCTTGAAGTACTGGCCCATCACGAAGGTCTTAGCGAAGCCGCAGTCGTAGTTGCCGCCGAGGTAGACGATGTGGCCGTCTTCACCGCGGGCGTCCTTACCGAAGGACTGGTAGTTCTGGAATTCGTAGGCGAGAACCGTGTTCAGGGCGCCGAAGTTGCCCGTAAGAGCCGTGGAAGCGTAGCGGTTGACGGCGGAGGAGCCTTCACGGTCCGTGTCGGTGCTGGATTCATTGAAGGAGTACTGGACCGTGGCCTGCAGACCGGCGAACTTCGGGGTCTGGTACGTGACCATGTTGTCGTAGCGGGCGGACTGGAGGAGGCCGAGAACGTCACCGGAACCGCCGTCGAAGGCGTCGCCGTAGCCGTAGACGAGGTCGAAGCCGGCGCCGGAACCAACGCCGCCGACGCGGCCCATGGTGAGCGTACCGAAGTCGGAGGAGAGGGCGACGGTGGCCTGACGGTCAAAGAGCTTGCCGGAGGTCTTGAATTCGCCGGAGTCGGCCTTGAAGCCGTTTTCGAGCTGGAAGCTCACCTTCATGCCGTTGCCGAGGTCTTCAGAACCCTTGATGCCGAAGCGGGAGGCAGAGTTGCGACCGTTTTCCATGGAGAACGTGTCTTCATCGACCATGGTCTTGTCGCCGACGGTGACTTCACTGCTCTTGTACTGGAGACCCAGGTCAACCTTGCCGTACATCGTGACGTCGGCGGCCTGAACGGAGAAAGCGGTAGCGCCGAGAACGGCGACAGCGATAAGAGACTTCTTGAACATAATCTTGTCATCCAAATAAAAGGGAAAATTTGGGAGTCACTGCTTTTCGCGTGGCTAGGGAGAATACTGGGACAAGAGGGGGCGATTCGCAAGAAGCTCCCCTTCCGGACGACCTTCATATTTAGTGCATCGGCCTGCGGGACAAGGTATCCGGCCGGAATGCGGTGATAACCCCTATACTGTTGCGCAAACGCAACAAACGGGCGGAATCGACCTTGGGGCCTGCGTTTGGAGGCGGTCGTCATCCATGCGCGACATTATGAGAACGGCATCGCCGTTTCCCGAATGTCGTGCGCGGGACGAGATGAAGAGAACAATGAAAAACGGCGCCCTGCCGGATGAAGCGGGACGCCGTTTGGTTCAAGGTTTGTGCGGGGCGTGCTGCCTGGAGACTCAGGCTGCGGCGGGTAGCTTCGGGAGCATGCCGCGGAGGTTCTTCGCGTAGAGGGCCGCCACATAGAGGATCACCACGGCGGCGACCGTCACTTCGACGTGGGCGAGGAAGCGGATCTGGTGCGCGTAGTGAAGGGCGCCAGGGAAACCCGCCACGAGGTTCGAGAGCTTGTAGAGCGCCGTCGCGCCGATGGCCATCGGGAAGGTGAAGGCCGCGTAGCCCGGCGAGAACTGAAGCCTCAGGAGGCGCCAGAAGGCGAAGTAGATCACGACCGTCATGAGGATCGCGATGCCGAAGAGGAGCGCGACGAGGAGAAGCGACGGATCCTTCTCGACCGTGAGATAGCCTGCAAGCAGCAGGCTCGCGGGCGCGGCCAGAATCGCGATCGTGGGCTTGGCGCCGTTGGGGACTTCGGGGAGGAAGAAGAGGCGGTAGATCATCAGCGGCAGGAGCACGGCATAGGCCGCAGCGCCCATCCAGAAGAGGATCTTCGCGAAGGGAAGCAGCACGGCCACCTCGGGGAAGGTCACGTCGGCCACCACGATGCCGATGGGCGGCACGAACCAGGAGGGCACCATGAGTTCGAGCCTAGGTTCCTGCAGGCGGTTCACGACGAAGATGCCGAGCGCCGCCAGATGAAGGAGCACCGCCGCGCACCAGAGCACGACGCCCGCTTCGGGCATCCAGTGGCCCGCGGTCTTCGAGACCACCATCAGGCACATCGCGAACGTCGGGACGATGCTGCCCACGACGGGATGCTTCAGGTCGGCCCAGAGCGTGTCGTGGTGCGCCGTGAAGCGAAGCACCAGAAAGCCGATCATGACGAGGCCGATCACGGCACCCGTCGTCTGGCCCCAGCCCGCGAGCGGCAGGGCGTTCTCGAGGCACCAGCCCAGACTCGCAATGCCGAGCGCGAGACCAGCGAGCGGCGTGGGCAGGCCACGAACCTTGTAGTGAAGCTTTTTGAACATAGGAATTCTCAAGAAAAGGGCGGGATTACCCTTGGTTTGCGGGGCTATTTTGGCAGAAAATTCGTTCGGAGGCGTCGTTTTTTTCAGAACCGATCGTTCGGAAAATGCGACCGACCTAACTTCAATCGTTCGGCTTTACCGAAAGTCGGGACATCCTGCGCCCTCACGACTTTTTGCAGG
The DNA here is from genome assembly GCF_000297775.1 of Sutterella wadsworthensis 2_1_59BFAA. Classification (GTDB taxonomy): domain Bacteria; phylum Pseudomonadota; class Gammaproteobacteria; order Burkholderiales; family Burkholderiaceae_F; genus Sutterella; species Sutterella wadsworthensis_A. Next base: position 203,029 of record NZ_JH815516.1, read on the forward strand.
CCTTCCGCAGGGGGAGGCCTTTTTCGGCTTCTTCGAATAGAATGTACCTTCTATAAAACATTTAATATTAAGGATAGGGCCTACCCGTGGCAGCGCCCGCAACTGCGCGATGGACATGGAAGACAAGGAGACGGCCCCGGGAACGGTGCTTCTGGCGGTGGACGTTGCAAGGCGTCAGGCGGAATTGAGGCGAAGGAGCGTCATCATGACGGAGGATCCCGTCGAGGCGGCCGAGTGGCTTCGCACCTACAGGCATCCGATGACTGAGCTCATCTCGATCGGGCCCTGGGCGTCGTACAGCGCCTTCAATCAAGGTGCCGGCGTCGACCTGCCGAGGCTTCTTCTTTCGGACCGCGTGCGCTCGGCCTGTGCGGTCGAGGTGGCGGGGCTCGACTACGCGGCGCAGCAGGCGAAGTACCTTTTTGCATTTGAGGACGCCGCCGAGTGGATTGAGGCCAATGTTGAGACGCGCGTGATGAGCGTCGTCGTGCCGCTTTCGATTTTTGCGACCGACCCGGACGCCCTGAGGGCCGAATTTGAGGAGGAGAAGCGCCTGAGGTTTACGAACGTGAAGACGAAGGAAGGCGCCGCGAAGCCCCGCCGCATTCTCGCCCGCTGGAACGTCGTGAAGAACCTCGCGAAGGAGGCCCGCGAGTCGATCGGCAACTGGTCCTCGGACTATGCGGCCGAGAAGGTCCGCCAACAGGTTGCCTGGCCCGTGCCGCCCTCGATGGAGGTCGATTTTCCGGGATGCGTTTTCGCCCGCTACAGCACCTCGGCCGAAATCGAGCCCACGCGCCAGCGCACGCACAACACGATCCTCTTCACGGGCATGGCGGTTCACCGCGAGATCGGGCGCAACAGGCCGTACTGCAGGCGGCACTTCACGCCGGGACTGCTTCTGGGCGGCCCTCGAAACTGGCCCGACTACGAGATCGGACTGGTCGACGTGATGAGCATTCCGAGGGCGGCCGCACTTCTAGGAGAGAGCTTCATCAGGCACGCCGCCTGGCGTCTTTCGCCCGAGGACGTCGTCTGGTGCGGGGACGCTTCGGTCCTGCACGACGTGAAGCTCAGCGCCGACATGCGGATTCTGCTCGGCCTTTCGAGAGAGAGGCGCAGGCCCGCCCTCTGACCCTCGAGCGTGATTTCCTCACGGGTTTTCCCGCTTTGGGCTTGGGATCACGGAGCGTGCGTGCCATAATCATCGTTTGAGAATGCCGGCTTTCAGACGGTCCCTCGTTCGAGGGAGCCGGACCGTCATTCCCGCCAACCTTCCCACGAGGACCCAGTCATGCAGATTACGCTTCGCCAGATGCAGGTCTTTCTTGCAGTCGCCCGCACCGAGAACCTGTCGGTTGCGGCGCAGGATCTTGCGATGAGCAAGAGCGCGGTGAGCCAGGCCCTGACGGAGCTCGAGGGGCGCCTCGGCGTCACGCTCTTCGAGCGCACCCGCGGCCGACTCCTTCTTTCGGCCGAAGGCAGACGCCTCAAGCCCGCCGCCGACGAGCTCATGGAGCGCACCGACGACATCGAGTCGCTCTTTTCGGGCCGCACGACGGGCCAGCTCAGGCTTGCCTGCACGTTCACGATCGGCTCCTTCATGCTCTCGGACCTGATGCGCGACTTTCAGGCGCACGCGGGCTGGATGCCCGAAATGCGCATCGCCAACACCGCCGAGGTGGCCGAATCGCTCCTCAACTTCTCGACCGACATCTCGATCGTCGAGGGCCCCGTCACAAATCCGCACCTCATCACCGAGCCGTGGATTTCCGACGAAATGGTCGTGGTGGCGCCCAAGGGGCACCGCCTCACGCAGGGCGTCGCGACCTGGGAGCAGCTCTCTCGCGAGCGCTGGATTCTTCGAGAGGAGGGCTCGAGCACTCGCATCTTCTTCGACGCCCAGATCGGCCTTCACCTCTCCGAGCACAACATCATCGCGAACGTCAACAGCTTCGAGGCGATCGTCGGCATGATCATCAACGGCATGGGCCTCACCTTCATCTCCGAGCGCATCCTCCACGATCCGTTCTTCGGTCCGCACCTCAGGCGTGTCAAGTGTCCCGAGACCTTCACAAGGCAGCTCTCCTTCTGCATGCACAAGCAGAAGTACCGCTCCTCCGACCTCCAGGCTTTCCTCGCCTTCTGCCGCCTTTGGGGCGAACAACTTCTCGAACGCGAGCACAGCCGCAGGCTCGAGGAGGAACAGGCGGCCATGGTCTTCACAAGTCCCTCCCGATTCAGCGGCGAGGTTGCCTAGTTTCCTGACCTGCAGCCCTGCTGCATCCGGTCTTCCTTCCTCAGCCATTCTCTTGGGAATGGCAAAGCCGTCCACAGATGAGGACATTGCGCAAGAATTCGACGCCTTGCAGCACCAGTATTCCTGCGCCTCCGTGTACAATGCCTGCCGCTTCACGTTCGGACGGGCCTCCCTCAGGCTTTTCGCAGAAGTCTCCCAAACCACCAGACCGATTCCATTTCCATGCACGTCACCGTCTATCTCATCTGCGCGCTCGTCACGGCACTGATGGCCGCCTACGGCATCTGGCGCACGATCCGCATCGCCCATCTCGGCACGACCTCGAAGCTTGCCGTCACGGCCTTCTTTGCGCTTGCGGGCGCCTCGCACTTCGCCTTTCTCGACATGACGGACCTCTTCGAGCGCGCCTTCATCGTCGACACGCTGCCCGTCACGGGGCTCTTCGTGAGCTTTGCCTACTGGTTCTTCCTGCTGGCGCTCGCGCGCGACGTGATCGGCGGCGTGCGCGGACTCGTGCGCAGGAAGATGGGGCTTCCCGTCGAGAAGCGCGACCTCTTCACGATCGTCTCGACGTGCTTCGTGGCCGTCTTCGGCATCTTCTTCGGCATCACCTCGACCTGGAACGCGCTCTCCGAGCCCACGGTCGAGCCGATGACCGTGGCCGTCAGAAACCTTCCGCCCGAGCTCGAGGGCTTCAAGGTCGCCCAGATCACGGACCTGCACGCCTCGAACCTCTTCCCCGCCGCCCGCACCGAAGCCGTGGTGAAGGCCGTCAATGAGGCCAGGCCCGACCTCGTCCTCATCACGGGCGACTTCTCCGACGGTCCGCTCGACAGGGAGGCTGCCGTTCTTCAGCGCGACGCGGACCTCGCGCCTCTTTCCGGCCTCAAGGCCGCCTACGGCATCTTCGGCGTGACGGGCAACCATGAGTACATCCGTCCCGAGCGCGAGAAGCTCCTTGAGATCATCAGGCGCCATGGCGTCGTGATCCTCGAGAACGAGGCCGTCTCCATCGCCGTCAAGGGCCGCCGCGTGACGGTGGCGGGCGTGGACGACCTCGCGGCCGAGCGCACGGGCGCAGGCCGTCACGACCTTGCGGGTACGCTCTCCAATCTCGCCGACGACGACCTCCGCATCCTGATGGACCATCAGCCCCGCACGGCTCCCGAGGCTGCGAACCCTGCCTGGAAGGTGGATCTGCAGCTTTCGGGTCACACCCACGGCGGCCACACGGGTCCCGTCGCGATTCTCGCTTCGCTTGCCAACAACGGCTTCGTCAAGGGCTTTTACGAGCTGGGCGGCATGAAGCTCTACGTCTCCCAGGGCGCGGGCTTCTGGGCGGGCTTCCCCGTGAGAAGCGGCACCTTCAACGAAATCCCGCTCATCACGTTCACGCGCGCCAACTGATCGAGCAGCTTTTCGAGCATTCCCGGCATGAAAAAGCCTCCCGACTTCGGGAGGCTTTTTTGATGAGTTTGGGCAGGTGTCAGTATGTCGTTCGGTCGAAGACGGCCTTCTGCTGCGTGAATTCGAGCAGGCCCGCGAGGCCGCCCTCACGTCCGATGCCGCTCTGCTTGTAGCCGCCGAAGGGCGCGGTGACGTCGCGCGGGGCGTCGTTGATGTAGACGTTGCCCGAGTGGATGCGCTTTGCGACCGCGACCGCCTCGGCCTTCGTCGGGGCGTGCACGTAGCCCGAGAGTCCGTAGGGCGTGTCGTTGGCGATTGAGACGGCCTCCTCGACGGTGTCGTAGGGAATGATGCAGAGCACGGGGCCGAAGATCTCCTCGCGGGCGATGCGCATGTCGTTTCTCACGTCGGAGAAGACGACGGGCCTGACGTAGTAGCCGCGGGACATGTCGGTGGGGACGCCGCCCATGACGAGTCGTGCGCCTTCGTCGATGCCGGCCTGCACGTATTCGGCGATCTTCTCGAACTGGGCCTTCGAGGAGACGGGGCCGATGTCGGTCTTCGGGTCGGTCGGGTCGCCGACGACGAGCTTCGCGGCGAGCTCACAGAATTCGGACTCGATGCGCGCGAGGTCGCGGCGGGGCACGATGAGGCGCGAGAGAGCCGTGCAGGTCTGGCCCGCGTTGAAGAAGATCGAGCTCAGGATCTTGGGGTAGGCGGCCGAGTAGTCGTCGGAGGGCAGGAACACGGCGGGGGACTTGCCGCCGAGCTCGAGGCTGATGTGCTTGACGCTCTCGAGCGCGCGCCGCGCGATGCGGATGCCGACGGTGGTGGAGCCCGTGAAGCTCACCATGTCGACGTCGGGATGCGAGGCGAGGCGGTCGCCGAGTCTGGAGCCGCGACCGCTCACCATGTTGAAGACCCCCTTGGGGAAGCCCGCGCGGTCGAAGGCGTTGGCGAGCAGGCAGGCCGTGAGCGGCGTGTGCTGGCTGGGCTTGAGAACGACGGTGCAGCCCATCAGGATGGCGGGGACGACCTTCTGGACGACCTGGCCGAGCGGGTAGTTCCAGGGCGTGACGCAGGCGACGACGCCGACGGGCTCGCGGTAGACGGTGGAGTTCGGGAGCGTTTCCTCGAGGACCATGCGTTCCGCCGCCTCGATGTAGGAGCGCACGCGCACGTACTGGTACTCGCAGTGGGTCCTGGTCGTGAAGCCGACGGGTGCGCCGAGTTCGGCCACTTCGAGCGGGATGATCTCGTCGTGCAGGGCCTCGAAGTTCGCGAGCATGGCCTTCATCAGGCGGATGCGTTCTGCGAGGGGCGTCGTGCGCCAGCCTTCGAGCGCGGCCTTTGCGGCCGCAACGGCGCGGTCCGCGTCGGCGGGCGTGCCGTCGGGGATGCGGGCGAAGCGCTCGAGCGTGGCGGGGTTCTCGACCTCGATCCAGGCGTCGTCCTCCGAAGGCGTCCATTCGCCGTTGATGTAGTGTTTTTCAAAATCCCATGACATTTTGCGAATCCTTCTTCTTCTGTTTCTGTTTTTGCCGGCCTCGGGGCGCGTCAGCATCCGCGTCGGGGCCGGAAGCAGGGCACCAGATGTCCTAACTCTAGCGCAAAGCGAGGGGTTCTGCGGGCCTGCCCATAATGCTACAGCCTCAGGGAAGCCGAAGAGATAAGGCGTTTTGAGTAGGCGCATCTCTCGGGGCGGGCGGACCACACTCGGCTTTGCACGCCGTGCCGTTCCCGGATTTTTCGGCTTCTTTCCTGCTGCAACAGCCTCACGCAGTCGGACATGATTTGTTGCGCATAAGCGGCACGCCGACTGGCAAGATGTCTTCAACGGACGAACGACGGGAACCGAAGCGAAGGAAGCCCCGTCGGGCGGACCGCCATCCGAGAAACAGCATACATATAGGAGAGTGCGCGCAGGAGCAGGACCGACACTGCAAGCAACTGCACGCCGACGACATCATGACATTCAACGCCAAGCTTCTCACTGCCACCGCCGCCGCTCTCATCGGTGCCATCGCGCTCACGGGCTGCAACGAAGCCCCGGCTCCGGCCCCCGCCGCCGAACCCGCCGCGCAGACCCAGCCCGCTCCGGCCCCCGAGGCCCAGCAGCAGGCGCCCGAACAGGCTCAGCAGCAGGCTCCGGCCGAGGCCCAGAAGGCCCCCGAGCAGGCTCAGCCGGCCCCCGCGCCTGATGCCAAGAAGTAAGGCTTCGCCTTCATGACGGGAGGGAAGATCCCTCCCGACGCTTCGCCACGATCCATCAACCATATATTAAGGAAGGACCCGCGCCACAACGCAGTCCGAACACATCATGACGAACACCATCAAGCTTCTCGCCGTCGCCTCCGTTTTCCTCGCTTCCTCCGCCTTTGCGGCGAACCCGCCCGCGGCTCCCGAGCGCGAGGCCCAGCCGGCCGTCAAGGCTGCGCCCGCCGACCTTCAGGCACCGGCGCCCGCTGCCGACGTTCAGGATCCCGCGCTCAAGCTTCCCGCCGATCTGACCCCTGCCGACAAGGCGCAGACGGCCGACGAGCCGCAGCCGCAGGGCGGCAAGCAGGCTCCGCAGCCCGAAGAGGCCGCCCAGCCTGACAAGGCCGCCAAGGCCAAGTAAACTCAAGTCAAGCCGACAATTCCAGAGAGAGCGGCGCGCCGAATCCGACGGTGTCGGGTGAAGGCGCGCCGTCGTCACATATGAAGAACGCCTCCAGAATCTCCATCGCCGCCCTCTGTGCGGCCGCCGCCCTCGGTCTCGCGGGCTGCAATTCGCCTTCTTCGGGCACTGCGCCCGAGGCTGCTCCGGTCCAGGTTCAGGCTCAGGATCTCACGCCCATGCAGAAGGCCGCCGGCGTCTATGCGGGCGAACTTCCCTGCGCCGACTGCTCGGGCATCCGCACGACGCTCTACCTGAGGGCCAACGGCGTCTACACGCGCATCTCCGAATACGTCGGCCGCGACACCTTCGAGGACGGCGGCCAGTGGACGATCGACGAGAAGGGCGTCGTCACGATGACGCCCGCCGTCAAGGGCGGACAGCCTTCGCTCGCTAGGGTTGAGGAGGGTGCCGTGAGGCTTCTCAACGCCGACGGCGATGCCGTCGAGGGGCCGATGGCGGACCTTTATGTCCTCAAAAAGGATCAGTGATATAAACCCTAAGGTCTATGGAACGCCTCCCAGAGGTCGTGTAGACTCATGAGCACGGACCATTGCCCGATCCCTCGGACACGGTCCGTTTTCCCAAGGACATTCCACAGAGACCATATGCAGACATCGAGTCCTCGTCTTGGCCCCAACGCTGCAGGAAGCAGGGGCGCACGCGATAATGCGCACGTCGTCACCCTGATCCAGGAGGCGCTCTGCTCGGGCGACGCACGATGCGTCGTCGAGGCCGTCGAGAAGGCCTGCCGACTCAAGGGCCTGCCCGTGCCTCACGAGCTTTACGGCGAAATGACGCTCGAGTCGCTCATCGCCGTCATGGCCGCGATCGGGCTTGATCTCAGGACCGAGAGACTCAACTGAGAGCCTCCGAAGTTCCTCAACTGCACCGACTTCAGGGCCGACCGCTCTCCGCGCGCCGGCCTTTCTGTTGCTTAAAGACAACGGATTCGCGCACGGACCACTGCGGCAGGGTTTCCGAGCATGATGTCACTTCCGTGGATCACGGACTGTCTCAAAACGCCTCGGCGAGCAGGCGTTCGAGCAAGATGCCCTGAGAGGCGCCCCTGCGGGCGGGGTTCGGCTGGGAGACGCAGCAATATTCTGCAAAGAAAGGGTGATGTTTCTGAACGCCAAGTGATTCCCGTTGTGGCTAGAATGAGTCCATGAGGGAGGAGATTGGTTTCTCCTGCAGATCTCAAGGCTTCAAACGCATACGCATCGGGAGGTGCCGCATGCTTACACGCAGAAAGCTCATCATGGGTGCCGTCGCAACGGCGCTCGTCGGTCTGGGGGCGACGCCCGCGCTTGCGCGCGACGAGCGTCTTCTCGCCGACATTCTCTACGGGGTTTCCGACGCGCTCGTGCGCGACTACATCCGCGACCGCTACGAGGACGGCCGCTGGGACGGCCACTACTGGTACTACGGCGGACACCGCTACACGCCGCACGAGTACGGCCGCTACTGGGCTGAGGAATATCACCGCCAGCCGCCGAAGAAGCCCAAGAAGCGCAAGAAGCCGCATCCGCATCCCCGCGACTGGGACGATGACGACGATGATGACGACGACCGTCGCCGCCCGCACCACCGTCCGCCGCCCCCGCCTCCACCTCACTGGGGATGACGGGAGCCGAGGGGCCCGATCCTGGCGGACGGGGCCTTCCGGAGACTTCAAGAAGGCAGCGACTCCGACGAGGAGTGCGCTGCCTTTCTCTTGGCCGCCTGTGAAGCGTGAACTTCGTTACGGGGTCCGTCGGGCTCGGGCATGCGGATCGCGCACCTGATAAGATCGACGGACGACAATGCCTTTTCTTTCGGAGACATTCATGACCGAAACCGCCGACGAGGCCCGCAGGCGCCTCGTGCTCGCCGCGCTCATCCTTCCTGTGCTCTGCGCCGCGCCAGTCGTCCCCGCCTTGTCCGCCCGGGCGGCGGAGCCTGAAGCGCCCGATGAGGAAGAGGATGACGAGGAGCCTCGCGAAGATCAGGACGACGAAGAGGAATCTGAGGAGGGGCCCCTCCATGACGACGACGCCGACGAGGACAGCGACGTGAACCACGGGTTCGACGAGAGGGCCGGCGATCGCGGTGACGACCGCAGCGCCGAGCATTGAGCCGCATCTGCGGCAGGATTTGAGAAAAGCCCTTGAGAGGAGTTTTCATGCTTTCGAGACGACGGATCATCATCGCCATGGCGGCCCTGACGGCCGCATTCCCCGCAGCTTCCCTTGCCGCACGAGCGGCGGCTTCGTGCCCGAGGCTTCAGGCTGAACGACGCGCGCCCCTGCAGCAGGACTTCACGCACGCCTGCGGCCGCTGCTGGGACGGGCACCACTGGAGCTGGGGCGGTCATCCGCTGCACGCCCGTCCGGGACGTCTGCTTGAGGCGCGCGAGTCCTGACGAGAGGGCGCAGGGGAGGGCTTTGCAAACAGCTCTTGTCTCCCTAAAACGACTGTGCCGCAGTAAATGTCAGTCTATATCAAGAGTGATGTCCAATTGTTGCGGTCGGTCTTTCCCTGAACGAGTGTTCACTAAAATGGCCTCATTCGAGCAGCAACCGTTGATGACAGGCGGCCGCAGATGCTCAACAGAAGAAAGGTTCTTTTCGGCGCCGCCGCCCTGATGGCCGCGGCCCTTCCCGCGATGCCCGTCATGGCGTCCGACAGCAGGCTTCTGGCCGACATCCTCGCGGGCGTCTCCGACGCCCTGACGCGGGACTACATCCGCAGGCATTATCAGGAAGGCCGCTGGGACGGCAGCCACTGGAACTACGGCGGCCGCCGCTACACGGCCGCCGAGTACGGCCGCTACTGGTCGAAGCACTACGAGGAGCGCCGCGAGCCGAAGAAGCCGTCCGGGCCCGCGAAGCCGCCGCAGCATCCGCAGCATCCGCAGCAGAAGCCCGGGCCTCAGGCCGGCCGGAATCCTCCGAAGGGACCGGGGCACGACAACGGCAGGCACGAAGGGCGCAAAAACGACGGGAGGCGCGACAACTGGGACGGCCCCCGCTGACTGAACGCTGCATGATGCCTTGATGAGCGGTCGAAAACGGAGAAGTGCAAGGGTGTCTTTACCCTTCTCCAGAAGGGCGGAGCGTGAGCTTCGCCCTTTTTTCGCCTGCGGGAGTAGGAAAGACATTGGAAACCCCGGCTTCATCCGAAGGGGCGGGCGGCGTCTGCGTCAAGAAGCTTCACGAAATGTACGAGACGTGGAATCCTGAACGAGCGTTCAGTAAAATAAGGTCATCAGGTTCCAACAATGATTCCGTCTTCGTGAGGGAAACACCATGCTGACAAGAAGAAAGCTTGTGCTGGGCGCCGCGCTTGCGGTCCTCGTGCCTGCTGCGCCGGCGCTTGCCGCGCCGGATCCGCTCCTCGCCGACATTCTCTACGGCGTCTCCGACGCGCTGATCCGCGACTACATCTACCGCAACTACGAGTACGGCCGCTGGGACGGCAGGTACTGGTGGTACAGAGGCAACCGCTACACGCCCGCCACCTACCGCCGCTTCTGGATCGACGACTACTACAGGCACTATCCGCCGCCTCCGCCTGCGCACCGTCCGCCGCCGGGTCACAGGCCTCCGCCTCCGCCGCACTTCGACGGACCGGGCGGTCGTCCGCCTCCGCCTCTGCGGCCCCCGCACTTTGCGGGCGGAAGGCCTCCCGGAGGACCGGGCCCGAGGCCTCCGCAGCCTCCACACGGTCCGGGCCCGCACCCGCCGCATTTCGGCGGTCCCGGCCACAGGCCGCCGCATGCAGGCGGTCCGGGGCCCCGTCACCCGCACGGCGGCGGTCCGCGTCCGCCTCACTTCGGAGGTCCGGGCGGCAGAGGCCCGGGCGGTCCCGGCGGTCCCCGCTGACGCCGCTGCGCCTCAACCGGTCCCGCACTTCCCATCGGGATGCGGGCCCGAGCCCCATCCACGGACTCCCGACGGTCTCGATTCAGGTTCCCGTATTCGGATTGACAAACGTTCGGCGGCGAACTATCATTCTCGCCATGGAGGGGTGAAATGGCAGGCTGGTCATCCACAATGGCTGCCGAAACCTCCTCCTCAGACTGGAGACGGGTCCATTTGAGCCGTCTTTTTTCAGAAACATATGGTTCGACGACGAACGAATATTTCAACAAAGGACAATCATCATGACCGAAAACTTCCGCAGGATTTCGCTCGAATGCGCTCCGCGCACGGAGCTCCACGACGCCCTCGGCCTCACGGGCTGCGAGGTCTCCGTGAACGCGCTGCCCGCAGGCGCGGCCGTTCCGTTCGTGCACCGGCACGTGAAGAACGAGGAGGTCTACGGCGTCCTCGAAGGCAGGGGCGAACTCTACATTGACGGCGAAGTGGTCGAGCTCAAGGCGGGCGACTGGTTCCGCATCTCGCCCGAAGGCCGCCGCGCCATCCGCGCCGCCGCCGATCAGGGCATCCGCTTCGTCTGCATCCAGACGAAGGCGGGGAGCCTCGAAGGATTCACCAACGACGACGGCGTCGCCTGCGACGAAAAGGCGCCCTGGCTCTGAGCCCGCTCAAATTCACCTTCGCGGCCGTCCGTGTACGCATCCTTTCCAGGCTGCGCGTGCGGACGGCCTTCTTCGTCTTCCTTCCGTCTTCCTTCTGCCGTCTTCCGTTCGCGCCGGCCCCATCGGCAATTTCCCGAGGACGCCTTTTCTTAGCCTATCCTTAAGCTCCGGAGTGTCGTATAGTGTTGACACGCGCTCCGGGACCAGACGGGGCGTCGCCGAAACAAGAATCAAAAAGCCTCTTCGCATTGTTACGTGCTAAGTGTACCCCTTAAGTGGTAGCGGTCGTCTCCTTGGCTTGGCCCTTTTTACGCGATCGAGGAGGACCGTAGCATACAGCTGATGAAAAGCCAGCTACTGCGCTCCCTCAGCGCTGCCCGGCTACCGTCGCCTGACGGGTCAAGGGGGCGAGGCATTTAATGGGGTGGCCGTTCGTAAAACGGACGGGGCTCCCCGTTCATTGCCGAAGAACCCTTGACGCGCTATCTGTTGCGCCATAATCGCGGGCTTGCCCGCCCACAGCATGTGGGCGGGTTGCCAAGCGGCGAGCGCAAGAATATACGTTGATCAGACATACCTCTTTAGGGGGTACATTAACACGTAAATTTACGAAGTGCCATCAAAAAAGGAGAATCCCGTCAATAACCCCTGTCTGAAGACAGAGGCTTGAAAGAGCCTTTATTGACTAGCCTCAGCGCCCCTCTTTCGAGAGGCGCTACGTTGGTTGGGAATATATAGGCACCGTGGGATGTACATCCTAGTTCCACGCTCTGCGGCCTGTGATTAAAAGCTCCGAGAGGTAGGAGCGGTGTTGCAGGCACCAAACCCCTTCCAACATTGGCGAAGGATGTCAACCCGGCCTTCGGGCCGTGTAGGCGGAACCTGCGGGTATCCGCAAAGGAGATGCTTTGAAAGTATTTGTTTTGAACATGCGCGGTCAGCCCTTGATGCCGTGCTCGCCTGCAAAGGCGAGGCATCTGCTCAAGGCAGGCAAGGCCGCGGTGAGACGACGAACGCCGTTCACGATTCAACTTCGAATCGCCACCGGTGAAACGAAGCAGAGCGTGACACTGGGCGTTGACGCCGGCGCAAAGCATGTCGGCCTTTCCGCTGCGACGGAAAAGGAAGAGGTCTTTGCGTCCGAAGTCGAACTTCGACAGGACATCACGGGGCTTCTGGCTGCCCGGCTCTTGCTGCGTCGTGAGCGCCGCCAGCGCAAGACGCGCTACCGTGCGCCGCGCTTTTTGAACCGTGTCCGATCGAAACACAAGGGCTGGCTTGCACCGTCCGTTGAAAACCGCATTCAGGCGCACATGTCGCGCATTGATGCGATCTGCGGACTGCTGCCTGTCACCAAGATCGTGATCGAGACGGCATCCTTCGACATTCAGAAGATCAAGCATCCGGATGTCGAGGGCACGGACTATCAGCAGGGCGATCAGCTCGGCTTTTGGAACGTGCGTGAATACGTTCTCTTTAGAGACGGTCACGTTTGCCAACACTGTCACGGTCATGCGAAGGACAAGATCCTCAACGTACACCACCTCGAAAGCCGCCAAACCGGCGGCGATGCGCCCAACAACCTGATTACGCTCTGCGAGACCTGCCACAAGGCCTGTCACGCAGGGAAGATCAAGTTGAAGGTCAAGCGCGGCCAATCGTTCAGGGCGGAAGCCTTCATGGGCATCATGCGTTGGACATTGCTCGATCGCGTGCGCAAGGCGCATCCCGGCTTGCCTGTTGAGAACACCTACGGCTATCTGACGAAGAACACGCGCATCACCCTGGGACTCCCCAAAGCGCATTGCGTCGATGCCTACTGCATTGCGGGAAACCTCAAGGCCGTACGAAGAGGCGTCTACCTCCATCAGCGACAGGTGCGCAAGCACAACCGTCAGATTCACAAGTGTACGGTGCTCTCGAAGACGCTTAAGGACGGCACGAAGATCGGATACCGAAAGCTCAATCAAACACCGCATCTGGTCAAGAACTTCAGGCTCTTCGACAAGGTGAGATGTCTTGGGCAAACCGGCTTCATCTTCGGGCGAAGATCGTCCGGCTACTTCGATGTCCGGAGGCTGGACGGCGTAAAAATTTCTTCCTGCATCAGCTACAGGAAGCTCACGCTTCTCGAAAAGAGAAGCACCTGTTTAACCGAACTTAGAAAGGAGGACGGCGCTTCCTCCCCTGTCTGAAGACAGAGGTTTCCGCGCCGAATTTCTATGAAACACTTCCGTCCGCTCGCCGTCATGCTCATGAGTGCGCTCCTCGCAGCCGGCACGGCCGCTGCCGCCGACGGCAAGTTCGGCGCCGACCGCCACGCCGCCATGGGTCTGACGTGCGAAGCCTGCCACGGCCCCGACAAGGCCAATCCCGCCACGCCCGACATCAAGACGTGCACGCAGTGCCACAACACGAAGGACCTCGTTGAGAAGACGAAGGACGTCAAGCCGACGAATCCGCACGTCTCCCCGCATTATCAGGACCAGCTTGACTGCACGAACTGCCACTACATGCACGGCGAAACGGAGAACTTCTGCGACCAGTGCCATCAGTTCGGCTTCAAGGTGCCGTAAGCCGCAACCGGTTCCTTCAGGTTCTTTCAGAAACATCCAGCCGTCCGAGTCGACCGATTCGGACGGCTTTTCAGTTCATGCATGCCGCTCATGAAGCCATGACCGCCATTCCTTCCTGAAGGAGAAGGACGCGGGGGATTCGTAGTTTTCAAACCTTCTGTAAGATATCCGAACACGGTTTCAAAACAAGAACAGGAGTCAGGATGATGATCCTCGCAAGAACGGAGCTCGCGACCATTGACGCACTCAGGGCCTCGGGTGAGGAGCCCGAGCGGATCCTCGAGCTCATCGAGAGCATCGTGAACAAGGGCATTGATACCGGTCGCTTCGACATGTGCCACGTCGAGACCGATCCGGAAGCCGCGCTCAGACTCGCAGAGGCGCTGCTCGGTACCAACAGGTATCCCGCCTTCGCGCGCGCGATGAGAATTCTTGAGGCGGTGACGCCGTACGTGGAGGACCGGTCCGACGGCATGCTTCTGTTCACGCTCTCGACGATCGCGCGCTTGCTCTGCGGCCGACCCTTTGATGCAGCGGGCCGCGCCGTCTCCGGGATCGGCGAAGACGAAAGGGACGTCCGCCTTCTTTATCTGCTCGGCATTCTTCGCGCAGGCGAGGGACGCTTTGACGAGGCCCGCGAATGGCTTCTGCGCGCCGATGTCGAGAGTCCCGATGATCCCGTCATCCTTCACGCCCTCGAGCTCGTGGCGGCACGCGAGTCGCTTGAGCGCATCCTTCTCACCCGCCCGCTCTGGGAGGACGGAGACCTTGACCATACGGCGCCTGGAACTCCGGAGCGCGCCCTTCGCATGGCCTGCGTCGAGCTCGATCCCGACGGGTACGCAGACGCCCTGATCGCGCTCAACGCCACGGGGCTCGAACTCGACGACGAGAGCTTCCTGCGCATGGAGGTCGAGCTCTCCGGCCACGCCGTGCCGTTCGTTTTCGAGATGAACCACGCGGGCCTCTCGAAGATGGATCCCGCCTGGCTCGCCCGTCTTGTCGAATCGGTCTCCGACGTGCTCGAGCATGCGAAGGCCGCTCCCGAGCACCTCGTAGAAGTCCGCGCAAGACTCGACAGGAGCGTGCGCCTCGTGCTCACCAAGCCCGAGCCCGACACGACGCGGCCCTCCGCGATCGACTATTCCTTTGAAGTCCCCTCGCGCTGTCCGCGGATCGAGGGCCGTCTCGACACAGGACCCGAGGAGGCCGCCGTCCTCAAGCACCTGCGCGCCCTTGACCTGCGCGGCAACTTGGACGAAATCATCAGGCGACTCGAGGCCGTCCCGAAGGAGAAGTTCACGCCGCTCTATGCCTTCGAACTCGCCCGCGCGATCGCCAACCGAAGCGAATCCGGGAGGGACGACCTGAAAAGGGCGCTTGCGCTGCTCGAGGGTCTGGACGACCGGACCGAAGGCCGCTGGGAGACGCTCTTCTGCCGAGCCTTCCTCAACCTGAGGCTCGGCCAGAGGCGCGCGGCCCTCAAGTGCTTCAAGGCCTGCGCGGGCATTAGGCCCGACGACGAGGTGGTCGACTTCTTCGTCGAGGTCTGCAAGCGCGGTCTCTCGCAGCCCACGATTGAAAAGCCCTTCAGGGTCCGCGCGGACGAGGTCTGGGCGGCGCTTGAAGCGCAGGCGACCGAGCTCGAAGACGCGTTTGATTCCGTCACGGACGCCGACGAGGTCGAAAAACGCCTTGCGGCCATCCTCGAGCCCGTCTCCGCCTCCTGGTGGCGCCTTGACGTGAGCGCGGAGGACGACCGCATCAAGGTCGAAATCTCGCCCAACGGCTGGCGCCTCGAATGCTTCCCGATCCTTGAATTCCTCAGGCGCGTCCCCGAATCCCTTGCCGATCGCTGGACCTTTACGGCGGGCAGGGCCAGAAGGGACGACACCTCCTTCGAGACCTTCATGGCGGGCAACGAGGTGCTCTCTGCGGACGACGTGCTCATCTGGCCCGAGCCCCACGAGGGCATGTGGCGCCTTCTGGTCTACATCGAGGACTTCAAGGGCACCGAAGAGCGCGCTCGAATCGAGTGCTTCCAGGCCGTTCGCGCCCTCATCGACCGTACGGTCGGCGAGGCCGCCCGCCTGCGCCGCGCCGACGCCATCACGCTCGTGCCGAAGGCCCCTTCGGGCGAAGGCCTCACGCTCTCCGAATTCAGGGAATTCCTCTTCGAGAAGGCGCCCGAATGCAGGCGCATGACGCTCAAGGACTACGCCTGGCTGCCGCACGAGTACGGCATGCGGCCCGACACGAGGCCCGGTGCGCCGCTTCTGGCCGACGTCACCGAGGGCATCACGCACTGCCCGCCGCTCGGCTACCTCTACGGCCAGGGCAAGAGCATCGGCATGGACGCTCTCGGCGCCGCGGGCGCCTGCGCGGGCTTCCTCTTCCTTGACGTGAAGGATGATGCCGAAGGACTCGCGCCGAAGAAGGACCGTCGCATCAAGGCCCGCAAAACGCTCGAGGCCCGACTGCGCGGACTCGGGGACGGATATCTGGACGTCGTGGGTTACGCCTCGGGCGTGCGCTACGAGTACCTGCAGTTCATCGCCTGGGACCTCTCGGCCGTGCTCGAGTGCGCTTCGGCCGCCTTCGAGGAGCTCGACGACGTCGTCGAGGCAGGCTTCCACACCTATCTGCGAGACGCCTCGGCCTTCATGATGAAGACGAGGAACGGAAACCCCGAAGACCTTCCCGACGAGGCTTTCGGCGAGGACGAAGCAGAGGGCTCGCACCTCTTCGGCAGCATGAAGGCAGGCGGCGACGAGCATGCCGCTGAAAGACGGGGCGGCTTCAGGGATCCGCGACTTACGGCTGCGGCGACGGCCTGAGGGTCAATAACCCCCGCCTCAAGGCGGAGGCTTGAAAAAGCCTTTATTGACTAGTCTCAGCAAACCTCCTCGGGGAGGCGAGCTACGTTGGTTTGGAATGTACAGGCACCGTGGGATGTTCATCCACCAGACGCCATTCCTTGTCAAAGGCTTTCGCCTATTCGACAAGGTGAAGTGTAAGGGAAGAATTGGGTTCATTTTCGGTCGCCGTTCCTTCGGATACTTCGATGTCCGAACGCTGGATGGAGTCCGGCTTTCCGCCGGCGTCAGCTTCAAAAAACTGATGCTAGTTGAGAAGCGAACCACGTTTTTGACTCAACTAAGAAAGGAGTGCGGCGCTTCCTCCCCTTCCTAAAGGAAGAGGTTTCCGCGCCGAATCATTATGAAACAGAAAACGGGAGGCCACCCTGCGGACGCCTCCCGTTTTCCTGTGCCTCATTCAGGCGGCCTTTCAGGCCTTCGGCTCGATGAGCTTCGTCACGTCGACCCAGCCCAGCGCGCCCGAGGCCTGCTCGGTCTCGTCGGGCGTGAGCTCGATCGTGGTGCGGTCGTCGCCGCAGGCAAGGGCGTCCACCTTATCCTGAGCGGCCTGCATCAAGCATCGTCACGAGAATTCCTTCGTTATCCGCGCGAACAAATGAAGGGGCCGCCCGGCCTTTGCGTCTTCACGCGGCGGCGGGCGGCCCTTCCGGGTTCAGATGAATGCCGGGATCATTCGATGCGTTCACCATGGAGCGAGAGGTCAAGCCCCATGAGTTCCTCGTCGGACGTGACGCGCAGGCCCATGACGACGTCGATGATCTTGAGGAGGATCCAGCTCACGGCGCTTGCGTAGACCATCGTGGCGACGACGCTTGCGGCCTGGATGCCGACCTGGGTCATGACGGGATTCATTTCGGAGCCCGTGACGGCGCTCGAGGCGAAGACGCCGGTGAGGAGGGCGCCGACGATGCCGCCCACGCCGTGCACGCCGAATGCATCGAGCGAGTCGTCCCAGCCCGCCATGCGCTTGAGGAAGACCGCCCCCCAGAAGCAACAGACGCCGCCGATGAGGCCCATCACGAGTGCGGCGACGGGACCGACGAAGCCCGAGGCGGGCGTGATGACCACGAGGCCGCCGACGGCGCCCGAAATCAGGCCCAGAAGCGAGGGACGGCCGCGAAGCATCCATTCGACGAGCATCCAGGAGACGCCCGCAGCGGCGGCTGCGATCTGCGTGACGAGGATCGCCATGACGGCGCGCTCGTTGGCGGCAAGGCCGGAGCCGCCGTTGAAGCCAAACCAGCCGATCCAGAGGATGGCGGCGCCGAGCATCGCAAAGGTGAGGTTGTGCGGACTCATGGGCTCGCGACCGTAGCCGAGGCGCTTGCCCAGCACGAGACAGGCGACGAGGCCCGAGACGCCCGCGTTGATGTGCACGACCGTGCCGCCCGCATAGTCAAGCGCGCCCATGTCGAAGAAGAATCCGCCTTCGGCCCAAACCCAGTGGCACACGGGTGAATAGACGCACAGCGACCAGAGGATCATGAAGATCAGCATCGCCGAGAACTTCATGCGGCCCGCAAAGGCGCCGATCATCAGCGTAGCCGTGAGAATCGCGAACGTCATCTGGAAGCAGACGAAGAGCAAAGTCGGAATGGAGCCCGACATGCTGTTGATGTCGAGACCATTGAGAAACACATGCGAGAGCCCGCCCACGAAGGCGCTGCCCGGCCCGAAGGCGAGCGAATAGCCCGCAGCGAACCAGACGAGCGTGAGCGCGCAGCAGATGACGGTCGTTTGCGCAAGGATCGAGAGCACGTTCTTCTTTCTGGCCATGCCGCCGTAAAAGAGCGCGATCCCGGGGATCGTCATGAAGAGGACGAGCGTCGTGGAGACGAGCATCCAGACGACGTCGGCCTTGTCCATGGAGGCCTCGGCGGCAAGCGCCGCGGGTGAAAGGGCCGCCGCAGCGAGGAATGCGGCGATTCGGGTGAGTGCGGACATTTGTCTTTTCTCCTGAGTGTTCGGTCTACTTTAAAGTCAAATCGAGTGCTGCCGACTGCCTCAGACGGCCGCGTCGTCCGTTTCGCCCGTCCTGATGCGCATGACGTGCTCGAGGTCCATCACGAAGATCTTCCCGTCGCCGATCCTGCCGGTGTTCGCGGCCGAGGCGATCGACTCGACCACCTTGTCGCAGAGTTCGTCGGAAACGGCGATCTCGAGCTTGATCTTCGGGAGAAAGTCAACGACGTATTCGGCGCCGCGATAGAGCTCCGTATGTCCCTTCTGGCGCCCGAAGCCCTTGACTTCCGTGGCGGTGAGGCCGCTGACGCCGCAGTCCGCGAGCGCTTCGCGCACGTCGTCGAGCTTGAACGGCTTGATGACCGCAATGATGTACTTCATGGTTTTTCCTCTGTGAGTGAGATGCTTTGTGCGGATGGCGGGGAATCCCGCGTCCTTGATCCATTCTTAAGCAAAAGGCGTGCCAAAGGCCCGTATTCGTCTATGGGAGACGAAATTCGGCAAATGGAACCTCAACGGGGCCTGAAGCGTGAGGAAATTCGCTTAAAGGCGGCGGCAGAGGCGCTTTTAAATGATTCGGGTTGCCGGTATGCACCGTTTTGGGGCACGGCGCATGCGCAGGCGCCCGCGAGTGGCGCCCTGCGGCCGGGCGGGCACGGAGAACGGGGCGGAAAAGGGGAGATATGAACGAAATCGGGCGGCCCTCCGGAGAGGACCGCCCGAACGTGGTGCGGAGTTTCTGATGCGTCAGAGCGCGCCGAAGAGCATGAGCGCGACGGACATGCCGATGATGGAGCAGCCGACGCTCAGCGAGCTCATGTTGGCGGCCATGGCGATGTCGCCGTCGAGCTGAGCGGTGAAGACGAGGCTCATGGCGGGAATCGGAGAGAGGCAGGTGAGGGTGAGGGCCATGCGGATCTCCTCCTCGAAGGGAAGGAAGTGCCAGACGCCGAGCGCGATGAGGATGCAGACGACCCAGCGGCTCGCAAGCAGCTTGAGCACTTTGCCCATCTTGCCGCCGCCCATCGAGAAGCTGATCGACTCACCGATCATGATCATGCAGAGGAAGGTGTTGGCGTGCGCGCCGATGGCGGTGCTGGTGATGACGCCGTCGGGAAGGCGCATGTCGAGGACGGACATGAGGCCCACGAAGGCGAAGGTGACGAGCGGGCCCGAGCGCACGAGCTTCGAGACGACCAGCTTGACCGTGCGCCAGAGCGTCGTCTTCACGCGGGTGCCCGCAATCACCGCAAAGGTGCCGCCGCCCGCCATGACGCAGTTGCCCACGTCGAACATGCAGGTCGCCATCAGGCCCGTCGTCGGGAAGAAGGACTGCACGTACGGAACCGCAAACGGACCGACCGAATAGCCGCCCACGTTGAGCCTCACGAAGTCGCGCCATTGCGTGTCCGCGATGTTGCGCGAGAGAAAAAGCCCCCAGACGAGGAAGATGATGTTCGTGAGGAGCCCCAGGCCCGCAATGAGGAGCATGTCGCCCTCGATCCTGACGCCATTGAGGTTCGTGAGGATCACGCACGGGAGCGTGACGTTCATCACCAGGGCGCTGATGGCCGCAAAGGCCTGGTCCTTCAGGATGTTGAAGCGCCTGAGCAGATGCCCGAGCACGATGAATGCCGCCAGGGACATCACCTTGGCGAAGCTGTCTTCCATGATTGTCTTCCGTCTTTTGTAGATGAGGGGCCGGCGCCCGGGCGTTCAGGCGCCCGAACAGGAAATTGTGCGCCTGCAGAGGCCGAAATTCTACCTCCCGAGGTATGTATCGGTACCGCGCCGACCGACGGAGGTGGACTGATCGGGAAGTCTTCTGAAACGGAATCTCCCGTGACTGTGCACCCGTTTGTACAGACCTTCCTTCGGGTGGAAATGTCACAGCCGTCCCCAAACGAGGTCTTTCGGTACGCTTTCCATGGGTCGTGTCGGCGCCCTCTCCGCCGGCGTTGGTTCCTACAACGTCGTGTACGGCTACACTGCCTTCGGTACGGGTTGGGGCGACACGGTCGGCGCCAAGAGCCTGTTCAACCTCGGCGATCGTGACCGCATGGACAACACCGTCACGTACGTCACCCCGAAGTTCGGCGGTCTTACCGCCTACGCACAGTACTCCTTCAACGCTAACGGCGCTGAAGACGCCCAGTCCTCCCTCAACAAGCGTTGCGCCGGACTCGGTCCGAAGTATAACCTCGGTGCCTTCAGCACGGGCCTCGTTGTTGACACGGTCATGAATAAGGGCACCGATGCCAACTCCGAAGATTCCCTCGGCGTGTCCTGGGGTGCTTCCTACGACTTCGGCGTCGCGAAGGTCCTCGGCTTTGCCCAGTACGGTCAGAACGAAAACAAGCTCGGCGGTTTCGTTGGTGCCGATGCCTGGATCTCAGCCGGTGAAGGCACGGTTACGGCCGAGGAAGGCATGAAGGGTTATGCCGTTGCGCTCGGCGTTGCCGCTCCCGTTTTCGGCGGTACTGCCTTTGCCCAGGTCAACTACGTTGACGGCGAATCCGAAGGCGTCATCAACATGACGACTCAGGAGCGCACGGCTGAAATCGACCGCTGGGGTCTCGCCGCTGCCTACGAATATCCGCTCAGCAAGCGCACGAAGGTCTATGGCTTCGCCGGTTATAACGAAGGTTCCATCGACTCGACCGGCAAGAACGATCACGTGACCGTCACGACCAAGACTGCTGAAGCCGGTTTCGGTCTCGTTCACAAGTTCTGATGATTCGAGCGCAAGCTTCTGAATTCTGAATGAACACGGCGCCCGTCCGGAGCAATCCGGGCGGGCGTCCTGCGCATTGCAGGCCCGAATGATCCTGATGCAGAAGCTGCCATCCTGCATGAATATTCACGTAAGAAAGGGGAGGGGAGCGGCTTGCGCGCCAACTGCCCCTTCGATATACTCACGTCCTTTTTCGGCGCCTTCACGGGCGCCGTTTGTTGTTGTGAAAAGCCTGTTGGGCAGAACATTGAGGAGATTTTGATGAGCGGCATGTATGATCCCCCGCATCCTGGCACGATTCTTGCTGAGACGCTGGAGCATCTGGGACTCAACGCCAGGCAGTTTGCCAAGCACCTCGACGTGACGCCCGCCGCAGTGACGCGGGTTATGAAGGGGGAGGGCCCCGTCACGCCCGAGCTCGCCGTACGCATCGCCCACGTGCTTCCCGGTCCGTCCGCAGCCATGTGGCTGCGCCTGCAGTACTGCCACGACGTCTGGCAGGCCGAGCACATGCTCGCCATCTCCCGTCTGCGTCCGCTGACGCTTTCCGAGGAGGAGAAGGCCGAAGCCGTGCGCACCCGCCTGGCGGCCGAAGAGGTCTGTGCCGACTAAACGAATCCTTGCCGAAGGGCAGGGCAGTCGAGAAGAGCAGGGCGCCGGCAGAGGGCGGTACGCGTCGTCTTCCCTGCTGCCATCAGGGGCCGTCAGGGCCTCCGAGGGCTGAATGCCGGAAGAAAACATTCCCTTTCCCGAGGTGTGACATGAGCTGACAGGCGCAGATCGTTAACGTGCTTGACGACCTCGCAGAGGCGCTCCTCACCGACGGCTTCGGCATTCTCGAGCGATCGGGCGACGGCACGAGACTCGGGGAGGCTGTTCAAAGTGCGCTGGCTGCGCTCGAGGCCCTCAAAAGGGCTGAAGCTGAGGCGCCTGAAGTCACAAAGGAAAGGCGGGAAATGCCTTGGGACGAAAACCCCGAGGGCACCATGGTCGAGACGGGTGAAGACTGGATCGATCTGCCGGACGAAACGCCTGAAGCCGCAGCCTCGTCGCTTGCGTCGGGAGACCGCCCGATTTGCCCGAGACGACGAGTTCCTCGCTGCCATGCTCGAGGAAAGCATCGCGTTCTGCGGCGGCAGGGAGACGGATGCCCGAGGGACGCTCGAGCAGACCGCGAAGTGTCTGGGCTTCACGTACGAGGCGCTCATGCAGGGGGCTGCCGACGGCATCGCCGTCGGACGCGTCGTGGCGCAGGTGAAGCGCGAGCATCCTGTGTTCGCGACGAGGAACTGACGGACGAAGGCGCAACCGCGCCTGAAGACCTGAAGTTCGAAAAGCTGTGAAATGAAGGACGGAAACCCGTCCTTCTTCACTTTTTTTAAATACTCAACATAACTACTATTATGTTGAGTAATGTTTGAGGGGTTTTGGGGCCGTTTTGTTTTCAAGGTTCCGCACGCCTTCGTCAAGTCTTCGTCAGGTTCGTCCTGACGTGCCGTCGATGCCGGCTCTTCGGCCTCCCGAGGTCCGCCGCCGGACGCATGGGCGGGTCTCGTTCCAGATGTTCGTGCGCCGCATGCGCCCCGTCTGGGTGCGTCGATCGTCCGACGCCTCCGAAGCCGTTCCTCTCCGGACGACGCATGTGCGCGCACCCGATTCGTGCCTCTCAACCCTGCGGCTCCCGGTTCGCGAACAAAAGACCTCAACCAAATGCGTCTCCCGAATCCGCCCGGAGGCCAGGGGACTCCGCACGTAAGCGTCCTTTTCTTCGAGGCCGACGAACGGCGGGCGCCCTTCCCGCCTTCGGACCCTTGAAAAAACGGGACGAAGTCTTGACGTCGATGAACGTCGGTGTGCCCGAAACGCCTCGCGTCTGGCATACTCGAAAACGACCCCCGGGGGCTGACCGGTTTTCGCGGCCCCCTTTCCTGCCGAAACCAACCCACAAGACCGCAAGTCGCTCCCATGATCGTCAATGCCGATGAACTCAAGCTCTTTCGAACCATCTACGAGACCGAATCCCTGAGCGAAGCCGCGGCGCGGCTGCAGCTTTCGCTCCCGAAGGCGAGCCGTCAGCTCGCATCCCTGAGAAAGACCTTCGGCGACAAGCTTTTCGTGAGGTGCGACCACCGCATGTGTCCCACGCTTCGCGCGCGCTCGCTCCTGCCCAAAGTGGACGCGCTTCTGAGTGGCTTCGAGGCGCTTGAGTGTCCCGGCGTCTTTTCGGTCGAGCAGCTCCGCCATGTCTTCCGCATTGCGGGGCTCGACAATGCGCTCCTCTCCTACTTCGGGCCCGTGCTCGACGCGCTCGGCCGTCATGCGCCCGGCGTGAGGCTCAACTTCCATTCGATCTCCTCGAACTTCTACGCCGACCTCCATCAGGGCCGCATCGACCTTGCGGTCTACGCAACGCAGGAATCCTTCCCGACCTTTCGCAGGCTCGCAATCTGCGAGGACGCCTACGTCTACGTGGCGCGCGGCACGTCCGAGCTCGCCCGGCGCGTCCTTTCGGGGCAGGTGCTCACGGAACGCGAGGTCAGGGCGCGGCAGTCGGTGCAGATCGCGCTTCCCAAGGCCTCGGCCGACGACTGCGGCCTCATTCCCGTGATCGAGAGCCTCGATGCGTCGGGACAGGCCTTGCCTGTTCTCTCGGCCCCCTACTTCGTCACGGTGCCCCTCCTCCTCGGCGCGGAGGACACGACTTGCATTCCGTTTCAGACCGCGCACGCGCTCTGCCGCACGACGGACCTCTGCATTCTCGGACGCTCCAAGAAGAGCTCGGTCTTCACGCCCTCGTTCATCTGGTCGGACCGTGTCGACGGCGATCCCGCGCACCAGTGGCTGAGGAGCTTTCTCTTCTCCGAAATGAGGCAGCACCTCGGAGATCTGCGCGCCGTGCCGATTCTCCGAAATTGATGTTTTCAGACTCAAGTATCGAATTCCCTTCTCCTGCAGGTTCTTGTCGAAATTCGAAATCCGATTTTGCGGATTAGGGCCTGTTCGGGGTCTGTATGTCCGCATGGTTTTGAAGAGGCGTTGTGCTTAGACTTCTTCGTCATTGAAGTCCAACCTTCTGACCAATCGGAGAACCAAAATGAGACTCTTTGCCAAAAGCCTGATCGCCGCGAGCATTGCGGCCGCTTCCATGGGGGCGCTTGCCATGGGCGGCGGCTCGGGTCCGGCCACGAACTACATCATGCAGGGCCACATCGGTGAAGTCATGATGAACCCGTACGGCATTGCGCCGCTTACGGCCGTCATCCGCGACGGCGGCTACGACCTCAGCAACGTCGTCGTCAAGATCCAGCCCAAGCTCAACGGCCAGACGATCGAATACAAGGTCTCTCGCACCGAACTGCTTACCCACGGCGGCGTTCCCGTCTTCGGCCTCTATCCCGACTACGTCAACATGGTCGAGGTGAGCTACACCCGCACGCTGCGCGGCAAGTCCGAAAACTTCAAGGACACGTATCAGCTCTACGCGCCTCCCACGTACACGGAAGTCGCCGGCATCAAAGCCGAGCGCCATGCGCTCTTCGGCACCGAAGTGAAGAAGGTTGATCCGGAATTCAAGGACCGCCTCTACTTCATCAACAACATCGCCGAGAAGTCCGGCATCGGCACGCGCGCCGTCTGGAACAACCCGGTGGGCGGCGCCCTTCAGTGGAACTTCTTCCCGCAGAACGCCATCATCGACACGGCCGGCGACATCCGTTGGTACATGTTCGCCAACCCGATCTACGATCTTCGCGATATGTACAAGGCGGGCGTCATGATGGGCTTCAAGCAGAATGACGACGGTCTTCTCACCTGGGGCTACGGCCAGCGCTACGTCAAGTACGACATCATGGGCCGCGAAGTCTTCAACCGCCTCCTCCCGATGCGCTACAACGACTACTCGCACTCGATGGACGACGCCCAGAACGGCCACTACTTCCTGCGCGTGGCAAGCTCCAACTACATCCGTCCCGATGGCAAGCACGTGCGCACCGTCCGCGACGTGATTGCCGAAGTGGACGAACAGGGCCACGTGATCGACGAATGGCGCCTGCCTGACATCCTCGACGTCTACCGCTCCAACGTGCTCAAGGTCCTCGACCAGGGCGCCGTCTGCCTTAACATCGACGCCGCTCAGGCCGGCAAGACGCTCACCGCCGAGGAACTCTCCGCCGCTGAAGAGTCGAACGACTTCGGCGACATCGTCGGTACGGGCGCGGGCCGCAACTGGCTGCACGTCAACTCCGTCGACTATGACCCGGAAGACGACTCCATCATCATTTCCTCCCGCCATCAGTCGGCCATCATCAAGATCGGCCGCGACAAGAAGGTCAAGTGGATCCTCGGCTCGCCCGAAGGCTGGAAGGGCGACTTCACGAAGGCGGTCCTGACGCCGGTCGACAAGAACGGTCAGAAGATCAAGTGCGAGGGCTCCAAGTGCGAGGGCGACTTCGACTGGACGTGGACGCAGCACACGGCCTTCAAGATCGATGAAAAGTCCAAGGGCGACATCATCTACGTCTCCGCCTTCGACAACGGCGACGCCCGCGGCATGGAACAGCCGGCTCTGCCCGACATGAAGTACTCCCGCGCCGTCGTCTACAAGATCGACCAAAAGAAGAAGACCGTCGAACAGGTCTGGGAATTCGGCAAGGAACGCGGCCACGAACTCTTCTCCGCCGTGACCTCGCTCGTCGAGTACCAGCCCGACCATGACTCCATCGTCATGTACTCGGCCACCGCCGGCGCGCTCTACGACCTGAAGACTGGTGCGTTCGCCTCCGCTCCCAACCCGACCATCATGGAATTCCGTTGGGGCGAAACGACGCCTGCCGTCGAAATTCAGCTCAAGGACTGCACGGGCTACCAGGCCTGGCCGTTCTCGGTTGAAAAGGCCTTCAGCCAGGAAATCAAGCCCGGCAAATAATCCGCCCGACTGCCTGACGAGTCCCCTTCCCGTCCACCGACGGCTGAAGGGGACGGCCCGAAGGGGCGGCTTCACGGCCGCTCCTTTTTTCGTCGACCGCTCCGCGCCGCACACGAGCGCAGGGATCCGGGCGGCCTTTTCTTCAAACTGCAAGAGCACCGTCGGCTCGGGATCCTCGCCTGAGCACGCGTCCGCAGGAAGAAAAGGGAGGCTCCGACTGGAGCCTCCCTTTTTTACACAGTTCTGGCGTCGAACGTGACGGGTGCGGTTAACTGGCGCCCTTCCCGTCCGTCCTGCGGGCCAAAGGGCGAGGGTCCCGCGAGCTTCTTTGCGGACTACGCCTTCTCCGAAGGCATTGCGGTCGCCCCGAAGACCGGTAGCAGCTTCCTGAACGAACTCGCCGACCGCCGCACCCGTGCCGACGCACAGCTCGCCGTTCTGGCCAAGGGCACCCGCGAGCATCCGAACTATCCGTTCACCTTCTGCTCCGAAGAGACGACCGCTCATGCCGAAAGTTTCAAGGCCGCCTACCCCGAGGGCACCGTCAGGCGTTCCGAAATCGTCGAGGCGCTCGCGAAGCTCCACGGCACCGATCCCAAGGCCCTTCAGGCGGCGATTTTCGACGGACGAAGGAAAGGCTCCGGATCCTCACGGATCCGGAGCCTTTCCCAATTAGTACCCGAACGAGAACGCAATGCCTCAGGCGCGGGCGCGCAGCCACCTGAGCGCGATGTCGGAGGACGTTGCGGCAGCGGCCTTCACGAAGGTCATGTAGTCGATCTTGACGTCGCCGCTGGCCTCGTCGGAGATGACGCGGATGGCGGCAAACGGGATTTTGTTGACGAAGCAGACCTGGGCGATGGCGGCGGCCTCCATTTCGACGGCGGAAGCGTTGAAGGTGGAGACGATCCATACGCGGCGCTCGGTCGTGTGGACGAACTGGTCGCCCGAGGCGATGACGCCGAGGCGGTGGTTGACGTTGGCGGCTGCGCAGACGCGGTCGAGCTCGTCGGCGATCTTCGTGTCGGCGGGGAGCTCGATCATGTTGATGCCGGAGATGAGGCCCACGGGGTCGCCGACGGCGGAGGTGTCCATGTCGTGCTGGACGCAGGCCGTGGAGATGGCCACGTCGCCGATGTGGAGCTCGGGAGTGAGCGTGCCCGCAACGCCCGAGTTGACGATTTCGGTGACGCCGAACTTGAGGATCATGGTCTGGGCGCAGAGGGCCGCGAAGACCTTGCCCACGCCGCTGCGGGCGAGCACGACGCGCCTGCCCTCGAGGCTGCCGATGATGAAGTCGATGCCCGAGACGGTTTCGGTGCGGGCGTTCTTCATCATGCTGCGAAGAATCGCGACTTCGACGTCCATCGCGCCGATGATGCCGGTGATCTGCATGTGTCTGTCTCCTCAGATGGCTTCGCCCGCCTTGTTGAAGAGCGGGAGGGGTTCAAGGAAGGTGATGTCGGTGCGCTCGGCGGCTTCGCCTTCGGCGAGGACCGCGGCGCGGCCGACGACGATGCCGCCCGCCTTTTCAACGAGCTTCTCGAGGGCTTCAAGGGACTTGCCCGTGGAGATGACGTCGTCAACGATGAGAATGCGCCTGCCCTTCATGAGGGCGGCGTCCTCTTCCGTGAGGAAGAGCTTCTGCATGCCGGCGGTCGTGATCGACTGGACGTCGACCTCAAGGGCCTCGCCCATGTAGAGCTTCATCTTCTTGCGGGCGACGAAGTAGCGCGCGGCGCCGGCCTGGCGGGCCATTTCGTGGATGAGCGGGATGCCCTTGGCTTCGGCCGTCAGCATGTAGTCGTACTCGGGGGCCTTTTCAAGGAGGGCCGAGGCGCAGGCAACGGTGAGCTCCTGGTCGCCGAGCATGATGAAGGCTGCGATCTGCAGCTCGTCGGATATGGGAAAGAGAGGCAGGTCGCGCTTGAGGCTGGCGACTTCGATCGGATAATGCATCTGAGAACTCCGCTTGGAGATTGTGCGATGAAGGGTGCCGGAAGCGTCCGGCGTGCGACGGGTATTGTACAAAGTCGGCGGCACTTCGTGCGGTGCGGACCGCGCGTCGAAGGGGTTTCCTGCGGGCTTCGGGCGGGTGCGCGAACCGCGAAGGAAGGAAAGGGGAGACACCGCCGACGGCGTCTCCCCTCCTTCACGTGACGCGGATTCGCGTTACTTGGCGAAGGCCTGCTTCAGGTCGATGATGTGGCCCTGATAGTGCGGGGCTGACGCCTTGTTGTTGTAGACGTCGATTTCAACCTTGACGTCGCCCGTCTTGTAGTCCACTTCCTGCAGGCGGCCGATGGTGCCCTTCGTCTGGTCGAAGAGGCCCACGGAGCCGTAGAAGCCGAACATCGTGTCCTTGTCGGCCTGATAGGCGGCGTTGGACGTGATGGGCGCGAAGCTTTCGTAGCCGCGGTCCTTGCCGTAGGCCCAGGTCTGCTTCACGGTCATGGTCTTGGGGTCGATCTTGTATTCGACGACGCGCGAGTAGTTCATCTCGGGCAGCGCGGGCTGTTCGTAGTGACGGACCTGGCCGTTGTCGAAGACGACGATGGTGCCGTTCTTCGAGGCGCGCGGCCATGCGGCGTGCTGCGTGTAGGTGAAGTCGAAGCCGCCCTCGCAGTCGCCCGTCGACGAGCACTTGAGGGGCCTGCCGTCCTTGTCGACCGGCTTGAGGAGCTTCTTTTCAAGACCGTTCTTCCAGCCTTCGGACGGCGCGAGGATCCACTTCACCTCCTTGTCGCGGCCGATCTTCATGACGCCCTGATGGCGGGCGGAGATGATGATCGAGTCGTCGGATTCGTCGTAGGCGACGGAGTTGACGTGGGCCCAGTTGCGGCCCGTGCCGACGCCGGCGGCGTCGCCGAAGGGCGCGAGCGGTTCGGCGCCCACAGCCTTGCCCTGGGCGTCAAGGTCGACGTTCATGCAGACGGCACCGAGGTCGAGGTTCTTGATGAGCGCGTCGCGCGTCGGGTCGAGGATGGTGTTGAGGTCCCATTCGTCGATCACGTTGCCCGAGCGGTCGACTTCGATGATGAAGTCGCGCACGCTTTGCACGATCTGGCCGTCGGGACGATGGTAGCGGTACTTGGCGGCGCGAAGGAGGATGTTGCCGTTGGGCATTTCCCATGAGGCGTGGCTCAGGTCGATGTATCCCGGCGGCAGCGGATGCTTGGCGACGATGCGGCCCGCGAGATTCATCTCGATCCAGCGCTGGCCCTGCACGAAGGTGTAGGTGCCCGACTTCGTCGGGAAGAAACCCATGGCGTAGCCGCGGTCGGCGATGTCGTAGTTGATGCCGTCGTAGATGGCCTGCGGTTCGAGCCACCAGCGGAACTCGCCCTGCGTGTCGACGACGTAGTTGAGCGGGATCGTCTCGAAGGCGAGCGAGCCGCCCGAGGGATTGGCGGCGCTCTTGCTCATCTGCGGCGTCTTGGGCATGATCCAGTTCACTTCGGAGCCTTTGGGCGGACGGGTGCCGGAGTTGACGAGATAGAGACGGTCGCGGAAGGCCGTATCGAGTTTCGTGACCTTGGGCTGCGGGAGCGCGGTGATGTTGCGGTTGTCCATGTAGGGCATCGTGAGCGCGGGCGTCACGATGCTGTAGGTGTCCGTGATCGCCCTGCCGTCGAGCTTGTAGCTCACGACGACCGTGTTGCGGTAGTCGGGATAGAGGCCGAAGACCGGAATGCCGTCGTTCGAGAGCAGCGTGCTGCGGCCGACGTCGTAGGTGATGTCGACGCCGCCTTCGGGCTTGCCCTTGACCGTCACCCTGATGTCGGTCGGGTGCTTCGTGTTGCGGTTGATGACGGCCGTGAGCGGCGAGAAGCCGTACGGATTGACGATGACGTTGCCGAGATGCGTGCCCTTGGGCGTCGGTGCGGGTGGCATCGATTCGGCGAAGACGGCGGAGGATGCGAGCGCCGCAAGGGCGGCGGCTGCGGTGAGACGGATGAGCTTCATGGGCAGGTCTCCTCTTTGTGAAGCATGATGTCGGTCGAAGTGCGGGCCCGTCGGGCGGAAGAGTCCTCCGGAGACGGGGCCGAAGGACGACACTGAGTGTAGCGAGGGACGCCTTCGGGCGACATTGCCTGATACCCACATTGGATGGACGGGGCACGCAACGGGAGATTACGCAAACTGCAACGGTGCACTTTCCGCCGTTGCGGATGTGTCAAAATAAAGGTTCATCTCGGAAGTCCGTGGAACGCGGCCTTGACTTTTAAGAAAAAGTCTGGTCGGCTCCCTCCAAGGAAAAAAAGTAGCGCTCACTCCAAATTTCAGGCAGATTCAAGTTACTAGAGAAGAACCGCGAAAAAAGGATGAGCGCTATGACCAATATTGTAGGGCAACTTTTCAAATCTCTCGATCCATGGCCCGGCTTCCAGATCACTTCTTTCAAGATTCAAGTCTCGCCCGTAGATGGCAGGAAGACTCTAATTCTTGATTTGCGACCTGTCGA
>NZ_JH815516.1:233519-304775 GCF_000297775.1 Sutterella wadsworthensis 2_1_59BFAA
TTGGCTGTGGATGAATTCGCCATTCATCGCGGGCATCGTTACGCCACAGTTGTGTACTCCATTGATACGAAGAAAGTCCTTTGGCTTGATCGTGGTCGCTCCAGAGCTACGCTTCGAAAGTTCTTTAGCTTACTTACGCCAGAGCAAAAGGCTGGAATAAGAGCTGTTGCCATGGATCAAAACTCTGCCTTCGACCTTGAGGTGAAAGAGAACTGTCCCAACGGCGTGGTTGTCTACGACTTGTTTCATGTCCTGTCCAACTTCGGCAGGAAGGTGATCGACAGAGTCAGGGGGGACGCGGCCAATTCCCTCAGGCATGCGCCTTGGTTAAGAAAAGTCGTGAAGAGCTCCCGGTACCTCTTGTACAAGCGCCCTGAAAATCTCTCGGAGAAGGAGCATACAAAACTGGCGGAGCTTTCGAAACTTAATACGCCGTTGCTCAAATGCTATCTCATGGGAGACGAGCTTCGACATCTCTGGAGTTTGGGAACACGCGGACAAGCAATTGCTTTGGTTATGGACTGGATTCACCGAGCCACTCACAGCAGGATCAAGCCCTTGGTAGATTTCGGCAAGAACCTCAGGCGCTATGTGCAGGGCATCATTGCAGCCGCGGACTTTAAGATCAACACCTCTGTACTTGAAGGTGTCAACAATAAAATCAAGCAAATTAAGCGACGAGCTTATGGCTTCCGAGACGATCTGTACTTTTTCTTAAAAGTCAAGGCCGCGTTCCACGGACTTCCGAGATGAACCAAAATAAAGACTTGACCGCCCTTCCCTTCGGGCGGAGGACCAACAGATCAGGAGGATGAGGACCTTGGCAGGAAAAGAGACGCTTCCCGACAACGGCGTGCTTCTGACGCTCGCCTCCTTGTCGCGCACGCGCAGTCTGACGCTCACTGGGAGCGAGCTCGGCACTTCGACCGCGACCGTGAGCCGCACGCTCGCCGCGGCGCGCGCATTCTTCGGCGACGAGCCCGACGTGCTGATCGTCCGAAGCGGGCATCCGCTCGTGAGGATCAGCAGGGAGCGGGGCGCGCTCACGCTCGAGGACCTCAGGGCCTATCCGTAGGTGCGCATCAGCAACGTCACGCACAACTTCTCCGCCGCCGTCGTGCGCTTTCACGCAAGTCTCATGGCGCACGAGCGCGAGGGCGCCCGCATCACGATGCCCTACTTTCTCGCCGCGCCTTGGATCGTGCTCGAGACGGACGCCACGGCGAAGATCCTCGAGAAGAACGCCCGCATGCTCGCCCGATACCTGCCGATCGAGATCCTGCCGCTGCCGCCCGGGCTGGCGGGCCGCTACGAGCGGCGCGTGATCTGGCACGAGAACGCCTCGGGCGATCCGGCCCTGATGTGGCTCATCGCGATGCTCAGAAGCGCCTCGGCGCAAGAAGCCTGCGCGGGCAGCGCGCGCAGGCCGGAAGGCTGATCGGAAGGCCGCACGAAGAAAAGGCACGAAGATGCCGCACGAAGAAACGGGCCGCCAGCTTTCGCCGACGGCCCGATTCACGCCCGGGTTCGGGTTCGATTACGCCTTCTTCGTGAGGCGGGCGCCCCAACCGAAGAGCATGGCGGCGATGAAGGCGGCCGCGACGATGCAGGCGAGGAGGCAGCAGGAGGCCATGTCCATGAACTTCCACTGCGGGATCAGGTACCAGCCGTCGTAGGACTGGTAGAGCTCGATGAACCAGCGCTGCAGGGCGCCGAGCTCAACGCCGTCGGGCACCACCGGTGCGTCGTAGCCGCAGTCGCCCGTGGGCTGGAACCAGTCCGGAGCCCACTTTTCCAGCGGAAGGCCGAACGGGAAGTGCGGCTCGGTCGAGCAGCCCTGCATGCCGAACATCGCTTCCGGATCGTCGGAGTGCACGGCGTCATGAATGCCGATGAGCTTGACCGAGCAGATGATCGTGTAGACGAGGCCGTAGATCGTGATCACGAAGCCGACGAGCTTCGCCCAGACGGCCTTCGGGTCGATCATGGCGATGACGCAGCCGAGCGCCATCACGAGGTTGCCGTAGCGGATGTAGACGCACTGCTCGCAGGGCAGCATGTGCATCCAGTCCTGAAAGACATAGTGCGCGAGCAGAACCATGGCGACCATCGCAAACGCGATGATGCCCCAGGGCCAGCGGGAGTCCTGCCAGTCGGCGAGCGTACGGACGGGATCAGCCGCGAGCCCCTTCATGAATTTGATCATGATGAAAAAATCCTATTGTTGATTGCCGGAAAAGATTCCGGTACAGTCCCCTGCCCTTTTCGGACCCTGTCGGGGGTGAAAACGTCGGGCGTCGGGGAGGCTAAATCCGAAGACGAAAAACGGGAGAGACGGATGTACCGCCGTCCCTCCCGCCCAGGGAGAACCTGTTGGGCCCTGCTCCGCGAAGGCGGAGCGGCAGGGCTTACTTCATTTCCTTGAGTTCCTTGACGAGCTCGACCATGCCGTCGAGGCTGCGGATGCTCTTCGTCATGATCAGGTACTTGCCGTTGACGACGTAGGCCGGGATGCCCTGGATCTTGGCGACGTCGTAGGAGAGCTTCCATTCGTCGCACATCGCCTTGACGGCCGGATCGTTCTTGGCTTTGGCGAACTCATCGGCGCTGATGCCTGTGGCGTCGGTCATGGTCTTGAGGAAGGCGGCTTCGCCGGAAGTCCAGCGTTCGCCCTTCTTGTGATAGGCGACGTAGACGGCGTCCTTGGCCTTCTTGAAAAGAGAGTCCTTGGACTCAACGGAGATGCCTGCGGCCTTGTCCCTGAGGAGGCACATGGCGAGGAATTCGCTGCCGATGCGGCCGTACTTGCCCTTGGTTTCGAGATGGATCGGGTTGAAGGCAAGGCCGGTTTCCTTTTCAATGCGCGGCAGAACCTTCGGGTCGACGCCGACGTCATACTTGAAGCAGAACGGGCAGTCGTAGCTGAAGATCTTGGTGAGCTTGCCTTCGGCGTTGACCATCGGCTTTTCGAGCTTGACGTAGTCGGTGCCTTCCGTGGCGGCCATGGAAGCAGCGGCAAAGAGAGAGAGGCCGACGGCAAGCAGAGTCTTCTTGAACATTTGTGAGTTTTCTCCAGATGGGTGACGGGTGGTCGGCGGAACGTCGGATGTGTGCGGGGCTCGCCTGAACCATGACTGCGAGTTTAGACCTCCCCTTTTATTCGGGCTATTGTGACTTTTCCAAGTACGCACGGCAGGTTGTGCAAGGCCTTGTTGCAGAAACTACAAAAGGGCCCGCCTCTTCCCCCCCCCCCCCCCCCCCCTCAGACCGCATGAAGCGAAAGGACCGCCGTCGGCACGAAGCGGCCGGCGGCGGTCCGAATGTCTCAAAGAGAACGGGAATGTCAGAACCGGTACGTGAGGCCGCCCGAAGCGAAGACCTGATTGAAGCGATCGACGCCGTCAAGAAGGTCGTGACCGTTCGCGTAGGAGGCGCCCGCGTAGAGCTGGGTGCGCTTCGAGAGGTTGTAGTAATACATGAGGCTGCCGATGGCGGCCGTGCCCTTCGTGTGCTTCATGCCGGCAGAGACGCCGTTCCATTCGGCGTTGACGACGCCGAGGCCGGCGCTGAAGTAATGGAACCCGTAGGGATAGCCGAAGCTCACGAAGCCCGTCGTGACGTCGAGGCCTTCGGTGCTCTGCGCGAGGTTGTTCACGCCGCTCCCCTTGAGGAGGATGGCGCCTAGGTCGGGTGCGCCGCCGATGCGCCAGTCGTTCTTGCCCTTGTAGAGAATGCCGGAGACGGCCGGACCGCCGAAGTCCCAGCTGCCGAGGATCGTGAAGCCGAAGCTGTCGTGCTTGCGGGCCTGCGTCGCGTCGGTGTGCTCGGGCATCTCCCAGTTGAGGAGCGAGCCGATGCGAAGCTGCCGGCCCGTCCAGCCGAAGGCGACCTGAGCGACGTGGTTGTTGTCGGACCAGCCGTATTCGGTTTCGCTGTCGTTCGAGCCGTTGGTGTAGAGGCCCTGGAGGAAGAAGCCGTCCTTGGCGCGGGTTGCGAAGGCGATCGTGTTGTCGGACTCGCCCTTGTTGTAGACGATGAGCGCGGGTGCCATGCCTGGAAGTCCCGAGCCCGTCATGTTGGCGCGCAGCTTCTTGAAGACGGAGTACGGTTCGGACGCGCAGGAGAACGTCGACATGCGGCCTGCGGATACTTCGATGAATTCGTTCCCGACGAAGAGTCGGGCGAGACGGTTGAAGAGGCGGCTTTCGTCGTAGAGTGCGCCGGAGTCGAGGCTCCAGCCGCTCTCCATCTGGAAGCCGGCGTACCAGCCGTTGCCGAGGTCCTCGCGTCCCATGAGGCCGAGGTGCGAGTCGGTGGGCGTCTGCTTGTAGGCGGCCATGCCGACGGTGGCGTGGTCGGCGCCTTCGGCCTTCTGGTAATAGAGGCCTGTGGAGACGACGCCGTAGATCTGGGTTTCGGCAGCTGAGGCGGCGGAGCCGCAGGCGATGAGGGCCGCGCCGAGCGCGGCGACGATGGGCTTGATGGTCATGTTGGATCCTAAAAGTCGTCTAATGCGGCCACGATTCAACTGACACCAAGCAGCTTGAGGAATAGCTGATCGCGTTTGGTTGTTTCCGTGGCCCATTTGGAAGCACTGTCGTTACCTGTCGTAGCAACGTAGTCGACGCAACGGAACCAATCAAGAATTTGAATCAGTGAGTGCTGATCGAGCCAAGCAAGCAGCTTTTCTTCGAGATTCAACTCTTCCTTCGTTTTCTTTTCAGTGCTCTTTTGGGCAAGCCCCTTTTTCACATCCTGAATTCTCTTCGTCAGGAAGCAGTGATAGCCCAGCCCGACGAATTGTGCGAATTGTCTGCCGTAAAGGTTTTCCGGATACCACGTTCTGGGCTTGCGTCCGTCGAAGCTGTCCTTGTAGGTCGCGAACAACTCTTCAATCTTTTCGCGGGAGCGGTATGCTTTCAGAGCTTCAAAGGGATCGCAAATTTCGTTGCTCACGAGGACAAAGTACCCCCAGTATCGCTTGGCTTCTTCGATCTTTTCATTCTTGAAGGAAACCTTGACGCCTTTGCTTGTGCGCTTCACGATGAGGAAGTTGTCGATCAGCTTCTGGGCGGCAGGTCGGAATTCTTCAACACCATCTTCCAAATCTTTCTTGATTGAAAAAAGGCTCTCCTTGAGACGTCTTTCTTGAATCGGAGCTGCTTCCGGCTTGTAACAAACATGAACATACAATCGCCGGGTGAATGTTTCAGTCTGTCCTGCTTCGTAGTTGCCGCGCGTGCGCTGACGAACGATGCTGAAATCGTGCTGGCGACGACGCATGACGGCATTGACACCGACATCAAACGGACAGGAATTTTCGAAAGCGCCAATCTCTTCGCGAACAGCATCAATTTCTTCACGAACCCATTTGTCGGTGCTGTTGGCGAGCATCAGGAACTTCACGTGCTCCCGCGCGAGGTACGTCATGTTGGCCTGACAGTAAAAGCCGTTGTCAGCCACGATAACCGGTGCAGAGAGACCCAGCACCTCAAGCTGCCGTAGAGAATTTGCCAGCGAGATCTTGTCCGGAATGTTTCCCGGCTGCTTGCTGAAAGCTACCGGTTCTCGATTCTCAACTGAATACAGGACCAGAAGCTTGATCGTATCCAGTCCGTCGCCATCCTTGTTGAATCCCTGACGCGCTTCGATTTGATTCTTCGAATATGTAGAAAAGGTCGTTGTGTCCAGAGCCAAATTCAAGCCCGACGAGGAAACTCTTTGAGCACGGCTTCGAAAATAGGCTTGCACGCCTGACTCATTACGTCCGACAGACGCAAAAAGCTTGCCGTACACATCCTGCGTGATGGGGTACTCGTAAGGCAACGGATTCATCATCTGCCACGTCTCCATGCGAGGCAGCGTATCACCATCAGTGGCAACCCAATATCGGGCGATTGAACTCAATTTCTGAGCCTCCCCAATCTCGAAGCATGTCTTCAGATCCTCATCGATGCCCGATTCCTTTCCGGCCCATTCGAGAATTGTCTGCAGTCCGACATGCGTGCGCACAGCTTCAACCGGAGGCTCTACAACCTCAGAACGCGATTTTTTGGGGCGAGTCGGGATCATTTCCGTCGTTCCGGCCAGGATTTTTCCAAGAAGTCGGGTAGAGATCGTCTTGGTTTTCTGCGTCTTGGCGTCATATCCGGTGACGCGTTCATACACGTAAACATCGCCATTCGGGCGGGTGTCACGACGAATTCCAACATGCTTTTTTCCAGTGAGAGGACGTCCCATAATCTGCTCCAATGGTGTACCTGTATTATATTATAGGTGCACTATTGGAGTCAATAAAAAGTCCGTGTGTTTCACGGACTTTTAGTTTAAAAGACCTACTCCCAACAGGGTTTCGTGGGGTCTTTCGACGACTTTTAGGGTTGGATACGGAGGAAGGATCAATGGGGGCCCGCGGGAGGTCCCGTCCGAGGAGAACGGGCGCGGGGTCATGAGGCGGGAGCGCCCCGGAGGGCGCCCCCGCTGCACTCGGGGTGAGGAGGCGTCCCCGGGCGCGTTTCAGCAGGAAGCCTTAGTGCGTGAAGGCCTTTTCGACGCTGATCGGCATGGCCTGATAGCCGAAGAGCTTGTTGAACTGCAGTTCGACTGCGGGCTTCGTTTCGCCCCAGCGGTATTCGCAGAGGTACGGATGGGAGGATTCCTCGCGGCTGGCGTCCTTGCCGGCCGAGGGGCCGAGCAGACCGGCGGTCGAGTAGAAGACGACCATGGAGTTCTTGTCGGCCTGGTACTGCGTGATGCCGGTGACCGGGCTGAAGTACTCGTTGCCGAGTTCCTTGCCGACTTCCCAGAGCTGCTGGACGGTCATGTTCTTCTGGTTGATCTTGTAGATGACGCCGCGGGTGTACTTCATGGACGGGATGGGCGGCTGCTCAAGACCGCGGCCGTCGCCGTTGTCAAAGACGGAGAGGATGACGGTGTTCTCGTCGGACTTGGAGTCGATGCGGAACGCCGTGTGCTGCGTCCAGGTCCAGTCGAAGTCGCCCTCGCACTTGCCGTCTTCGCACTTGATCGGCTTGCCGTTCTTGTCGATGGGCTTGAGGACCTTGGCGGCGAGTTCCTTGTTCCAGCCGTCCGGAGCGGCAAGGATCCACTTCACCTCCTTGTCGCGGCCGATCTTGACGCAGGCGGACTGATGGCGCGAGGAGATGATGATGGAGTCGTCACTCGGGTCGTAGTCGACGGAGTTGACATGGGCCCAGTTGCGGCCAGCGCCGACGCCGGTGATGTCGCCGAACTTGTCGGACGCTTCCTGCTTGGCGAGTTCTTCCGCGGAAAGGGTCTGACCGGACTTGGAGGCATCGATGTTGAGGCAGACGGCACCCTGGTCGAGCGTCTTGATGACGTTGTCGCGATACGGATCAAGGATGTCCATCAGGCGCCAGTCGTCGACCACGCGACCGTCACGGTCGATTTCGACGATCACGTCGCGGACAGTGTGGACGCGCTTGCCGTCGGGACGGCGGTAGTCGGAGGAGCCCACGCGCAGGAAGCTGTGGCCGTTCTGGGCGTTGTCAAAGGAGTGCGAGTAGTCGGAGTAGCCCGCAGGGAGACGACGATCGAAGATCTTGCGGCCGATGAGGTCGTACTTGGCGTAGTTCTGGCCGTAGCCCCAGGTGAGCGCACCGTCCTCGGTCTGCTGGAAGCCCATGAAGTAGCCGGACTTCCACGGGTTTTCCGTGTCGCCGATTTCCTGGTCGAGGAGCCACCAGCGGATTTCGCCCGTGGTGTCGATGATGCCGATGTTGGAGTTGAAGGCCCATTCCACGGCACCGCCCGAAGGGTTGTTCCAGGTGAAGCGGGAGCCGAGCGGAACCGTGCTCTGCAGCTGGCTGTTGATGAGATAGAGACGGTCCTGGAATTCCTTGTCAACCTTCTTCACCTTGACGTCGAAGGGACGCGTCTGGTTGGGCATGCCGGTCGAGAGCGTGTAGACGCCGGGGGTGTAGAAGCGGTAGGTGTCGGTGAACTTTTCGCTCTTGCCCTGATGGGTGCGGGTGTAGCTCACCTCGACTGTGTTCTGCCAGTCGGGATAGAGACCGAAGACGGGCACGCCCGCGTGCGTCTTGAGCTCGGTGCGGGAGACCTTGTACTTGATCTCCTGGCCCTTGGCCTTCGGGACGATGCGGACCGTGACGTCGGAGAGTTCGTAGCCGCCGTCGCGGATGACGGCGGTGAGCGGAGCCACCTTGTAGGGATTGACGATGACTTCGCCGATGTGGCCCTGGACGGGATAGCCGACGTGGGGGCCCGAGGGGCCGCCGGAGGCGAGCGCCGGGGCGCTGACGACGAGAATGGCGAGCGAGGTCGCGGCTGCGAGGATGGATTTCTGCATTTTTCTTTCCGTTTGGTTGCCGGCGTTCTCTGATTCGAGCGCCGTACGGGCGAAGCGTCCGCAGTGACGGACGCCGCGCCCGGGGTGAGGCTTCCGAAGGCCTGTGCAGGGGGCTTTCGGAACACGGAGAAAATTGTAGAAACGGCGGCCCGCGCCGCCTAGAGACGGATTCCCGCCTTCGGCGGCCATGGGGTGCAAGGGGCCGTTGCACGCCGTGCGTGCGGGACGGGGGACTTCAGACGCAGGCGCGCATTTCCCGGGTTTCGCTCCGCTGAGCTTCTTGAACCGCCGCTCCTTCGTCGGCCTTGAGGTAGGCGCGCCACTTCTCGCGGATGCTCGTGATCAGAAACGCCCTCACCCACTGGCGCAGCGGATCGAGGTCCGTGCGCGCGTGCCAGATGAAGGACGGAATCCAGAGCGGCGTGAAGAGGTCCGCAGGCTCGAAGGCCTCGACGGGAAGACGTTCCGCGAGAAGGTCCGTGAGCGGCGCAGGGACGACCATGTAGGCGTCGGTGTCGAGAAGCGTCCAGGCGCAGGCGAGAAAGTACGGCATCTGCAGGACGCGCTGCGAGGAGAGCTGGTTGAGTGTGAGAATGGGCGCGGTGACGCCCGAAGGCTGCGAGACCGTGGGCGAGATCATCGGATAGCGGTCGAGGTCGGCCGTCGTGAGCGCGGCGCCCCGCCCGCTCATCGGATGCCCTCGGCGCGCGAGGACCTTCATGCGCGCACAGATCAGAAGGCGGCTTCGCATGTCGTCATCGAGATGCAGGTGCGGGTCGCAGGCGACGACCAGGTCGAGCGTCCCCGAGCGCAGGTCCGGGAGCGCCTGATGGTTGAGGGGCACGACTTCGACGTGCAGCTTCGGGGCGCGTTCGTGCATGGCCTTGATGAAGGGCGCGACGAAGACGAGCGCCGTGTTGTCGACGGCGCCGATGCGGATCGTCTCGCTGCTCTCAAGCAGGTTCGGCTCGCTCTCGTTCGAAAAGAGCGCCGAGAGCGAGCGGAAGAGATCGTGAAGCCTCGGCAGAATGGCCGTGAGGTCCGGCGTCGGGATCATCTCGGGACCGTGGCGCGTGAAGAGCTCGTTGCCGAAGGTCGCGCGCGCCTGCGCAAGGAGCCTCGAGG
This sequence comes from Sutterella wadsworthensis 2_1_59BFAA, assembly GCF_000297775.1. Taxonomy (GTDB): domain Bacteria; phylum Pseudomonadota; class Gammaproteobacteria; order Burkholderiales; family Burkholderiaceae_F; genus Sutterella; species Sutterella wadsworthensis_A. The sequence goes on from NZ_JH815516.1 coordinate 242,995, forward strand.
CCTGCGAGACGGAAAGCCCGAGCGCCGCGGCGGTCCGCGCGAGCGATCGGGTGTCCTGAAGAATGACAAGAAGTCTCAGGATTCGAAGGTCGATGTTGTCGTAGTCCGGGGTGGTCATGGGCTGGTCCTTTTTGCTGTTCGGCTTCGGTTGGTCGGGGTCCCTCATGGTCGGGAATGCAGAATGCAAATGCCGCAGATGGAATATCTTCCCGTCCGCGGCCGTGTGCGCAAGGTAACGGGACGTGCCGAGGGGCGCCATCCCGTGTCCTGCGTCAGAAGTTGTGGTGGATGCCTGCGAGCACCTGCCAGGCTTCAGGATTCTTGAAGCTCGAGTCGCCGTTCACGTATTCCGTGCGGTCCCTGAACCAGCCTGCAGCCGTGTAGAAGCTCGTGCGCTTCGTGAAGTCGTACTTCCAGCCTGCGACGAGCGAGGTGCGCGTGATGTGTGCGCCGTCGGCATCGGCGTCATCGGCCTCGGCGCTCATGCGCATGGCGTAAAGGTCGAATTCGCCCGAAAGGAGCGGAGCGCGCAGGCCCACGGAGAAGGCGTGCCCGCCGATGTCGTCGAGGCCCGTGAGGGGACGGCAGTCGGAGAGCCCGGGGAGCGGCATGATCATGTCGCCGCCCTTGAACCAGGTGCCGAATGCGTAGAGCTTGACGGGGTCGAGTTTCACGTTGCCGCCGAACAGCAGACCAAGCGCATCCTCCTGATCGCCCGAGGTGCTGGCCTCGTTCATCCAGTCGGCCATGAAGACGAGGTTCGCGACGCTGCTGTCCCAGGTGAAGGCAGCGGAGGCGTAGCGGTCGGCCGAGGACGAGCCTTCAACAACGTTGTTGCCCTTCGTGTCGGCGTCGAACGAATACTGGAAGTGGCCCTTGACGCCGGCGAAGGACGGCGTGTCGTACTGAACCATGTTGGAGCTCGGGAAGCCGTAGAATGGCATCACGTACATGGGACTTGCAAGATTGCCCCAGCCGGTGCCGAACGGGTTGATGCGCGCGCCGGTGATGTCGAAGGATAGCGGCGTGGCGCCGGAGCGCATGATGCCGAGGCGGCCGAAGGCGACCTGACCGAGATCCTGATCCTTGATGTAGATGTAGCTGCCGCGGTCGAAGAGGCTGCCTTCGGTCTTCATTTCGCCCGAGTCAGACGCATAGCTGGCCTCGAGGCAGAAGCCGAGGTCGGTGCCGGGACGAAGGTTTTCGCCGCCCATGAAGATGATGCGGTTGGCGTTGAGCATGCCTTCGGCCATTTCAAGCGTGTTGGTGCTCGTGCCCGTGCCCGTGGAGGTGTGCTGGAAGCGCAGGCCGGTGTCGACCATGCCGCCGATCTTCACTTCAGCGCCATTGGCGGCGAGAGCCGCAGCGGCGCACGCAAGCGTGATGAGGGATTTGGTGAAAGCCATGAGAAAGGCTCCGGATTGGTTGGATAAAAAAAGAGGACCGGCGGGAAGGAGGTGCTCGCCGGTCCCGGGAAGGCGGCCGCTTTTTTCGTGTTCTTCAGGGAGGAGAGGCCCGTCGAAGAAGCGGCCGCGGTTGGGGTTTCGTCCGCGATTTACTTGGCGGCCTTCACGGCCTTCGCAGCTTCCATGCCGGCGATGCGGCCGGAGTTGTATGCGAAGCCGAGAGCCAGACCCTGGTACGGCGGGTAGGACGGCGTGGAGTAGAAGCCGTAGGCGTTGTTGCCCGTGGCATAGAGGCCGCCGATCGTGCGGTAGTCGCCGTCAAGAACCTGCATGTTCTCGTTGACGCGCAGACCGCCGAGCGTGGAGAGGCTTACGACCTTGGCGCGGAAGGCGTAGAACGGACCTTCCTTGACGCCGAACTGGAGGAACTCGGCGGGCTTGCCGAACGGATCCTTCTTCGTTTCGACGGCTTTGTTGTAGTCGGCCACCTGCTTCGTGAAGCCGCTGTCGAAGCCGGCCTTCTTGGCGAGCTCTTCAAGCGTGTCGGCCTTGAAGCCGACGCCCTGGCGGACGGCCTCTTCAGCGAAGGCGCGGAAGTCGCCCTTGCCCGTCGGGTTGGCGGGACCGGCGCCGGAGACTTCGAATGGGAGCTTGTCGGCCGTGTAGGCGTCGAGCGTCTTGCCGTCCACGACGACGAAGTACTTGCCGCCGACGGAGTAGCCAGCGTTGGCCCAGTAGACGGTGTCGTAGATCAGTTCTTCATTGCAGAAGCGGTGGCCGGCCGGGTCGACCCAGAGGAGCGGCGTCTTGAGGACGCGCACGAGGAGGTTGGAGTCGATCATGCCGTGGGCGCCGGCGGTCGAGGTGGAGAGGCCGTCGAATTCGCAGGCGTGGATGAGGGCCGAGTTTTCGCCCATCTTCTGGGCGCCGGCCTTGAGGGCCATGTCGATGCCTTCGCCGTTGTTGGCCCAGGCGATGCGGTTCGTGAGTTGCTTGCTCTCCATCTTTTCGGAGAGGCGCTTCATGTCGCCGCCGTAGCCGCCCGTGGCGAGTACGAGGGCCTTGGTCTTGATCGTGAGCTTGCCGCCGTCGGCCTTTTCGGCGATCACGGCCGTGACGTTGCCGTCCTTGTCCTGCTCGAGGTCATAGGCGCGGGTCGACGTGAGGAGCTTGCCGCCCATCTTCTCGAGCGACTTGTACATGTTCACGAAGGCCGTGTGGTTGTCCTGATAGCGGTGATAGATGCGCCAACGGATCGGGTACGGGTTCTGGCCCTGCTGCGGGTTCCAGTCGATGAGCTTGAACTTCGCGCCGTGGCCCTGCAGCCAGTCGATGGTCGAGCCGGACTGCTCGATCACGCGACGGGTGATCGGGGCGTTGGAGAGGAAGTGGTTGTAGTCCATCAGGAGCGTGTAGAGGTTGTCGGCCGTCAGCTGCTTGAGAAGTTCGGGATCGTTCTTGAACTTCTCCTTCTGCAGCGAGGATTCGACGGCGAAAAGGCCCGAGGCGATCTGGCCGGCGCCGCCCACGGCGGGAGCCTTTTCAAGGACGAGGACCTTGGCGCCCGATTCGGCTGCGGCAAGCGCGGCGGCCGTGCCGGAAGCACCGGCGCCAACGACGACGATGTCGGCGGTCATGGTTTCGGACGGGCCGATCTTCTTGGCGACCTTGACGTCATACTTCTTGGGATCACCGCCCGCCTTCTCGATGGCGGCGATGACGGCCTTGCGGATGGCTTCGCTCGAGATGGTGGCGCCGGTCACGGCGTCAACGGCCGTGCTCTGGTGCTTGACCATTGCGGGGGCCATGGCCTTGGCGGCCTCGCCACCGAGGAACGGCGTTTCGCCCGAAACGTCAAGCTTGACGTCGGTGAGGCGGCCTTCGGCGTCAAGCGTCACGGCAGCCTTCACCATGCTGAGCTTGCCCATGGCTTGGCCTTCGTAGGTGCCCGCCGTCACGGCGGCAACGGCGCAGGAACCGGCGCCGCAAAGAAGCGCGGCAAGCGCCGTCTTCCTGAAAGTTTCAACGAACATGTTTGTCTTCTCCTAAGGGTTGGTCAGGGACCGCTCAACTCGGTCGGACCCTGAAGCGCAAGGACGGAGAATAATTCCGTTGATTTCGACTTTGATTGATGGTACGATCGAGAATCTCGATTGTGCATGTGAGGCTACGTAAAACGCTTGTCCCTAGGTCGTTTTTGTGTGGATCGAAAGTACGTTCGCGATCGAAGGTTCGGGAAATCTCTAGTGTTCCGAACACGGGAAAACCCGTCCCGTCCTTTTCCGTTTCCGAGAGGAGCTCTTCATGTTCGACTTGAAGCATCTTCAGGCCTTCGTGGTTCTTGCGGACCGCATGCATTTCGGGCGCGCGGCGAAGTTGCTTGGCATCAGCCAGTCGACGCTCAGCACGCAGATCAGACTCCTTGAGGAGGAGCTCGGAGGAGCGGTTGTCAACCGCTCGAACCGAACGATGGCGCTGACGCCTCTTGGTGAAACCTTCCTTGCAGACGCGCAGCGCATCCTTGCGATGGCCGAATGCGCGAGGCACAACGCCGACGACATTCTCAACGGCACCGCTTCGACGCTTCGCGTGGGCGTATGCGCCGCCACGATTTCCTCGGGCCTTTTCGGTACCGTTCTGCGTGAGGCGCGCTCGCGCTTTCCTTCACTCACGATCATTGCCGAAGAGGCGCCTCCCGCTACGCTTGCAAAGCGCCTGGCCGAAGGTTCGATCGACGTGATGATGAGCATCACTTTCGGCGTGAGGTTCGATGCGCCTGTCGTGATGCAGACGATCGGACGCTGTCCGCCCGTACTCCTTGCTGCCGCTGACTCGCCCTGCATCACCCCGGACGGACAACTCAACATGGACGTCCTGCGTCATAGCGACTTCATGATCTTCGAGAGCCGTCATGACTCGCCCTACGTGGTCGACAATGCACTCGGCTTCACTCCGAAGGCCGTCATCAAGCTTTCGTCCCTGCGCCTCATCATCGAATACGTGCGTCAGGGGATCGGCGCCGCCATCATCCCTCAGACCGATTTGCCGATTGCCGGCGACGGCATCCGCCACGTCGTCCTCGACGACATCGTCATGGATGCCTCCGTCGTGAGGCTCGCTGAAAGCAACGGATCGATGGTCAAGGCCTTCGTTGCCCTTGTCGCCGAAGTGAAGGAACGGCGGCTCTGGTTTCGCAGGGGGTGTCCTGCCGTCGATGCCTCCATATGAGCCTGCGTCGGGAGTCTTTTCCGCGCGCATGCACGCGATGCATCAACGCATGGATTTTCGCCTCGAGCAAAACCCCAAGGGGATTTCCCGAGGTTTTGCATTTTCTGCAAAGAGGCCTTCCCGTTTCTGAAGACTGCGCCTCCGAATCCTCCTATGGTTCGGCGATGGTCGCATCCGTACCATTTTCTGCATCGTGAGGGGCGGAACGCCGGTTCCGCCTCCTCGATCCGTCAACGGGCGTGCGCCGCACTGATGCTCGGCACGCCCTTCAGCAAGTCAGAAAAGGAGTCCAACATGCTGACGAAGCGCGTCTTCATTGCCTCGATGCTCTCGATGGCCGTTACCGCCGCCCTGCCCCTTCGGGCGCTTGCCGCAGGCGGTCCCTCGGGTCCGAAGGTCAAGTACCAGGTCCAGGGCCTGCTCGGCGAGGTGGTCGTCAATCCGTACCGCATCGCGCCGCTCACCGCCATCATCCGCAACGGCGGCTACGTCGTGACCGACGCGACCGTCCGCATCGTTCCCAAGCCCGAAGGTCAGGAGATCAAGTACAAGGTGAGCGACGTCGACCTGCTCACGCACTCGGGCATTCCCGTTTTCGGCCTCTACGCCGACTGGGTCAACACGGTCGAGGTGAGCTACACGCGCACCACCAACGGCACGAACCCGAAGTCCGAAAAGATCACTGAAAGCTACCGCATCTACTGCGGTCCGGCCTATGCGCCGAGCAATGGCACGACCGCTCAGAAGAGCGGCCTCTTCAACACGAAGGTCATCAAGGTTGAAAAGGGTTTCGAGGACCGCCTCTACCTCGTCAACAACATTCTCGATCACTATCCGCAGGCCGAGCGCGCCGTGTGGAACAACCCGACGGGCGGCTCGCTCGAATGGGGCGGCTATCCGCAGGTCGGCATCATCGACACAAAGGGCGAGCTGCGTTGGTACCTGCATGCCGAGCCGATCTTTGATGCGAGCTCCATCTATCAGGGCGGCGTCATGATGGGCTTCCGCCAGAACGACGACGGCATGCTCACCTGGGGCTACGGCCAGCGCTACGCCAAGTACGACATCATGGGCCGCGAGGTCTTCAACCGCCGTCTGCCCGAAGGCTATGACGACTTCAGCCATGCACTCGAACCGATGCAGAACGGCAACTATCTCGTTCGCGTCTCGAGCGCCAACTACAAGCGTCCCGACGGCAGGAACGTTCGCACGGTGCGTGACGTCATCATCGAGGTCGATTCGGAAGGACGCGTCGTCGACGAATGGAACCTCAACAACATTCTCGATCCGTATCGCAGCACGGTCATCAAGACGCTTGACCAGGGCGCCGTCTGCCTCAATATCGACGCCAAGCTCGCAGGCCACACGATGAGCGCCGAGGAGCTGGCCGCGATCGACAAGAGCGACAACTTCGGCGACATCCTCGGTACGGGCGCGGGCCGAAACTGGGCCCACGTCAACTCCGTGGACTACGACCCGACCGATGACTCGATCATCATTTCCTCCCGTCACCAGTCCGCCATCGTCAAGATCGGCCGCGACAAGAAGGTCAAGTGGATCGTGGGCTCCCATGAAGGCTGGACGGGTGACTTCGCGAAGAGGCTCCTCAAGCCGGTCGACGCTTCGGGCAACCCCATCGAGTGCGACGAATACTACAACGTCTGCAAGAAGGACTTCGACTGGACCTGGACCCAGCACACCGCATGGCGCATTGATGCCAAGTCCGACAAGCGCTGGTTCTACCTTTCCGTCTTTGACAATGGCGACGGTCGCGGCATGGAGCAGCCCGCTCTGCCCGATATGAAGTATTCGCGCGCCGTCGTCTACAAGATTGACCAGAAGAAGATGACCATCGAGCAGGTCTGGGAATACGGCAAGGGCCGCGGTCACGAATGGTTCAGCCCGGTGACGTCTCTGACCGAATACCACAAGGACAAGGATTCCGTCATGGTCTACTCCGCCACCGCAGGCATGGCGGGCGCCATGGACATGCGTGCGCCCTCGCCCTTCATCAACGAATTCAAGTGGGGCGCGAAGGAGCCCTCGGTTGAAATCCGAATTCTTGATGCCATGGGCTATCAGGCCATGCCGTTCGACGTTCAGAAGGCCTTCTCGGCAGCCAAGTGACGCCCTGGCCCGGCGTCTTGCCTTGCCGGACGGTCGGTCGGCTCTTGTCTCCGTCCGACCGTCCGGATTTTTCTGAGAATCCAACCTTTCCATCCCCTCAGTTCAGGGACCTTGTCATGCTAAGAAAGACAATCATCGCCGCCGCCTTGGCTGCGGCTTCGCTGGCACCGGCGGCAGAGGCCGCCGACGTGCGGATGTACGGCATCATCGACACAGGTATCATCGTCGAAAACAACCGAAACGGAGTCAACGGCACGGAGTGCACGGCTCGCGAAGAGTTCGGCGTCAACCTCGGACCCCGCGTGGGTCTTGTCGCCAACGAGGACCTTGGCAACGGACTCAAGGTGAAGATGCAGCTCGAAAGCCTCTTCGAGTCCGACAACGGCGCCATGCGCTTCAATCGTCTCTTCGGCGGCGAGTCATCTCTTGCCGTCATCGGACGCTTCGGCGAGTTTGCGGCCGGCCGCATGGGTGCTCTGACCTCTCCGTTCGGCCACTGGGGCATGTTTGGCCTTGAAGCGACCCCGTTCGGGTTCGGATGGGGCCGAGCGGGCGGCGTGCACTGGATGCAGGGCGGCGACCGCCTTGACAACGCACTTTCCTGGGCGAGTCCCGAACTAGCTGGCGGGCTGACGCTCTACGCCCAGTATTCCTTCCAGACGGGTTCCAACCCGGTGCCCGGGGGTGAGGAGGCGGATACGGAGGACAACAACCGCCGCGCCGCACTTGGCTTCAAGTACCGGACGCCGAAGGTGACCTTCGCGGGCACTGTCGACAGGATCATGCATCCTGCACCCGAGACGGGCGCGAGCTGGTCGGGGGCCAGGGATTCGACGCTTGCGAGCCTCGCCGTCAACTTTCTTGTGGCCGACAACGTGCGCCTTTATGTTATGGGCCAGATGTTCAGGGACTTCTACACGGTTCCCGGAACGCCCGTCTACACGCCTTTATCGCTCATCGGAAGCAACAATCTTGCGGACGAGAATGCGCGGGGCGTGAGCGGCAGGGGCTTTGACGGCTATGTTCTTGGCCTCAATGCAAAGATCGGTCTCTGGGGCGGCGATCTGATGCTCACCTCCGCCTACGATGACATCGAGTACAAGGGACACGTCAAGGCGGGCGCAGAAACCGGCCTCAAGCGCTGGCTGCTCGGCGCAGCCTACGAGTACCCGCTCAGCAAGCGCACGCATCTTTACGGCGCCGCCAACTGGACCCACGGCTCGGGTCTCTTTGATTCGGACAATTTCGAGGATACCAGCGATCCGAACTCCGAACAGGTGATGTTCGGCATCACGCATTTCTTCTGATGAGGAAGTCACGCCTTGTTTGGGCACGACGCCCTTCGATAAAATCGAAGGGCGTTTTTATTCATGCCTTGGGGGTCAGAACGATCATGAACGGACGAGGATCCGGTCTTTCAGGCGAGCAGATTGAGTTTCTGCTCCTTCTTTCGCGAACGCATTCTTTGACGAGAACGGCCTCGGCGCTCGGTCTGAGCGTTGCGACCGTCTCTCGCATGCTCGGCGCTGTTCGCGAGATCTTCGATGACGAACTCTTCGTACGCTCGGGCAACTCCATGGCGCCCACGCGACGAATGACGGCGCTCGTGCCCAAGCTAGAGCGCGCCCGCGCCGTGATTGAGGATCTCGTCAGCGAGGAATATTTCGATCCGGCCAACATCCACCGCGTATTTCATTTGATGATGAACGACAATGCGTTCGTGACGCTGCTTCTCAAGGCGCTTCCCGCCATCCGCAGACGCGCTCCCGACATTCGCATCCGCGTCATGCCGCCCGACGGCAGTCTGATCGAGCATCTCAGAAGCGGCCGGCTCGACCTCGCCTTCTTTTACGATCCCGACGGCAATCCGCTCCCCGCCGACATTCATGGTCAGCAGCTTTTCGCGTCACGACACGTCGTTGTCGTGAGAAACGACCATCCCCTTGCCTCCTGCCCCGGTCCTGTATCCGAAGAGGAGGTCCGCGCCTACCCGCTTGTCTCGCTCAGGCTTCCTGACTATCGAGGAGAAAGCACCGTCGAGGTGATGCATCGAACCGAGATCACAACGAATGCCGGCATCTATGTTGAGACGCCCTATTTTGTGACGCTGCCCTTCGCGCTGCTGGAGAGCGACGCCTACGCCGTCATGACGCGGGAGCTCGCAGAGCGTTTTGCAGCCTGGATGCCGCTCAAGATCCTTGACGTGAAGCTCGACCCTGACTCGCCGCTTCGCGAACGCTGGAACCCGACGGTCATCTGGCACTCACGAAGCAATGACGACCATCAGCTACAGTGGCTCAGGGCCGCGATCGTCGAGTGCTTTCAGGAGAGGCGCCGGAACGGAGAGGAGTCATGAAGGACATGCTCGGAAAATCAGGCTTTGACGTCATTGGCGACGTGCACGGGCACGCCGCGTAGCTGACGATTCTCCTCAAGTGCATGGGCTATGAGGAGACGAACGGCGTCCTGCGCCATCCCGAAGGCCGCCGCGCGGTCTTTCTCGGCGACTTCATCGACCGCGGGCCCGAAATCCGCCGCACGCACGAAATCGTGCGCGGCATGGTCGAGGCGGGCTCGGCGCTCGCCGTCATGGGGAATCACGAACTCAATGCGCTCCATTTCACGACGCCCGATCCCGTTCTCAGAGAGGAGGACGGCGGACCGAAGTGGCTGCGCTCGCACAGCGAATCGCACAGGCGCCAGTTCGTGGAGACCGTGAGGCAGCTCGGCCCTGACCTTGAGGCCTGGCTCGCCTGGATCCGCACGCTTGCCGTCTGGATGAAGACCTTCGACTCCGAAGGCGTCGAGCTCCGCTTCGTGCATGCCGCCTGGATGGAGACGAAGATGAGGCGCCTCTGGGAGGAGCCGACGGACTCGGGCGAATTCTGCTTTACGGGTCCCTTCGAGGCGCCCGTCCTGACGCAGGCCGGGCTCGTCGACTTCGGGCGCAGGAAGGATCCGGTCTCCGGCAAGCCCGCGCTCGGCTGGAAGTCCAAGGAGAAGTTCCTCACGGGACCCGAGAAGGGACTGCCTGCGGGCGTCTCTTATCTCGACAAGGAAGGCTGCGAGAGAACGTCGATTCGTGTGAAGTGGTGGAGGGATCCCGCACCCCCTGACGGTGCCCGCTCTTCCCGATTGATCCGGCGGGCGTGAAAAAGGCGGCGACAGAAGATTCTGCGCCGCCTTTATTCAACTCAGGCAGGGAGCTGCGTCATGCGAACGACTCCCTGCGCAGGTCGGAAGGATCGTCAGAAGCCGTAGCGAACGCCGATGGTGGCGCGCCATTCCTGATCGATGATGCCGCCGGACGTGCGTTCGACGTCGGCCCAGAGGTAGGTGGATTCGGACAGGTTGAAGTTGGCGCCGATGCCGTATTCGAACCAGGTGTCCTTGCCGTCCTGCTTGAGCGAGTTGGTGTTGTCGCCCGTTCTGGCGTAGATTTCCCGGTCGCCCAGGAATTCATGAACGGCGGAGGCGCGCAGCCAGACTTCGCCGCGGTTGTTCGGGCAGGTGAAGCCCGTTGCGAAGCCTGCGCGACCGATCAGGCTGTCGAAGTCGCCGATCTCGTAGGTGGCGGCGTTCACGCCGTTGCTGAGCGTCAGGTCTTCCGCACCCGCGTGCGTGTAGGTGGCCTCGATCTGAGGTTCGATCCAGACGGTTCTGGCGAGGTCGAAGCGCCAACCGAACTCACCCGAGAGGCTTGTCGTGACCGTGTCGAGGTCGCCCTTGTAGACGCTGTCGATCGTCATGTCGTTGGAGGCCTTGGCCACGCGGGCCACGACGTCGGCGAACATGCCGTTGTCGCCCATCCAGACGCCGTAGGCGGCCAGACCGAAGGCGTCCATGTCGGCTTCGCCGCGCGCGAAGTCGGTGTCGGACCAGGTGTAGCTGGCGGCCACGCCGAAGCGCACGCCGTTGTCGAGCGGCATGGTGTCGAAGCCGGCCTGGAACGTATTGAAGTCGTTCTTGAGGCCCGCGTCGGATTCGAGCCTGCCGCCGTCATAACGGGCCCAGACGCCGTTCTTGCCGCTGGACGAACGAAGATCGCCCATGCGCTTGCGCACGTCGTTCATGAGAATGCGGTTGAGCGAAAGCGAGCTTGCGGCAGCCAGATCGAGCGTGTCGCGAATGAGCGTGTTGGTGCCGACCGAAGCCGTCGAACCGTCCTTGTTGAAGGTGATGTCGGGATTGACCAGGCCTTCCTTGACGTGGGCTTCGACCGTGGTATTGTCGCCCGTCTGGATCTGCGCAAGCGCCTGCTTGGCGAGCGCCTCGTCGACGACGTCGGCGTTCTGGACGAGGTCGACGTTGAGGTCGGCCTTGACATCCTGATTTCCAACGGTGAAGCTGCCGAGCGTTTCGGCGCCCGCATCAAGACGGATGGTGGCTGCGGAATTTTCGGCGAGTTGCTTGGCGGTGACGTTGTGGTTGTTGAGGTCGACGACGCCGCCCTTGAGGGTGAGTTCGGACACCTTGCTGTCGCCTTCGGCCTTCCAGAGCGCACCGTCGGAGAAGCCGAGCTTCGTCGTGCCGGTGTCCCCCGTGGTGACGGCGCCCGTGAGCGAGGAACCTGCGCCCTTGAAGTCGGCCGAAACCGTGGCTGCCCTGGCGAGGATGTCGCCGTCGACGACGGTCGTGCCGTTGCTCTCAAGCTTGATGGCGCCCTGCAGGCCGTTGACGGCATTTGCACTGCCGCCCTTGATGTAGATGGACTTTTCCGCCTTGATCGTCACCCCGCCCGTATTGGCGGAGGAGACGCCGTATTTGTTAGTGCAGGCGATGTCGACCGTTTGAGCGTCGATGCTGACGGTGCCGGTGGAGTTGGCGGCAATGCCGTTGCTTCCCCTGAGGACGAGGTCGCCCGCGTCAATGGTGATCTTGCCCTTGCCTTCCGCATGAATGGCCCACGGGCCCGTGATCGTCAGCTTCTTGGGTGTCTTGATCGTGATTGAAGGGGTCGCAAACTCTTTCTCAATCGGCGTGAAGATGCCGTTCGTGGCGCCCTGAATGCTGATGTCGTTGGCTGCGTTCAGGTCGAAGACGCCGTAGGCGTCAATGCCGTTGTATGTGGTGTTCGTGATGGTGATGTCGGAGGCGTTGATCTTGGCGCCGTACTTGCTCAGGCCGTCAACCGTGTACGATTCGTTAAGAGCGTCAGAAATTTTGTGTCCATGGGATAATCGGAGCCCGCCAATCGGGTGCATCCAATGAACACGAATACCAAACGCAATTCTCGTAAGAAGTCCACCAACCCCCTCGATAACCATATCGACCAGTACGTTTCCGAGCTTCGAGCATCGGGCCGCCCGCTGGGCCCCGAAGCCTTCTCCGAGGCCGTCCGTACCTTCTCCCAACGCTTCGTCGAAGCCATGCTGCAGGGAGAAATGGATGCCCATCTCACAGGCTGTCAGCCCACTGAAACGCCTCCTGAAGAGGTCGCCGCTGACGAGCTTCCCCAGCTTTCCAACAAGCGCAACGGCTTTAGCCACAAGACCCTGAAGACCGAGTTTGGTCCTCTGCCGCTGAGCGTTCCGCGCGACCGACAGAACACTTTCGACCCGATCATCGTGCCCAAGCACAGCCGCTCGTTCGGCAAGATGGACGAGCAGATCATCGCCATGTACGCCAGGGGCATGAGCACCCGTGACATCCAGGCCTTCATCGACAACCTCTACGGGGTGGACATCAGCCCCGACTACGTCAGCAAGGTTACTGACAGAGTGCTTGAGGACGTCCGGGAGTGGCAGAATCGCCCGCTCGCAAGTGTGTATCCCGTCGCTTTCTTCGACGCCCTTCGAGTCAAAATCCGCAGCGGCGCAGCCGTAAAGAACATGGCTGTTCATCTCGGGATTGGTGTTCGCACGGACGGTACGCGTGAGGTTCTGGGCATGTGGATCGCCGAGAACGAGGGCGCAAGCTTCTGGGCGAGCGTGTTCAACGGGCTCAAGGCCCGAGGCGTGGAGGACATCCTCATCGCCGTTACGGACGGCCTGAAGGGCATGACGGAGGCTCTTGAAACCGTGTATCCGCAGACCCTCCACCAGACCTGCATCGTCCACCTTATCCGCGCATCCACCTCATTCGTCTCTCAGAAGGACAGGGCGGCCGTATGCAAGGAGCTGAAGCCCATCTACCAGGCAGTGGATGCCGACGCTGCAGAACGCGCTCTGGAGCGTTTTGGAAGCACGGACATGGGCAAGAAGTATCCAGCCATCATCCAGATCTGGGAACGCGCCTGGGCGCAAGTGATCCCGTTCTTCCAGTTCCCGCCAGAGATCCGTACACTGATCTATACGACCAATGCGATTGAAGGGCTAAACCGCGCTGTCAGGAAGGTGATCAAGACGCGCACTCTATTCCCTAGTGAGGACGCAGCCCGGAAGCTGATCTACCTGGCTATCATGAATTTCACGACCTCCTGGAAGCGTGCTACAGCCAGGTGGTCTGCTGCCATGCCTCAGTTCGCTCTGCTGTTTGGCGAGCGCTTTACAGGTGCCATGGAGTAAGACAAGGGGTATGATTAGACTACCCGCGCTATCGCATCAGGTCTGGCATACTGCATCACAAAAAACAAAGGGCAGCCTCGTTGGGCTGCCCCTGGAATAACCTCCCCAGACACAGAAATCCTGACACTCCCGATTCGTTGGGCTTGTCAAAGGCCACGAGATCTCCTGCTGTTGCAACGGCGGACATGGCGCCGAGAACGGCCAGCGAAACGAGAGACTTCATGTACATGCAGATCCTCCTTTGAGTCAGGTTGGTTCAGGGGCGGACACGGGCGAATCCGTTGTTCTCCGGAAATCGTGCAGTCCGCGCACTCTTCCGGTATAGACGCAGGGAGGCCTGAATGCAATGGAAAATTGCGCTCAGGATTGAAGGTGTCGCCCAAAAGCGACACAAGAGGTGTTTTTTGCCGAAAGCTGTCCGGAGGCGCTCCGCGGGCGGCGCGGTGCGTGGCGAGGGTTCCCGTCGGAAGGTCTTCGCGATGCGGGCTACAATTCGGAATGCGTTTGATGCTTCAGGGAGGCCTTTTCATGCGTTGGCAGGATCTTGAGGAAAGCTCGTCGGTCGAGGACCGCAGGGGCATGGGCCGCTCGGGAGGCTTTCGCACCCGCGGCGGCATTCCGCTTCGCGGCAAGACGGGGCTGGTCGTCGTGATCGTGGTGCTCGTGGCGGGCTACTACGGGATCGACCTCACGCCTTTGCTGACGGGAGAGCCCTTCCCCGTCGAGACGCAGACGACGGCTTCGGCGTCCTACAAGGGCACGGCAGCCGAGGAGGAGCTCGCGAAGTTCTCCCGCGTTGCGCTCAAGACGACGGAGGACGTCTGGACCGAGATCTTCCGCGCCACGGGCGAAAGGTATCCGCACCCGAAGCTCGTGCTCTACACGGGCAGCACCTCGACCGCCTGCGGCTACGGCCGGTCGGCGATGGGCCCCTTCTATTGTCCCGCCGACAGGAAGGTCTACCTTGACTTGAGCTTCTATGACGACATGCAGAAGAAGCTCGGCGGGGGCGGCGACTTTGCGCTCGGATACGTGCTCGCCCACGAAGTCGGGCATCATGTACAGACCGTGCTCGGCATTTCCGAGCAGGTTCAGACGCTCCAGCAGCGCGTGACGAAGAAGGAAGCAAATGCGCTCCAGGTCAAGATGGAGCTTCAGGCTGACTGCTTCGCGGGCGTCTGGGGGCATTTCATGGAAAAGCGTGGGATTCTTGAGGCGGGTGATCTTGAGGAGGCGCTCAAGACCGCCACGGCCATCGGAGATGACCGCCTGCAGAAGGAGGCCACGGGCCGCGTCGTGCCCGACAGCTTCACGCACGGGACCTCGCTCCAGCGCCTCAACTGGTTCAAGAAGGGCTTCAAGAGCGGCAATCCCAATGTCTGCAACACCTGGCAGGCGGACAAGCTCTAGCCTTCGACATTTTCATCTGCCTTTCGGGTCCGCAGGCCTTCTGACCGCGGGCCCGATTTGTTTTCAGGGAGATGGGCTCGGCGAGAGGGCGATTCCAAAAATGGAAGCCTGAGGCATTGCAAATGTTTCGCCGTGTGGCTTTGCGGGACGCGGAGCGTCAAGGCGCGGTAGGATGAAGGCATGAGGCTCCTCATGCGGCGCAGCGTGCCGCAGGGAGCGACCGAATGCCCGTGACGACAGGAGGAAAGCCATGCAGAGAAGAACGATGCTTCTTGCGCTGCCCGCAGCCGCCCTTGTGCTCGCAGGATGCGCAGGCAGTCCCGCGACGCCCGAGGAGGCCGCCGCGATCGAGAAGAAGGCCATGAGCGAGGGGATCGACAGGCAGATGATGCCTCTCTTTGTCAACACGTGGCTTGAGCCCGTGCCCGCCCAGTTCGGCAGGCAGCAGGGCTTCATCCTTGACGAGGACGGCTCGGCCGAGTCCGTCAACATGGCGACGCTCGAGTACGAGAGCTGGCAGGTTGCAGACCGAAAGCTCACCCTGAGGGGCAGGAGCATCGGCAACGGTGGGACCTTCCCGTTCGAGGAGGTCTGGAACGTCGTGATGGTCTCGAAGAAGAAGCTCGTCCTTCAGCGGGGCGGCGTCTACAAGACCTACTGGGCGCCGGTTCGAGAGGAATAGACGCAGGCTTTTGCGAGGAACGCCTCTTTTGTCCGAAGAGGAGGGTTCAGGGAGCGCAGGCGGCTGCAGAAATGCGGCCGCCTGTTTTTCCATGGGCGTCAGAAGACTTCGCCGTTGTCTTCGGGAAGCTCGAGCGCGAACGTCTCGAGGTCTTCGCCGGGATGTCTTGCGGGAAGCTCGGCCTGCCATTGCCGGGGCCAGGCGTCGTCGGGCACGGGGAGGACTTCGTTCGGGTCGTCGTAGGCGTGCTTCGGATAGCGGGCGAGATGGAGCTTCTGTCTGGCGCGCGTCACTGCGGTGTAGAGCCAGCGGAAGTAGTCGGCCGAGGATCTCGGTCCCGTCCATGCGCAGTCGACGAAGACGTGCGGCCATTCGCCGCCCTGGGACTTGTGGCAGGTGACGGCGTAGCCGTAGCGGACGTGAAGCGCGTTGACGAACGGGTCTTCGGCGAGCGCGTCCTGCCAGTCCTTCGTGCCGCGCCTGAGCCTCGGGAAGCGGTTCTTGAAGTCGGCCATGAGGGCGCGAAGGAGAAGCGTCATGTCGGGCAGGTCGTCGGGCTCGAGCTGGTTGAGAAGGATCATGCAGGAGACCTCGAAGCACTCGCCCGTATTGCCGCGAAGCCTGAGCGTGACGCTCTGGAACTCAAGGTCGAGGTTCACGAGGCGCCTGCCCTTCCCTGCGGGGCCGGTCTTCACGCGGAAGGAGACGCTGCGCCTGGTGCGCGCTCCCGTGCGGAGCACCTGGCAGAAGTCGCCGTTGCAGATGAATTCGCCGTGCATGTGCGTGTTGAGGATTACCATGAGCTTGTCTCCCGCGGCGAGCTCCTCGACGCCCGGAAACTGCAGCCGCCTGAAGGCGCGGTTGAGCTGCTGGGCGCGCACGTTCGTCTGCGCGATCATGACGGCGTCGCGCGTGATGCGCCGTCCCATGACCTCCCAGCAGAGGCGCGCCATGTCGCGCGCATCGATCCGCTCTACGTCGGGAACGTCCGCAGGAAGCCTTGGAAGAGCGTACGTCTTGTTTTTGAGTCCCGTTCGGAGCGCAGTCGCGAGCGCGAGAATTCCCGAGTCCTGCTTCTGGCGGACGATGTCGGTGAGCGTGTGCTCCGAGGGCTTCAGGCCGAATTCCTCCTCGAGGTGCACGGGAGAGAGCGCGGGCGAGACGGTCATGCCGACGGGCGGGAGCTGCGCGGCGTCGCCCACGAACAGGATGTGCCTGCGGTGCGCGCAGGGGGCGTCCTCGAGAAAGTGCAGGAGGTCGGCGAGAAGGCGGCCCGAGCCGAACTGCAGGAGCGGATTCTGCGTCTCGCGGTCGGAGACCATCGAGGCCTCGTCGACGACGTAGACCGCGTCGAGTTCGTCCGTGTTTGACGTGAGGTCGCTCACGAGCGTGAAGTCCTCGTCGTCGGGATCGTCCCGGTCGCGGGGCGAGTAGAGGTGCGCGTGGATGGTCGAGGCGCTGCGGGACGTTCTCGTCGAGAGCACCTTGGCCGCGCGGCCCGTGGGCGCCATGAGGTGCACGGAGCGGTTGACGGCCGAAAGATAGTCGACGACGCCCTTCATCAGGAAGGTCTTCCCCGTGCCCGCATAGCCGCGAAGTATGAAGATCCGCGCATCGTCGTCGTCAAGAAACGCCTGAAGCTTCGGAACGAGCGAGGCCTGACCGGGGGTGAGCCGCACGCCTTCGAACATGCGCGAGAGCGTCGGATTCTTGATGTGGATTCCGCCCGCCTCGTCCGGGTCCGCCTCTTCGGCCGATCCGCCTGCATTGCTCGCGTCCGCAGGCGCGCCCTGAACCCAGGAGCGCGGGACGCGAAAGCGCTCGCCGTGCTCGTCCTCAAACCAGACCCAGCGGTCGTCTGCTTCGGGCGCGGGCGCAGCGGCGGCGACGGCGCCCTCAGGCGGACTGATGAGCGCAACGTTTCCTTCGGCAGGCTTCGGATGCGGCATGACGGTCTCGCTTCGCAAGCCCTGCGAAGCGCATCTCCTCTCGAAACGGCGTGTGGCGGAAAAGCAACACGAACGGCGGTTTTTCTGGTTCTTTATTCGGAGGAACCCTGATGGAGAACACCCAACTAGTGGGGACTTTCGATGGAGGCTTACCCTAAGTTGGCACAGTCGGCGCGTCTTAAGGCAGGCTTAATGGACTAGGATTCACTCGAACAGGGCGCTCGGCCCCCATGAACCATTCGCCCCTACAGGAGATTTTAATGACAAATTTCAAGACGCTTGCCGCCCTGATGATGACCGCCCTCATGGCTGCGGGCACCGCCTCTGCCGCCGACGGAAAGTTCGGTGCCGACCGTCATGCGGCGATGGGTCTCACCTGCGAGACCTGCCACGGCCCCGACAAGGCTAATCCCGCCACGCCCGACATCAAGACGTGCACGCAGTGCCACAACACGAAGGACCTCGTCGAGAAGACGAAGGACGTCAAGCCGACGAATCCGCACGTCTCCCCGCACTATCAGGACCAGCTTGACTGCACGAACTGCCACTACATGCACGGCGAAACGGAGAACTTCTGCGACCAGTGCCACCAGTTCGGCTTCAAGGTGCCCTGAGGCGCTGAAAGGCATTGACAGGCATCGCTTCGGGCCCGGATTGACGGGACCGTCCCTCGAACGCCCGATGATTTTCACCGCGTCCTGACGGCCGACCAGCCGCAGGACGGCGGGAGCCTCCGCCGCACACGGAGGTCCGCCCCGCGACCATCACTCATGAAAAGGAGTATCAGCATGACCAACCAGTCCCGCCGCCAGTTCCTCAAGACCGGCGCCCTCTTCGGCGCAGCCTCCGCTGCCGCCGCCGTCTCCGCTCCCGCCTTCTCGACCGAAGCGCCGCAGAAGTGGGACGAAACTACGGGTCTTCTCATCGTCGGCACCGGCTTTGCCGGCTGCGCCGCCGCCCTCGAGGCGCACTACCTCGGCGCGAAGAAGGAGGAGATCATGCTCGTCGACAAGATGAGCACGCCGGGCGGCAACTCCATCATCAACGGCGGCGCCGTCGCGGCCGCCGGCACCGACATGCAGGAAAAGGAAGGCATCAAGGACTCCGCCGACCTTCTTTTTGCGGACATCATGAAGGCGGGCGGCGGCCTCTGCCATCCCGCCCTCGCCCGCCGCATCGCCGATGAATCCGTCGCCAACTTCAAGTGGCTGCGCGACGACATCGGCGTCCAGTTCAAGGCCGTAACCTACCACGGCGGCCACTCCGTCAAGCGTTCGCACGCCGTGACGAACAACTCCGGCTCCGGCTTCATTCTTCCGATGCTCGCCAAGCTCAAGGAATTCGGCATTGAGCCGCGCCTTCGCTTCATCGTCGACGAAATCATCGTCAACGACAAGAAGGAAGTCATCGGCGTCAAGGCCCGCCAGGGCTATCGCTTCGGCCGCGAGAATTCCGGCAAGGTCCTCTACGTGCGCGCCACGAAGGGCGTCCTGATCGCAGCCGGCGGCTTCGCGCAGAACGTCAAGTACCGCATGAGCCAGGACCCGCGCCTCACGGACAAGTTCACCTCCACGAACCATCCGGGCGCCACGGGCGAAATGATCATGCAGGCCCAGGAAATCGGCGCCAACACCGTCCAGATGGACTGGATCCAGCTCGGTCCGTGGACCTCGCCCGATGAAAAGGGCTTTGGCGTGGCTCCGCTCTTCGTCGAGTCCTGCGTCGGCCTCGGGCCCATGGTCGACCCGGCCACCGGCAAGCGCTTCATCAAGGAAACGGGCAACCGCAAGGTCCGCGCCGACGCCATCGTCGCCATCGGCCACCCCTGCGTCATCTACACCTGCGAAGCCAACGTCATGAACGCCATCGTCGGCCACAACATGACCGACAAGCTCTGGGAGCACGCCCTCAAGACCGGCGTCGTCAAGAAGTTCGACACGCTCAAGGACCTCGCTGCCGGCTACGGCATCGACTACGCGACGCTCGAGAAGACCAATGAGACCTTCAACGGCTACATGAAGGCCATGAAGGACCCCGAGTTCGACTGCATGTTCTTCAAGGGCGCCAGCGTCAACGACAAGGGTCCCTTCTACGGCGTTCGCCTCTGGCCGCGCGTCCACCACTGCATGGGCGGCCTTGAGATCAACGAGCATGCCCAGGTCATGTCCGTGCGCGGCACCCCGATCAAGGGCCTCTATGCCGCCGGCGAAGCCACGGGCGGCGTCCACGGCATGGTTCGTCTCGGTACCGTCGCCGTTGCCGACTGCATGATCTTCGGCCGCATCGCAGCCCGCGATGCCTTCAAGAAGGCCTGATCCCGGTCAACGCCTGAAGATGCGCCCTGCGAGCGGGAAGCCTGAGACCTCCCGCGTGCAGGGATCGACGGGCGTTTCGTCCGGTCGGACGCGGCGCCCGTTCCCGCCCGAAAACGGCGGAAGGAATGCCGGAGGTCAGGCGGGAATTAAAGAGAACAACAAAAGTACTCGTTGATACTGTATTATTCCGTCCTGCCCGCAGGAGAGGCGAAGCGCCCTCCTGACTCAAAGCGCATTCCGCTTTTCAACCCATT
Source organism: Sutterella wadsworthensis 2_1_59BFAA (assembly GCF_000297775.1). Lineage (GTDB taxonomy): Bacteria > Pseudomonadota > Gammaproteobacteria > Burkholderiales > Burkholderiaceae_F > Sutterella > Sutterella wadsworthensis_A. The sequence continues at coordinate 262,872 of NZ_JH815516.1, forward strand.
AGGAAATGAACATCATGATGAAGAAGTCTCTTCTCGCCCTTTCCGTGGCCGCTGCGGCTATGGGCGCCCAGGCCGCTGACGTCCAGGTCTACGGCCTCATCGACACCAGCCTCTCCTTCGTGTCGAGCGACGCCGACATTGCCGGCCACGACCGTGTGAACTCCTTCTCGATGGAGAACGCAAAGGAATTCGGCTCCCGCTTCGGTCTCAAGGGTTCTGAAGACCTCGGCAACGGTTACAAGGTGGCCTTCGTGCTCGAGTCCGGCATCAAGTCCGACGACGGCAGTCTCGACCAGGGCGGCAAGCTCTTCGGTCGCGAAGCCCACGTCGACCTCGTCGGTCCGTTCGGCAAGCTCTCCGCCGGCCTGATGCCCGTCTTCGGCAGCACGCTCGGCGCCGACGGCCTCTTCCGCGCCATCGACCCGCTCTTTGCGAACTACACGAAGGCCTTCGGCTCCGGCCACGTGACCGCCTCCTCCTGGACGCGCGTCGACAATGCGCTCAGCTACGTGACCCCGACCGTTGCGGGCTTCACGGGCTACGCCATGTACTCCTTCAAGAACGACTCCTCCAAGGGCGGCGTCGAAGGCCACGGCGGCGAATCCGACCGCTACGCCTCTCTCGCCGCACGCTACAAGGCCGGGGCTCTTGAGGCCGTGCTCGTCGCCGACACCACGATGTACGGCACGTACCGCACTGGCACCGCCGCCAGCAAGGATGACGGCTGGACCGTCACCTTCGGCGGCAACTACACGTTCGACGGCGGCGTCAAGGTCCTCGCCTTCACGCAGTTCTTCGGCGACCAGGAGCTTCCCGCCTTCCGCGGCGGCGTCGGCACCGACGGCATCATGGCCGTAACCGGCGGCAAGGGCTACGGCTTTGTCGACGGCTACGGCGTGAGCCTCGGCGTGAACGTGCCCGCCATGGGCGGCGTCGCCAAGGCCCAGGTCGCCTACCGCGACATGGACAACAAGGACAACGTCGACTTCAAGCGCGTGATCGCCGCCCTCGGCTACGACTACGCCCTCTCCAAGCGTACCGCCGTCTACGCCATGACCGGCTGGTCTCAGGAGAAGGTCGAGAACGGCACGACCGAAGCCAAGCCCAACGGCTACGAGTTCACGACCGGCATCGTCCACCGCTTCTGATGAGAGCCCGTGTTCCTCTTCCCGGGGAACGCGGTTTCTCCCAAAAGGGCTCGTTCTTCGCCTTCCCTTTGTATATACAGAGGGGAAGCGGGGCGGGCCCTTTTTTCGGGTTTACCTCCTTCGTCCCTTGTCGTCATCCGCCCTATGGGGCCTGTCTTCCGGATTGCCGTCCGGACGGGCGTTTCAGATGGTTTTCCCTTGGAAACCTCAGGTAAACGCCGATGGCGGTTTCAGAGGGTGCCGCCTAAAATATGCGCCCTGAATGCCGGTCTTTCTCCCTTTCGGGCCGGCGCATTTTCTGAGGACATCCAAGATGTGCACTTCCGTCATTGTCGGAGAAAAGGCCACGGCCGACGGCTCCTTCCTTCTTGCCCGCAGCGCTGACAGCAGCGCCCTCAAGGCCCAGCACTTCGTGATTCACGAAGCGCGCGAATGGCCCGAAGGCTCGATGTACCGCACGCAGGACCACAAGGGCGCCACCGCCTTCGAATGGCCCCAGCCCGCCCACAGCATGCGCTTCACGACCGTGCCGAACTGGCAGACCCAGCTCCACGGCGCCGTGGGCTTCAACGAAGCGGGCGTGGGCCTCACCGGCACCGAGTCCATCTTCGCCCGCGACGACGCGCTCGCGATCGACCCGTACAACAAGGCCTCCGGCATCACCGAGGACGACATTCCCGACGTTCTGCTCTCCCGCTGCACGACCGCGCGCGAAGCGTGCGCGCTTCTGGGCCGCATCATCGAGGAGGCCGGCTGCGGTGAAGGCTTCGGCGTCGGCTTCGTCGACAGCAAGGAGGTCTGGTACCTCGAGACCGGCACGGGCCACCAGTGGATCGCCCACCGCACCCCGGCCGACAAGTACATGGCCACGGGCAACCAGGGCCGCCTGCGCGAATACGATCCGGAACGCGAGGACATGATGGGCTCGCCCACGGTCATGAGCTGGGCGAAGGAGCACGGCTTCTGGAACCCCGAGGAAGGTCCCTTCGACTTCGCCGCCGCCTACACCCGCAACGACGAGCGTGACCGCGTCTACAACGACCCGCGCGTCTGGATCATGCAGAAGCACCTCAATCCGTCCGTCGAGCAGCCCGTCGACGATGGCCGCAATTTCGAGGTCTATCTCACGCCCGAAAAGCCCATCACGGTCGACGATCTCAAGGCCCTGATGCGCAATCACTACGACATGTCCGAGCATGACCCGTACCAGTTCGGTCTGCGCGGCGACGAGCCCTGGCGCCCGATCAGCGTGTTCCGCACGTACGAGTCCCACATCATGCAGGTCCGTCCGTGGCTCCCGCAGGCCATCGGCTGCCTGATCCACCTCGCCTTCGGCATGGCCGACCTCTCCGTCTACCTGCCGTTCTACCAGGGCCTCGAGGCCGTTCCCCAACACTACGGTTGCGGCACGGACCACTGCGACCGCCGTTCCGTCTACTGGAAGTTCCGCAGGCTTCAGACGCTCGTCATGACCGACTACGCCGGCCTCGCCCCGATGGTCAAGACCGCCTTCGCCAAGTTCGAGGCCGACCTCGCCCCGCGCATGGCCGCCTTCGAAGCCGAGTTCGTCAAGCTTCATGCCGAAGACGAAAAGGCCGCCGCGAAGCTCCTCAACGACTTCAATCTCCGTGTTCTCGCCGAAGGCGAAGAGCTCTGCGAAACGCTTCTCGACGACTGCTTCACGAAGCGCACGACCGACATCCAGGAGGCCGTGTACTTCCGCAACCGCAAGGCCAAGGACTGATCACCGGGCTTGCCGGCCTCTTTCCGCCTTTCTTGTCATGAGGGCGGGATGAATGCCCGGCCTGCCTCACTTGAAAATGGCGGGATTTCCATAACGGAAGTCCCGCCATTTTTTGCTTCTCTCGGTTCTGTCTCAGTCGCCGGGTTTCGCTTGAGCGGGAGCAAATGAGCGGTGTTGAAGACAGGATCGGGATCAGGCCCTGCGTCTCCCCTCCCTCATGGCGAGGATGAAGACGGTGGCGAAGATGAGGACTGCGCCGAGACTCTCGACGGGCGTGAAGGAGGTGCCGAGCAGCACGACGGAGAGAATCACGGCCGTGAGGGGCTCGGAGGCGCCGAGGATGGTGGTGACGGCGGGCGGGACGTAGTCGAGGCTCTTCAGATAGCAGACGAAGGCGAGCGCGGTGCCCACGACGATGATGTAGAGGTAGCCCGCGAGGGTCTCCCAAGTCCAGACGGCGTCGATTTCCGTAGGCGGATAGACGAAGAGCGCGCCGATGCCCGCAAAGAGCATGCCGAAGCCCACGACGGCGTTGACGCCGAGTTTCTTGACGGCATTGCCCGGCTGCAGCGTGCAGAAGGCGCCGCAGGCGGCGGAGGCAAGCCCCCAGAGGACGCCCGAATATGAGAAGTTGACGACGCTCAGGTCGCCCTTTGTGATGATGAGTACGACGCCTGTGGCGGCAAGGCAGAAGGCGGCGAGCTCGAGGATCGAGACGGGCTTGCGGGTCGTGGCGGCGATCCAGCCTATCACGAAGAGCGGACCCGTGATGACCATGATGGCCGCCGTGGCGGCGCCCGCATCACGGATCGCAAGGAAGAACGTGAACTGCGTCGCCAGCACGCCGAGGCCGTAGATCACGACGTCACGCAGCAGAACCATGTCGGAGAAGAGCTTCGAGACCCTGCCCCTTTCGGTGAGGAGCGTCATGAGCGTGAGGAGCACGCCCGCGCCGAAGACGCGAAGCGCCACGAGGTCCTGGGCGGTGAAGCCGCCGTCCGTCATCATGACCTGAGCAGCCACCCCCATGGAGCCCCAGCCGAAGCCTGCGGCGATGGCAAGAAGAAAGCCCGTGAGCATGCGGCGTACTGAGGTCATTTGTCTTGTCTTTTCCTTGGAGTGCGTGTGAGAAGGCGGTCCGTCCGGACCAAGGCGGCATTGTACAGCGTCGCGATGCACCGCCGCTCGAAACGCCCCGTCCATCGTCATCCTCAAGCCTGCGGGCGGTAAAGACGGCGGCCTGCGCTTGCCTCCCGTCAAGAAATCCTCCAAAAGACGCTGGAGCGTTGTTCATCATCGAAATGGCGCGCGTACACGAAGAACGGCACCGTGATCCGCATCGAAACCGACAACACCGTGAAGGACGGCTGCAGGGTGCGTCAGTCGCGCGCCTGCCTCAAGGGCCGCGACATGCGCGAGCGCCTCTACAGTCCCGATCGACTGAAGTATCCGGTAAACAACTCTCGACTAAAGTCGAAAGCTTTATTGTCACCTGCTAAAGCAGGCTCAACATAGGGCTTGTTTACACCAGCCCCTGGGTTATCAGCAGACAACCCAGACGTTGCAGATTCCGACCTCCATTGAGGTCGCTGTGCGCTCTGTAACCACAGTTCTTGCAAACAAATCGGTGCTTCTGCCGTGTTCCGATGGCATTGCAATGCGGACAGGTTTGCGACGTATAGCGAGGGTCAACGAAGATCACTTCGATACCCGCTCTACAAGCTTTGTCCACTATCTTCTGCTGAAGCTCCCTGAAGGGCCAGCGGTGCAGGCGTGCGCGAACCTTCTGCCCGGCCTTGATTCGCTCGCGGATGTCCGTAAGATCTTCAAGAACGATCAGGCGAATATTGCGTTCTGCCACATCTTCAATAATGGACTTGCTGATTTCGTCGTTGATTTGTTCCACATGTCGTTTCTCTCGGCCGGAAGCCTTTCGAAGTGCCTGTCTGGCGCTTCTGGAGCCATTGCGCTGGAAACGAGCCCGACTGCTCAGGTATTTGTCACGGTCGTCCTTCATCTTCCCGGCTTTGAAGATTCGGCCGGTAGACAGTGCGGCGGCGTTGTTTTCGCCAACATCAACGCCCATGACTTGATTCAAAGACAAGTTGTCGAGAGATACTTCCTCGAGTTTCTTCTCTATGGCAATGTGCAGCTCCCATCTGGAAGGCGTGCCTTTGATGCCGCACTTCCAAACGAGGTTGCATTCGCCAAGCCTGTAAATCCGATTCTCCTTCGACGTTCCGGCAAGCTCTTCAGCCAGAAAACCGGCCAATTGGCTCAGCTGAAACTTTCCCGGACGAAGACGAACGCCGACACGCCCATTCACCGTATAGACCGACGCCTCGGTGTAGTTGTTGAAGAAGCGAATGGTGTTCTTGTCCAGGTGAACAACAGGATTCCTGAAGCTGATGCTCGGAAGCACCATCTTCTTATCCTTCGAGAAGTTCGGATGGTTGCTGATCCACGACTGGTACATGCTCGACACCGAACGCATGACGTTGCAGGCGAGCTGTGCACCAAGAACGGACATTTTGGTTCGAACCATCGGATAAGCAGCCTTGTGCAGGTTGTACCGTTGCCAGAGCCGTTTTTTCCTATCTGTATCGGACACGACGATTGGGACGAGCAAATTGCAGGCCTGCCCGTAGAGACGACGGGTCTGATGCATCTTTTCGGAAGCATCGGCATCGACCTCCAAGGCAATGCAGACGGTACGCACGTCGACTTTGCGTCGAACGAGCTTACCTGCGCCCTTTGATATGTTCAGTCCTTTCAATGTAATGCCTGATGGTTTCCGCACTGACATTGCCAGCCGTACCTACGTAATAGGACGGAGACCACAAATGCCCGCCGTAAAGCTGATCCTTCAACGCCGGGAAAGCCACAAACAGCTTCCGGGCCGTCGAACCCTTCAAAATCTTTACGGCATCGGCTACAGCCTGTGACGGAGGGATGGTTACGAACAAATGGATATGGTCAGGTTGGATTTCCTAGGTCAGAATCGGCCACTCGCGCTCAATGCAGATCGCGGTGATGGCAAGACGCAAAGCCTTGGCTATTTCACCTTTAAGTATCCGTTTGCGGTACTTCGGACACCATATCACATGGTATGCCATCTGGTAAACGCAATTTCGGTTGTATACTATTTCCACCATATCCTTAATTTTATCACGTGGTAGTGTGAAAGGCATGGGCCGCAATTCCTCACCTGACTGAAGTCAGATGTTTCCTTGCGGCATTTCTATGAAGCGCGTGGGCGAGCGCGGCGAAGGCCGATTCGAGCGCATCTCCTGGGACGAGGCCCTCAAGACCGTCGCCGACAAGCTTCGCGAGACCGTCGAGAAGTATGGCAACGAATCGCTCTATTGGCAGTACTGCTCGGGCCAGCAGTCGCTCGTCAACTCCCGCCGAGCCTGGTGGCGCCTGCTCAATCTCTGCGGCGGTTATCTGAAGTATTACGGTTCCTATTCGACTGCTCAGATCTCGGCCGCCTTCCCGATGACCTACGGCGCGAGCCCGTCCTCTGACATCTCGGAAATCGCCAATGCGAAGCTCTACGTGACCTTCGGCCACAATCCCGCCGTCACGCGCGGCTCCGGACACGGAAAGTCCTGGCAGATGACCTGCACGCGCGAAGCCGAGGGCGGCAGGAAGCCGAAGATGATCGTGATCGATCCGATCTACAGCGACACGGCCGTCGCGCATGCCGACGAATGGATCCCGATCCGTCCCGGCACCGACGCGGCGCTCGTGGAGGCGATTGCCCACGAGCTCATCGTTCACGACCGTGTGGACCACGCGTTCCTCGCCCAATATTGCGTGGGCTACGATGAAGGCACCCTGCCCGCTTCCGCACCCAAGGGCTCGGACTACAAGAGCCACATTCTCGGCAGAGGGCCCGACGGCATCGAGAAGACGCCCGAATGGGCCTCCCGCATCACGGGCGTCCCCGTCGAGACGATCGTGAGGCTCGCCGAGGAGATCGGTACGACGAAGCCCGTCTTCTTCTCACAGGGCTGGGGCCCGCAGCGGCAGGCCAACGGCGAACAGACGAGCCGTGCCATTGCGATGCTTCCGATCCTCACGGGCAACGTCGGCCTTCCCGGCACGAGCACCGGCCAGCAGGAAGGCAACACGGCCGTGCCCGCAGTCTATCTGCCGGTCGGCACCAATCCCGTCAAGGCGACGATTCCGTGCTTCCTCTGGACCGATGCCATCGTGCGCGGCAGGGAGATGGATGACGTCCACGACGGCCTGCGCGGCGTGAAGACGCTCGGCCACGACATCAAGATGATCGTCAATTCGGGCGGCAACACGCTCATCAACCAGCACAGCGATTCGAACAGGACGGACGAAATCCTGCGCGACACCTCGAAGTGCGAGTTCATCGTCGTCTGCGACAACATGATGACCCCGTCGGCCCGCTACGCCGACATTCTCCTGCCGGACACGCTCGGACCCGAAGCGGACGACGTCACGGCCTCAGGCGGCTCCAACGGCGACTCCGCCGCCATCCTGCCGCTTCACAAGGCGGTCGAACCGCAGTGGGAGCAGCGCCCGACCTGGGAGATCTGCCGCGGCATCGCAAGGCATCTCGGCAAGGAAGAGGCCTTTACCGAAGGAAAGACCCAGCTCGAGTGGATCGAATGGTGCTACAACGAAACGCGCCGCAAGATCCCGTCGCTTCCCGACTTCGCGACCTTCTGGAAGACGGGGCCCGCTCACATCCATGATCTTCCCAACGCGGGCATCGCGCTCAAGGCGTTCCGCAAGGACCCGAAGGCCAATCCTCTCAAAACTCCGTCGGGCAGGATCGAGATCTACTCCGAGCGCCTTGCGAACATCGCGAAGAACTGGGTGCTTCCCAAGGGCGACGTCATTTCGCCGATTCCGATGTTCGTGCGCACCTGGGAGATGCCGGGCGACGCACTGCAGAAGAAGTATCCGCTCCAATGCTACGGTTATCACGGCCACGGCCGCATTCACTCGACCTTCCACAACCTGCCCGCACTTCGCGAGCAGTTCCCCGACGAGGTGCTCGTCAACGTGCTCGATGCAGATGCTCGCGGCATCCGTTCGGGCGACCGCGTGCGCGTCTTCAATGACCGCGGTGCGGTCGAACTTGTGGCGAAGGTGACGCCGCGCATCATTCCGGGCGTCGTCTCGATTCCGCAGGGCGCGTGGTACAGGCCCGTGATGAAAGACGGCCGAAGGGTCGACGTTGGCGGCAACATCAATACGCTCACGTCGCTTCGCCCGAGCCCGCTCGCCAAGGGCAATCCGCAGCACACCAACCTCGTCGAGGTCGTCAAGGCTTGAGCAAAAGGAGATAGAACATGACAAAGCAATACGGTTTCGTCGTCGACGTCTCGCGCTGCACGGGCTGCAGGACCTGCGCCGTTGCATGCAAGGACGCGCACAATCTGCCCGTCGGCCTCAATCTGCGCCGCGTGCTCGAAGAAGCTTCGGGCAGCTGGCGTCAGGACCGCATGACGGGCGCCTGGCATCAGGACGTCCGCGCCTGGTACGTCTCGATCGCCTGCAACCACTGCGAGAACCCGGCATGCGTCAAGGTCTGCCCGACCAAGGCGCACTACAAGCGCGCCGAGGACGGCCTCGTCGTCATCGACCGCGACAAGTGCATCGGCTGCGGCATGTGCGCGCAGGCCTGCCCCTACGGTGCGCCTCAGCTCGATGAAAAGGCCCGCAAGATGATGAAGTGCGACGGCTGCCTCGATCGTCTCGAAAAGGGCGGCGCGCCCATCTGCGTCGAAGCCTGTCCGCAGCGCGCGATAAGCTTCGGCGAGATCTCCGAACTCAGAAGGACGTTCGGTACGCTCGCCGTGACGCCTCCCCTGCCCGATCCCGCACAGACCCGTCCCGCACTCGTGATCGTTCCGTCGCCCAAGGCGAAATGATCCCGATGCGCAGGGGCTGAGACGGATCCCGGCGTCCCTTGAAGAAGAACGGCCCGCTTCTCACATTCGAGAGGCGGGCCGTCTTTTCGTGGATCCTTTGAGGCATGCGGGACCGGAGGGACACGTCTTCAGAGCTGTTCTCCGGGCATGAGCACGGGCTTCAGGCGCTTGATGAGCAAGCCCACGGCAAAGGCGGAGACGAGCGTGCCCGCGCCGATTCCGTAAAGATTTCCGAGAAAGACGAGGCCGACCGCGGCGGCCGCGATGACGCAGCCCACGTCGTTGGCGATCTTGATGATCGGGAACGCACGTCCCGTCACGATCGAGGCGGCAAGCACGGCGCCGTCGATCGGCTGGAGGATGAGGCTCGAGCGAAGCTGCAGAAGAATGCCCGCCGCGATGACGACGTTCGCCAGGAGCGAGGCGCTCCAGCACGCAACGGCCCCCTCGACGGGGACGCGGGAGAGAACCGCCATCCAGGCGTCGATCATCGCGCTGAAGAGAAGGACCGATGGGAGCTGCAGCCACTGGCGGCGCTCGAACCTTGAGCCGAGCATCGCGATCTGCGAGAGGAAGAACGCAATGTTGATGATGAAGGTGGACGTCCCGAGCGTGACGCCCATCACGGCCGAGAGCGTAAGCGGCAGCGTGCTGATGGGCGTGGTGCCGAGATCTGCCCGCGTGATGAGCGCGATGCCGAGCGTGTGCACGGCCATGCCCGTGAGAAGCAGAAGGATTTGTGCAAGCAGATTTTTCCCGGAATCGGTCCCGTTCGGGCGCTCAATGGGGGTTGTCATGCGATGGCTCAATGTCTCTAGGTTGTTTGCCGTATGGGACTATCCCGTGTTGGCGTCTTACCGCCTCGAAGGGGCGGGCGTTGGGGCGCAAGCCGTTGTACACTTGCGGCATCCATGCATTCTAGTGAGTCAGATCGATGCCAGACCACATTCAGCCGCTCGCCGTCATTACAGGCGCCTCGAGCGGCATCGGCCGGGAGCTCGCGAAGCTCGCAGCCCAGAAGGGCTACCGGCTTCTTCTCATCGCCCGCAACATGCGCGCTCTTGAAGTGCTGAGCCGCGACCTGAGGACCGAAACCCACCTGCTCGCGCTCGACCTGACGGCGGCGGGTGCGGTCGACCAGATCTCGAGCTGGCTCTCGGATCGGCAGATCGTGCCGGAGATCTTCATCAACAACGCGGGCTTCGGTGCCTTCGGTCCTGCGTCCGACATGGACGAGGCGATGTTGAAGAAGATGATCAGGCTCAACGTCATGGCGCTCACTAGCCTCTCGCTTCGCATGGCGCGCCGCATGAAGCGCGAGGGCCGCGGCAGGATCATGAACGTGGCCTCCACGGCCGCCTTTCAGCCCTGCCCCTACCTCGGCGTCTACGGCGCCACCAAGAGCTACGTGCTCTCCTTCACCGAGTCGCTCGCAGAGGAGCTCAAGGGCTCGGGCGTCACCGTCACCGCCTTCTGTCCCGGCCCCACGCGCACGCAGTTCGGTGTGACCGCGGGCCTCTCGCAGGAAAGCCCCTTCGATCGCCTCTCCGCCGACCCCGAACGCGTGGCCGAAACGGGCTTCAAGGGCATGATGGCGGGCCGCGTCGTCGTACTCGACGGCGCAGCCAACCGCTTCGGCGCCTTCATGACTCGATTTCTTCCCCGCTGCCTCGTGCGCAGGATCGCGGGCGGAATGCTCGCTAAGTTAAAATAACAGCGCCGAAACGGTCGAACGCTTCAGAAAGACCCCGACGGCTTTCGAAGGCGGAATGAACAAAGGGACCCATGTCCATCAGGATTCGGGTCCCTTCCTTTTTGCGGGCTGCGGCCTTGTCAGGCGGTCTTGATGCCGGCTTCCTTCTGTAGGCGTTCGGCGCGGGCCCTGCGGCGGCGCATTCGCAGGCAGTTGCCTGCATAGAAGGCGGCGCTCGTGAAGATCATCATGTAGGCGAGAAGTTCGGTGGATTCTTCTGAGAGGGTCTTCACCGAATAAAGGCCCGAGCAGGCCTCGCCCGCATAGGCGAGCCAGAGCGTCTGCATGCCGTAGAGGCGCGAGTAGACGAGCAGGATCGCTACGCCCGCGCACATGATCGGAAAGGCGCGGTGGCCGATGAAGTGGGCAAGTCCCGGAATGACGGTGCCGAGCCCCGCGGCCTTCACGGCCCAGACGACACCGCAGAGCCAGACGAGCTCGCAGTAGACCCAGGCGTGGCCGATCCAACCGTCGAGCTCCCGGATGAAGAGCGCGACGAGAAAGCCGCCGACGAGCCACAGCCCGCCCGAGAGTTCCTTCTCAAGCGACGCGGTCCTGAGCGTGAAGATCGCCGCCGAAAGGAGCAGCGCTTCCTGGCCCAGCTCGATCAGACTCTCGACGGGGACGCTTACCCTGAGGTTCAGGACGTAGAGGCCGTAGGCGGACGCGCTCAGCAACGCACAGAAAAGAAACTGACCGATCCCAAGCAGGATCGTGCGGATTTCGGACTTCATGAGGGCGGGATTTGATTCTTGGGTCTTGCTCGGGTTAACCCGAGTTTTTGGGAAACCGTCCATTCTACCTGGCGGCGCGAAAACGTCAATACCCGTTCGCTCATTCCCGCTCTCCCCGTCTGCAAAGTTTTCTCGCCCAGCGGGAGCCCTGCTTTCGACTGCTGCACGGGCGGACTGAAAATGCCCTGTGGATGAGGAACGTAGGGGTGAAAAAAGCCCCGCTCGGGGCGGGGCTTTGCCGGAGGCCGGGAACACGGGGAGCCGCGGCGGGATTTCGGGCAGGTGTTGTTTTCACGCAACTTTTCCCGCAGCGATGGGGATGATCCTGCGGCCTTCGAGGGTCTTGGTACGCAGGCCCTCGGGTACGGCCTCGTCGGGGCGGCCGTTGCGGCGCAGCCACCTGCGGGAGCTTCCGCTCATGTTCCAGCCGACGCTGCGGCCGATAGGGCGCAGACGGTTTTCGAGGCAGGAGGCGCACTGGGTGGGCTCGTCGTCAAGGCAGGGCTTGTTGTCGTAGAGCTGGTAGCCCTCGCGGTACTGCTGTGGCGAGAGGTTGGGCATCACGACGTTGGCGCCGTAGGAGACGCCGAGCTCGCGGCCGTCGTCGCGGATGGCCTGAAGGGCCGTGGCGGCGGCGATGTTGACGGGGCCGAGCACGAGGCGCGTGACGGCGATCATGTTGAGGGCAAGCTGAAGGAGCGCCTTGGGCTCCATCTGGCCGTATTCCTGAAGCTCCCCGCCCTCGCTCATGAGGTAGGGGCCCATGCCGATCATGTCGACGTCGAACTGCTGGAAGGTGCGGATGTCGCGGCAGAGGTCCTCGAGCGACTGGCCGGGAATGCCGATCATGACGCCCGTGCCCACCTGATAGCCCGCCTCGCGAAGGTCGCGAAGCATGCGGAAGCGGTTCTGAAGCTCCTTCTCATGGTCGCCGCGGGCGCCGTGAAGGACCTTGAAGAGCTCGGGGTTCGAGGTCTCGAATCTGGCGAGGTACCTGAGATTCGAGGGATTGCCCGAGGCCTTTGCGAGACGGCGGTAGGTCTCGATCGTCTGCTCGCCGAGCGAGAGCGTCACGCCCACGCCGTCGGGGAGCTTCTCCGAGACCGTGGCCTCGTGGATCGCCTCAAGGCACGATTCGACGAAGGCGATGTACTTCTCGTCGCGGCGCTCGCCCGACTGAAGGCAGATCGAGCCGTAGCCCTGATCGGCGGCCCATTTCGCGGCCGCGACGATCTCCTCCTTCGACATCGTGTAGCGCTCGACGTCGTGGTTCTCGCGACGAATGCCGCAGTAGCGGCAGCTCGCCGTGCAGATGTTCGAAAACTCGATGAGGCCGCGGTAGTACACGAAGCTGCCCATCAGCTCCGTCGTCCTGTCGTAGGCGGTCTTGCGCAGGAGCTCGCACTCCTCGGGATCCGTGAGGCCGAGAAGATGAACGATGTCGGCGTCCGACAGTTCTTCATGGGAGAGGATTTCACGCGTCTGCTCGATGGACATTGGGGTTGCTCCTAGTATGAGAGGCACATTATGCACGATCGGGACGGCTGGCGAAATACTCCCGATGGAGGGGGCGGCGCGTGCGCCGCACACTGAAAGTGCAAAAGCCCCGAGCGCGGAGCGGACGGGGCTTCGAATGAGGCGGGGCTGATGGATCAGCGGCGCTTGAGGTAGCAGCAGTTCTTCGGGAGCTTGCCGCGGACGTCCTGCACGAGGCGGCCGTCGTCGGAGACCTTGAGCACCATGTAGGGGCCGGTCTTGGCGTCGACGAGGGTCATGACGCCTTCCTTCACCGTGACGGTGCCGGCGGACTGGGCGGCGCCGTTGACGTCGGTCTGGAAGAGCACGAAGCAGCCGTACTTGTCGATGCTCAGATTCGTCTTCGTGGGATTGCCCTCGGCCGTGCAGAGGCGGCCGCGCCACTGGCCCTCAAGCTCGACCACCTCGGGAGGCGGCGCGGCGAAGGCGGTGGAAAGCGTAAGGGCGGCTGCAAGCGCGGCGGCGGTGCGCAGGATGGACATCTTCTTTTTCTTCCTCTTCAATTGGGTTGGTCTTGCCTGGAGGCGCCGGACGCGGATGTCCGGGAGGCACTGCCTCCATCATTCAATCGATTATGCACGCCTTCGATTATCCGACGCTGAAGCCCCGTCGTCCAAAGACGAACCCGCCGGCCCGTGAGGACCGGCGGGGTGTTTCCGGCGAGCGTCAAGGGATTACAGTCCCCTCAGGCGCCTTACCAGACCCGGCGTGCGCTGATGGTGTAGCGGTAGTTTTCACGGATGTCTCCGCCCGCGATCTTTTCAAGGTCAGCCCAGACGAAGGCGTTGGGTGCGAGCTTGAAGTTCGCGCCGACGGCGTACTCGCTCCAACCGCCGTCAAGTTCGGTGCGGAAGGACTCGACCCTGCCCGCGTCGGCGACGGCATGGTATTCGTCCTCGCCCATCATCTCCCAGGCGCCCGAAACACGGGCGTAGAAGGTGCTCTTCTCGTTCGGGAACTCAAGGCCCGCGCGCACGCCCACGCGTCCGATCAGGCTCTGATAGTCGTCCTGGTGAACCGTGAAGCTGCGGCCCGCACGGAAGTCGTCGCCTTCGACCCAGGCCCAGGTGAGCGCGGCCTGAGGTTCGACGAAGAGACGCTCGGCGGGCTTGAAAGCGGCGCGAGCAAAAGAAAACGTCTGGGGGACATGCGTTTCTGACGCTATTGTATTTCTTTTTCGCCACGCTCGCGCTGAGGCTGACGTCATGTGTTTCCGTTGCAATTGCGGCATGTCGGCCATGAATCATCTCCATCATCACTGGCAATTGGGGACGTCGGTCGCACAGGCTTTGTGGGCCGAAAAACCGAATTCGGGATTTTCCGTACAATAGAGCCTTCGGTCTCTGCCTGACGGAGGCCGTCCTTCCATCCTCAAGGACTACAAATGAATCCCACTCCCCCGCAAGCTGCAGGAAGCCTCAACCGCTTCCTCAACGCCATTGAGGCGGCAGGCAACAAGCTGCCGCACATCACGATGCTCTTCATTTGGGCCTCGTGATCACGCTCGTGATCTCGCTCGCGCTCTCCTACGTCTCGTTCGACTACAGGCATCCGTCCACGGGTGCCGTGATCGCCGTGACGAACATGCTCGCCCCCGCGAACCTGCTTGAACTGGTCGTAAATTCCGTGAAGAACTTCATGGGCTTCCCGCCGCTGGGCATCACGCTCGTGGCGACGCTCGGCATCGGCATCGCCGAGGGATCGGGCTTCATCCACACGCTTCTCAGGAAGCTGATGAGCTACATCCCGCGCGCCGCGCTCACGCCGGCCGTCGTGATCGTCTCGATCCTCTGCCATGTGGCGAGCGACTCGGTGTACGTGATCCTCATGCCGCTTGCAGCCCTGATGTTCTATTGTGCGGGCCGTCATCCGCTCGCGGGCGTGGCCTGCTCGTTCGCCGGTCTCTCGGGCGGCTTCACGGCCTCCTACACGCCGTCCGTGATCGACCCCGTCATGCAGTCCTTCACCCAGGCCGCCGCCCAGACGCTCGATGCGTCCTACTCGGTGAACGTGCTCTGCAACTACTTCTTCGCGCTCGGCGGCACCTTCTTCGTGATCGCCGCCTGCTGGTACGTGACCGACAAGATCGTCGAGCCGCGCCTCTGGGCCACGATGCCGCTCGACAAGGGCCTCGAGAACGATCCCGACCTCAGGATCACGCCCGTGAGCGCCCTTGAGAACAGCGCCTACCGCAAGGCCTGCACGGTCTTCCTCGGCCTCGCCGCCCTGCTCTTCGTGCTCTGCTGGCCCGAAGGCTCCATGCTGCGCGCGCCCGACGGCTCCCTCACGAGCCCGAAGGCCCCCGTCATGCAGGCCATCGTTCCGCTCATCTTCATCTTCTTCTCGCTCCCCGGCATCGTCTACGGCTACGCCGCAGGCACCTTCAAGTCCTCGTCCGACGTGATCAAGTCGATGGAAGAGGTCATGAAGATGCTGCTCGGCTTCATGGTGTTCGCCTTCTTCGCCGCCCAGTTCCTCTACGTCTTCGGCAAGTCTGGCATCGGCACGCTGCTCGCCATCTCGGGCGCCGAGTTCCTCAAGGACCTCGGAATGCCGTCGGCGGGCTCGCTGCTGGGCATCATCATCTTCACCGGCATGCTCAACCTTCTCATCACCTCGGCGACCTCCAAGTGGGCGATCCTTTCGACCATCTTCGTCCCGATGCTGATGATGCTCGGCATCTCGCCTGAGCTCACCCAGGCCGCCTTCCGCGTGTCCGACTCGGCCGTGAACGTCTGCACCCCGATGTTCCCGTTCTATCCGCTCCTCATCATGTACTGCCAGAAGTACTGCAAGCAGGCGGGCGTCGGCACTCTGAGCTCGATGATGATCCCCTACACCCTCGCGCTCCTCGTCGCGCTTACCTTCGTGCTCTACGCCTTCTGGGGCATCGGCATCCCGATCGGCTTCGATTCGGGCTACGTCTACCCGCCCGTGAAGTAAGAGGCGCACCGCGCCCTGCCCGCACCCCGTCGAGGACGCCTCCCTTTCGGCTCCCGGCGGGGTTTCTCATGCAAAACCGATTTTTCTGCAATCCAAGAAAAAAGGACCGTCGTCATGACAGACATCCACCTTCCCTATGTCGACGAACTCAGAGACAACTTCCTGCGCTACGTCGCCGTCTCCTCCGAGAGCGACCCGAAGGCCGGCCGCGTGCCGAGCTCCGAGGGCCAGCGCGAGCTCGCGAAGCTTCTCGCCCGCGAACTTGAGGCGCTCGGGCTCGTCGAGATCGAACTGAACGAACACGCCATCCTGACGGCGCTTCTGCCCGCCAACGTCGAGGGCGCTCCCGCCGTGGGCTGGGTCGCGCATCTCGACACGGTGCCCGTGAGCCTCTCGCCCGACGTGAAGGCGCAGGTGATTCACTACGAAGGCGGGGACGTTCTCCTCAATGCCCAAAAGGACATTTGGGTGCGTCTCGAGGAGCATCCGGAACTTGCCGCATATGCGGGTCAGGACATCGTCTTTACGGACGGCACGAGCGTGCTCGGTGCCGACAACAAGGCGGCCGTTGCGAACGTGATGACGATGCTCGCCGTCGTGACGAGGGAAAACCGTCCGCACGGCGACATCCGCGTCGCCTTCGTGCCCGATGAAGAGATCGGTCTTTGCGGCTCCAAGCTCCTTGACCTCAAGAAGTTCAAGGTCGACTTCGCCTACACGATCGACTGCTGCGCGCTTGGCGAAATCGTCTGGGAGACCTTCAACGCCTGCTCGGTCTCGATCCGCATCAAGGGCGTGACGGCGCATCCGATGAGCGCCAAGGGCGTGCTTGTCAATCCGCTCCTCGTTGCGACCGACCTCATCAACAGGTTCGACCGCCTGCAGACGCCCGAGCAGACCGAGGGCAAGGAAGGCTACTGGTGGTTCACCGACTGCGAAGCCAACGCTGCCGAGTGCCGCCTCACGATGAACATCCGCGACTTCGACCGCAGCCGCTACGATTCCCGCAAGGCCTTCGTGCTTGAGGCGGTCGAGGCCGTGCGCGCACAGCATCCGCGCGCCGTCATCGAGGCCGAACTCGTCGACGTCTACTCCAACATCGCCGACAGCCTCGGCGACGACCGCTCGCCGGTGGAGCTCCTCTACAAGGCTGCCGACAACCTCGGCATCACCACCAACACTATCGCCATGCGCGGCGGCACGGACGGCTCCGCCCTCTCCGCCAAGGGCCTCGTCACGCCCAACTACTTCACGGGCGCGTGCAACTTCCACAGCTATGCCGAGTTCCTCCCGCTCCCGAGCCTGCACAAGTCGCTCGAGATGACGCTCGAACTCGTTAGGCTTACGGCAGGGAAATAAGACCCTGACGGGAATTTAACGGAGGAAAAGGTCCTTTCGCCGGCGGCGGGAGGGCCTTTTTTGTCCGGCGGCGATGTATGCTGTTGGGATCATTGAAAAAACAGACAAACCCATCTTCAAGACAAAAGACAAAGGAGACACCATGCCGCATTGCGCATCCAAGGTCGTGATTCTCGCCACGGGCGGCACCATCGTCAGTTCGGGCGCGTCCGCCACGCAGATGACGGGCTACAGCATTCAGGGGCTCGGCGTCGAGGACCTGCTCTCGGCCGTTCCGATGCTGGCCGACGTGGCCGACGTCGAGGCCGCCCGGGTCTCGAACATCGACTCGAGCTCGATGACTTCGGAGCTCTGGTTGAAGCTCGCGAACGCGGTCGAGGAGGCTCTTCGCCGCGAGGACGTCTCGGGTGTCGTGATTACGCACGGCACCGACACCATGGAGGAGACCGCGTTCTTCCTCAATCTGGTGGTGAAGAGCGAAAAGCCCGTCGTGCTCACGGGCGCGATGCGTCCCGCCACGGCCCTTTCGGCCGAGGGGCCCCTCAACCTTCTCAACGCCGTTCGCATCGCGTCCGATCCGAAGGCTGCGGGCCGGGGCGTGCTCATCGCGCTCAACGACGTGATCGTCTCCGCGCGTGACGCCACGAAGACCCATCCCACCAATGTCGCCACCTTCAGGGGGCCGGATCTTGGCATGCTCGGCATGATCGCGGGCACGCACATCGAGTGGATCGCGAGGTCCGAAAAGGCCCATGGGGCCGCCACGCCCTTCACGCTTGAGGCGCTCGAAGCCCGGGTTGCGGCCGACGGCGCCCTGCCCCGCGTCGACATCGTGTATTCGCACGTCGACGACGACGGCGTGATGGTTCGTTCGGCCATGGCTGCAGGCGCCCGTGCAATCGTGCATGCGGGGACCGGCAACGGCTCGATTCACGAGAAGGCGGAAGGCGCCCTCATGGAGGCTGCCGCTCACGGCGTACTCGTCGTGCGCGCTTCGAGAACCCCGAGCGGCATGACCGTCGAGGGACTCGCCAAGTGGCAGGATGCGGGCTTCGTGCCTGCAGGGACGCTCAACCCGCAGAAGGCCCGTGTGCTCGCGCAGCTCTCGCTCGCCTGCGGCGTCGATCCCGCCCTCGCCTTCAGGACGTTCTGAAAGCCTTGAGGTGGAAACAGGGCCCTGACGGGTCCTGAATGCCAAAAGCAAACGGCCCCGCTCATCCTGTCATGAGCGGGGCCGTTTGTGTTCAGAGAGGCTTCAGGGTGTCAGTGCCTGCCGGCTTCGGCGAGGCGTGCGGCCTCGCGGCGGGCGTCGCGGCGGCGTGCGATGACGGGATAGAGGATCATGCAGGCTGCGGCGAAGGGAACGCCGAAGTAGAGCGCGAGTCGCTGCTCAGGGTCGAAGAGAAGCCCGATGAAGGCGACCGAGCAGAGGATGATCGCGAGGACGGGCACGACGGGAAAGAGCGGCGAGTGCCAGGCGAGGTCGGAGGCGGACTTGCCTTCGGCCTTGAGCTGCCTGCGAAAGCCGATGTGCGCGACGCTGATGGCAATCCAGACGGCGACGACGGAGAAGCCGACGATGGCGGTGAGGACCACGAAGACCGTATCGGCGGCGAAGACCGAGGTGAAGAGAGCGAGCCAACCGCCGAGCATGGAGAGCATGATGGCGTTGACCGGAAGGCCGCGCTTCGTGCGCTTCGAGGCCCAGGCGGGCAGCATGCCGTCGTGTGCGAGGGCCCAGATCATGCGGCCCGCGGCGTAGAGGTTCGAGTTCGCGGCCGAGATGACGGCCGTGAGGATCACGAAGTTGAAGAGGTCGGCGGCGTACGGAATGCCGATGCGCTCGAAGACCGTCACGAACGGGCTCTTGAGGATCGAGGCCTCCTCCATCGGAAGAAGCGCGGCGAGGATCACGATCGTGCCGATGAAGAAGAGCACGAGGCGCACGACGGTCGTGCGCACGGCCATCGGAATGACCTTCTCGGGATTCTGCGTTTCACCTGCAGCGACACCGATGAGTTCGGTGCCCGAGAAAGCGAAGTTGACGGCGATCATCGTCGTGAGCAGCGGCAGCAGGCCCTTCGGGAAGAGGCCACCTTCGGTGAGGTTGCTGAAGTAAGGCGCGGGAGAGCCGTCGGAGAGCGGAATGACGCCGAAGACGGCGAGGCCGCCCGCGATGATGAAGACCTGGATCGTGATCACCTTGATGAGCGAGAAGATGAATTCGCCCTCGGCGAAGAACTTCGTCGTGAAGACGTTCATCGCCAGAATCAGGAGGCAGTAGAACAGACACCATATCCAGACGTCGACGTTCGGGAACCAGTACTGCATCGCGAGCCCCGCGCCCGTGAGCGACGTGCCGACGCTCACCGTGCAGGTCACCCAGTAGAGCCACGCGACCGTGAAGCCCGTGCGCGGACCGATGAAGGTCGTGGCGTAGAGGTGGAAGCTTCCCGTCTGCGGCATCGCGACGCACAGTTCGCCCATCGAGAGCATGACAAGGTAGACGACGAGCGCGCCGATCAGATAGGCGACGACGGTGCCGAAGGCGCCCGTCTGGCCGATCACGAAGCCCGTGTTGAAGAAAAGGCCCGTCCCGATCACGCCGCCCAGGGACAGCATGATCAGGTGACGGGCCTTCATGGTTCTTTCAAATTGGGGGTGCTCGTCCTCGCGTACGAGCGGCGCCTTGGGTGTCAGGTCGGCTTCGGTCATGTGTGGGAATGCCTAGGGAAAATGTGGGTTGCAAAAAGGCGCGGACGGCGTAAGGCGACCGTCCGCGCCGGAATGTCTGGCGTTGCCCCTGGGGCGGTTTCGACTGACCGCCCCTAGGCAAACCATCGTATTTTACAGATATTCTCAGTTATTGCCGCAGTTGTTTTTCGCGGCCTCCTGCTCGGCCCTGATTCGGTCGGCGCGGTAGCAGGCGGCGATCGTGAAGAGGACGTCGGAGGAGGAGTTGAGGCCCGTTTCGGTCGAGTCCTGCAGGACGCTGATGATGAAGCCCACGGCCACGACCTGCATGGCGGTGTCCTGGTCGATGCCGAAGAGGCCGCAGGCGAGCGGGATCAGCATGAGCGAGCCGCCGGGAACGCCCGAGGTGCCCGCGGCGCAGACGCTCGCGATGACGGAGAGGAAGATCGCCGAGAACATGTCGACCTGGATGCCGAGCGAGTGCGCGGCCGAGAGCGTGATCACCGTGATCGTGACGGCGGCGCCCGCCATGTTGATCGTGGAGCCCACGGGAATCGAGATCGCATACGTGGATTCGGGCAGCTTCAGGCGCCGGCAGATGTCCATGTTGACCGGAATGTTCGCGGCCGACGAGCGCGTGAAGAAGGCGGAGACGCCCGACTCGCGCAGCACCATGAAGGTGAGCGGGTACGGATTGTCGTGCGTGGCGACCCAGACGATGAAGGGATTGAGCACAAGCGCGACGAAGGCCATGGCGCCGAGCAGCACGAGAAGAAGCTGCGCGTACTCGAGCATCACCTGGAAGCCTTCCGTGGCGAGCGTGTGGGACACGAGGCCGAAGATGCCGATCGGCGCAAAGCGGATCACGATCTGCACGATCGAGGAGACGGCCGACGAGGCGTCGCCCAGCACGATGCGGGTCTCCTCGCGGGACTTCCTCAGGATCATGCCCACGGCCACCGCCCAGGAGAGGATGCCGATGTAGTTCGCGTTCGCAATGGCGCGCACGGGATTGTCGACCACGTTGAGAAGGAGCTGCGTGAGCACTTGGGAGATTTCGCCGGGCGCCGCTGAGGACTGCGCGGCCCCCGTGAGCGTGATCGTCGTCGGGAACATGAAGCTCACGGCAACCGAGGCCATGGCCGCACCGAAGGTCGACGCCAGATAGAGCGCGATCACCGGACGGATGTGCATCTCGGTGGACATGGACGAATTCGCAATCGCGCTCGTCACGAGCACGAAGACGAGGACGGGGGCGACGCCCTTGAGGGCCGTCACGAAGATCTCGCCGAGAATGCCGACGTCCTTCGCGGCCGTGGGCCAGACGAAGGCGAGCGCGGCGCCCAGAACGAGCGCGACGAGAATCTGCCGGATGAGCGAGCCGTGAACGATCGGCTCGGCAAACCGGAAGACGCGGCTAAGACGCTTGGTCATGATGGAAAGCTGCTCCTGTGTGATGGTGGGGGTCCGAGAACGGGCGTCAGACGCACCCGCGCGGCCCTCGATCCTGCGGTCTGACGCCGCATCGGACGAGGGAAAGGAAAAAACTATAGCGCGCGCTCCCCGCCTTCGGCGTTCGCGCACACGCAAAACACGAACGAAATCCGTAAAAACCCCTAGATGTTACCGCCTAACATGTCTCATTTTCCGCGGTTCGCCGAGGATTCCGTAGAATCCTGACATTCGTCCCACAATCGATGAAGGCTTGAGCCATGCACGAAATCCTCTTTCCCTCCCCGTTCGGCACCCCGCCTTCGCCCGAGCTCGTCGCTCGGGCGCGCCTCGTTCCCGTTCCCGAGGGCTTCACAGGACGTGCGGGCGTGCTTGTCTTCGAGGATGAGGCGGGCATGCATGCCGAGCATGCCTTCGAGCCCGTGAGCCGGGCCTTGTGCGGTGCGGGCGGCGAAGGCCGCGACTGGTCGACCCTCAGGGCGGCGGCGCTCTGGCCCGGGATGTCGAGGGACGAGGTGCCCGAGCGCACGCTCGTCGACGGACGCGGCGTGAGGTTTACGGTGAGGGACTTTCTCAAGGCGATGTTCGAGCCCTACCCCGATCTGCCCGAAATGCAGGGCGGGCGAGAGCTCGAGGCCAGAAAGGCGGGCTGGCGCATGGCGGTGACGGATGCGCTCACGAGCCCCATCGTGGCGCTCGTTGCGGCACGAAACGAAGCCGCCGTCCGGGGGCGGATCTCGGGGAACGCGAGGATCATCGGGCTTGCCGAATGGTGGTGCGGCCCGACGCCCGCGCACGAAATACGATTTGACGGGACCTTCTACCCGCCGAGGGCCGCCGCGAAGTGGCTCTACGAGCGTCTCGTCGAAGGCCTCCCCGCCGCACCCGTGTCGGCCATCGCGTCCGAAGAGGATTTTGAGACCCTTCCGGTGCTTTATATCGATGACGACATCGTCGTGATCGACAAGCCGACGAGGCTCGCCTCGGTGCCGGGCGTGAGGGAGACGACCTCCGCCAAGGAGATTCTTGAAAAGCAGTTCGGGCCGCTGCGCATCGTGCACAGGCTCGACATGGACACCTCGGGGGTTCTGCTCTTTGCGAGAAGCCTCAGGGCCGAGAAGGCGCTTCAGGAGAGCTTTCGCGAGGGACTTGCGATGAAGCGCTACGTGGCGAGGCTCGAGGGCGTCCCCGAGCAGATGTCGGGCAGGATCGAGCTTCCGCTCGCCCTCAACAGGCTTGATCGTCCGCGCCAGTGCGTGCTCTCCGAAGCCGAGGGCGGCAAGCCCGCCGCCACCGACTGGGAGCTTCTGCGCGTCGAGACGATGCCCGACGGCAGGCGCAAGGCCCTCGTGAGCCTCTGGCCCGAGACGGGCCGCACGCACCAGCTGCGCGTGCACTGCGCGCACGCTGCAGGCATCGGCCTTCCGATCGACGGCGACAGCTTTTACGGCAGCCGCGGCATCCTCGCCGAGGAGAAGACCTCGCGACTCTGCCTCCATGCGGCCGAGCTCACGATTCCTCACCCGACGACGGGCATTCCCGTGCACTTCGAGGCGGCCGAGGCGTTCCCGAAGTTCTGAGAAAAGGCTCCGTTCAGCGCCTCATCTCGCGGGTCTTCCCGGAGATGACGTCGACGTCGATGCGCCAGACGTCGCAGCGGGCCATGTCGCCCTCGATGTAGGCACGCCTCTTCGCAATGGGCTGGCTTCCAGCCCAGCGCGCGCCGATGAGCCAGAGCGCGTGCATCTTCTCGATTTCGTCCGTGACGAGCGTCGCGCGCCCCTCGAAGACCGCAGTGCGGTAGTTCATCGAAAAGGCCGGTTCGTCGGGCTCGGTCATGCTGACGAAGACCATCGAGCAGCGCGGGTTTGAGGTGAGGTTCTCGAACTTTCGACCTGCACCTGTCGCCGCGTGAAAGTAGATCTTATCGTCCTCGATGACTGGCGAGACGGGCGTGCCGTACGGTTCGGCTGAGGCGGACGCCGTCACGAGCGTGCCGTAGGGAGCCTCGTTCGCGGTGCGGCGGGCAAAGTCCTCGGAGGCCGCGCGGTCTGGGCGGCGCATGGGATGCGGGTTGGCGTGATGCATGGTCGGATTTCCTCATGGTGGACGCGTGTACCGTCATTCTAACTGCGACCTGAGTGCCCTTCCCGCGCATTTTCGTACGCTTCGCGAAATCGCCTCTCGTCGAGGTTCACGTACAGTCCTCTCTCTCTATAATTAGGTTCGTTTTTAGGGAAGCTCTTCAAAAACCCCTGTTCCCAAGCCGAATTGAACAAAATTGTTCCGTTCGGTTTTTCTTTGCGACGTCAAAAAAATGGTGTATTTTGCCATCAAAATAGTATAGCCCTATTGTATTGATGCTTACGATCTTGTAACGCTATGGAAGAGTTGTTTAATGGTCAATTGAGCTTTGCAGACATTGACGCTGAAAAGTTCCTACATGTTCGTCGGGCTCATGCTGATCGCCGCGTGAATGCCATGGATCGCTTGACAGATGATGTAATCAACGAATTGATCCAACTATGCCTGCCTCACTACCACATCAAAGCCGGCGAGACGGTTCAACAAGGAAGGCCGTATACGCGCCTTGAAACGATGGTTCGGGTTCACCTGCTTCAGGTCTCTCTCAACCTGTCTGATCCAGAGATGGAGTCATATTTGACGAGCGATATGGTGGCTCGCAACTTCTGCCGCGTGTCCAGCACTCGTCTTTTCATCTCAGATTCGACGATACTGCGCTTCCGGCATTTCATTGAACAACATGGGTTGGCGCAGAAATCTCCGAGCGCACGGTAAATCTGGCAGCAGAGGCCGGAGCCTGTTCTTTTGATATGGTGGCGGCTGACGGCACCTTTATCGAAGCGCCGTCGTCAACGAAGAACAAGGCTCACGCTCGAGATCCTGAGATGGCTTCGGGCAAGAAGGCCAACACCTGGCATTTCGGGATGAAGGAGCACATTGCCGCCTGCTCTGAATCCGGGATCATCTATGGCACGGTCGCCGCACCGGCTAATGAACATGACATTACTCATCTGGGCGACCTTCTGAAGGGGCTTGAGAAGAAGGTCTTCCTTGATTCCGGCTACATTGGTTGCCACAAGCGTGCTGAAATTCGGGCGATTCCTTTCAAGGACGTGTCATGGTACATTGCTGCCAGGCCGAGCGCATGGAAGAAGGAATTGTCAATCAGTGAGAACTTTGGAGGCGAACTTGGTCAAGCGCTCGTCGAATGCGTGAACGTAAAGGAGAGCGTCAGAAATTTTGTGTCCATGGGATAATCGGAGCCCGCCAATCGGGTGCATCCAATGAACACGAATACCAAACGCAATTCTCGTAAGAAGTCCACCAACCCCCTCGATAACCATATCGACCAGTACGTTTCCGAGCTTCGAGCATCGGGCCGCCCGCTGGGCCCCGAAGCCTTCTCCGAGGCCGTCCGTACCTTCTCCCAACGCTTCGTCGAAGCCATGCTGCAGGGAGAAATGGATGCCCATCTCACAGGCTGTCAGCCCACTGAAACGCCTCCTGAAGAGGTCGCCGCTGACGAGCTTCCCCAGCTTTCCAACAAGCGCAACGGCTTTAGCCACAAGACCCTGAAGACCGAGTTTGGTCCTCTGCCGCTGAGCGTTCCGCGCGACCGACAGAACACTTTCGACCCGATCATCGTGCCCAAGCACAGCCGCTCGTTCGGCAAGATGGACGAGCAGATCATCGCCATGTACGCCAGGGGCATGAGCACCCGTGACATCCAGGCCTTCATCGACAACCTCTACGGGGTGGACATCAGCCCCGACTACGTCAGCAAGGTTACTGACAGAGTGCTTGAGGACGTCCGGGAGTGGCAGAATCGCCCGCTCGCAAGTGTGTATCCCGTCGCTTTCTTCGACGCCCTTCGAGTCAAAATCCGCAGCGGCGCAGCCGTAAAGAACATGGCTGTTCATCTCGGGATTGGTGTTCGCACGGACGGTACGCGTGAGGTTCTGGGCATGTGGATCGCCGAGAACGAGGGCGCAAGCTTCTGGGCGAGCGTGTTCAACGGGCTCAAGGCCCGAGGCGTGGAGGACATCCTCATCGCCGTTACGGACGGCCTGAAGGGCATGACGGAGGCTCTTGAAACCGTGTATCCGCAGACCCTCCACCAGACCTGCATCGTCCACCTTATCCGCGCATCCACCTCATTCGTCTCTCAGAAGGACAGGGCGGCCGTATGCAAGGAGCTGAAGCCCATCTACCAGGCAGTGGATGCCGACGCTGCAGAACGCGCTCTGGAGCGTTTTGGAAGCACGGACATGGGCAAGAAGTATCCAGCCATCATCCAGATCTGGGAACGCGCCTGGGCGCAAGTGATCCCGTTCTTCCAGTTCCCGCCAGAGATCCGTACACTGATCTATACGACCAATGCGATTGAAGGGCTAAACCGCGCTGTCAGGAAGGTGATCAAGACGCGCACTCTATTCCCTAGTGAGGACGCAGCCCGGAAGCTGATCTACCTGGCTATCATGAATTTCACGACCTCCTGGAAGCGTGCTACAGCCAGGTGGTCTGCTGCCATGCCTCAGTTCGCTCTGCTGTTTGGCGAGCGCTTTACAGGTGCCATGGAGTAAGACAAGGGGTATGATTAGACTACCCGCGCTATCGCATCAGGTCTGGCATACTGCATCACAAAAAACAAAGGGCAGCCTCGTTGGGCTGCCCCTGGAATAACCTCCCCAGACACAGAAATCCTGACACTCCCACGTAAAGCGGCAACTGGAACATGCAAAAGCATCGGTACGATGCTCGATTGAGTGGTGCTTCCTCTGGCTGAAGAGGATTTATGGCTATGCCAAGGTTCGTTATCGAGGGTTGGCGAAAAATCACAGTCAAGCGGTAACGTTGCTCGCACTTTACAACTGCAACCGCTTGCGCAAATGGTGCGCTCCGCCAAGGCTACCTTGCTGATTACCCCGAAACTCTGGTGCGCGCTTCGTCTCGAATGCCATGGGGCCTTGCCGACTCTAGAAAACGTAATTTGCCCAATTTTTAGGCAAATGTCGAGTTGTTTCAGCATTATTCGGAAAAATCGAACGACTAACGTTCACGGGAACTCCCGACGCTTTTCAACACCTGGTCAAAAGTCACTCGTTTAAACAAATCTGCTTCCCCCATCGTTCAGAGATGGGGGTTTTGAAGAGCTTCCTTAGGTTTCATTCTGGAGTTGCGGGATGCCGGAGAGCCACGCCGTCCTTGTCGTCGAATTCACCGGACCGTCCGTCTCGGACGGAACCCTCTGCACGGACCGTCTTGCGCCGTCGCTTCTCGCGCTGAGCGACGCGCTCAGGTTCCTCAACCGTCTGGTCAATCCCGACGGCGTCGAGGCGGGTCTTTCCGTCACGAAGGCCGAAGGCGGACGCTTCGAGCTCGGCCTCTTGGTCTGGCGCACGTTCGAGAACCAGATCGCCTGTCTCGCCGACTGTCTCGTCGAGATCCTTGCCCTCAAGAAGTGGCTCGAGGGCGGCACGGACGCTGCCTTTGCGTTCAATCCCGCGATCGGGGGGGGGGTGAAGTGACGGCGGGCGACAGGCGTCTTGCCGTTTCGGGCGGCGCCTGGATCGGCTTTCGCGACGCCGAGTGCGGCGCGGCCTGCTCGCGCGTGGCGGCCTCGCTCTCGACGCCGGGCGTCGACGCCGTTCTGTGTTTCTCTCAAAACAGGGCCTTCGAGCTCGTAGCTTCGGGCCGCAGAATCCGCGTTTCGCTCGGCGAACACCATTCGTTCACGGCCGTCATGAAGGACGATGCCTTCAACAGCAGGATCGTCGCGGGCGACATCCTCGTCGTCGACCTGCGCGTCGTCCAGCGCATGGCGGGCGGCACGCTCCTCGTCGAGCGCGAGATCGTCAAGGTGCGCGAGCACCGTCCAAACCACTGATTTTTTCCGAGGTCCCATGAAGAAGACCGCCGTCGCACTGCTCAGTGCCCTCGCCACCAGTCCCCTCGTCTGCGCCGAAACCGTTGAGGCCGACCTCGTCGTGGTGGGCAGCGGCCACGCAGGTCTTGCCGCCGCGCTTCAGGCAACTGAGTAGAGCGCAAAGGACGTCCTCGTCGAAGCTGGAAGCGTGATTCAGGAAGGCGTGCAGACCGCCTCGGGGGCGCAGCCTTCCGGCACCGTCCTTCTCAAGGGCGACAGGCACGAGAGCTGGCTCTCCCGTTTTGCCGCCATCGAGCACATCTCGCCCGAAACCGTCCTCGCCTACAACAGGGCCGCCTGCTCATGGCGCGACGACGAGTTCGGAAAGCCCGCCCGATGGTTGCATCCGCTCAAGGGCCCCACCTTCTACGCCTCCCGCCTCTTCCCGTTCAAGTATGAGGCCAAGGGCGGACTTGCCATCACAGACGGCTTCGAGGTCCTCGACACTCGCGGAACCCCATCCCGGGACTCTTCGCCGCAGGCGTCTCCGTCGGAAGCCTGGGGCCTGGCAACCACGCCGTCTGGACCACGGGCAATTCGCTCGGCTGGTCCGTCTATTCCGGCCGCAGGGCCGCGACCGAGGCCGTGAGGCACGCGCTCGAGAAAAGCCACTGATACGGGCTGATGCCCTTTTCCCGCGTACGTGCGAGTAGTTTAGAAAAGAAGCCCCGATCGGGATTTAAGTAGTGGCGCATTGACGCTGATGCGTCGGCGTACAATTTTTCCTCATGACGGCTGGCGTCCCGCCCGCTCGTTCAATAAAGGCGTTTCTCGTTGGAGCGCCATGGAGGAAAAACAATCATGACGACAACAAGCCCGAAGAAGATTCTCATCGTCAACGGCGCTGCGACCTTCAACGGTCACGGCGGCACGCTCAATATGCACTATTCTGAATTCGCCGCCGAAGTGCTCCGCGGCCTCGGCCACAGCGTCGAGGTCACGACGGTCGATCGCGACTTCGATCCCGCCGAAGAGGCCGCGAAGGTCGTGGAGGCCGACGCGATCATCATGCAGTTCGCGGGCTGGTGGATGGGCCAGCCATGGCAGGTCAAGCGCTGGGAGGACCTTGTCTTCACGCGTCCCGAAATCGCCTCGGGCGACGGACGCTCGCGCACTGACCGCACCGCGCTCTACGGCACGGGCGGGCGCAACACGCAGAAGACCTACATGCTCTCGAGCACCTGGAACGCACCGCTCGAGGCCTTCAACGAGCCCATGCAGTTCTTCGAAGCCAAAGGCATCGACGGCTTGCTCTTTCCCATGCACAAGACCTTTGAATTCCTCGGCATGAGGCCGCTCCCGTCCTTCATCGCCAACGACGTCCTCAAGAACCCGACCATCGAGGCCGACCTCGAGCGCTTCAAGGCGCACCTCATCCGCTGCTTCGGATGATCCTCAGGGCGCATATGCGCTCGAGAACGCCCGCGACGGGACCGTCCGAGAGGACCGGTCGCGTTTTGTTCGTCGGCGTCGGATTGATAAGCCTATCGCTCAAAAATGACGTATCCTCGTTGCACACGCGAACCACGACAGGGCCCGACATGACCGACACCCGCCACTCCCGCGATCTTCGCGACATCGCGGACGACCTCCCCTTCTTCACCGACTGCCGCAGGCGCCTGCACAGGCGTCCCGAAGAAGGCTGGACCGAGTTCGAGTCGACCTGGACCGTGGTCTCGGCTCTGAAGGCCATGGGCTGCGAGGTCGTGACGGGTGCGGATCTCATCGAGCCCGAGGCCGTGATGGGGCGAGATGCTGCCAAGGTCGAGGCCGCGCAGAGGCGCGCACTTGAGGCGGGCGTGCCCGAAGCGTTTCTCACTTCGCTCGACGGCTGGACGGGCGCGGCCACCACGATCGACACGGGGCGTCCCGGTCCCCTCACCGTCTTTCGCTTCGAAATCGACTGCGTGTGCGTCTCCGAGTCACTCGAGCTCTGACGCCTGCCCGTTGACCTCGGCTTTGCGTCCGAGCGTCCCGGCCTCATGCATTCCTGCGGCCATGACATGCACGCGGCCACCGGCCTCACGCTCGCCCGCTGGGTGACGGCAAACCGGGATGCACTCTGCGGACGCATCCGCTTCGTCTTCCAGCCCGCCGAAGAAGGCGTACGCGGCGCAAAGCCATGGTCGCCAGGGGCCTCGCCCGAGGCGCCGACTATCTCTGGACCCAGCACATCACGACCAGCATTCATGAGAATGAGATCTTCGCGAGCGCGGGCGGCTTCCTTGCGACGGAAAAGATCGACATCAGCTTCCACGGCTCCTCTGAATTCGGCACGGCCGTGACGGCTGCCGCTCATGCGACGCTCGCCATGCAGGCGATTCCCAGACATTCCGAGGGCGCGAGCCGCATCTGCGTGGGCACGCTCGAGGCCGACGCGGAGAAGGCACGGATGTGCGTCGAAGTGCGCGGCGCCATTCAGGCGGTGGCGGACTTCATGTCGGCGGGCGTGAGGCGAGCGGTTGAGTCGGCCGCCATGCTCGCGGGCGTGACGGCGGGGATTGAGGTCGCGGGCCGAGCCGAGGCCCTTCTTCCCAACCCGACGGCCGTCGAGATGATCGTCGAGTGCGCAAAGCGCCTTCCCGACGTCGTCATCACCGAGGACCGCACCCGCGGCTCCGACGACTCCACACTCTGGATGAATGCCGTCACGAAGGACGGCGGCGTCGCAGGGTGTTTCCACTACGGCTCTAGGGGCCGCGCGGGTCTGCATACCTCGAGTTTCGATCCGGAAGGCGATTTCACCGCGATTCCCGCGCTGAGGTTGTCCGTCGAGCTCCTTCTCTCCACAAACAGGAGAGGTGACGCCTGACGAACTCCGACGGCGCAGACTCCCTGCTGATCAGGAACAAAACGAGGCCAGCCTCCCGAAGAAAGCCGGCCTCTCTTGCTGCATCTCAATCAGCCGGGATTGAGATGGCTGATCAGAAGCTCCAACGTGCGCCGAGGTTCACGCGGTAGTCGGTGTCGACTTCGCCGCCGTCGGCAGCCTCGACGTCTGCATAGAAGTGCAGATTCTTCGAGGCGTTGAAGTTGGCGCCGAGGCCGTATTCATACCACGTGCCGCCGAGTTCCTCGGTGAGGCTGCGCGATTCGCCCTTCCAGGCGTACGTGTAGTCGGCGTCACCCTTCCAGTCGTGCAGAACAGAGGCGCGGACGTAGACGTTGCCGCGGTCGTTGGGCAGATCCATGCCGGTCATGAAGCCCGCACGGCCGATGAACGATTCGGCGGCGTCCAGCTTCACGGTGTAGCCCGCGGACGTCGTGTAGTCGACGCTCTCGACTCGGCCGTACATGAATTCGACCTGAGGCTCGACGAAGAAGCCCGCGACAGGATGGAAGCGATGGCCCGCCTCGATCGAGAACGAGAACATGTACGCATCGTAGTCGCCCTTGGCGCGGCCGGCTTCGGACGCGATGTCGAACTCATTGTCGGTGCGGCCGAACTTGAAGGTGCCGTCGAGGAAGGCGCCGTTGTCGAAGAGCTTCGTGGCCTAGCTCGTGAAGGCCGCGATGGAACTGTCCCCTTTGCCCGAGGCGATGTCGTTCGAGCCGTCCCTGTAGGAAAGTGCGCCGCCCGCCCGGAGACCGGGTTGAATCTGGCGGTCATAGCCGAACTGGAACGCCGTGTATTCGCTCTCGATGCTGCGTCTGCCGTACTCGCACCTGCCCGTGCAGACACGAGTCCACAACCTTGTCGCCAGTGAGCGTGGCGTTTGCGCCGATCGTGACCTTGCCCGCATTCTTCGCCTCGGTCGTGACCGCCACGGTGGTACTGTCGGCCGTCCTCGCATCGAAGTCAAGGGTGGAGCCGCCCTTGAGCGTGACTTTCATTGCGCCAGTCTCGCGGTGGCCCGTGCCGGACGAATGAAGAATGTTCGAATCTTCCGGCATGCGCATCCGGCGCCTCATGCTTGCTGCCTGACTGAGGCCTGTTCCATCCGGTGTTCTGACCCGCCCGGGTTGTCGGCCGGCTCGTCGGAAATGGTTTGCGCCCTCGAGCACATCAGGTTCGAAACGCCCTTCCCCGGCCCGCTGCGGCGGAGATCGGCGAGCGTGTATTGGTTGAGTTCCTTGTAGAAGGCTTCCCGGGCTCTGGCGAGCGCATCGATCAGCACGCATCTGCCGGCAAAGGGACAGGGCGGCTCGTTGCAGTCGACGAGCATGTCATTGTCTTCGAGTGTGCGCACGACGTCGCCGATTCGCAGGTCTTCAGGTTTGCAGGCCAGCCTGAGCCCGCCGTGCCGGCCGCGAACGGCGGAAAGCCACCCGGCCTTGACCATGGCATTTGCGGTCTTGATGACCAGATTCTGGTTCCAGCAGAGGAATCTCGAGAGCTCCGGCACCGAATGGGGCGTCTCGGGGTCGGCCTCGTTGGCAAGGTGCATCAGAATTCTCAGGCCAAGGTCGGTAAATCGCTTCAGGTGCATGGTCCGTTCGGAGAAAGGATGAGAAAACGGGAATTTCCGTGAGGAGATTCCCGTATCATACTCGATGGACGGCAGCGTCCATGGCCTTCGCCTGGACGGCTCCCGATCCCTTAAAGGGATCGAAAGCGGTCCGCAGAATTCGGATCAGGCCTCGCTGCCCGTTCCGAACACTTCAGCGTGGATCTGCCGTGCCGGAACGCCAGCAGCTTCGAGAGCGGCGCGCATCCCTGACATGAAGTCGCCCGGGCCGCAGAGATAGGCGTCGACGTCGGCCTCCGGTGCAAGCGCCCTGATGTCCTCCACGCTCGGACGGGCACCGAGCTTAACGCACGGACACTTGATGGTCGTGTCGGCTTCGGCAGGCTGTGTCACGAATGCAAGCAGCTTCGCGTTCTTCAGCTTGCCGGCAGCCTCACGAACCTCATTCACGAAGACGAGTTCAGACGCCGTGCGGGCAACCTGAACGAAGGTCACCTGACGCTCGGGCGTGTTTCGTGCGATCGATTCGAGCATGGCGAAAATCGGAGTGACGCCGATGCCGGCTCCGGCGAGGAACACCGGATTCGTACCTTCGGCAAGATGGAATTCGCCGGCGGGTGCCGAGACGTCGATGGTGTCGCCGGCCTTGAGGCACTTGTGCAGATGATTGGACATGAGGCCGGCGGGGGCATCGCCCGCGGCGGCAATGCGCTTGACGGAAATGCGGAGCTGGCTCCGGTCCTCCGGTGCCGCCGAGAGCGAATACTGGCGCGGTTGGACGAGCTTCAATTCGGGCAGATAGGCGCGCACCGACACGAACTGGCCGGGCTTCCAGACAGGCACCTTCCCGCCATCTGCAGGCGTCAGGTAAAGGCTCACGACGTCGGGCGTCTCTTCGACGCGTCTCGAGACGATGAAGGGGCGCCAGCCAGACCAGCCGCCGTCGGCGTTCGCCTGAGCCTCGTAGATGCCACTCTCGACTTCGATCATCAGGTCGGCGAGCTGCCCGTATGCGGCACCCCATGCTTCGAGGAGTTCATCGGAGGCCGCTTCTCCGAGAACCTCCCTGATGGAGGCCAGAAGATGCCGGCCGACAATCGGATAGTGCTCGGCGCGGATGCCGACCGTTGCGTGCTTCGAGGCGATGAACTTGACCGCGGGCAGAAGCACGGCCGGATTTTCGATGTTTTCTGCGTAGGCGAGGACGGCTTCAGCCAGTGCCTTCTGCTGACGTCCGCGGGCCTGATGAGCCTGGTTGAAAATGTTCCGAAGTTCGGGATTTCCTTCGAGCATGCGGCGGTAGAAGTGCGTTGTGAGCAAAACGCCGTGTTCACGAAGTACCGGCACGGTGGCCTTGACTTGTTCGATCTGTCGGGGTGTCAGCATGGATTGGTCTCCCAGTTGCAATGGAATTCTTGTCGGTGAAGCGCATCTCGCCTGGCGGCGGATGCGGACTGACATCGTCACGGGCCCGTTCGATGTTGGTTGAACAAATCTTATATTTCAAATATCTGTATTGTCAAGAAGCGCGCGTCGCCTTTTGTAAGAGAATGCTTCGCGTTCGCATCGTCGAATTTGCGTAGCAAGACTCGGCCGCCGTCGGCAGGGGGCCGGACCTGTGAGACCAGCCCGCCCGAGCCGCTCAAAGTCCGCTACAATATCCGGACTTTTTATTCATCCCCTTTTTAGAAAGGCCTCAAAGTGTCCGCTCTCATTCTTGGTCATAAGAACCCCGACTCCGACAGCATCATTTCCGCCATTGCCTGCGCGCATCTCTACAAGCAGCGTGGTCTGGACGTCGTGCCGGCCGCCCAGGGGACGCCCGCCCCGGAAACGGCCTTCATCCTCGAGCGCTTCGGCCTTGAAGCTCCGGAAATCGTGACGAGCGTCGCCGGCCGCGACGTCTACCTCGTCGACTACTCCGACAAGGCCCAGGCTCCCGCCGACATTGATGAGTGCAACCTCAAGGGCATCGTCGACCATCACAAGCTCGGCGACGTGACCTCCACGGCTCCGCTCGAATGCATCATCTGGACGGCCGGCTGCACGAACACCATCCTCAAGCGCATGTACGACTACATGGGCTTTGAAATCCCGGCCAACATCGCCGGCGCCATGCTCTGCGCCATTCTCTCCGACACGGTGATCTTCAAGTCTCCGACGACCACCGACATGGACTGCCAGGCTGCCGCGGAACTCGCCGCAATCGCCGGCATCGCCGACATCCAGGCCCTTGGCATGGAGCTCTTCACCGCCAAGTCCGCCGTCGCCGGCTGCACCCCGCGCTCTCTCATCTTCCGCGACTTCAAGGATTTCAACATGAACGGCTGCAAGGTCGGCGTCGGTCAGCTCGAACTCGTCTCCCTTGACCTCGTCGCCGACATGAAGGCCGCGCTCGAAGCCGAGCTCGCCGCCGTCAAGTCCGAGGAAGGTCGTCACTCCGCCCTTCTGCTCCTCACGGACATCATGAAGGAAGGCTCCGAACTTCTCATGGTCTCCGACGATCCCGCCCGCATCGCCGAAGGTTTCGGCAAGACCTTCGTCGAAGGCTCCAACCTCTGGCTCGACGGCGTCATGAGCCGCAAGAAGCAGGTCGTGCCGGCCCTCGAAGCCGCCTTCCGCAAGTAATTGCGCCTTCCGCCCGCCTCTCAAGGCCGGCTGATTGACGAACAAAGCCCCGAATTCCATGTGAATCCCGGGGCTTTTCTTATCGGGTGAATTCAATCGGCGGAATCGTCTCTCCCTGCACTTCGGGCCGCATGAGCCCAGAACGCCTCAGCGGCGCTCGAGAGCGCCGCGTTTCTGCGACGGACAAGAATCTGCTCCGAGGTGCGTGGAGGACCGATCGGAATGAAGACGAGTCCCTCGGGCTGCCTCATGTCGAAGGCGCCCTTGACCACGAGCATCACCGTGCGGGCATCTCCTGCGAGCGTTAAGAAGGGAATTGATGACGATTGATGAAGCCGCCACCGTCATGCGTGAGGCGGATTCGCCAACCACTCTTCAAACGCGTCGCGCAGAATGTGGCGGTGCGGGCGCATCAGGGGAAGGCCTTCGAGCATGCCGGTGGTGACGGCCGTCTCGCGGGCGAGCGGCACTGCGGCGTCGATCGTGCCCGCATCGAGATGGGCTTTGAGTTCGTCGCTGTCGGCAGAGTAGATCTCGACTTGGGTTCTCGGATGGAGCTCCTTAGCCAGCGTGCAAGCGCACGGGCGGCGTTCGTCTCGACGCATCCGATGCGCACCATGCCCGCGAGTCCCTTGCCCGCGGACTCGAGTTCGTGCCGAACGGCATTGTCGAGGTTCACGATCTGGCGGGCACGCACCTGCAGGAGCAGTCCGGCCTCGGTCGGCGTCATGCCTTTCCCGGCGCCCTCAAAGAGCTCGGCGCCGTATTCGCTCTCGAGTTCTTGTATGCGTCGGGTGAGCGCAGGCTACGAGATGTGCAGGCGCTCGGCAGCGCGGGAGAGGCTGCCTGTTTCGCAGACGGCGAGAAATGTCCTCAGGCGGCGGATGTCCATGGATCGGGCCCTAAATGGAAGGTGGCGTGAGTGCAGACGGGAGGCGTTTCGAAAAGCGCCTCCCCTTCATTATCCCGCACGGGCCCGTGTGCGGGCGCTGGCCTCATCAGGAAGGTCAGCAAATTGTGAAGATCGACACCTTCTACGCGTCGTCGAAGACATGTTCCGCCTGCGGGCATAAGTTGGAGACGCTGAGTCTCGCCACCCGAAACTGGACATGTCCCGCATTGCGGCGTTCATCATGACCGAGATGTCAATGCCTCACTGAACATCAAGCAAGAGGGCATCCGGATGATGAAGGCGGCCGGGCTTACCGTCTTGCGCTCGTGACGTCACGAGCCGAAGCCTGTGGTGATGCATAAGACCGAAGCGATTGCCGAGGCAGCATTGAAGTGGTATTCGAGCGAGGCGTCGACAAGGCCTTGAGAAACGAGTGAGACGACGGTCACGATCGAGCGATCCCGAAGACCGAGCGCCTCGGTCCTCGACCGGACTTCTCCGAAAAGAACGTCGTCGTTGATGCGCGCAAATGCGGGCGCAAAGTCGCCGAGCTGCTCCCGGACTGCTGTCTGTCTGACGGTCATGAGCATTGCTCCTGTCATTGTCCATGTCGGAAGCGGACGCAAAACCCGTCACTTCCTCACTCGGAGGACGACCGTCCGCCTTTGCAGAAAGTGCAGGATTCGGTCAGATCCATCTCCAGTGATTCATTTTCATGCTCAACCATGCATGATCCGCATGGATCAAAAGACAGCAAAACGCCCGCGGGCGCGGAGCCTGCGGGCGTTCGGAAAGGAGGCGTCGGAACCTTACATCAGGGTGAGGAGCGCGTCGACGTCCTCTTCGGTCGTGGCCCAGCTGGTGGCGAGGCGCACGATCGTGTGGTTGTCGTCAGGCTTTTCCCAGAAGCTCAGGCCGACCTTTTCGCAGAGGGTCTGGTACTTGTCGTCGGGGAGTTTGACAAAGGTCTGGTTCGTCGTGGAGTTGAAGAGGAGCTGATAGCCCTTTTCCTTCAGGCCCTCGCGGAGCTTTTCGGCGAGGCGGACGGCCTTGGCGCCGTACTCGACGTAGCGGTTCTCCTCCATGAGGGTCTCGAACTGCAGACCGGTGATGCGGCCCTTGGCGAGGAGTGCGCCCTGCTGCTTCATCCAAGTGAAGAAGCGCGGACAGGTGTTGGGCTTCGGGAAGACCACGGCTTCGCCGAAGAGCGCGCCGCACTTCGTGCCGCCAATGTAGAACGCGTCGCAGGTGCGGGCGATGTCGGCGAGCGTCAGGTCGGTCTTGGTGGCGCCGAGACCATAGGCAAGACGAGCGCCGTCAAGGAAGACGCGAGCGCCGTAGCGGTGCGCGACGCCTGTCACGGCCTCGAGCTCGGCGCGCGTGTAGAGCGTGCCCGTTTCGGTCGGGTGCGAGATGTAGACCAGCGCGGGCGCGGGCATGTGGTCTCGGTTGCCGTCGACGATGTACTTGTGGAAGGCGGCCTCGACGTCGCGCGCACGAAGCTTGCCGTCGCGCTGAGGAAGTTCGAACACCTTGTGGCCGAGACTTTCGATGGCGCCCGCCTCGTGAACGGAAATGTGACCGGTCTGGGCGGCGATCACGCCCTCCCAGGGCTTGAGCATCGCGCCGATCACCGTGCGGTTCGTCTGGGTCCCGCCGGCGAGAAGATGAACTTCAGCGTCGGGAGCGTCGCAAGCTTCGCGGATGAGCTCCGCGGCCCTTGCCGTATGCTCGTCCGAGCCGTAGCCGGACGATTTTTCAAGATTCGTTTCCGTGAGCCTTGTGAGAATCTCCGGAATGCAGCCCTCCATATAGTCGGAGGCAAATTCAAGTCGTGCCATTGTCATGGTCCATGCTGAGTGGGGGTCGACATATTCTAGCGCATTCGCGGCGTTTCCCCGAACGGGGACTTTGTGGCCTGTATTTCCTTGCAATCCGTCCCGCAGGCGTTGTTATGATGAAGTGACGGCATCAAGATGAATCGCGATGGTTTGGGAATTTCCGTCCTGCAGCGAAAGCGCGCACATTGCCGTCAAACCGTGCTATCTTGACCGGATCGCATTCCTGTTTGGAGACAATTATGTCAGAACGCATTCAGCTCAAGGCGGGCGACGCAGCGCCCGCCTTCTCGGCGCCCGGACTTGACGGCGAGCCCGTCACGCTCGAGTCCTTCGCCGGTCGCGGCCTCGTCCTCTACTTCTATCCGAAGGACAATACCGCGGGCTGCACGCTCGAGGCCCAGGGCTTTCGCGACCATCTGGCCGACTTTGAGGCCCTCGGCTACGCCGTTGCCGGCGTCTCACGCGACAGCGTGAAGAGCCACTGCGGCTTTCGCGACCGCCAGAACCTCAACTTCCCGCTTCTCGCCGACAAGGAGGAAGTCGTCTGCACGGCCTACGGCGTCATGAAGGAGAAGATGATGTACGGCAGGCTCTGCCGCGGCATCGAACGCTCCACGTTCGTGATCTCGCCCGAAGGCAGGATCCTTCATGCGCTCTACGGCGTCAAGGCGAAGACCCACGTTGAGGAGCTCCTCGCGCTTCTCAAGGCGTGAGGACGGACGACCACTGACGACAGGGGGCACGGCCTGCGCCTCTTGTCGTTCATGCACGGAGCATTCCCTCGCAAGGCCTGAGCGCCTCGCGTTCCGAAGGATGTCCTGCCTTTTCGGCAATGGGCCCTTCTAGATACTTTGGACTAGGCCCAGATCAACTCTTGGGTGATGCATGAAGCGTGCGCCCTTTCCTATACTCCATTCTATAAACAACCGCCTGCGCCTCCCACATCGGAGAGCGGACGACGGGCGAACAGAAAAAACGGGAGAGGGACGTGGAAGAGACGAAGGTGACTCAGGCCGCGCATGAAGCCGAACGCAAGACCGTGCGCAGGACAATGCCGACGCAGATGAGCCGTCTGCGCGTCTTTGCGAATTCGCCCGCGCCCCACTTCGAGTCGGGGTTCGGGCGCATTGCCGAGACCCGCATGAAGGGGCTTCCCATCCTCAATCCGCGCATTCGTGTGAAGGCGGACAACTTCCGCCGATGGGGCAACGACTGGATCGGCACGGTGACGACGCCGTGGGCGGTCATCGTGGTCTATGCCTGCGGGTGTCGCGAGAGCTGGGTCGACGTGCCCGCGGGCGAAGTCCGCACGCTCGAGCTGCCCGCAGGTGACTTTCCGTTCCTCGGCTGCAGGGACGACCTGCTCGGCGACTATCTGATGCTCTCGCTCGTGAGTCCCGTTACGGAGTTCGAGGACCAGGCGGCGGCCGAGGCCGTGGCCGAGATCGCCCTCAGGACCATTCTCACCGTGCCCGAAGACGAAAAGTTCGGGACGAATTACGACACCGAGGAGGAAGGCACGCCCATTCCTCCGCTCACGCCGCCCGTCGCGGGCAGGAAGGTCATTCCGATCAGGGCCGTGCCGCAGGGCGGCGCAGACGGCGGGTCCGTTCAGGTCACGCGCCGCGGGTTCTTCACCCGCATGGCGAAGGGAGCGGACAAATGATCGATGCCGGTGTCATCACTGTCGATCTGCTGCTCGCGCCGGAATCCCGTCCCGGGGACCTTCGCGTGAGACGCGCATCGCTTCTCAACGAACGCACGCTCAATCTCATGGACAGGCTTGCCCGAAGCCTGGGGAGCTGCCGTGAGGTGGTGCCGCTCGTCTTCAGCCTATGCCCCTGCGCGCATCTCGTCACGCTTGACGCCGCCGAACGCGCGACCGCAGGTCTTGCGGAGGACGAGCGCCGCACGGTCGACGGCTGTCTCGCCGAGCGCGCGCTGATGCTTGAGGCGCTTCTGGAAAACATCCGCGTGCTCGCGCTTGACGCCTCGAAGCTCGTCTGCGTCCCTGTTCAAGCCGATTCGCTTGCCGCCTATGC
Organism: Sutterella wadsworthensis 2_1_59BFAA; assembly: GCF_000297775.1. Classification (GTDB taxonomy): domain Bacteria; phylum Pseudomonadota; class Gammaproteobacteria; order Burkholderiales; family Burkholderiaceae_F; genus Sutterella; species Sutterella wadsworthensis_A. The sequence continues at coordinate 301,915 of NZ_JH815516.1, forward strand.
AAAGGCCCGGGCGGGCTTCTCGGGCGTCATCAGGACGCTGCAGGGGTTCAACCTCGTCACGGGGCAGGTCGATGAAGACGCCCTCCTTGAGGCACACCGCCTCATCGACAGACTGACGGCCGACTGTGAGGGCCTTCTGGCATCACTGGTCTTCGGCATTTCTCCCGAAGCCTTTCTGGAGATGACCGAGCCCGTGCAGTACGCCGCCTGGTACGGGACGAATGCCTCGACCGTCGCCTCGGCGCTTGCCTACCGCTACCATGCCCTGCCCGCAGCCTTCGGTGCGCTGGACTGCCCGCCTGTACCGCAACCCCATGAGCTCGACTTTCCGGATTTTGCCGACGAGATGTACCACAGGCTCAGGAATGAAGCCGACTTCGAGGCCGAGCCCGTTTACCGCCGCAGGCCCTCGTTTACGGGAGCACTCGTGAGGGAGGCGGGACACCCTCTTGTCGAAGCCCTCTGCGCCACGGCGGGTCAGTCCGCCGGCACGCTTCTGGCGGCACGCCTTCTTGATACGGCTGCCTTCTGGGCACAGCTCGCACACAGGGAGCACGAGAATCTGCCTGCCCTTCCCGAGGTCTACACGATGCGGCTTCCCGACACCTGCGGGGCGATTGCCTGCGCGACGACCGCCCGAGGTCTTCTCACACACGCCTCGGGCTTCAGGCAGTCGAGGTCCGGACTCGAGCACTTCCATGCCGTGGTTTCCCCCACCGAGTGGCAGTTCGCTCCCGAGGGTCCCGGCCAGCAGGCGCTTGAAAGCGCCGTGAGGCACCTGAAGCGCTCCGGTGCGGGCGTCGACGAGGAGACTCTCAGAAACATCATCCGTCTGGCGCTCTTCGGGCTTGACGCCTGCGTGCCGCTTGACATCAGGCTTCGGGCTGCAGGAAGGAGTGATACATGCATGAAATGAGCATTGCCGAAGGCATCATCGAGATTGTCGAGCGCACGGCAGGCCGGAGCGGCGTCACACGCGTGAAGGAGGTTCGAATCGAGGTGGGCGAACTCGCAGGGGTTGACATCTCGTCCCTTGAATTCGCCTGGGTCTCCGTCACTCGCGGAGGGCCCGCCGAGGGCTCAAGGCTCGTGATTGAACGGCCGCGGGGAGAGGCCTGGTGCCTCGACTGCGCCAAAACCGTTCCGCTTGCCAAATATGGCGATCCCTGCCCCGTCTGCGGGGGCTTTCATCTCGCTGCCACGGGAGGCACTGAAATGCGCGTCATCGACTTCGTCCCCGAAGATTGACTTCTATGGTCTCATGCGTAAACAACGATTATCAACACCGCTCAAGCGACACCGCCCCTCAAGTTGGAGAAACAGGAAAAGGAAAGGCAGGCATGAAGAGGCGCTCTTGTATTGCAATGCAATACGATTTGGGTTATCGTATCTCCATAGATTAGAGGAGGACACCATATGAGTGCTCAAACCATCAGTCTGCGTCTGCCGGAAGAGGAGGTCGCCATTCTCAATCTTCTCTCAGACAGAGAGCGGCGCACCAAAACCCAAATTATTCGCGAAGCTCTGCAGCCTCTTTTCAGGAAAGTCTTGGATGAGCCGGAAAGGATTACGTTAAGCAATACGGAATTTCAGGCCTTGTTAGATGAAATGGCAACGCCGCCTGGTGAAGAAGTTCTTGCACGTCGTCGCCATCTCATGACCTATGAGCGTTGGAAATGACCGTTTATTCTTTTTCCAAGCCACTGCCTCTCGACCCGGACATTCCACAAGATGCTCTAGATCGCTTTGATTGCGACGTCCCGGTATTGAACCAGTGGTTGCGGACGCGCTCTGTTCATAACGAAAAGTATGGCAACAGTCGAACCTACGTGGCCTTTGATGAGGGGGGAAGCATTGCAGGGTATTTTTGCATTAGCAATGCTGTTCTTGATCATGATCGCTTGTCAGCGGGTTTTCGTCGGAATAAGCTAAACCCGTTGCCGTGCTGTCTGCTTGGAAGACTAGCGGTCGATAAACGCTATCAGGGGCAAGGGCTCGGCGGAGCATTGTTAGTCGAGGCCTTGAAGATAACGCAGGGCGTTTCCAGGATGTCCGGTTGTTGGGCGTTAGTCGTTCAACCTAAGGGCGAAAAAGAAATTGGCTTTTATGAGCATCTCGGCTTTCGCCGATGCAAAGTAGGAGATCCGCCAATGCTCTTTTTCGAAATCGAACACTTCACAAATAAACGGTCGCCCCTCCAAACGGAAGGGCGGCGTGACTGCTCCCCGTCCGATTTGAACCCAAATCGGACGAGCCTTCCTGCTTCTTCGACGTTGCCTCAGCCATAGCTTCGGTCTTACGCATCTCCACAGGCTTTGGCTCGTGACGTTACGAGCGCAAGACGGTCAGCCCAGCCGCCTTCAACATCCGGATGCCTTCCTGCTTGATGTTCAGGGAGGCATTGATATCCCGGTCATGGTGAGTACCGCAATGCGGGCATGTCCCTTTCTAGGCAAATGAACGATTGAGTGTCAAACCCGATGGCAAGTTCAGGCTATAGCAGTGTGATTCCTCCACGCCCATCCTCTCTTTCGGCTGGGGGGGGGTCCTCCTCTTGCTGCCGGAGGACTCCCTGACCGCTGACAGCGGATATGCTCAACAATCTGCACTCACTTGGAGCGCATCTCCGCACAAACCCGAATTAGAGTGTTCAGGTTTACGCCTGAACCGCGCTAGCAATAATGCTGGTTATGGAGCTGCATTTTTTTGAACGTCTGACTGTCACCAATCCGCCCTTTGTTTCTGAACAAGAGTTGCAGAGAGCGTCAGAAATTTTGTGTCCATGGGATAATCGGAGCCCGCCAAACGGGTGCATCCAATGAACACGAACACCAAACGCAATTCTCGTAAGAAGTCCACCA
>NZ_JH815516.1:306475-338639 GCF_000297775.1 Sutterella wadsworthensis 2_1_59BFAA
CGTACGCTGATCTATACGACCAATGCGATTGAAGGGCTCAACCGTGCTATCAGGAAGGTGATCAAGACGCGCACTCTGTTCCCCAATGAGGACGCTGCCAAGAAGCTGATTTACCTGGCCATCATGAATTTCACGGCCTCCTGGAAGCGTGCTACGCCCAAGTGGGCTGCTGCCATGCCCCAGTTCGCTCTGCTGTTTGGTGAGCGCTTTACAGGTGCCATGGAGTAAGGAAGGGATATGATTAGACCTCTCGCGCTAACGCGCCAGCCGCTTCGCGGCGCGCGATAGCGGGGGCTAAGGAGGATCCTCCCGCGCTCCGCGCGGGCCCCTCCACCTTAGCCCCCGCTATCGCATCAGGTCTGGCATACTGCATCTCAAATACAAAGGGCAGCCTCGTTGGGCTGCCCCTGGAATAACCTCCCCAGACACAGAAATCCTGACACTCCCGAGTTGCATTTCGGGTGCTGCGTTCAGGAGGTTCCTCTCCAGAGACGCAGGGCAATCATTCCGGTCTGCAGTTGGGCATTATCGATCCACTTTGTGGAGCTCGTGGTAACATCACGGCACATTCCACCCACATCCGACCGCTTCGAAAACCATGCTCAACTGGCTCATCGGGACGCTCTTCATGGCGTTTCCCCTGCTTCTTCCCATTTTCATTCTCATGATCGCCCGCAAAATCGGCTACCGCTGGCCCGCCCAGAGGCTCTTCATGCGCGTGGCGCTCGCCTTCTACGCGATCTCTCTCGTACTCATCGGCGGGCATGCCGCTGAAACCGGACTCGGACTTCAGGAATTCTTCAACGCCTACTACGGCGCGGCTTCTGATGCCACCCTGCTCTACTACCTCGGTCTCGCGTGCCAGATCCTCGCCATTGTCGCGCTCATGTTTGTTGTCAACTGGAAGGTCATTCGCCTCTACTACGGCGAGGACTGGAAGGCTCCCGCCGGCTTCATGACGAAGGAGGAGGCCGAGAAGGCCGCCAATGCCGACGATGTTCAACCCGAAGCCAACGTCGCCGAACCTCGCAAAAAGGACGGCAGGACCGAATAATCGGCGTCAGATCTTCGCTCCCGTGTGTGAAAAGGCCGCAGGTGTCAGAGCCCGCGGCCTTCTTGTATTCAGTGACTGTGGAGGAAATGCTTGGGTTTGCGCATCAAGGGGCGGCCTTCTCGGTCGCGTGAGCCTCGTCCCAAGCGGCCATCATGTCGAGCCAGGGGGCTGCGCCCGTGCCGAATATCGAGCCTGCGGTTTCGGCCATGGCGGGCGTGAGCGGTAGTTCGCCGTGGTAGAAGGCCTCGAGTTCGGTCGCCGAGAGGCCGAACCACTTCGCCGCGAGTGCGGGCGGGGTATCTGCGAGGATTTCGCGAAGGACTTCTCCGGGGTGCTGCTGGGCGGATGCGGGCCTGCGGCCGCCGCGCTTCCCTGCGGGACTGGGCTTGCCGGACTTTCCGGCCTTGTTCGGTTTTCCGGCCATGACGCTGGTCTCCAAAAACGGTATGTATCCTGCAATCTTATCCCTTTGGGTGACGTTCTTCTAGTACCAATGCTCAATTGCAACGGTCCTTGTGGTTGAGGTCGGGGTATCCGCGAGACGCCTAGAATGAAGGCATAGACAAAGTTTTTGTGCGCCTCTCCAATTCGGGATGCGCGCGAAGGAGACCGAAAGATGTGCACAACCTGCGGCTGCGGCGAACACAACCACACCCACATGCACGCCCATGTGGACGAGAACGGCAATGTAACGACTCATGTCGCCCACGATCACGATCATGAGCATCGTCATGACCATGCCAACGGGCACCATCATGACCAGGACCACGGTCCCGCTCACAGCCACGCCCCGACGACGTCCGCCTCGCGCGCCATCTCGATCGAGGAGGACATCCTCGGGCGAAACAACGCGATTGCGGCCGTCAACAGGAAGTTCTTCCGCGAACACCGCGTGCTCGCGCTCAATCTTGTCTCGTCGCCCGGTTCGGGCAAGACCGAGCTTCTCGCTCAGACGCTCAAGAGGGCCTCGGGCTTTCGCACGGCCGTGATCGAGGGCGACCAGCAGACCGCGAACGACGCCGAGCGCATACGCGCCACGGGCGTGCGAGCCCTGCAGATCAACACGGGCAAGGGCTGCCATCTCGACGCCGCGATGGTGAGCCACGCGCTCGAGCATCTTGTGCCCGAAGACGAGTCCGTGCTCTTCATCGAGAACGTAGGCAACCTCGTCTGCCCGGCCGAGTTCGACCTCGGCGAGGCTCACAAGGTCGTGCTCCTCTCCGTCACGGAGGGCGAGGACAAGCCGCTCAAGTATCCCGACATGTTCCGCGCGGCCGACCTGATGATCCTCACGAAGACGGATCTTCTGCCCTACGTCCCGTTTGACGCAGAGAGGGCCGAGGAGAACGCCAGACGCGTGAACCCAAAGATCCGCACGATGCGTGTCTCGGCCGTGTCGGGCGAAGGCATGGAGAAGTGGCTCGCCTGGCTTGCCGCCGAACTGATGCTCTCGGGACTGTGAGGTCCGGCCATGACGAAGGCCGCAACGGACTTTCGCGTGCGCGGACTCGTGCAGGGCGTGGGCTTCAGGCCCACGGTCTACAGGATCGCGCTTGAGCTCGGTCTCTCGGGCACCGTCTGGAACGATGCCGAAGGGGTCGTCGTGCACCTTGAGGGCGAGTCCGAGGTGCTCGAACGTTTCCCCGAGGCGCTTCTCGCAGGCAAGCCCCCGCTCGCGCGCATCGACGCCGTCGAGCCCGCGGCGGGCGAACTTCAGGGCATGGAGGGCTTCTCCATTTCCGCCACGCCCTCCGGCGGCCGCGTGACCACTGCCGTCACTGCCGACGCCTGTGTGTGTGACGCCTGCCTCGACGACATCTTCAATCCAAATGACCGCCGCTGGCGCTATCCGTTTGCAAACTGCACCCATTGCGGCCCGCGCTTCACCATCACGCGCCACCTTCCCTACGACCGTCCCCAGACGGCCATGGCGGGCTTTCCGATGTGCCCCGACTGCAGGGCCGAGTACGAGGATCCGCTCAACAGGCGCTTCCACGCCCAGCCGATCGCCTGCCCCGTCTGCGGACCGAAGCTCACGCTCGTGACGCCCGACGGTACGGCGGTCGAGGGCGACGCCATCCGCGAGACGGTGAAGGCCCTCGGGGCCGGCCGGATCATTGCGATCAAGGGGCTCGGCGGCTTTCACCTTGCGTGTGACGCCGAGAATCCGGAAGCCGTCGCTGCGCTCCGCAGCCGCAAGCAGCGCGATGAAAAGCCCCTTGCTGTCATGGTCGCGGGCCTTGCTTCGGCCGAGCGCTTCGCACACGTCACCGACGATGAGAAGGTCCTTCTCACGGGCCCCGCGCATCCGATCGTGCTGCTGAAGAGAAGGACGGGGAAAAACGTGCCTGCGTTTGCAGGCGTTGCCGACGGACTCGAGGCGATCGGGGTCATGCTCCCCTATACGCCCCTTCACGCCCTCATCTTCCACAGTTTTGCGGGCGAGCCCGAGGGACGCGGCTGGATGAACGACGTCCTTCCCGTCACGCTCGTGATGACGAGCGCCAACATGAGCGGACTGCCGCTCTGCACCGAAAACGAGGAGGCGCTCGAGCGCCTCTCCGGGGTCGCAGACCTCTTCCTTCTCTCCAATCGAGACATCGTCACACCCTGCGACGACTCGGTCGTGAGGGCGGGCGTTGAAGGCACGTCCTTCGTGCGCCGCTCGAGGGGTTATGCGCCCGAGGCGGTCATGCTCCCCGAATCTGCGGGCGCGGCGAAAAAGCCCGTCGCCCTCGCCTTCGGGCCCTATCTCAAGAACACGGCGTGCTTTCTTCGTGATCGCGAAGCCTTCCTCACGCAGCACGTGGGATCCCTCTCGAACCGACCGACGGTCGAGCTTCTCTCGCGCTCGGTCTCACACATGAGCGCCCTTTTCGAACTGAGTCCCGAGGTCGTCGCCTGCGACGCGCATCCGGACTTTCCTTCGACGAGACTTGCCCTTGAATATGCGGACCTGCACGGCATTCCCTGCATTCCCGTTCACCATCATGCGGCCCACGTGGGCGTCGTGGCGGCGGAGCGCGGCGTTGTGAAGCCCCTGCTCGGCCTTGCGCTCGACGGCGTCGGCATGGGGGCGGACCGTCTCCCCTGGGGCGGCGAACTTCTTCTCTGCGGGCCCGCCTCGTGGGCGAGGCTCTCTCACCTCGAGTCCATGCCGATGCCGGGCGGCGACAGGGCCGCCACGGAACCCTGGCGCATGGGCGTCGCCCTGATGGTGATGGCGGGCGCGGGGGACTTTGCAGAAGAGCTCTTCCCCGGCATTGCGTCGGTGTCGATGCTCAGGAAGCTCCTCGCGGGGGATCCGGAGAAGGCGGCCATGCTCGGTACGACCACTTCCTTCGGACGTTGGTTCGACGGCATGAGCGCCATTCTCGGCCTCTGCACCCATCAGCACGACGAGGCAACCGCCGCCATGCGTCTTGAGGGCGCTGCGGTGCGCGGACGCGACAATCCCGCCTGCGGCACGCTCGACGTTGAGGCGGGCGACCGGATGATTCTTGCCGACGGCACGCTCTCGCTCGTGCCCCTCGTTCGCCGCGTCGTCGACGAAAGGCTCTCTGGCACATCCGTCGAGTGTCTCGCGGCTCTCGTGGAAAATGCCGTCATCGCCGCGCTCGCCGACTGGATCGCCTTCCACGCGACGAAGCTCGTCGAAGAATTCGGTCCGGGGCTTCTTGCCTCGGACGACAATGAAAACATGCTTGTCGCCCTCACGGGTGGTACCATGAACAACGCGGCCCTCTCGAAGGGGCTCGTCGAGGCGCTCACTTCGAGGGGCCTCGCCGGAGCGCTGCCGCTGCACATCCCCGCGGGAGACGGCGGACTTTCGCTCGGTGAGGCCTGGTGGGCCCGCTCGGCACTGGCCGCAGGCGCGACTGAGTACGCGCCGCTCGACGCCTCCTCCGTTCTCGGACGAGTGCAACCACAAGGAGAATCATGACATGTGTCTCGCCATTCCAGGACAGATCATCAGGCTCGCCGGCGACGGCGAGGCCGTCTGCGACATCGGCGGCATTGAAAAGACGGTCAACGTCTCGCTCATCGAGCGCCCCGTTCCGGGAGACTGGGTCATCGTGCACGTGGGCTTCGCGCTCAACCGCATCGACCCCGAGGAGGCCCAGAGGACCCTCGCGGCGCTCAAGGCCGCGGGTCTGCACGACGAGGAGCACGCATCATGAAGTACGTCGACGAATACCGTGAGGGCGATGCCGCACGGCGCATTGCTGCCGAGATCAGGCATGAGGCCGATCCGAAAAGGATCTACCGCTTCATGGAGTTCTGCGGCGGCCACACCCACGTGCTCGCCCGCTGGGGGCTCACCGACATCCTGCCGCCCAACGTGCGCATGATCCACGGACCGGGCTGTCCCGTCTGCGTGCTGCCCGTCGCGCGCATCGACATGGCGATGCAGCTCGCGCTCGAAAGGAACGTGATCCTCTGCACCTATGCCGACACCATGCGCGTCCCGGCGGGCAAGGGCATGTCGCTCTTCAAGGCCAAGGCTCAGGGCGCGGACATCCGCATGATCTACTCGCCCATGGATGCGCTTGAGCTGGCGAAAGCCAATCCAGAGCGCGAGGTCGTCTTCTTCGCGATCGGGTTCGAGACGACCACGCCGCCCACGGCCGTTGTCCTCAAGGCCGCAAAGGCCGCGGGCGTGAAGAACTTCTCGGTTTTCTGCAACCACGTGCTCACGCCCGCCGCTATGACCCACATCCTGAAGATGAGCGAGGAGCGCCCCGAAGTGCCCGTCCTCGACGGTTTCGTGGGCCCCGCCCACGTCTCAACCATCATCGGTTCGGGACCCTACGAGGTCTTCGCGCGCGACAACCGCCTTCCCGTCGTTGTGACGGGGTTCGAGCCCCTCGACATGCTCTACGCCATCCTGATGATGGTGAGGCAGGTGAACGACGGCCGCCACGAAGTTGAAAACGAATTCACCCGCGCCGTCACCCGTGATGGGAACGTCGCCGCCATCCGCCTAATGGACGAGGTCTTCGAGCTTCGCGATTCGTTCGAGTGGCGCGGACTCGGACGCCTCCCTAAGTCCGCCCTGAAGCTTCGCCCCGAATGGGCGGACTTCGACGCGGAAAAGCGCTTTGCCATGACCGAGCGCGCCGTCACGGACAACAAGGCCTGCGCCTGCGGTGCGATCCTCAGGGGCGAAAAGACGCCCGAACAATGCCCGCTCTTTGGCCGCGCCTGCAATCCCGCCAACCCGATCGGGGCCTGCATGGTCTCCTCGGAAGGCGCCTGTGCGGCCGCCTGGAGCTACGGCCGACGCCGCGCCGCAGCGCCCGAGAAGGCGAAGACTTCTGACGATCAGCGATAAAGGAAGAAGGAAGAACCATGACCGACTTTTACATGCGCCCCCTCGACATGAAGAACGGCGCCGTCGACCTCACCCACGGCGCGGGCGGCCGCGCCACCGCGCAGCTCATTCACGACGTCTTCGGACGGCACTTCACGAACGCCTGGCTCGACGAAGGGCACGACGGCGCGCTCCTTCCGCCCATGACCCGCCCCGTGGCCGTCTCCTGCGACGGCCACGTCGTGCGTCCCCTCTTCTTCCCCGGCGGCGACATCGGGCGGCTCTCCGTAGCAGGCACCGTCAACGACGTCGCCATGTGCGGTGCACGGCCCCTCTATCTCACCGCCAGCTTCATTCTTGAAGAGGGCTTTCCCCTCAAGGACCTCGACGCCGTCGTCGCCTCCATGGCGAAAACCTGCGAAGAGGCGGGCGTCGCCATCGTGACGGGCGACACCAAGGTGGTCGAGCGAGGCCACGGAGACGGCGTCTACATCGCGATCTCCGGCATCGGCGAAAAGATCTCGGAGGGCACGATCTCGGGGCGCGCCGCACGTCCCGGCGACGCCGTGCTCATCTCGGGCACCATGGGCGACCACGGCACCGCCATCCTCTCCTTCCGCGAAGGCATGAGCTTCGGCACGACCGTCGAGAGCGACTGCGCACCATTGAACGAAATGGTCGAGGCGGTCCTTTCCGCCGCCCCGCACGTCCACGTGCTGCGCGATCCGACCCGCGGAGGCCTTGCCGCCACACTCAACGAAATCGCCTCCCAGAGCAACGTTGGGATCCTTCTTGAGGAGAGCACCGTGCCCGTGCGCCCCGAAGTCCGGAGCGCCTGCGAATTCCTCGGACTCGATCCGCTATACGTCGCCAACGAAGGCAAGATGATCGTGATCGTCCCCGAAGACGAGGCCGACGCGGCGCTCGCCGCCATGCGCGCCTCGCCCTATGGCGAGAACTCCGCAAGGATCGGTCACGTGACGGACGACTCTGACGTCCCAGTCGGCATGGTCGAGATGGTGACCCTCATGGGCGGACGCCGGACCGTCGACTGGCTCGCGGGCGAGCAGCTTCCGCGAATCTGCTGAGCCCAAGGAAGTCTCTGAAGCCCTGCGGGACGCACGTTCGAGCCGCCGCAGGGCTCTTTTTTTTGGGAAAACTTGATGCGCGTCAAATGAATTGCAGAATTCCGGAAGGTTGTTTCAGGCCTTAAATTGGTAGCAGCTTGTAAATTCTTGGGTCTTTCTGCAGGGTCGCAAAGGTGTCTCGGCCGGTCCGACGGTTCCGTAATGGCGGAAAACCCTCGCAAATCTACGCAGAAATGCGGAAGAAATGCTCGAAATCGGCTCCTGACCACGCTTTCGGGCGAAAATGCCTGCCCTTTTTTCGGAAAAATTGCAAGAGGGGGCGGGCATCGTTCGCAGGCCCCGAAGCCCTTCGGATCCGTTGGAGGGCAATCGCTGCGGCGAGAAGACTTTGCTATGATTGTGCCCAAGTCGAGCTCGGGTCCCTTTCCGTGTTCGACTCGGTATTCGGGCCCTGTCCGTCAGGAGGACGGGCCGCACTATCGGGACTCACGGTCCCTTCAGGAGTCATTGAAATGAACAAGTCCGAATTTATCACCGCCCTCCAGGCCAAGACCGGTCTCGCCAAGGCCGACGTGACGAAGCTCGTCAACGCCTACGGTGAAGTCGTCATTGAAGCCGTTTCCAAGGGCGAAGACGTTCGCCTCATCGGCTTCGGCACGTTTGGCACCTCCGAACGCGCCGCCCGCGTCGGCCGCAACCCGCACACGGGTCAGGAAATCCAGATCCCGGCCGGCCGCGTCGTCCGCTTCTCCGCCTCCGCCAACTTCAAGGAAGCCGTGAAGTAATCCGCTGATCCGTCCGATCATGCAAGCAAAGAGGAGCCCGCAGGCTCCTCTTTGCATTTTGGTTCCTCACCTTCGTCCCGCTATAATCTGCGGACGAGAACAGCATTCACTCTCAGGAATCCATTTCAGGAGAAGCCATGTCCGCCTGTGCGCCCGCCGGCACCCTGCTCGGCCAGACGACCGAATACGTCGACACCTATCGTCCCGACCTCCTCACGCCCATTCCGCGCTCGCTCGGACGCGACGCGATCGGCGTGCACGACTTCCGCGGCACCGACGTCTGGCGCCTCTATGAAATCACCTGGATCAACGAGCGCGGCCTTCCCGTCGCCGCCGCCGGCGAAATCCGCGTGCCCGCGACGAGCCCCTGCATTGTAGAATCCAAGTCCCTGAAGCTCTACATCGGCTCGCTCACCCAGACGAAGATCGCCTCCGTCGAAGAGGCCGCCCGCCTCATCGCCCGCGACGTCTCCGCGTGCGTGGGCGCACCCGTCGAGGTCCTTATTGACGACCTCGCCCGCTGGGAGATGCCCGTCACCCGCGTCCCCGGCATCGTGCTCGAAGCCGAGTGCGGCGACCTCGAGTGCAGCGTTTACGAACCCGACGCCTCGCTCCTCAAGGCCGCCTCCGACGAAGTCGTCGAGGAGACCCTCTCCTCCAACCTCCTTCGCTCGCGCTGCCCCGTCACGAGCCAGCCCGACCATGCCTCTATCGTAATCAGCTACCGCGGCCGCCGCATCGACCGACGCGCGCTCCTTGCCTACATCGTCTCCTTCCGACGCCACCAGGGCTTCCACGAGCAGTGCTGCGAACAGATCCACGCCGACATCATGCGCGTGCTCGCCCCCGAGGCCCTGTCGGTCAACTGCTGCTTCACTCGTCGCGGCGGCATCGACATCAGCCCCTTCCGCTCCACCGTTGCGGATCTTCCCGATCCCGTCATCAGGACGCCCCGCCAATGAGCTTTCTCAAGATCGGCACGCGCTCGCGCTACGCCCTGCGCTTCATGATCGAGCTTGCCGAAGTCGAACGCGCCGCAAGGTCCGACGAGACCCGCAGGCGAGGCTATGTCAAGCTTCGAACCGTCGCGAGTTCCCAGGACATCTCCTGGCGCTACCTCGAGCAGATCGCGCCCGCACTCGCCGAGGCCGGCATGGTCGAGACGGGACGCGGGCCGCTCGGCGGCTACAGGCTGTTGCGAAATCCCGCAACACTCACCGTCGCTGAGATTCTTGCCGTCGTCGAATCTGACGAAGCGCCCATGAAGTGCTTCGATCCCGAGGACGACTGCAGCCGGCGCGCAGGCTGCGCCGCCACCTTCCTCTGGAAGGGTCTCTCCGACGTGGTTGACAAGTACCTGCAGAGCGTCACGCTCCAGGATCTCCTCGACGGTCGCGTCACCGTTCCCAAGCTCATCGGTGCGCGCCATGACGAACCCGTACCTCCGGATGCGAACGCCTCGGAGATCGATGAAAAGGCCTGACGCACCTTTCTGGGAATAATCGCATCATGAAAAAAGCCGGCTCCCCTTCGGTGGGTGGTCGGCTTTTTTCATGAAAAAGATGAGAGCAAAGCACGCGAAAACCCCTGCGGCCCGAAGTCGCATCATGAAAGATTCGCAGGAACCAAGCCCTCATCACCACACCGAGATCTGCGTCGCCCACGCATCTTTTCATGAGCTGTTTTGATTGTTTTGCGATGCACATGCTCCTTAGTTTTCATCATAGAGGGCGATAAACGGTTTGTCATCATGTCCATTTTTTGCCGGCAGGCTGTCAAGCAGAGCCTGGTTACACGTCACTGATAGACCTGAACGCCGATAGAAACGGCACGAACAGAGCGATGTTTTGGGTCGTGCTTGATAGCAGTGTTGCAATTTTGCAACAGCTCAATCGGTTTCGAAGCCGGGGCTGTCTGGTTTTCATTCACCCATGATGTGATTGATGCTGCGGACGCCGGCATGTCTTGCGTGGGAATTCCGTTTCCTCCCGCAGTGATTCTTCCTCCGATGTCTTTCAACATTTGCATTTGCACTTTCCCTTTGCTGCAAGGATTCATGCGGGCGTCTCTCTTCATGGCGTTCCCTTGCGGGATCCGGCCTCTGTCCCTTTCCAGGAAATATCCTGGTCCCGACGGATCTTGGCTTTGCGCAGTTTCCCCTCCATTGTGCGTGATTCTTTCAAGGTTCAAGTGAGTCGAATAAGGGATTACCCACCCCCTCCGTTCTATGCACCTTTATTCTCCTTCGTGCCCGCCGCCTCTTTCGGCAGCGGAGTTTCATCATAGTGAGAAAAAAATGAACAAGAGTTTCAAAGTTGTGTTCAGCAAGGCGCGTGGCGCCCTGATGGTCGTCAACGAACTGACGTCCTCCGTGCAGGCCAAGGGCACGAAGACGGTGATCGCCGTTGCGGTAGCCTCGCTCGTGGCGGGCGGCGCCATGGCCGCCGATACGGCGAAGCCGGGTGCGCTCCTGAGCTGGAACGGGACCGAACTCGTCGGCCAGGCAGAAGGCGAAGGTCTGGTCTACAGTACCAAAGACGGTGTTCTCACCATCACGGCTACGGGCCAGAAGACGGGCGCTGAGGGCGTTCCCGGCTATGGCGTCGTGACGAATCTCTACCACGCCGATGCTACGGGCGGCACGGACATTCTTGCCAAGACGGGCGTCTCGATCACCGGCAGTAACTTCAAGAACAACGCCAGCACCAACGCCGGCGGGGCCGTGACGCTCTGGCAGGACGGCGGCGCAGAGGCTCAGCCCCTTGCTCACAGAATCTCCGCCTCCACGTTCGAGGGCAACTCCGCCAATTTCGGCGGCGCGGTCGCTCTCATGAACCAGATCGCCTTTGCGAAGAATGACGGCACCACTCTGTCCGAGGGGAACGTCTACAAGAGCAATACCGGCGCTTCGGGCGGTGCCATCTACGTCGAGGGTTCCGTCCTTACGTCCAAGGGTGACGTATTCACGAAGAACAAGGCCACCGGCAAGGGCGGCGCCGTCTACGTCAACAACAAGGGCGCGCTCTTTGTTGAAAACGGCCGCTTTGAGGAAAATTCTGCCGTCCGCGGCGGTGCTATCACCAACGACAACGGCTCTCCCCTCATCGTCCATAACTCCGTCTTCTCGAAGAACATTGCCTCCGAATACGGCGGCGCCCTCTTCCACGGCAACGGTCAGTTCGAGGTATACGACTCCGAATTCACCAACAACACGTCCACCCGGTCCGGCGGCGCCGTTGCGTCCGTTTTCGACGTTGCCAATACGTTGAAGTTCGTGCGCTCGACGTTCACGGGCAACAAGGGCTTCCTCGGCGGCGCCATGGCCATCTATTACGGCCTTGAGGTGACCGACAGCAAGTTCACTGGCAACACTACGACCGGCATTGACGACGGCGGCGGTGCCATCACTCTTGGCGGTCACGCCAAGGTCAGCATTACCGGAACCACCTTCGACGGCAACACGGCTAATCTCGGTGGTGCCATCTCCACGCGTCCCGCCAACGGTCTGGATCTCGGGAACGCCACGAATCCGAAGGGCGACGGTCACTGGCTTCAGATCAGCAACAGCACCTTCACGAACAACGTTGCCACCGTCGAGGACAAATTAAACAATACGGCTGCCTATTCGGGCTACGGCATGTTCAACGGCTTCGGCGGCGCAATTGCGACCGGTTTCCGCGGCTCCACGATGAATGGCGTCTCTATCGGCAACTACATCGAGTACTCCACCTTCACGGGGAACAAGGCCAGTTACGGCGGCGGCGCTCTCTACAATCAGGGCAACCTCACCGTCCGTGGCACCACGACCTTTGCCGGCAACACCGCCCAGTACGGCGGCGCCGTCTACACGGATGCAAACAGCCTCACCTTTGATGCGACCTCCGCCTCCGACGTGATCTCCTTCACGAACAATACGGCCACAGCCGCAAATGGCGGCAGCGACCTTTACCTCGGCAAGCACACCCGCGTCGACACCGACAAGGCCAACTACAAGGCCGCTGAAGTCAATCTGACCGGTCTCGGCACGATCAGCTTCGGCGGGTCCATCGCAGGTCTTGCGGGCACTTCCATCAATTCGTCTGCGGCCAAGGTGAGCATTGCAGACGCTGCCGCATTTGCGGGTGACTTCAAGATCACTGATGGTCTTACTCAGATCTCTGGCGCGAAGTTCTTCGGCGGCAATGTCTCCGTTGAAGGCGGCACGCTCGCCGTCGACGGTGCTTGGACGGCTTCCGGCTCCACGACGCTCAAGGGCGGCATGATCACCACCGCCGGTGCCAACGTCTTCAAGAAGGGCGACGACGGCAAGTACGGCACGACCCTCACCGACGGGTGGACTGCACTCAACAAGACGAACGGCAAGGTCGAACTGACCGACACCGGCTATGACTACACGATTGAACAGCTTCGTGCAGCCCAGGACGCCCTTAACGGCGGTTCCGGCAACGCCGTCCAGCTCGTGCTCCACGGCACGCTCAAGGTCGAGCAGCCTCTGACCGACAAGACCGTTGACGGTCTCGTCGCCGCTGACCAGACTGTTTCCGCCAACGCATCGGGCAACTTCGTTGTCTCGAACGGCACGACCGTCGGCAGCATCGACTTCAAGGAAGCGGAGAACGCTGAAAGCGTCGCCATCACCACGGGTACTGCCACCCTCACGATCGAAGGCAACGGCGGCGACGTCTTCGCCAACCTCTCCGACACGGTCAAGACCGTCGACGCCTCCAATAGCTCCGTCGCGCTTGGTCAGTCTGAAGAAAGCAAGGGCAGCGTGAACGTCGAGACCCTGAAGGTCAAGAACCTCGAAGTCGTCGGCACGTTCGACGCCGTCAACGCCGAAGTCGAATCGCTCGACGTCTCCGGCAACTTCACGGCCGCCGAACTTAAGGTTGCTGAAGGCGACGTGACGGGTACGCTTTCCGCAGACAAGCTCACCGGTACCGCCGACAAGGTGATCAACGTGGGTGATGATGTCGACGCCGGCAACGTCCATCTCGATACGCTCGCCCTCAACGGCGGCACGATCTTCCTCGATCCCAGCTGGACAGGCGACGACACCATCGACAAGGGTTCCTTCCTTGCCGTCACCAACCTCAAGGATTCTGTCCTCACGGGTCGCATCGTTGTGGGTCAGAACTCCACGCTGGCTCTCGGCGGCACGAAGGCCGAGACGGTCGACGCCTACAATAGGCTCGGCAAGCGCTGGGGTGAAGACGGTGTCACGGCCGCCCTCTACATCGGCAAGGCCCTCAGCTCCGATGCGCTGAAGGACGCAGGCATTCTGGTCGACGGCAGCCTTGAAAAGCTTGTTGACGCCGGCGATCTGACGAGTCTTTCCGGCATCAAGATGAATGCAGGCAGCATGCTCATCGTCAACCAGGCAGGTGTCGGCTCCGGTACGGCCATTGACGGCAAGCTTGCTATGAGCGCCGCCTCCACGCTCGGCATCGTGAATGCTACGGAAGGCACCTTCAAGCTGGCTTCGGACCTGATGGTCAACGCTGTTGATCAGGACACCACCGTTGAAGTTGTCACGGACAATCCGTTCATCTCGGGCTCCTTCGGCACCGGCGAAAAGGCCAATACGGTCACCACGACCTTCGACTCTGAATCCGGTCTCGGCGCCATCGCCTCCACCGGCGTTCAGGCCATGGCCCGTCGCGCCGACTTCGTCATGACGGAGACGGTTGCCAACCGCACCTCGCTCGATCAGCCGATGCACGCCGGCGTCAACCTCTGGGCAGACGTCTCGGGCGAACGCTATGAAGCCGACAAGCTTGACAACAACGGCAGCTTCCGCGCCGATGCGGCCTACGCAACGTTCGGCGGCGACGTCGAAGTCCTCGAAGGCCTGACCGCCGGTCTCGCCCTCCAGTATGGCGACGCATCGCTCCGCAGCGACGTCTCCGGCATCAAGAACGACATCACCAGCTACGGTCTTACGGCCTACGCCGGCAAGTCGTTCGGCGCCGCAAAGGTCGTCGGCGAACTCGCTTGGCTCAAGTCCGAAAACGACATCACGGCCCACCAGACCGCGCTCAACCAGAAGCTTGACGCGAACATCTACTCCGCCGGCGTGCGCGCCCAGTACGAACTCGCCGCGGGCTCCTTCAAGTTCGTGCCGAGCATCGGTCTGCGCGTCTCCCGCCTGGAAACGGACGACATGACCGTCGGTTCCATCAAGGTTGACGAAGGCGACCTCACCTATGTCCAGATGCCGATTTCGCTCCGCATCTCGGGCTTCGAGGCCGACGCCGCAGGCTGGACCCTTGCTCCGAGCTTCAAGGTCGCCTATGTCCCGACCTTCGGCGACAAGGAAGTCAAGGTCCTCGGCTACAGCCAGGACGTCCTTGACATGAGTCCGGTCCAGGCCGACTTCGGTCTGCGCGCCGTCAACGGCAATCTCATGTTCAATGTTGACATGATGTTGGGCGGCGGCGAAGCCGGCACGTCCTCCATCGGCGGCAAGGTCGGCGTCAAGTACGCCTTCTGAAACTGAGATGATGCGCCTGCTGGGCGAATGCTCCGCAGCCTGACGTCAAAGAGAGGGCGCCCGGTTCCTCCGTGGGGAGCCGGGCGCCCTCTTCTTTTGGCTCGTTTCCGTCAGAACGGCCCCGGACTTTCGTCTCGGGTCCGTTCCTTCTGTCTGCCTTGGGCGCTCTCTTCGGCGTCAGTGCCTTTCGCCGCAGACGGGGCACCGCTTCCTGCGCTTCACCTTGATGGTGTCGAACTGCATGTTGAGTGCGTCGATGAAGAGCATCCTGCCGCAGAGCGTCGAGCCGATGCCTGCGGCGATCTTCAGGGCCTCGGTGGCCTGAAGCGTCCCCACGATGCCCGTGACCGACGAGAAGACGCCGACGGCTGCGGCCTTGACGTCGTTGCCCGGATCGTCCTCCTCGAAGATGCACTCGAAGCAGGGAGATTCGGGCACGGAAGGATCGAAGACGGTGAGCTGGCCCGAAAAGCGCACGGCGGACGCAAAGACGAGGGGCTTCCCTGCATCATGCGCGGCCCTCGAGACCGCGATGCGGGTTGCGAGGTTGTCCGTGCAGTCGAGGATCACGTCCACATTCTTCACGAGGGCCTTGAGCTTCACGGCGTCCGCGAATTCGGGCACGGGGATGATGCGGCAATGGGGATTGAGCCTCTCGACCGCGATGGCGGCGCTCTTGGCCTTGTTGACGTTGACCGTCGACGTCGTGTGAAGGATCTGGCGCGAGAGGTTCGAGACCGACACCGTGTCGGCGTCGACCACCGTGATCGTGCCCGCGCCTGCAGCGGCGAGGTAGAGGATGGCGGGAGAGCCAAGGCCCCCTGCTCCGATCACAAGAAAGTGCGCGCTGCTGATGGCGGCCTGCCCTTTCTCTCCGAGCTCGCGCAGAATCATCTGGCGGCTCACGCGCTCCCTGAGGTCTCCGGGAAAGACGTTCCCGCTGGCTTCGTGCTCAAGATCCTTCATGATTTTTGTGACTCCGTGAGACTGATGCGTCTTATTCGGCGTAGAGAACCGTGGAGAGATAACGTTCGCCGTTGTCGGGGAAGATCACGACGATGTTTTTGCCTTCGTTTTCGGGGCGCTTCGCGAGTTCCGTCGCGGCATGGAGGGCGGCGCCGCCCGATATGCCGATGAGGATGCCTTCGGCTTTCGGGAGGGCGCGCGCAGCTGCGATCGCGGCGTCGTTCGGCACGCGGAAGACCTCGTCGACCACCGAGGCGTCGTAGTTGCCCGGCACGAAGTTCGCGCCGATGCCCTGGATGGCGTGCGGACCGGCCTTGCCGCCCGAGAGGACGGGACTCGCATCAGGCTCGACCGCCACCACCTTGACGGCGGGATTCTTCTCCTTGAGATAGCGGCCGTTGCCCGTCACCGTGCCCGACGTGCCCACGCCCGCGACAAACATGTCGACATGTCCGTCCGTGTCGGCCCAGATCTCCGGACCGGTCGTGAGGTAGTGGGCGAGCGGATTGGCGGGGTTTTCGAACTGCTGCGGGATGAAGCTGCCGGGAATCTCGCGGGCGAGTTCCTCGGCCTTCTCGATGGCGCCCTTCATGCCGGCGACGCCGGGCGTGAGGACCACTTCTGCGCCGTAGGCCTTGAGCAGCATGCGGCGCTCGACGCTCATCGTCTCAGGCATCGTGAAGATGGCGCGATAGCCGCGGGCGGCGGCAATGCTCGCGAGCCCGATGCCCGTGTTGCCCGAGGTGGGCTCGATGATGACGGCGCCCGGACCGATGAGGCCTGTCTTTTCCGCTTCGAGGATCATCTGGCGCGCGGCGCGGTCCTTGACGCTCCCGGCGGGATTGAGGGCCTCGATCTTGGCGATGACGTTCGCCTTGAGGCCGTGGAGCCTCATCCAGTTGTTGAGCTGCAGAAGCGGCGTGCCGCCGACAAGTTCGAGGCTCGACTGATGAATCATGATGTTTCTCCTGTGCGTGTTTGGAGTTGTCGTTGTGCTGCGGGATCTCCGTCCGGCGTCCGAAGGTGTCTTCCCGACGGATGCCCGCCTGCTCCACTCTCCCGGGAAGAACGCCGTCCGGCGCCCGAGAACACCCGTCCTGCAGGCGTTCGCATAATTCCCGAGTGAGTTGGTAGGAAATTGGATCCTACTCCATCACACGCTGTTTTGCAATGGTTTGCGTCTCTGCGCCCGAAGCGGATCAAAGCGCGGAGGTCGTCCGTCGATCTTAGCAAAGATGAGGGCCGGGCTGTGGTTGAGATCAGGGCGGAAAGCTCGTCGGAAGTGTCCGGAGGGCCTCAGGCGGACTTGTCGGAGGAAAAGCCGTTGAGGATTCTCGCGAGGAGCGCTTCGGCGAATCGGGCCTCGTCGGGCGTGAGCGAGCGCGTCACGAGGGCGTCGAGTTCGGAGGAGATGCGTTCGGACACGGGGATGAACGCCCTGCCCTTTTCGGAAAGCCTCAGGTTGATGACACGTGAGTCCTCGGCCGAGCGCTCGCGCGCGACGTAGCCCAGATCTACGAGCTTCGTGACGAGGGCTGAAACGGTGGACTTCGAGCGGTGCGTGAGGCGTGAGAGCTCCATCACCGTGGCGGTTTCCTGTTCGGTCAGCACGTGCAGGATGTCGCCGTGGCACGGGAGCAGTTCGCCCATGCCTTCGCGCTTGAGCGACTCGAGAATGAATGTTGAGGTGGCCTCCGAGAGGCGGCCTGCAAGAAAGGGGATGCGGGTGTTTTCCTTCATGAGGCGATGTTAGTTCGAGGGCGAACGAAAGTCAACGAACCGCAGGACGAAAAGGCCCGCTGGAGGCATGAAGCCTGCGGCGGGCCGTGCGCATGACGGATTGGGTGGAATCCGGGCGTCGACTACTTGAGGAGGACGTCCTTGAGGAACTTGTCCTCGGCCTCGCGAGCCTCAGGCTCGTTCATGAGCGTGTGCGGCGCGTCCTTGATGAGGACGATGCGGGCGTTGGGATTGCCCTGGAGCGCCTTGCTGCAGTTGCCGACGGCCTCGTGGTTGCCGAGATAGGGATTGGCCTGCGAGAAGTACTTGTCCTTCGAGCTCATGATGTTGAGGACGGGCATGCCGTCGGGAATTCTCGTCTTGTGCTGGACGACGTGGTAGTTGTTTTCGCACGACCAGGAGAAGATGATGCGGCCCGCTTCGGCGGGTGCGGCTTCGGCGCGCACGTAGCGGGCCACGGCGACTGCGCCTTCGCTCGTGCCTGCGATCACGAACCTGCCGTTGAACCAGGGCTGTTTCGCCAGGAATTCGACGGCCGCCGTGAGTTCGCTCGCACGAAGCGCGTGGATCTTCTCATAGTCCATCGGGTCGATGGGCGAGGTGTAGGTCATGCGGTCGGGGAGCTGGAAGGAGTCGGCCGTGAAGCTTGCGATGCCGAGCTCGTCCGCGAGACGCTTCTGGAAGGCCTTGATCTGCGGATTGATGCCGCCCGAGCCGTGCACGAAAATCACGGCGGGCGCCTTTCCCTTCGTTTCGGGCGCGCGGATGTTGGTGCCTTCGTATGTCTTGTCGCCCGTCACGGATGCGGGCAGCACCGTCCAGGACTGCGCCATGGCCTCGGCCATCGTGCGGTCGGTCTGCACCCAGGCCTTCCCCTTGATCGTGCCCTGCGGCACGTCGGCGGACATGGCGGGCGCGGCGAGCGCAATGAGAAGCGCGGCGGCAAGTGCGGAAATCCTTGTGTTCATGGTCTCTCTCTCCTTGATGAACGTTCGTGCGCACCGGGACTCGGGTCGATTCACCCGTCGTGCTGCAGGCGCACCCTGCCAAGAATAGTCGTATTGCCCGCATTCGGGCGAGCGCCGAAAAACTCTGAAACAACGAGCGGCCATGGGTCGTCGTGGTGCCGTGTCGTCATGCTCAACAACGATAAAGGCCCTCCTTCAGACGGGCTCCCGGATGGACGGGAGCCCGAAGGAGAGCCTTCCGGCATGCTCAGGCCTGCGCCGTCACGATGGGCGGCGCGGGACGGGACGGATCACTTCCCCTGAGCGGCGTTCGTGCCGGCGGTGCGGCCGAAGACCATGCAGTCGGCGATGGCGTTGCCGCCGAGGCGGTTGGAGCCGTGGATGCCGCCCGTCGTTTCACCGGCGGCGTAGAGGCCCGGAATCACCTTGCCGTTGACGTCAAGCACCTGTGCGTCGGCGTTGATCTGCAGGCCGCCCATCGTGTGGTGGACGGTCGGGACCTTCTGGCAGGCGTACCAGGGGCCTTCGGTCATGACCTTGTCGGCCTTGTTGTTGGCGACGAAGCCGAGCGGATCCTTCTTTTCACCGCGTACGACGGCGTTGTAGGTGTCGATCGAACCCTTGAGGTTTTCGACCGGCATCTTGAGCTTGGCGGCAAGCTCCTCGAGCGTGTCGGCTGCGACGACGCGGCCGAGATCGATCATGTCGCCCACCTTGGCGCCGTTGCGGTCAACCCACGTGAGGCTCGGATAGCGCAGATGGTTGACGAGCACGTAGTAGGTCGAGTCCTTCTGTGCGAAGATGGCCTTGGCGAGGACGTCGCGGGCTGCGCCTTCATTGACGAAGCGGTTGCCGTCCGTGTTGATGAAGACGCGGTTGCGGCCCGACGTGCGGATCATTTCCATGAGGCCCGTGCCCGGCGTGCCGCAGGGATGAACCTGAATGTCGGCCATGCCGATCACGTTCGCGCCGACTTCCTTGCCCATCAGGATGCCGGAGCCCTGGGCGGACTTCTGGAAGTTCGTGCAGCCGATGCTCTTGCCGAGGTCGTAGTCTTTGAAGACGCCCGTGTTGACTTCCTGACGGAGCTTCACGTTGGCGCCGAAGCCGCCGGTTGCAATGATCACGCCCTTTTCAGCCTTGAAGAGCGTGTAGCGGCCGGTCTTGTTGTGCTTGGCAAGCACGCCCGTCACGCGGCCGTCGGCGTCCTTGAGCACGTCTTTGGCTTCAATGTCGGTGATGACCTGCACGTTGGGATGCTCGGCGATGTACTTCTCGAAGACGCGGATGTAGGAGTTGCCCGACGGAGTGGCGGGATAGTGGGAGCGCTGCCAGAGCGCGCCCGTGGCCGTGCCGACCTCGTCCTTGAACTTCACGCCGATCGATTCGAGCCATTCGACGGCGGGATAGGCGCCTTCACAGAGGTGTTTGACGAGCTCGGGGTTGCCCACGTTGTGGCCGCCCTTGAGCGTCTGGTCGATGTGTTTCGCAACGGAGTCCTCGATGCCGAGCTTGGGCTGGCGGATCGGGTCGGCCGCATTGAGCGCGCCTTCGGAGACGTTCGTCGAGCCGCCGAGAAGGCCGAGCTTTTCGAGCACGATCACGTCGGCGCCCGCCTGGGAGGCGGCGACCGCAGCGGCAAGGCCGGAACCGCCGCCGCCGATGATGACGACCTGCGTCTTCATCGTGTTGGGGAGCGCCTTGTACTCTTCAACATTCTTCTTCAGGTCCTTGAGGTCCTCGGCGGAAACCTTGGCCTGCTTGAGGCATTCGCCCACGGCGTACTTGAGCGCCATCGAGCTGATCGTGGCGCCCGTGACGCCGTCAACGCCGAGACTCTGCTTTTCGAGAATCCTGCCGCCCACCTTTTCAAGGGCGAGCTGGCCGACGCCGATCGTCTCAAGGTTCTTCGACCAGTCGATCTTCTCGATTTTGTGCTTCGAAACCGTGACGGCGACCGTCATGGCGGCATTGTGCGCGTTCACTTTGTAGGTGTAGGTGCCGGGCACGTAGGTGGCGGCGGAAGCGGACATCGAGGCGACGGCAAGTGCGGCGGCCGCGGCGATCGTGGTGAGTTTCATGGTGGTTCTCCTCTTGACTTGCGCGCGCTGCCTGAAGCCGTGGTCAATGGGCGTCAAAAAAAAGTCGGCGCGCAGGCCGGCAAGGCGGCGCTTGAACGCGGAGACCTTGCGCGGTGCGTAATGATGATATCAATAAAAGCCCCGGTGCGATCATGGGGTTAACCCTCGCCTTTTTGACCTGACCAACGAAGTCCGATGGTTGTTTTGAGCCGCGCGTCCGGGAACGCCGTGCCGACGCCTCCGACTGCAGGCCTCATCGTCATCATCCGCATCTTCCGCGTCGGCGTCTTCAGGCTCGTGCATGGAGGGCGCCTGCGAGGGGATCTTGTCGACAAAAGACCGTCTGTTCCAGACCGTTTCCGCCGATTGGGCGGTATTGCCTAGGGAGAGCACCCGAGGCGCCTTGATGGGCGTCGAAGAACAGCGAGAAAGCCTGAAACGACTGTGCCCGAGCCCTTGCGAAGCGCTGAGCGATGAGGCACCATGTGTCTCAAGGGAGGCGCGACCTGTTCCGAGAACGGGCGGCACAAAAACTCCCTGCCAGATTCCTCTTCGTCGAGAGCGGCCCACGGCGCAGTGTTCGACGAGCCTTCAGAGGCCTGCGATGGCATGAGATCCGCGCGGGCCTTTTCGATTGAGTGCAGCCTTCCTGCCCTTTTCCAAGGGCGGAATCGAATCAACAGGCCGGAGGGGATTTCACCAACAAGGCGCGGAATCAGGCATGATGTGAAATGCGGACCGGAGGGGACCGCCTCAACGCCAGGGCCGACCGGCCGGCATCCCCTTCTCCATGCCTTCAGAACAAAGACCAGACGGAGCATCCATGACCGACAGCACGACCAAGAAGCCCGCGGAGCTTGAAAGCCTTCGCGCCGACATCGACCGCAGCGACGAAGCCATCGTCGGCGCACTTCGCACGCGGCTGGGCGCCGTCAGGCGCATCGCCGAGGTCAAGCGCCTTCAGGGCCTTCCCGTCTACGACGCCGTGCGCGAGGCGTCCCTTCTCTACAAGTTGCGCTCGATGGCGGGTTCCGACGTCGAGGGCGTCGCCCTGCCCGTCTACCGCACTATGATGGCCGCGGCCCGCCGCTTCGAGGCCCAGAGTCAGGAGGCGGGCGAAGCCGTCTCCGGCACCGTCACCCTGCGTCTTCGCAGCCCCGCCGACTTCACCGCCGTCACGGAAATCTTCGCCGTGCACGACTACGTGCCTGAAAGCCTCTCCTGGGTCAATCCCGTCATCGTGCTCTCCGCCACGAAGCCCCTCCCCGCCTCCATGGTCCGCGACCTGCGCGAGCACGGCATCCGCATCGAGGCACAGAACGCCTGAGCGCGTTCAGCCTGAACGCCTATGAAGAGGCCGGCAGCAGACGATCCGCCGGCCTTTCTTTAGTTCACCAAGAATAAAGAACCCTTGCGGGAACTCTATTGATTCGATCTTCTTCTTCGGCATGCGGCAATGGCCTTCCCGGCCTTCTCCCGGGCCTTCAGTTGAGCTTCGGTCCGGCCTCTCAAAAATTCAAGAGCTGCGCATGACTCGAATGGTCGCCTGTTTCGCAATGGGCATGGATGCATTGCTGACATGGGACGACGTCTTCGACTCTCGGCAGAAGCGGCATGAGTCAGGCATTCGCGAGCACGGCCTGCTTCAGGCGGGCAGTCCGTCAGTTGTCGTCAGGAAAGTGCTGCAGGCGCGCGAGATTCAGGTGGACAATTGCGGTTCTTTCGAAGGCGTTCTCGATTTCCTGCGCCTCCTCGGCCAGCACGTAAAGCGGACCACGGGTGCTGCCCGTCACGGACTCGGGTCCCGTTCGAACGTTGCCGGGCAGCCCATGGGTGACCGTTTCGTGAAGGTCGCACAGAAAGGGAACGGAGAGGACGGGCTGCGCGTGCCAGTCGCAACAGACCTCAACAAAGGCTTCATGGACATTTGTGAACACCAGCGCATCGTCCAAAGGCCTTGCCCCGGCCGTGCATCCTCAAAGGCTCTCGTGATTTTCGGCAGGCACTCAACCGGGTGCTCTTCGGACAATGCGGTGAGCGTCGCCCTTTCCACGTCCGAAAAATCGGTCTGCACTTCAAAAAGGAAGGCCGGCAATGCATGTTCAGGTCGAAAAACAATGGCGGATCGGGCAATCCGAGTGTTTCTCGGAGATCGTATGTCTGACAGGTATGCGAGGAGTTGACTGACGGCCGTTTCCTGAGCGAAAAAGGCCGTCCTTTCGTCGGTTGATTATTCGGGCCTGCTGCACGCCATGGCGAAGCTGCGCTCAAAGATCTCGCCTTCGCGGTCCTCGATCTGGGTGGACGCCTTCGGGTCGATGTGCCCGTCGAAGATGTTGACCCACTTGCGCGAGAGGGGACGCCTGGCGAACACCTCGCCCTTGATGAAGGGGGCGGCGGTGCGCACGCGCTCGACGGCGCGCAGTTTTCTGCCTTCGCAGTCGACCTCGAATCGGGTCGCGGTCGTGCGGACGTACTTGAACCTGAGGCTCAGGTCCGCGAGGTCCTCGGGATAGTTCATGAGGCCGTACCAGGCGCTCGTCCTGCTGTCGGCCTTCCAGAAGGCCATGACGGTCCCGAACTCCTGACGGCCGACCCAACCGTCATATTCGACATAGCCGTCGGCGAGCATCTTCATCGGAAAGCCCCAGACGGCGATCACGCTCTCAAGGGACGGCATTGCCGGCGCCTCCTGACGGGGAGCGCTCGGGCAAACCTTCACCGGCAAGTCCTTGTTCGCCTTTTCCTGAGGCGCTTCCCGCCCCTCCTCTGCGGCTTCGCAGACGGCGGAGCCGAGGACGGCGAGGCATCCAGCGGCGGCAGCCAGGGTTCGGGTCTTCTGTTCGAATGTCATGGTGAGGTTGTCAAAAAAGCTCTTCTGTTTGACTGAGTTCCGACATTTTAGGCACTTTTCCTTAGTCCTGTTTGATTTTTTGCAATGAAAACGCCGTCTTTACGCGACCTTGCGTTGGCTCGGGAACGTTTCGGCATGATGGCCGAGCCCCTGGGCGTAACAAGTCGCTGCCTTTTGACGTCTGTGCCCTCGCCCGACCCGAGCTGATGGTCGAGAGCCTTCCCGAGTCGAACAAGGGCAACCTCACGTGCTTCCCGCGCCCTGACGGGGCCCTCGCTTCAGCCTGAAAGTCCGAACCTGCGCCTTCGTCGTACACATGTGAGGCGAAGGCGCATTTTTGTGCCGAATTGTCTCTGGCACCTGACGGATTTGATCCTGATCAAGCGTTTTAAGCCTCGCCCAAGGGATTTTCGCTAAACTCAGGTCTGGTCAAATTTTTCATACGGCACCTTCTGTAAAAATAAGGACAACCCGCCATGATCTCCCGTCGTGATCTTCTCTGCGCCGGCGCGCTCGCTCCGCTTTCGACGTATTCCTTTGCCGCTCCCGCCTACAAGGCCGGCAAGGAGTACCTGACCGTTCACCCGATGGCCCCCACGCCGGCGGACAAGATCGAAGTCGTTGAATTCTTCGCCTACACCTGCCCGCACTGCCTGCAGTTCCACCCGGTCTTCCATGAGTGGGCACAGAAGGCCCCCGAGGACGTCAGCATCCGCATCTGCCCCGTCGCCTGGCAGCCGAAGTACCTTCCGTTCACGGACACCTACTTCGCGCTCGAGGCCCTTGGTCTGCTTGACAGCCTGAGCATGCCGTTCTTCGAAAGCATCATCTACCAGACGCGCTCCTACAACTTCGACAGCGCCACCCGCGACATCCATGACTTCATGGTCGAAGCCGGCGTCGACGGCGCCAAGTGGGACGCCACGTTCAACAGCTTCGGCGTGAAGAACAAGTCCCGCAACGCCACGATGCTCTGGAACGCCTACCAGATCGACTCCACGCCTATGGTCGGCGTCGGCGGCAAGTTCACGACCGGCCCCCACCTCGCCGGTTCCCGCCAAGGCACGCCCGCCGTGATCGACTACCTCGTCGACCAGATGCGCACGCTCAGAAAGTAATTCCGAACGTCATTCCCGCAGTCCTCCGGGACCTGCACAAACGCCTCCGACGTCCCCCGACGCGGAGGCGTCTTGTTTGTGTGCTCGGCATGAGCACGTTCTAACGGGTGAAAGTCCCGAGAGGGGCTGGCAGTTGCAACCTCATAGCCAAAAGCAAAGTGTGCGTCGCGACGCGTAGGCTGAAAGAAGCTGGAAGCAAACCCTTTGATTACCTCGCGCAGTCGAGGCAGAAGCCTTGAAGAGTACAGGAGGGAGCTGAAGGCTTTCGTCCTTGGCTAGGTCAACTATTCCGCGGCGTCGACGATGGCGAAATTCGTCAGACGCACCGATGAATGGTTGGGTAGACGCATCCGACAGATCTACTGGAAGCAGTGGATGAAGGTTCGGACTAAGTTTGCGGCGCTCAGGAAACTGGGCGTAGACGACAAGGTGGCTTGGAAGTGGGGCAATACCCGTAAGTCGTACAGGTATACAGCAAACAGTTGGATACTCTCGACTTCGCTGCCAAATGACCGACTCCGAGAATTGGGATGGACGTGCCTAGGGGACGTCTACAAGTAGGAAGTTCTCTGAGGCTATTGATAACCGCCCACTGCGGATCAGCACGGGGGGGGGGCTGAGGACCGAAAGTCCTCCCCTCCCTATCCGATTGTCCGGGTGAAGCCAAGCGCCCAAATCGCGTCATACACAAGTCTTCGCAGAGGAACAAAAATACCTCCGTTCGGTGTGTTGCGGAATTGATATACTTTTCGGGTTTCGAAACGACTGCAGGACAGGGATTGGCAATGAATTAGGGGAAAACCCTACCCCCCTTCGGGTAAAAGGTAATTTGAGCGTGTTTCTTACTTTTGAGAGGAGAACTCGCATGTCGGGCTTCAAACTTGCACCCCTTTCCCTGATCGTCGGATCGCTGTTCGTCGTCAACGCCGTTCAGGCTCAGGACTTCACGCTTGACGGTTCCTCGGCCGACGTCACGCAGAACGTCACCGCCGAAGACAAGATCACGTCCCTGAATGTTTCGGGTGGCCATACCGGCACGATCACCGGCGAGACGATCACCATCAGCGGAACGGGCAATGTGGCGAACGTTACAACAGCTGGCCATCCCACGGCAACGGTCTCCACCCTGACGATCGGCACGGACCAGACGAAGAAGGTCTCCATCACGACGGACAAGGACTGGGATCTCTACAACAATGGATCCAGCCTGACGGTGCTGGGTGAGGAGATTCATCTCGAACGCACGTCCGCGGATGGCGCTAACTATGGCGAAGCCTTCCGCACAACGGGCTACGGCACGACCAAGGTTGGCAATGAAAAGACGAAGCTCGTCTCCATCAAGAGCAAGGGCGACTGCATTGCGCTGTTGCCGTACGGTGGCAAGAGCCAAACGAACGGCAGCGTGACGGTGACGGCTGAAGAGATCCGTCTTGAAGCCGGTGCCAACGGCATCTGGGCCCAGAACAACTCCACCGGCATCGAAGGCGCATATGCTCCCGTTGTGTTGAACGCCACGAAGGGCATTCACATCACGGCCGGCAGCTCCGCGCTCGTCGCAATGTCCCAAGGGAGGATCGAACTCAACGGCAACACGTACATCAAGGGCGAGAACGCCATCCTGACCCGCGGTGAATCCATCGTCACGATCAACAAGTCCGGCAAGGACATCGTCCAGATGGAGGGCGACATCAATTTCAACTATGACAAGCCGACGTCCGGGACTGGTGTCGACGCGGACGTCAATATCAATCTGTCGGGTGCGGACTCCTACTGGGTCGTGACCTGGGGCCAAGGCAAGCCGGATGACCTCGCCAAGCTTGAAGTCCATGATCTGACGCTTTCGCTCAGCGACGGCGCGCAGTGGACGCCGACGAAGATCGTTGAGAATGATGTTGTGAACAACGGCACGATCTATACGAATATGAACAACCTCGTTCTCAACGGCGGTGCCGTCAATGTCACGAGTCCCGACGTCCAGGTGACTGTCGACAACCTGACGGGTGACGGCGGTGCGGTCAATCTTGCCACCGATCTGACGGCTGAGGAAGGTCAGCAAGCCGGTACGATCACGGTCACCAAGGCCGACGAGAACACCGACCTGACCGTCAAGCTCAAGAACGCCGACATGACGAAGGATCTGACGGCCGACGACGTCACGCCCGAACAGGCCGCGGCCCTGAACAAGAACGTGCAGGGCGATGTCAAGTCGACCGTGAAGGTTGACGAAGGCATGTACAACGGCGCCTTTGACGTGACGGACGCCGGCTCCACCATCAGCCGCGGGCCCAACAGCGTCATGCAGTCCACGCTCGAACTCGCGGCTGCAACTCCCCTTGCGCTCAACCGCATTCTCGTCAACGACGTTCACAAGCGCATGGGCGACATCCGCTCCATGAAGACGACCTCCGGCGTCTGGGCGCGTTATGACGGCGGCAAGCTCTCCGGCGACGCGGACCTCGAAAACGACTTCCACACCATTCAGGTCGGTGTCGACACGATGCCGACGGCCGACGCGCCGCGCTTCGGCGTTGCTCTGGCCTACACGATGGGCGACGCCGAATATGCTCGCGGCGAAGCCGACATGGACGCCTTCAGCCTCGCGGCCTACGGACTCTGGATGGGTGAAGCCGGTCAGTTCGTCGACGTCGTGGCTCGTCTCGGCAAGGCTTCGACCGACATGACGGTGGACGGCAGCAAGAAGGGCTCGATGGACAACATCGTCACCGCGCTCTCCGGTGAATTCGGCTGGCGCTTCGACCTGACGAAGTCCTTCTACCTCGAACCGCAGGTTGAACTGGCCTACACTCACGTCGATGCCGACGACCTCGTCCTGTCCGACGGTTCGAACTACCGCTTCGACGACGCCGACAGCTTGATGGGCCGCGCCGGCTTCGCGCTCGGCTTCCAGTGTCCCGAAACGGGCAACTCCGCGTACGTCCGCGTGTCCGCCGTGCATGAATTCATGGGCGACGCCGGCGTCACGGGCGGCAACGGCACCGTCTATGAAATCGACGGCAAGGACACCTGGGTTGAATACGGCCTCGGCGCCAATTTCATTCTGACGAACTCCACCTACCTCTGGGCGGACGTCGAACGTACCAGCGGCGGTTATCTTGACGAAGACTGGCGTGCTACCGTCGGCGTTCGCTACAACTTCTGACGACAGGTCGACCCGTCCGTTCATGACGTGATGAACGGTTCGGTACGTCGGGCGCTCGGCTCCTCACCTCGATGGCCGGGCGCCTTTTCCATCCTAACCCGAACGTCATTCCCGCAGTACTCAGGGACCTGCACGAACGCCTCCGACGCCAATCGACGCGGAGGCGTTTTGTTTACCTTCTCATTTCCTCTTTCCGTGCTCGACGAGCATGGCGTGTGCCGAGAGTCCGTCCTGCGCTTCTTCAAGCGTCGGGAGTATCTTCTCCTCAAAGACCTTCGCCGCCGTCTCGGCCGTGAGCATGACCGCCTCGGCCGCTGAACGCCGGTCGCCCACAAACCACATCCTTCGTCGCCTCACGCTCGCCTGCACGGGCTCGATCACGAGGTTCTCGAGAAACATCCGCCCGCACCAGAGGTTCGTGGGCGGAAGCAGCGACCAGCCGCCCGTCTCAGCCATGAGGCCAACGAGCTTGTGGGAAGAACTCACGAGAATGCGCCTCGCGGGCCGAACATCCATCGTCCTCAGAATTCGTTCGCTCTCGACCTCGTCCGAACTCCCGCCGCATACCCGGTGAAGTGCCTCGTGGCGGCAAGGGTCCTCACATCCGTCGTCCTTTCGCCCGCCGCGCGTCCCGCGCAGAGCAGAAAGTCATCGTCATGCAGTAGCGCCCGAGCTCGACCGCATCATCGAAGGCGTCGAGGTGCTCGGCGACGTCTTCGGCGCGAAGGCTGATGCCTTCAGGCACGTCGTCAAGCTCGGCCGCACCTGCTGGCAGGACTCGCTCCCGCACACGCTCGGAGAGGAGTTCGGCGGCTATGCCGCTCTCATGCGGCGTCTGGCCGGCAAGCTCCGTGCCGTGCTTCCGGGGTGCTTTGAGATCTGCATGGGCCGGCACGGGGCTCGGAGCCGATCCCGGCTACATGGACGCCCTCTACCGCCACCTTTCCGACATCTATGGCGAAGAGGTCCGCCCGACGGCGTCTCTCTTTGACGGCCTGCAGAACGCAGACTTCTTCGTGACGGTCTCGGGGCTCGTCAAGGAGGTCGCGACCTTGCTCTCCAAGATCACTAGGGACCTGCGCCTCATGAGCAGCGGCCCGCGCTCGGGCTTCATGGAGGTCCGGCTGCCGCCCTGAGTCTCGGAAACTCCATCATGCCGGGCAAGATCAACCCGACGCTTTCCGAGATGGTGATCCAGATCGCCCACCAGGTTGTCGGCAACGACGTCGCCGTCTCCATGGCAACGACGAGGGCGAACTTGACCTCAACGTTTGGGATGCCACCTTCTACAAGTGCCTCTTCGAGAGCATGCAGCTCGTCGGCGACGAACTCGTCATCCTGAGGCGCGACTGCGTCGAGGGCATCGTCGCCTGCGAGGATCGCTGCCCCGCCGAAGCCGAAAGCTCCATCGCGCTCTCGCGCGTCCTCGCAACCATCTTCGGCTACCCCGAGGGCGTGAAGGTCGCCCACTACTGCGAAGAGCACGGCGTCACCGTGAAGGAGGCCGTCCTCGCCATGGGCCTTCTCAACGAGGCCGACGCCGACCGACTTATCGATCCCATCCTCATGACCGACCCCGAGGCCATGGCTCGCGCCATCGCTGAAATCAGGGCGCGCATCGACGGCTGATGACATTCGACTGAGACGAAGACCGTGTGTCCGGGCCCCTCCGGCGAGGTGCTGCATCCCTCTCCGGTGGGGCCTCCTTCTTTTTAGAAGTCCCGAACGGGACCTCTGTTCTCGAGATTCGACATAGGTCAAATCAGGTAAGGGAAAATTTACACTTCAGCCTTGCATACCGTCGACGCGCCCTGCTTCAGGCCCCATGACATCGGTCGAGAGAGGGTTGAGAGAGGCCTCCGGGGACCGTCATCCTTACAGTCGTACTGCAGTTGCCGGCATGTGGATGTTCTGCAAGCGACTGTCATGCAGGCACTGTGAGGAGGCTGGTTTTCTCATATGTTCTGAAGGGGCCTCCGGAGAGCATACTTGTCCTGGATTTGTCTCAATGAGTACACTTCCGTATTCAGGCAGGCGGGCAGGCTCATTTTCTGCTCCACTTTTGCGTGCCTTCCTCTGCGCGAATTCTCTCATGGATTCAAGAGCTTTCGGTTCTGTTATGAGCAAAGAAACGCTAGGGTTATCCCCTTACGCAAGGAAGGGCAAAGTAGTGCATTCTTCTCAAGAGGCCGTCCGATCCACCTGCCTCCGGTGACGGGACATCCTCACGCGCTCCGTCGGCACTCTTCCTTTCGACAGAGCTGCGCCCCTCCCTCAACCATCGGGAGGGCTGCCTGCTCATGAAGCATGGCATCGTTTGGCCCGGAGCGCCTCCAGTCAAGGCGCCGGGCCTTCTTTTTTTTCGGGACTTCCTCGAGGGTCATCTCATCCGCCAACGGTTGACGGCTGTTCCTGTTCTTCACAGAAACAGCCGCAGGAAGCCTCCGAATTCATTCGGATGGAGGAATGCGGCAAACCTCTCTCTTCCGATCTATTTGGTTGTCCCCGATGAAAGGCGTGTGTCTTCCCACCCCCCTGTGCTAAGGTACTTCCATGAGCACGAAATCCTTCATCATCAGTCTTCCGATCATCACCGGCGATCAAGACCGCCGTCGGCTGCGGAAGAGCTTCAGCTTCGGCTGCAACCTTCAGAACGCCGTCATGGGTGGTGGATGGGATCGTGTTCTGATACATGGTCAGCTCCCTTTTTGCAAGGGTTGGGTGTCGCTTTTAGGGTACAGCTTCCCCCTGAGGGCGCGCAAACCCAAACGCGCGCCCTCATTCAATTCCGTGGCGAAGCCACATTCTGAAAACGTAACTCGATGGTCTGAAGCTCCGGCGTCGCGTGTTGGCGCACGAATAGGCTAAATTCCCCATTCTCCTGCCTGGAAAGCGCTTAGAGAGACGCTCGAGAGCCTACATCGACTCGCGCACAATTAGCTGTCATCAGTCTTCGATCCCGTCCAAATCTTTAGCGCGGAACGCGCTAGTGACTTCGTTCAGACTTCTACCAGAAGAACCGCTTTCAACAATAATCGAAGTTGAAGAAAGGGCTTCACTGAAATACATCCGCGGTCAGGAGGCATTCATTCCTAAGCCTCCGCCGACATAGTGAGATTCGGGACAATAGAGGTGCTTTATAAAAATGGCGTGATTAATGCCATCAAGGCGATATCACATCAGAACACTCAGCATCACTCTATTGCGTTGAGCACGATTCATCACTAGTAGTTGCCTTCGTAGTCCTTGGCGGAATATTGCCGATGATCGCTATGCGCGATCCGTACCTTTAACGGCTCGGGACGGGGGTGTAATCTACCTTGTCCTTCATCAGGCGATAAACAATTCTGGCGATCTTGGCTGCAATTGCACAGACAATCACACCTCGTTTCTTGCCGCTGTCTCGCAACTTTCGAACCCAATCGCCAAAATTCCCTTTCAGCTTATCGGCGTGCATGAGTATTACCTGTCCGCATTGCACCAGATTCGCTCGCAGCCTCTTGGGGCCGCATTTTGTGATGCCGTTTAGCGTGGTGTTGCCACCGGTGCTGTTCTGCTTTGGAACAAGCCCAATGGAGGCGGCAAACTGCCCGCTGTTTTTGAACCGCCCGATGTCGCCTCCGATGTGCACCAACATTCCGACTGCCGTCTGAGCACCAACCCCCGGTACGGTCATAATGCGTTGGGCGTCGTCATCCGTCTTGGCGATCTCCTCCATGCGCTTTTTGGCTTCCTCCTCTTGCTCGAACAGGTTGAGCCACATCTCGCGTCGTCGGAGAAAAGACGACATCACTTCCTCAGGAATCGGTTCCGCATTCTTTTCAAGGTGAGCCATCATGCGAGACTGGATGAATTTTTTCGACTTGGGTCCGGGACAGCCGAACTCTTCGAGACCGGCATGGATCTGATTCCCCACCTGGATCCGCAACTCCTGAATGCTCTTGTACTCGTTCTGAAGGAATTGCAGCGACTGTTGGCGTTGATTCTTCACGAAGACGAATTTGGTGCCGGGGACGTAGAGGAGCCTGGCAATGTAGTCCGCATCTCGAATGTCGTTCTTTTGACAAACATTGCGCAATGCCTTGACATCAGCCCCTTTGACGAGCCGGGTGTCATGGCCGAGATCGGCAATGTCACGTGCGCGAACATGGCAACCTTTGCATGACTCCATCAGGACAACTGCAGGCTGTGCGTTTGCAAGCCATTCCATAAGGTGCGGGTAGGCCCAGTTGGCTTTGGTGAAGCAGATCTTGTTGTCGGCATTGTATGCAACAACGTCGCAATGGTCTTTGGCCAGGTCGATGCCGATCGCAACGGCAATCTTGCGTTTCTCAAAAACTTGTGTAGTATTCATGACGAAGCACTCCTCTTATCGTTTGAGTTTTCACTGGACTCATTGGCACTTAGATGCCGCGGTACTCTCGGCCAGAAGCGAGATTTAAGAGAGAGTGCTTCTTTTGTTTGCAAGTTGTCAAGTTCTGCATTGATGGTCTCCGGTGTTCGATGCCCCTTCTGGAGCTGACCATCTAATTAAAATGCGCGC
>NZ_JH815516.1:341619-352570 GCF_000297775.1 Sutterella wadsworthensis 2_1_59BFAA
ATTGGGCAACGATGACGACGATCGCTGGATCGACCGCGATGCGGCGGCTTGTCTGAATCTGTTGTACGCAGATCTTGAAAAACAAATCTACGCCCCGGAACGGATCCGTGAGGCCGTTCTAGCCGGAGTAACAGCCTGGCTTGACGCCGGTGTCGTAGTCATTCAAGCCCGAGAAGGGATCACCGAGCGCGAGTTCGGGAGGTTCCGACGGCGGGGGATTCCGACCCTTGCCGTACAAGGGCTGCGTCAGCAAGGATTTCGTGGTCGGAGTGACAGCAAATCGGGAACAACCCCGAGGCGAAAAGCCTCGACTGTATCGAAACCCTCCCACTTCAGTGGCGAGGTTGTTTAGACACATTTCCACCCGTCGTCCTTTCGGGTCGACACGGGAACGGTCGATGAACCCTACGCCGTCGGCTTGAGCTGCGCCTCGTGCTGCAGGTTCGCCCGGGTACCGGGCTTCGCCGTCAAGGACCTGATCGTTCAGGGCTGATTTACCGGACTGATCCACATGCACGCGGGTCCCGCTTCCGGATTGGATACGGGACCCACGGCGTTGGGGACATGCCCGGACGTCGAAAAGGCCGCACGTCCCTGTGGAGAGATGCGGCCTTCCTGAATGCGCTGTAGGAACGGGGGGGCCCTGCGACTTCGTTAGAAGTGGTAGGAAACGCCGGCACCGAAGCCGTAGGCGATGTCGCCGTCAACCATCGGGCTGTCCTTGATTTCCTTGGAGAGGGAGCGGACCGTGCCTTCAGCGTAGACGCTGAACTTTTCGGAGATGCGGTAGTCGCCGATCAGACGGAAGTACGGGGAGACGCCTGCATCGGCGCTGTAGGCGTCGAGGCCGCTGCGCTTGGATTCGGCGTGGGAGATGCCGTAGTAGTAGTCGTTGAACTTTTCGCTCGTGAAGAGAACGCCGACCTGCGGGGTGACGCCGAAGCCGGCCACGTCGAAGCGCTTCATCCAGCTCACGTCGCTCATGAAGCCCTCGGACTTGCCGGAGATGTCGGCGCCGATGCTGGCCGTGATCTGGCCGAGCTGGCTGCGCCAGGCGTACGTGACGTTGGCGAAGAAGGATCCGTCGCGGTCGTCGAGCTTCTTCATCCGGGCGTCGTCCGAGTCACCGGCGTCAAAGCCGAGTCCCATGTAGGAGACGCCGAGCATCAGGCGGTGGGCGTCGGTCTTGACGAGGAAGCCGCCGGCTTCGAGACCCTTGAAGTAGAAGTGATCGGTTTCAACGTCGACTGCGGGGATCGGCCAGACCTGAGCGTCCGTGTCGCGGTAGCCGCCGTCCCAGACGTGAACGCCGAGACCGGCGGAACCGGTGAATTCGGCGTGGGCGGGAACGGCGAAGGCGGCGCACACGGCGCCGAGAACGGTGGCGGTCTTGAACTTGCTGGCAAGCTTCATGATGTATGTCTTCTTTTGTGGTTTCTTGTGGATTGGAAATCCTAAACCCCTGTCGCACTGCGTCAGGGAGGTATTTGCTGAATGAACGTTTGTTCAGTGAGGCGACACTATACAGCAACGGCGCCTCTCGTACAAAGACGACGAAATGCCGAGAATGCCCTTCCCCCGCTCGTGAAGCGCCGTCGGCTTCACGTTGACTACAGCGGGAATCACGAATCGGACGTCTTCCCCTCTGCGAGAGGCTCCGGCAGTAGATCGGCCTGTTTTCAGCGCCAGTCTGGATCCCGGAACTAAGGGATTTCCCCTAGCTTGCACAATTCCTGCTTGCGGCGTGACTTTTTTGCCACACGTCCAATTCAAGAACTTTGGGCAAGTCGTTGAGAGAAACGGGCAATGACACCAAAGCCGTGAGGTGCAGAATTCCCTGCATGAAGGAGGGCGGGCCGAGTGCCGGAGCCGTCCGCAACGCACACACCACGAACAAGGAGACCGGCTCATGCAGTCCTTCACCTACCATTAACCCACGAAGCTTCATTTCGGCGTCGGCGCCGTGGCCGACCACATGGCTGACGAACTTACCTCACGCAGGTATAAAACGGCGCTCGTCGTCACGGGCGGCGGCAGCGTGCGCCGCAACGGGGAGCTCGACGCAGTTCTCAAGGCCCTTGAAGCTGCAGGCGTTCGTGTCGTCGAGTTTTCAGGGATTGAGCCCAATCCGCGCGTGACGTCGGTTGACCGCGCTGCTGCCCTCTGCCGCGCTGAAGGCGTGGATCTCGTAGTTGCCGTCGGCGGCGGTCTGACGATGGACGCCTCAAAGGCGATCTGCGCGGCGGCCGGACATGACGGACCTGCCTGGGAGCTCGTGCTCGACAACAGTCTCGTGAAAGACGCCCTTCCCCTCATGACCGTCAACACCATCGCGGCCACGGGGAGCGAATACGACAACAGTGCGGTCATCTCGAACATCGAGACCAACGAGAAGCTTCCGCTCGCGAGCGACCTGCTCTGGCCCGTCGTCTCCTTCATCGATCCGGCCTATACGATTACGGTTCCCGCTCGCCAGACCGTTGCGGGCTACTGCGACATCATGAGCCACTACCTGGAACAGTACTTCGTGAAGGACATCTCTCCCGTCGCCGAAGGTCTCATCGAAGGCATCCTGCGTACGGTGATCCGCAACACGCCCGTCGTGCTCGAAAATCCTGCCGACCTCAACGCTCGATCCGAACTTCTCTGGGCGAGCACGCTCGGCTGCAACGGCATCGACAACACGCACTTCGAGGCCATGGCCGAGCACATCGAGAAGCACTGGTTTGCGCCGCTTGAAGCCTTTCCTGTTCCGTTCTCGAGGAAGGACGTCGTGGAGGTGCTGAAGCGCTGCCTCTGAGAACCCTGAAAATCTGAAGAAGCTCCCGCCCTTTTGCTCGATCGGTTTGGCGGGTGAGAGCAAAGGAAACGCCGCCAGCGGAGAGTATCCACGGCGGTCTTTCTCATCCCACGCTGTTGGGCATGCTCCTCTTCCTTCCTGACAAAGACAATCGCCCGAACGTCGTCAAACGTTCGGGCGAGGTTGGAGGTGACAGTTCGAGTTGAGCCGTCAGCTCATCCCATGGACGTCACTCTTTCGTCACGTAGATCAGAACGCGTGCCTCACGCCGATGGTGGCACGCCAGTCTTCGTCAAGGGTCGCGCCTTCGGTGCGTTCGACGTCGGCCCAGAAGTAGGTGTTGGGCGTCAGGTTGAAGTTGGCGCCGATGCCGTATTCAACCCAGGTGTCCTTGCCGTCCTCTTCGAGCGTTGCGCCGTTGGCGCCCGTGATCTTGCGGTCGCCCGCAAACTCATGGACTGCGGAAACGCGCAGGTAGACGTCGCCCTTGTTGTTCGGGCACTTCATGCCGGTGGCGAAGCCCACGCGGCCCATGAAGCTGTTCATGGAGTCAAACGTGTAGGAGGCCGTGCCGAGGTGAAGGTCGTCCTCGTCGATGTAGGTCCACGTCAGTTCGCTCTGCGGCTCGACGTAGAACTGCTCGGAGAGGTTGAAGCGCCAGCCGAACTCACCCGACAGGCTGTAGGCGTAGTTTTCGAGCGTGCCCTTCTTCGCGGCGCCGTCGGCCGTGACGTCGGTCTCGGCCTTCGCGACGCGAGCGATCACGTCGGCGAACATGCCGTTGTCACCGTACCAGAGGCCGTAGGCGGAAAGCGACCAGGCGTCCATTTCGGCGGAACCGCGCGTGAAGTCGGCGTCACCGTTGGTGTAGCTGCCGGCAAAACCGACGCGGAAGTTCTGGTTCGGCACCAGCGTGTCGACGCCGACCTGGATCGTGTTGAAGTCGTTTTCAACGGCACCGCCCGAGAGGCGGCCGCCGTCCCAGCGTGCCCAGGCGCCGGTCGTGCCTTCAGCGGAACGGACGTCGCCCATGCGCTTCCTGATGTCGTTCGAGAGGATGCGGTTGAGGCTGAGCGTCGTGGCGCCGTTGAGCGTGAGGACGTCCTGCATCAGGGTGTTCGTCTTCGTGACGGTGTTGCCCTGCTGGTCGACGATGATTGAGCCGTTGTAGTCGCCTTCCTTCACTTCGCCCGTGATCGTGGCACCTTTAGCATTGATGCGGTCAAGCATCTTGGCGGCTTCTTCGGTCGTCACGTAGTCGGCGGTCTTCGAGGCTACTGCCTTGAGTTCCTTCACGGTGTTGGTGGTCGCCGTGAGCCTGTTCTCGCCAGCGGCGTCCATGACGATCGTGCCGTTCTTGCCCGTGAGCGAGGCAACCGTCACGTTCTTGTCCGTGGCGGAAATGTCGACCGTGGCGTTTTCAACGACGAGGGCGTCAACGGAGCTTTCGCCCTTGACCGTCCAGACGGCGTTTTCCTTGAAGGTGAGCGTGTTGTTGCCCTTGTCAGCCGTGGACTTTTCGATGTTCGCCTGGCCCGTGAGGAAGGAGTCCTTGCCGCTGAAGGTGAGCGGCATGGAGGCTTTCTTCTGAATCGTCAAGTCGCCCGTGACCTGAAGCGTTTCGGACTTGATGGTCGAAGTGCCGGCCTTGGCAACGACGTCGCCGGTGATGGCCGTCTTCTTCGTGTTGACTGTAAGAACGGGGTCCGAGTCAGAGGATGCAGACTGACCGTCGTAAATGTTCAGCGCGGAGATGTCCTTCTTCTTATTGGTCTCGCTTTCCGTCACCTTGACCGTGAAGACGTCGGCATTGACGGTGACGTCGCCTGCGCTCACCGTAAAAGCGCCGGTCTTGCGCTCAATTCCACTTTCGTCTTCAGGCAAATTGATGTTGGCGTCGACGTGAAGCTCGCTCACGTTGAAGGTTGTTTTGGAGGGATGCTCCGCATTTGCGGCCTGACTCACAAAGGCGGTGCGCTTGTCCGACGACAGGTAGACCTTGCCGCCGCTAATGTTCAGCTCCCCGCCGTTTTGGTTGATCGCGTTTCCATGATTGTTGACGGAAGTGGTTGAGACGTTCAGCACGGCAAAATCGGTGATGTTGATCTTGGTCTCTGTTCCGTAAACGTAGATCGCTGCCTCATTGGTGCTTTTGATGTCAATGATCCCCTTGGTCGGATCATTGGTGGCAATATCAAGCTTCGTGCCATTGTCTTCAGACCAGATGCAGAAACCATTCTTGCTGGTCAGCGCAATATTGTCGGCCTTCAGGCTGGACCCGCTGTCAACACCAAATGCCATTTGGTCTTTACCCGTCACCGTGAGCGCAAGATTACCCTTGCCATGGATGGTAAGGTTCTGGAACGCATAATCGCCGCTCTGGGTGCCCTTGTCATTCTCGACGCTGCCGTCGGTGGTGATCGTCAGGTTATGGCCGTTGAGGTCGATGTTTGCCTTGTAGGCAATGGACTCAGTCATGCCGTCGAGCGTGTAGTCACCGCCGAGCTGGTACTTGCCTTCGAGGAGCGGGTCGATACCCTGACCTTGAAGAATTTTGACGTTCGTGTCTGCAGAGCAAGCGGTGCCCATGGAGAATGCCGAGGCAAGGGCGACGGCGAGGATTGTCTTTTGCATAAAGCCTCCGAGTAGGGGCGAACCCTCATGAAGAATTCCGCACTTAACGAGAACGGTTTCGGGTTCGCCTGTTTCGCATACCTCTATTTTTAAAGAAATTGCCGACGGGGGGGGGGAAAAACCCTTAGATTGTTGTCTTTGCTCTACCCTGTTCGTGCCGCGAAACTTCGGAGAAGAACCCGAAAATACGATGAGAGAGGCGTTTTGGAAATTGACATCCAATACCTTCAATGTCAATTGGTCTCACCAGACGTTAGTCCAGACGAAAGGCGGATGTGTCGCCTTTTTGACACTGAGGACAACATCCGTCTCTTCCTGAAGAATGTTTGAGATGGGATGACTGTGAGGTTCCGTCGTTCTCCTCTTTGCTCCGATATGTTCATGCAGGGCTGCCCGGCGGGTGCGCGGCAATGACGAGGGGCCACGCGGACTGGACAGGATGGGAAGGAGAATGGAGGGATCGGGCATTACCCGGCGTGGCGCAACCGTGCCCTCAGGATACTGTGTCCGGTGATCAGAAGAGTCCCTTCGCTAGCTCGGGCTTGGCGGGATAATCGTGGATCTCGGTTCGGATCTTCGCAATCAGTGCCCTTCTCGACGCGCTGGCGTCTTCAACGTTGACATGATTCCCGAGCGAGGCGTTCACGGCGATGCGGTTCTTGAGCCGTTCGACCACCTCGATGACGAGTTCGGGCTTGCTGTTCTTCCAACCGGTTCCGCTGTATTCGTCCCGGGGCACGGTCCGGAAGAAGTCGCCCTTGCTGTCGATGCCGAGCGTCACGGCGCCGATCCTCATGCGATAGTCCTTGCGCTTCATCAGCGCCTCGATCTCGGCCGCCTGAGCAACCGCAGGTGCAACCATGACGGCGATGCTCGTGCCGTCGACAATGATGTCGAAGGTCTCGGACAGATAGTTGGATCCCTTCTTGACGAACGCCTCGCCGCTCGACTTGGCCATCTGGTCCACATAGACGGCGACAGCTTTGTCAACCTCCGCTCGCCTGATGCCCGGCACATGGACGCGGGTGACCTCAACCGTCGGTTCGTCGGGACTCAGGTGCTTGAAGTGATACTCGACAAAGTCGGCATAGCCGTCAGGACGCAGCTTGAAGCTGTCGGAGACCTCGCGGTTGGGCCTGAAGACGTCATATTTCTCGCTCATGACGACCGTTCCGTTCTGCGTGAACGGAACGCCGAAATCAACGAGTCCCGGAATACGGCACCATGCGTCAAAACCTGAGGTTGCGAACAGAAGAGGCCTGAACGCTTAGACGCGCGACAAAGATGGGGGCCTCTTTACCCCGAACATTTTGGACTCATAAAACCTCAGGTAGAGCAGAGGTAATGGCGCTGTTATCATGCAGATAGAGAGAAATTGAGCCGAGATCCTACACTTTTGCGGCAAAAGTTGCTATCCTTATCTTTTCCCTTAATGCCCGCCAACGCCGGCACAAAATCCTGCGCCCGAGGTCCGAATGCGTTCGAGCTCAAGCTCACGCCTGGCCAGTCGGGCGCTCGTCTTTTTGGAGAACAAGAATGACCAATACCGCCGCCCCTCTCGAATCGTTTGGCAAGATCTTTCAGGGCGATTTCATTGACCGCAACGGCATGAGCCTGCTGCAGCTCGCCTCCGCCTCCGGCATCCCGGTCGCCGAGATCGAAGCCATCATCAAAGACGAACGTCCGCTCACGGACGACGATGCCGAACGCTTCGGCCGCGTCTTCGGCGTCTCCGGGGAGTATTTCAAGAACCTGTACGCCCAGTACGCCAAGTAATGGCTTGAGAGGACTTGCCGTCAACCTACCCTCTTGTTGTTATCGATGGAAACCTAAAAGGCAGGCTGTCCACCTGACCCTGCCCTTTTGTTTTCTTCTGGGTTCGGCTGCACTTTTCAGCACGCTGACGAATAGCTTGTTTGTCCGTCACATAGTCAGCAGTCTTGTGTCTCGGCCGTCGAGCTCCGAATGAACTTCAAGTGAGTCCTGGTGCCAAGCGGGCTGCCTTGTGGAATCCAAGACCAGCCAACTGTTGTTCTGATCCCTGACACTTGCTTCGAGTCTGCTCATTCGCAGGATAGCCACTTGTCTGCAGAATCCCGGAAAAGGTTTCGACAGCAATCTTGCTACGCATCATTAGGTGGTGACCGCTCCCCGTCCGATTTGAAAACAAATCGGGCGAGGCTTCCTGCTTCTTCAACATAGCCCGGACAATCGTTCGGGTCTTACATGTCTCCACAGGCTTCAGCTCGTAACGTTACGAGCGCAAGACGGTCATCCCAGCCGCCTTCAACATTCTTATGCCTTCCTGTTTGATATTCAGGGAGGCGTTTAGGTCTCGGTCATGATGTGCGCCGCAATACGGACACGTCCAGCTGCGGGTTGCAAGGCTCAGGTCCTTGAGCTTGTGACCGCAAGCGGAACACGTCTTCGAAGACGGATAGAAGGTGCCGATCTTTGCAAAGATCCTGCCTTCATGCTTCGCCTTGTATTCGCACTGGCGCATGAATTCACCCCATCCTGCATCGGCAATCGCCTTTGCAAGATGAGATACAGCGCCTTGTTGAAGCAGAACCGCACAGCACCGAAAAGGCCGGCCAGATATTTCTTATGGTCGGGTGTCGGATAGAGTCGAACTCGGATGGCGCGGATCATTCGTGATAGAGGCAGGAAAGGAATTGATATTTGATTATATGAGGCTTCCTATTTTGGCGTATGCCTCGCATTTCGCCGTCTTTTCCGCCATTCCTCCCCGCCTCACCGAGGCGAGGGTTCCTGGCGGATTTGGCTGAGTCAGCCGTCAAATCTGGACGCACATGATTCAGCTTCATGAAGTCCATGATCCTGATTGATTCGACGGATTCTGTTCATTGGACAAGATTTGGATCATCCGCAATTCGATATTTTCCGGAAATCGTCGACAGGTCCCGAAGAGTACGAGAATATGACGGAGATGCAGGATCGTTGTGCGGTTCGTAGTAAGGTTGATCCTGTATGTCGAGAAGACCACAGACGAGGTCAAAAACCATGTCGTTGGTGAAAAATTTGCCGACGTTCTCCTTCAGCGCCTGAACTGCCTCCGGTGCCGACTGAATGAAACCATCAGAGAATGCGACCCACAAGGGAATTCTCACCATCTTCCAGGTGAAGGGATCGAGTGTATGACCGTGTTTCGGATCTTCGCCATGGTCTGAAAAGAAGAGAAGTGCCTGAAAATCCGACCTGGTTCGGAGATATTCGTATACCTGTCGTGTGAAATCGTCGCTGAAGCGGACGGCATTGTCATAATCCTCGCTCGGTTCGCCGTCCCGAGAGGCATACGAGGACGGATATCGCTGTTCATAGTTGCTGTGACAACCAAGGACATGCAGAAAGACCAGTTGTTTGGCTTCGTGGTTCACAGAAACAGCCGCAGGAAGCCTCCGAATTCATTCGGATGGAGGAATGCGGCAAACCTCTCTCTTCCAATCTATTTAGTTGTCCCCGATGAAAGGCGTGTGTCTTTCCACCCCCTGTGCTAAGGTACTCCCATGAGCACGAAATCCTTCATCATCAATCTACCGATCATCACCGGAGATCAAGACCGCCGTCGGCTGCGCAAGAGCTTCAGCTTCGGCTGCAACCTTCAGAACGCCGTCATGGGTGGTGGATGGGATCGTGTTCTGATACATGGTCAGCTCCCTTTTTGCAAGGGTTGGGTGTCGCTTTTAGGGTACAGCTTCCCCCTGAGGGCGCGCAAACCCAAACGCGCGCCCTCATTCAATTCCGTGGCGAAGCCACATTCTGAAAACGTAACTCGATGGTCTGAAGCTCCGGCGTCGCGTGTTGGCGCACGAATAGGCTAAATTCCCCATTCTCCTGCCTGGAAAGCGCTTAGAGAGACGCTCGAGAGCCTACATCGACTCGCGCACAATTAGCTGTCATCAGTCTTCGATCCCGTCCAAATCTTTAGCGCGGAACGCGCTAGTGACTTCGTTCAGACTTCTACCAGAAGAACCGCTTTCAACAATAATCGAAGTTGAAGAAAGGGCTTCACTGAAATACATCCGCGGTCAGGAGGCATTCATTCCTAAGCCTCCGCCGACATAGTGAGATTCGGGACAATAGAGGTGCTTTATAAAAATGGCGTGATTAATGCCATCAAGGCGATATCACATCAGAACACTCAGCATCACTCTATTGCGTTGAGCACGATTCATCACTAGTAGTTGCCTTCGTAGTCCTTGGCGGAATATTGCCGATGATCGCTATGCGCGATCCGTACCTTTAACGGCTCGGTACGGGTGTGTAATCTACCTT
This sequence comes from Sutterella wadsworthensis 2_1_59BFAA, assembly GCF_000297775.1. Taxonomy (GTDB): domain Bacteria; phylum Pseudomonadota; class Gammaproteobacteria; order Burkholderiales; family Burkholderiaceae_F; genus Sutterella; species Sutterella wadsworthensis_A. Next base: position 351,350 of record NZ_JH815516.1, read on the forward strand.
GTCCTTCATCAGGCGATAAACAATTCTGGCGATCTTGGCTGCAATTGCACAGACAATCACACCTCGTTTCTTGCCGCTGTCTCGCAACTTTCGAACCCAATCGCCAAAATTCCCTTTCAGCTTATCGGCGTGCATGAGTATTACCTGTCCGCATTGCACCAGATTCGCTCGCAGCCTCTTGGGGCCGCATTTTGTGATGCCGTTTAGCGTGGTGTTGCCACCGGTGCTGTTCTGCTTTGGAACAAGCCCAATGGAGGCGGCAAACTGCCCGCTGTTTTTGAACCGCCCGATGTCGCCTCCGATGTGCACCAACATTCCGACTGCCGTCTGAGCACCAACCCCCGGTACGGTCATAATGCGTTGGGCGTCGTCATCCGTCTTGGCGATCTCCTCCATGCGCTTTTTGGCTTCCTCCTCTTGCTCGAACAGGTTGAGCCACATCTCGCGTCGTCGGAGAAAAGACGACATCACTTCCTCAGGAATCGGTTCCACATTCTTTTCAAGGTGAGCCATCATGCGAGACTGGATGAATTTTTTCGACTTGGGTCCGGGACAGCCGAACTCTTCGAGACCGGCATGGATCTGATTCCCCACCTGGATCCGCAACTCCTGAATGCTCTTGTACTCGTTCTGAAGGAATTGCAGCGACTGTTGGCGTTGATTCTTCACGAAGACGAATTTGGTGCCGGGGACGTAGAGGAGCCTGGCAATGTAGTCCGCATCTCGAATGTCGTTCTTTTGACAAACATTGCGCAATGCCTTGACATCAGCCCCTTTGACGAGCCGGGTGTCATGGCCGAGATCGGCAATGTCACGTGCGCGAACATGGCAACCTTTGCATGACTCCATCAGGACAACTGCAGGCTGTGCGTTTGCAAGCCATTCCATAAGGTGCGGGTAGGCCCAGTTGGCTTTGGTGAAGCAGATCTTGTTGTCGGCATTGTATGCAACAACGTCGCAATGGTCTTTGGCCAGGTCGATGCCGATCGCAACGGCAATCTTGCGTTTCTCAAAAACTTGTGTAGTATTCATGACGAAGCACTCCTCTTATCGTTTGAGTTTTCACTGGACTCATTGGCACTTAGATGCCGCGGTACTCTCGGCCAGAAGCGAGATTTAAGAGAGAGTGCTTCTTTTGTTTGCAAGTTGTCAAGTTCTGCATTGATGGTCTCCGGTGTTCGATGCCCCTTCTGGAGCTGACCATCTAATTAAAATGCGCGC
>NZ_JH815517.1 GCF_000297775.1 Sutterella wadsworthensis 2_1_59BFAA
ATTCCGAAAGTAGTGGCGAGCGAAATCGGATCAGCCCAGCACTCGATAGCAGCCAACTTACGGGAACGGTCTGGAAAGTCCGGCCATAGAGGGTGATAGCCCCTTACTGGAAAAGGCAGCTGCGGTACTAAGTGTGCGATAAGTAGAGCGGGACACGTGACATCCTGCTCGAAGATGGGGGGACCATCCTCCAAGGCTAAATACTCGTGATCGACCGATAGCGTACCAGTACTGTGAAGGAAAGGTTAAAAGAACCCCGGGAGGGGAGTGAAATAGATCCTGAAACCGCATACATACAAACAGTAGGAGCCTCGTTAAGGGGTGACTGCGTACCTTTTGCATAATGGGTCAGCGACTTACGTTTAATGGCGAGCTTAACCGTATAGGGGAGGCGCAGCGAAAGCGAGTTCGAACAGAGCGTTCAGTCGTTAGGCGTAGACCCGAAACCAGATGATCTATCCATGGCCAGGTTGAAGGTGTGGTAACACACACTGGAGGACCGAACCGACTAGTGTTGCAAAATTAGCGGATGAGCTGTGGATAGGGGTGAAAGGCTAAACAAATCTGGAGATAGCTGGTTCTCCCCGAAAACTATTGAGGTAGTGCCTCGTGTATGACTCCAGGGGGTAGAGCACTGTTATGGCTAGGGGGACATGGCGTCTTACCAAACCATGGCAAACTCCGAATACTTGGAAGTTTGAGCACGGGAGACAGAGCACCGGGTGCTAACGTCCGGACTCAAGAGGGAAACAACCCAGACCGCCGGCTAAGGTCCCTAATATTGACTAAGTGGAAAACGAAGTGGAAAGGCTAAGACAGTCAGGAAGTTGGCTTAGAAGCAGCCATCCTTCAAAGAAAGCGTAATAGCTCACTGATCGAGTCTTTCTGCGCGGAAGATGTAACGGGGCTAAGTCAATAACCGAAGCCGCGGATTCACACTTATGTGTGAGTGGTAGGGGAGCGTTCTGTAAGCCTGCGAAGGTGACTCGTAAGGGTTGCTGGAGGTATCAGAAGTGCGAATGCTGACATGAGTAACGTTAAAGCGGGTGAAAAGCCCGCTCGCCGTAAGCCCAAGGTTTCCTGCTCTACGTTCATCGGAGCAGGGTGAGTCGGCCCCTAAGGTGAGGCTGAGAAGCGTAACTGATGGGAACAAGGTTAATATTCCTTGACCACCGCTGAATGCGAAGGGGGGACGGAGTATTGAAGATCATCCGGGTGTTGGATATCCCGGTTTGCGAGCGTAGGAGGCTGACAGGCAAATCCGTCAGCGAATCTCCGAGGCAAAGCATCGAGCTCTCTTTTGAGCGAAGTGATTGGATGTGCTTCCAGGAAAAGCCTCTAAGCTCCAGTTCAGCGGGACCGTACCGCAAACCGACACTGGTGGGCGAGCTGAATATGCTCAGGCGCTTGAGAGAACTCAGGAGAAGGAACTCGGCAAATTGACACCGTAACTTCGGGATAAGGTGTGCCTTTGTAGCGTGGAGGGAGAAACACCCCGAGCGCGAAGAGGTCTCAGATAATCGGTGGCTGCGACTGTTTATTAAAAACACAGCACTCTGCAAAGACGAAAGTCGACGTATAGGGTGTGATGCCTGCCCGGTGCTGGAAGATTAATTGATGGGGTGCAAGCTCCTGATCGAAGTCCCAGTAAACGGCGGCCGTAACTATAACGGTCCTAAGGTAGCGAAATTCCTTGTCGGGCAAGTTCCGACCTGCACGAATGGCATAACGATGGCCACACTGTCTCCTCCTGAGACTCAGTGAAGTTGAAGTGTTTGTGATGATGCAATCTCCCCGCGGCTAGACGGAAAGACCCCATGAACCTTTACTGTAGCTTTGCATTGGACTTTGAACCGATCTGTGTAGGATAGGCGGGAGCCTGTGAAACCACAACGCCAGTTGTGGCGGAGGCGTCCTTGAAATACCGCCCTGATTTGTTTGAGGTTCTAACCTGGGACAGTCATCCTGTCCGGGGACCGTGCATGGTAGGCAGTTTGACTGGGGCGGTCTCCTCCTAAAGGGTAACGGAGGAGTGCGAAGGTACGCTAGGTACGGTCGGAAATCGTGCTGATAGTGCAATGGCAAAAGCGTGCTTGACTGCGAGACCCACAAGTCGAGCAGATACGAAAGTAGGTCATAGTGATCCGGTGGCTCTGTATGGAAGGGCCATCGCTCAACGGATAAAAGGTACTCTGGGGATAACAGGCTGATACCGCCCAAGAGTTCATATCGACGGCGGTGTTTGGCACCTCGATGTCGGCTCATCTCATCCTGGGGCTGTAGCCGGTCCCAAGGGTATGGCTGTTCGCCATTTAAAGAGGTACGTGAGCTGGGTTTAAAACGTCGTGAGACAGTTTTGTCCCTATCTGCCGTGGGCGCTGGAAGATTGACGGGGGCTGCTCCTAGTACGAGAGGACCGGAGTGGACTCACCTCTGGTGTACCGGTTGTCACGCCAGTGGCATCGCCGGGTAGCTATGTGGGGAAGAGATAACCGCTGAAAGCATCTAAGCGGGAAACTTGCCTGAAGATAAGTCTTCCTGGAGGCTAGACCTCCCTAAAGAGTCGTTCGAGACCAGGACGTTGATAGGATGGGTGTGTAAGTGCTGTGAGGCACTCAGCTAACCATTACTAATTGCTCGTGAAGCTTGATCCTATAACCGTGAAGCTTTTTTGACTGAATGTCGTCAAGAGAATTTCTGAGTCAATGAATCACAGCTCAGCTTTGTTTCTGACCAAGTGAAGAATTCGCTGCTCGCGCAGCAAAGCCTTTGCCTGATGACCATAGAGAGGTGGTCCCACTCCTTCCCATTCCGAACAGGACAGTGAAACACCTTATCGCCGATGATAGTTGGTTGTATTTCCAGTGAAAGTAGGACATCGTCAGGCTCACCATTCCAAGAACCCCGGTTTCGAAAGAGACTGGGGTTTTTGTTTGTGCGCTCGGCAGCGCACGTGTGTCTATGCGGTGAAAGTCCGCTGTCCGCCCGAACCGGGGAAGGACGAGTGAGTCGTGCAAGTCGAGGGAGGCAACGACCTTGATGAAGGAAGCCGATAACAAAACTCCAGCCTGACGAACAGGAATCGGATGTGAGGCGTGTATCTTGGGAGAGTCGGCAAAGCTCGATTAACCCAAAGCTGTTCCGGAAGGGATGCACGTAGATCCGGCAGGTGGGGAGGGAAGCACATGTGTGATACCTGGGGAGAGCCATCTCGACGCCGCGAGGCTACCGAGGTTCGGGAGGCCGAGGGATGTCGGCATGGAAGTCAGCCGAGGCCGTAGTAGGGCGAAATTTCTTGGCTACACTTCGTGGGGATGACGGGACAACCGCTAGTTCACCCGAAAAGCTTCAAGCGGCTGCAGGACAAGCCTCGCACCGTCTTCTACAGGGCGCGCGGCGGGTCACTCTTTCGAACGATTAGGGTGCTCAATGCGATTCTGCGTGGATGGCGGCAGTACTTCAAGTTGGACACTCGCAAGGGCGTGTTCGATGCGCTCGACATACACATCCGACGCCATCTCCGAAAGTCGGTGTGGATTGCATGGAAGCGACCGAAGACACGTGAACGGGAACCTCGACGTCGCGGCTTGGATAAAGAGCGTGCGTGGAAGTCAGAGCGTGCGTGGAAGTCTGCCAATAACGGACGGGGTGCATGGTGGAACGCTGACGCACTTCACATGCGCGATGCATTTCCAAAGTCTTTCTTCAGACGACAGGGACTCTACAGCCTTCTCGAGATGCGCTGAGTTCCCTTCTATTTCTAACTCAGAAACCGCCGGATGCCGAACGGCACGTCCGAACGCTCAGCACTGAGTGAGCATAATTGTGTGGGAGGGGAGTGCCTGTGAGGGCGCTCTCTACCCGATTCCCGCGCCCGAGAGGTCGGGCATGACCTGCCGTTCGAATTTTGCTAGAGTACTGCGCATGAGCAACGATCTTTTCGGCGGCGAACTTCTGCCGCCAGACGCCAAATCCAAGCCCGCGTCCCGAAAGGCTTCAACCCAAGAGCCGCAGCCCATGCTGAGGCCGCTGGCCGAACGCATGCGACCGGGAACCCTCGACGAAGTCGTGGGGCAGACTCACTTGCTGGGAGCGGGAGCGCCGCTTCGCACCGCATTCGAACAGCATCGCCCGCATTCGATGATCCTCTGGGGGCCTCCCGGCGTCGGCAAGACCACGCTTGCCCGCCTGATGGCATCGGCATTTGACCTCCCCTTCATCTCGATCTCCGCCGTACTCGGCGGCGTGAAGGAAATCCGTGACGCCGTTGATGCCGCAAAGGAAACGATGCGTCTAACCGGCAGGCCAACTCTTCTTTTTGTGGATGAGGTCCATCGATTCAGCAAGAGCCAGCAGGACGCCTTTCTGCCTCATGTGGAGTCGGGACTCTTCGTCTTTGTCGGCGCGACGACCGAAAATCCCAGCTTTGAGGTGAATTCGGCTCTTCTGAGCCGTTCGACTGTGTATCAGCTTCAGAGTCTCAAGCCCGAGGAGTCCGAAGTCCTTCTTGAGCGTGCGCTTGAGAGAGAGTTTCCGAAGCTCTCGGTGACGGAGGATGCACGCCGTGTCATGATCGAACTGTCCGACGGAGACGCCAGGCGGCTTCTCAATGCGGTCGACGTGTCCTGCACGATGGCTCTCGAGAGGGGAATGACGGAGGTCGATGCGGGATTTCTCAGGAAGACGCTTCCTGCAACTCTGCGCCGCTTCGACAAGGGCGGCGACAACTACTACGATCAGATCAGCGCCATGCACAAGTCCGTGCGTGGATCCGATCCCGATGCAGCGCTTTACTGGATGTGCCGCATGCTCGACGGCGGGTGCGATCCGCGCTACATTGCCCGCCGCGTCGTGCGCATGGCGATCGAGGACATCTCGCTGGCTGATCCGCGCGCGACGCAGCTTGCCGTGGAGGCGGCTGAAATCTACGAGCGACTCGGCTCTCCCGAGGGGGAGCTTGCCATCGCGCAGGCTGTCGTCTATCTTGCCTGCGCACCCAAGAGCAACGCCGTCTACAACGCCTACAACGCAGTGCGGGCCTTCGTGAAGACGGACCGCACGCGTCCCGTCCCCATGTATTTGCGAAACGCGCCTACGAAGCTCATGAAGGAGCTCGGATACCATGAGGGCTATCGCTACGCACATGACGAGCCTGGCGCCTTTGCCGCCGGCGAGATCTACATGCCCGAAGGGCTCGAAGGCATGAAGTGGTACAAACCTGTCGATCGCGGTCTGGAGATCAAGATCGCTGAAAAGCTTGCTCGCCTGGAGTCGCTCAACGAAGAGGCCAGAAAGGCGGGGCGCGGGCGCAGAAGGGGCCAGGGCAGGTAGGTGGTCCTCATGAGCCGCAGTACTGCTGAATTTGCCTTTTCTCCGATAAAAGGAGAAAATTAAAAGATCGACTTCTGATGGCCGGCGTGCTTGCGCCGGCAACTTTAAAGGTAAAAACAATGCTTGACCTGACGATGCTGCGCAAGCAGCTCCCTGAAGTGGTTGCCCGCCTTGCGACGCGCAACTTTGTGTTCCCTGAAAAGGAATTCAACGAACTTGAAGCTGCCCGCAAGACCGTGCAGACCAAGACCGAAGATCTGCAGCAGAAGCGCAACGTGCTCTCCCGTCAGATCGGCATGGCCAAGAAGAACGGTGAGGACGCTTCCGCCCTGATGGCTGAAGCCGCCCAGATTCCCGAAGAACTCACGAAACTTGAGGCCGAACTCGACGACATTCGCACGCGTCTCAACGACATGCTTCTCCGCATTCCTAACCTCCCGCACGAAAGCGTGCCGGTCGGCAAGGATGAGTCTGAAAATGTTGAAGTCCGCCGTTGGGGCACCCCGCGCGAGTTTGACTTTGAAGTCAAGGACCATGTCGACGTCGGCGCTCCGCTCGGCCTCGACTTCGATACGGCCGCCAAGGAGTCCGGCGCCCGCTTCGCCTTCATGCGCGGTCAGATTGCCCGTCTTCATCGCGCCCTCGCCCAGTTCATGCTGGACACGCACACCCGTGAAAACGGCTATGTCGAGTGCTACACGCCGTACATCGTGACGGCTTCCACGATGCAGGGCACCGGCCAGCTACCGAAGTTCGAGGAGGACCTCTTCGCCGCCAAGAAGGGCGGTGCCTTTGGTGAACAGGAACAGATGTATCTCGTGCCGACTGCTGAAGTCACGCTGACGAATCAGGTCGCCGGCATGATGCTCAGCTACAAGGACCTTCCGCTCAAGGTGACGGCCCATACGCCGTGCTTCCGTTCCGAAGCCGGTGCTTACGGCCGCGACACCCGCGGCATGATCCGCCAGCATCAGTTCGACAAGGTGGAAATGGTCCGCATCGTTCGTCCGGAAACCTCCTACGACGATCTCGAGGAAATGACCCACAACGCCGAAGGCATTCTGCAGAAGCTCGGTCTGCCGTACCGTGTCGTCGCGCTCTCCACGGGCGACATGGGCTTCGGTGCCACGAAGACCTATGACCTTGAAGTCTGGATCCCAGCGCAGAACACCTACCGCGAGATTTCGTCCTGCTCCAACTGCGAGGCCTTCCAGGCCCGCCGCATGGGCGCTCGCTTCAAGGATGAAAATGGCAAGACCCAGTACGTCCACACGCTCAACGGTTCCGGCCTCGCCGTCGGCCGCACGCTCGTCGCCGTGCTCGAAAACTACCAGAACGCTGACGGCAGCGTGACGGTTCCCGAAGCGCTTCGTCCGTACATGGGCGGTGTTGAAGTGCTCCGTCCGATCGAAGGCGGCGTTTTCGCCCACTAAGCTGTTCAGGCAGCGACAGCTTCGAATTCGTTCGAATCTGAAGCGGGAGGTTTGACAAAACCTCCCGCTTTCTGTAATATGCAAAACCTGTTCTCCTTATGGGGAATAGCCGGAAGGATGGCAGAGTGGTCGAATGCGCCGGACTCGAAATCCGGTATACGGTTATACCGTATCGTGGGTTCAAATCCCACTCCTTCCGCCAGATTCAAAGTGAACGGAAATCAACTTCCGGTCACGATCCCGATTGAAGCCCCGCACTCGGATCGAGCTGCGGGGCTTTATTTTGGCGCCGCCTTTTTCTACAATGGGCGCTGTTTCAGATACCCTTTCGTCCGTCTCTCATGACTCCGCAGCACATCATTGAAGCAGCGCTACTGAGCTCGCGGCGGCCGATGCCGGTGCGCGAGATTAGGCGTCTCTTCGACGACAGGCTGAGCGCCAAGTCCGTGAAGGAACACCTCGCTGAGCTTCAGGCCTTCTGGGAGGACCGCGGCATGCGCCTCGTGGAGCTCTCCGACGGGTGGCGCTTCCAGACGGCCTCGGAGCTTGGTCCCAGATTCCTGCGCCTTGACGAGGAAAAGCCGCCCCGCTATTCGAGGGCGGCCATGGAGACGCTGGCCATCATCGCCTATCATCAGCCCGTGACCCGCGGCGACATTGAGGAGCTTCGCGGCGTGACCGTCAATCCGGCCACCCTCAGGCTCTTCGAGGAGCGCGGATGGATCGAGACGGTGGGTTATCGGGAGTCGCCGGGCAGGCCGGCGCTTCTTGCCACGACCAGAACTTTTTTAAATGATCTCGGACTCAGAAGCCTTGCAGAACTGCCGGGCCCTGATGCCGAGCCGCTTCCCGACTTCCTGCTGTCGGAAGCCCTGCCGCCTTCGGCGGCAGCCGACGAAGGGCCGATGCCGCTTCAGAAGGAGATTGATTTTGAGAAACAACAGTAATTCTCGCGGCGGTCGCCGTCCGCAGTCCGCCGAACGCAAGCGCACGCCGTTCCGTCGTCCTGGCGAAGGCAATTTGCCTCGCACCCGTCGCGTGCGCGAGGACGCCCCCTTTTCCGAGCGCGCAGGCCTGGCCTCTCCGCGCGAGGCCTTCGGACAGATGGAGTCCGAGGCCGACGGCTACAGGGGCTTTGCGGATCGTCCGATCGCGCTCGACATCATCGACCGCGCCCGCCAGCAGCAGACGCCTGCCGATCTGCCGACCGAAAAGCTTCAGAAGGCGCTCGCCGATGCTGGGCTCGGATCCCGCCGCGACATGGAGGCTCTGATCGCCTCCGGCGTCGTGACCGTCAACGGTCAAACCGCCACCGTGGGTGACCGCGTTACGGCTGCGGACATGATTCGTGTCGAGGGCAGGCTCGTGCGCCGCACGATGGCTGCCTCCTCCACGCCCCGCGTTCTGATGTACCACAAGATGGCCGGCGAAATCGTCTCCCGTGACGATCCTGAAGGCCGTCCCTCCGTCTTTGCGCGTCTTCCCCGCGTCTCGGGCGCCCGCTGGGTGGCCGTGGGCCGTCTTGACTTCAATACCGAGGGCCTTCTTCTCTTCACGACCTCCGGCGCGCTTGCCAACCGCCTTATGCATCCCCGTTACGAGATCGATCGCGAGTATGCCGTTCGAGTCATCGGCGAGCTTGAGGCCGAGCAGATGCTTCAGCTTCAGCAGGGCATTGAGCTTGAGGACGGCATGGCGAAGTTCGACAAGCTCGAGGATCAAGGCGGAACGGGCATGAACCACTGGTACCTCGTGCAGATCCGCGAGGGTCGCAATCGCGAGGTCCGCCGCATGTTCGAAGCTGTCGGCATGACGGTTTCGCGCCTTATCCGCGTTCGCTACGGCGCCGTTTCTCTTCCGAAGACCCTGCCGCGCGGCAAACGCATGGAACTCACGCCTGAAGAGGTTCGCGCCTGGATGCTTGACCTCGATGAGGCCGAGAAGAAAATGGCCGCCGCAGCTCCTGCAAAGGCTGAGGCTAAGAAGGCCGAAAAGGCCGCCGCTCGTGAAAAGGCCCGCGCCCGCGCTCGTGCCGAAAGCGAGGCCGAGGCCCGCGAGGCTCGTCGAGGCACCCGCTTCAAGGAAGGCAAGTCCGACCGCACGGGCGTGCCCATGTGGGAGGCTCGCGACATGAGCGATCGCCCGACGCAGCGCCGCCGAACGGGCGGACGCTCCTGATCGCGAAAGGACCTGAAAAAGCGGCTCCGCGCTTGCGCGGGGACGCTTTTTCACCTACAATCGCGGGTGTTCGTGAAAACCCGAGGCAACCTTCAAGGTCGTGTCCGTCCCTGAGCAAACGGGGGAGAGGGCGTTTTCACGGAAAGGTTCAGGCGGCGCAGACCGAGAGAAGGCCGCGCCGTTGCCCTGCCGGAATGAGAATCCCGAGGCCGCGTGTCCAGAAGGACATGCAGAAGGCTGCAGACGGACCGCCGGCGTCAGAGGGTGTCGAATGGGCGTTTGCCCATTTTTTTTTGTTTTTTCGAGCTTCGGCTGACTTTTGTCCGCTTAAGCTGCAGGGACGAGCCGTTCAGCACGGACGCGCCGTCAGGACGGGCCGGGATGACTCCGGCCGCAATTTAATAGGAAGTTTGATCAATGACCCAATCCGGAGCGCTTAACGAGCTCGTTGAACGTACCGTCGAAGGCATGGGCTATGAGTTCGTCGAACTCGAGCGCCTTGCCAGAGGCCTTGTCCGCGTGACGATCGACACCACCGCCGAAGGCGGCATCTCGCTTGAGGACTGCGAACGCGTGAGCGATCAGCTCACCCACCTCTTCACGGTGGAGGACATTCCCTATGAGCGCCTTGAGGTGTCCTCTCCCGGCGTTGAGCGCCCCTTGAAGCGCGCCCGCGACTGGGATCGCTTCGCCGGCGAACTCGCTCACGTCGAGCTCTTTGCGCCCCTTCACGCCGAAGGCTTCCCCGAGGCCGGCCGCCGCAAGCTCGATGGCCGCATCATCTCCATTGAAGGCGAGTCCGGTGCTGAAACGATCACGTTCGACTTCTTCGAGGTCTTCATCGCCCGCACGCCCACTGCTGCCGTTACGGCGCTCCGCGGCCGCAGGAAGAAGACGGCCGAGGTTCCCCCCGTGCGCGTCACCTTCCCGCTGTCCGATGTCGACAATGCCCATCTTCTTGCTGAATTGAACTTTAAAGGTTGATTTCAATGAACTGCCGTGAAATGCTCCAGCTTGTCGACGTACTCGCAAGCGAAAAGAATGTTGCCAAGGACACCGTCTTCGGCGTGCTCGAGGCCGCGCTTGCCAGCGCCGTCAAGAAGGCTCAGTTCCCCGGTGAGGACGCCGACGTCGTCGTGCATGTCGACCGCGTGACGGGCGAATTCAAGGCCGCCCGCCGCTGGCTCGTCGTTGCCGACGAGGAAGGTCTCCAGGAGCCGGACCGTCAGGAAATGTATTCCGACGTCATCGACGATTATCCGGAAATCCAGCCCGGGGAATTCATCGAGCGCGAGATCGAAGTGATTGACGTCGACACGACGGGCCGCCGCTTCGCTCAGGACGCCAAGCAGGTCATCCTTCAGCGCCTGCGTGACGCCGAACGCGAGCAGATCCTCAAGGAGTTCCTCGATCGCAACGAAAGCATCGTGACTGGCACGATCAAGCGCATCGACAAGGGCGACGCCATCGTTGAAATCGGCCGTCTTGAAGCTCGCCTGCCGCGCAACCAGATGATTCCGCGTGAGAATCTCCGCACGGGTGACCGCGTGCGCGCCTACGTCGACCATGTCGGCGAGTCCAACAAGGGCCAGCAGGTGTTCCTCTCCCGCACGTCCCCCGAATTCATCAAGAAGCTCTTCGAGCTTGAAGTCCCGGAAATCGAGGAAGGCCTCCTCGAGATCAAGTCCGCCGCCCGTGATCCGGGCGTGCGCGCCAAGATCGCCGTCTACGCCCGCGACCGCCGCATCGATCCGATCGGCACCTGCGTAGGCATGCGCGGCTCCCGCGTCAATGCCGTGACGAACGAACTCGGCGGCGAACGCGTCGACATCGTGCCCTGGAACGAGGATCCCGCCCAGTTCGTGGTCGGTGCCCTTGAGCCCGCCAAGGTCCGTTCGATCGTCATGCTCGAAGAGACCCACACGATGGAAGTCGTCGTCGACGAGGACAATCTCGCCATCGCCATCGGCCGCGCCGGCCAGAACGTTCGTCTTGCGTCCGAGCTCACCGGCTGGCAGATCAACATCATGACCGAAGCTGCCGCCGCTCAGAAGCGCGATGAGGAAGTCGCGAAGATCCGCGCCGACTTCATGGACAGCCTCGACATCGACGAGGCCGCCGCCGACGTGCTTATCGGTGAAGGCTTCTCCTCCGTTGAGGAAATCGCTTACGTTCCTGAGAAGGAGCTCTACGCGATCGAGGCCTTCGACCGTGAAACGGTCGACGAGCTTCGCCAGCGCGCCCGCAACAAGCTTCTCGCCGACGCCATCACCCGTGAAGAGAATCTGCGCAAGGCCGACGAGCCGCTGCTGAGCCTTGAGGGCATGGACAACGATCTCGCCAGCCAGCTTGTGGGCCACGGCGTCAAGACGCTTGACGATCTTGGCGAACTCGCCACGGACGATCTCGTTGAAATGACGGGCATCGACGAAGAGCGCGCGAGCAGCCTCATCATGAAGGCCCGCGAGCACTGGTTCGAATAATCAGGCGCAAGGCGAAGGGAGCGCGACCGCGAATGGCGGAGACCGCGCTCCGGACGAATCAGGATTTGTCCCCAAAGAAATGGTCTTCCGCCGCGAATGAATAATCGCCGTGCCGTTTGCGCGCGAACGTCCTTCGGGACGCAGGTGTACAGACGCAGGCACGGCAGATGCGTTCGGTCCGGGAAAGTCCCGCAGCGTCCCAGAGGACGCAGGGCATTCAGGCTGAAGGCATCAAGGAGAAAGGAATTTATGGCCAGCAAAACGGTAAGCGAATTCGCACAGGAACTCAAGGTGGCCGCCAAGACGCTTCTGGCTCAACTTCGAGCCGCGGGCGTCAACAAGGCGAGCGAAACGGATGAATTGAGCGAGACCGACAAGACGCGCCTGCTCGACAGCCTGCGCGTCGAGCGCACGCAATCGGCTCAGCGCAAGATCACCGTCACGCGCAAGGAACAGAGCGTCGTCAAGCAGCAGGACGGCTCCGGCCGCTCCCGTGCGATTCCGGTCGAAGTGCGACGCAAGCGCGTCTTCGTGAAGAATCCGCAGGTGCTCGCCGAGGAGGCTGCTCGCGCTGAAGCCGAAGCCGCTCAGGCCCGCCGCGCCGCCGAGGAAAAGGCCGCCGCCGAAGCCTGCGCCCGTGCGGAGGCTGAGGAGCGCGCCCGTGCTGAAGAGGCCCGCCGCGCCGAGGAAGCCCGCATCCGCGAGGAAGAGGAGCGCCGCGCCGCCCAGGAACGTGCCGAAGCCGCACGCCGTGAAGCTGAAGAAGCCCGTGCTCGTGAGGAAGCTTTGAAGAAGGAACAGGAAAAGGACGAGGCCGCCCTCAAGGCCGCCCGTCGCGAGGCCGAAAAGGCCAAGCTTGATGCTGAAGTGGCCGCCGCCACTGCCAAGCGCATGGAGGCCGAGGCCGCCGAACGCCGTCGCCGCGAGGAAGCTCGCCGCAAGGCCGAGGAGGAGGCCCGCAGCATCCGCGCCATGATGAACCGCAAGAACGGAGTTCTCACCGCCAAGAAGGTCAAGCCCGCTGAAAAGCCCGCCGAAGCCCCGAAGGCCGCTGAGCAGAAGCCTGCCGCCAAGGATGACAAGGCCAAGAAGACCGCTCGTCCGCAGCGTCCGGCCGCCGAGCCGCAGCAGAATGCCGGTGATGGCCGCAAGGGCCACCCGTCCGACCGCAAGAAGGGCGGCAAGGGCGGCTCCGACCGCTTCGGTGATGAGGGTCAGCATCGCCGCACGATCAAGACGCGCGGTGAGGACGATTCCGGGCAGACCGGCTGGCGCACGGCCCGCGGCCGTCGCAGCCAGGACCGCAACCGTCATGCCGAACCCGTTCAGCAGGTTCAGGAGCAGGTGGTGCGTGAAGTTCAGGTGCCTGAGACGATCAGCGTTGCGGACCTCGCCTACAAGATGGCCGTCAAGGCCACCGAAGTGATCAAGACCCTCATGAAGATGGGGCAGATGGTCACGATCAACCAGATGCTCGATCAGGACACGGCGATGCTCATCGTCGAGGAAATGGGCCACAAGGCCGTCGCCGCCAAGCCGGACGATCCCGAAGCCATCCTCGGTGAACTGCAGAACGTCGAATATCCCGCTCTGCCGCGTCCGCCTGTCGTCACGATCATGGGCCACGTCGACCACGGCAAGACCTCGCTGCTCGACTACATCCGTCGTGCCAAGGTTGCGGCCGGTGAAGCCGGCGGCATTACGCAGCACATTGGTGCCTACCATGTGAAGACGCCGCGCGGCATCGTCACCTTCCTCGACACCCCGGGCCATGAAGCCTTTACGGCCATGCGCGCCCGTGGCGCTCAGGCCACCGACGTCGTCATTCTGGTGGTTGCCGCCGACGACGGCGTGATGCCCCAGACGAAGGAGGCCATTGCGCACTCTCGTGCCGCCGGCGTTCCGCTTGTTGTCGCCATCAACAAGATCGACAAGCCCGAGGCCAATCCTGAGCGCGTAAAGCAGGAGCTCGTTGCCAACGACGTCATGCCTGAAGAGTGGGGCGGCGACGTGCCGTTCTGCCCCGTGTCCGCCAAGACGGGCGCAGGTGTTGACGAACTTCTTGAAAACGTGCTGCTTCAGGCCGAAATGCTCGAGCTCAAGGCTCCGGTCGAAGGTCCCGCCCACGGCATCGTGATCGAATCCCGCCTCGACAAGGGCCGCGGCCCCGTCGCGTCCATTCTGGTTCAGGGTGGTACGCTGCATCGCGGCGACATCGTGCTCGTCGGCCAGGAATTCGGCCGCGTGCGCGCCATGATCAACGAACTCGGCAAGGCCCAGCAGGCCGCCGGTCCGTCCATCCCTGTCGAAATTCAGGGCCTTTCCGGCGTTCCTGCCGCGGGTGACGAGGTCATCGTTCTCAACGACGAGCGCAAGGCCCGTGAAATCTCGCTCTTCCGTCAGGGCAAGTACCGCGATCAGAAACTCGCCAAACAGCATGCGACGAACCTCGCCAACCTCTTCTCCGGTGCGAACGAGGGCGAAGTCAAGACGCTGCCGCTCATCATCAAGGCCGACGTCCAGGGCTCTCAGGAGGCGCTCATCCATGCGCTTACGAAGCTCTCCACGGACGAAGTCCGCGTTCAGGTCGTTCATGCCGCCGTCGGCGGCATCAGCGAGTCCGACGTGAATCTCGCCGCTGCGTCGTCCGCCGTGATCATCGGCTTCAACGTCCGCGCCGACGCTCAGGCGCGCAAGGTTGCCGAGACCGAAGGCATCGACATCCGCTACTACAACATCATCTACGACGCCGTGGATGACGTTAAGGCCGCTCTGGGCGGCATGCTCTCTCCCGAACGCCGCGAAACGTCTCTCGGCCTTCTCGAGATCCGCCAGATCATCCGCGTGCCGAAGGTCGGCAACATCGCCGGCTGCCGCGTGCTCGAAGGCGTGGTTCGCCGCAATGCGTCGGTCCGACTGCTTCGCGACAACGTGGTCATCTGGACGGGCGAGCTCGCCTCCCTCAAGCACTTCAAGGACGACGTCCGCGAAGTTCAGGCCGGTCAGGAATGCGGCCTGTCGCTCAAGGGCTACGACGACATCCGTGAGCTCGACCAGCTTGAGATCTTCGAGGTGACCGAAGTCGCCCGCACGCTTTAAGAGGATCGTTCCAACATCAGGGGAGGACATGCCTTCGGGCTGTCCTCCCGTCATTGACTTTATGCAAGGGGGGCAACCTTCATGAAACCGAAGAAACCCGGCCGTTCCCTCCGAGTGGCCGACCAGATCGCCCGCGATCTCGCCGTGCTCATCCCGAAGGAGGTCCGCGATCCCCGCGTCGGCCTCGTTACGGTGACGGGCTGCGAGATTACGCCCGACTATGCGCATGCCAAGGTCTTCTTTACGGTGATCGGGAGCGATCCCGCCGTCTGTGAGGAAGGTCTCAATGCCGCAGCGGGCATGCTTCGCAACCATCTCTTTCGCAAGCTGACGATCCATACTGTGCCGACGCTTCACTTCGCGCACGACGACAGCGTGAACCGCGGCTTCGAAATGGACGCCCTCATCCGCAAGGCCATGAGCGAAACGCGTCCCGAGGAGAACTGACTTGGCCAGGCGTGGAGATCCGATTGACGGCGTCATGCTCCTTGACAAGCCGCTCGGCATGAGTTCGAACGCTGCGCTCCAGACGGTGCGCAGGCTTGTCAACGCGCAGAAGGCTGGCCATACGGGCACTCTCGATCCGATGGCCACGGGGCTTCTGCCGCTTTGCTTCGGCAACGCAACGAAGTTTTCCGCCGACCTGCTGCACGCCGAAAAGGGCTATGTCGCCCGCGTGAAGCTCGGCGAGGTCTCGTCCACGGGCGATGCCGAGGGCGAGATCGTCGAGCGTCATCCCGTCGACGTGACGGCCGAGGCGCTCGAAGAGGCCGTCGCCGCCTTTCTGGGTGAGATCGTTCAGATTCCGCCCATGTACTCAGCCCTCAAGGTCAACGGCAAGTGCCTTTATCAGCTCGCCCGTCAGGGTGAGACGGTTGAACGTGCTCCGCGCACGGTCACCGTGCGCGAGATCGCGGCCTCCGATTTTGACGGCACGTCCTTCACACTCACGTGTCTCGTTTCCAAGGGTACGTACATTCGCGTGCTTGCCGAGGACATCGGGCGCAGGCTTGGGTGCGGCGCTCATCTGACGGCTCTTCGCCGCACGCGCGTCGGCGACCTTTCTATCGACGACGCCGTGACGGTTGAGACGCTTGAAGAATGCGGCTCTCCCGAAGAGGCCCGCCGTCTTCTCAAGGGGGCCGACTCTCTTCTGCAGACCTTTGAAGCCGTGACGCTTGACGAAATGCAGACGGCACGCTTCATGACGGGACAGCGCCTTGCCCTCGGGCTTACAATGCGGGGGCGCGTCCGCGTATACGGACCGAACAACATGCTGCTCGGGACGGCCCGCGCAAACGAGCGCGGCGTCCTTGAGCCTGAAAGACTCATCGCACATTAAATCAACACGAGAAAAAAATGACTCGAGCTATTCGTAACATTGCGATCATCGCGCACGTCGACCACGGCAAGACCACGATGGTGGACTGCCTGCTTCGCAGCGCCGGCACCTTCCGCGCCAATCAGCAGGTTGCTGAACGCGTGATGGACTCCAACGATCTGGAACGCGAACGCGGCATCACCATTCTCTCGAAGAACTGCGCCGTCGAATACGAAGGTACGCACATCAACATCATTGACACCCCGGGGCATGCTGACTTCGGCGGTGAAGTTGAACGCGTCCTCTCCATGGTCGACGGCGTGCTGCTCCTCGTCGACGCCGTTGAAGGCCCGATGCCGCAGACGCGCTTCGTGACCCGCAAGGCTCTCGCCCAGGGCCTCAAGCCCATCGTCGTCGTCAACAAGATCGACCGCCCGGGCGCCCGTCCCGACTGGGTCGTCAACCAGACGTTCGACCTCTTCGACAAGCTCGGTGCCACGGAAGACCAGCTCGACTTCCCCGTGATCTACGCCTCCGCTCTCAACGGCTTTGCCGGTCACACGACCGACGTCGAAGAGCTCAAGCAGATCGGCAACATGCGCGCCGTCTTCGACGACATCATCAAGTACATCCCCGTCCGTGACGACGATCCCGACGGCCCCCTGATGCTTCAGATCTGCTCGCTCGACTACTCGAGCTACGTGGGCAAGATCGGCATCGGCCGCGTGCATCGCGGCCGCATCCGCCCGAACATGGACGTCGCGATCATGAACGGTCCGGAAGACACCCCGAAGCGCGTGAAGATCAATCAGGTCCTGAAGTTCGAGGGTCTCGAGCGTCAGCTCGTCGATGAAGCCGAAGCCGGCGACATCGTGCTCGTCAACGGCATTGAAGAGCTCTCCATCGGCACGACGATCACCGATCTTCAGCAACCCGAAGCCCTCCCGATGCTCAAGGTCGATGAGCCGACCCTGACGATGAACTTCCAGGTTAACTCCTCTCCGCTCGCCGGCCGTGAAGGCAAGTTCGTGACGTCCCGCCAGATTCGCGAACGTCTCGAACGCGAGCTCAAGTCCAACGTCGCCATGCGCGTGCGTAACACCGACGACGAAACCGTCTGGGAAGTCGCCGGTCGCGGTGAACTTCATCTCACGATTCTTCTCGAGAACATGCGCCGCGAAGGCTTCGAACTGGCCGTCTCCCGTCCGCGCGTCCTTCTCAAGGAAGTCGACGGCGTCAAGATGGAACCGTACGAACTTCTGACGGTCGACGTCGAGGAAGAGCATCAGGGTTCCGTCATGGAAGAGCTCGGCCGCCGCAAGGGCGACCTGCAGGACATGCAGCCGGATGGCAAGGGCCGCGTCCGCCTTGAATACCGCATTCCCGCCCGCGGTCTCATCGGCTTCCAGAGCCTCTTCATGACGATGTGCCGCGGCACCGGCATTATGAGCCATGTCTTCGACGACTACGGTCCCATCAGCCGCGGCGACATCGGTGAGCGCCGCTCCGGCGTGATCATCTCCCAGGACGACGGCGATGCCGTGGCCTATGCTCTCTGGAAGATTCAGGAGCGCGGCCGCCTCTTCGTCTCCCCGGGCGACAAGCTCTACGAAGGCATGATCATCGGCGAGCACGCCCGTGAAAACGACATCGTCGTGAACCCGATCCGCGGCAAGCAGCTCACCAACATCCGTGCCTCCGGTACGGACGAAGCCATCCGTCTGGTGCCGCCTGTCAAGCTCACGCTGGAAAGCGCCGTCGAGTTCATCAATGACGACGAACTTGTCGAAATCACGCCGCACTCCATCCGCCTGCGCAAGCGCTATCTGAAGGACTTCGAACGCAAGCGCGCCGCCCGCGCCGTTCAGAACGAATTCGGCGAGAAGGATGAGTAAGAAGAAGTCGAAGGGGTGTGATGCGGCCTGTCCTTGCGGGAGCGGGCTCGCACTCGCAGCCTGTTGCGGGCGTCTTCATGCGGGTGTGCCCGCAGAAACGCCCGAGGCTCTGATGCGAAGCCGCTATTCGGCATATGCTCTCGATCTCGACGCCTATGTCCTAGAGACGTGGGCGCCTGAAACGCGGCCCGCCGTCCTTTTCGAAGATGGCGAGGAACGGCCGAAGTGGCTTTCCCTCGTCATTCACTCCTCTTACGAGGAAGGGGCGGAGGGCAGAGTCAGCTTCACCGCGCGCGGCAGGACCTCTCAGGGCGCCTTCAGGTTGGAGGAGAACAGCCGCTTCCGTCTTGAGAACGGCCGATGGCTATATGTCGACGGCACGTTTGACGACAGGTAAGATCTCGACTTATGAGCCGCCCTTCGGGGCGGCTTAATTTTTATTCAACAACACTTGTTTACGGAACCGACTTTCATGCCTCTCAATCCCGGGGACTGGCGCTTCACCGTGGCGCCGATGCTGGACTGGACAGACCGGCACTGCAGGTACTTTCACAGGCTGCTCACGAGCAGGGCTCGCCTCTACACCGAGATGGTGACGACTGGGGCGATCATTCACGGCGATCGTGACCGCCTGCTCGGCTTTTCACAGCCGGAGCATCCCGTCGCACTGCAGTTGGGCGGCTCGGATCCTGCCGATCTGGCGGAGTCCGTCCGAATTGCATCAGCTTACGGTTATGACGAATACAACCTCAACTGCGGATGCCCTTCCGAGCGTGTGCAGAAGGGAAGCTTCGGGGCGTGTCTGATGCTCGAGCCTCAGACCGTGGCCGCCTGCGTCAGGGCGATGCAGGACGTGACGGACAAGCCCGTGACGGTGAAGCACCGCATCGGGGTGGATGATCACAACGAATACGGCTTTGTGCGCGACTTCGTGGGCACGGTCTACGATGCTGGTTGCCGCGTCTTCATCGTTCATACGCGCTCGGCCTGGCTCAAGGGGCTGTCGCCGAAGGAGAATCGAGAGGTTCCTCCGCTTGTTCGCGAGACTGCCTTCAGGCTCAAGAAGGACTTTCCCGACACGGTGATGCTGATCAATGGACAGATCGCCTCCCTCGACGAGGCGAAGGCGCTTGTTGATGCAGGCATGGACGGCGTGATGGTGGGACGCGCGGCCTATCAGAATCCCTGGATGCTCGCCGGCGTCGACGAGGTGCTCTACGGTGTTGAGCACGACGTGACGCGCCTTGAATGCGTTCATCGCATGACGGCGTATCTGGAGGAGAACTACAGGGACGACGTGCACGCCATCCGTGCCGTGGCTCGTCATGTGAACGGTCTGGCTCAGGGGCTGCCCGGCGCACGCAGATGGCGTCAGGTGCTTTCCGATCCTGCGGCCATCAAGGACAGGGGAGCGGGGCTCATTCAGTATGCATGGGAGGAGGCCTTCGGCGAAGGCTGATGACGGCATGAAAAACGCCAGGGTGAAAGCTCTGGCGTTTTCGTACGCGAAAGGATGATCAGCGCTTCTTGGCGGGCGTCCTGCGTGCCTTGCCAGAGGCGGCCTTCTTGGCCTGAAGGGCGCGGGCGCGGCGCGTCACGTCGCTTTCATTCGCGGCTTCCCAGGCCTTGCGGCGCGGGCGGGAGGCTTCGATGGCGGCCTTGACGGCCGTCGCTGCGGTCTTGTTGAAGCGGTACTGGCTGTCTCGGATCCTTTCATTCTTGAGCCAGACGGCGGTGGGAATGACGCGGGTCTTGCGGCTCGTCGGCGTGAGCTCCTCGGCGAAGGCCGGCATGAGCTTGCCGCGGTTGGCAGTCATGAGGCCGATGCTCAGGGAGTCGATGAGCGTGGGAAAGTCGACCGTCAGCGTGCGGGTGCCGTTGAGGTAGCGAAGGTCCCAGCGGGCCTTTACGACGGGGTCGGGCTTGCTTCGCTGGCAGAAGATCGTGCCGGACTTCGTGTGATAGACGTTGACGAGGCCGTTCTGCGGCAGTTCCACCGTGCGGGTCTTTGTTCCTCGGCGCGTCTTGATCTTTTCCTTGCCAGTCTTCTTCTTGATGGTCTTTTCGAAGCGAAGGCCCACGGGCGTGACACCGTCGCCGGGAAGCACGTTGAGACAGTATGGCGTTTCCTTCGTGAAGCGCTCGGAGAAGTCCTCGATGTTGTTCGAACCCGTGAAGGCAGTGTGGCTCAGCGCGAGCAGCTCGTCCTGAATGATCCAGAGCGTGGCGGCATAGGCTACACTGCCTGCGGGGAATCGCTCCTCGCCCATGAAGAGCGCGGCCTTGGTCGGCATGTTGCCTCGGGTGCGCAGGAAGTCTCGGATTTCCTGACCGGAGACGTCGTAGGCCTCCAGCGTGACGCGAAGCTCGAGTTTTTCCCTGCCGTCGAATTCGATGACGACGTGGTCGCCCTCGGGGCGGAGTCCTGTCGGATTTTCAGGCGGAACGCGTCGGCCGTCTCTCATGATGCCGACGGCACCGGAACCCCAGGAGAAGCCGTGAGGCTTGCCGAAGGCGTAGTCCTCTTCGACCTTGTAGCGGTTGTTTTCACGGATCAGGTCGGTGATGCGGAACTGCGCGCCTTCATCATCGTCGAAGAAGAAGATGCCGTCGCCCTTGAAGGCATCGACCACGGGCATGGGAATGCGCTTGGCGGTGAGAGGCGTGGCGGGGGCGGCGCGGGCGCCGAGATTGCTGAAGGTGGCGGGGCGGATGTTTTCCTCACGGGGGGCGGCGGTGGTCGCACAGCCTGTGAGCCAGAGTGCCGCAGCGGCGGAAGCGGAACCAATCAGCGCGCGGCGCGTGATGTGAACAGACATTGGGGGAGTCCTCACAGAGTTTGCAGTGTTTGTGCGCAGGCGTGCGAAATGCATCTTCTGTTGCCTATGGGCGACGGAAGGCGAAGGCCTGTCGGATGAGGATAGCAGATCGGGTGACGGGCGGACGCCGTTCTCAGGTAAGGAGGCGTTTCAGGGCCATCGGGCGGACTGAAGTTGTCTCGCCGCCATGTCGGCGGTTTCCAGAAGTGCGTCGAAAAGCGGGGTTTCCCAATGCAGTTTGGGAAGCGGCGTTCGGGTGAGCGCTATTTCAGCTTCACTGGCGAAGCGGGTGGGAGCGAGCGAGGAGAGCAGGGCCCAGTTCGAGAATATTTTGTCGCGCGAGTCATGCAGAATGTCGGCGGACGGAATGGCGTCCGACTTTCTTCCGTTTTCCACGCGGTCGGTGGGCATGAGGTTCCAGAGGTCGTTGCAGTGAAAGCGGGCCCAGGGCAGCATGTGGTTGACGGCCAGCGTCTGCGCCTTGAGCGGCGTTCCGCTCCAGATGCTCCGAAGGGAGCCTCGGCTGATTGCAGCCTTGTAGGCGCTTGCGGTAAAGTCCGTGTCGCGGGCGGACTCCGGCGGCAGAAGGCGCACGACGATGTCGGCCTGCGTAAGGGCGTGCTCAGCGCTGCACAGGGATTCAAAGCGTGCGGAGAGTCTGGCCCACTCGAGAATCAAGCTGTCCTCGAGCCAGGGGGGCGATGCGGTTGAGTTCGAGCCAGAGTTCGGCGGGAAAGGCGAGGAGACCGTAGCGTTCGATGATTGATCCGCGTCCTGTAAAAGGAGGCCTGCGACCGGTGTGCGTGGCGACGTAGGTGAAAACGGGGTTCCTGCCGTCATCCTGAATGTAATGGATGGGCCCCTTGAGAGCGGTCGTGACGACATCGTCGAAGAGCTGTTGAAGCAGTGAGGTCTGATCCTTTGAACGTGCCTCGTTTCGCATCAGGGATTCAAAGACGCCGTATTGGCTATGACATTTTGTCATGGTCCGTTCGAGCGCAGTGCCGAAGCCGAGCTCTCTGTTCTGATGGATCTGTCTGGGCATGCGGGGGCCGCTGGCGAGCTGCCAGTAGTCCCTGATCCATCGTTCGGCGATGAGGCCGAGCGGCACCAGAGCTTTGCCATTGTCGAAGCGGACGCTGCGCGGCATGGTGCGGTTGATGTCGCAGAGTGCGCGTAGGAGCGCGAGCTTGTAGGTCGAGGTTTTGGCATCCTTTTCGAGAATGTGCCTGAATCGTCTGTTGCTCAGTTCGCTTTGTGAGTCGCGAAGAAAAACGCAGGACGCCCATCTGCACTCGTGACCGGGAGAGCCGACGCCGTCCCGGATTTCCTGCGAGGCCAGCCGAAAGCCCATGCGCTCGAAGAGCGTGGCATAGTCGAGCGAATCGCGCAAGAAGGTCTTGCGATCTGGATCCCCCTTGTGGTCAAGAGGCACGACGACGATCAGCGTGCCCTTGTCCGTGACCGCACGCTCCATGAAGCATGCGGCTTCATAGAGTTCATGGTCGGACAGATGCTGAAGAACTCCGCAGGTGTAGACGGCGTCAAAGCGGGGGAGACGGGCGAATAGTGCGTCTTCGGAAGCCTTGTCGGGAGGAAGGCAAAGCAGGGAGAAGGAGGGCGACTCGGCGCCGAGGAGGGCCTGAGCTCTGGCCTCGGCGAGCTTCAGCAGCGGCCCGCTCCCGTCCGTGGCTTCGACGATGGCGTCGAGGCCCGACATGAAGCGGGCATCTCGGCCCGATCCGCAACCGAGCTCTAGAACGCGGCTTCCCTTGGGTATCCATCGGGTGAGGAGCGTTTGAATCTCTTGGGGCGTTTCACCCTCATAGAGCCTGAAAAAGGCCTCGGAACGTGTTTCGTAAGCGGACGGCATCGGCATGGCGCACTCCTCAGATCTCGACGATGCGGCCCGGATTGAGACGGTTGTCGGGGTCGAAGGCGAGTTTCAGGGCACGCATGGCGGCCAGCTCCTCCGGTGTCTTGGTGCGCTTGAGCTCCTGCGTCTTGAGACTTCCGACGCCGTGCTCTGCGGCGATGGAGCCGCCTTCGGCAAGGACTCGGTCGTGCACGAGCCTGTGAACGGCTTCTTCATGCGGGAAGGCGATGCCGGCGGGACCGACGTTGAAGTGCAGGTTCCCGTCGCCGTAGTGGCCGAAGACGGAGGGCTTTACGCCCGGGAAGGTCTCCTCAAGGGCGGCGCTTGTTTCCCTGATGAAGCGGACGAGGCTTGAGCGCGGGACGCTGATGTCGTGCTTGACGTTTCCGCCCTCACGCTTGACGGCGGAGGGAATGGTCTCACGGCAGCGCCAGAAGGCCTCGCGGTCCGATTCGCTGCGGCTAACGGCACCGTCGAGAATCAGTCCGTTCTCGAGAAGCGGTGCCAGAACGCCCTCGAGTTCTTCTGAGGATTCATCGGAATCCCGTCGCCAGTCGGAGACGTCTAGAAGCACCTGCCAGTCGGAAAGAGGGACGGGGGGCGTCATGCCCGTGACGGCCGAGAGCGATTCGAGCGGCGTGCGACCGATGAGTTCGAAAGCGGTGAGACCGGGGCCGAAGGCCGCCTCAAGTGTTTCAAAGAGCGTTTCAACGTCTTCAAGGCGACGAGGCGTGATCCAGGCCGAGACGATGGAGCGGGGCATGGGCTCGAGCGCGAGGACGGCTTCGGTGATGACGCCGAGCGTGCCTTCGGATCCGATGAAGACGTCCCGCAGGCTGTAGCCTGAATTGTCCTTTCGAAGCCCCTTCATGAGGTCGAGCACTTCGCCTGAGGCGAGCACGACCTTGAGGCCGAGCACCTGACGCCGCGCCATGCCGTACCGCAACACGTGCACGCCGCCCGCATTGGCGGCGATGACGCCTCCTGTCTGGCATGAGCCTTCGGCGGCGAGCGACAGGGGAAGAAGGCGCCCTGCATCCGAGGCGGCCTTCTGTGCATCCTGCAGAACGACGCCGGCCTCAAGCGTGATCGTGTTGTTGACGGTGTCGACATTCAGAATGCGCTTCATGTGGCCGAGCTGAAGGATGAGAGTTCGTCGTGCTGTCTCTGCGGAGGCGCCGGGTTCAGGCGTGGCGCCTCCGACATTGCTAGTATTGCCGCCCTGCGGGATGACGGAGAGTCCGTATGCGGCGGCAGTCTTCATGACGAGAGAAACCTCTTCGGTCGAGGCGGGTCGCACGACGGCAAGCGCTTCGCCTTGTCTGCGTCCTCTGCCGTCCAGAGCGGCGGCGGAGATGTCGGCGGGATCGGTTATGAGCCCCGTGTCGCTCACGGCGGAGCGGAGTACATCGATGATTTCTTGATAGGCAGGCATGGCGGAGGACGGTTTCATTGGAGGAATGCCTCAATCATACCTTCGGGGAGGGGATGAAGAGCGGGGCCCTCCAAAAAGGAAAAGCCCGAAGCGGGTGCTTCGGGCTTGAGCGTTGTCGGCGAAGGTGCGGAATTACTTCAGCGCTTCGAAGACGCGGGCCGTGATGGCGTCAATGGCACCGAGACCGGAGATGGCGCGGTACTGCGGAGCGGTCTTGTCACCGGACTTGGCGAGGTCGCTGTAGAAGCCGACGAGGGCTTCCGTCTGGCTGTGGTAGACGTCGAGACGCTTGCGAACGACTTCCTCGCGGTCGTCGTCACGCTGGATGAGCGGATCACCCGTCACGTCGTCCTTGCCTTCAACCTTCGGCGGGTTGTACTTGATGTGGTACGTGCGGCCGGAGACGGGGTCGACGCGGCGACCGGACATGCGTTCAACGATTTCGGCGTCAGGCACCTGGATTTCGAGAACGAAGTCGATCGGGATGCCTGCGGCCTGAAGGGCTTCAGCCTGCGGAATCGTACGAGGGAAGCCGTCGAAGAGGGCGCCGTTCACGGCGTCGGGCTGCGTGAGGCGGTCCTTGACGAGACCGATGATGATGTCGTCGGAGACGAGCTGACCCTTGTCCATCACGGCCTTGGCAGCCAGACCGAGCGGGGTGCCCGCCTTGACGGCGGCACGAAGCATGTCGCCCGTGGAGATCTGGGGAATACCGAACTTTTCGCAGATGAACTTGGCCTGCGTGCCCTTGCCGGCACCGGGAGGCCCAATCAGAATCAGACGCATTGGAATGCTCCTTCGATTATGTAATGAACGACGCCGGAGATTTCCGGCGGCCTGCCGTCCGGGGGAACGGCGGAGAATAAGCAAATTTTATCCCGAATCCGCATGAAGTCAAAGACCGTGCACGTATTCGCAACGGGAATCAGACGGGCGCGCCCTTTTCGAAGATCGCGCGCACACGGTCAAGATCCTCCTGAGTGTCGACGCCCGCAGGAAGGGCGGCGTCAAGCACCATGACCGCAATGCGCTCGCCGTAGTAGAGGGCGCGAAGCTGCTCCAGACTCTCGAGCTTTTCCAAAGGAGCCTGAGGCAGGGTGGGAAAGCGGCGCAGGAAGCCTGCACGGTAGGCATAGAGACCGAGATGGTGAAGCGGCGCGAAGCCTTCGGGGAGACTTTCCTTTGTTTCTCGGAAGTGGTCTCTGGGCCAGGGAATCGGAGCGCGGGAGAAGGTGAGGGCGGTGCCGCGGTCATCGAGCACGACCTTGACGACGTTGGGATTGAAGAAGCTCTCGACGTCGTGGATGGTGTGTGCGGCAGTCGCCATGGCGCAGTCGGGCCTGGAGGCGAGCAGGTCGGCCACGTCTCGGATGATGTTAAGCGGCATCAGAGGCTCATCACCCTGAAGGTTGACGACGATCTCGTCATCGGCAAGGCCGATCTTGGCGACGGCTTCGGCAAGTCGGTCGGTGCCCGTCGGGTGATGGGGATCCGTCATGATCACGTCAAGGCCTGCGGCTGCGCAGGCCTCGTAGACGGACGCATCGTCCACCGCCACGACGACCCTGTCCGCGCCGCAGGAGAGGGCGCGCTCGGCGACTCGGACGATCATCGGTCTGCCGCAGATGTCGGCGAGCGGCTTGTCGGGAAGGCGCGAGGACTTGAGGCGCGCAGGAATGATCACGGTAAAGGACATGAGAACCTCACTTGGGATCGAGTGCGGCCGAGCGCTCGGAGTAGTGGCGCGCCTCGTTGTCGCTCAGGCTGCGGGCGGCGTTGCGAAGCATCACGGGAATGTCGTGGCGGACTTCAAAGGCGAGGCGGCAGCGCGGGCAGACGAGCTCGCGGCGCTCGCCGTCGCCCTGCAGAAGCCTGCCCTTGCAGACAGGACAGACGATCATGTCGTTGAGTTTGGCGGACATTGTTCTCAGTATCCCTTTCGGAAAGGATTAAAACCAACATTTTACCGCTCGTGGTGGGGCGGAAACCATAATAAAAACGCCTCGAACCGCATCAGGGGATGCGGGAGGCGCTTTCCATGGCTTGCTGAAGCGAGGTCAGTGCCTGCCTGCGGCGTCGCGGGCGCGCTTGTCGATCAGGTCGATCAGGTAGGAGTCGAGCTTGACTTCAAGACCGACGACCCAGATGCGCTTGTCGCCTGCGAGCGCCGGATCGTGGCGGCACTTGACGGCGTCCTTGCCCGTGATGAAGATGATGTCCTCGGTGCGGTTCGCAAAGGGATTCTCGGCGAAGTCGAAATGGTCGCCAAGCTCGAGCTCGGCTCCCTCAATGTCATGGGCGCGGATCATCGCGAAGAAGCGTCCCGGAGCGGCGATGCCGGCAGCGGAGAGCGGCTTGAGTTTTTCGGCGTGAATCCTGTCGGCAAGCTCGTCGATGAGGGCGGTTCTGCCGGTCGCAAGCTGCGTGCAGGCGCCGAAGCAACTCGAGGCGGCGAAGCGCGGCGTCCTGCTTTCGACGACGGCTTCGTTCGATGTATTGAGAACGATGGCGTCCACGGTGTCGAGACGGGAGGGAGGCTCGCGCAACGGGCCCGCGGGAAGCACCCAGCCGTTGCCGAGGCCGCGCGCGCCGACGACCGCGATTTCGACGTCGCGGGCGAGAGCCGCATGCTGCAGACCGTCGTCGCTCACAATCAGATCCACTTCGGGATGCGCCTCGAGAAGCGCTCTGCCCGCTTCAAATCGGGCTCGACCGACGGCAACGGGGACTCCAGTTTCCCTTGCAATGAGAAGAGGCTCGTCGCCGGCTTCGGCGGCAGGAGTCTCCTCGTTGATCAGTCGAATGCCGTCTTCGCGGCGTCCGAAGCCGCGGGAGATGACGCCCGGGCGCCAACCGCGTGCCTGAAGCTCGCGGACAAGGGCGATCGTCACGGGCGTCTTGCCCGTGCCGCCGACATAAATGTTGCCGACCACGACGACGGGGACAGGCAGACGGTTGGGCACGGTACGCTCGCGGCGCGAACGACTGACGGCGAGGAAGACGAGGGAGAGCGGAGAAAGAAGCCAGGCCACGGGGCCGCGGGAGGCCCACTGGCGGTGAGCCCAGGCTTCAAGACCGGCGCGCCATGTCATGAGAGCACCTCCGCATGGATGTGCGAACAAACGGACGCTGCGGCGTATGCCGGCGGGATGGTCGAGGAAAAGGGTGTAGGGGGTGGCTTGTCGGACATGACGTTGATGGAAGAGCGCATGCAGTTGCGCGGGAGCGGTAATGATAAACGGTTTTCACCCCCCGGTGCGCGCCGCAAGGGCGCTTTTTGACGACAGGGACGGGGCTTTCGGCATCGGAAGTTATCCACGATGTTGTGGATAACTGTGTGGACAAGTCGCTGGCTTTTCCACGCTCGCTCTCTACCAGAGCTTGCAAAAGACGGGCGAAGAGGGCGAAGACTTCTCCCCTCGGTTGAAAAACATTTGAAAATCAAGCGATTGCGTATTTTGTCAGTGTTCGGGGCCTTCCTACTCAGATGCGACTTCGTGACTCGCCTACTGTTGCAGGGATGTGGACAACCCTGCCGATTTTCTTTCTGTCCCTATTGACTTTTTTATGAAAATCTGCATGTCCGTCGGTACCGTCGACGTGAGCATTAGGCGTTTTCCCCAGAGGCTGTGAGTAGCTCTGTGGATAAGTCTGTTTTTTGATAGTTAACATCATGAAATAAAAGGTAAAAGTGCCAACTGCCTAATTTTTGTGCAAAGTGTGGAAATTTCAGGCTTTGGGACTCGGATTGGCCTGCGGGGCGGATGCGCCGGAGCGCCTGACGAGCACGGGCAAAGGGTAGAATGGACGTTCGCAGACTCCGACAATTATCCACAGGCTTGTACACAGGGACCTTATGCCCGATTATCCCTTTCTTTTTGATGACGAATGCTTTAGTCGTCCCGCCTCCGCTCGTCCGTCCGTACCGCTTCGCAGGGAGCCGGCCCGATCTGAAAACGTTCTGGGGGTCGGGGCTGCGGTGGCTCGAATCCGCAGTGCGCTCGGCGGCATGCTGGGCGGTGTCTGGGTGTCGGGGGAGGTGAGCAACCTTTCGATGCCTGCGTCGGGGCACGTATATCTGACGCTCAAGGACAGGGACGCCTCCATCAGATGCGCGTATTTTGCCGGCAGCGCCAGACGTCATCCCGCAACGTTTAGAACGGGCGACAGGATCGAGGTGACCGGGGCTGTGGACGTCTATGCCAAAAGCGGTGATCTGCAGATCAAGGTGACGGACTGGCGCCATGCTGGTGCGGGGGCGCTTTATGAAGCCTATCTGAGGCTGAAGGTCCGGCTTTCCGCGGAGGGACTCTTTTTCGAAGGCCTAAAGAAGCCGCTTCCCTTTTTCGTGAGGCGGGTCGTCGTGGTGACGAGCGCTCAGGCGGCGGCACTGCAGGACGTCCGAAGGACGATCGACAGGCGGACGCCGTGGGTGAGGCTCATGCTTTCGCCCGCCTATGTGCAGGGGGAGTCGGCTCCTCTGTCGCTTATGGCTGCACTCGATCGTGCGGATGCGGCCGGGGCCGACGTCATCCTGCTCGTTCGCGGCGGCGGCTCCTTCGAGGACCTGTCCGCCTTCAATGACGAGCGTCTGGTGAGGAAGTTGAGAAGCCTGAAGACGCCCGTCATCGCGGGGGTCGGTCATGAGTCCGACGAAACGCTCGCGGCGCTTGCAGCCGACGTCTGCGCCTCCACGCCCACCGCCGCTGCGGAGCACATCGGTCCGGACATTCACTACTGGCGCTCGCTTCTTGATGACTTCGAAGAGCGCATGACGCTGGCCGTGGACAGAAAGACGGATGACGCAGGACAGACGCTCGACCGGCTCGAGGCAAGGATGAGCAGGCAGGACGGCTTCCTCTCAAGGCAGGAGGGGAATCTTGTGCGCAACGGGATGTTGCTCGAACGTCTTGCCGCAGGCAGCCTGCAGGGGCGCGAAGCGCGCCTCGAGACCGCAGGTTCGGGGCTCGCAGGCATCGGCGCCCTGCCCCGGAGGCGCAGCGTACAGCTCGAAGCGCTGGCGCAGCGTCTGGAGGATGCATCGGAGGGAGTGCTCGGCACACGGGCGCGCAGGCTCGATCACTTCGCTCTGTGCCTGCAGTCGCCGGACGCCGTGCTGCGGGCCAGAAGCGTCAGGCTGACGTCTCTGGACAAGACCCTTGAACTCGCGGCGGAACGCGCGTGCAACGCACAAAGCCGGCGCCTGGACCAGACCCGGACAGGTCTGGCGGCTGCCTTCGAGCAGTCGGCATACAGGAAGGACATGGAGCTCAGGCTCCTCGAGAGGAGACTTCCCGACATGGAGAGGCGCCTCGACGAGGCTGCGCTGCACCTGCGGGCGCTCGGACATGCACTCGCAGGACTTGATCCCGACAAGCCGCTCAAGCTCGGCTACGCAAGAGTCGAACTTGCGGACGGAACGGTTACTGCAGCCGCCGAAATCGCGACGGGGGACGAACTCACGCTCTGCTTCGCTGATGGCAGCAGGAAGGCCGTGGCGAAATGATCCTGCAGACAAAAGGGAGCCTGTTCGTGTGAAGGTTGTATCCAAATATTAGGAGTCTATATTGGCAGATCTTTTATGATAAACTTCATTTATCGAAACTCAGATCCCGACAGGTTCGGGGGAGATACCAACATGTTTACTCTGCCTGCTCTTCCTTATGCGCTCGACGCCCTCGAGCCCGCCATGAGCCGTGAAACCCTGGAATTCCACTGGGGCAAGCATCATCAGACCTACGTCAACAATCTGAACGGCCTGATCGCCGGCACGGACTTCGAAGGCAAGTCCCTTGAGGAAATCATCCGCACCTCCACGGGCGGCGTGTTCAACAATGCGGCCCAGGTCTTCAACCACACGTTCTTCTGGCAGGGCCTCAAGCCGCAGGGCGGCGGCATGCCCGAAGGCGCCCTTTTTGAGGCGATCAATGCAATCTGGGGTTCCTATGACGCCTTCCGCAAGGCCTTTACGGCCTCCGCTGCGGGCAACTTCGGTTCCGGCTGGACGTGGCTCGTGAAGAATGCCGACGGCACGCTGGCCATCGTCAACACGAGCAACGCCGGCACGCCGCTCACGGGCGATCAGAAGCCGCTTCTCGCGCTGGACGTCTGGGAGCACGCCTACTACGTCGACTACCGCAACGCCCGTCCGAAGTTCATCGATGCGTTCTTTGACAGCCTCGTGAACTGGGAGTTCGCTCAGCAGAACTTCGCCGCATAAGGACGTTCGATTCATGATGCTCGGAAGGGCGCCTTCTCAGGAAGGCGCCCTTCCTGCGCTTCAGGGGACGGGACTTTGGGCGAGGTGTGCTAATGTCTCGTACATAGTCGGTCTCCTTTTGCATGACAGAACCCGTGCGCCGCAATCCTCTCATTTCAATGGGAGGTAAGGCGCACAAAGTTTTCGAACGTGAAGTAACATTGCCTTATGCATACCACCACCCCTTCCTACATTGTCGAACTTCCGCTTCGTGTGAACGATCAGCAGAATCGTTTTCTCGAAAAGGCGTTTGAGTTCGGACGCACGCTCTACAATGCGACGCTCGGGACAGCTCTCGGACGTTTGCAGCGCATGCGTGAAACGCAGGAGTGGCGGGTGGCACGGGACATGCCCAAGGGGAAAGCACGCACGAAAGCGTTCAGTGCTGTTCACAAAGCCTTTGGACTAACCGAGTTCGGCCTTACGATCATTGCGAATAATCATCGCAAGGCGAGCGGTCGAAAAGACATTGGGGCTCATGAAGCGCAAAGCATTGGTAAAGCGGTCTGGAGGGCTCTCCAGCGTCACATGTTCCGGAAAGCCGGCAGACCTCGCTTCAAAACCTTTTGGCGTGGACTCAATTCCATCGAAGGCACGAACAATCAGGAAATCATGTACAAGCTTTCAACGCTGCTTCGGACGGTCGACAAACCGGAGGGGAATGGGTAAGTTTGTGGAGCATCTCAAACGCAAGGCTGAAAGCGCCGGCTGCGAGGTGATCGAACTCAATGCCTATAAGCTGAAGATGTCGCAGTACGATCCGCAAACGGATGCGTACCGTAAGAAGCCGTTGAAGGAAAGGTGGCACCGCTGGGGAAACACCGGCACGCTCGTGCAGCGAGACGCCATGAGTGCGTTTCTGGCGTGCCATGCCACTGAAAAAGGACACGACCGAGCCCTTCTCCTGGAGAAGTGGACGACTGCGGAAGCACTGTTGAGCGGCAGCGGTCTGTGTCGTCATGAACCTTGTAGCGACCCTGAAGTATCGAAAGACGCTTCGGGGCTCACAAAGCCGAATTGCGGTAGCAAGGCGGAACGGGAATACATGGTCAGCTCCCCGTTTGCAAGTGTTCGGGGCATTTTTTGGGGTACAACTCCCCCTGGAGGGCGCGCCCATGCGCGTCCTCCATCCAATACGTGGCGAAGCCACACCACTAAATTTGTAAAGTCAGATTACGGAATCGAGAAGGCTTTCATATGACAAGCAGCTGCCTGCCCGGGTTTGGTTCCCCATTCTCTTCGTGAGCGCAGCGCCCGGTAAGTCGCTCGAAAGGCCTCGTCGACTTGCGCACAACAAGCTTTCAGCAGACTCTATTTCCTTCCTTTTTGAGCGCGCACTGCGCGCCTGTAACTCATTCAGACTTCTACCAGAAGAAACCTGCTGCAACTCATTCGAAGTTGAAGAAAGGGCTTCACTGAAATACATCCGCGGTCAGGAGGTATTCATTCCTAAACCTCCGCCGACATAGTGAGATTCGGGGCAATAGAGGTGCTTTATTAAGAGGGCGTGATTAACGCTAACTACGCGATATCACATTACCGTTCACAGCATCACTCTATTGCGTTGAGCACGATTCGTCACTAGTAGTTGCCTTCGTAGTCCTTGGCGGGAATTGGCCGATGATCGCTCTGTGCGATATGCACCTTTAACAGCTTAGTACAGATGTGTAATCGACCTTGTCTTTCATCAGACGATAAATGATTCGAGCTAACTTGGCTGCGATGGCGCAGACAATGACGCCATGTTTCTTTCCGCTGTCTCGCATTTTTCGCACCCAGTCACCGAAATTCCCCTTCCACTTTTCCGCGTACATGAGGACGAGTTGCGCGCACTGCACGAGATTGGAACGAAGCCTCTTGGGCCCACATTTGGTGATGTGGTTGAGCCTGCTGTTGCCGCCGGTGCTGTTCTGCTTTGGTACAAGCCCAAGGGAGGCCGCAAACTGCCTGCTATTCTTGAAGCGCCCGAAGTCGACGCCAACATGAACCAGCAGTCCTACTGCCGTCTGAGGTCCAACGCAGGGAACCGTCATGATGCGCTTAGCATTGGCATCAGTTGCAGCCACCTGTTCCAGCCGCCTCTGGGCTTCCTCCTCTTGCTGAAGAAGATTGAGCCAAATCTCACGCCTGCGCTTAAACGAAGCCATCACGTCCTCAGGAATAAGCTCGGCATGCTTTTCAAGATGCGCCACCATGCGAGTCTTAATGAACTTCGAAGATTTTCGGACGGGACATCCGAACTCTTCGAGTCCCGCGTGGATCTGATTGCCTGCTTGAATGCGCAACTCCTGAAGGCTCTTATACTCGTTCTGCAGAAACTGCAGGGACTGCTGCTGTTGACTTTTAATGTAGACGTACGTGGTACCTGGTACGAAGTAAAGCTTGGCGATATAGGCGGCGTCACGCAGGTCATTCTTATGATTGATATTGCGAAGTGCCTTTACGTCGGCCCCTTTAACAAGGCGCACCTCATGACCGAGATCAGCGATACTCCGAGCATGGAACATGCTGCCCTTGCATGCCTCCATCAGGACAACAGCCTGAGGCAGATTGGACAGAATCTCCCGAAGCTTTGCATAGGAGCATCCATCCAGCCTTAAGCAAATTTTTCCGTTCTCATCGTAGCCGATGACATCGCAGTGATCTTTCGCGAGGTCAACGCCGATGACTTTCACGATTTTGCTTTTAGTCGAATTTTGTGTAGTATTCATGTCGAAGCACTCCTCTTGTCGTATGAGTATCAAGACTCAATGGCACTTTGATGCCGGTGTACTCGCATGGGCCCCGAGCCCGCTAGCGAGAGAAAAGAGAGAGTGCTTCTTTTTTTGCCCGTTTGTCAAGTTCTGCATGGATGGTCTCCGGTGTTCGATGCCCCTTGGGAGCTGACCATCTAATTAAGAGGTCTGCCGCGCACACTTTGTACGGACGGTGACGTTCAGGCGGCTTTGCCCCCTGAAAGAGCTGTCTGACGGTCAAAGTGAATACTCTGTCTTCAGACAGGGGAGCTTCAACGGATCACACGACACTGGGAAGGCAGCTATGACTGTGGATTCTTCCTGCGGCACGGCCGCGGAAAAGGAAAGGGGCGAGGAAAGGTCGCCCGATCGCTGGATGGTGGTTTTTCTGAACGACGACTACACGCCCTTTGACTGGGTGATCGACGTACTCATCCGAATTTTCGAGCGCACGCCGGTCGACGCCATGACGGTCACGCGAAGCGTGCATCAGCAGGGCAGGGGCATCGCAGGCGTCTATCCGCGCGTCAAGGCCCTTCGCCTTGTCGCCAAATGCATGAGCGAGGCCCGCAGAGACGGCTATCCCTTCACCTGCATTGCCGTGCCCGCCGAGGGCGGCGGCCTTTCCCTCTGACTGTCCGGAGCTGCTTATGACGGAATATCGTTTTCAGGACGCCGTGGAGGAGATCGTCAGATCCACGCTCTTCTGCGCGCAGGAAGCCAGCGATGACTGGGTTCCGCTTCTTTTCCTTGCCTTCCTGTGCAGGCATCAGGCGACGCAGGACGCGCTCTCGCAGGCCGGGTTTGATGTCGAGCGCTTTGAGCAGGCCAATCAGGCGTGGCTCTCCAAGGCTGAAGACGTCTGTCGCAAGGTGGAGTCGTGCGAGGCCATGACGCTTGCGGACCTGCCGGAATTCGATGCAATCGAGGATGCCGGCGTCGTTTCGTGGCTTGCCAATGCAGGCATCCACGTGATGAGCGCGGGGCGCCGCGATCGCGTCGTCGACGTCTATGACATTCTCATCGCCATCAAGACGGTGATGTCGGCAGGGTCCGTCATTTCCCAGGCTTGGGATCAGGCGGGGGTTACGCTTGCCGAGCTTCGCAGGCGTGATGCCGTGCTTCACGGTCCTCAGGGCTTCTATACGCTGACGCCGCCTGCGACCACAGGCTTCATGGCGGATTTTCTCGATGACTTCTTGTTTGGAGGTCCCGACGAGGAGGCCAGGAATGAAGAGGTGGAAGAGGGTGAAGAAGGAGAGGGCGCAGCGACGGCCGGAACGGAGTCTTGGGGCGAGGTCGTTGCCGACGGACGCGGCGGGAAGGTCGTGCGCATCAATCTCAATGATGGTGACGAGGTTCCGGAGGCTCTTAAGAAGATGATCCTCCGTCTAGCCGACCGGGTTGCCGGGAGCGATTCTGGAGACGAGCCTGAGAATCAGGCTGAGGCGGTGGAGACGGACAAGCCCCGGGCGAAGGGCCTGAGCCGAGAGGAAAAGTACCTGCAGGGGTGCACGCGCGATTTGAGCGCGGCAGCGGCAGGAGGGGAGCTTGATCCTCTCATCGGACGCGACGCCGAGGTGCTGCGCATCTGCGAAATCCTCTGTTGCAGGCGCAAGAACAAGCCGCTGATCCTCGGTGAGACGGGCGCGGGCAAGACGGCGTTGGTCGAAGGGCTTGCGCTTCGCATCCATGAGGGCCGCGTGCCTGCGGCGCTCAGGGGGCTCCGCATCTTTGCGCTCAACGCCTCCTCCATGTCGAGCCGCTACAAGGGCGCATTCGCCGAAAAGCTTTCGGAAATCGTCTCCGTCATCAAGAAGGTGCCGGGAGCCGTGCTCTTCATCGACAACCTGCATATGCTGATCAACGGCACCGACGGCAACTCGCAGGAGGAGTACAACGCGCTCGGTCATCTGGCGGGCGACGATTCGCTGCGCCTCATCACGACGTCCACTTTCCGCGCCTGGCGCCAGACCTTCAGCAAGGACGATCTGCTCACGCGTCGTCTGCAGACGGTGGAGCTCGCGCCTGTCTCCAGAGATGAGGCTCTGCGCATCGTGACGGGCGTGCTTCCGAAGTTCGAGCAGTACCACGGCGTGCATTACGCGCCCGAGGTTGCAGAAAGGGCCGTGGCGCTGGCCGATCGCTGGATTACGGACAGGCCCTTCCCCGACAAGGCGCTCGATCTGGTGGATGAGCTTGGCGGCGCAGCCCGCATGAACAGGGAGGCGGGGAATGAGACGCCCATCGAGGTCGGCGTGCAGAAGCTCCCCGAGCTCGTCGCGCGCATGGCCCGCATTCCGGCCGAGCAGATTTCCGAGAGCGAGCACGGTGAGCTCGCCGCGCTCGACAAGGTCATTCGAAGTGCTGTGTTCGGTCAGGACGAGGCGATCGACAGAATCGTTTCGGCGATCCGCGTCTCCCGTTCGGGGCTCGGCAATCCCGAGCGTCCCGTGGGCTCCTTCCTCTTCACGGGGCCGACGGGCGTCGGCAAGACCGAGGTGGCCCGCAGGCTTGCGGGAGCGCTCGGCGTACAGCTTCTTCGTTTCGACATGTCCGAGTACGCGGAATCGCATACGATCAGCCGTCTCATCGGCTCGCCTCCAGGCTATGTCGGACACGGCGAGGGCGGGCTTCTCACCGAGCAGGTGACGAAGCATCCCTACAGCGTCGTGCTGCTCGATGAAATGGAAAAGGCGCACCCGTCGCTCTTCAACCTGATGCTGCAGGTCATGGACCACGGCAAGCTCACCGACGCCTCCGGCCGCGAGGCGGATTTCCGAAACGTGGTGCTCATCATGACCAGCAATGTGGGCGCCCGAGAGATGGAGCGCAACACCATCGGGTTCGGCGGAAGCAGGACGGGAGATGACGGCGCGGCCATCAGGAAGGCCTTCACGCCCGAGTTCCGCAATCGACTCGACGCCGTGGTGCGCTTCGCGCCGCTTTCGGTGGATTCCATTGCGTCCGTCGTGGACAAGTTCCTTGCCGAGCTTTCCGATCAGCTCAGAGCCAGAGGTGTCGAGCCCGTCTATTCGGAGGACTTCCGCGCCTGGCTGGCCAGAAACGGTTACGACCCGCACATGGGGGCGCGTCCGATGCGCCGCCTGATTGCCGACAAGGTCCGCCGTCCGCTGGCCGAAGAGCTGCTGTTCGGCCGCCTGGCGGGTGGTGGAAAGGTCGTCTTCGACATCCGAACCGATGCGGGCGGTGAGGAAGTGGTGTTTGAAATCCCTGCTGCCGACTACAATGACCAGAAGCCGTCCCGTTTGTCGGAGGACGGTCCTGAAGGAGAAGCCTGATGACTGAAATCAACGAGCTCTGCCGCGACATTCAGATGAAGCTTCCGGACGAGATCTGGATGCTGGATTCGCTCGAACGCTACCGCCGCGGCGCCGTCCATACCGATGACTTTGCCAGAATGGACGGTCGCACCTATCTTTTCGGCGTGGTTGAGGTTCCGCTCGCCTACGAAGACGATGCGAGCTTCACATGGGGCTGCTGGATTGAGGTCGACCGTTCTCTGCACGACGCATATCTCGAGGCTTTCCAGAGTCCTGCCGCCGACCGCCTGACGGGCGATGGGAGGCTTGCCAACGACATCCCGGGGTATGAGGATGCTGCAGGCGCCCGCGTTGAAGTGATGTTCTCGTCCGAACGCCGCCCTGTCTTTGTCGTGGACGCGGGCAACTCTCTCGGGCGGGACCAGAGGAGCGGTCTTTCGCTTGAGGATCATCAGGCGCTCGACGACATCCTTTTCGGCGACGATGAGGATGAGGACGACGAACAGGACTGGAACGAGCGCGACTGATGTTTGTTTGAGATCACTGAAATGAAACAGGCTTCCGTGTGGAAGCCTGTTTCATTTGGAGAGAGGTCAGCCCCTGCCCGTGGATCCGAAGCCGCCTTCGCCGCGTTCGCTTTCGTCGAACTCATCGACCACGCGGAAGTCCGCCTGCATGACGGGCACGATCATGAGCTGAGCGAGGCGTTCGAAGGGTTCGAGCGTGAAGGGTGCCTGACCGCGGTTCCAGGTCGAGATCATCAGCTCGCCCTGATAGTCGCTGTCGATGAGACCAACGAGATTGCCGAGCACGATGCCTTTTTTGTGACCGAGCCCCGAGCGTGGGAGGATCAGGGCGGCATAGCCGGGATCTCCGATGTGGATGGCGAGGCCTGTGCGCACCAGCACGGTTTCACCGGGATTGATGACGAGAGGCTCGTCAAGAAGGGCACGGAGGTCGAGGCCTGCGCTGCCGGGCGTGGCGTAGGCGGGCATGCGTTCGCGCATGCGTTCGTCGAGGATTTTGACGTCAATCTGCATGGTTCTGAATGAGTGAGGTTTGAGAATTGAGCATGGAGGCGATGCGGCTGACGATTTTCAGTGCAACCTCCCGCTTGGAGGCAGGCCCGAAGGCTTCGGCGCTCTCTGGCGTTACAAGGAGCACGCAGTTGTCGGGGCTTCCGATGGCTGTGCGTGCAAGGTTGCCCACGATCAGGTCCGCGTGTTTTGAGATGCACTTGCCTCTGGCATAGGCCTCGAGGTTTTCAGCCTCGGCAGCAAAGCCGACCTTGAGCTTTACGTCGCTGCGCGTCCCGACAGTTCTGAGAATGTCGGGGTTTTCTTCAAAGCGAAGCTCAGGGGGGCGGCCGTCCGTTTTCTTCATTTTTCCGCTGACGGCGGTGGCGATGCGCCAGTCGGCCACGGCGGCGACGCCGATGAAGACGTCCGCGCCGTTTGCCTTGAGGGCTTCTTCGACGGAGGCGAGCATTTCCGCGGCCGTCGTGACGTCAACACGCTTGACGCCGAAGGGCGTCGGAAGGTGAACGGGACCCGAGACAAGCGTCACGTCGGCGCCCGCATCACGGGAGGCGCGGGCGATTTCGTATCCCTGAAGTCCGGAACTTTTGTTGGTGATGCCCCGAACGTCGTCGATGGGCTCGAAGGTGGGCCCCGCCGTGATGACGACGCGTCTTCCGCTGAGGCTTTTGGGTGCAAGCAGTCCGGGGAGCAGGTCAAGGACTTCCGAAGGCTCAACCATGCGTCCTGCACCGACGTCGCCGCAGGCCTGAAAGCCGCAGGCGGGGCCCGCAAACAGGGCGCCGTCCCTTCGGAGCTGCTCGACGTTGCGCAGATTCGCGGGATTCTCCCACATGAAGCGGTTCATGGCGGGCACGAACAGGACGGGCTGGCGTCTGGCGGCGATCATGGTGGAGACGAGGTCATCTGCGATGCCGTGAGCGGCCTTGGCGATGATGTTCGCCGTAGCGGGCATCACGATGAGGAGGTCGTTCGAGCGGTTGAGCTCGATGTGCGGCATGGAGCCCTGAGGACCCGGCGCCCATTCCGTGAGGGCGACGGGATGGCCCGTCAGCGCCTCGAAAGTGATGGGGCCGACGAAGGCGGCGGCATGCTCCGTCATGGCGACGTGTACGTCGATGCCGGCCTTTTTCAGACCGCGCACGAGTTCGCAGCACTTGTAGGCGGCAATCCCGCCCGTTACGGCCAGCGTGACGCTTCGCAGTGTCGTCATGAGAATCTCCATAAGAAAAGGCGCGGCCTTCACGGATGGTGAAGGCCGCGCCCGTTCATTTTAGCGGAAGCGACAGGGAGCAATCAGTCATTGCTTGCGACGCAGGAAGCTGAAGATGCCGGGACGATCCTTCGTTTCGCCTGCTGCCTTCTCTTCCGTCGGCACGGCGGTTTCGGCTCCCGATCCTTCGGAGAGGGAAACGGATTCGACTGCTTCGGCGGAGGGAGCGGAAGAGGCTTGAAGCTCAATGGAGGCATCGGAGGGTGCTGCGGGCGCAACGCCTGTAGTCTCGGACTGAGGTACGGAGACGGAAGCCTGTTCGGGAGCGGCGGTTTCATCCCTGTCCTTGTCTTCGGTGTTCTCGGTTCGTTCCTCCTCACGGGCCGTCGCCTCGGCGAGCTTCGTGTTGATGATGGTGCCGATGGGAGCGTTTTCGGCGAAGGCGGTGTTCACGTCGACGGAGATCTTTTCGGCGGCGCTTTCATAGCTGCTCACGAAGCGAACGCCGTCGATGCCGGGCACGTCGGTCCAGATGCCGGGATCGGGAGCCACGATCGTGATGGGCGTGTCACCCTTGACAGCTCGGGCGGCTTCGGCGATGCGCAGCGAAGTGGTCGAGTTGTCGAGGATCATCAGCATGCCGGCGTTCTTGAGATGCGCAGCGACCATGGCCTGCGGATCGGCGGGGTTGCCGACGATGACCGTGACGTCGAGCTTGTCGAGTTCGGTGGCGAGGTCATGATCCTGAACGATGGCGACGACGGCCGCGCCTGCCTTGTGAAGCTCGGTGGCGAGCGGCGGCAACAGGCGGCTCTTGCCCGTGATGACGATCTGGTTGTGAAGCTTTTCGGCGGGCGTTTCGTTGGAGACGCGTTCGAAGGGTGCTTCACGCAGCGCGGCGGCGCGCGCCCAGGCCCAACGGGAGGTCAGCTCTCTGCCGATGGCGGGGATGAAGCTGAAGACGACGGGGTTGAGTGCGATCGACAGAATGGCGGCGCCCACGATCAGATTGACCGTGTAGTCGGTCGCCAGGCCGAGGCCCTTGGCCTGACCGACGAGAATGAACGAAAATTCGCCGATCTGTGCGAGTGAGGCGGCGACCGTG
Organism: Sutterella wadsworthensis 2_1_59BFAA; assembly: GCF_000297775.1. Taxonomy (GTDB): domain Bacteria; phylum Pseudomonadota; class Gammaproteobacteria; order Burkholderiales; family Burkholderiaceae_F; genus Sutterella; species Sutterella wadsworthensis_A. The sequence goes on from NZ_JH815517.1 coordinate 39,504, forward strand.
ATGGCCGTGTGCAGCGGGTAGCGCAGCACGTAGACGAGGCCGAAGGCGGCGAGACCCTTGCCGAGCATGATGATGAGCAGCACGGTGAGGACGGAGAGCGGGGCCTCGATGATGATGTGCCAGTCAAAGAGCATGCCCACGCCGACGAAGAAGAGCACGGAGAAGGCGTCCTGGAGCGGGAGCGATTCGGTGGCCGCCCTGTGGGCGAATTTCGACTCGCGCATCACCATGCCTGCGAAGAAGGCGCCGAGGGCGAAGCTCACGTTGAAGATGGCGGAGGCGCCGTAGGCGATGCCAACGGCTGCGGCAAGCACGAAGAGCGTGAAGAGCTCGCGGGAGCCCGTGCGGGCAACCTGAGCCATGATCCACGGGAGGACGCGGCGGCCGACGAGCATCATCACGGCGATGAAGGCGATGACGTTGCCGATCGTGATGGCGATCTGGATCGCAATGTCCTTACCCGTAATGCCTGGCGCGGCGTCGGAGCCGAGAAGGCCGGCGAGCGGCGGCAGAAGCACGAGGATAAGCACGGTGGCGACGTCCTCGACGACGAGCCAGCCGACGGCGATCTGGCCGTCCATGCTCTGCAGGATTCCTCTCACTTCAAGCGCCTTGAGAAGCACGACCGTCGATGCACACGAGAGGCACATGCCGAGCACGAGTGCATCCCCCCAGTGCCAGTCCCAGATGAAGTGCGCGACGAGGCCGCCGAGCAGGGTGGCGATGAACATCTGCAGCACGGCCCCGGGCACGGCGATGCCCTTGACGTTCATCAGGTCTCGAACGGAGAAGTGGAGGCCGACGCCGAACATCAGCAGCATGACGCCGATTTCGGAGAGCTGCTGGGCAAGGGCCGCGTCGGCGAAGACGCCCGGCGTGTACTTGCCCGCAGCAATGCCTGCCAGAAGGTAGCCGACGAGCGGAGGTGCCTTGAAGAGGCGCTCGGCCAGAAAGCCGAAGACGAGCGCCAGACTGAAGGCGATGACGAGTGTTGAAATGAGGGGAAGGGAGTGTTCCATAGGAGGCGTTGACGCGTGTACGGGTGGCGGGGCAGGAACGGGATATTCAAGCCGTGTGATTGTACTTTGAGCGCCGTTTCAATGGGGGTGAAAAAGCTGAAAAAACTTGTGCGGGATGCGTTTTCGGGAGGTGAAAGGTAAAAGGAAAGGGACTGGAATCCGTTTGGTTTCCAGTCCCTCATTGAGGAGCGGTGATGCCCGAAATGACTTATCTGCGTCCGCTTCTCAGTTCGTCGATGATCAGGAAGAAGGCGCCGCCGCAGATGGCGACGTCCGCGACGTTGAAGGCGGGCCAGTGCCAGCCCTGCCAGTAGAAGTCGAGAAAGTCGACGACGTAGCCGTAGACGGTGCGGTCGATCATGTTCCCGAGCGCACCTGCCGCGATGAGCGTGAGCGAGAGGCTCAGCAGCTTGCGGTGGCTGTTGCGCACGAGAAGCACGATCATCGCGACGATGACGGCGGCGGCGAGGGCCGCGAACGCCCAGCGCTGCCAGCCGCCCGCATCGGCCAGGAACGAAAAGGCCGCGCCCGTGTTGTGCGCCAGGACCAGATTGAATCCCGTGCACACGGGCAGGACCTCGCCGAGCGAGAAGTTCTGCTCGAACCAGATCTTCGTCGCCTGATCAATGCCGAGGACGAAGAGTCCGAGGCAGAGCCAGGCGGCGAACTTCGCGGGGGTCGGGCGGGCGGAGGCGTCCGTCATGAGGGCTTCCTCAGGCCGCCGCATCAGGCGAAGAGGCGCTTTTCACCGGCGCCGAAGAGGTTGGATGCGCAGCGCGGGCAGAGCGTCGGATGCTCGGCATCGCTGCCGATGCCGGCGACGTAGTGCCAGCAGCGCTCGCACTTGCCTTCCTTCGAAGCGGAGACGGCGAAGTGCGTCTCCTCGTCGGCGGACTTCACGAGTTCGACGGCGGAGACGATCATCACGAAGCGGAGCTCGTCGCCGAGGGACGCCAGAGCGTCGTAGACGGCGGGAGCGGCCTCGATGCGGACGACGGCCTGAAGCGAGGAGCCGATCTGGCCTTCGCCGCGGAGCTCTTCGATCTTCTTCTGAAGGTCGGCGCGTACCGTGCGGACGGCGTCCCACTTGGCGAGGAGGGCCTCGGCGCCGGCCACTTCGGGCAGCGGTTCGAAGCGTTCCGTGAAGATCGTTTCGCTTTCGTTGGGCGAGAAGACCTTGAAGGCCTCCTCGGCCGTGAAGGAGAGGACCGGAGCCATCAGGCGCAGGAGCGTCTTCGTGATGTACCAGAGGGCCGTCTGAGCGGAGCGGCGGGCCTCGGAGCCGGGAGCCGTCGTGTAGAGACGGTCCTTGAGCACGTCGAGGTAGAAGCTGCCGAGGTCGGCGGACGCGAACGTCTGGAGCATCGAGACGACGTTGTGGAAGCGGAATTCGCCGTACTCGGCGAGGACTTCCTTCTGGAACCTTTCTGTATAGGCGAGGGCCCAGCGGTCGAGCTCGAGCAGGTTCTCGACAGGCACGAGATCCTTCGAAGCATCGAAGTCGGACGTGTTGGCGAGCAGGAAGCGCAGCGTGTTGCGCACGCGGCGGTAGCTTTCGACGACGCGCTTGAGAATCGTCTGGCCGAGGCGGAGCTCGCCCGAGTAGTCGGTGGAGGCGACCCAGAGACGGAGGATTTCAGCGCCGAACTTCTCGCTGACTTCCTGCGGACGAACGACGTTGCCCTTGGACTTGGACATCTTCTCGCCCTTTTCGTCCACGACGAAGCCGTGGGTGAGAAGCATCTTGTACGGCGCGCGGCCGTCGATCATCGTGCCCGTGAGGAGCGAGGAGTGGAACCAGCCGCGGTGCTGGTCGGAGCCCTCCAGGTAGAGGTCGGCCGGCCAGGCGAGTTCGTCGGCATGGCTGCCGCGCATCACGGTGTAGTGCGTGACGCCGGAGTCGAACCACACGTCGAGAATGTCGGTGGAGCGGACGTAGTCGGCGGCCTCGTCGGCAGTGAGGAAGTCCTCGGGTTTGGCGGTGGCCCAGGATTCGATGCCCTTTTCCTCGACCATCTTCGCGACCTCTTCCATGATCTCAAGGGTGCGCGGGTGCAGCTCGCCCGTTTCCTTGTGCATGAAGAAGGGGAGCGGAACGCCCCAGTTGCGCTGACGGGAGATGCACCAGTCGGGACGGTTCTCGATCATCGCGTAGAGGCGGTTGATGCCCCAGGTCGGGAAGAACTTCGTGGCCTTGACGCATTCGAGGGCGGCATCGCGAAGGGATCTTTCGCTCGCCTCTGTGTCGAGCACGCCGCGCGTGTCGGCGTTCGGAGCGTCCATGCGGACGAACCACTGGTTCGTGGCGCGGTAGACGAGCGGGGTCTTGTGGCGCCAGCAGTGCATGTAGCTGTGCACGATCGAGCCGTGGGAGAGCAGGTTGCCTGCAACGGCGATCGTCTCGCAGATCTTGTCGGCCGCAGCCCAGATGTTGAGGCCGCCGAAGAGCGGAAGCGACTCGGAGTAGGTGCCGTCGCCCATCACGGGGGTGAGGACCTGGTCGTTCGTCATGCCGTGCTTCTTGCAGGAGATGAAGTCGTCCACGCCGTAGGCGGGAGCGGAGTGCACGATGCCCGTACCGGCCGTCGCGTCGACGTAGTCGGCGAGATAGACGGGCGAGAAGCGGCGGAAGCCCTCGTGGACGTGCCAGAGAGGATGACGGAAGCGCACAAGCTCGAACTTGTCGCCCATGGCGGTAGCGATCTTCTCGCCCTTCATGCCGTAGCGCTCAAGCGCGGCTTCGGCGAGGCCCGTGCCGAGGATGAGAAGGCGGTCGCCCACGTCGTAGAGCCCGTATTCGAGCTCGGGGTTCATGTTCAGGGCCTGGTTGGCGGGAATCGTCCAGGGCGTCGTCGTCCAGATGACGTTGAAGCAGGGCTTTTCAAGGCTGCGGCCGAAGATTTCCTCGACGCGTGCGCGGTCCTCGTCGGCGAGCTCGAAGGCGACGTCGATCGTGTGGCTCTTCTTGTCCTTGTACTCGACTTCGGCTTCGGCCAGGGCGGACTGGCAGTCGAAGCACCAGTTCACGGGCTTGAGGCCGCGGTAGACATAGCCCTTTTTCACGACGGCGGCAAGGGCGCGGATTTCCTCGGCCTCGTTCTTGAACTTCATCGTGCGGTAGGGGTTGTCCCAGTCGCCGAGAACGCCGAGGCGCTTGAAGTCGGCGAGCTGGAGCTTGCTCTGCTCGAGGGCGTAGGCACGGGCAAGGCTCTGCATCTTGTCGACGGGGAGGTTCTTGCCGTGCATCTTCTCGATCTGCACTTCGATCGGCATGCCGTGGCAGTCCCAGCCCGGAACGTACGGGGCCTGGAAGCCCTCAAGGGTCTTTTCCTTGAGGATCATGTCCTTGAGGATCTTGTTGACGGCGTGACCGACGTGGATGTTGCCGTTGGCGTAGGGAGGACCGTCATGAAGGATGAACTTCTTGGCGTCGCGGCGGGCGTCGATGATGCGTTCGTAGATGTGCTTTTCATCCCACTCCCTGATCCATTCCGGTTCGCGCTTGGGCAGGTTGCCGCGCATCGGGAACGGCGTGTCGGGAAGGTTGAGCGGGTATTTCTTGGTGTCGGCGGCCGATCCGGCTTCTTTTGCCATGGTCAGTACTCCTGGCCCCCTCGGGCTCTTCAGGTAAAGGTTAAGGATTCATGCCTTGAAGGGGGACGTCTGCCTGAGGACGGACGCACCCGAGAATCCGACGGGCATGATCGGCGTCGGACTCGATGGCGGCCTTGAGCTCGTCAAGACCGGAAAACTTCTTCTCTCCCCTCAGGCGCTCGACGAACTCGACCTTGACGATGCGGCCGTAGGCGCTGCCGCTCCAGTCAAAGACGTGCGTCTCGAGAAGCCAGCGCCCGTCGGTTGCGACCGTGGGCTTGACGCCGATCGAGGCGACGCCGTTCTGAACGGCCTGTCCGAGTCCGTGGATGCGGACGGCGAAGACGCCCGTGACGGCGGGACGGGAGTGGCTGCCCGGCGGAATCGGCGCCATGTTGAGCGTGGGGAAGCCCAGCGTGCGGCCGAGCGCGGCGCCGTGGATGACGCGGCCCGTCATGCTGTAGGGACGACCGAGCATCAGGGCGGCCTCGTAGAGGTCGCCTACGGCGAGGGCCTCGCGGATGCGCGAGGAGCTCACGCGGGCCTCCTTGTGATAGAAGGTCGGGGAGACGTAGAGCTCGTAGGGCAGTGTGCGGGAGAGCTCTTCAAGAAGCTCGACGCTGCCCGCGCGGTCGCCGCCGAAGCGGAAATCCTTGCCGACGCTCATCCAGCAGGCGTCGAGTCCCTTGAGAAGGACGTCGCGCACGAACGTCTCGGCCGGCATGCAGGCCAGACGCGAGTTGAATGGCAGTATGTAGATGCGCTCGATGCCGGTTCCAAGGATGGCGTTCACCTTGTCGTAGAGCGTGGAGATGCGCGCGACTTCGCCGCCGCGGCCGAAGAAGTCCTTCGGATGGGGCTCGAAGGTGACGACGGAGGGAACGAGTCCGCGCGCTTGCGCGGCTTCCTTCACGTATTCGAGAAGCGCCTGATGACCGAGGTGGACGCCGTCGAAGTTGCCGATGGCGACCGCCGACGGACGGCGCTGGAGCGGAGAAGGCAGACCGCGGAAAACGTGCATGACTTGAACGGCCTTTTGCTAGATTGGGGAAAGTTCCGATTATACGGAAAATTTCTTCTGCCCCGCCCGAAGCGTGCACGGTCTTTGGTTTAGAATGACGCCACTATGCAGAACATCGTAATTCTTATCTCCGGCCGCGGCAGCAACTTCGAGGCGATCCTTCGAACGAGCCGCGAGGAAAACTGGGAGTCCGCCTGCAATGCACGCATTGCGGCGGTGATCTCCAACCGCCCTCAGGCGGCTGGTCTTGACATCGCGCGCGCTGCGGGCATCGAGGCCGTGGCCATGGACCACAAGGCCTACGACTCCCGCGAGGCATTCGAGGCCGAACTCGCCGACATCATCAGCCGCTATGATCCGGCCGTGATCGTTCTGGCGGGCTTCATGCGCGTTCTGACGGAGGGCTTTGTCTCCAGGTTCGAGGGGAAGATCCTCAACATCCATCCCGCCCTGCTGCCGCTTTTCCCCGGCCTCAATACGCACCAGCGCGCCATCGATGCGGGTTGCCGCGTGCACGGCTCGACCGTTCACTTCGTGACGGCCGTGCTTGACGGCGGTTCGATCATCGGCCAGGCCGTCGTGCCCGTTCTGCCGTCCGACGATGCCGATGCGCTTGCGCACCGCGGCCTCGTCTACGAGCACCAGCTGTATCCGAAGTGCGTCCGCGCCATTCTCGAAGGCCGCGTCCGCTGTGAGGACGGCCGCACCGTCTGCAACGACGAGACCGCCCGCTCGCTCACGATCTTCGGCTGCTGACCGTTTTTTGACAACACCGCGCCGGCGGACGGTCCGTTCGCCGGCCTCATGGAGGAAGCGCAGGCCCCGCAGGGGTTCGGGTCGCTTCCTTTTTGCTTTAACTACCGCTGAATACATATGGCTGAAACCAAGTTCCCGAAGCGTCGCGCGTTTGCGATGCAGAAGCCCCGCAAGACCGAGCGCACTGAGTCGCCCCGCCGCACGGAGCGCCAGCGCGCCGCCGACAAGCGCCGCCGCGAGGAGGCCCGCGCCATGGGCGGCTACGCGAAGGGCCCGAAGACGCCCGAAAAGCGCATGACTGCGCTCCAGCCGGGCCAAGTCCGCATCACGGGCCTGATCGTCGACGAGCTCACCCGAGCGCTCGGCGTCATCCTGAAGCTTGACGGTCCCGCCGACGTGCTGATGAAGCTCTTCTTCCGCAGCAACCCGCGTCTGGGCATGCGCGACCGCGGCATTATCGCCGAGGGCATCTACTATGCGCTTCGCCATCTCGGCACGCTCTCCTGGGCTATGCATCCCGTGCCTCCCGCCCGTGCGCCCCGCCTTGTCGCTCTCGCGACGCTTGCACGGCAGCACGGCATCGAGTCCCTCCCGCCCGCTTCCATCGGCCGCGAGGAAGGCCCCCTCAAGAACGTGCTCGCCGCAGACTTCTCGAAGGCGCCCCCCCACATTCAGGCCGAACTGCCCGAGTGGATCTACAGCCTCCTCGAAGCCCAGTACGACGACACGAAGGAGCTCTATGCCTCGATGCTCGAGGGCGCTCCGCTCGATCTGCGCGTCAATCTCCTGAAGGCCAGCCGTGAGGAGGTTCTTCAGGAGCTCGCCGCCAACGGCGTCGAGGCCTATCCGACGCCCTTCAGCCCCGACGGCGTTCGTCTGCCGACGAAGCCCGGCCTCACCCAGTGGCCGATCTACAAGGAAGGCAAGGTGGACGTTCAGGACGAGGGTTCCCAGCTCATCGCCCGCCTGCTCACCCCGCGCCGCCGTGAAATGATCTGCGACTTTTGCGCGGGTGCGGGCGGCAAGACGCTCGCCATCGGCGCCCTGATGCGCTCGACGGGCAGCCTCTATGCCTTTGACGTCAACGAAAAGCGCCTTGCGGGCCTTACGCCCCGCATGCGCAGAGCGGGTCTCTCCAACGTGCATCCGATCGCGATCCGCAGCGAGCGAGACGAACGCATCCGCCGCCTGCAGGGCAAGTTTGACCGAGTGCTCATCGACGCGCCGTGCACGGGCACCGGCACCTTCCGTCGAAACCCCGACCTGAAGTGGCGTCTCGCCCCGTCCGAACTTGATCGCATCAACAAGATCCAGAAGGATGTGCTCGAGCACGCCTCGCGTCTCGTGAAGAAGGGCGGCCGCATGGTCTACGCCACTTGCTCGATGCTCAGACGCGAAAACCAGGAGGTCGTCGAGGCCTTCCTCGAAGCGCATCCCGAATGGCATCTCGTGCCCGCGGCCGACGTATTCGCGCAGCAGGGCATTCAGTTCGACGCCTCCCAGTGGGAGCGCTTCGGCAGCTACTTCCAGATGCTCCCGCATGTCAACAGCACCGACGGCTTCTTCGCCGCCGTACTCCAGCGTGACTGACGCGAACTGACGGACCGCCCGTAACGGTTTGCACGCCGCCTCTCCTTTCGGAAGGCGGCGTTTGTTTTGCGCGCCGCTACCCTAAAAATGACGCTGCCCCAGACTTCTCCTGAAGTCGGGGGCAGCGGTCGGAGACTTTTCCTGTCCTCGGACAAGCAAAAAGCCCGGCCGATATGAATTGCCGAGCTTTTTCGCCGAATCGAATGCTCAGATTACTTGAGCTTCGTTTCCTTGTAGATCACATGCTTGCGAGCCACCGGGTCGAACTTGGAGATTTCCATCTTGCCGGAAGAGGTCTTCTTGTTCTTCGTGGTGGTGTAAAAATGACCGGTACCGGCCGTGGATTCAAGCTTGATCTTTTCGCGAGCGCCTTTCGCCATGGTGAAACTCCCTTAATTAGATTTCGCCGCGGGCGCGGAGGTCCGCCAGAACCGCATCAATACCAATCTTATCAACCGTACGAAGGCCAGCCGTCGTCAAACGCAGACGAACCCAACGGTTTTCGCTTTCAACCCAGAAACGGCGGTACTGCAGATTGGGCATAAAACGACGCTTGGTCTTGTTGTTCGCGTGCGAGACGTGATGGCCGACCATCGGCGCCTTACCGGTGACTTGACACACTCGTGCCATCTCTAACTCCAGTGAAATGAAAATAAAACATCTCGCAGGCCGGTCCCTCTCGGGCAGCCACGCGAGCGCATAAAAGAGAAATTATACGCCTCCTCATGTTCGCATGCCACCTGTCTCTGCAGTGCATGACACCGCATGGCAGGCTGACGCCCCACTGTGTCAGTACAGGGAGTCGGCAGTGCGCAGATTTGAGCGTGGAGCGCATTCTACCCGTTTTTTTTGATGCGTGTGCGGATTTTCCCAAAAAACTTTAGACTTAATGGAAAATTTTTCGTCCGCACGCGTGCCTGCGACCTCTTAGGAGGGACTGCGGCAGGCATATGCGCTCCGTCAGGCAGCGTCTGCGGCCTCCGACAAGCAAAGTCAGTCACGAGGAAATGACAGTCATGAAGGTTCTCCTTGCCCAGCCGCGCGGTTTCTGCGCGGGCGTCACGCGCGCCATCGCGATCGTTGAGCGTGCGCTTGCCATCTACGGCGCGCCCATCTATGTCAGGCACGAGATCGTGCACAACCGCACGGTCGTCAACAGTCTGCGTGAGCGCGGCGCGGTCTTCGTCGACAATCTTGCCGAGGTGCCCGAGGGTGCGACGGTCGTCTTCTCGGCCCACGGCGTGCCGAGGGCGGTGTCTGAAGAGGCGGAGCGCCGGGGCTTCCGCGTTTTCGACGCCACCTGTCCGCTTGTTACCAAGGTGCATCGCGAGGTTGCCCGCATGCGCGCCGAAGGACGCACCGTGCTGATGATCGGTCACGCCGGTCACCCCGAGGTCGAGGGCACGATGGGCCAGGTCGACGGCGGCATCGAGCTTGTCGAGAACACCGCCGACGTAGCAGCGCTGCCCTACACGAACGATGACTCGCTTGCCTATGTCACCCAGACGACGATCAGCGCCGATGACAGTCAGGCCGTGATCGACGCGCTCAGGCACCGCTTCCCCTTCATTCAGGAACCCAAGCGCCAGGACATCTGCTATGCCACGACGAATCGCCAGGAGGCCGTCAAGCTTCTCGCCCGCTCGGGCGTCGACATCGTGCTCGTGATCGGCTCCGCCACAAGCTCCAACTCCAATCGTCTGCGCGAAGTGGCCGAACGCGAGGGGGCCCGCGCCTATCTGATCGACACGGCCGAGCACATCGATCCCAAGTGGTTCGAGGGCGTTGCATGCGTGGGCATCACGGCGGGTGCCTCCGCCCCTGAATCCCTCGTCCAGGGCGTGCTTCGTTATCTTGAGGCCAACCTCAACGCCGAGCATGCCGTGGCGCTCGAAGGCGTCGAGGAGAACGTCGTCTTTCCGCTTCCCAAGGGACTTCGCGAGGAGGATGCCGACTGAGCCCCGCAAGGTAAAGTCGCATTCCGTTCTTGCGCTCGGGCATGGGCGGGAGACGGCGCACGCGCCGCATCCGCCCGCTTCGGGCACAATCCTTCTTTCCGCTTCCTCTATATAAGAAAGGCACGCAAGTAGAAAATGAGTTCGAAAGTGAAGCACCAGAGCCTGACGCCCGCCACCCAGTGGCTCAGGCAGCACGACATTCCCTTTGAGGAAAAGTCCTACGAATACGTCGAGCACGGCGGTACGGCGCTGGCCGCCTCGTCCTGCGGGATTGATCATCATCACGTGATCAAGACGCTCATCATGGAGGACGAGCACGCCAGACCGCTGGTCATCCTGATGCACGGCGACTGCGAAGTCTCCACGAAGAACCTCGCCCGACAGATCGGCGCCAAGCATGTTGCGCCCTGCAAGCCCGAGCAGGCCCAGCGCAATTCAGGCTACATGGTGGGCGGCACGAGTCCCTTCGGCACCCGAAAGAAGATGCCGGTCTACGTCCAGAAGACCATTCTCGAGCTTGACCATATCTTCATCAACGGCGGGCGACGGGGCTATCAGGTCGGCATCGATCCCAAGGTGCTCGTCGACGTGCTCGGCGGCATCCCCGTCGACTGCGCGAACGAGGAGTAGTCCTTCATCGGGACCTGCAGCAAAGACTCGACCAACAAAAAAAAGGATCCGTATCTGAAAGATCGGATCCTTTTTCAGTTCTGAGGGCCGTGGGGCGGAGGTCAGAGGTTTGAGAGCTGCCAGCGGGGGCTGACGCCGAAGCTGCGCTTCGCCTTGAGCGCCTCGAGTTCCTCTGCCGTCATGCCTTCGAGGCGTGCGAGGCCTGCGGCGGCGATCATGGCGCCGTTGTCGGTGCAGAGCCGCATGGGCGGATAGAAGATCGTGCCGCGACGGCGGCGGACTTCGGCGGTGAGGCGCTGTCTGAGCTGGCGGTTGGCGGACACGCCGCCGGCGACGACGACGTTGCGAAGCTCCGTCTGCTTCATGGCGCGCACGAGCTTGGCGGCGAGCACGTCGACAAGAGCGTCCACGAAGCCGCGGGCGAGATTGCGGCGGAAGACTTCGTCTCCTGCGTCGGGAGCACTCTGGACGGCGGTGAGCACGGAGGTCTTGAGACCAGAGAAGCTCATGTCGAGATTGGGGGCGTGGATCATCGGACGGGCAAGCTCTATGGCGCCGGGCTCGCCCTCTTCGGCAAGGGCGGACACGGCGGGGCCGCCCGGGTAGGGCAGGCCGAGCAGCTGGGCGGTCTTGTCGAAGGCCTCGCCCGCTGCGTCGTCGAGAGTCTGGCCGAGAAGCTCGTAGCTGCCGAACTTCTCCACCTTCATGATCTGGGTATGGCCGCCCGAGACGAGAAGGGCAAGAAACGGGAATTCGGGAGCGGGATCCGAAAGACGGGCTGCAAGCAGGTGCCCCTCGAGGTGGTGCACGCCGAGCACGGGCACATCGAGCGCCCAGCCGATGGCGTGCGCAACGCCCGCGCCTGCGAGCAGGGCGCCGGCAAGTCCGGGGCCCTCCGTCACGGCGACGGCGTCGATGTCTCCGCGGGTCTTGCCCGCCTTCACGAGCACTTCGTCGACGAGTGCGACGGCGCGCCGGATGTGGTCGCGGCTCGCAAGTTCGGGCACGACGCCGCCGTAGGCGCGGTGCATGTCGATCTGGGAGTAGAGGGCGTCTGCGAGGAGGCCGTCCTTGTCGGAAATCAGGGCGGCTCCCGTCTCGTCGCAGGAGGATTCAATACCGAGAACTAGCATAGTGCCGAAAATTCTAGAGCCTTTTTGCGGTGGACGTGCAAAAAAATGGTGCTTCGGTTTGAATTTTCCCAGTGTTTTATGTCAAAATCTCGGACTCGACATTCGGACGGCTCCGCTCAGGGGCCGTCTTTGTTCGATTGCGTCCTCCGTCTCTTGTCCCGGAACCAGAGATGCCGGAGGCTTTCCATTTGATTTCCGGGTCATCACACTGTTTACTGAGGTTAGGTTCTAATGCCTACTATCCGCGTTAAAGAAAACGAACCGTTTGAAGTTGCCCTCCGCCGCTTCAAGCGCACCATCGAAAAGTCTGGTCTCCTTACCGAACTCCGCGCCCGCGAGTTCTACGAAAAGCCCACCGCCGAACGTAAGCGTAAGAAGGCTGCTGCCGTCAAGCGTCACTACAAGCGCCTGCGCAGCATGATGCTCCCCAAGAAGCTCTACTAATTCGAGTTTCTGCCCGGGCGTTGGAGGCCGGAGGCCGCCGATCCCCGTGCTGTCGGTTGGGCGGCGGCACAAAGCTCCACAGACAAACAATTTTTTCCTCACGAAGGATGGTGATGATTAAGGACAGAATCCGCGAAGATATGAAGGCTGCCATGCGTGCGCATGACGCGGCGGGTCTGAGCACGATTCGCTTGCTCCTTGCCGCGATCAAGCAGCGTGAGGTCGACGAACAGATCGAGGCCGACGATGCCCTGATCCTCTCGGTGATCGCCAAGATGGTCAAGCAGCGTCAGGATTCCGTGCAGCAGTATCTGGCGGGGGACCGTCAGGATCTCGCTGACAAGGAATCGGTCGAAATCAAGGTGCTCGAAGCGTATCTCCCGAAGGGACTTTCCGACGAGGAGATCGCTGCCGTCATTGATGCTGCCGTTGCCGAAGTCGGTGCGACCGGCATGGCTGCGATGGGCAAGGTGATGGCGATCGTCAAGCCGAAGGTGACGGGCCGTGCCGACATGGGCAAGGTCAGCGCTCTCGTCAAGGCGAAGCTCACCGCTTAAGTCGAAGTCCGCTGCATGGCGGGTGCGGCTGCTCTAAGCCGCACGTTCATAACGCAGGAATGCCGCTCAAGAGTTTCTCTTGGGCGGCCTTCTTTTTTATTGGGCGCCCTCAGGAGGCACCCGAGAGCCGGCCCGCTCAAGGCTCTATAATCAAAATCCTACCCGCCGCCCCTTCCGGGCGGAAGATCCACGCCTTTTCCCCTAGCAAGACCATCCATGATTCCCGAGGGCTTTATCACAGGACTGCTTGAACGCGCCGACATCGTCGACGTGATCAACCGCTACGTCCCTTTGAAGAAGGCGGGGCGCAACTGGATGTGCTGCTGTCCCTTCCACAAAGAGAAGACGCCGTCCTTCTCGGTGAGCCAGACGAAGCAGTTCTTCAAGTGCTTCGGCTGCGGTGAGGCGGGCAACGCCATCGGCTTCATCATGAAGTACGAGGGGCTTGAATTCCCTGATGCGGTGAGAAAGCTTGCGGGCTACTACTCGATGGAGGTTCCCGAGGACCGCTCGCCCGCAAAGATCAAAGCCCGCGAGAAGGCGCGCACGCTCACGGACTACATGGGAGAGGCCGCGGCCTTTTACACGGAGCAGCTCAGGCGGAACGCTGGGGCCTCCGATTACCTCAAGAACCGCTGCATTTCGGCCGCCACGGCTGCGAAGTTCGGTCTCGGCTATTCGCCCGACGACTGGCATCCCCTTCAGACCCTTTTCGGAGAGAAGTATTCCGACAGGGCGCTTGAGGAGTGCGGTCTTGTCAACGTCAGGAACGACAGGCGCTACGATGCGTTCAGAGGGCGCATCATGTTCCCGATCCGCAACGCCAAGGGCCTTGTGATCGGTTTCGGCGCCCGCACGATGAACGGCGACGAGCAGCCCAAGTACCTCAACAGTCCCGAAACGCCGATCTACCACAAGGGCAGCGAACTCTACGGTTATTTTGAGGGCAGGGAGGCGATCTACGGCAAGGGTCGCGCCATCGTCTGCGAGGGCTACATGGACGTGATCCAGCTTTCGCAGGCCGGGTTCGAGGAGGCCGTCGCCGCACTCGGCACGTCGATCACGCCCGAGCATGTCAGGAAGCTCCTCAAGCTCACCGACAGCGTCTACTTCTCGTTCGACGGCGACGCCGCCGGCCGCAAGGCCGCGCGTCGTGCGCTTGAGGCGGCCCTGCCTGTCATCACGGACGTGCAGAAGGCGGGTTTCATCATTCTGCCGCCCGAGCACGATCCCGACAGCCTCATCAAGGCGGAGGGCGCGGAGGGGTTCGAGCGCCAGATTGAAAAGGCCTACGGACTCACGGACTTCATGAAGAAGCTCCTTCTCGAAGGGAAGGAGCTCATGTACGCCGAGGAGCGTGCGAAGCTCGTGGCCGAGGCCAAGCCTTGGGTGCTCTCGATGCAGCATGCTCCCATTCTGCGGCTTGCATTCATCCGCGAGCTCGCAGGCATCGCCCGCCTGCAGGCGGATGACATCGAGCGCCAGTACGGGCTCGCCGGCGCCGCTCCCTCCAGGCCGTCCTTCGATGGCGGCCGGCAGCAGGGCCGTGGCGGCTTTGCCCGCAGGCGTGACGACCGCTTTCCACGCTGGCCCGCGAAGCCCGCACCCGAGCCTCGAGTTCGCGTCAAGGACGTTAGGGAGCGCATGCTCCAGTGCCTCCTTTCCTATCCTCATCTCGTGAGCGAATTCAGCCACTCGATCGAGGAGGAGTTCCTGTCGAGCACGCATCCCGCCGCCGAACGCATCATCGAGGTCTGGCGCGCAGCGGCGGCCGAGGACGAGGAAGGAGGCTGCGTCAATCCTGCTTCCCTTCTCATGAGGCTCGGAGAGAGCGCCAGCCTTTCCTATTATGAGGAGCTCCTCACCGAGGAGCTCTCGACGGGCACGCCCGAGGAGGGCGCCCGTCTTGAGGTAAGGAAGGCCTTCATCGAGCTCGAGCTCGAGCGCACGAAGGCCCGCATCGAAATGCTCGCCCATGATGCGGCGAGGGACATGGACGCGATGCGCAGGCTCAACGACAGAAGGGCTGAGCTTCAGCGCCTTGCGGACGAGGCCCGTCTTGCGGAGCGCGAGTACCGCCTGCGCATTGAGAATCAGGCAAGGTTCGAGAGCCAGCGTGCGGCTGAAAAGCCTTCGGGCGGCGAGTTCGCCCCTCTTTCGTCCAATCCGATCGTCGCGCAGCTGCAGCGCTTCCTCAGGGGCGACACGGGGACTTCTTCTGTCTCGGGCGCGCAGGCCGCGCCTCAGGGAGCCTCCCGTGTTTCAACGAGTGCCGTGAGGGAGGCTCTGGCAGCAAGCGCCGCAGGGCGTACCGCGGGAGATTTCACCGCCTTCGCGGAGAGCTTGCCGCCTGAGCTTTCGGATGAGAAGGTTGATTTTGTACCCGATGGTATGAAAGAATATGACGTCTCGGGCATGCCGCCCGACGTGCCGTTCGACGATGAAGCTCCCTACCGCTATGACGACGCCGGAGATCCCGACGCGGATCTCAACGTGGGTCTGTGACGGCGGGGGAGGCCGCGCGCCGGCGCGACTAGCTTTTCCCTAAGGAGCTCATTTTGAAGAAGACTTTATGGGCGGCCCTGCTGGCTGCCGGCACGATGGTTTCTGCGGCGGTCGACGCCGAGCCCCTTCGCATCGGTGTGCTTCCAGCCGCCGACGCCATTGTGATCCACGCCGCGGCCGACGAGAAGCTGTTCAAGGCCAGAGGGGTTGACGTTGAGGTGATTCCCTTCAAGTCTGCTCTCGAACTTGGTGCCGCCATGCGTGCGGGCCGCCTTGACGGGCATTTCGGCGATCTGATGAACGTCTTCACTCAGAATGAGCGCGGCGTTCCCCAGGCCGTGATTCTCACGACGACCCATACGAGCCGGGCACAGCGTGCCTTCGGTCTCGTCGTCGCGCCTGCCGCTGCCGAGAAGATCCGCTCGCTCAAGGATCTCGACGGCACTGAGACGGCCATGAGCTCCGCCACGATCATCGACTACCTTCTCGACCGCATGAAGGCTGAGGAAAAGCTTTCCGACGGCGCGCTCAGGAACCTTGAGGTCAAGCAAATCCCGATCCGCCTTCAGATGCTTCAGACCGGCAAGGCCGCGACGGCCATGCTGCCCGAGCCGCTCGTCTCCGTCGTCGAAGCGAAGGGCGGACGCGTGATCTGGGATGACCGCGGTCTCAACGAGGCGCTTGCCGTCGTTGCGCTCAAGAAGGACAGGCTTGACGACAAGACCGTCGCCGCCTTCCGGGGTGCCGTGGCGGACGCCGCCAGACTCATCGAGTCGGAGCCCGACCGCTTCCGCGCCGTCATGGTGAAGAAGGGCCTGCTACCTGCGCCCGTTGCGCAGAACTACACGATGGTCCGCTTCTCCATGTTCGGCACGAATGACGGTCTGCCTCCCCTGCCGAGCGCCGAAGACGTGCGCCGCGTGGGAGAATGGATGGTCGGAAAGAACATGATCAAGGCGGTGCCCGCTTACGACAGCGTGGTGATCCGTCCGTAATTCGAAGGTGCGCATGCAGAATCAAAGGGAAGAGGCGCTTGAGCCGCCGGGACTGGCCTGCAACGGGCTTACGCTTGGCTACGACGGCAGGCCCGTCATTGAGGGGCTGGATCTGTCGTTGCCGCCGGGGGCCTCGCTTGCCATCGTCGGCGAGTCCGGTTGCGGGAAGTCGACGCTTCTCACCGCTCTCGCGGGGCTGAGGCCTGCGATTTCGGGGACGGTCAGGTGGACCTCTCCTCAGGGCGGAGTCCGTTCGATTCAGGATATGCGCACAAGCTTCGTCTGGCAGCATCTCGGTCTTTTTCCGTGGAAGCGCGTGAGGGAGAACCTCGCGCTTCCACTGGAGCTTTCCGCCGGACGCTGCGCCGATTCGGCCGGGCGTGTCTCGGCCATGCTTTCCGAACTCAGACTCTCTGGGCTCGAGTCGCGCTTTCCCTCCGAGCTTTCGGGAGGACAGCGGCAGCGTCTTGCGCTCGGCCGCGCGCTCATTGTGCAGCCTCAGGTTCTCTTCATGGACGAGCCCTTCTCGGCTCTTGACGCGCTTTTGCGCGCGCGCATGCAGGATTTCCTGACGGCGCTCCGCCGCAGGCATCCATGCAGCGTGATTCTGGTGACACACGACATCAGCGAGGCCGTTGCGCTCGGTTCGCATGTCCTGATGCTTGCGCCCCACGGCCGCAGAGCGCCCGAATGCTTTGAAAATCCCGCCTACTCGCAGGAGCTCGGCTGCGGCGACAGGGCCTCGCCCGCCTTTTACGACACCGTGCGCCGCATCCACGCGGGGCTGGCGGCCGCTTCGGGAGAGGACGAATGATCGTGATGCGCTACATCCTCGGCTTTCTCTTTCTGGGCGGATGCTGGCACGCGGGCGCGCTTGCGCTCGGACCCGACCTTCTGCCCGATCCCGTGGCCACGATCAGGCTCTTCGCCGAGTCTCTAGGCACGCCTGAATTCTGGGGGCACATCCTCGTGAGCCTCTGGCGCCTGACGCTCGGCCTTGTTGCGGCCGTCGCGGTTGCCTTTCCTCTGGGACTTCTGCTCGGACACTGCCGTGCGGCGGATCTGGCGGGCAGTCCGCTCCTCTTCATTACTTATCCGCTGCCCAAGATCGTATTGCTTCCCGTGTTCTTCACGCTGGTGGGGCTCGGAGACGCCTCGCGCGTTCTCCTCATTGCGCTTACAACGGGCTATCAGGTGCTCGTTATCATCCGTGCGGGGGCGCTCAGCATCGATCCCTCCTGGGCCAAGGCCTTCCGCTCGATGGGCGGCACGACGGCCGAGGCCGTCCGACATCTCTATGTTCCTGCAGCGCTCCCTGCGCTCTTCACCTCCCTCAAGGTGGCGAGCGGCACGGCGGTCGCGGTGCTCTTTCTGGCCGAAAGCTTCGCAACCACCTCGGGGCTCGGCTACCTCATCATGGACGCCTGGGGCATGGGGGACGTGCTCTCCATGTTCAACGCCATTCTGGGCATGAGCCTTCTTGGTCTCGTGATCTACGGCGTCATCGGACTGCTCGAGAGGGTGTGCTGTCCCTGGCTCTTTGCGGGCAGGAGGTAGGGCTCCGACAGAGGGTGCCTATTCGGACAAACCATCATAAACGGCGGAATTTTCCGCCGTTTTTTGATTAAAAGCATGCTTTCTGACGGAAAAACACGACTTCGAAGGCAGGGATTGCCATTATGCCGCCTCCACTTTCGGGAGGCGGTGTGGCAAAATGATTAAGTCATTGTCCTTTGCTTTGTCAAGCGGAAAGACGTACTTTTTTGAAACCTTTGAAAAAAGCATATCGGCTCCCGGTTTGGCGAATGACATCACGTGGAGACGACACGCGGATTTTGCCGTGAGTTTTTCGACCGGAAGAATTCAGGGCAAAAGATGCGTCGGAGGGCGCCCGACGGGCGCCATGCTCCGCATGCAGCGGCGAAGGGAGGCCTCCGGGTCTCCGTGTTTGATCCGCGTGCCGCTCGGCCTAGTCAGTCGTGCGCAGCGCAGGGAGTCGGCGTGAGAGAGATGCGCGCCGTCTCAGCAGAAGAGGGCAGGTATGGCTGTATCCAAAAAGACGACGGTGAATGAGGCGGCTCAGGATGAAACGGAGCAGGCGCCTCAGACGGTGGCTCCCAAAAGGAGGCGTGCCCCAGCAAAGCGCGCCGAGAAGGAGGTCGCGACCTTGGAAACCGCCGGTCTGAAGCTCTCCGTGGAGGCCCCTGAAGAGGCGGAGGCCCCCAAGACCAAGCCCGTGTGTCGCCGTACCCGCAAGACCGCCGAGGCCGCTGAAGCCGCCCCTGCCGTCGAGGAAGCGGCTCCCGCCGCTGAAGAGGAGGCCGCCAAGCCCCGCCGCACCCGCCGCAAGAAGGCGGGTGCCGCAAAGGCCGCGCCGAAGCGCAGGAAGACCGCTTCAAAGAAGTCGAAGGCCAAGGGACGCTCGGATGAGGACGATCTGGCCGAATACGACGACGATGGAACGGGCGACTTCGACGCTGTGCTTGACGACGACGTCGACTACGAGGAGGACATTCCCGATCTGCCTGATGATCTTTCCGAAGAGGACGAGGCCGATGAAGCCGGCGAGGCGGAGACGGACGCCCAGATCGGCCGCCGCAAGCGCAAGGCGCGTAGCGCCCGCGACAAGAAGGCGCTTCTCAACGGTTACGGCTCCGACGAGGAGGACTCCACCGAGGACCGCCGTTCCAAGCTCTTCACGCTCATCCGCATGGGGCGCGAGCGCGGCTACGTCACCTACGGCGAAATCAACGACAACCTGCCCAACAGCCTGATCGATGACGATGCGATCGAGACCGTCGTGGCGATTCTTTCGAATCTGCATATTCAGGTCTTTGAATCCGCTCCCGACGAGGATACGCTCGCCATGATGGGCAACGAGAGCGTTGCCAGCGAGGAGGATGCGGATGCGGAGGCCGAAGCCGCGCTCTCGACCGTCGACAGCGAATTCGGCCGCACGACCGACCCCGTGCGCATCTACATGCGCGAGATGGGCTCGGTGGAGCTTCTTTCCCGTGAAGGCGAAATCGAAATCTCCAAGCGCATCGAGGACGGCCTGAAGCACATGGTGCTCGCCATCTCCCGCTGCCCGGTCACCGTGGCGGCGATCGTCGGCTATGCGCATGAAATCCGCGAGGGCACGCTGCCCATTGACGACATCGTCGACGGCCTCGTTGCTGCGGATGATACGGGCAACGTGCTCGGCCACAACGACGATGAGACCGACATGGGCGCCTCCGCCATGACGGTGGACCAGCTCGAGGACATGAAGCAGCGCAGCCTCGCGATCTTTGCCGTCGTGGAGGAGCATTTCAATACGCTCAAGACCGTTGTCCGCGAGGAGGGTTACGGTAGCGACAGGCTCGACCCGCTCAAGGATTCGATCCAGCGCGAGCTGATGGCCGTGCGCTTCACCGCTAAGACCGCTGACAAGCTCTGCGAGCTTCTTCGCACGACGATCGACGAGGTGCGCACCCGCCAGAAGACGATCTACAACGAGCTCGTGCGACGCGTCGGGCTTGACCGCACGTGGTTCCTTGCAACATTTGCCGATCATGCGACCGATCTTGACTGGATGAGCGCCATTGTACGTGACAATCCCGAAAAGGCCGCCTATCTCGAGCACCTCAGGCCCACGGTTGAGGAGGAGCAGCGCAAGCTTGCCGAACTGGTCTCGAATGCCTGCATGACCGTGCCCGAGCTCTTTGATACCTACAAGCAGATGGCGACGGGCGAGGCCAAGGCACGCAACGCCAAGCGTGAGATGACCGAGGCCAATCTCAGGCTCGTCATCTCGATCGCGAAGAAGTACACGAACCGCGGCCTGCAGTTCCTCGATCTCATTCAGGAGGGCAATGTCGGCCTCATGAAAGCCGTCGACAAGTTCGAGTACCGCCGCGGCTACAAGTTCTCGACCTATGCCACCTGGTGGATCCGTCAGGCCATCACGCGTTCGATCGCGGACCAGGCCCGTACGATCCGCATTCCCGTGCACATGATCGAGACGATCAACCGCATGAATCGCATCACGCGCCAGATCCTGCAGGAAACGGGCGTCGAGCCCGATTCCCGCGAGCTTGCGAAGCTGATGGAGCTGCCCGAGGACAAAATTCTCAAGATCATGAAGATCGCCAAGGAGCCCATCTCGATGGAGACACCGATCGGCGACGATGACGATTCCCATCTCGGCGACTTCCTTGAGGACACGCAGACGGTGGCGCCCGCCGAGGCCATTCAGAACACGAGCCTCTCCGAAACCGTCCGTCAGGTTCTCGACAGCCTTTCCCCGAGGGAGGCCAAGGTTCTGCGCATGCGCTTCGGCATCGAGATGCAGTCCGACCACACGCTTGAGGAGGTCGGCAAGCAGTTCGACGTCACGCGCGAACGCATCCGCCAGATCGAGACGAAGGCGCTCAGAAAGCTTCGTCATCCGTCTAGAGCCGACAAGCTGAGAAGCTTCGTCGAGGGCGACGGAAAGGATTGATGCCTTGCATGACGGGGAGCGGCTAAGGCCGTTCCCCGTTTTCAAATACGGCGCCCGTGCCGCTCGGAGGCCCTGACGGGAGGGCGACGGGCGGCGTTTCGCCGTTTGTTGCTTTTTCTGCTTGAAAAGAGTATGGCGCAGTGTTAAGCTATCCGCCTTTTTCGCCCATGACGGTGTCTGCCGACACTGTCGCGGAAGGCGTCGTGCGGTCTGGACCGCCGGAGGCGCAGGATCGCGTTGCTCCGGAAGAGAACGGGAGATCAGGCAGCGACGGCACGAAGCGCGCTGACGTAGGACGAAAAATAATCGATGCAGCGCCGGGCTGCGAGGATGACCGGCTGCTTTTCCCTGGATGCATGGTTCCCAGGCCGATAGTCGGCAGGCCCCGAGAAGACAGAATGATTCGGGCGGACGAGAGGAGGATGCGGGAGAAGGGCGGCGCCGAGGCGGTCCGGAGAAATTAGGAAGAAGCGGGGCAATTGCAACAATAAGAGCCCCGCCAACGAGAGATTGGAACAGATGAAGACGAACGAAGACGCTTTTGAGAATGATGACGACATCGACGAAATGGAGGAGGACTCTTCCATCGACGATGAAGCCGCAGAACTCGACAAGTGGGAGGACGAAGGTTCCGAGGAACAGGGTTCGGCTTCTGGCAGCCGCCGTTCGGTGACGGCGGGCAATGGCTACGGCGCTCTGGTGCGTCTCGGCCGCTCCCGCGGCTGGGTGACGGTTGAGGAAATCAACGACCACCTGCCTGAAAGCGCCGTGCGTACGGCCGAAAACGTGCAGGAGATCACGGAGGCGCTCGGCCGCCTTTCGATCAAGGTGTTCGAGACGCGTCCCGACGAAGACGACCTTCTCATCACCGGCAACGGCGTCGACGAGGCCGAGGACATCGACGAGGATGACGCCGCCGCCATGCTGACGCCCGAGGAGTCCGCAGGCCTCTCCAAGGATCCGCTCCGCGCCTATCTGCGCGGCGTGGGCTCGCACAAGCTTCTCACCCGTGCGGGTGAAATCGAGGTTGCCAAGTCGATCGAAATGTTCACGGGCAGGCTTGTCTCGACGCTCGTGCAGTATCCGATGGCCGTGGCCGAGCTTTGCAAGATGGCCGAAACCCTCAAGGATACGTCCGTCTCCGTCGACACGCTCGTCGACGGCTTTACGGACAACCTCGAGGAAGTGGACGCCGTCTCCTCTGACGGCGACGACATCGCCACCGACATCGGCGCCGCCGCCATGACGGCCGACCAGCTCGAGGAGATGCGCGCTCGCGTGCTCGATATCTTCGAGAATTGCGGCAGGCATCTTGAGACCGTTCGCGCCAACTTCGGCCCGAAGGGCGACGCCGAGGCCTACAAGGCCGCCTGCGCCGCCATCGCCGAGCTCCTCGCGCCCGTGCGCTTCTCCGTGAAGGTTGTCACGCAGCTCTCCGAGGACATCTCCAAGCACATGGACGAGGTGACGACGTCCCTCAAGAACGTCCGCAGGGTTCTTGCCGACCAGTGCCGCATGCCGCAGCGCGCCACGCTTGACGTGATCAACGGTGATCCGACCGCCGACGGGCTTTTTGAGGCCATCGCCGAGAGCGAGACGCCGTGGGCGCCTGCCGTTGCGCGCAACCTTGGCGTTCTGCACGAGGAGCAGCGTCATCTGCGCGGTTTCGAGGAGCGCGCGATGATGACGATCGCCAGCCAGCGCGAACTTGCCCGTCTGTTCAGGCTTGCGCAGACGAATCTCATGCAGGCCAAGGCCCGCATGATCGAGGCGAACCTGCGTCTGGTGATCTCGATCGCCAAGGGCTATGTCAACCGCGGTCTCGCGATGACCGACCTGATTCAAGAGGGCAACCTTGGTCTGATGAAGGCTGTGGACAAGTTCGAGTATCGCCGAGGCTACAAGTTCTCGACCTATGCGACCTGGTGGGTCCGTCAGTCCGTCACGCGTGCCGTGGCCGACTTCGGCAACACCATCCGCATTCCGGTCCACATGACGGAGTCCTACAACAAGATCCGCCGTCACAAGCAGCACTTCCTGCAGGAGCACGGCCGGCAGCCGACCGAGCAGGAGCTTGCCGATCTTGCCGAGCTTCCTCTCGCCAAGGTGCAGCTTCTCACGCAGGCTATGCGCGGCGTCGAGTCCATCGACGCACCAATCGGTGATGACGAGGATGCGACGAAGCTCGACTTCGTGCGCGGCGATGAACATGACGATCCGAGCCGTGCCTTCCAGGACCGTTCGATGATCGAATGCATCAAGAAGTCGCTTGACGATCTCGCTCCCCGTGAGGCTCAGGTGCTTCGCCTGCGCTACGGCATCGGGACGAACAAGGACCACACGCTTGAGGAAGTCGGCCATGCGCTCGGTCTTACGCGCGAGCGCGTCCGCCAGATCGAGTCGGCGGCCATCCGCAAGCTTCGCAGTCCCGAGTTCCAGGAACGTCTGCGCGACTACCTGACTGAGAACTGATCCCCTTGACTCCGCCTCGTGCGGAGTCGCCTGAAAAGGCTCCTTCGGGAGCCTTTTCGCGTTTTCGGGAGGACGCGCCGCCCTGATGCGGGTGGCCGAAAACTGCGCCACGTGCGGAATCCCGCTAAAATAACGGTTTTCAGGCGTTCAGCAAGTGCCCTTGCGACGCCGCCCACACTCAAGAGCCATTCCAAGAGAACGCCAGCAGCATGTCATCGTTCGCACAATTCAATCTCGACTCCCGCATCATGTCCGCCATCGAACGCATCGGCTACAAGGAGCCGACGCCGATTCAGCTTCAGGCCATTCCCGTGGTGATGAAGGGGGGAGACGTGATGGGCGCAGCCCAGACGGGCACGGGCAAGACGGCGAGCTTCGGTCTCCCGCTCATCGCCCGCATTCTTCCGCATGCGAACACCTCGATGTCGCCCGCCCGTCATCCCGTGCGCGCGCTCATTCTGACGCCTACGCGCGAGCTGGCCGATCAGGTCTCTGCCAACATGACGCAGTATGCGGCGGACACGCCGTTGCGCGTCGGTGTGGTCTACGGCGGCGTCGACATTCGTCCGCAGTCCGACATGCTCCGCCGCGGCGTCGAAATTCTGACGGCGACGCCGGGCCGTCTGCTTGACCATATCGAGCAGCGCGCGACGAATCTCTCTCAGGTCGAGGTCGTCGTGCTCGACGAGGCTGACCGCATGCTCGACATGGGCTTCCTGCCTGACATCAGCCGCATCCTCAAGCTTCTGCCGGCCAACCGTCAGAGTCTGATGTTTTCGGCTACGTTCTCGCCCGACATCGCCAGGCTCGCGAAGAACTTCCTCAAGCCCGATCCGTTCATGATCGAAGTCGCCCGTCAGAATCAGACGGCCGACACGGTTACTCAGGAGGTCTTTCAGGTCGCGGATCGCGAGAAGACGGACGTGCTGATCGACATCCTCAAGACGCGAGGTCCCGAAAACAAGCCGCTCGAGCAGGTCATCGTCTTCGTCAACGCGAAGATCACCTGCCGTCGCCTTGCCCGCACGCTTGAGCGCGTCGGGATCAATGCAGACGCCATTCACGGCGACAAGACGCAGGAGGAGCGTCAGGCGGCGCTCGACGGCTTCAAGTCGGGCGCCATCCATGTTCTCGTTGCGACCGACGTCGCGGCACGAGGTCTGGACATCAAGGAGTTGCCCTGCGTCATCAACTATGATGTTCCGTTCAGCGCCGAGGACTACGTGCACCGCATCGGCCGTACCGGTCGAGCCGGTTCCCACGGCCTTGCCATCATGCTCGCGACGCGCGAAGACGGCCGTCTTGTCGACGCCATCGAGAAGCTCACGAGGCAGACCTTCGAACAGAAGCCTCTGCGCCCGCTCTCGCGTCAGGCTCGTTCGGAAATGCGCCGCGCCTCAGGAGAGCGTCCCGAACGACGTGGCGAGCGCGAGATCGAGCGCGTCGATACGCCCGAGGATGAACGTCTCGCCAAGGAGCGTGCCCGTGCATATGTGCCACCCTCCCAGCGCAACCGAGATCCGATCTTCGACACGCCCTATCGTGAGCGCAGCGGCGCTTCGGGCAAGCCCGAAGAGCTTCGAGTCTTCGAGCGCGAGACCGTTCGAAAGCCCCGACAGGCGGCGGTTCTGCTTTGCGGCTTTCCCCGTCGACGCGATTGATCGAAATGATCAGCTCGTCTAGGCACTTTGTCCATCACCTATCCATGGTAGGCGTGTTGCGACGAAGTGCCTCGGACGTGTATATTAATTCGACAGCATGAAGAGATGAGGACTTTCCTA
The DNA here is from genome assembly GCF_000297775.1 of Sutterella wadsworthensis 2_1_59BFAA. Lineage (GTDB taxonomy): Bacteria > Pseudomonadota > Gammaproteobacteria > Burkholderiales > Burkholderiaceae_F > Sutterella > Sutterella wadsworthensis_A. The sequence goes on from NZ_JH815517.1 coordinate 64,442, forward strand.
AAAGCCCTCACGCCAACCTGCCCGCCTCCGGGCAAGGTGGTGGCCTCCGCGGGAGGCCATGTGGCCGGTAGCTCATCGCGCACCGACAAACATACGGAGAATGGCAATGCCTCTCGACATGCGTGTACGCTGCGGGAGGCTTTTTCGCATCAGGACCGTAGCTTCATCGAGGATGAGGCCCCTGACCGAAAAAGCTCCGCGGCATGCACATCCATCAACATTTATCTGCATGAAGGAGAAGCATATGTCGCATCGTCTTACCATCAAGGGGCAGGTCACGATCCCCAAGGAAATTCGTGACTTTCTCGGACTCGAGGAAGGCTGCTCCTGCGTGGAGTTCGTCGTTGAAGCCGACGGCAGCGTCAGCGTGCGCAAGGCGGGCGAAAAGCCTCGTTCCAGTCGTTCCTCCCGCACTTCCTCCGTTCAAACCGTGCGCAAACCCGTGCACGGTGTTCGCACGCGCGCCCATGGCGGCGTTCTCGCCCTGCTTGCGGGCGGTCTCTGATGGTATAACTCCCGTTGACGTCTCTGTTTCCGCTGCCTGAGAAGTGTTTCAGGCGGCGGTTTGGTTTGCGTTGGGAGAGGGAAGATCAGGCAGATGAGCGGGAGAAAAGAATGTCGGGGAGAAAAGCGGCGGGAGGAGAGGGCTTGCCGGATAAAACAAAACCTCCGTCAGTTCAAGATACTGCGGAGGTTGAGTTGGCGTCCCCAGCGGGGTTCGAACCCGCGTTAGCAACGTGAGAGGCTGCGGTCCTGGACCACTAGACGATAGGGACGTTGTTTCGTAGGGAATGAACTATACGCCGTTTTTCCAGAAGTTGCAGATCGGAATTTGCGTTAAGTCAATGTTTTGCGTAATAAGGATGAAAATAAAGCTCAGTCCGCATGCTTGCGGACTGAGCTTCAACTGATCAGCCTTTTGCCTCTGTCGGCAATCAGAGCGCGCGGGCGATGCGGGCGAGAACTTCTTCCTTGCCGATGAGGCAGAGCGTCTTGTCGATCTGCGGCGTGCGATCGGCGGCGCAGACACAGACGCGGAGCGGGTTGGCGAGCACCTTCATCGCAATACCCTGCTCCTCCATCACGGCCTGAATGCAGCCGTAGACGGCCTCAGGCGTAACGTCGGAGATGGCCTCGAGCTTTTCACCGAAGAGCTTGAGGGCTTCGCGACCGCCGTCGGCGAGGACCTTGGCGGCTTCCTCTTCGTTGACCTTGGGTTCAACGTAGAAGAAGAGGGCGGCGTCGGCCAGCTTTTCGAGAGTGGTGGAGCGGGACTTCAGCAGTTCGCAGACGGCCGCGAGATCGGGACCGCCTTCAACCTTGCCGCCGCGGGCCTCGATGCGGGCCTTCGTGAGATCGGCCAGACGATTCGCGTCGGCTTCCTTCATGTACTGCTGGTTGAGCCAGTCGAACTTCTTCCAGTCGATGCGGGCGGCGGCACGGGAGCAGTCGGAGAGCTCGAACACTTCGGCGAGCTCCTCGCGGGTGAACTTCTCCATGTTGCCGTGGCCCCAGCCCAGGCGGGCGAGATAGTTGAAGACGGCTTCGGGGAGGTAGCCCTGACGTTCGTATTCGAGCACGGAGACGGTGCCGTGGCGCTTCGAGAGCTTCTGACCGTCCTGACCGTTGATGAGCGGCAGGTGGGCGAAGACGGGCACTTCAGCGCCGAGCGCGCGGTAGATGTTGATCTGGCGCGGGGTGTTGTTGATGTGGTCAGCGCCGCGGATCACGTGGCTCACTTCCATGTCCCAGTCGTCGACGACGACGGCGAAGTTGTACGTGGGAATGCCGTTGCGCATGATGATCAGGTCGTCAAGTTCGCTGTTGGAGACTGTGATCGTGCCGTAGACGGCGTCGTTCCAGGTGACGGCGCCTTCATCGGGATTACGGAAGCGGATGACCGGCTTCACACCTTCGGGGATGGGCTTCCCCTGACAGTTCTCAGGACGCCAGCGACCGTCATAGCGGGGCTTGAGGCCCTTGGCCTTCTGTTCTTCGCGCATGGCGTCGAGCTCTTCGGGCGTGGCGTAGCAGTAGTAAGCGCGGCCGTCGGCAAGCATCTGGTCGACGACTTCGCGGTAGCGCTCGAGGCGGTCCATCTGATAGACGGGACCCTCGTCGTAGTCGAGGTTGAGCCACTTCATGCCGTCGAGAATGACCTGAACGGCCTCCTTCGTGGAGCGGACCTGATCGGTGTCCTCGATGCGAAGCAGGAACTTGCCGCCGAAGTGGCGGGCGACGGCCCAGCAGTAGATGGCCGTGCGGGCGGTGCCGAGATGCATCATGCCCGTGGGGCTCGGTGCAATGCGGGTGCGAATCGTCTTCATCACTAAAACTCGTTGTTTGAAAAGGGTCCCGCCTGAGCGCTGCGGCTTCGGGCGCGGAGGAGCGGACGCGCGCGGGGTTGGACGCGCGGCTTGAAAGCTGAACAAAGTCAATATTTTACCCCGTTTGCTGATACTGACGTTAAGCGGAAGTCAAATCAGGAAGTGCGGGGAAAGAAAGGGGCCCGACGCGTGTGAGCGTCAGGCCCCGCCTGATGGATCAGGGATGCGGTCAGGCAGCCCAGGTGAGCCAGGTCCAGACCGAGAAGACGACGAGAACGATGGCTTCCGCAAGGATGACGGGCACCAGCGTCTTGAAGAAGTCCGACTTGAAGTAGTCGATCGTGATCGTGAGGCAGACGTGGGTGGGCGTGATCATCTGGCCTGCGACACCGAAGACCATGGCGACGCCGGCCAGATCAAGAGAGCCGGGCATGAGGCCCGCCACGATCGGCATCACGATGGCAACGTGGCCCTGGCTCATGCCGGTGAGGATGCCGATGACGAAGCTCGTGAGTGCGATGATGACGGGCACGGGAAGCGCCGAGCCTTCGAAGCAGGTGATGATCTGGTGCAGGATGCCCGTGGCCTCAAGAAGCTGGATGAAGAAGAGGATGCAGCCGACGTTGAGGAGAAGACGCCAGTCGGCGGCGCCGACGAACACGTCCTTGACGCTCACGCCGCGCTTCATCATCAGAAGTACGGGGATGAGCAGCACGACCACGGCGCCCATGGCGAGGGCGGCGGAGAGATTGAAGGCCATCATGAGAACGACGCTCAGAAGCACGGGCGCGATGGCGAGCACGACGTTGATGAGGTCTGTCCTGCGCTGCTCGGACGACAGTTCGGCCTTGCGGCGCTTTTCCTCAAACTTGAGCGGGCGGACCATGACGAACCAGCCTGCGGCGAAGGCGACGACGGACATCCAGAAAAGATGGATGACGAGATCGGCGACGCTCACGTGAGCGATGGCGCAGCCGAGGATCATGCCGGGAATGATGGGGCTGGCGAACTCGCAGATGTGGCGGAACCAGAAGTTGATGGCGGCCTTGCTTTCGGGCTTGATGTCCATACCTTCGCAGGCCGTCTCGACGATCGGAGCGGAAAAGCGTGCGCCGCCGACAGAGGGCAGAAGACCAAGGAAGGCGGGCATGCTGGAGATGACGACTTTCGTTGAGGAGAAGAAGCGGTTGAGCGCGTCGACCATGCCCTTGAGCGTGCCGGATCTGCGGAGCTGGATTTCAAGGCACATCACGAAGTAGAGCGCAAAGAGGAGGTCGTAGGTGCGGTTCATCGTTAGCATGTCGTGACCGGCTTCGGTGAGGGCGCGCAGAGTGGGGTCTTCAAAGAGCCAGAGAAGGGCGCCGCCGGCCAGAATGGCCGGTCCGATCGGACACTTGAAGCGAAGCAGGACGACGATGAGGATGATTGCCGCCGCAATGAGGAGGAAAACGTTCATTGTTGTTGCCTTGGTGATGGGCGGTCCCTCCTGAATTCGGGGACCGCGAATGTGCATCCCGAAATTTTCCGCCTATTCTCCGAATTTGGCAAAAAATACTTTCCGAACTCGCCATGGCCGGAGCGTGACGTGCTCGGAGCGCAACAGATTGAGGAGGTTTCGTGCAGAAAGGCGTCGTTCTTGGGGAAAAATGATCGCCCTGTGAACTGAAAAAAAGTTCGCGCCTAAGTAGAATGCACCCTTTGGCCTGCAACGGCACGGTGCCATGCGGGTCCTGCAATGATTCAACGGCTCTTTCGGACAATGACAGAATCCTTTAACTGGCTCGGGCGGTGCGCCCGGGCAGCGGCTTTCGGCATCGCCGCACTCCTTCTGCTGACGATTGCGAGAATCGTCTTCTTCTTCGCCTATAAAAACGACGATCTCGGCTTTCTGAGCGACTTTGCACCTGCAATGGTGATGGGGCTTCGCGTTGATGCCAAGTGGCTGGCAATCCTGCTGCTGCCCGCCTGGATCTGCGTTCTCCTTTCCTACTGGAAGGCCTTCTTCTGGAAGCTGGCGCGCATTCTTGCCTTCGTGGGCATGTTTGTGACGGCGCTTCTGACGGTCATCAACTTCGGCTTTTACGGCTTCTACGCAACGCCCATCAGCCCTATCATCTTCGGCTTCCTTCAGGACGACACGAAGGCGATCGTCATCACGATCATGAAGGACTGGCCCGTGTTCACCTACCTGCTTTGTCTGGCGGGTTTCACGGCTCTGCCCTTTGCGTGCACCATGCTTCTCGGTCGCAGCCGTGAGCGCAGGGTCGGCAGGGCCGCCTACGGCGTCCTTTCGATTCTTTCGATTGTCGTGATGGCGCTTGTCATTCGCGGTAGCCTGGGCACCTTCCCGCTTCGAATCCAGAGCTATTCCGTTACGAAGAACGCCTTCATCAACGCCACTGTTCCCAACGGCATGGCTGCCTTCCATGAGGCCCGAAAGGGCATGCAGGTGCTTGAACTCAAGGGCGGCGCCATTGCCGCCCTCCAGCAGATGGGCTTTGGCAAGGCATCAGATGCTGAGGCTCTCATTGCCGAGGTTCGCCCTGTACTGCCTCAGAGCAAGCCGCTCAAGTCGCAGCCTCATGTTGTTCTGGCCGTCATGGAGTCCATGGGGCGTGACGTGTTCGAGTCGCACAAGCCCGGTGTCAACGACACGCTGGGTGCTCTGGCAGGCGAACTCGATTCGGCGCTTGTCTTCAAGCAGTCGCTGTGTGTGGGACAGGCAACCTTCCCGACGCTCGAGGGCCTGCTTTTCGACTCTCCCCTGAATCCGATCACGCAGAGCCGCTACGGCCGGCACGTCTTCGATTTCTCCCGCATGCTTGAGTACAAGAAGGCGGGCTACAGGACGATCTTCTTGACGGCGGGTCCCGAGGCCTGGCGTCAGATCGAAACCAATTTTCCGCAACAGGGCTTCGACGAGATTGTCGGTGCGGGCAAGCTGTCGTCCCGCTATCCCGGCGTCGAGAACGGCACGTGGGGTGTCGGTGACGCCTGGATGTTCAAGCGTGCGGAGGAGATTCTGAAGGAGGCGGACCAGAAGGGGGAGAAGCTCTTTATCGTGATGCTCTCCACCGCCAATCATCCGCCGCACAGGGTGCCCGACGGCGTCAAGGTCAATCCCGTTTCCTACAAGGAGTTGCCGCCCTTCATCACGGACAACAGGTACGACATCCTGACGGGTTCTCTTGAAACCTATCAGTACGCGGCCAATGCTCTGGGCGGATTCGTGCATGACATGAGACGCGGCGCGCTCAAGCGCGAGCTTCTGATCGTGGCGACCGGCGACCACAATCTTCGCATGTCGTACGCAGGCGGCTACGCCCATCATTTGCATGGCGTTCCGATTCTGATCTGGGCGCCAGAGAGCCTTGAGGCTGACGCCGGGAAGGTCGACGTCACGCGTTGGGCGGGGCATCGCGACATCTTCCCGACGATTGCAGGCGTCGTGTTGGGCAGGACGCCCGAAATTCACGAAGGCCGCAACCTGTTTGCCAACGAATCGATGGACCTCATCGTTTCCTATACGGGCATCGCAGCGGGCAGCTGGGGTGCCGCCGAGATCAGGGACAACGGAAGCGTGACCTGCTATCGCTGGGAGAATGACCGCATGGTGCCTGAGGATGCCTGCACGGGGCTTTCCAAAAAGATGGCCGATGCGGCCAGAGCCCAGAGGGCGCTCGCCGACTACAAGGTCAGGAAGGGGCTTCTCAACGAGAAGTAAACACCCGGATTGAAATGACAGCGGGCCCGCAGCCGAGAAGACTGCGGGCCCGCTGTCCATTGAAACTTGTCAGCCCTTTCCCGTAAGCCCCAGTGCTTCAAGATAAGGCTTCATGTGGGCGGGAAGGTCGGAGGGATCGCGTTCTCGAAGATGTCCCATGGAGAATTCGCAGCCGCACCAGAGCTGGTTGTAGAAGTTTTCCTCTCTGAGGATCTCGCCCCTGCGCTCCTGCAGACCGCCCTTGCGCCAGTTCTGATCCCAGTAGGTGGTGCCGGGGTGCAGGGCAGCCGCTTCGAGCGCGGCCTCTCGAATCTGATCAAGGCGCTTCCAGCGGCTTCCTGCGAGGGTTGTCGTAAAGCGCCTGATGCCGAGCTTTGCGGCCATGGCGGCGGTGGCCCTCATGCGCACGCCGAAACACAGCCTGCAGCGTTCGCCGCGTTCTGGATCGCATTCGTGTCCCTTGACGGCGTTGCGCCAGCCTGCGTGGTCCCAGTCGCCGTCCGTGAACGGAACGGCAAGCTTTTCACAGTAGCGGATGCACTCGTTCTTGCGAACGAGATACTCCTCTTCAGGAAATATGTTGGGATTGAAGTAGTAGACGTGAGGCGCGTAGTCGTTCTGCAGAAGCCATTCGAGAATGGCGGAGGAACAGGGCGCGCAGCAGCTGTGCAGCAGAATGGGTTCTTTCACGGGCTCGGATCCCTTGCTGAGGATTGAAGTCCGCTCATTATAGGTTCAGGAAAAGAACCCGTGGAGGTGCCAGCGGACCTCCGTCTTGTCGGAATCCTCCGTTCGGTAAAGCCAGACGCGGCGGCCGCTCGAACTTTCGGCCACAAAGTAGTCGCGGATCTCCGAGTCGTCGGCATGGCGCACGGGACCATCAACCAGACGCAGGGACTCTTGACGCCATGCAAGTCCATCGTCCGAAGCGTGGAGCGGTAGCGGATCAGAGAGAAGCATCGTGGGCCTCACGTCTGCTTTGCCGGCAGGAGCGCTCATGGGCTTGCGCGCAAAGGCGTCCGCAACGGGAGCAAGACGGCTCGAGGTGGAGGGAAGGCCTTCATCGAGGTTGCTGAGACGGAAGACGCGTCCCGGACCAAGGCGTGCCTGAAGTCGGGCGGCAAGCCCCGTCGGGACGGAAGCGTTCGGCGTGTCCCTGATGAGATCAGAGATTTCGGGCTCAAGCGAGAGCGTCATGCGTCGCAGGCTTCCCGGAATGGGCGTGCGGATCAGTCGGTCGGTCAGGACGTCGGTGAAGGCGCGTGCGCTGCCGTTATTGACGCTGACGACGATCCTGCGGGTTTCGTCCAGCCCCTCGAGCGTGAGAGTGAGTTCGCCGCCTGAGCAGTCGGCGTTGCCCGCAATCCCTGCGCTGAGACTTTTGACCATTGAGGGAAGTTCCTGCAGACGGATGCCGACGGGGACGCTGACGACGGCTTTGAGGGATGTTTTGGCGCAGGTGGCGATGTTCATGAGCTGGACTCCTTGATGGACGAGCATGAGGGCTGCGTTCAGCAGGCGGGAGAGAGACGGGCCGAGGCGAGAGCCTGTTGCACTTTGCGGCGGCATGCGCGCGGGGCGGGAACGAGGGGCCTTTCCTCCAGACTGACGTCTGCTTCCCGCGTGCGGTCGAAGAATGCGCCGCGTCGCGTAGCTCGAACGTGTACGGTGCCGGACCTGCCCGGCCGCAGCATCAGACGGAGTTCGGCAGGGGACGGCGTGCAGGCCATGCTCGAGGGGCGGATGAGGAAGATCGTCGTGCCCGTCGAGTGCGCGGCCATGTCGAGCCTTGCGAGGGCCGCACCGTCCTTCCCGTGAACGAGCGGATTGAGCCAGACGACGACGGCCGAGGTTTCTCCGCTGGCGGCGGCCTGTTCCGCGCACCAGAAGGCCTCTTCAGGCGTAGAGGGAATGGAAAAGAGCTGTCGGTCAAGATCGAGGCCGGCGTCGGCAAGGGCGGGCGCGTAGGGAGCCGCCTCCGAGTCGCAGGGCAGCACCCAGGTGACGTGCTTCAGGGATGCCAGAGCGGGAAGCAGCATGCGGACCTCTCCGATGCCGGCGTGCGGAATGAAAAGCTCGGTCAGGGCGTTCACGGGAAAGCCGCCCTCCGTCAGTTCGTCGAGCGCGGGAATGCGGCTTGCAAGGCTGGCAGGGCGTTCGGAACGAGCCTCTCTCAGGGCTGCGGTGAAAAAGTCGGAAAGGACTGCGGCGGTCGACATGCTGGTACTCCTGAATTTGCTTGAACGTAACACTTGAACGATGCTGTCGTCGTAAGGTCAGTGTACTTTGAGTCTGTCTGTTGCGTATCGACTCGTGATCCTCTGGCGTGATCCACTTGTATTTCATTCTTGCTATCTTGTTGAAGAGTAAGTAAAAGATTTGTTTTGGTGGTTGATTGCGTGTCTTTGCAGGATCATGAAAGGATGCAGTGTGTCGCAAGTTGTGCGCCTTCGCAAATCCGCTCCGGGCTTCAGTTTGCGTAAAAGACAGCGTGAGCTGTGTTTGCGTCAGAACGGCGGGGACGGCTGTTCGGAGGGGGCTTCGAGAGGATCAAATCCGAAAAATGATGCATTTGAAAATTTGACGGAGGTCAAGAAATCGTCAATCTTCGTGCGATGCCGATGCGCCGCCACCCTTGCTAGACTGTCGTTGCGCACGAAGGACGCCTTTCCTTCGAACAGCTTTCAGGAGAATGCATCGTGAGCGAACTCAAGCCGGGACTGCCCGAACGACTGGAACGGGTGCGGGGGGAACTTGCGGCCGCGGAGCGTGCGGCGGGCAGGCCTGCGGGCTCCGTCAGGCTCATTGCCGTCGGGAAGACCTTTCCCGTCGAGGCCTGCGAGGAGGCCTATGCCTGCGGTCAGAGGGCGTTCGGGGAAAACTACGTTCAGGAAGGGGTGGAGAAGATCGTGCACTTTCGTGCGGTGCATCCGGAGGATCCCGGCGAGTGGCACTTCATCGGGCCGCTTCAGGCCAACAAAACCCGCCTCGTCGCCGAGCACTTCGACTGGGTTCAGTCCGTCGACCGCCTTCGCATTGCGTCGCGGCTTTCCGCTCAAAGACCCGCTGGCATGCCGCCCCTCAACATTCTGATCGAGGTCAACATCGACGGAGAGGAGACGAAGTCGGGGGTTGCGCCTTCCGAAGTCGAGGCCTTCGCGGACGAGATCGCCGGCTATCCGGGCCTGAGGCTAAGGGGGCTGATGGCGATTCCCGCGCCGGCGGCGGACAGCGAATCTCGTCGAAGGCCCCTTGCGGCCATGCGCGCACTCTTCGAGCGGCTCCGTGTGAAGCACCCCGGCATGGACACGCTTTCCATGGGCATGAGCGCCGACATGGACGAGGCGGTGTCGGAGGGCGCGACCATGGTGAGGGTCGGCAGGGCCGTCTTCGGACCGCGCGACTATTCGGCGAAGTGCGCCGTTTGAGGCAGTTGGATGCAGAAAACGCCTTTCGTAGGGAAAATCCCATCATGATGCCGCGAAGGCCTGCCAGAGCGCACTTTGGAGGCGGCTTCAGCATCTGGTGGTAGGCGCATCCACCGATCGGCGTATGGACAGGGGAGGGGGCATCCCCTATGATCCAAAATCGGGCGAAGGCTTTTCGTCCAAGGAGTTTGCCTTTCCTCCTTCATGGAAGTGCCCTCGGAGACCGGTGACGGATGCTGCTGACGGCGCCTGGCAAAGGCCCCCTCTGCTCAAAGGAGAACAGCATGAGCAAAAAGTTTGTCGCTGCCGGCGTGATGGCGGCTTCCCTTATGGCCGCGGGCGCGGCCTCCGCCGCTCCCACTGAAATCACGATGTGGCATGCGATGGCCAATACGCTCGGCGACTGGGTTGCCGACGTGACCAAGGACTTCAACGCCAAGACCCCGCAGTGTCATCTCACGTCCACGTACAAGGGCACCTACGACCAGACGATGACGTCGGGCATCGCAGCCCACCGCGCAGGACGCTCCCCGAACATTCTTCAGGTGTTTGAAGTCGGCACGGCAACCATGATGTTCAGCAAGGGTGCCATTGTTCCTGTCGGCGAGCTTCTCGACAAGGCAGGCTACGAATTCAATCCCAAGGACTACATCCCTGCCGTCTACGGCTACTATTCCACGGCCGACGGCAGGATGCTCAGCTATCCGTTCAACTCCTCCACCACCGTTCTCTACCTCAATCTCACCAAGTTCAAGAACGCAGGCCTGCCGACCGAGCCGGACAAGCTCCCGCGCACCTGGCCTGAGATTGAAAAGGCCGCCAAGGCCCTCAAGGCCGCGGGCGAAACCTGCCCGATGACTACTTCCTGGATGGGCTGGACCCAGCTCGAGAGCTTCTCCACCTGGCACAACGTCGAGTACGCCACGCTCAACAACGGCTTCGGCGGCACGGGCGCGCGCCTCATGGTCAACTCTCCGCTCCATCAGCGCCACCTTGAAAATCTGGCCCGCATGGCCAAGGAAGGCACCTTCGTCTACAAGGGCCGCGGCAATCTTGCCGACGCCACCTTCTACTCGGGCGAATGCGCGATCAACATGGGCTCCTCGGGCTCGCTCGGCAACATCCGCCGCAACGCGAAGTTCGAGTACATGACGATGCCGATGCCCTACTACGAGGGCGTGCCTGATGCTCCGCAGAACACCGCTATCGGCGGCGCCTCGCTCTGGGCCATGGCAGGCAAGTCCGACGAGCAGAACCGCTGCGTCGCCGAGTTCTTCCACTACCTCTCCGACCCGCAGGTTCAGGCGAACAACCACATGCGCACGGGCTATCTCCCGGTGACGCAGAAGGCCTTTGAAATCGCCAAGGCCAGCGGCTACTACGAAAAGAATCCGGGCGCAGACGTCGCCGTCAAGCAGATGCTCAAGACGACCGACAAGAGCCGCGGCATTCGTCTCGGCTACCTGCCCAACATCCGCACGATCGTTGACGAGGAATTCGAAAAGATCTGGTCCGGCAAGGCGACCGCCAAGGAGGCCCTTGATGCCGTCGTCCGCCGCGGCAACGAGCAGCTCGTCCGCTTTGAACGCGTGACGAAGTAAGCACGAGCCCTTTCCGACGACAGCTCGCGGACGCCCTCGAACCCCTGAAGGCGTCTGTCCTGCTGCGATACCGCATCCCGAAGACGTCAGGGCACACGGCCCTGCCGTCTTGCGGGATGCTTGCGGTTAGGTTTTTAATATCCTCAGAGTCAACAACGTGGAAAAACGAGTCGTATTCCAAAACCGCTGGCTGCCCTACCTGCTGGTGGCGCCGCAGCTCGCCATTACGCTCATCTTCTTCTTCCTGCCCGCCGGCCAGGCCATCTACCAGTCGGTGCTGATGCAGGATCCCTTCGGGCTCAGCACGGAATTCGTGGGTCTTCAGAACTTTGAAACGCTTCTGTCCGACCCGAACTATGTCTCGAGCTTCAAGATCACGATGGTCTTCTCGGCGCTCGTGGCCTTCCTCGGCCTTGCGATCAGCCTTCTGCTTGCCGTCTGTGCGGACCGCGTGCTGCGCGGCGCCTCGGCCTACAAGACCTTCCTCATCGTGCCGTACGCCGTCGCCCCCGCCGTGGCGGGCGTCCTCTGGATGTTCATCTTCAATCCGACGCTCGGCGTTCTCTCCTACGTGATGCGCATGTTCGGCATCGACTGGAACTATCTGGTCGACGCGGACCAGGCCCTGACGCTTCTCGTCATCGCGGCGGTCTGGAAGCAGGTGAGCTACAACTTCATCTTCTTCCTCGCAGGTCTGCAGGCCATTCCGAAGTCGCTGCTCGAGGCGGCGGCCATGGACGGCGCGGGTCCCTTCCGCCGCTTCTGGACGGTGGTCTTCCCGCTGCTGTCGCCCACGACCTTCTTCCTGCTCGTGATGAACATCGTCTACGCGTTCTTCGACACGTTCGCCATCGTCGATGCGACGACCATGGGCGGTCCGGGGCAGGACACGAACATCCTCGTCTACAAGGTGTTCGTCGACGGCTTCCGCAACATGGACTTCGGCGGCTCCGCCGCACAGTCCGTCATCCTGATGGTGATGGTGATCATCCTCACGGTGATCCAGTTCCGCTTCATCGAGCGGCGCGTCAACTACTGACGGGAGACGACAGATGGTTGAAAATCGTCCCTGGCTCAATTTCTTCACGCACCTGATTCTGATTCTGGGCGTGATCGTGGTGGTCTTCCCCGTCTACGTGGCGTTCGTCGCGTCGACACAGACCGCCGTCGAAGTGGAACAGGCGCCCATGAGCCTTCTTCCCGGCGCCCACTTCATCGAAAACTACATGCAGATCCTCACTGAGGGCGGTGGCACCGCTTCGCGCGCCCCCGTGGGCCGCATGCTCTTCGTCTCGCTCATGATGGCCATGGGCATCTCGATCGGCAAGATCCTGATCTCGCTCGTCTCGGCCTTCGCGATCGTTTACTTCAGGTTCCCCGGCCGCAAGCTCTGCTTCTGGCTCATCTTCATCACGCTGATGCTGCCCGTCGAGGTCCGCATCTCGCCCACCTATGAAGTGATGGCGGATCTGCACCTTCTTGACAGCTGGGGCGGCCTGATTCTTCCCGTGATCGCGTCAGCGACGGCGACCTTCCTCTTCAGGCAGTTCTTCCTCACCGTTCCCGACGAGCTCACCGAAGCCGCCCGCATGGACGGCGCCGGGCCGATGCGCTTCTTCTTCACGATTCTGATGCCGCTTTCCCTCACCAACATCGCGGCAATGTTCGTGATTCAGTTCATCTACGGCTGGAACCAGTACCTGTGGCCGCTGCTTGTGACCACGTCCGAGGACATGTACCCGATCGTGATCGGCATCAAGCGCATGATCGGCGGCGGCGACTCCGCCAACGAATGGAACCTCATCATGGCGACGGCCATGCTTGCAATGATCCCGCCCGCCATCGTGGTGACCGTCATGCAGCGCTGGTTCGTCAAGGGCCTCGTCGACACGGAAAAGTAAGAGACAGACAACATGGCTAACATTCAATTCAAAGACATCCGAAAGAGCTACGGCGACGTGGCAGTCGTGCACGGCATCTCGCTCGACATCAGGGACGGCGAGTTCATCGTGATCGTGGGCCCGTCGGGCTGCGGCAAGTCGACCCTGCTGCGCATGGTGGCGGGCCTCGAGCAGATCACCTCGGGCGAACTCATCATCGGCGAGCGCGTCGTCAACAATCTCGAACCCAAGGACCGCGACTGCGCCATGGTGTTCCAGAACTACGCGCTCTACCCGCACATGACGGTCTTCGACAACATGGCTTACGGCCTCAAGATCCGCGGGGTTCCCAAGGACGAGATCGAGCGTCGCGTCAACGAGGCCGCGAAGATGCTCGAACTCGGAGGCCTGCTTGCGCGCCGTCCTCGCCAGCTCTCCGGCGGCCAGCGCCAGCGCGTCGCCATGGGCCGCGCGATCGTGCGCGAGCCCTCCGTCTTTCTCTTCGACGAACCGCTCTCGAACCTCGACGCAAAGCTGCGCGTGCAGACGCGCCTGCAGATCCAGAAGCTGCACCGCCGTCTCAAGACGACGAGTCTTTACGTCACTCACGATCAGGTCGAGGCCATGACGCTCGCCCACCGCATGATCGTGATGAACGCAGGCCGCGCCGAGCAGGTTGGCACGCCTCAGGAGGTCTATGACGATCCCGAGACGATGTTCGTCGCGAACTTTATCGGCTCTCCTCCGATGAACCTTGTTCACGGCCGCGTCTCCGCAGACGGCAGTCACTTCGAGCACGATTCGGGTGTCCTGTCGCTGCCCGAACCCTGCACGGCACTTGCCGGCAGGGCGGTGGTGCTCGGCGTGCGGCCCGAACACGTGACGCTCCGTCCCGAGGGCGGACTCGCCGCCTTCGAGGTGGAGACGGTCGAGGCCCTCGGCGCCGATCATCTGATCCACGGCGTCCTGCTGGGGCAGAACGTGGTCTTCCGCGTCGACAACCACATGTACATCCCGGAAGTGGGCATCAGGGCGGGACTCGAGTTCTCGGCGGAACACGTGTACTGGTTCGATCCTGAAACGACGAAGCGCATCCGTCTCTGACCCTGTACATGAGCAGGGACTGAAAGGACGGTCCCTGCTTCAGGCTATAATCGGAACGTCGCTCTCCTGTTGGGGGCGGCGTTTCGTTTTTTGAATTCCCACGAAGGAGCCGCGTCCGATGCAGGACTTTCTTTTTGAATGGCTGTCGGGCGCAGGGGCCGAGGCTGCGGTTTTCGCGAGTGCCTTCATTTCCTCGACGCTGATGCCTGGCGGATCCGAGGCGCTCCTGGCAGGGGCGCTGTCGCAAACGCCTGACGACACGCCCCGCCTCTGTCGTCTCGTGCTCCTTGCAACGGCAGGCAATACGCTCGGCGCGATGACCACGTGGCTCATCGGTCGACTGATTCCCGAAAGGGAGAAGACGGACAGGGCGCTTGTGTGGCTCAGGCGATGGGGAGCGCCCGCGCTGCTTCTGTCGTGGCTGCCCGTCGTGGGAGACGCCCTGCCGCTTGCGGCGGGCTGGCTCAGGATGCCTGCTGCAAGCTGTGCAGTCTGGGTGGCCGTGGGAAAGCTTCTGCGCTACGTCGTCGTGGCGGCGGGCACGCTCTCGCTTGTCTGAGTCGGTCTGCCTGAAACAATGGAAAGGAAGAAATCGTCGTGAACATGCTTACAGGCCTTGTGCTCATTTATCTGATCGTTCTGATGTGGTTCGGCTTCTGCGGGGAGCGACATTCGAGCTCGGGGCGCGCCTTTCTTACGAGCGGCGGCCGAGCAGGCGCGCTTCTCTGCGCGCTCTCTCTCGTGAGCACCATCATTGGCGGGTCCGCAACGCTCGGCATGGGAAGCCTCGCGCAGAAGATTGGTTCGGGCGCCTTCTGGTGGCTCGGCGTAGGTGCGGTCGGCCTTCTTCTTCACGGATGGATCGCTCCGAAGATTCGTGCGCTTCCCGCCGTTACGCTTCCCGAGGTGGTCGGCGTCGTGGCGGGCAGGAATGCTGAGCGCTGGGCGGGCGTCATCATTGCGGTCTCCTGGATCGCCGTCACGGCCGCGCAGTTCGTCGCGCTTCACACGCTCCTGCTGACGCTCTCGAGCCCGCTCGCCGCCGAGGTGCTCTATGTGATGATCGCGGGCGTTGTGATCGTGCATACCATCACGGGCGGACAGAGTGCAGTGATCCGCACCGACGCCTTTCAGGCCGTTCTGCTTCTGGGCGGATTCACGGCCGCCGCCTTCTGGCTGCTCGGCGATCGTCCCGACGCCGTAATGGCGCTTGATCCCGTCCCCTTGGGCGACAGGTTCGGGCCGTGGGATTTGGGCAGGATGATGCTTCTCGTGGGCATCACCTATGTCGTAGGTCCCGACATGTTCTCACGCACCTTCACGGCCAGAGACGGACAGTCTGCTCGTTTCGCCGCCTGGATCGCCTCGCCCTGCCTCGTGTGGTTCGGCGTCGTCGTGACGGGGCTCGCGCTTCTCAATCTGCAGGATCCCCAGCCCGTGGCGGGCTGGCTCTCGAGTGCTTCGGAGATGCCCGCCTGGCTCAAGGGAGCGCTCGCGCTCGGCCTCATCAGCGCGCTCTGCGGGTCGGCCGACACGGTGCTTCTTTCGGCCTCCGGCATTGTCGAGCGAAGCCTTCTGGCGGGAGACCGTACGAACGCCGTGCGCTTCTTCGTGGGCGTCTTCGGATTTGCCGCCGCTGCGGCCGTCTATGTCTCGAAGGACATCATCTGGCTGCTGCTCACAGCCTACTCTTTCTTCGTGCCGGGAGTGGCCCTGCCGCTTCTCATTGCGCTCATCGGGCGGGTGAGGCGCCTCAACGCACAGCTCTGGACGGCGGGCGCCGTCTTCGGCGGCATCGGCGGCCTGGTGGGCAACGTCACGGGGGACGAGGTGTGGACTTTTGCAGGCATGGGCGTCTCGGCTGCCTTTGCCGTCGCCTCCCGTTTCAAGGCGCCTGCGGGCGGTTCGGACGCCTTCGGCTCGCTCCGCTGAGCGCGGGCTGAGGGCATTGCGGAACCTGTGTTTCCGTGGGCAAAACGGCCTTTTCCTTAAGCGAAACGGGCGTTGAGTCCCGTTATAATTTCCCGCAAGTTGATTTTTCATGGACGGCGCGCGCTTCAGGTTGAAGGCGCGCCCTCTCAATAGGACTGGAGTTTTTTGATGAAGATCCTGGTCGCTGTCAAGCGCGTGGTGGACGCCAAGATCAAGGTGCGCCCGCTTCCCGATCATTCCGGTGTGGATGTCAAGCTCGCCAAAATGGCGATGAATCCCTTTGATGAAATCGCAATCGAAAAGGCCGTCACGCTTCGCGAGGCTGGCGTCGCCGACGAAGTCGTTGCCGTGACCGTCGGTCCCCTCAAGGCCGTCGACACCCTGCGCGTCGCCATGGCGATCGGCGCGGACCGCGCCGTTCACGTCCGCACCGACGAGTCCCTCGAGCCCCTCGCTGTCGCGAAGGTGCTTCGCGCCGTCGTCGAGCGTGAAAAGCCCGATCTGGTGCTTCTGGGCAAGCAGGCGATCGATGACGACGCCAACCAGACGGGGCAGATGCTCTCCGCCCTTTGCGACATGCCGCTGGCAACCTTTGCCAACGAGATCGTCCTTGAGGGCGGCCGCTGGGTCGTTACCCGCGAGACCGACGGCGGGACGCAGACCGTCTCGCTTGCAACGCCTGCCGTCGTGACGGCGGACCTGCGTCTTGCCGAGCCGCGCTACGTGACGCTGCCCGCCATGGGCAAGGCCCGCAAGAAGCCTGTCGAGGACATTGAGCTTGCCGGCCTCGGCATTGACACGGCTCCGCGCATCCGCATCCTCGGCGTCGAGGAGCCGCCCGCCCGCAAGGCAGGCGTCATGGTCTCCGGCGTCGACGAGCTCGTCGACCGCCTCAAGAACGAAGCGCACGTCATCTGAGAAAAGAGGGAGTAAAGCAAAATGACAGCTCTTTTGATTGCCGAACATGACAACGTGACGCTCAAGCCCGCAACGGCTCAGGCGCTCACGGCTGCGCTCAGGATGACGGACGTCGTCGACGTCCTCGTGGCGGGCAGCAACGGCCAGTCCGTTGCCGAGCAGGCCGCGAAGCTCTCGGGCGTGCGCACCGTCTACTACGCCGACCATCCCCAGCTCGCCCAGGAGGCGCCCGAAGTGCTCGCACGCCTCGTGCTTGACGAAGCCGAAGGCTATTCGCACGTGCTCTTCGTCGCCTCCGCCGTCGGCAAGTCCGCCATGCCCCGCGTGGCCGCGAAGCTCGACGTCTCCCCCGTTTCCGACGTTCTCGACGTCAAGGGCCCCAAAACCTTCGTGCGCGGCATCTATGCGGGTTCGCTTCTCGCGACCGTCGAGGTGACCGATCCCGTCGTCGTGGCCACGATCCGCACGACGGCCTTCGAGGCCGCCGCTCAGGAGGGATCCGCTGTCGTCGAGGAGGTCATCGCTCCGGAAGGCTATGACGCCTCCCGCTTCGTGCGCTTCTCCGAAGCCAAGTCCGACCGTCCCGAACTCGTCTCCGCCCGCATCGTCGTCGGCGGCGGGCGCGGTCTTCTCGACGAGGCCGGCTTCAAGACCCTTGAGGCCTTCGCCGACTCCATCGGCGCGGCCGTCGGCGCCACCCGCACCGCCGTCGACATGGGGCTCTGCCCCAATGACTGGCAGGTGGGCCAGACGGGCAAGATGATCGCCCCTGAGCTCTATATTGCCGTGGGCATCTCCGGTGCCATTCAGCATACCGCTGGCATCAAGGATGCCAAGACGGTCGTGGCGATCAACAAGGACGCCGAGGCTCCGATCTTCGAGGTGGCCGATTACGGTCTCGTCGCCGACGGCGTCGAGGCGCTTGAGGCTTTGCGCGCCAGACTCGGCACCAAGTAAGAAGAGGGAGTTTCCCCGCTTGCATGCCCGCCCGCCTTGCGCGGGCGGCTTCTTTTTAGAAAAGGCTGAAAAAATCGCGTTGACGGACTTGCGTCCTGTGTTCCCGTGAGATAAAATTCAGACCTTTCGCAACGGGCGGATTGACCGCGCGCTGCATGAAGAATTCTTCCGAACGCTCCTCGTGACGGGGGCTTCGGCTTTCAATTGAACCAATAAGTTAAAGAGGTAAACTCATGGTTATCGTTCGTCTCGCCCGCGGTGGCTCCAAGAAGCGTCCGTTCTACAGCATCAACGTCTGCGACAGCCGTTGCCGCCGCGACGGCCGCTTCATCGAACGCATCGGCTACTACAACCCGATGGCTGCCGGTCAGGCCGTCCGTCTCAACGTCAACCAGGAACGTCTGGCCTACTGGCAGAGCCAGGGCGCCCAGCTCTCCGAAACGGTTGCCCGTCTCGTGAAGGAAGCCAAGGCTGCCGCCTAATTTCCTGACGGAAAGCACTAGTCATTGCGCCGGACTTTAAACGGCGCGGAAACCCCGCAAAACCTCAAGTGCGGGCTCGCTCGCAAGCGGTCGTGCCTCTCGTGTCCAGCACATCGTGATCCGTTCGCAGCACCTGGAGCCCGGTATCTACGCCTGAGAGTCTGCGGGGTTTTGTTTTGTTCGCAAAAAACGATTGATTTTCGGAGACTGTTGTTATGGACGATCTCGTCGAGCTCGGACGCACCGCCGGCGCCTACGGCTTCCGCGGCTGGGTGCGCATTGTGCCGCTGGAATCCGGCGAAGTGCTTCAGAAGGCCAAGACCTGGGTCCTCACGGACCTCAAGGGTGTGCGCACGACGCTCAGCATCGAGGCCTTCCGTCGTCACGGAGACGGCTTCATCGCCAAGTGGGCGGGCTGTGAAACGAAGGAGGCGGCCGACGCCGCCCGAGGCCGCGTGTCGGTCTCCCGCGCGGACTTTCCTGATGCGGGCAAGGACGCCGTGTGGGCCGTCGATCTGGTCGGCTGCAAGGTCGTCAACAAGGAGGGCACGGCCCTCGGCACGGTCGAGAGCATCGGCTCCAACGGCGCGCAGGATCTGCTCGTCATCGCCTACGACAATGCTGACGGCAAGAAGGCCGTGTTCATGCTTCCGCTCGTGAAGGACGTCTATCTGATCGCCATTGATACCGACGTCCGCACGATCACCGTCGACTGGCAGCCCGACTGGCGCTGAGGAGGCGGATCATGCGCTTTGACGTCGTTACGCTCTTTCCGGAAATATTCGACTCGATCACGAAGTGCGGCATCACCGCCCGTGCGATGAAGCGAGGCCTGTGGTCCTGCCACACCTGGAATCCCCGCGCCATGACCGAGGACGTGCACCGCACGGTCGACGACCGCCCCTTCGGCGGCGGTCCCGGCATGGTGATGATGGCCGATCCGCTCGCGAAGACGGTCGACATGATCCGTGCATCCGGCAACCGCGGCCGCGTCATCTCCTTTGCACCCAACGGCACGAAGCTCACCGATGAGCGCGTTCGCCGCATGGTGGCCGAGGATGAGAGTGTCGTGCTCGTGTGCGGACGCTATGAGGGCATTGACGAGCGCTTCCTGTCGACCTATGTCGACGAGGTGGTGAGCCTTGGGGACTTCGTTCTCTCGGGCGGCGAGATCCCTGCATGCGCCCTGATGGACGCCGTAGTGCGACAGCTCCCCGGCGCCATCAAGGATCTCTCCACGTCGGACGAGAGCTTTGCGACTGGGCTTCTTGACGCGCCCCACTATACGCGTCCCGAAGTCTGGCGCGGCATGGAGGTGCCCTCCGTGCTCCTTTCCGGGCACCACGCAAACATCAGCAGGTGGACGCGCGAAGAAAGTTTGCGATTCACCTTGCAAACTCGCCCGGACTTGATTAAAATCGCGGATTCTTCTGGCAAGTTGAGCGATGCGGACCGCAAGTGGTTGCGCGCCAACGGCTGGAAGTAAGATTTTGGATTAATTTTGCCATCCTCTCGGCGGTGGGCTCAGCTCCCTCAAAAACAGCCGCATGACGATGGTTTTGGAGAAAAAAATGAATCTGATTCAGATTCTCGAACAGGAAGAAATGGCCCGCGTCACCGCTGGCAAGACGATCCCCTCTTTCCGCGCCGGTGACACGGTTGTCGTGAACGTCAACGTCGTTGAAGGTTCCCGCAAGCGCGTTCAGGCCTTCGAAGGCGTCGTGATCGCCCGCCGCAACCGCGGTCTCAACTCTTCCTTCATCGTCCGCAAGATCTCTTCCGGCGAAGGCGTTGAACGTACGTTCCAGCTCTACGCCCCGACGATCGCTTCCATCGAAGTGAAGCGCTACGGCGATGTCTGCCGTTCCAAGCTCTACTACCTGCGTGACCGCTCCGGCAAGGCCGCTCGTATTAAGGAACTGCTGGTTCGCAAGAACTAATCTGAAGGCTCCGGCTGACAGACATGAAAAATCCCCGCGATTTCGGTTGCGGGGATTTTTTTTGGTTCATCTCGGAAGTCCGTGGAACGCGGCCTTGACTTTTAAGAAAAAGTACTGATCGTCTCGGAAGCCATAAGCTCGTCGCTTAATTTGCTTGATTTTATTGTTGACACCTTCAAGCACAGAGGTGTTGATCTTAAAGTCCGCGGCTGCAATGATGCCCTGCACATAGCCCCTGAGGTTCTTGCCGAAATCTACCAAGGGCGTGATCCTGCTGTGAGTGGCTCGGTGAATCCAGTCCATAACCAAAGCAATTGCTTGTCCGCGCGTTCCCAAACTCCAGAGATGTCGAAGTTCGTCTCCCATGAGATAGCATTTGAGCAACGGCGTATTAAGTTTCGAAAGCTCCGCCAGTTTTGTATGCTCCTTCTCCGTGAGGTTTTCAGGGCGCTTGTACAAGAGGTACCGGGAGCTCTTCACGACTTTTCTTAACCAAGGCGCATGCCTGAGGGAATTGGCCGCGTCCACCCTGACTCTGTCGATCACCTTTCTGCCGAAGTTGGACAGGACATGAAACAAGTCGTAGACAACCACGCCGTTGGGACAGTTCTCTTTCACCTCAAGGTCGAAGGCAGAGTTTTGATCCATGGCAACAGCTCTTATCCCAGCTTTTTGCTCTGGCGTAAGTAAGTTAAAGAACTTTCGAAGCGTAGCTCTGGAGCGACCACGATCAAGCCAAAGGACTTTCTTTGTATCAATGGAGTACACAACTGTGGCGTAACGATGCCCGCGATGAATGGCGAATTCATCCACAGCCAAGCGGCGAGAGTTATCCCAATGGAAATGTTCGTACAATCGCCGCAACCGGGCCTTGTCGATCTCTTTCACTGTATCCCAGGAAAGATTCGTTTCTTGAGCAGCGTAAGCCACCGTTTCTTCAAGCGTTCTGTGCTCAACGTGCTCGCGCAATAGCTCGGTATACCGCTTGAACGGCGCAAGCCATTCTACGGCTTCCATTGGATGCCCTTTGCAATGAAGGCAGTCCACTCGTCGCAATGTCACGTTGAGCTCAACAAAATACCCTAAAAGGGAGCGCTCCTTGATTCTTCTGGAAACATAGCCGTGAACGAGCGGTGCCTCATGGCGGCAGCGCGAACATATCGGCATTGATCCTTCGACAGGTCGCAAATCAAGAATTAGAGTCTTCCTGCCATCTACGGGCGAGACTTGAATCTTGAAGGAAGTGATCTGGAAGCCGGGCCATGGATCGAGAGATTTGAACAGTTGCTCTACAATATTGGTCATAGCGCTCATCCTTTTTTCGCGGTTCTTCGCTTGTAATTTGAATCTGCCTGAAATTTGGAGTGAGCGCTACTTTTTTTCTTGGAGGGAGCCGACCAGACTTTTTCTTAAAAGTCAAGGCCGCGTTCCACGGACTTCCGAGATGAACCTTTTTTTTCGCGCTCGAAAAACAGAGCCCCCATGCTGTGCACGGGGGCTCTGTTGCGAGGAGAACGGAGGGACTTATTCGTCCGCCTCTTCGCGCGGCTTTCTGCGGTTGCTGCCCGCAACCATGTCAAAGCGGAAGAAGCGGCATTCAAGCGGTCCGTTGAAGAGAACTGTCTTGCGCGACTCCTTGAGGCGCATCTGCTGCGGGAGCGTGCGGTCGGAGGTGAGCATCCAGGCGGTCCAGCCTGCGAAGTTGGCCTTCAGATTGTCGGCGACGTGCTTCATCATCGACTGGATGGAGGCGGACTTCGGGTTGGACTGTTCACCGTAGGGCGGGTTTGCGATGAGAAGTCCGGGCGCCATGCCTTCTTCGGGACAGGCTTCGCGGGCGTCGCCCTGACGGAAGGTAAGGCGTCCGTCGTCGAGCATGTCGCCGAGGCCCGCGCGGCGGGCGTTTTCCTCGGCCTTCTCGACGACGAGGGACGAGATGTCGCTGCCTGCAATGCGGATCCTGACGTGCCGATTGACGGCGGCGCGCGCATCTTCCTTCATTTCGGCCCAGAGGTCGACGTCAAAGCCCTCGAGCTTTTCGAAGGCGAAGCGGCGGTTGAGGCCAGGCGCCATGCCTGCAGCCATCTGCGCAGCTTCGATTCCGATCGTGCCCGAGCCGCAGAACGGATCGATGAGTGTTTGGGAGGGATCCCAGCCCGAGAGCATCAGAAGACCTGCCGCAAGGTTTTCCTTCAGGGGAGCCTCGCCGTGGGTGAGACGCCAGCCGCGCTTGAAGAGCGCTTCGCCCGCAAGATCCAGATAGAAGGTGCAGGTGTCGTAGGTGAGGAAGGCGGCGATGCGCACGTCGGGGTTGTATCGCTCGACGTCGGGACGACGTCCCGCGAGGTCGCGGAAGCGGTCGCAGATGCCGTCCTTGATGCGGAGCACGGCGAAGTCGATCGATTCGAGCGGACAGCGCTGGCCGTTGGCCGAGACCTTGATCGTCAGGTCGGGACCGAACCACTTCTCCCAAGGGGTGTCTGCAGCCATTTCATAAATGTCGCGGGTGTCCCAGTAGGAGGCCTCGGCGACCTTCATGAGCACGCGGCTGGCGAGGCGGGAGTTGAGGCATACGGCCATCGCCGTGGCGGCGGAGCCGGAAAAGGAGACGCCGCCACGCGCAGCGCGGATGCGTTCGGCGCCGCAGGCGGAGATTTCGCCAGCAAGCAGTTCTTCAAGCCCGAAGGGGCAGACGGCGTAAAAGGAAAGGTTGGCCATGGATTGTCAGTCGGTGTGTGTTCAGAAAGGGGCGGTCAGCGGCGGCCTTCGCCGTGGCCGAGCACGACGTACTTGAGCGAGGTGAGGCCTTCAAGACCGACCGGACCGCGCACGTGAAGCTTGTCGGTAGAGATGCCGATTTCAGCGCCGAGGCCGTATTCGAAGCCGTCGGCAAAGCGAGTCGAGGCGTTGACCATCACGGAGCTCGAGTCCACCTCGCGCAGGAAGCGGCGGGCGTTGTCGAAGTTCTTCGTGATGATGGCGTCGGTGTGGTGCGAGGAATGGAGGTTGATGAAGTCAATCGCCTCGTCGAGACTTTCGACAATGCGGATCGAAATGATCGGGGCATTGTACTCGGTATCCCAGTCCTGCGGGGTGGCGTCGACGGCGCTCATGCCGCTCTGTTCGACGATGCGGCGGGAGAGCTCGTCACAGCGCATCTCGACATCGTGGTCGTGGAAGACGCGGGCCATGGGAGGCAGAAAGTCGAAGGCGACGGCGCGGTGCACGAGCAGCGTTTCAGTGGCGTTACAGGGCGAGTAGCGCTGGGTCTTGGCGTTTTCAGTCACGCGAACGGCTATGTCGAGGTCGGCTTCGGCGTCGACGTAGGTGTGGCAGATGCCCTCAAGATGCTTGATCATCGGAACGGTCGCTTCGGCCGTGAGACGGGCGACGAGGCTCTTGCCGCCGCGCGGAATAAGCACGTCGACGTAGTCGCGGGCACGGATGAGCTCGCCCACCAGGGCGCGGTCGGAGGATTCGATGAGTTGGACGGCGCGTGCGGGGAGGCCTTTTTCGGCAAGGGCCCGGCCGACAAGCTCCCAGAGGACCGTGTTGCTGCGAAGCGCCTCATGGCCGCCGCGCAGGATGATGGCGTTGCCCGACTTGACGGCAAGGGCGGCGGCGTCGATCGTCACATTGGGACGGGACTCGTAGATCATGGCGAGCACGCCGAGGGGCACGCGCATGCGGCCCACCTGAATGCCGCTAGGCCGGAAGGCAAGATCGGTGACAGTACCCACGGGATCCTCGAGTGCGGCGATCTGGCGGCATCCTTCGGCCATGGCGCGAAGACCTACGGCGCTGATCGTCAGACGATCGAGAAAGACCTCGTCCAGACCTTCGGCGCGGGCGGCCTCGAGGTCGGCCTCATTGGCGGCGCGGATGTCCGCCTCCTGTTCGAGCAGAAGCTCGGCGATGCGTTCAAGCACCGCATTCTTGGCGGCCGTGGAGGCGCGAGCCATGGAGCGCGAGGCTTCGCGGGCCTGACGGCCGATGCGGCTGATGTAATCGCTGGGAGTGATGGTGATTTCGGGCATGATGCGCGGTTCCTGAAAAAGGGCCGGAGAACGCCGCCCTCAAAGGACGGGGCGGCATGCATTTTCCGGGCATGTCTTTCCATTTTAGCCCGAACGACGGCATCTCTTTGATCTTTGCAGGACCTGCGGATGCGCGAAGGCCTCCTCCCGTGGAGCCGGCTTCAGGAGGCGAGAAAGAGGACGACGCTCTTGAGCTCGATCCAGGGATCGGAGTCCCGCTTGGGAACGGGAAGCCCCTTGACGAGCCTGTCGATGTCGGCGCAGACGGAGAGGGCGCCGCAGAGCTTCTTCACGGTGAGGCGGCGGGCGGCCTTCTGAAGGGACGGCGTTGCGAAGACTCCGGTCACTCTGGACTGGCCGTTGTCGTAGCCCGTGCGCAGCTTGATGAGGGAACGGATTTCGGCAGTGAGCATGGCCAGCAGGAAGGGCAGGGCTTCGGCCTGCGCCTCAAGCCCGTCGATGATGCGCACGATGCGGTCGGCCTGACCGAGGCGCATGCTCTCAAAGAGCGTGTCGAAATCGAATCGGGCGTTGCTCGAGACGGCCTGACGGAGCTGTTCGGAGGTGATCTCGCCCTTAGGATGGAGAAGAGAGAGCTTTTCGATCTCTTGTGCGGCAGCAAAGAGGTTGCCCTCCATCATATCGGCGAAGTAGTCGAGCGTCTCGGGGGACATGACGAGCTCGTGGCGGGCGAGTCTTGCCTTGAGCCAGGAGGGGAGTTGTGCGCGTTCCACGGGCGAGCAGTCTACGACGGTGGCCTTGCGCTGAAGCGCCCCCCACCACGCCTCCTTCGTGACCGTCCAGTCGGGGGCGGGCATCGTGATGAGCGTGACGACGCCGTCGATCGGGTTGTCAAGATACTTCACGATGGCGGGCGCGCCGTTCTTGCCCGGATTCCCCGTGGAGAGACGCACGTCGACGATCTTGCGGTCGTCGAACATGCCGATGTCGGCGGCGGCCATCGGCAGGCGCGACCAGTCCGCTGAGGCGTTCATGTCGAGCACCTGACGGTCTGTGTAGCCCTGTCGGCGCGCTTCGGCACGGATGGCGTCGCCTGCTTCGACGGCGAGGAAGGCGTCCGAGCCCGTCAGAAGCCAGAAGGGATCCAGACGTCCGTCCTTCGCGGATCGCGCGAGGTAGCCCTGGAGCTGGTCGGCCTTCACGGATCAGCCTCCCGCCTGCTTCGGGGGCTTGATCGCCTCGATGCGGCGCATGAGCTGGTTGACGAGGTCGGCCTCCATGTCGCGGTAGAGGAATGCCTCCTCCTTTTCACGCGAGAGGAAGTCCGATTCGGAGTAGGTGAGGTCTCGGCTGGCGGTGAGCGTCACGGCTTCCATGTAGTCGATGCCGCTGGGGTTCGACACTCGGAAGGAGAGCGAGAGCGTGATCTCGTATTCACGGGCGCGGCCCGTGTCGTTGATCGAGAGGACGTCGCGCGAACGGGAGTCGGAGAGGAGTTCAAGGATCGCTTCGGCCTCGGAGGGCGTGTTCACGATCGTGACGTCGGATCCTGCCAGAAGCTCCTGTCTGAGACGCACCGCAAGGTACGAGTTTTCCGGCATCTGGAGGTACAGGGTCCTGAACGGCGTCGAATAGGAGCCGCGCAGCCGGAAGCCGCAGCCTGTGAGCGGGAGTGCGCCGATGAGGGCGGCGCCGAGAAGATGACGACGGGAAGTCACGGAGATGATCCTCGGGATGGCAGGATGATGTTGGAGGCCCCTTGGAAGGGCTTCGGAATCATCAATTATAACGGCCGACCGCAGGAGTCGAGAAGGAGTCAAGAAGACGGGGGAGTGCGAAAGAACGAGGGCCTGCGTCCGGTCGGACACAGGCCCCCTTAGGATGGTCAGCTTGAAGGTGCGGCGCCTTACTTGGCGACCACGACGTTCACGAGCTTGTTCTTCACGATGATGATCTTGCGGACCGTCATGCCTTCAGTGAAGCGCTGCACGTCTGGATTGGCGAGTGCGGCGGCCTCGATTTCGGCCTGAGCGGCCTCGGCGGGTACGAGGATCTCGCCGCGGAGCTTGCCGTTGACCTGGACGACGAGCTTGAGCTCGTCGGCCTTGATTGCGTCTTCGCTGACTTCGGGCCACGGTGCGTCGATCAGGTCGCCGATGCGTTCGACGAAGCCGAGCTCCTGCCAGAGCGCCGTCGTGATGTGCGGGGCGATCGGGTAGAGCGTGCGCAGCAGGATCGAGGCACATTCGCAGAGAGCCGCCAGATCGGCGGGCGTCTCGCCCTTGAAGCCTTCGATCGTGTTGAACATCTTCATGCAGGCGGAGACGACCGTGTTGTACTGCATGCGGCTGAAGTCGTACTCGGCCTGGCGAAGCGTCGTGTGGACTTCGCGGCGCAGGGTCTTGGCGTCGTGCGGAAGCATCTGGCCTTCAAGGGCACCTGCACTTGCGATGAGGTTCTTCTTCGCGAATGCCCAGTTCCAGATGCGGCGCAGGAAGCGGTAGGTGCCTTCGGCGCCGGAGTTGGACCAGGCGGCGGACTGATCGGGAGGACCAGCGAACATCACGAAGCTGCGGGCCGTGTCGGCGCCGAATTTCTTGATGATGTCGCGCGGCTCGACCACGTTGTTCTTCGACTTGGACATCTTTTCGATGCCGCCGAGGGTGACGGGCTGACCGTCGGCCTTGCAGACGGCACCGACGGGGCGGCCCTTCTCGTCGTACTGGACCTCAACCTCGTCCGGGTAGAACCAGACCTTGCGGCCGTCGTCGCCGTTGCGGTAGTAGCAGTCGGCCATCAGCATGCCCTGGGTGAAGAGGTTCTTGAACGGCTCGTCGTACTTGACGAGGCCGAGATCGCGCATCACCTTCGTCCAGAAGCGGGCGTAGAGCAGATGGAGCACGGCGTGCTCGATGCCGCCGATGTACTGGTCCATCGGCATCCAATAGTCGGCGCGCTTGTCGACCATGGCCGTGGAGCAGTCGGGCGAGCAGTAGCGCTGGAAGTACCAGGAGCTGTCGACGAATGTGTCCATCGTGTCGGTTTCGCGCTGGGCGTCGCCGCCGCACTTCGGGCACTTGACGTTGAGGAAGGATTCGCACTTGGTGAGCGGGTTGCCGGAGCCGTCGGGAATCAGGTCTTCAGGCAGCACGACAGGGAGATCCTGCTCGGGGACGGGCACGGGGCCGCAGCACGGGCAGTTGATCATCGGGATCGGGGTGCCCCAGTAGCGCTGGCGGGAGATGCCCCAGTCGCGCAGACGGAATTGGACCTGTTTGTCGCCGAGGCCGCGGGCCTTGAGGTCGGTGGCGATGGCGTCGAAGGCTTCGTGGATACCGAGGCCGTCGAACTTGCCGGAGTTGACGAGACGGCCGTCAAGCGTCTTGTCGCCGTACCAGTCTTGCCATGCTTCGGTGGAGTAGGTCTCGCCCTCGACGGCGATGACCTGACGGATCGGAAGACCGAACTTTTTGGCGAAGGCGAAGTCGCGCTCGTCGTGGGCGGGCACGCCCATCACGGCGCCCTCACCGTAGCTCATGAGAACGTAGTTGGCGATCCAGACCTCGACGTTGTCGCCCGTGATCGGGTGGCGGACGTAGAAGCCGGTGGGCACGCCCTTCTTTTCCATGGAGGCCATGTCGGCTTCGCTCACGCTGCCCTTCGAGCATTCCTCGATAAAGGCCTGAAGGTCGGGGCGGTTGCGGGAGACGTAGGCGGCGAGCGGATGCTCGGCGGCGATCGCAACGAAGCTCACGCCCATGAGCGTGTCGGGGCGGGTCGTGTAGACGCGCAGAAGCTTCGGGGTGCCCTCGAGTTCGTACGGGAAGGAGAGGTTCACGCCTTCGGAGCGACCGATCCAGTGCTCCTGCATGCGGCGGACCTGCTCGGGCCAGCCCTGAAGCTGGTCGAGGTCGTCAAGGAGTTCCTGAGCATACTGCGTGATGCCGAGGTAGTAGCCGGGGATCTCGCGCTTTTCGACGACGGCACCAGAGCGCCAGCCGCGGCCTTCAATCACCTGCTCGTTGGCAAGCACGGTCTTGTCGACGGGGTCCCAGTTGACGATCTGGGTCTTGCGGTAGGCGATGCCCTTCTCGAGCATCTTGAGGAACATCCACTGGCTCCAGCGGTAGTATTCGGGCTTGCAAGTGGCGACTTCGCGCGACCAGTCGAAGGCGAGGCCGAGCGGCTCCATCTGGCTCTTCATGTCCGCGATGTTCGAGTACGTCCAGGCGGCGGGAGCAACCTTCTTGGCGATGGCGGCGTTTTCAGCCGGCAGGCCGAAGGCGTCCCATCCCATCGGGGTCATCACGTTGTAGCCTTTCATGCGGTAGAAGCGGTACATCACGTCGTTGAGCGTGTAGTTACGGACGTGTCCCATGTGAAGCTTGCCGCTCGGGTAAGGGAGCATGGAGCAGACGTAGAACTTGGGTTTGGGCTGTCCGTTGTTGTCGACCGCGTTCTCGACGGCACGGTAGACGTCCTTGGCCTTCCACATGGCCTGGACTTCGGATTCCACTGCCTGAGCAGAGTAAGTCTCGCGCATAACGCCTTCCAAAGAAGAGGGTTCAAAAAAAGAATAATTGCCTAGTATACCTGTTGCGGAGCGCCTTCGGCATTGCAGGGACTGCCTAGCGGACGGCATCCAGGTCGTGATTTCGGGCGTTTGGGAGGGGAGCGGAGCGGGGGCGTGAGCCTGTCGTCGAAATGTGCTACCTTTTAGCCCGTCCGGCCCTTCCTGCCGGCTTCCGAATTCTTCGCCGGAGGTTTTCCCGCATGTCGTCCGATCTTCTTCAGTCCCTCAATCCCCGCCAGCTGCAGGCCGTCACGGCCCCCGAAAAGAGCGTACTCATTCTGGCGGGCGCGGGTTCGGGCAAGACGCGCGTGCTGACGACGCGCATCGCCTGGCTCTTGAGCGAGCACAAGGCCCAGACGGGAGACATTCTGGCTGTGACCTTCACGAACAAGGCCGCCAAGGAGATGCTCGTCCGACTGGAGGCTATCCTGCCCTACGATCTGCGCCGCATGTGGGTCGGAACCTTCCACGGCCTGTGCAACCGCATTCTGCGCACCCACGCCCAAGACGCGGGGCTCCCGAAGACCTTCCAGATTCTTGACTCGAGCGATCAGCTCTCCATGGTCAAGCGCGTCATGAAGGCGCTCAACATCGATACCGAGAGCTACGATCCCCGTCAGGTGGCGAACGTCATCAACTGGTACAAGGAAAACGGCATGCGTGCGTCGCACGCCGCAGGCCAGCAGGGCGGCGACGAGACCGCCGTCAAGGTCTATCAGGCCTACGAGCAGCAGTGCCAGCGCGAAGGCGTCGTGGACTTTGCCGAGCTTCTTCTGCGCTGCTACGAGCTTCTCGACCGCAATGAAATCGTCCGCTCGCATTATCAGAACCGCTTCCGTCACATTCTCGTCGACGAGTTCCAGGACACGAACGTCCTGCAGTACCGTTGGCTTCAGATGCTGGCGGGGTTCGGACGAGGCCCCGGCGGCGCACCGATGAACGCCGTCTTCGCCGTGGGTGACGACGACCAGTCGATCTACGCCTTCCGAGGTGCGAACGTGGGGAACATGAGCGACTTCCTCCGCGACTTCGGCGTTGAGGAGCCCATCAGGCTTGAGGAGAACTATCGCTCGACGGGGACGATTCTTGACGCGGCCAACGCGCTCATTGCACACAATTCGAACCGTCTCGGCAAGAATCTCTGGACGTCGGGCAGCCGCGGCGACCGCATCTGCGTGGCAGAGCTTGACGACGACCGCGCTGAAGCAGAGTGGATCGCCCGCGAAATCGAGGCGGACCGCTCCCGAGGCCGCGCCTGGCGCGACCATGCGATCCTCTATCGTGCGAACGCGCAGTCGCGCGCGCTCGAAAGCGCCTTTACTGCCCGAGGGATTCCCTACCGCATCTACGGCGGACAGCGCTTCTTCGAGCGTGCCGAAGTCAAGCACGTGCTCGCCTATCTGCGCCTGATGGACAACCCGGGCGACGACACGAGCTTTCAGCGCGTCGTCAACTTCCCGCTTCGCGGGATCGGTGCGCGCACGATCGAGACGCTGGCGGAGGAAGCCGCCGCACGCGGACTCACGCTCTTCGGCACACTCTTTGCGCCCGACTACAAGGTGCCCCCGAAGCTCGCGGCCTTCCGCGAGCTCATCATGAACATGCGCGAGGAAGCGGATTCCCTCAGCCTTCAGGACGCCATCAAGCTCGTCATCGTGCGCTCGGGTCTTGAGGCCCACTACAACGCCGAGAAGGACGGCGAGGACCGCATTGCGAACATGCGTGAAATGATGTCGGCTGCGGCGGGCTACATCGCCAACGAGGGTCTGCCCGACAGCATGCCTGCCTTCAGGCCCGCCGATGAAGGCGGTCAGACGCCGCTTCAGGGCTTTCTGACTCAGGCGACGCTCGAGGCGGGTGACAAGAACGAGCAGGGTGATGTGGACGCCGTTCAGCTCATGACGGTGCACGCCGCCAAGGGTCTGGAGTTCCCGCAGGTCTTCATCGCCGGTGTCGAAGAAGGACTCTTCCCGCACTTCTCCGCCCTCAAGGACGAGCGGGGTCCAGGCGTCTCCGAAGAACGCCGCCTGATGTACGTGGCCATCACGCGCGCCAAGCAGCGTCTGGTCATCACGTATTGCAAGAGCCGCATGCAGTACGGCGAATACCGCAGGAACGAACCCTCAAGCTTCCTT
Source organism: Sutterella wadsworthensis 2_1_59BFAA (assembly GCF_000297775.1). Taxonomy (GTDB): domain Bacteria; phylum Pseudomonadota; class Gammaproteobacteria; order Burkholderiales; family Burkholderiaceae_F; genus Sutterella; species Sutterella wadsworthensis_A. The sequence continues at coordinate 95,441 of NZ_JH815517.1, forward strand.
GACGAGATTCCTGAGCAGCTGGTCGACAACAAGGACCTGACGGCCGAAGCACAGGGCTACAGGAGTTCGTACGGCGGGCAGAGTCGTGCAAGTGGTTACGGATGGGAGCGTCCGTCCTTCGGCGGATCGCGCGGTGGCGAGCGAAGTTACGGCCGCTCGTCCTCTTCCTCCCGCAGCTGGAGTTCGTCTTCGTCGTCCCGCGGTGGCTCGTCCTCCTACGGTTCCTCGCGCTCGTCCGCTTCTCAGGATAAGGACGACTGGCGCAGGGGACTCTCGGGCGCAGGCGGCACTTACCGCTCGGGTGAGGATCCCGTCGTGAAGAAGGCGGCCGCGCGCGCAGCAGGCTCTACATTCGGCTACGAGGCGGGCGACAAGGTAGAGCACAAGAAGTTCGGTCGCGGCGTGATTGAGTCGATCACGGGCTCGGGCAATGATGCCCGCGTCTACATCCGCTTCAACGACGTTGGCCGCAAGGAGCTCCTCCTTGCGCTTGCAGCGAAGAACATGCAGAAGAAGTGATGCACGGGACTGGCTTTTTGCAAGGACTTCACTGCAATCGGTCAGGATCTGCTAGAATTCACTACCCTGACGCAAGACAGGACGGTGGTGGCCATAGTTCAACTGGATAGAACTGTCCCCTCCTAAGGGACGGATCTGGGTTCGAGTCCCGGTGGCCGCACCAGGCACATCTTGACGTCAAAACGAAGTGGCTCGTTCAATGTGAACGGGCCATTGCCGTTTCTGGAGAGTCCCTGTATTTGTTCAACAGCTGCCTTGGCTGCGGCCGTGCCGCCGCTGTGATGAAAAAAGCCCTGAACCTTTTGATCTGGACCCCGAAACTTGGACTACAAAATAAACTCCAAGTTGAGTGCGGCCGATTTTAACGCTCGCCGCTTGGCATAGCCGGGACAAGCAAGTCCCGGCTACGCCGATAGCGTATTTTATCTGGGGCGCGTCAAGGGACGACCGAACAACTTAGATCCTCCCAAAGGGCCCCTCCAACTTCTTCGGTCAACCCTTGACCCGACTCATCGCTCTCAGACCGCTGAGAACGCTCTTATTCCGCTTTAACATAACGCTGACGGTACTCGGATGGTGCGTATCCATCCAAACGCTCCTGAGGTCTCTTCGTGTTCCAATGGGCGATATAAGCCGTCAGATCGCTCTTGAAGGCGTCAAAGCTATCCCAGCACTGCCCCCTGAAGAACTCGTCCTTCATATGGCCAAATGCCTGCTCTGTTGCCGCATTGTCCAAACAGTTACCCTTGCGAGACATGCTTCGCGTGACGTTGTGCTCCTTGGTCCATTTAATCCAATCAGGATTCTGATATTGCCATCCCATATCGCTGTGAAGGATGGGACTAGCCCCAAGGGGTAACGCCTTCACCAACGCGTCGAACATCTCTTCTTGCTGATCCATGTTGGGCGATCGACTGATGGAGAAAGCCAGAATCTCATTGGAGTAAAAGTCAACGACCTGAGCGAGGTATACCTTACCGAAGGACAAAGCGAACTCTGTCACATCGGTACCGATCTTCGTGAAGGGGCAGGCTGTTTTGAAATCGCGTGCCAAGAGATTGGGAACGGTACGATTGTCGCCTTTATAAGAGCTGTACTTTCCAAACCCCTGTCGCCTAATCTTACAGATCAACCCCAATTCTCGCATTACCTTCAATACCGTCTTTTTCGCGATGACGATGTTGAACTCACGACGTAAACGCATGAAGATCTGGCGATGGCCGCAACCATTTGACGTGCGGTTGAAGATTTCCTTGACCTTCTCATGAACGTCCGGGCGTGTAGCTGCCTTCGGATGTTTACGGGCATAGTAGTAGCTCGACCGGGGCAACCCAATGATCTTCAACAGAAGATCAAGATCATGTTGCCCTGAAAGAGAATAAACGATCTCTGCTTTCTCTCGATTGCTCAGTTTCGCCAATCTTTCAGGGCCGCGACTTTTTTTAAGATGGCATTCTCCGCTTCAAGTTGCTTGATACGAAGTTCCAGCTTCTCCATGGGGGTCAACTCTTGCACGGGCTTCTGCTTGGCCCCTAACTGACGTCCCCTTTTCTTCGGTTGCAGACCTGCTTCGCCATGTTCACTATAAATCTTGCACCAACGTCGAAGAAGCTTGGGAGCAACGCCATATGCAGCCAAGATGTCTTGGTACGAGACCTGATCTTCAATGCGAGCTTTGACTGCTGCCAGCTTGGTTTCGTAGGAATGTGTCGTTTTGACGGTATGTGACATTAGAAATCGAGAAACGCCCAAAATACGAATTGTAGCGCGCCAATCCCTAAGATCATGCTCATCCAGCCCAAGCTGGGTCATTATCTCTTGATAGCTTGCGCCATCCTCATAGAGCTCGAGAAACCTCAGCTTTCTAGCTTCAACTGTTCCCTTCCATTTATGTCCCATACAGATGGTCCCCAATTCTTTGTCCAAGAATCGGGGACCACATCACTTTCGGATCAGGGCTTTTTCAAGACTTGAGTCATGCGCTTCAGCAATCATGTGAAGCGCAGGCGGAGACTTCGATTAGTAGAGGTCGAAGTACTTCTGGACTTCCTTCCAGTCGGAGGTCTTCGTCAGGGCGAGCTGCAGGAGGACGCGGGCCTTCTGCGGATTCAGTTCGCCGGAGGAGACCCAGTGCTGGGCCTTGTCGTCCACTTCAGCGTCCTTCGTGGTGGCGCCCGTCGGAACGCGGGAGGAGCGAACAACGACGGCACCGTTCTTCGTGGCCTGTTCAAGAACCGGCCAGATGGACTTGTGGATGTTGCCGTTGCCGACGCCGGCGTTCACGATGCCCTTGTAGCCGGCCTTGACGAGCGCTTCAGCCTGGAGGCCTTCCACGCCGGCGTGGTTGTAGACGATGCCGACCTTCGGGAGTTCCTTCAGACCCGTGACGTCGAACGGCGTGGCGGTCGTGTGAGCACGAACCGGGAGCGTGGAGTACGTCACCTTGTTGTTGAAGATCGTGCCGACCTTGCCGAAGTTGGCGGCCTGGAACGTTTCGGGCTGAACCGTGTTGGTCTTGATGACTTCACGAGCGCCGACGACGATGTTGTCCATGGCGACCACGACGCCCTGCTTGGCGGTTTCAGGCGTGGCGGCGGTCAGAACGGCGTTGTAGAGGTTGCGCGGGCCGTCAGCACCGAGGCCCGTGGACGGCAGCATGGCGCCGACCATGGCGACGGGCTTGTCGCACTTGAGCGTGAGGTTCAGGAAGTAGGCGGTTTCTTCCATCGTGTCCGTGCCGTGCGTGATGACGAAGCCGTCATACTTCTTGCAGTCGGCGTTGATCGTCTGGGCGAGCTTGAGCCAGACTTCGTCGGACATGTCCTGAGAGCCGATCTGGGCGACCTGCTTCGGGGTCACGTTGGCGATGTTGGCAAGTTCCGGAACGGCGGCAACGAGATGGTTGACGCTCACCTTGCCGGCCTGATAGGCAGTGCCCGTAGCGGAGGCGCCGGCACCGGCGATTGTGCCGCCGGTAGCGAGAACGGCGATGTTCGGAAGGGCGAGGGCGGCGCCGGAGGCGGCGACGAGGCCGAGGCCGATCAGGGTCTGCTTCATGGACATGGTTGTTTGCTCCTCTAGTTTGGAGCGCGTCAGTTGAATGGCGCTCCTGTTGTTTGAGTGTCCGCCGCTTGAAAAGTGGCGGACTGGCCGTCAGGGGTACCCTGCAGTTCGTTTTCATGGTCCTGAAACCGCAGTACCTTCAGGTAACTCGTTCAGTCTATACGGATTGATTGAGGTCAAGCAATCAACAGTGCATTGCGTTTGATCTTGGACTAGAAAGATTGAAAAATAGGAAAACCCCTATGGAAAAAAGTAAGAGTGTCACTCTGGACTGTTTGTAACGGAATATTGGTTTTGCCTCTTGTGTAGGCGAAAGGACGGAGATGTCGTCGATAAGCGGCAGTGTGAAAGGAACGTGGAGGGAAGAAAGCCATGTCGGCAGCCTTTGGAGGTTGCCGACATGGCTTGTGAGTCGAAATCGACTTTAGAGGTTTGGATCGCTGTCAATGCGAATATCTCCGTACATGGTGCGAAGCTCCGAGACAGGGCGGTCGTATGTAAAAGAGGAAATGTCGTTTTTGGGGTTGTAAAACGGCCATTCCTTGAGACCGAAGACGCCGCAGAGCGAGTCGAACATCATGTCGTTCGTAAACGGTTTCACTGCGTTTTCCTTGAGCGCGGCGACGGTCTGAGGGTGCTTTTTCACGAAATCGTCCGACATGGCAAACCACAGGGGAATTCTGGCCATGTCCCAAGTGAAATGAGCCGGCCTGTGTCCGAGCTTTGGATTCTCTCCGTGGTCGGCCATATAAATCATGACCTGAAAGTCGGGACGTGCCTTGAAAGCCTCATAAAGTTGGGAAAGCACCCAGTCGTTGTACCTGAGGGAATTGTCGTAGGCATTCGTCCTGTCCTGCTCGTCCCAGAACTTGTATTCCGGGGGGTAACGATTGGGGTAGTCGGTATGACTGCCAACGAGATGGATGAAGATCACAGTAGGCTTCCCGTCTTGGGTGGGAAGATGCTTGAGGAGTTCTCCGTCATAAGTTTCCCCAAGCCAGACGTGATGATCCGCGTTGCTTGAAATGATCGATATGGGTGTGGACCAAGCGAGATTTTGCTCTGATTGCTCAGCCAATACGTTTCATAGCCGGAGGCCCTGACGACCTCGACGATGGAAGGACTGTCGTCATAGCTGATGTCGTTGTATTGGTTTTTGGCCGTGAGTGCATAGGTGAGCGCTGACACGGTTGCGACATACGACGTATACGCCTTGTCGAACAGAATGAAGTTTCTGTCGGAACGCATGTCCTTCAGCCAGGGAGTCGTTTCGTGTTCCTGAGGGCCGTATGCCGTCATGCGGTCACGGGTATGCGACTCGCCGATCACGAATACGAATAGACCGCTTCGACCTTTCTGACCGGCTTTGGCCAGTTCTTCAAGAATCGCCTTGCGTTGTTCATATCCTTCTTCGAAGCGACCTGTTTCCCTGATGTGGATGTAGGCGTTATAAAACGCGTAAAGCGATACGTTGTTGGCACTTTTGAAACTGGAGATGGCCGCCAGACAGCAAGTTGTCAAAACGGCAATCCTGAAGGCGGTCGTCTGGGGCAGGGAGCGGGAGTGCATTCCTTTTTTGAAGGCTGCTACGGACAGGGCAAGGAGTGTAAGGCACGCAAGCGCAACAACGCCCATCATGAACGGTCCCATAAAGGTCAGGTATTCCCAAGCTTCATTCGGATGGGTCTGAGCAAGCGCGAGCACGATGTCCGGAGTCAGAAGTGCGTCAAAGCCGATCAGGTAGACCAGAAAGCTCGCGATTGGCAGGAAGGCGAGAATCCAGCAGCAGGTCATGAGGGCGGCAGCGGAAAATCTGACGGCACGATGTCGGATCAGGCCCGTCAACCCAGTTCCCGCAATGAGGAGGACGGCTTGAGTCATGGCCCAGACATTGTTCTCAGCAATGTCAAGGGTTGAGAGAGGCTTTGTTTCGAGAAAGGCAGTTGTAATCGGAGGGATGCTGAGGATAAGCCAAAGAACAAAGCCAAGGGCCAGATCGCGGTGGTTATTTCTATAGAGGCAAAGAAAGGCGGCGAGAGGGACGGCTCCTAGAGCCGTGTGAGAAGCCTTGCCGAGCAGACCATGGAGAGAACCCGTCAGTGCTGCATTTGAGGCGACGAGCAGAAAAACGGCGGCGATAAAGTACATCAGGCACTGTCCCAGAACAGGCAGCAGTTGCCTGATGCGGGCAAGCAACGGATAGGCTTCGAGCTTGAGAAAATTCATTTTGTATTGGTAATGCGATTTTCTGACGAGGAGGTGGAATGTCAGCAGGAAGGCTTTCGGAGAATGGGCCATTATGCAAAGTCCGTCGGAGAAATGCAATTCTGCGTGCCGACTTGCATGCTGCAGGTGTTTTTTGTTGCTAAGGCGGACAAATGCGGTCATATGTCGACCATTTGTCTGTCGTTCTCAGACCGTCTAGGTACAACTCCTCAAGCTGTTTGAGGACTCTTCAAAAAGTTTCACATAGTGGCGTTCGGAGGCGGCAGGCGGGGCTGAGAGAGCGGATAATCATCGCCACAGGCCCCAGGTTGCTGGGTAAACAACAACACGAACTCACAAGAAACTCAAAACATGTCTGAAACGATCCTTCAAAGCGTTCCCGTCGGCCAGAAAGTCGGCATTGCCTTTTCCGGCGGCCTCGATACGAGCGCTGCTCTTCGCTGGATGAAGAACAAGGGCGCTCTGCCTTACGCCTACACGGCCAACCTCGGCCAGCCCGACGAAACTGACTATGAAGCCATTCCGCGTCGCGCCATGGAGTACGGCGCCGAAAACGCCCGCCTGATCGACTGCCGCGAACAGCTCGTGAACGAAGGCATCGCCGCCATTCAGTCCGGCGCCTTCCACATCTCGACGGCAGGCCAGCTTTACTTCAACACCACTCCGCTCGGCCGCGCCGTGACGGGCACGATGCTCGTCGCCGCCATGCGTGAGGACGGCGTCAACGTCTGGGGTGACGGATCCACGTACAAGGGCAACGACATCGAGCGCTTCTACCGCTACGGTCTTCTTGCCAACCCGAACCTCAAGATCTACAAGCCTTGGCTCGACGTGCAGTTCATCAGCGAGCTCGGCGGCCGCGCCGAAATGTCTGCCTTCCTTCAGAAGGAGGGCTTCAATTACCGCATGAGCGCCGAGAAGGCCTACTCGACCGACTCGAACATGCTCGGCGCCACGCATGAGGCCAAAGACCTGGAAAGCCTCGACTCCAACATGAAGATCGTTGAGCCGATCATGGGCGTCGCCTTCTGGCGCGACGACGTTGAAGTCAAGCCTGAAACGGTCACGGTTGAATTCAACGAAGGCGTTCCCGTCGCCATCAATGGGCAGAAGTTCTCGAATCCCGTCGCTCTCATGGAAGAGGCCAACCGCATCGGCGGCCGTCACGGTCTCGGCATGTCCGACCAGATCGAGAACCGCATCATCGAGGCCAAGTCCCGCGGCATCTATGAAGCTCCGGGCATGGCGCTTCTCTTCCTTGCCTACGAACGCCTCGTCACCGGCATTCACAATGAGGATACGATCGCCGAATACCGCATCAACGGCATCAAGCTCGGCCGCTACCTCTATCAGGGCCGCTGGTTCGACAGCCAGGCGCTGATGATCCGCGAAAGCGCTATGCGCTGGGTCGCCCGTGCCGTCACCGGCGAAGTGACGATCGAGCTGCGCCGCGGCAATGACTACACGATCGTCTCCACCAAGAGCCCGAACCTGACGTACGAACCGTCCCGCCTCACGATGGAGAAGGGCGACTCGATGTTCACCGCCGTCGACCGCATCGGTCAGCTCACGATGCGCAACCTCGACATCACGGACACGCGCGCCAAGCTCGGCATCTACGCCAGCGCGGGGCTTCTCGCAGGCAGCGGCTCGGTGGCGATGCTCACCGGCAAGTAAGTCCTGTCGCCGCCCGAGGGCATGCCTGACGGAGGCGGAGGCTTTATAATCCGTCTCAAATCAGAACAAAGGCCCGGACAGCCCTGAGGATGTCCGGGCCTTGCGCTTGTCTGCGCGCAGCAGAGGTCAACAACGGCACCATTCATCATGTCCGAACAGAAGCATTTCGACGACGTTTTTCAAAAGCCCGAGCCCAACTCCGAGTTCTCGAGTCACGGCCGAGGAGACAGCCACTGGCTTCATGCGGCCGAAAAGACGAAGACGAGCGTGCTGGGCTTCGCGGTTGCGCTCACGCTCAGCTTCTCCGTCATCGAGCTTGTGGGCGGCCTCTGGGGCAATTCTCTTGCTCTGATCGGCGACGCCGGGCACATGGTGACCGACTCGGCGAGCCTGCTTTTCGCGTTAGTTGCCAACAAGATCGCCCAGAAGGGGGCGGACGACGACCACTCCTTTGGTCACGGCCGCGTCGAGGTGCTTGCCGCCTTCATTAACGGTCTCGTGATGCTCTGCGTCGTGGGATGGATCTTCTTCGAGGCCGTCTCGCGCATCATGACGCCCGAACCCGTCTCCGGCCTTTCCGTCATGGCGATCGCGGCTGTGGGTCTGGTGATCAACATTCTCGTTGCCTGGTCCCTCTCCCGAGACCGCAAGAATATGAACACGCGCGCGGCGCTTCTGCACGTGATGGGCGACCTGCTCGGCTCCGTGGCGGCCATCGTTGCGGGCGCCGTCATCTACTTCGGCGGTCCGACGATTGCCGACCCGATTCTCTCGCTCGTCGTCTGCTGCCTGCTTCTGCATGCAACCTGGGAGATCCTCCGCGACTCGACGCGCGTTCTTCTTGACAGCGTGCCTGAAGGCGTCAACTATTTCAGCGTCGGTCGCACGATCGAGGCTATCCCAGGCGTCAACCGCGTGCACGACCTGCACGTCTGGACGATGAGCCCCGGTCACGGCGCCATCCAGTGCCACGTGCACATCGAAAGCCCCGAGTGCTGGCCCAAGATCCTCGACGTGTTGCGCAGGCAGCTTCATGAGGAGTTCCAGATCGACCACGTCACCGTGCAGCCCGAGTGGGACTTTCGCGGCAGCGACGAAGAGTGCGAGGTCTGCCGCTATGCGGAGTTCGAGGCCGCCTGCCGCGCGGACTTCGACGATCCGAGGGCCGCGCCTGCGGCGCCCGTGCTCGATGCGGAGAAGCTTCTCTGAGCCCGAGGGCTTCCTCCGTACGCGTAGGCCGGGCGGGGAAGCCCTTCGGGAGTCCCGGCAAAAAGTCGTGTCGGCGTCGGGAGAATTCTCGTACAATGAATAATCGGCCTGATTCGGAGGCGGCGCGGAAGCGGAGACGTTTTTCGGGCGGTATGCCGAACTTCAGGTATAATCTCGGCTTTAATTTTTTCCTGTACCTCCTTGCGTGGGGCTCTTCTTCATGACCAAGTACGTATTTGTGACCGGCGGCGTTGTCTCTTCTCTCGGCAAGGGCATCGCCGCCGCTTCGTTAGCGGCTATTCTGGAATCTCGTGGTCTGAAGGTGACCATGATCAAGCTCGATCCGTATATCAACGTCGACCCGGGCACGATGTCGCCTTTCCAGCACGGTGAAGTTTTTGTGACGGAAGACGGGGCGGAAACCGACCTCGACCTCGGTCACTACGAACGCTTCATCTCCACGAAGATGCACAAGCCCAACAACTTCACGTCGGGTCAGATCTACGAGAGCGTGCTTCGCAAGGAACGTCGCGGCGAATACCTCGGCAAGACCGTTCAGGTGATCCCGCACATCACGAACGAAATTCAGGAGTTCATCCAGCGCGGCGCCGCCAGCACCTTTGACGGCAAGCCCGACGTGGCCGTCGTTGAAATCGGCGGTACGGTCGGCGACATTGAGTCCCTGCCGTTCGTCGAGGCCGTCCGCCAGATGTCCTTCCGCGTGGGCCGCAACAACACCTGCTTCATCCACCTGACGCTCTGCCCGTGGATTCCGTCCGCCGGCGAGCTCAAGACGAAGCCGACCCAGCACTCCGTTCAGAAGCTCCGCGAAGAGGGCGTCTATCCCGACATGCTCCTCTGTCGCGCCGAGCACATGATCCCGGAAGGCGAGCGCGCCAAGATCTCGCTCTTCTCCAACGTGCCGATGGACTGCGTGATCAGCGTCGCCGACGCCTCCACGATCTACGAAGTGCCGCTCATGCTCCACGCCCAGCATCTTGACGACCTCGTCTGCAAGAAGCTCGGCCTTGAGACGAAGCCCGCCGATCTCTCCGCCTGGGAGGACATCGTCCGTCGCATCAAGAACCCGCAGCGCGAGGTCACGGTCGCCATGGTCGGCAAGTACGTCGACTACGCCGACAGCTACAAGTCCCTCAACGAAGCGCTGATCCATGCCGGCATCCGCACGGAGACCCGCGTCAAGATCCGCTACGTCGACGCCGGCCAGATCGAAGAGGAAGGCGCCGAGAAGATCCTTCAGGACGTCGATGCGATCCTCGTCCCGGGAGGTTTCGGCAAGCGTGGCACGGAAGGCATGATCAAGGCCATCGAGTTCGCCCGTGAAAACAAGATCCCGTTCCTCGGCATCTGTCTCGGCATGCAGATGGCCGTCATCGAGTTCGCCCGTCACGTGTGCGGTCTCGGCGGAGCCAACTCCACCGAGCTCGATCCCGACACGGCCCATCCCGTCGTCGCCCTCATCACCGAGTGGAAGGACCGCACGGGCAGCGTCCAGAAGCGCGACGAGTCGTCCGACCTCGGCGGCACGATGCGCCTCGGCCGTCAGGAAGTTCCCGTCGAAAAGGGTACGCTCGCCCACAAGATCTACGGCGACGTCGTGGCTGAACGCCATCGTCACCGCTATGAGGTGAACAACGCCTATGTGGCCCAGTTCGAGGAAAAGGGCATGGTCATTTCCGCCAAGACTCCGACGGAGCACCTCCCCGAAATGATGGAGCTCCCGGGCCATCCCTTCTTCTTCGCCGTCCAGTTCCATCCGGAATTCACGTCGAGCCCCCGCTTCGGCCATCCGCTCTTCAAGGCCTACATTGAGGCCGCGATCGCGCACGCCGATGAAAAGAAGGCTCAGGCCTAAGCCGGACTGATCCGACCTAGACGCAAGGCAGCTCAACGGGCACTGCAGTTCGTGGGGCTGCCTTTTTCATTTCGGGCGCCGTCTTGTCTGGACGACTTTTCCGGGGCGCGCCCTCCTGCAAGAGGACAACAAACATGAAGCTCTGCGGCTTTGACATCGGGCTCGACCGTCCGTTCTTCTTGATCGCCGGCCCCTGCGTGCTCGAGGGCGAGCAGATGGCCGTCGACATCGCCTCCGCCATGAAGGAGATCACGGACGAGCTCGGCATTCCGTATCTCTTCAAGGCGAGCTATGACAAGGCGAACCGCACGTCCGCCCATTCCTTCCGCGGTCCCGGCATGGACGAGGGCCTTCGCATTCTCGCCGCCGTTCGCGAGAAGGTCGGCGTGCCCGTTCTCACCGACGTGCATACCGAAGCAGAGGTCCCCGTCGTCGCCTCCGTCGTCGACATGCTCCAGACGCCCGCCTTCCTCTGCCGTCAGACGGATTTCATCCGCGCCTGCGCAGTTTCTGGCAAGCCCGTCAACATCAAGAAGGGCCAGTTCCTTGCACCGGGCGACATGCTCAACGTCGTCGAGAAGGCCCGTGAGGCCGCCTCGGCTGCAGGCCTTGACCCCGACGTCTTCACGGTCTGCGAGCGCGGCGCCTCGTTCGGTTACGGCAACCTCGTGTCCGACATGCGAAGCCTTGCGATCATGCGCCAGACGATGGCTCCCGTGGTCTTCGACGCCACACATTCCGTGCAGCTTCCCGGCGGCAACGGCACGTGCTCCGGCGGTCAGCGCCAGTTCGTTCCCGTGCTCGCGCGAGCTGCGGTCGCAGCGGGCGTCTCCGGCCTCTTCATGGAAGCCCATCCGACGCCCGCCTCCGCCAAGAGCGACGGTCCCAACCTCGTTCCGCTCGGCCGCATGCGTGAGCTCCTCGAGAGCCTTGTGGAGATCGACCGCCTCGTGAAGGCCCGCCCCTTCCTTGAAGATACGATCAACGGGTAAAATATTCTGATGTGCCCGCGATCCGCACGCAACGTCGTCGAACCGCGGGAATCTTCTTTCCTTGACATCCCTTTTTCATCCAAACGAAAGGACAAAAGATGAGCGCAATTATTGATGTGATCGGCCGTGAAGTTCTCGACAGCCGCGGCAATCCGACCGTTGAAGCCGAAGTCTGGCTCGAAAGCGGCGCCATGGGCCGCGCCGCCGTGCCGTCCGGCGCCTCCACGGGCGTGCGCGAGGCTCTCGAGCTTCGCGACAAGGATCCGAAGCGCTACTGCGGCAAGGGCGTGCTGACCGCCGTCGCCAACGTCTCCGGCGAAATCGCCGACGCCCTCATGGGCCTTGAGGCCTCCGACCAGGCCTACATCGACCGCACGATGATTGCGCTCGACGGCACCGAAAACAAGGGCCGCCTCGGCGCCAATGCCATCCTCGCCGTCTCCATGGCCGTGGCCCGCGCCGCCGCCGAAGAGGCCGGCATGCCGCTCTACCGCTACTTCGGCGGCATGGGTGCCCTCCAGATGCCCGTCCCGATGATGAACGTCATCAACGGCGGTGCTCACGCCAACAACAACCTCGACCTGCAGGAGTTCATGATCATTCCGGTGGGCGCTCCGTCCTTCCGTGAAGCCCTTCGCTACGGTGCCGAGACGTTCCATGCCCTCAAGAAGATCATCAACGCCCGCGGCATGTCCACGGCCGTCGGTGACGAGGGCGGCTTCGCCCCCAAGTGCGAAAGCCATGAAGAAGCCATCGAGCTCATCCTCGAAGCCATCAAGGCTGCCGGCTTTGAAGCAGGCAAGGACATCATGATCGGTCTCGACTGCGCCTCGAGCGAATTCTTCGAAGACGGCAAGTACGTCATGAAGAAGTCCTCTGGCAAGGCCCTCACGGCCGAGGAATGGATCGCTGTTCTCGAGGACTGGGTCAACAAGTACCCGATCATCTCGATCGAAGACGGCATGGCTGAAGGCGACTGGGAAGGCTGGGCCAAGCTCACGGCCGCTCTCGGCAAGCGCGTCCAGCTCGTGGGTGACGACCTCTTCGTGACGAATCCCGCTATCCTCAAGGAAGGCATTGAAAAGGGGGTTGCGAACTCCATCCTCATCAAGGTCAACCAGATCGGTACGCTTACCGAAACGTTTGAAGCCATTGAGATGGCCAAGCGCGCGGGCTACACCGCCGTCGTCTCCCACCGCTCGGGCGAGACGGAAGACAGCACGATCGCCGACATCGCCGTTGGTCTCAACGCCGGTCAGATCAAGACCGGTTCCATGAGCCGCTCCGACCGCATGGCCAAGTACAACCAGCTTCTTCGCATCGAGGAACACCTCGCCGAAGTGGCTCAGTATCCCGGCCGCGACGCCTTCTACTGCCTTCGCAAGTAAGACGGACGCCTTGAAGCGATGACGCGCATCTTCATGCTCGTGCTGGCGGCAGGCATCTGCGTCGTGGGGTTCCAGCTCTTCGGGCCCGGCGGCGCATGGTTTCGTGCCGCCGAGCTTGAGGAGGCGCTCGCGCTTCAGAATGAGGCCAACCGCGTTCAGCAGGACCGCAACGAGGCTCTGGGCGCAGAGCTTTATTCGCTTGAGCACCGCAGGGACGCCATTGAGGAGCGCGCCCGCAGGGAGCTCTACATGGTGAAGGCCGACGAGGTGCTTTTCCGCCTTGAGACGCCGGGAGAATATGAGCAGAGGGCCCGCGAGCTCGCGAGCATGCCTGACTACCGCTCTCCCAACATCAAGCCGGGCTCCGCGCCGACGTTCTCCGCGAAGCGCGCCGACCTCTACCATGCGCCCAAGAACCTTCGCGCGCCTCCGTCCCGCACGAAGCGCCAGTAAGGCAAGAAAAAAACGCACGATCCGCCGCAATCGGACCGTGCGTTTTTTCTTTGCTCGTGAAGTAGGGAGGAAAGTGAAGCTTTCCTCCCTGGAAGACCTGATCAGTTGAGCGTTCTGGGCTGGGCGGGAGCGCCCGCGAAAAGAGAGGCAACATCAGCGCTGTCGAAGGAGCGTACCTGACCGCAGAAGTGGCAGGTGATGTCGATCGAGCCGCGTTCGGCGATGATGGCTTCGGCCTCCTCCCGGCCCAGAGAAAGGATCATGCTCCGCACGCCTTCGTCGGAGCAGCGGCATTTGAATTCGGGCCTGGCTTCGAGCGTGACGTTCGGGGATTCCTCCCAGAAGAGACGGCGGTTGATCTCTTCGGGATCGAGCGTGAGAAGCTCTTCGCTCTTGACGGTGTCGGCGAAGATCTTGAGACGCTGCCAGCCTTCCTCGTCGAAGTCCTCGGGAAGGGCCTTGCCGCCGAGAAGCGGCATTTTCTGCAGCATCAGACCGCCGACGCCGGATTCGTCGCTTGCGAGCTTGATCTTCGTTTCGACCTGTTCGCTCGTCGCGAAGTAGTTCGTCATGGCTTCGGCGAAGGTTTCACCTGCAAGACTCACCACGCCCTGATAGGGCTGGGTGTCGGGATCGCGCCCCGTCTGGTCGAGAATGAGCGCGCAGCGACCGCGGCCGCCTGCGTTGACGAGTTCGGTCATGCCTGCGTCGGCGCTGATCTCGCCAGCGTCCTCTCGCATCGTCACGGAGACGCGGAAGAGGAGGCCGGGACGGACTTCCGCCACGAGTAGCTTGATGGGACCGTCGCCCGCAATCTGCAGAAGCACCGTGCCGTCAAACTCGAGGGCGGCTGCCGCAAGAAGTGCGGAGGCCGTCACTTCGCCCGCCAAGCGGCGAACGGCGAGGGGCAGATGCTGATGCTCGACCGAGCGGCTGAATTCGTCGTGAAGCACGACGGTCTCGCCGCGGACGGCGGCACGCTGGAAAAGCAGTTTCTGAAGGGCGTCCATATGAATTCCTGTGTGTTCGCGCGCAGTGCGGGCGGCGCAGGCGGGATCATGCGCCCGCCGCGGCCGGAGCGGGCCCGCGCGCAATTGAAGCAATACGCTTTATATGGGGGCAAGGGGACGCCTTTTCAAGTGAGCCGAATACCATGTCCGCCTCAAGCGGTCCTGAACGCGCGGCCGTATAATCAAAAAATTACTACGTACTTCCCGCGCAAGGCTCTTCTGATGATCATCGACCTGCACATGCACTCCAATGTTTCCGACGGGAAGCTTTCGCCCGCCGACCTCGTGCGTCTCGTGCATGCAAACGGCGTGGAGCTCATGGCGCTGACGGACCACGATACGATGGACGGCGTCAGGCAGGCATCGGCCGCCGCCGAGGAGCTCGGCGTCGGGTTCATTCCCGGCGTGGAGATCTCGACGGGATGGGGAGGACGCGTCGTGCACATCGTGGGGCTCGGAGTCGATCCTGATGCGCCAGGCATCGACGCATTCTTCAGCAGCATCTGCACCAAGCGCGACCGGCGCGGCCGCCTTATCGGCGAACGATTCGAGCAGCTCTACGGCATACGCGGCGCCTACGAGGGCGCGCTTTCGCTTGCCGACAACAAGGACAACCTTTCCCGCACTCACTTCGCACGCTGGCTCATGCAGGAGGGCGTCGTGAAGGAGTATCAGGAGGCCTTCGACCGCTTTCTCAAGACGGGGAGGCCTTGTTGCGTCGACATCGACTGGCCGGGACTCACCGAAGTGGTCGACGTCATCCACAATTCGGGCGGCGTCGCGGTCATTGCACATCCCGGACGCTACAGCTTCAGCGAGTCCTGGATGCTCGACGAGTTTCTCAAGGCCTTCAGGGACGCGGGCGGCGAGGCGATTGAGGTCTGCTCAGGATCCCAGTCCCGCGATGCGGACGTCTTCTTTGCGGACGTCGCGCGCCGCATGGACTTTCTCGCGAGTTCGGGCTCCGACTGGCATGCGCCCGGCACCGTGCGTCCCATGCCCGGCACGCAGCTGCAGATTCCCGAGGATCTCACGCCCGTCTGGCGCATCATTCCGCGTCGCCGTTGACACGTTTTCAAACAGTCTGTCGACATTTACGCGGATCGGTCGGCGTGCACGGCGCGGGTTTGTGGCAGACTTTCACGATTGAACCCCTTCCGTAAATCCATCCGGGCGCAGTCTTTCCACTGCACCCCGAAGCCTTTGCTCCCTCCATGATTGAAAACGCCATTCAGATCATCTGCGTCTACGCCATTCCGCTCATCTTCGCCATCACGCTCCATGAGGCCGCGCACGGCTGGGCGGCGAAGAAGCTTGGCGACGACACCGCCTGGATTCTCGGCCGCGTGACGGCCAATCCCGTTCCCCACATCGATCCCGTCGGCACCGTGCTCGTGCCCGGGGCGCTTGTCCTGATGTCCGCTCTCACGGGCGGCGCGGGCTTCGTCTTCGGCTGGGCCAAGCCCGTGCCGATCAATCCGCGTTACTTCAGGCACTTCAACCGCGACATGATGCTCACGGCGCTTGCGGGGCCCGCCTCCAACCTTTTGCAGGCGATCGCCTGGGCCGTGGTGCTCAAGCTCGTCGTGATGCTCGGGATCTCCGAGCGGTTCGTGATCAGCGTGTGCGCGGCCGGCATCTCGGTCAACCTGATGCTGATGGCCTTCAACCTCATTCCGATTCCGCCGCTCGACGGCGGCCGCATCCTGAGGGGACTTCTGCCCTCGAGCGGCAGGAGCCTTCTGGACAGGATCGAGCCCTACGGCATGGTGATCCTCGTCGTGCTGATGGCGGGCGGAGGCCTCGGGTTCTTCGCCCGTCCCTTCCTCGAGGCGGGACGCTGGCTCGTCGAGCTCGTGCTGTGACGGGAGGTGCCATGGCGCGCAACGACTATTCCGAATGCTTCACGAGGCCTTCGCCCTGGGTGCTTCGCTGGAAGCACCTGCTGCCCCGTCAGGGCGAGGTGCTGGACGTGGCCTGCGGGCCCGGAAGGCATACGGCGCTTCTGGCTCTTGAGGGCCGCAGGGTTCTAGCCTGCGACATCGACCTGACGGGCGTCGAGGCCCTTGCGGAGCTCCCGAACGTGACGCTCGAGTGCAGGGATCTCGAGGGAGAGCGCTGGCCATGGGAGGCGGAGCGGTTTGCGGGGATCGTCGTGACGAACTACCTGCACAGGCCGCACTTTCCGCATTACTGGGATAGCCTGATGCCGGGCGGCGTCCTCATCATGGAGACCTTCACGGAAGCCAATATGATGATCTGGGAGCATCCGCGCAATCCCGACCACTATCTGACGGAGGGGGAGCTCATTCGCCTGGCTCCTGCCGATGCGCGAGTCGTCGCCTACGAGGAGGGACTCACTCCCGCTGATACGTGCGTCGCGAGAATCGTCCTCATGAAGCACGCGCCTGCGGAGTGCTACGCCGCTCCGCTTGAGGCGGGACTCGGTCTCTGATGGCGGACCTCCGTAATTACCGCAATCGGCCGCTTTCAAAAGCGCCTTGAGGCGGTCAAGTTTGCTAAACTCTTCAGGATATTGTCGGTCGCCCTGCGGCCGGAGGTCTTCGCACGGCGGAGACGTTTTTTCGCGGAGCTATTCCGGACGGGGCCTTCCCGGCCTGTGTTCGACGCACGGTTCCGCATTGGTTTCTCTAGCAAAGGATTACCCCGATGAATAAGCGTACGCTGCGTGCCGCCGCTCTCTGTCCTGCTCTGCTGGTCCTTGGCGGCTGCTCGGCTCTCGGCATCAACTTTACGGACGACAAGGTTCAGTACGAAGCCTCCAATACGCGTGCCAATCTCGAAGTGCCGCCTGATCTTGCGCCTGTCGCCAATGAAAACCGCTTCGAGGTGCCGTCCCGTCCGGGCGTCGTCAGTGCCAACACCGAGATGGCAAGGGCTCAGGTCGCAGGCGAAGCCACTCAGGAGCGCGGCTCCATCGTGCAGCGCACGGTCGTTGCCAAGCTCATGCGCGACGGTAACGAACGCTGGCTTCGCGTCAACGCCGACGCCGAGCCGCTCTGGACCGTCGTCACCGACTTCTGGCCGAGCGTCGGCCTCACGATTCGTCGTCAGGACGCCAAGACCGGCTACCTTGAGACCGAATGGGCCGAAAACAAGGCAAAGCTTCCGCAGGACATCATCCGCGGCACGATCGGCAAGGTGCTCGACTTCGCCTACTCCACGGGCGAACGCGATCAGTACCGCTGCCGCATCGAGCGCAATGACGACGGCACGAGTGACATCTTCCTGACGCATCGTTCGATGGTTGAGGTCGTCACCGGCTCTCAGAGCGACTCCACGGTCTGGCAGCCCGGTCCCTCCGACCCGACGATGGAGGCCGAAATGCTTCAGCGTCTGGCCATCCGCATCGACGAGGAGTTCAATCCCGATGCTCTGCCGATCAAGAAGGCCGATGCGGCCGTTGTTGAGGACATCACCAAGCGCGAGTCCCGCAGCGATGTCGTGAAGGCTGCCGACGGCACGCTTGAGGCAGTCGTCCTCAAGGAGCCGTTTGACCGCGCCTGGCGCACCACGGGTCTCCTCATCGACCGCATGGGCTTTGAGCTTGTCGACCGCGACCGTGCCGCCGGCAACTTCATCGTCCGCTACCTTGACCCCGCCTATGAAGTCAAGGTCAAGTCCGAACGCGGTTTCTTCAAGCGTGTCTTCGGTTCCGACGAGGCCATTGAGGCGCCCGAATACCGCATCCATCTGGGCGATGAAGGCTCCGTGACACGCATTCAGGTGCTCGGTGCCGATGGTGGCGCCGATACGACCGGTTCCGCCGGAAGCATCCTGACGCTTCTCGCCGAGCAGCTCCGCTGACCGCCGAAAGGCGCATCCGGCCTGCGGCTTGCCGCAGGTGCGTTCAAAGCCTCGGATCCGGACTCTCTCGTAGAGGTCCTCCGGGGCTTTTCAAGTTTTGGACCGCTTGCCTTCAGGGATTGATGAACGATGAGTGTGGCCGTCAATGAGATCCTCTCTCTGTCCTTCAAGGGACGTGCGAGCCGCGGTGCCTACTGGCGCACGCTTGCGGCGCTGGCCGTGCTTGCGGCGGCAGGCGGATTGGCGCTCGATTCGCTTTCGGGCCTTGCGGGCGGAGGCGCCGCGCAGAAGGGACTCGATCTTCTCATATGGGGGTGGCTCCTCTTTCTGGCCGCCTTTCTGGTGTCGGCCGTCGTGCGCCGGCTGCACGACATCAGCTATGGGGCTGTTGCGGCGGTATTTCTGATCGTGCCCGGCCTTCAGATCATCGTGCTCGTCATCCTCGGTCTGATGCCGGGCAAGAAGGGGCTCAACCGCTTCGGTCCGGATCCGCTTGCCGTGATGACGGTGAGGGATGCCGCGCCCGTGCGTCGAACCGAACGGAGCGACACCGTCAGGTGTCCTGCGCGCGAAGTGCGCGAGACGCTTGAGGGCGAGGTCGTGGAGCCGGGGCCCGATCTGGAGGGCACGATCATTCGCGAACGCATGAGTGCCGAGGCCGAAGACTGGGCCTCCGATCTCATCGCAGGAGCGAAGGCGCGCATCGAAGCTTCGCCTGAAAGCCGTGAGGGTGAGGTTGCCGCCGTCAGGGCGGGGCTTGTTGCCGCGCGCAACGAGGGGCGTCTCACCCAGTCTGCGTTCGTGCGATGGGTGCAGATCCTCGAGGGGCTCTGAGGCGGGGCATCATGCGCTGGAGCAGGCTCGCCATGGGATTCTGCCCGCAGTTCCGAAGCGGGAGGAGGCTTTACGCCCAGGAGACGACGGGCGCGCTTCTGGCGGGGCTTTTTCTCTGGCTCATGATCAATCCGATAGCCGACGCCGAGTTCATCAGCGACGAGATGCTGACTTGGATCGGCCGCTTCGTCTATCCTCTCCTCATCAATCTCATTCTTATCTTCATGACCGTGTCCGCGGCGCGCAGGCTGCACGATGCCGGTCATTCGGGGGCCTGGGCACTGTTCGTGATGTGTCCGGGCGCAAATATTTTTCTGATGCTGTACCTGCTGCTGCGCCCCGGCGTCTCACGGCCAACGGGTTGGAGACGTCTGGAAGAGGCGGCTGCCGAGTGCGGCTGGGAGTGAAAACATGGCGCTTGCCGTCAAGAAAGACATGCTCGTAACCCTGTCCGTTCGCATGGCGGACATGTCCGGAAAGATTCTTGAGGAATCGGGCCCCGAGGGGCTCACCTATCTGCACGGGCACGGCGACATCTTCCCGAAGCTCGAGGCTGCGCTTGAGGGCCGCTTTCCCGGCGAAGGCTTCTTCATCAAGCTTGAGCCCGAGGATGCCTTCGGGGAATACGATCCCGATTCGCTCGTCATGGTGCCGGTTGAACGTCTGGGCAACCCCGAGACCGTGGTCCGTGGTCTTGTCTTCGAGGGCGTGCCCGGCGAGGCCAATGACGGCCGACGCTGGCACGTGACCGACATTGCCGATGGCATGGCGGTGCTCGAAACCAATCATCCGCTCGCAGGCATGGCGCTTCAGTTCGAGGTGAAGGTGATGGAAGTCGCCGAACCTTCCGACGAGGATGCCGTGGGCGACGACAATGTCGTCGTGCCGGGCTTCCTGTCTATCGCAGACCGCATCGTGAGCGAGGATGAAGAGGACGAAAGCGACGAGACGATGGACCGCATGCTTGAGGAGCATGCGCACCCGGACGACTCGGCCATGGCCCGCATGGCTTCGGCGGCGCCGCGCATCATCCGCTGATCGTCACCACGATTTCCTTTCAAAAGGCGGTTGCTCTTCTTGAGAGCGCCGCCTTTTGTCGCATCTGCGCCTTCTTCGGAGGCATTACGGGACGGCGTGCCTCGACTTCCAGAGGGGGAGCGCCGCATCCCAGAAGGCATGAATCGAGTCTGCACCAAGTCTGTCGAATCCGAGGTGCATCCATGCACGCTCGAGTTCGCCGAGCGGATCGTCTTCATCAAGGGGCGTTGCCCCCTGCTGCTTAGAGAGCTTCTGCCCCTCGGGGTTGAGCACCAGGGGCAGATGCATGTAGCAGGGAGCTTGGGCACCGAGCGCCTCGATGAGCTGGATCTGACGAGGCGTGTTGTCGAGCAGGTCGGCGCCGCGCACCACGTCGGTGACGCCCTGATGAATGTCGTCGACGATGGCGGCGAGCTGATAGGCCCAGAGGCCGTCCGCACGCTTGAGTACGAAGTCGCCGACTTCGTGTTCAACGTCCTGTGTGAAGTCGCCGCAAAGGCGGTCGGTGAAGGTGGTGGTTCCTGAAGTCGTCAGAAAACGCATGGCGCGCACGGGGCGACCGTGCGTTCCCAAGCGGCATGTGCCGGGATAGACGCCGGCGGGAAGACCAAGCTCGGCGGCCCGAAGGGCAACTTCCTTGCGGGAGCAGGCGCAGCCGTATACGCGCCCTTGGGCGATCAGGCGATCGAGGGCCGCCTGATATGCTTCGTGTCTGTCGTGTTGCCAGAGAACGGGCTCGTCCGATGCAAGGCCGAGCCTTGCGAGGGTGCGGATGATGTGTTCGCCTGCGCCCGGAATGTCCCTGGGCGGGTCGATGTCCTCGATGCGAACGAGCCAGACGCCGTCGTGGGCGCGCGCATCGAGAAAGCTCGCCATGGCAGCGACAAGACTGCCTGCATGAAGGGCGCCTGTGGGAGAGGGGGCAAAACGGCCTCGGTAGGACGACATGGTGCGGGAGACAGAGGTGAAGATGATTGTAGAAGAAAAAGGGCGCCGCACGCCTTGAAGCGTTCGGCGCCCTTGTGGGCTCTGACCGGGGTCAGTCATCAGGGCTCATCAGGCCTCGCGGGTGTGAACCTGCACGAGCGGCTCTTCGTTGAGAGCAGCAGGAGCCTGATAGGGACGACCGGGATAGCGCACGGCCTCGTAGACGACGGGGCGGCAGAGCTCGGGACGGGTATGAACCTGTTCGAGCGGGCCCTCGGTCTCGCCTTCAGCCTTGACGGGCATCGGGCGGCCGCTGTAGCGGACGACGTCGTAGCCCTTGAAGGTCACGAGCTCGGGCTTGGTGTGCACCTGCTCGAGGCCAGCGCGGGCGAGGTTGGCTTCGAGGCCCTCGGCCACGTCGCCCATGAGCGGCGCGTGCACGACGGCTTCGGTCCCGACAGCGGGAGCGGCTTCGACGACGGGGGCGGCTTCAACAGCGGATTCTGCAGCGGCTTCGACAGCCTCGGCCTTGAGTTCGACAGCTTCAGCCTGAACCTGAACCTTTCCCGCCTCTTCCTCCTTGGTCTCAAGGGCCTTGGCGGTGACGGCGATCTTCCCGAGCGGATCGGGCTCGGCGACGATGCCGGCGACGGCTTCGGCGATCGGCTTCAGGTGGGTCTTCACTGTTTCGTCCGGCTTGACCTTGCTGCGACGGGAGCGGCGCGGACGGCGGTCGGACTTCTCGAAGCTTTCCGTAATGAGCTGGGCCACGTCGGCCATGTGCTCGGGGCTCTTCAGCAGGTCGGCTTCCGTCTTGGGGGCTTCAGCCTCGGCAGATCGGGTTTCGATCTGCACGAGCGGCTCTTCGGCGGCTTCAACGGCCTGATGAACGGGCTTGCGGCCGCGCGGCTGGGCCTCGACGTAGTCGGAGGGCTCGGCCTTGGCCGTCGTCTCGACCTGAACGAGTTCAGAGGCGCCGACGTCCATGCCTGCGAAGAGATCCTCTGCGGGCTTGAGGTCTTCGGCGGGCCGGGACTCGACCTGAGCTTCAGGCTTGGCCTGCGCCTGTTCCTCGGCCTTCACTTCGTCAGGAGCCTCGACGACAGCTTCGGGAGCGGCATCGGCGGTCGTTTCGGCGGCGCCTTCGGCAGTCTCGCCTGCGGCCTTGCCGCTGCGACGGCGGCGGCGCGGACGACGGCGGCGGGTTTCGCCCTGAGCTTCGTCGACGGCTTCCTCGCCTTCGGGACGAACGGCTTCAGCTTCGTCGGCCTTCGGTTCCTTGGTCACCGCTTCGGCGGGCATCTCGACAACGGGGGCGGCCTTGACTTCGGTCTTGACCTCTTCCTTCACCTCGGGAGCGACTTCAGCCTGAGCGGCGGGGGCGACCTCTTGGGCTTCGGAGACAATGGTCTGAAGGGCTTCGGGCTGTGCGGCCTGAGCTTCGGCTTCGGCAGGACGACGGCGGCGGGAGCGGCGGCGCTGGGTGCGTTCGCCCTCGGCCTTTTCGACGGATTCGTCACGGGCGTCCTGAGCCTGCGGGGCGGCCTCGGCGACCGGACGGCGGGCGGGACGCTCGCGGCGCTTCTTCTCTTCGATGCGCTCTTCGGGCTTTTCAGTCTTGTCGGCTTTTTCCTCGGTGCGTTCCGTGCGGCGGGTGCGGGAGGAGGCGTCACGACGGGAGTCGCGGCGGCCACCGCGACGACGGCGGTCTTCGCGGCCGGCGTCCTTGGACTTTTCCTTGCCTTCGGTCTTGTTTTCCTCGACCTTCTTTTCCTCTTCCTTCTTTTCATCCTTGCTGCCGAAGAGGAAGCTCATGATGCGAGAGAAGAGGCCCTTTTCCTGCGTGACGGGCTGGAGCTGGGCGGACTTGCCGGCCTCGGCCTTGGCTTCCTCGGCCTTTTGCGGATGCACGGGAGCGGGATCACGCGGGAGTACGTTCTTGATGACGGGAACCTGCTTCGGACGCTGGGGCTTGTCCTCCTGGCTCTTCAGGGCGTACGGATCGTCGGCCACCTGGGCGACGTCCTCGGCGCGGTTGAAACTCGGCGTCGTGTCTTCGAGGCGCTCGTCGTCCTGACGCAGGCGCTCGATGTGGTAGTGCGGCGTCTCGAGCTTGGTGTTCGGGATGAGCACGATGGGCACGCGGTGGCGTGCCTCAAGCTTCGTGATGTCGTTGCGCTTCTCGTTGAGGAGGAAGGTGGCGACGTCGACGGGAACCTGCGCGTGCACGGCGCCCGTGCCTTCCTTCATGGCCTCTTCCTGAAGGATGCGCAGGACCTGCAGGGCGCAGCTTTCCGTGTCGCGGATCACGCCGACGCCGTTGCAGCGCGGGCAGGTGACGTGGCTGCCTTCGGAAAGGGCAGGACGCAGGCGCTGGCGGGAGAGCTCCATCAGGCCGAAGCGGCTGATCTTGGCCATCTGGACGCGGGCGCGGTCGTACTTGAGGGCGTCCTTGAGACGCTGCTCGACGGCGCGTTGGTTCTTCGTGTCGGCCATGTCGATAAAGTCGATCACGATGAGGCCGCCAAGGTCGCGCAGGCGCATCTGGCGGGCCACTTCGTCGGCAGCCTCGCAGTTGGTGCGGAAGGCCGTCTCCTCGATGTCGGCGCCGCGCGTGGCGCGTGCGGAGTTGACGTCGACGGCGACGAGGGCTTCCGTATGGTCGATCACGATCGCGCCGCCGGAGGGCAGCGGGACCGTGCGGGAGTAGGCTGTTTCGATCTGGTGTTCGATCTGGAAGCGCGTGAAGAGCGGAATGTCCTCACGGTAGCGCTTGACGCGGCCGACCATGTCGGGCATGACGTGCGACATGAACTGGCGGGCCTGTTCATAGATCTCGTCCGTGTCGACGAGCACTTCGCCGATGTCGGGCTGGAAGTAGTCGCGGATGGCGCGCACGACGAGGTTGGATTCCTCAACGATCAGGAAGGGCGGAGGATTGGCGCGGCGAAGCGGGCGGCCTTCGACGACGCTCGTCTTGACGAGCTGCGTGGTGCGGCGGCCGTTTTCCTCGCGCACGAGCTCATACTGCGGCGCAGCGGCTTCGGAGATGGCCTCCCAGAGCTTGAGGAGGTAGTTGAGGTCCCACTGGAGCTCTTCGGTCGTACGGCCGATGCCGGCCGTGCGGGCGATGGTGGACATGCCGCCAGGCAGGTCGAGCTTTTCCATGGCCTCGCGCAGTTCCTGACGTTCCTCGCCTTCAATGCGGCGGGAGACGCCGCCACCGCGCGGATTGTTCGGCATGAGGACGAGATAGCGGCCGGCAAGGCTGATGAAGGTCGTGAGGGCGGCGCCCTTGTTGCCGCGCTCTTCCTTTTCGACCTGAACGATCAGTTCCTGACCTTCCGTGATGGCTTCGCGGATGGAGGCCGAACGGACGTCGACGCCTTCCTTGAAGTAGGCGCGGGAGATTTCCTTGAAGGGAAGGAAGCCGTGGCGCTCTTCGCCGTAGTTGACGAAGCAGGCTTCGAGGCTGGGCTCGATGCGGGTCACGACGCCCTTGTAGATGTTGGACTTGCGGGCTTCGCGGCCCACGGTCTCGATGTCGATGTCGATGAGCTTCTGTCCATCGACGATGCCGACGCGGGTTTCTTCCGCGTGCGTGGCATTGAAAAGCATGCGCTTCATGGCATTGCACTCCGGCCGCCACTGACGCGGGCGGACTTTGGCGTGCCTTGAAGTGAAATGGCGCCTGTCCCTGCATTCGCTGCGGGCAACGGCAAGCGCGCCTCAGCCGCATCGAAGGACGCAGGCCCGTCATGCCGGACCTCGTTGAGGTCGGCACGGGTGGCGTCTTCCGCGCGTTTCGGCGCCGACGGCACGCGTGCTCCCATGGTGCGTGTGACGCACCTTTTGGAGCCCTGCGGCCGGCCATCCTGGTTGCTGTCGGGTGCGTCAACGGCGCTGTGTCTGCCCCGATCGGGGCAACTGGGGAGAGTCTTCACGAGCGGACGCGGGAGCGTTCGAACGGGCTCAATCCCTCACAGCATTCCGAGCCTTCTCCATCGTGCGGAGCACGAGGAAAAGCCCGCCGGTGCATACGCTGATAAGCGCGGCCGGAGCATTTTTCAGACCCGTCGGAGGCTTCGGGCGCAGATGACTCTACGCAGCGCGCTCAACACCCGAAGGGAAGACGGGGGAGCTGCGCCAGTGCGTGCTGCGCGGCGGGAAAGAGGGACCTCCCTCGAATTTCCCGGTCCGGGGTCCGCTCAGGCCGGGCTGACAGCCCGGAGCGGCAGACAAGTGAATTTCAGCTTCAAAGGCAACGGCATCGGGGATTGTCGCCCTGATGCCGCCTGCATCCCTCTCTCGGCAGGAGCCGTCGCAGGCGCGGGCTGCTCGGCCGGCGGACCGGTCGCGATGCTTCTCCGCTCGTCTCGCTTCGGTTCCGGACACGACCGCCGCAAAGGGGGCGGACAAGCGCTCAAGCTGGCCTCACGGCTTTGCCGGGGCTGCGAGCCTAATGTCGGGGAGCCGTTTCGAGAACGGTGCGGCGCATCGCGGAGGTCCTGTCGGACGGCGCGGACGCCTTGGCGAGGGCTCGGTACGCCGGGTACCGGGACGCCTGTTGAACAAAATGGGTTTTAGCCCGACGCTTCGCCAGTGGGGCGGCGGACACAAAAATCGATGAAAACGTGAGAGAATGCGCGTCATGACGCGGCTTCGGGCCGCATCAATGCCTGACGGGGCGCTTTCAAGCCTCGTCACGTCTGAAACCTGACCGCCTGAAGCCGTCGAGCGGACGGTGGTTCAAACGATCATAGCCGACAAGTATAAACGATGAGTGGAGAAAACAAAGCGGAAATTTCCATCCTGCCTTCGTCCGGGATCACGTCTTTGCGTACTGACGGCGTCAACTGGATTGCGGTCGGCCCGGATGCGGACGGCCAGCGTGTCGACAACTATCTTGCACGCGTTGCCAAGGGCGTGCCCAAAAGCCACATCTACCGCATCATCAGGGCTGGTGAGGTGCGCGTCAACAAGGCGCGCGTCAAGGCGGAGACGAAGCTCGTCGAGGGTGACCTGCTGCGCGTGCCTCCGATCAGGATTTCTCAGAAGCCCGCAGGCAGGCCTGCGGCCGTGCCCCTTGCTGAAGGGACGGTTCCCGTCCTGTACGAGGACAGACATCTTCTCATCGTCAACAAGCCTTCGGGCATTGCCGCCCACGGCGGCTCGGGCATTTCGCACGGTCTCATCGAGCGCCTGCGCGCCTCGCGTCCCGACGAACCCTTTCTTGAGCTTGCCCACAGGCTCGACCGCGAGACCTCCGGCGCCATCATCGTCTGTCGAAGCCGCAAGGCACTCGTGCGCCTTCACGACATGATGAAGGAGAGCGGCGGCATTGAGAAGCACTACCGCCTGCTCGTCAAGGGCGACTGGGTCAACGACCGCCAGCACGTGAAGCTTCCGCTCGTGCGCTATCTGTTGCCCTCGGGCGAGCGTCGCGTGCGCGTCGATCAGGTCGAGGGAGTTCCCGCCCACACGATCTTCACGCTTCTGAAGCGCTACGGCTCCGTCAGCTATCTTGATGCGGAGCTCAAGACGGGGCGCACGCACCAGATTCGCGTCCATGCGCTCTCCCAGGGCTTCCCGCTCGTGGGTGACGACAAGTACGGGGACTTCGACTTCAACAGGGAGGTGTCGCGAGGCCTGCTCGGTGCGCCTCTCAAGCGCATGTTTCTGCACGCCGCCCGCCTGCGCTTCACGCATCCCGTGACGGGCGAGCAGCTCGACATTCAGGCGCCGATGCCTGAGGACTGTGCTGCGCTTCTAAAGGTTCTTGATGAGAAGGGAGGCCGCTGACATGACGGGCTTTGCACCCAAGTACGATCTTTTTGTCTTTGACTGGGACGGCACCGTCATGGACACGACGGCTCTCATCGCGAAGGGCATCCAGCATGCCGCGCGCGAAATGGGCTATCCCGTGCCGTCCTTTCAGGACGCCTGTGGCGTGATCGGCCTCGACTGGCGAAGCGCCATCCTCAAGGTCGTGCCTGACTGTCCCGAGTCCGAGCACATGAGGTTCGGTGAAATCTACCGCGCGTGGTACATCCCGCACGAGGCGGACGTGATCCTCTTCCCCGGCATGCGCGAGTTGATCGTTGGACTTCATGCAAGAGGCCTCAGGACGGCGGTTGCAACGGGCAAGAGTCGTGAAGGCCTTCGGCGCGTATTCGAGCGTACGGGATTGGAAGGCTTCTTCATGACGACGCAGACGGCGTCCGAATGTCTTCCCAAGCCCAATGCCGAGATGCTCGAGAAGATCGGCATTGAGCTTGATGTTCCTGCCGAACGAACGGTCATGATCGGCGATACGACCCACGACGTGATCATGGCGCACCGCTACGGCTGCGATGCTGCGGCCATGACTTACGGCGCATCGACGCTTCAGGACCTCATCGCCTCGAAGCCTGCCGTGCTTTGCCCTGACGTCAGGGCGCTTGCCGAATACTTGGGAGTGTCCGAGTTGGTGAAGGACGTTGACTTTACACGCTGAGTGTTTTCTCACCTGACTTGAAGAAGCCCTGCGGGGGTGATCCTGCAGGGCTTCGCTTTCTTTTGAGCTTGTTGTGGAACTGTACAGCTATTCTGCGTCAATTTTCGTGACTCCAGGTCCTGACAGCGTGCTTCTGCCGCTTCCGGGACGCTTCGTCACGACGATCTGCGCATCAATGCGTTCACGAATGCTCTTGACATGGGAGATGATGCCGATGAGCTTGCCGCTCGACTTCTGGAGCGTCTCGAGGGCGTAAAGCGCTTTGTTGAGCGTGTCCTCGTCGAGAGTGCCGAAGCCTTCGTCGAGGAACAGTGTGTCGACCCTCAGATTTCGGCCGCCCATGCGTGAGAGCCCGAGGGCAAGCGCCAGACTCACCATGAAGCTTTCGCCACCGGAGAGGTTCTGGGAGGTGCGCACCTGACTTCCCATCTCGTGGTCGATGACGTCGAGAGAAAGTCCCGACGGCCCGCCCGTCCTGAGCTGGTAGCGGGGCGACATGGTCTTCATGGCCTCGTTGGCGAGCTTGAGGAGGATGCGGAACGTGATCTTCTGGGCGGCCGCCCTGAACTTCTTGCCGTCATGGCTGCCGAGCAGCATGTTGAGCTGCTCCCACTGACCGGCAAGTTCACGAAGCCGTTCGATTTCCCTGCGTGCGTCGTCGGCTTCAAGTCTACGACGGTCATCCTCGGCCATCGACTTTTTCGCTGCGCTCAGTTCATCCCTGCCTGCAAGGAGCTTGGTGGCGGCATTCGCCGCCTTGGGCGCAAGCGCTTCGGCCGTCTCTGTTGTCAGAGACTTGGCGGATTCTTCCTTCACCTGTCTATCAAGCTGCGCGACCTCGCCGGAAAGACGCACGCGCTCTTCGACGAGCTTTTGCATTTGCGTTCTGCAAGCTCTGATCGTCTCAGCCGGCAGAGCGGCGCCTCTGGCTTCGTCGATCGTTTCAAAATCTGCATCCTCAAGTGCCTTGGCAAGAGCAGTGCGCTTCTCTGTGATCTGGGCGTCCAGATCCGCCGAGGTTTTTCTGAGCGTTTCGGCACGGGCAGTGCCTTCCCTTTCGTTTGCCTGCGCCTTTGAGAGAGCGTCTTGCGCGACGTGCAGGCGGGCGCGGGCCTCGTTGAGGGCCCGATCGTGAGCGGTGAGCTCTGCTTCGGGATTGCGTTCTCCGAAGGCTTCCGCTCTCAGAGCGACAGCGTCGGTGCATGCCTTCTTCGCTGCGCCGCACGCTGCCTCCGCGGTGTTCTTCGCTTGTGTTGCCCTGGCGGCATCGGACTGACAAACGGCAAGCGTACGGTCGGCGCGGGTGAGTGCGTCGGCAGCCTGGCTTGCCTGAGCTTCGAGCTTCCTTCGGTTTGCAACGCGGGCTTCGAGCGCGGTGCAGAGCGCGGGGAGATCGAGTTCGGCGTCGCTGTCAGGAAGCTGTGAGCGAAGTTCCTGAGCATGCGTCTTTTCAGCCTCCAAAGCCTTGGAGGCGGCGTCACGGTTCTCGCGGGTATGCCTGAGCTCTCCCTCAAGTTTTTCGAGAAGAGCCTGCGCCTTCCGGAACCTTTCTGCGGATAGGCTTTTGTTTTCCAGCGCCTCGCGCTCCTTGAGCTCTGCGGCACGGCAGGCGCGCTCGCCTTCTGCAAGATCGCTCGTCCACTTGTCCAGTGCGTTTCGTTCTTCACTGAGAGACTTGAGGTGCGTGTTGTCAGGTGTCGACAGCACGGTGCAAAGTCCCGGATGGCGCTTCTCGATGGCATCAAGGCGCTCTTCGAGACGGTGCAGAAGCCCCTGCATTTCGGGAGCACCCGAGGCCTCCCACCAGATGGGGTCGGCCGATGCGGCCATGCGTGCCGTGCTAGCCTCAATCGTGGCCTTCTGCTGAAGGAGCGTCTCGACGTGGCGTGCGAGTGCCATCTCTTCGGTCAGAGTCTTCATGCGAAGCAGTGTGGCTTCGTAGGAGCTCTTTGCCTGCATGGCGGCAAGGGTCTTGCGAGCCTGTTCCAGAGTGGTCTGACACGCGGCATGGGCTTCGACGGCGGCCTTCACCTCTGCTTCGAATGACGCCGTCTTGACGCGGCCGAGCTCAAGACGTCCCACGAGGGTGTCGGCATTCTGCTCCTCCTGCCGCAGGCGGGTGGAGAGCGCTTCAATCGCAGCGGCAGACTGCTTCAGAAGCGCAAGCGGAGTCTCGAGCTGTGCATCGGCAGAAGTGGTGGTCATGCGTTCCTGCAGGCGGGCGGACTCATCGGCGGCCTTCTTTTGTCGGGCGGCTGCTGTTTCGAGGTCCGCGCATGCGGTCTTCTCAGCCTCGAAGGCTGCTTCGGCAGTCTTTTGTGCGGTTGACGCCTGATGAGAGAGTCGTCTGATGCCTTCGTCAGCCTCGAGCATGCGGCGGTATTCGGGCATGAAGCCGTCTCTGGTGGCTGCGGCTCCTCGCTCCGCCGTCGCGGCGGTCTTCAGGGTAGCTTCCAGATCAGGGAGGGCAGTGCGTACCGCTTCAAGCTGAGATTCCGCTTCGGCCAGTTCGGACTTGTTGCGTGTGAACAGAACCTCGGTCTTGAGAAGCTCTTCATGGCGCTCGACAGGCTTTGCGGCCTGCTCGGCGCGTTCGGCCTTCCTGAGCTCGGGCTCGAAGGCAGCCTCGGCCGCCTTTGCGGCGGCTTCGACCCTGACGCGGTCTGCAAGGTCGCAGGTCAGTCTGTCGAGTCCCCTGCGCCAGCGCAGTGCTTCGTCCAGCTCTTTCGAGGCTTTTTCCATGGCGGGCACCTTGAGCGAGAGCTCGGTCACCGTTTGTTCCAGCGCCCGACGATCCTCGTCGGAGAGAATCTGCATGCCCTCGAGTCTGGCGACGGCCATGTCAAGACTGTCGCGGGCGCTTCGGTTTTTCTCGAAGATCTTCATGCTGACGGCCGAATAAAGATCCGTCCCCGTGATCTTTTCGAGGAGATTTGCACGCTCGTCGTCGGCAGCCTTGAGGAAGTTGGAGAAGGCGCCCTGCGCAAGCAGCACCGAGCGGGTGAAGATCGGGAAGGACATGCGCGTGATGCGCTGGATCTCGCTTTCCCACAGGCGCTTCTGACTGGCGATGACGCGTCCCGTCCTGTCTTCGGGGCTTGCGAAGGCCACAAGCTCGACTTCGTCTTCGGAAAGCCTGCCCGTACGCTTCGTGCGCCGGCTCCATCGCGACAGGTACTCGCGGCCGTCCGCCTCGAATCGAACGGCGGCGCTGGCCGCGCCTTCCCCCTTCGTCATGACGGGGCAGGCGTCGGGTCCCTCGAACTTGACGTGTGTGTCCGTCATGCGGGGCGTCGTGGCATAAAGCGCGAGCGAGACGGCGTCGAGAATCGTCGACTTGCCGCTGCCCGTCGGGCCGATGATGGCAAAAAGCGGACTGCGCCTGAAGTCGGCGTTCGTGAAGTCGATCTCCCAGGTGCCCGCAAGTGAGTTGATGTTCGTGAACCGGAGTTGCAGGAGCCTCATGCCGGAACCTCCTCGGCGGTGTTCTTCTCTTGGTTGGGTGTGTCGGCGCTTTCGATGGCGGGGCGCGTCTCGATGCGCACCTCCTCGACCGCTTCGTCGAGAAGCGGCATGAGCTTGCGATAGGCGTCGTCTGCGCCTTCGCGCGTTTCAAAGCGCTCCTCAAGAAAGGACTTGAAGACGGATTCGGGCGTCAGGTCGTCGAGGGACGGCGCATTGAGCTCGTCCTCTTCGTATTTGCGTGCGGCCTGCTGGTTGCGTACGGCGGTGACGATGACGCCGTGCGCCTCGCCCCAGGCGGTGAGTTCGCCCGCAAGGTCGGGCACGCATTCGTCCGACGTGAGCGTCGCTTCGACGAAGGGCTTTTCATGTGTTGCGCCGGCCTCGGCAATGTCTGCGCGAAGCTCCTCGAACGTGCCGCTGACACGAACGAATTCACGGGGCTGCCTGACGGGAAGTTCCTCGAAGGTCATGCCGCCCGTTTCATCGAAGGTGAGCTCGACGATGTGATGGCGGTACGGGATGTGCGAGTAGGAAAGCGAGACGGGAGAGCCGCTGTAGCGCATGGGAATCTGTGCCTTGACCGTCTGGCTGTTGTGAATGTGTCCGAGGGCGACGTAGTCCCAGTCCGTGCCGAAGGCGTCGGCCGTGACGTTACGAAGAGAGCCCACGTAGGCACTCTCGTTCGGTGTCGTCGGGTCGTCGTCGGGTCGCAGGCGCGATCCCGTCACGAACAGGTGCCCCATGGCGATTCGGGGTACTCGTGCGCCGTCGAGCGCCTCGTCCAGAAAGCCGTTAACGGTATCGTAGTGCTTCCTGACGCCCGACTCGAATCTGGCGGCCCTCGTGGCGTCCGTGTCGTCGATTGAGCCGCCTCTTACGTCGCCCTCGCGCAGGAAGGGAACGGCCGCGACGGCAAGGAGGGGCTCGCCCGCATCGTCTCGGAGAACGAACGCCTGACTTTCGGGCGACTCGCCCGCGACAAAGCAGTTCATCGTTTCGAGAAGTGCCCTGGGGGCTTCGAGAAAGCGCTGTGAGTCGTGGTTGCCCGCCGTGATGACGGTGGCCATGACCGACGTGCCCGAGAGGGCGCGGATCATGTCGTAATAGAGGCGCTGGGCACTGTTTGCGGGCATGGACGTGTCGAAGATGTCGCCCGCTAGAAGAATGACATCGGGCCTGCGCTTCTCGACGAGTTCGAGAAAGTCGCGGATGAAGACCCGGAAGTCGTCCGTGCGGTCGATCGTTCCGAGTTCCTTGCCGATGTGCCAGTCGGCCGAGTGAAAGATGCGAAGCTTTGGCAAAGGAAGGGCCTCCGTGGGTTCTGTGGAACCATTATGACGGAAGCCGCGTCAGGTTGCGTCGTCTGGCGACGGAGTGGCCCTCAGCCGCCCGTTCCTGCCGCAGGCTTCGTCTTCGCGCGCAGCTTTGCCCAGTCTGCGGCTTCGGTGCCCGCGATGCGGCCGTAGACGATGGCTGCGGTAAGACCTGCACCCTCAAGGCGTCTGGCGCCGAGGACGCCGCCCGTCACTTCGCCCGCAGCATAGAGCCCGGCAATGGGGCCCTTGTCGCTCAGGACGCGGGCGCGCGGGTCGATCTTGAGGCCGCCGAGTGTCGTGTGAATGCCGGGGCGCACGCTCACGGCGTAGAGCGGGGAGCTGTCGAGGCGGCTCAGGAGCTGGGGACGGCCGAAGTCCGTGTCCTCCTGACGGTCGACCATGCTACGGTAGCGCACGAGGGTTTCGTGGAACTTTTCGGGAGGCACGCGGATGCCTCGGGCGAGTTCAAGGTCGGACGTGCCGCGAATGAAGTAGCCCGAGCGGGCGTAGCTCTTGAGAACTGGCATGTCGTCGATCATCGCCTGATCGAAGATGAGCCAGGCGCGGCCGCTGTTCTTGTCGCGGATCTGCTCCGCCAGTTTTTCGGAAAGCTCGTCGGCGAAGCGTTCGCCCTTGTCGTTGACGAGGATCGCGCCGTTGACGCGCACCTGATGAGGCAGGATGAGACCGGAAAAAGGAAGCGTGGTCGGATGAACCGTCACGGCGTGCATGTCGACTGTTCGGGCCCCCATGTTCTCGGCAAGAAGGATGCCGTCGCCCGTGGCGGCGGGGGAGTTGGTGGACTGCAGGCCCTGCGTGTGGCGTGCGAAACGGGAGACCATCGCCTCGTTTGCGCTGAAGCCGCCCGTTGCGATGACCACGGCGGGCGCATCAATCCTGTACTCCCTGCCCTTCGTGTTGAGGACGACGACGCCGTTGACGCGGCCCTCGGCGTCGGTTGTGATTCTCTTGACGGCGGTGCGGGTGCGGATGGGCACACCGTGGGATTCGATCCCGTGCAGAAGGGCGTTGATGATTTCGGGCCCGATGAGGCCGCGCTTGGGCTGGATGCCGCGCTTGGAAACCGTGCCGTCCTCATTGAGGTTGCAGGCCGTCTGAAGGCTGTCGTCGCGGGTGATGCAGAGGGGCTCGAGTTCGGCGCCGTAGCTGCGAAGCCATTCAACGGCTTCGCCCGAGCCGGAGACGATGCGTGTGAGAAGGGCCTGATCGGTCGTGCGGCCGCCCTTGCGGATCATGTCGCTCTCGAGCAGCTCGAGCTCGCGGGGTTCGCCCTTCGGGACGCCGAGCATGAAGCCCGTGGCAAGAACGGTGTTGCCTCCAATGAAGGGCATCTTCTCGACGACGATTACCTTCGCGCCCGCTTCGGCTGCGGAGAGCGCCGACGTGAGACCTGAGCCGCCCGCACCGATCACGACCACGTCGCAGTGCGCGTCGGCGGCAAGGGCCGATGTGGCTGCCGCTGCAAGGCCGATGCCGGCGGCAATGCCCGCCGCGCCGCGAAGGCAGCGCGAAAGAAGTTTGCCGAGGGTCTGATGACCGTGTCCGCTGTTGAGCATGGTGTGGTTTCGAGCTGAAGACAGTCTTTGAAGGTTGGGCGTCGTTCGCCCTTTGCAGGTCTCGGGTAAACCCGTAGGCAAAAGAATAGCAAAAAAAGAGAAGGGCGCAGTGGCGTTTTCCGCAAACGCTTCGGGCAGGCGGACTTGAAAACCTGAGAATACCGTGAATGCGGTATGCCGGCCATGTGATCTTTGGACAACTCGCTATTTTCATTGTGAATAGCGGGGCTCTCCTGCAGAAATGAGTTTCCCGTTGAAGACCCTTCGTCAGAAGTACCTCTCAGGTGGTAGATGTATTAAAGCTAAGGGAGGGGGCTTTTGGTTGAAAACTACTGCGAGAGTAGGGTTGTCATGAATTCGACATGAGGGCAGACTCTCTGTGTCGACGGAGTCCCCCTCTGTCATGACGAAAATCACCGCCGCGATGCGCCGCCCCTGATTCGGTGCATCGCTCATGCGACGGCAAGAACAACAACTTTCCAAGAAGGATCCCCCATGGAAGTATCTCGCAGAAGTTTTCTCAAGCGTGGTTTGCTTCTCGGCGGCGGTGCTGCGTCCGGTCTTGCCGGCGCGGCTGCCCATGCGGCCGGCGGCTCCAAGAAGCCCTACAAGCTCACCAGCGTGAATGAAACGACGAACATCTGCTGCTACTGCTCAGGCGGCTGCGGCACGATCTGCTCGACGCGAAACGGCGAACTCATCAATCTTGAAGGCGACCCGGATCATCCGGTCAACCTTGGTGGCCTGTGCCCGAAGGGCGCCGCCATGTGGGGCCTTCGCAACATCGTGACGAAGGATCGCCGCGCCCAGCTTCATCCGGACCGCGTGCTCTATCCGATGGTTCGCCGTCCGGGCAGCAAGACCTGGGAGCGTCTTTCCTGGGATCAGGCCGCTCTTGAAATTGCCAGGCACGTCAAGAAGACTCGCGACGCCACCTTCGTCGAGAAGGAAGGCGACGTGACGGTCAATCGCTGCGACGGCATCGCCAGCCTAGGCGCCGCCCAGCTTAACAACGAGGAAGGCTGGCTCGTGCAGAAGTTCGCGCGCAGCCTCGGCGTCCTCGCCATCGACAACCAGACCCGCGTCTGTCACTCTTCGACCGTTTCCGGTCTTGCGCCGTCGTTCGGCCGCGGCTCCATGACGAGCCACTGGTGCGACTTCGCCAACTCCGACGTCATCATGTCGATCGGTTCGAACAACGTCGAAAACCATCCGCTCTCCTCCCGCTGGGTCGAGCGCGCCCAAGACAAGGGTGCCACGTGGATCGTGGTCGATCCGCGCTACTCCCGTTCGGCCGCCCGCGCCGACATCTACGCCCGCATCCGTCCGGGCTCCGACCTTGCCTTCTACGGCGGCCTGATCAACTACATCCTGCAGAACGACCTTTTCCAGAAGGAATACGTCCTGCACTACACGAACGCCGCCTGCCTGCTGCGTCCCGACTTCAAGTTCGACGTCGATCACGGCCTCTTTTCCGGCTGGGATCCGGAAACGAAGCGCTACGACAATGAAACCTGGGGCTACGACGTCGATCACAAGGCCGTCTGGGACACTTCCGAAGGCTCCGCCTTCGCCTGGGTCAACCGTCCGGGCACGCCGAAGTTCAAGACGCCTGACCTCAAGGTCCTCAAGCGCGACATGACCCTTCAGGATCCGAACTGCGTCCTCAACGTCATGAAGCGTCACTATGCCCGCTACACGCCCGAGCTCGTCACGCGCGTCACCGGCATGGATCCCGACGTCATGAAGAAGGTCTGGGAGGTCTTCGCCTCCACCGGCCGTCCCGACAAGGCGGGCTCCATCCTCTACGCCCTCGGTCAGACGCAGCACACCTACGGCTCCCAGAACTGCCGCGCCATGTGCGTCATCCAGCTTCTGCTCGGCAACATCGGCATAGCGGGCGGCGGCATCAACGCCCTTCGCGGCGAACCGAACGTTCAGGGTTCGACCGACGTCGGCGCAAGCTCGCATCAGGCTCCCGCCTATCTCTCCTGGCCGACCGGCAAGGCTCACCCGAAGCTCGCCGACTATCTTTCGAAGGAAACGTACGCCGCGGGCTACTATGCCAACAAGCCGAAGTTCTGGATCTCCCAGCTTCGCGAATGGTTCGGCGCCAACGCCACGGTCGAGAACGACTACTGCTACGACCTGCTGCCGAAGATCAGCCCGAAGCTCGACTACGGCGACTACTCCACGATCATGTCGTTCAACGACATGCGCGACAACAAGATCAAGGGCTACTTCTGCTGGGGCATGAATCCGATGCATTCCACCCCGAACGGCAAGCACGCCCGCCACTCGATGGCCAACCTCGACTGGCTCGTCGTCGCCGACTGGTTCCAGACGGAGACCTCGACCTTCTGGGAAGCTCCGGACATGAAGCCCGAGGACGTCAAGACCGAGGTCTACTTCCTTCCCGCCGCGCTCATCTATGAAAAAATCGGCTCCATCAACAACTCCGGTCGGTGGATCCAGTGGCGTGAAAAGGCCATCGAGCCGCCGGGAGAATGCCGTTCCGACTTCGAGATGATGATGCTTCTCTGGAAGAACATCGTCGAGCTCTACAAGAAGGAAGGCGGCGCCTGCCCGGATCAGATCCTGAAGACGAACTTCGACTACACGATCGACGGCAAGCCCGATCTGCGCGCCCTCTGCTGGGCCCTCAACGGCTACACGGTCGGCGACGGCAAGCTCCTCAAGGGCTACGGCCAGCTTCAGGCTGACGGTACGACCGCTTGCGGCATGTGGATCTTCTCGGGCTACTACAACAACGAGTCCCAGAAGCTAGACCCGATGAAGCAGCCGATGACAAACCGCTCGAAGGAAGACCCGACCGGTCTCGGTCTCTTCCCCGGCTGGTCCTTCGCCTGGCCCGCCAACCGCCGCATCCTCTACAACCGCTGTTCCGCCGACCCGAAGGGCAAGCCCTGGGATCCGAAGCGCGTGCTCGTCGAATGGGACGGCAAGAAGTGGCTCCAGAACGACGTGGGCGACTTCGTCACGGCCAAGGCCCCCGACGACAACGCCTTCTTCATGACCTGGGAGCAGAACGCCCGTCTCTTCGCCTACTCGATGGCCGACGGTCCGCTGCCCGAGCACTTCGAACCGCATGAGGCTCCGGTGAAGAACCTCCTCAACGGTGCAGGCGGCAACCCGTGCGCTCGCTTCACGGAGGACCCGTCGGTCCGCCGCGGCAGCAGCAAGGACTACCCGTACGTGGTCACGACCTACTCCGTCGTCGAGCACTGGCAGTCCGGCACGCAGACCCGCAACATCCCGTGGCTCAACGAACTCATCCCGAGCAACTTCATCGAGCTTTCCGAAGAGCTTGCGAAGGAAAAGGGCATTCGTCCGGGCGACAAGGTCCGAGTCTGGAACAACCGAGGCTCCGTCGTGGTCGACGCCATGATCACCATCCGCATGAAGCCGATGATGATCGACGGCAAGCTCACGCACGTGGTCGGCATGCCGCACCACTTCTCCTGGGCGACGAAGCTCGCCACCGGCGACAACGTGAACGACCTCACTCCCAACGTCGGTGACCCGAACTCGTACATTCCGGAATACAAGGCGTTCCTTGTCAACCTTGAGAAGGCAGCCTGACGGCGTGCCAATGGAGATGAATGATGGCAAACACTAAAGAAGTCGCCATGCTGTTCGACTCTTCGCACTGCACCGGCTGCAAGGGCTGCCAGGTTGCGTGCAAGCAGTGGAACATGCTTCCCTCGAAGCTCGGCCTCAACGAGAACAAGTTCTCGGGCACGTATCAGAACCCGCCTGACCTCAACGGCGACACGCGTCTCGTGATGACGTTCGACGAGAAGGAGTCCGGCAACAAGTACCAGCCGATCAACTTCGCAATCGGCCGCCGCTCGTGCTACCACTGCACGGACGCCGCCTGCGTTGCGATCTGCTCGTCCGGCGCCCTCTACAAGAAGGAGAACGGCGTCGTCGCGTACGACACGGACAAGTGCAACGGCTGCACGTACTGCCAGTCCGCCTGCCCGTTCGACGTGCCCCGCTTCCGTCCGATGGACGGCTGCGTGGACAAGTGCACGCTCTGCATCGACCGTCTCGAAGAGGGCGGCATCCCGGCCTGCGTCAAGACCTGCCAGCCTGAGGCGCTCAAGTTCGGCCCGCGCGACGAAATGATCGCGCTCGGTCAGAAGCGAGTCGAGTTCCTCAAGAAGAAGGGCTTTGACAAGGCCGAGCTCTACGGCGTCAACGAGATGGGCGGTCTGCACGTGCTGCAGGTCTGCCAGTTCGGTCACGAAGCCTATGGCCTCCCGACCGATCCCAAGCCCAACAAGATGATCGGCATGATGAACGCCATGCGCACGGTGACCGGTGTCGGCACCGCTGCGGTGCTCGCCGGCCTCGCCGTTTCCTTCGTCGCCGCCACCGGCTACCGCCGCGAAAAGGTGACCGTCGAGGAAGCCAAGAAGCACTGGACGCCTGAACAGCGCGCCACCGCCGATCGTGAAGTCAAGGAGCTTCTTGAAAAAGAAGCCTCCGGCAAGTAATAGGAGACTCAGAATGACCAGATACATTCAGCGTCACTCTCTGCTCACCCGCGTGACTCACGGCGTTGCCGCCGTCGCCTGCATCCTGCTCGCGGTCACCGGCGTGTTCGTGTTCGTTCCGAGCCTCGGCGGCGGCATTATGGGCGGTGAGTTCACCCAGACCATGCGCATGCTCCATCGCGTCCTCGCGGTTCCGTTCATCCTCGTTCCGCTCTTCGCCGTGCTGAAGTCGCCCGCCGGCTTCGTGCACCTCTTCAAGGAGGACATCTTCGGCAAGTGGGACAAGGACGACGTGACCTGGGCCATGAAATTCCCGTTCTATCTGTTTGCGCCGGGCAAGGTTCACATGCCCCCGCAGCACCACGTGAAGTCCGCCCAGCGTCTCGCCGACGGCGCCCTGCTGTTCTTCTGCATCATGCTCGCGCTCTCGGGCATCGTGCTCTGGCTCAACACGGGTTTCCCGACCGGCTCCGGCCTCAAGGTCGACTTCGCCCCTGAAACGCTGCTTCTTGCACACCTCGTGCATGACGTGTTCTTCTTCCTCACCGTCTTTGTCGGCATCGCCCACATCTATCTCGGCGCCGGCATCTTCCAGCCGTATCGCGGCACCGCCCGCATCATGTTCGGCGACGGCAAGGTGAGCGAGTCCGACGCGGTCTACCACTGGGGCTACTGGGCGAATGAGGAAATCGCCCTTGGCAAGAACGTGACCGTTGAAAAGGACGGCAAGGAAAAGTAAGGGGAAGCTTTTCCGAACTCTCCGAAAGAGCCGCCGGTGCTTCTGCGACGCCGACGACCCCCGGACGGGCCCCGCAGGGGGCTCGTCCGGAAAGAGGCCTCTAGAGACTTGGAGACCTCTTTCCGGACGCCCGAAGAGGCGCCGAATCCACAATCAGAAAACGCGCATTCCGGGCTTACGGCACGGAGTGCCTTGAAAAAAAGGAAAGTCACATGCTCAACCGCAAGTCGATCGAAAGGGCCCTTGCCCGTGCCGCCGGTCACCAGGACGAAAGCGTCGTCGCGCGTCTCGCGCTCTTTGCGCCCGCGCTGCTCAAGGCGGCGGATCTGCGCGCACAGCTTGCCGCTGAAGCTCCCGAGTGGACTGACGAAGAGATCGAGGCCGCCCGTCTGGGCAAGGAGACGCTTCTCTCGCTCCGTCCCGTCAGGATTGACTCGGAGCGCTTCCTGCAGACGGTCGACGCCATCGCGGCGGCCCTTCTCGACAACGACGAGATCGAGGGCGACATGCTCGAAGCCTGCCGAGCCATCGACTGGAGGCGCTTTGCGTCGGCTGAGCTCCTTGAGAGCGCAGGTCGCGATCCGATGGGGTATCTCCATGCCGTCGAGGTGCACGCGGGCGAGGACGACCTTCTTGACATCTTCCTTCTTCCCGTGCTCGGCCTCGCGCTTCGCGTCTTCCTTGACGAGGCGGCCGACGAAGGCAGCCGCCGCATCGCCAGAACGGGCACCGACACGACGCATCACAACCGTCCGCTTCACTGCCCCGTCTGCGGCTCCGACGCCGCCGTCGCGAGCGTGACCGACACGCCGCTCAACGGACACGTCAAGCAGCTCTGGTGCACGTGCTGCGGCGCACACTGGGTCTTCGAGCGCATCCGCTGCGCCGTCTGCGGCGATCAGGCCGTGTCGGACCTCTCCTACATCCATGACGAGACCGACGAAACGCGCCGCCTGCACGTCTGCGCCGGCTGTCATGCCGCCTTCCCGACGATCTTCGCGGGAGAGGAGCTCAACTTCTGCGCCGACGTCGAGCAGATCGTCATGACGGGGCTTGAGCTCTTCTATCAGAACGCCGTTGAGGGCAAGGAAGCCTGAGGATCAATATTTCCGCAACGAGACGCCGCTGGCACGAAACGCACGGGAGACGAACATGGGATGCGCTTATTTGAACAAGGCCGAACACGCGCTTTCGACCGCCATTGAGGCGGGGACCTGCATGCCCGTCTCCATGGGCGGCGTCGAGCGTCTGGGGGCCCGCGAGGTCGAGGTCTTTCGCATGAATGCAGACGAGCCTGCGCTCGACTGGGTGGCAGAGGAGGTTCCCGTTGCGCTTGTCTACAACGGCATCTCGCACGCCGTCATGATGGCCTCTCCCTCGATGCTCGAAGAATTCGCGCTCGGCTTCTCGCTTGCCGAGGGCATCATTCCCGACGCCTCGCATCTCTATGCCTGCGAGGTGCGCGAGGCCTGCCGCGGCGGCATCGAGGTGGACCTCACGATTTCGTCCGAATGCTTCTGGAAGCTCAAGGACCGCCGCCGCTCGATGACGGGCCGCACGGGCTGCGGCATCTGCGGCGTCGAAAGTCTTGGAGAGGCCGTGCGCGAAAAGCGGGTCGTGCCGCACGAGCAGACCTTCCCGATGGCGGCCTATGCCGACGCCCTCGGCTATCTGGAGCGTGTCGAGCGCCTCGGCGGCATCACGGGCTGCACCCACGCCGCCGTCTGGGTTCGTCCCGACGGAAGCTTTGCGGGCGGCGCCGAAGACGTCGGCAGGCATGTCGCGCTTGACAAGCTGCTCGGTCTTCGTGCCCGCAGGGGCTGGCGTGACGGCGCGCTTGTCATCAGCTCCAGAGCCTCCTACGAAATGGTTCAGAAGGCGGCCATGTGCGGCGTCGAGATCATCTTCGCCGTCTCCGCACCGACGGCGCTCGCCGTCGAACTTGCACGAGAGTGCGGGATCACGCTTGCGGCCTTCTGCCGTCGCAGCCGCGCCAACGTCTACTCCCATCCCGAGCGCCTCATTGGGCTCTGAGAGAAAAAGGGCGAAGACGGAACAAGTTGTCTTGGAATGCCTTCCGGTTTTTCCTTTTTCTCCGGAAGGCCTTTTGACAGGCGGAGGACTGGTCTCACGGTCTTCCGCCTCTTTTTCGTCTGT
Organism: Sutterella wadsworthensis 2_1_59BFAA; assembly: GCF_000297775.1. GTDB lineage: Bacteria > Pseudomonadota > Gammaproteobacteria > Burkholderiales > Burkholderiaceae_F > Sutterella > Sutterella wadsworthensis_A. Next base: position 136,754 of record NZ_JH815517.1, read on the forward strand.
TGTCGTCAGAAGGCGGCGTTACCCTGCGGGGCAGACGCCTTTGGATTACGGTGAGTCGAACTAGGCAGTTGTGCTTAGATGGATCGGTTCGCTACTGCTGCAAGCCGGGAAAACATGCCTGATTTTTGTTGACGCAAAATGAGGATGCGGGGATATACCTGAGCGAGTTGCTCGGGTATACACTTCGAAAAGACTGTTGCGGTTCCGCAGCACTGCAGTTTTTCAAAAACAAGAAGGAAACTCCCAGATGACTCAATCCCCCGACGAAGCCAGGCCCCGCGTCAAGGGTTCCCAGACCGCCATGGCGGCCGCCTATCTCGTTGCGATCGTGCTCGGCGTCTGCAGCGGCCTCTGGGGCGGCGAGACGATCCATGCATTCGCGGACTTCGTGAGCTCGATCTTCATTCGCCTCTTCAAGTTCATCAGCATTCCGATCATCGCCGTGTCGATCATCGCGACGCTCGCCTCGATCTCCCGTTCGAGCGAGTCTGGCCGCATCTTCCGCCACACGATCTTCTACACGCTCTTCACGACGATTCTGGCGGCCACGCTCGCCGCCGTCCTCTACGTCGCCATGTCTCCCGCCAACGTCGCCATGACGGCGGGCGCCATCGCGCCGCAGGTGGCGGAGCACTCCTATCTCGAGTACATCCAGTCCGTGATTCCGGATAACTTCCTGGCGCCGTTCCTCTCCGCGAACGTGCTCTCTGTCCTGCTCGTCTCCGCCGCCATCGGCATCGCAATCTCCCGCCTGCCGCGCGACAGCCGCTCGCAGGAGGTGCTGCTCGCCTTCTTCACGGGCGCTCAGGAGGTCCTCTTCATTCTCGTGAAGTGGCTCATCCGCGTGCTTCCGATCGGCATCTTCGGCTTCATCTCCGCGCTTGTCGTTGAGATGAACAAGGGCGTTGAGATCGGCGGTCTCGGCACCTATTTCGGCGTCATTCTCGCCGCCAACTTCATCCAGATGCTCGTCGTGCTGCCGCTTCTCATGCTTGCCCGCGGCGTCAATCCGATCCGCGTCGCCAAGGGCATGGCGCCTGCGCTTGCCGTCGCCTTCTTCTCGAAGTCCTCCGCCGGCACGCTGCCCGTCACGATGTCCTGCGCGGAAAACAACGTGGGCGTCGCTCGCCCCGTCTCCCGCTTCGTGCTGCCGATCTGCACGACGATCAACATGAACGGCTGCGCCGCCTTCATCCTCGTTACGGTCGTCTACCTGATGCAGAATGCGGGTGCCGAGGTGACGCTGCCGATGCTCGCCGCCTGGATCCTGATCTCGACCCTCGCGGCCGTGGGCAACGCAGGCGTTCCGATGGGTTGCTTCTTCCTTTCGGCGAGTCTTCTCGCAAGCATGAACGTGCCCATCATGCTCATGGGCGTGATCCTGCCCTTCTACGCCGTCATCGATATGATCGAAACGACGCTCAACGTCTGGTCCGACTCCACGGTTGCAGCCATGGTGAACCATGATCTCGGCAAGGATGAAAAGGATGACGAGGCAGTTCCCGCCGCCGTATAAGACAGGGACTTTCTCCTGACGTCTTCAGGCGGACCGTTCTCCCGACGTGGAGGCGGTCCGCTTTTTCTTGTACTCGCGTTTCCTAAGGCTTTGAGGGGGCTTTCGATGGGGGGCAGGTGGTTGCTGTGTTGTTTGCTGGCGAGGAGAGGGCGTTTGGCTTTTTGCGCTTCATGGCTGGGAGCCATGAACGGAAACGTGCCCGTGCTGTCGTGCAGGGCCCGTTCGGGAGGGTGCCTTGGTGATGCTGATCAGTGCTCTTCAGTCACGTGGCGGGTGCTTTCGCCGATCAGGTGGGTGCTGTCGTACTCGGCCTGATTGCGGCGGTGCTTGAGGATGACGAGCAGCATGGAGATGCTCACGAAGACGCCGAAGATCATCATCGTGGCGGGAACCGAGAGGTCGGCCTTGATGAGCAGGGAGTAGACGCCGAGCATCACGAGGATGGAGGAGTTCTCATTGAAGTTCTGCACGGCGATGGAGCGTCCCGCGCTCATGAGGACATGGCCGCGGTGCTGCAGGAGCGCGTTCATCGGAACGACGAAGAAGCCCGCGCAGATGCCCACGAGGATCATGATGAGGCCGGCGATCATGACGGCCCAGGAAAGCTCGAAGCCGAAGAGCGAGAGGCCGCCTGCGGGCGCAATGTCGCGCGTGAAGTAGGAGGCGCCCACGACGAGCACGCCCATGCAGATGCCCATGGGCAGAACGTTGAGGGACTTCTTGAGAGGAACCTTGGCGGCGGCGAGGAAGGCGCCGACGGCGATGCCGAGGCTCACGACGGCCTGCATGACGGCACCCTGAGAGAGATCCATGCCGAGCGCGTGGTCGCACCATTTGAGAACGAGGAACTGAAGCACTGCGCCTGCGCCCCAGAAGAGCGTCGTGACGGAGAGGGAGATCTGACCGAGACGGTCGCTCCAGAGAAGACGGCAGCTCTTGACGAAGCCCTTGATGGAGTCGACGGGGTCGAACTTCTGCGGGGGATAGCGCACGCCCGTGTCGGGAATGGCGAGGTTGACGGCCGAGGCGGCGAGGTAGACGAAGGCGATTGCGAAGATGGCGGCCTCGGCAAAGCTCGACAGGCCGAGAGCATCAAGATGGAACAAATCGAGGATGGACTGTGCGATCTCAGGCTTGATGAGAACACCGCCGAGCACAACGCCGAGAATGATGGAACCAACCGTGAGGCCCTCGATCCAGCCGTTGGCGACAACGAGCTTCTGCGGCGGGAGAAGCTCGGTGAGAATGCCGTACTTCGCGGGCGAGTAGGCCGCAGCGCCCACGCCCACGATCGCGTAGGCGAGAAGTGGGTGGCCGCCGAAGAGCATCAGCAGGCAGCCGACCGCCTTGACGAAGTTCGTCAGGAACATGACGCGGCCCTTGGGCATCGAGTCTGCGAAGATGCCCACCCAGGCGGCGAGGCACACGTAGCTCACCACGAAAAAGAGCTTGAGGAGCGGCGTCATCCAGTCAGGAGCGTTGATGCTCGTCAGAAGGGCGATGGCAGCGATGAGCAGTGCGTTGTCGGCCAGAGACGACAGGAACTGCGCGCACATGATGGTATAGAAGCCGCGGTTCATAAAAGCCTGTGAATGAGCCTGAATGGTTGGAGGTCAATCCGTTAAGTCTACCTTGCCTGAGGGCGTACGTAAACATTCGGTGCAAATTCCTTTCGAGAACGGGGAGAGGCGGGAGGTGGGCCGAGTCACTTTCAAATTGTGAAATTCGAACGAATCGCGGCGCAGGCGAGTAACATTAACGGGTTTCTGCACGAGACGCCCCGTGCGGGTTCCCTTGACTTATGAAAGAAGAGTATTCGAGTGCCCCGTCCCATATACGCTGAAATTGATATTCAGGCGCTGAAGCACAATCTTGCCCGCCTTCGTGAGAGTGTCGGCGATCGCACCCTCTGGGCGGTCGTCAAGGCCAATGCCTACGGCCACGGTCTTGAGAATGCCGTCGAGGCCTTCGCCGATGCGGACGGCTTTGCGACCATCGACCTGTGCGACGCCGAACGCGCGCGCCGCGCGGGCTGGCACAAGCGCGTGCTGCTTCTGGAGGGCTTCTTCGATGAAACGGACATCGAGCCGCTTCAGGACCTTGACGTCGAGACGGTCGTCCACTCCATGTGGCAGATCGACATTCTCAAGCGTCTCCAGCTGCGTGAGGTGAAGGTTCACATCAAGGTGAACTCGGGCATGAACCGTCTGGGCTTCCTGCCCGTCGAGGTGGGCACGATCTACGACCTCCTCACGTCCATTCCGGGCGTGAAGGTGATGGGCGTCGTCACGCACTTTGCCAACGCCGAGCCGAGCTATCTCGGCGATGCGCCCGCATCGGTCTCCCGACAGCTCACCCGCATGGGCAGGCTCGCGCATTCCGCCACGGCGGCCTGCATGGCCAACTCCGCTGCCATCCTCTGGCATCCCGAAGTGGGAGGTGACGGCGTGCGTGCGGGCGTTGCGCTTTACGGCGTGAGCCCTGACTCCCACATTTCCTCCGAGGAGCTCGGCCTCATTCCCGCCATGACGCTCTCGGCGAAGATCATCGCCGTTCAGGAGATTGCGCCGGGCGAGGCCGTGGGCTACGGCTCGCGCTGGATCGCCAAGCGTCCCACGCGCGTGGGCATCGTTGCCTGCGGCTACGCGGACGGTTATCCACGTTCGATGCCCGACGGCTCTCCCACGTGGGTCGAGGGCGCCATCGCGCCGCTCGTGGGCGCCGTCTCGATGGACATGCTCGAGATCGACATCACCGACATCCCGTCCGCAGGCCTCGGCAGCCGCGTGGAGCTCTGGGGCAGGCACCTGCCCGTCAACCGAGTGGCGGCCGCTGCAGGCACGATCGGCTATGAGCTCATCTGCGCGCTTGCACGCCGCGTTCCGCTTCAAATCAAGCACTGACAACCGACATACGGCAACCGATGGCACCTCGCACGACCAAGACCAGAACCGAATTCGTCTGCAATGAGTGCGGCGGCACGACTGCCAAGTGGCAGGGACAGTGCCCGCACTGCAAGGCCTGGAACACGCTCCAGGAGTTCAAGGTGTCGCAGGGCGCCGCCGCCCGCTACGGTGCGGGCTCCCCGCGCTCCGCAGGCGGCTTCGTCGACACGACGGGCTCCCTGCAGGACCTCTCCGACGTGGCGATCGAGGAGATCCCCCGCACCGTGACGGGACTCGGCGAATTCGACCGAGTCATGGGAGGCGGGCTTGTGAAGGGATGCGTCGCCCTGATCGGCGGCGACCCCGGCATCGGCAAGTCGACGCTTCTGCTGCAGGTCATGGCCAGACTCGTCGAGCTCGGCCATTCGGCGCTTTACGTTTCGGGCGAGGAAAGCCCCACGCAGATCGCGCTCAGGGCGCAGCGCCTTCAGCTCGAGCCCCGCGGCCTCACCCTCATGAGTGAAATCGAGCTCGAGCATATCGAGAGCGTGATTTCTAGCCGCAAGCCCGAGTACGTCGTGATCGACTCGATCCAGACCATCTTCTCAAGCCAGCTTGACAGCGCGCCGGGTTCCGTTTCTCAGGTGCGCGAGTGCGCCGCAAGACTCACGCGCATGGCCAAGACCGTGGGTACGACCCTCATCTTCGTCGGTCACGTCACCAAGGACGGCTCTCTTGCCGGTCCTCGAATTCTCGAGCACATCGTCGATACGGTGCTCTATTTCGAGGGCGACCAGCACTCGAACTTCCGTCTCGTGCGCGCCTTCAAGAACCGCTTCGGCGCCGTGAACGAGCTCGGCGTCTTCGCCATGACGGATCACGGTCTTCGCGGCGTGACGAACCCGTCGGCCATCTTCCTCTCCGAATACAAGTCCGACATTCCCGGGTCGAGCGTGCTGGTGACGCAGGAGGGCACTCGCCCGCTTCTCGTTGAGATTCAGGCGCTCGTCGACGCCACGCACCTGCCCGCGCCGAGGAGGCTTGCCCTCGGCGTGGACTCGCAGCGCCTTGCCATGCTTCTTGCGGTCCTGCACCGCCACGCGGGCGTGGGCTGCTTTGATCAGGACGTCTTCGTCAACGCCGTGGGCGGCGTGAAGATCTCGGAGCCAGCGGCCGATCTCGCGCTTTTGTGCGCCATCTATTCGAGCATTCGAAACAAGCCCCTGCGCCGCGGTCTCGTTGTCTTCGGCGAAGTGGGCCTCGCCGGAGAAATCAGGCCTGCGCCCAGAGGTCAGGAAAGGCTTCGTGAGGCGGCGAAGCTTGGCTTCGCAAAGGCCGTGATTCCGCGCGCCAATGCGCCGAGAACGCCCGTCGAGGGCCTCGAGGTCATTGCCGTCGACCGTCTTTCCGATGCGCTGGCGGCCGCTGTCGAATAGCCTTTGCCGGGCGCAAAGTTTTCTTACACGCGAATGATTCTCTTTGCTTAAAATGGGTAGACACTTGTCGGCGCCTGAGGGCGAAGCCTGTCGCTTCGCGAGGCGCCGGCCTCACAGGAATTCAAAATGACGACTTTTACCAAGCTCCTGCCGCCCGAAGCGGCCCCTGCCCAGCCCATTCTCGCCCGCGCCAAGCAGCTCGTTCTCACGTCCGCCCAGCGCATGGCCTGGGAGGACTCCTTTGAAACGCCCGAAGGCGTGATCGCCGTCTCCGTTGAGGAAAAGCGCCCGCTCTTCGTCAACGACGTTTTCGTTGACGACGCAGGCCAGTTCTGGGTCGTGCGTCCCGCCGTTGAAAAGGTTCTTCACGTGACGGGCGACCTGCGCACGATGCAGGAGGCCGTCGGCGCCCTCATCAACCGCGGCGTCGAAGTGGCCGAAGCTCCCGAGGGCTTCGCCGTTCGGCCGCTCCCGAACATCGCCAAGATGCTCGGCATGATCGGTCTCGAGGTCACCGAGGTCGAAGAGGCCTTCGAACCCGTCCGCATCGAGCGTCATGCAGGCGGTTGCGGCTGCGGCGGTCATCATCACCATCACGGCGAAGAGGAATGCGGCTGTGGCTGCGGCGGGCACCACCACGACGAGGAAGAGTGCGGCTGCGGCTGTGGCGGCCATCACCACCATCATGCCGAAGAGGAATGCGGCTGCGGTTGCGGCGGTCATGACCATCACCACGAGGAGGCGTGTGGTTGCGGCTGTGGCGAACATCATCACCACCATGAAGATGAGTGCGGTTGCGGCGAGCACCACCATCATCATGACGGTAAAGAGCATCATCACCATCATCACGAGGAAGGCGCCTGCGGCTGCGGTCACAAGCACTGACTTGTGAAGGGGGGCGCACGGCCGCGCCCCATTTGCCCTGCGGCGGGCTGAATGAAGAAAAGGGAGACACTCGGAAGCGTCTCCCTTTTCTTTCTTAATCCTTGGTGCGGGGAATCGGACTCGAACCGACACGCCTCAACGGCGTCAGGACCTAAACCTGGTGCGTCTACCAATTTCGCCATCCCCGCACGAACAACGCATTCTACAGGAATTCAGGGCGCGGATGTCCTGACCTTGAGCCTGATGGCGTGTCATTCGGCGGGAGCGCCCGTCCTGCTTGCATCGTAGACCTCGAGACGGGCGCGGTTGTACTCGGCCCAGGTCATGGCGCCCTTGAGAAGCGAGGACTGCAGGGCGGAGATTTTTGGATCGACCATTTCACGGGAATGGCGCGCAAGCTTGATGAGGTGGGCGTCTCCCGAGGAGATCATCAGGCTGCGGGTGTCCTCGTTGAGCTTGTGCAGGCTTGCAAAGACGCGCTCAGCGACGCGTCGCGCCTCCGGGGTGATGCGCGAGCCGTCCTTGAGGTGAGCTTCCGTCATGCCCGAGGGCAGGCAGGGCGTCTTCGCATAGTAAGGACGGTTTGCTGGCGAGGTGCAGATGGCGCGTATGTCCCTTGACACCTGAGCGATCCTCTCGTTGTAGAGTTCGTTGTCGGTGGTCTTTGCAAAGCGTTCTGCGGTCGTGTGACGGCGGGTACTCGTGACTTCCTGTTGCGTCCCCGCATCAGTGTTCGTCCCCCTGGGCGCAGTTGCGCAGCCTGCAAGAAGGGAGAGCATGGCGAAGGAGATGGTCAGAAGGGAAAGACGGGACCGCATGGTTCTGAAGGCAGGAGGAAGATGAGGGCCGGCGCAGGCCGGATTGAACGGGAGAAAAATTCTAGCAAGCTCGAAAGAGCCTCGTCGCAGGAATTGTAAGCAATTGGCCGTGCGGATGCGGAGGAAGGCGTCTCCTGCACAAGAGGAGGACGGCGCCTGAATCGAGGCCGAATTCAGTGCGGGGAGCGGGTTTCCCGCAGGAACCCGTTGAAACAACAGCTGAATTTCTCCGCTATAATTAAAAAATTCAGGTCCGCCGACATCAGAAGCCGGCGGATGCTCTTTTTATAGAAGAGAACGAACGACGGTCCGCCGCATGCGGGTGCGCTTCGCTCTGGAAAGGATTTTTCACGCGGTCCGTTCTGCAAAGGGACGGATCTCTTCCACAAATTCCGCCGCGCGTCAAGCGGGCGGACTTTTATAAAGACTACTGCGATGACTGAACAAGAAACCGTCAAGACCGAAGAGGTCGCCAAGGTCAACCCGCTCGAACGCACGCTCGATCTGGTCGTTTCCTACGCTTCCGCTGAAGAACTCACCGAAAAGGCCCTGAAGAACTACGGCAAGAACGCCAAGCTCCCGGGCTTCCGCAAGGGTCACGTTCCGGCCGCTCAGGTCCGCCGCATGTACGGCATGCAGGCCTATGACGAAGCCATCAACCAGCTCGTCGGCGAAGCCTGGCAGAAGGCCGCCTCCGAAAGCGAGCTCCGCATTGCCGGCTATCCGCGCATCGACGCCGCCAAGAACGAAGAGGACAAGGAGAACATGCACTTCACGGCCAAGTTCGAAGTGTTCCCTGACGTTCAGGTTCCCGACTTCTCCGCCGTCGAACTCAAGCGCTACGTCTGCCCGGTGACGGACGCCGAAGTCGAAAAGACGATTGACGTCATGCGCCGCCAGCGCGCCACGTACAACGTCGTGGAACGCGCCGCCGCCAACGACGACCGCGTCAAGCTCAACTTCAAGGGCAAGAAGGACGGCGTTGAATTCCAGGGCGGTTCCGCCGAAGGCTACGTGTTCGTTCTCGGCCAGGGCCGCATGCTCCCCGAGTTCGAAGCCGCCGTCACGGGCATGGCTGCCGGTGAAAAGAAGACCTTCCCGATGACCTTCCCCGCCGACTACGGCATCAAGGAACTCGAAGGTCAGGCCGTTGAATTCGACGTTGAAGTCGTCGAAGTCGCCGAACCCGCCTACCCGGAAGTTGACGACGAATTCGCCGCCAGCCTCGGCGTCAAGGGTGGTGTTGAAGCCATGCGCGCTGAAATCCGCGCCAACCTCGAACGCGAAGTCAAGGCCCGCCTCGAAACGAAGACCAAGGCCGAAGTGATGGAAGCCGCCGCCAACGCCTGCGACTTCGCCCTTCCGACCGTTCTCGTGAACGACCAGTGCGAAGCCCTCCGCCAGCAGATGGAAAGCGACCTCGCCGGCCGCGGCATCGACGTCAAGAAGATGCCCGCCATGCCCGTCGACGCCTTCAAGCCGCAGGCTGAACGCCGCGTGCGCCTCGGCCTCTTCGTCGAAGCCCTGATCTCTCAGGAAAATATCTCCGGTTCCGACGAACAGGTTCGTGAAATCGCCGCCGATATCGCTTCCAGCTACGAAAAGCCGGAAGAAGTCATCGAGTACATCATGAAGGACCAGAACCGCGTGGGCAACCTCCGCGCCCAGGCCACGGAAAACAACGTGACCGAATGGATCCTCGCCAAGGCCAAGACCGTTGAGGAAACGGTTGAATTCGACAAGCTGATGGCCGGCCAGTTCTAACGAACGGGACAACGTCAGACTTGCGGGCGCGGCCTGCCGCGCCGGCCCTGATCGACTCGAGAGGCATCACGGACAACACGCCGGATGCCTCTTTTTTTCTTTTCCGTGGTCCGCAGGCGGGAGCTTTTCCGCTCGCTCCGCTACAATCGGCAGATACCCCTTTTTCCACAAGGCGAATAAAAAAATGCTAGTCCCTTATGTCATTGAAGACACCGGCCGCGGCGAACGCAGCTACGACATCTATTCGCGCCTCCTTCGCGACCGCATCATCTTCCTTACGGGTGAGGTGAACGACCAGTCCGCGAGCCTCGTGATTGCACAGATGCTCTTCCTCGAGAGCGAGAATCCGGACAAGGACATCTACTTCTACATCAACAGCCCCGGAGGTTCCGTTTCCGCCGGCATGGGCATCTACGACACGATGAAGTTCATTCGTCCGAAGGTCTGCACGATCTGCGTGGGCCTTGCCGCCTCGATGGGGGCGCTCCTCCTGAGCTCGGGCGAGAAGGGCCGCCGCTATGCGCTGCCGCACTCCCGCGTCATGATCCATCAGCCGCTCGGCGGCATCCAGGGGCAGGCGACCGAAATCGAGATTACCGCCCGCCAGATCCTGCGCACGAAGCAGGAGCTCAACCAGATTCTTGCCGACAACTGCGGCAAGCCTGTTTCCGAAGTCTCCCTCGACACCGAGCGTGACTACTGGCTCGTGGGCGAGGAGGCCATGAACTACGGCCTCGTCGACCGCATCTTCACGACGCGCGCCGAGCTTGAAAAGGCGCTTTGAGCGGAATCGAGGTGAATGACATGCGAACCTGTTCCTTCTGCGGCCGCAGCGAGAGCGAGTGCAAGGAGCTCTTCTCCGGCATTCGCGGCGAACTGATCTGCGGTGAATGCATCCGCTCGATGAACGACGAGCTCAGGAGCGGCCCCACTCCTGAGAGCGCTCCCGAGGCGAAGCCCGAGGCTGAGAAGCCCCTGCCCAAGCCCAAGGAGCTCTATGACCTGCTCGACCAGTACGTCGTAGGTCAGGAGCGCGCCAAGCGCACGCTATCCGTGGCGGTCTACAACCACTACAAGCGACTGAAGAACCAGGCGGACGCTGCGCGCTCCGTCGAGCTTCAGAAGTCAAACATTCTTCTGATCGGTCCGACGGGCTCCGGCAAGACGCTGCTGGCGCAGACGCTTGCCCGTGCGCTCGACGTGCCGTTCGCCATTGCCGACGCGACGACGCTCACCGAGGCGGGCTACGTGGGCGAGGACGTCGAGAACATCGTCGCCAAGCTCGTGCAGGCCGCCGACGGCGACATCGAGCGCGCCCAGCGAGGCATCATCTACCTTGACGAAATCGACAAGATCGCTCGCAAGAGCGAGAACCCGTCGATCACGCGCGACGTGTCCGGCGAAGGCGTGCAGCAGGCGCTGCTCAAGCTCGTCGAGGGCACCGTGGCAAGCATGCCCGCCCAGGGCGGCCGCAAGAATCCCGGCAAGGCCATGATTCAGGTCGACACCTCGCAGATCCTCTTCATCTGCGGCGGCGCCTTCGACGGCATGCAGAGCATCATCAGCCGCCGCACCGAAAGGGCGGAGATGGGCTTTGGAGGCCGCGTCTTCAGCAAGGACGGCGACAAGAGCCTCACCAAGGTGTACAGCCAGGTCGAGCCCGCCGACCTCGTGAAGTACGGCCTGATCCCCGAGCTCGTCGGCCGTCTGCCCGTGATCGCTGCGCTTCAGGAGCTCGACGAGGAGGCGCTCATCGCCATCCTCACGAAGCCCAAGAACGCCATCGTCCGCCAGTATCAGGCCCTGCTCGGCATGGAGGACGTCGAACTCGAGTTCACGCCCGACGCGCTCAAGGCGGTCGCCGAAAAGGCCATCGCCCGCAAGACGGGCGCCCGAGGCCTGCGCTCCATCGTCGAGGGCGTGCTTCTTGATGCCATGTTCGACATTCCGACGCGTGGAAACATCGCGCGGGCGCGCGTTACGCGTGAGACGGTCGAGAAGAGCGCACCCGTTGAGCTCATCGAGCGCGACTGACGAAACTGATCTGCATACGACTTGAAAACGGGGGCTCTGGCCCCCATATATTCAAGACCGAACCGAACATTCACTAGGACTAGAGATTTGGACAACATGACCGACGGGGAAGTGATTTACCCCGAACAAATTGAAGTGCCTGCTGTCGCAGTGCGGGACATGGTGATCTTCCCCTCGACGCTGGTGCCCGTCTTCATGGCGCGCGAGGCTTCCGTCAACGCCGCTAGGAAGGCCTTTCAATCCGACAATAAGTACGTTTTCGTGGTCACGCAGAAGGAGCCCGACACCGATGCGCCCAAGCAGGACGACTGCTACGGGGTCGGCACGCTCGCAAGCGTGATGCAGTTCTTCGGCCTGGCTGACGGCACCTCGAAGATGCTCGTCGAGGGCCTCGCCCGCTATCGCGTCGACTCGCTCTTCGAGCGTGACGGCTCGCTTGTGGCTCGCTGCACCCGCCTCCATACCGTCTACGCCCCAGAGCGCACGCTTGAGCCGCTGCGCCGCCAGTTGATGAGTGAGTGGAAGAAATACGGCTCCTTCGGCACCGGAAAGAGCGAGCCTGCGGGCCGTTTCGACGCGGAGACTGATCCCGAGCGTCTGCTTGACCTTGTCTGTGGCCAGATGTCCGGCCTTGCTGCCGCCAAGATGGAGATGCTTGCCGAGGTCGACCTTGCGGCGCGCTTCCGTCATGGGATCGACTTCCTGCTGACCCAGATTGATCTTCAGAAGCTCAATGTTCGCATCGACGGCCGCGTCAAGCGCCAGATGGACAAGAACCAGCGCGACTACTATCTCCACGAGCAACTCAAGGCCATCCGCAAGGAGCTCGGCGACACGGATGAGGGCGCTGATGAAGAATACGCCGATCTTGAAGCCCGCATCGCCTCGGCGAAGATGCCCAAGTACGCCGAGGAGACCGTGCGCAACGAGCTTCGCCGCCTGCGCCAGATGCCGGCGATGAGCTCCGAGTCCGTCGTCGTGCGCAGCTACATCGAAACGCTCACGGACTATCCGTGGACGAAGAAGTCCCGCGTTTCGCGCGACCTTGAGGCCGCCGCCCGCATTCTTGACGAGGATCACTCCGGTCTCGAAAAGGTGAAGGAGAGGATTCTCGAGTATCTCGCCGTTCAGAAGCGCGTGGGCAAGGTGAAGTCTCCGATTCTCTGCTTCGTGGGTGCGCCCGGCGTCGGCAAGACCTCGCTCGGCGAGTCCATCGCCCGAGCCACGGGCCGCAAGTATGTGCGCGTGGCTCTGGGCGGCGTGCATGACGAAAGTGAGATTCGCGGCCACCGTCGCACCTACGTGGGCTCGATGCCAGGTCAGATCATCAAGAGCATGATTCGTGCCGGCGTGCGCAACCCGCTCTTCCTGCTTGACGAAATCGACAAGATGGGCACGGATCATCGCGGGGATCCCGCTTCGGCCATGCTCGAGGTGCTTGATCCCGAACAGAACAACGCGTTTGCCGACCACTACATGGAGATTCCGGTGGATCTCTCCGACGTGATGTTTGTGGCGACCTCGAACAGCTACGACATTCCGCCGGCCCTGCTGGACCGCATGGAGGTGATTTCTCTTTCGGGCTATACCGAGGAGGAGAAGATCCACATCTCCGAGCACCACCTGATTCCCAAGCAGCTTCGCGCCACGGGGCTCAAGGCTGAAGAGGTCGACCTCCCCCGAGAGGCCATCGTCGACATCATCCGCTACTGGACCCGCGAGGCGGGCGTGCGCGGACTTGAGCGTCTCATCGGCAAGATCTTCCGCAAGGTTGTGTTCGCCGCCGACAAGAAGGGCGGCAGCATGCCTGAAAAGGTGGTGATCAAGCCCGAAAGCCTCAGCACCTATCTTGGGCCCGCCAAGTACACGATCGGCCTTGCCAGCAAGGAGCCGCGCGTGGGCGTCGTCAACGGCCTGGCCTGGACGTCCGTGGGTGGTGAAATGCTCGTTATCGAAGCTCAGATCTTCCCCGGCAAGGGGGGCGTGCAGCGTACGGGCAGTCTCGGCGACGTGATGAAGGAAAGCGTCGAGACGGCCCGCTCCGTCGTGCGCGCCCGTGCGGCCAACCTCGGCATCGACACGAAGCGCTTCTACGAAACCGACCTTCACGTCCACTATCCTGAGGGTGCGACGCCCAAGGACGGTCCGTCGGCAGGCATCGCCACGACCACGGCCATCATCTCGGCCATGACGGGAATTCCCGTACGCTCCGACGTCGCCATGACAGGCGAGATCACGCTTCACGGCGAAGTGCTCGAAATCGGCGGCCTCAAGGAAAAGCTCCTCGCCGCCGTCCGTGCGGGCTGCACGAAGATCCTGATCCCCGACGTCAACAGGCGCGATCTTGAGGACGTGCCCGAGACCGCCAAGACTCAGATCGAGGTCATCCCCGTGAAGACCATCGATGAGGTGATCGCACAGGCGCTCGTCCGCCTGCCCGAGCCTCTCGCGGTCGAAGCTGAAACGGCTGGAGCTGCAGCAGGGGCCGCGACCGGCGAAGCCGCTGCGTCCGCCGCAGAGGAAAGGTCCTCCAAGGCCAGCAGTGCGGGCAAGACTCCCACGCTTGAGGTCCATGCCTGACCTTGCGGGAAGAGGGCCTTCTGAGAAGGAGGTTCCTCGCATGAAATGATGTTCGGCCCGTCCGCGCAAGCGGTCGGGCCGAACACGTTTGAGGAATGGCCGAAGCGAGCAAGGCATACCGTGTTTGCGGTATGGTTTTGCCTAGGGCATCGTGTACAATCCGAGTTCTGCAGCGCGCAACGAGGCGTCATGCAGGACTTTTACCGTGGGGGTGCTTAGCTCAGTTGGTAGAGCACCGCCTTTACACGGCGATGGTCGGGAGTTCGACCCTCTCAGCACCCACCAGTCAAAATAGTTGAGGAGTTTTGGAAAAAAAACTTCTTGACAGATTGGAAAAGTTCTGTATAATACGCTTCTCTGCTGATGCAAAAGCTCTGAAAACGGAGTGGTAGTTCAGTTGGTTAGAATACCGGCCTGTCACGCCGGGGGTCGCGGGTTCGAGTCCCGTCCACTCCGCCAACGTTTCCGAGCGTACATCGACAGATTGCGACAAGCACATGATGTGCGGAGTGGTAGTTCAGTTGGTTAGAATACCGGCCTGTCACGCCGGGGGTCGCGGGTTCGAGTCCCGTCCACTCCGCCAACAGATTTTAAGAAGAATTCGATACAAAAGTACCGGGTTTTTCAAAAAAGGCGAAAACCAAAAAAGCAGAAGTTCGCTAAAATATCGGACTTAGGTTTGAGCCGCGTGCGAAAGCACGGCATGTGCGGAGTGGTAGTTCAGTTGGTTAGAATACCGGCCTGTCACGCCGGGGGTCGCGGGTTCGAGTCCCGTCCACTCCGCCAACAGATTCTGAAAAGAGGCGAACCTTGCGGTTCGCCTTTTTTTTGCTCTAAAAAATCATCGGGAACGAGGCCTCTCTGCGTCCGTCGGGCGACAGTTGGCCAAGACAACAAGGAAACGTTCATGCTTCAGGCATTTCGCGATCACAAGCGCTGGCTGATGTTCATCGCCATGGTGCTGATTATTCCGAGCTTCGTCGTGACGGGCATCTACAGCTACAACCGCATGACCCAGGCTGACAACTCCATCGCCAAGGTCGGCGACAGCTCCATTACGCCGGAACTCTTCGACCAGGCTAAGCGCCAGCAGCTCGAGCGCCTTCGCCAGCAGATGGGCGACCAGTTCCGTGCAGGCATGCTCGACACGCCTGAGGCCCGCGAAGCCCTCGTGCGCAATCTGATGGACGAGGCCGCCGTCACCCAGACGGTTGCCAGAGAGCATGTCGGCGTGAGCGAGCAGGAAGCCGTTGCGCTCATCAAGAACGCCGATGCGCTCAAGGAGAACGGTCAGTTTTCTCCCGCGCTCTACGAGCGCTTCCTCCAGAGCCAGGGCAAGAGCGACCAGCAGTTTGTGGCTGAAGTCCGCCGCGACCTCGCCAAGGAGGCTCTTCTCACGGGCGTGACCGCCACCTATCCCGTGCCGTCCGCCGTCGTTGAGCATCTGCACAAGATCATCACCGAAGAGCGTGAAGTCCAGACGCTCATCTTCAACATCGACCAGTACATGGGCGACGTGAAGGTGACGCCCGATGAGGTCAAGGCCTACTACGACGGCCATCAGTCCGAGTTCATGGCCGACGAGCACGTCACGGCCCAGTACGTCGTCCTCTCGCCCGAAAGCTTCAAGGCCTCCATCAAGCCCAATGAAGAGGACGTTCGCAGCTATTACGAACAGAACAAGCAGCGCTACGCCACGGCTGAGGAGCGTCGTGCCAGCCACATCCTGATCAGCTTCGGCGACGACAAGGCCGCTTCCAAGAAGAAGGCCGAAGAAATCCTCGGCAAGGCCAAGGCCGATCCGTCCTCCTTCGCCAAACTGGCCAAGGAAAATTCCGTCGACACGGGCTCCGCCGTTGAGGGCGGCGATCTCTCCTTCTTCGGCCGCGGCATGATGGTCAAGCCCTTTGAGGACGCCGTCTTCTCCGCCAAGAAGGGTGACATCGTCGGCCCCGTCGAGAGCGACTTCGGCTGGCACGTCATCTACGTGACCGACATCCATCCGGCCCGCGTGCGTGACTTCAACGAAGTCCGCGCCGACATCGAGGCCGAATACATCGACCAGATGGCTCTGCGCGAATTCTCCGAAAAGGCAGAAGAGTTCACGAACATCGTCTACGAGCAGGCCGACAGCCTCGAGCCCGCCGCCCAGAAGTTCGGCCTCAAGCTCATGACCGCCGAGGACGTTACGCGTCAGGGTCCTGCCGATCCCGAACTGGCTCCGTTCTTCAACGAACACGTGCTTGAAAACCTCTACGGCTCCGAATGCCTGCAGGAAAAGCGCAATTCCGCTGCCGTCGAAGTGGGCTCCAATCAGCTTGTCGCCGCCCGCGTCGAGAAGCACTTCCCGAAGGCCGTTCGTCCGTTTGACGAGGTCAAGGGTCAGATCGAGGACGGTCTGAAGCTGCGCAAGGCGGGTGAGCTCGCCAAGGCCGCCGGCGAGAAGAAGGTCGCCGAGGTCCGCCAGTCGAAGTCTCTTGACGGCTTCAGCAAGGCCGTCTGGGTCTCCCGCCAGAATCTGCTCGGTCATCCCGCCCAGCTCGTTGACCGCATGGTTGCGCTTCCCGCCGACAAGCTCCCCGCCTACACGGGCATGCAGGTTGACGGCGGCGCCTACTTCGTCGCGTTCGTGAACGCCGCCAAGGTGAAGGCTCCGACCGAAAACGAGCTGAAGTCCCTCTCGCGCGAGTTCGCCACGATCTACGGCGAAGCCGATCGCCGCGGTTATCTCTCCGCCCTCCGCCAGGAGCTCGGCGAAGAGATCCTCCGCCCCGACTTCATCAAGGGCGAGAACAAGGGTGAGGACGCCGAGTAATTCCGGCTTTGCCTGATCCCGCAAAGGGGCGCATGTCCGACGGACGGCGCCCCTTTCCCATTCTTCAAAAGAAGAGGGCGCCCCTCCTGACCGGAACGGGCGTCCGTTCTCGAGCTGAACGGGATCGAGGCGTTATTTGTTATTCGATGGTTCGCATGGCGACGAGGCGGCTGAAGGCGGTCTTCATGTCCTCTCGCACGAGCTTCTGACGCATGTCGTAAAGCGTGCGGTAGCGGCTCGTGAGCGCGGGAACGGGTGCATACTCGGCGTCGCGCTCGATGTTGTCAGAGAGCACCTTCCTGACGTCGGGCGCGTCGCCCACGGCGTGGGCCGCGACGATGCAGTTTGTGAGGACAGCGCCGCCCGCATTGCGAAAGCGCACGACGTCCGCGCCGAGCATGTGGCTCTTGATCCTGTTCCAGAGCTCGTTGCGCGAACCGCCTTCCGTCACGGTGATGCGGTTGAGGTCGACACCAGCCGCGCGATAGCTGTCGGCAAGGCCCATGTAGTCGTAGCCGATGGCTTCAAGCACGGCACGCCACATGACGAACTGGTCGTCGTCCATGGTCATGTTGAGGAAGCATCCGCTCGCTTCCTTCTCTTCGCCCGAACCGCCCGTAAGGTAGGGCAGGAACATCACGCCACGGCAACCTGCGGGCACTTTCTCCGCGCCTTCCGTCATCGGGCCGTAGTAGGCAGCATCGTCCGCCTTCTTGCAGACGTTGTCCTTGAACCAGCGCAGGGCGAGACCGCCCGTGCGGACGAAGCCCCAGTAGAAGTAGGTGTCGGGGAGCGTGCCCGAATTGAAGATGAGCCCTGTGCCCGGTTTGGAGAGCTCGGGGATGATGCCCTTCGTCGAGACGCAGAACATAGCGCAGGTGCCCGCCACGTCGACGCCCTGGCCTGCCTCGAAGATGCCGGAGCCAAGCATGGACTGCATCGTGTCGCCTGCGCCGCCCAGAATGGGAATGCCCGCCCTGAGGCCCGTGCGTTCGGCCATTGCCTCGGAAAGGCCGCCGACTTTGTCCCAGGGCTTCACGATTTCGGGCATGTACTTCCTGTCGATGCCGAGAATTTCGAGCTGTTCGTCGGACCAGCACTTTTTCTGGACGTCGTAGCCCAGGCCCCAGCCGGACATGGCGCCCCAGTCGATGAAGGCGTCCTCGCCCTTGAGGCCCGCGAGATGCATGAGGATGTAGGGGGCGTTGTGCACGAACTTCACGCCGACGCGATTGAAGGCCTCATTGTTCTTCAGGAACCAGCGGGCGAACATCGCGGGGAACATCGGGGAGGCGACGGAGTTGCCCGTCTCGCGCCCCCAGATCTCGAGTCCTCGGGCGTTGAGAGCCTCGACGTCTGGTGTCGTGCGGCTGTCAAGATAGTTGATGTAGGGCGTCACGGCATCGCCCTCGGCGTTGACGCCGACGATGCCGCAGATGATGCCGTCGCCCATGACGGCGCAGACGTCCTTCGGATCCCTGCCCATTTCCCTGAGGGATTGAGCACAGGCGGCCATTGACTTTACGGTGATCTCGAGGAACTCGTCGGCGCTCATCTCGACCCAGCCGGGCTGCGGATAGTGCAGGTGCGTGGGCAGGCTGTGGCTCGTGAGGCAGTTGAACTGCTCGTCATAGACGGCGACCTTGACGCTTTGGGTGCCTGCGTCAAAGCCCATGTAGAGTTTGCTCATAGGGGGCCTTTAGGGGTAGTGAATCTGACAATTGTATGCGAACCACAGGGGGCACGACACTGTTTTGCGCAGAATCATCTGTAGCAGAGAAAGGACGCCGTTGGGTGGGAGACATACATTCCCCGGGCTGCTTCAAGAGTCTGCGGAGGAAATAATGGTAAACTCCGTGGTTGAGCAGTGATTGTTTCCTGATAATTCAGATGTGATATTTAGGAGAAGATGCGCGGTGTCAAACGAGCAAAATAAAATGACAAGAGATCTTTTTGATTGTCTGATGGCCTTGCTTTTGTCTGGAGAAGAAAATCAAAGGCCTGCAAGTGACGCCTATGAGGTCTGCGTGTGCAAAGGGTGGGCGGAAGGGAGGACTGTCACGGCCGCAGGGTTGGAGGCTCTGAAGCCTTACAAGGTGAGAAACGCCGTCATCATGGCTGCAGGGTTCTCGTCAAGATTTGCCCCCTTGTCATATGAATGTCCCAAAGGACTGGTCAAGATCAAGGGGGAGGTACTTGTCGAAAGACAGATCCGCCAGTTGCAGGAGGCGGGGATTTTAGAAATCATCGTGGTTGTTGGTTATAGAAAAGAAGATTTTTATTATCTTGCCGAAAAGTTCGGTGTTGAGATTGTGGAAAATTCGGAATATTCGACGAGAAACAATCATTCAAGCCTTATGGCTGTGAAGGAACGAATTTCAAATACGTATGTCTGTTCTGTCGACAATTACTTTACAGTAAATCCCTTTAGGTCTTATGAGTGGAAGGCATTTTATTCTGCGCAATGGTCAGAAGGAGAAACTTCCGAATGGTGCATGAGGTCGGATGATACGGGGAGAATTTCTGAGGTTCAGATAGGTGGTCGCGGGAGCTTCTACATGGTGGGGGCGGCATATTTCGATACTGATTTTTCCAGAAAACTTCTTGATATTATTTCGTCAGAGTACTTTGTTCCTTCATCGAGGAGTAAGCTTTGGGAGGATTTCTTTGTCGAGCATCTGGATTCTCTTGATATGGAAATGAAGTGCTTTTCCGAGGGCTGTCTTCTTGAATTTGACAGCATTGATGATGCAAAAAGCTTTGATCCTGTTTTTCTAAAGGAACAGCAATCTGAAATTCTTGACAGGATAACGGCTTGTCTGGGTTGCCAGCGAGAGGATATTCATTCCATTGTTTCCTTGAAGTCAGGTCTGGGGAGTGTCAGGATTTCTGTGTCTGGGGAGGTTATTCCAGGGGCAGCCCAACGAGGCTGCCCTTTGTTTTTTGTGATGCAGTATGCCAGACCTGATGCGATAGCGCGGGTAGTCTAATCATACCCCTTGTCTTACTCCATGGCACCTGTAAAGCGCTCGCCAAACAGCAGAGCGAACTGAGGCATGGCAGCAGACCACCTGGCTGTAGCACGCTTCCAGGAGGTCGTGAAATTCATGATAGCCAGGTAGATCAGCTTCCGGGCTGCGTCCTCACTAGGGAATAGAGTGCGCGTCTTGATCACCTTCCTGACAGCGCGGTTTAGCCCTTCAATCGCATTGGTCGTATAGATCAGTGTACGGATCTCTGGCGGGAACTGGAAGAACGGGATCACTTGCGCCCAGGCGCGTTCCCAGATCTGGATGATGGCTGGATACTTCTTGCCCATGTCCGTGCTTCCAAAACGCTCCAGAGCGCGTTCTGCAGCGTCGGCATCCACTGCCTGGTAGATGGGCTTCAGCTCCTTGCATACGGCCGCCCTGTCCTTCTGAGAGACGAATGAGGTGGATGCGCGGATAAGGTGGACGATGCAGGTCTGGTGGAGGGTCTGCGGATACACGGTTTCAAGAGCCTCCGTCATGCCCTTCAGGCCGTCCGTAACGGCGATGAGGATGTCCTCCACGCCTCGGGCCTTGAGCCCGTTGAACACGCTCGCCCAGAAGCTTGCGCCCTCGTTCTCGGCGATCCACATGCCCAGAACCTCACGCGTACCGTCCGTGCGAACACCAATCCCGAGATGAACAGCCATGTTCTTTACGGCTGCGCCGCTGCGGATTTTGACTCGAAGGGCGTCGAAGAAAGCGACGGGATACACACTTGCGAGCGGGCGATTCTGCCACTCCCGGACGTCCTCAAGCACTCTGTCAGTAACCTTGCTGACGTAGTCGGGGCTGATGTCCACCCCGTAGAGGTTGTCGATGAAGGCCTGGATGTCACGGGTGCTCATGCCCCTGGCGTACATGGCGATGATCTGCTCGTCCATCTTGCCGAACGAGCGGCTGTGCTTGGGCACGATGATCGGGTCGAAAGTGTTCTGTCGGTCGCGCGGAACGCTCAGCGGCAGAGGACCAAACTCGGTCTTCAGGGTCTTGTGGCTAAAGCCGTTGCGCTTGTTGGAAAGCTGGGGAAGCTCGTCAGCGGCGACCTCTTCAGGAGGCGTTTCAGTGGGCTGACAGCCTGTGAGATGGGCATCCATTTCTCCCTGCAGCATGGCTTCGACGAAGCGTTGGGAGAAGGTACGGACGGCCTCGGAGAAGGCTTCGGGGCCCAGCGGGCGGCCCGATGCTCGAAGCTCGGAAACGTACTGGTCGATATGGTTATCGAGGGGGTTGGTGGACTTCTTACGAGAATTGCGTTTGGTATTCGTGTTCATTGGATGCACCCGATTGGCGGGCTCCGATTATCCCATGGACACAAAATTTCTGACGCTCTCGCGGTTTTGGGAAGCTACGCAATGAGACACGAGACCGTGGACAATCACGTAGCTCTCCAGATAAGAAATGCAGTTTCCGCTGCAGCGTACGGTGTTCTCCTGTGGGGCGTGGCGGATGTCGGTGCCGTAAAGCCATTTGGGAGTATTTTGTATTTGATCTCAGGTTGTGCTCTTGTGGGAACGATGTCGTATCTCTTTTATTACAAGGCCATTTCCATTTTAGGGGCTTCAAAGGGGATGGCCTTGAATATAACTTATTCTGCGTGGGCGTTGCTTCTTGGCTTTGTCCTAAACGATGGCGCAATAAGCGGACTTGCTTTTGTATTCTGCTTTCTTATTGTTGTGGGGACGATAGCTTCGGCCACCTCACTTTTACTGCCCAAAATCCCGCTTCTATCCTCTGTACAAAGACGTCAATTTCCATGAAAACGGAACAGTGTACCCAAACACACCGTCAAAAAAATCAAAAGTTCCGTAAAACATTAATTCCTCTGAAAACAAAGGATGGTTGTCGCCTTTTTATTTTTAATAAAATTCTCAACAAATTAATCTTTATATTGCAAACATAATTCGTACCTCAGGAACGAATTATGTGAATCAATACTTCCAATAGTATCTACAATACATATCCGAGAGATTCCGTTGGTGTTCAGTGGTTCTTTGGTAAATATGCACCCCGTCAGACATGCTTTGAGAGACTCGATGTCCCTTTTTTGTAGAAATTGACGAAAGAAGCGGGATTTTTTTGAAAGGTATCACGCCTTGTCGGCTGACGCCGTTGTTTGAGCCGCCTGCGCGTTGAGTTCATCTTGCGCCTTCACGGCAGCAATGTAGCTTGCCAAATGCTCTGCAGACATCAGCTCCCACAGTTCGTCGGCATTGTCGAAGAGTCCTTCGCACCCCAACTCCTTCAGGAGTCCCTTCTGCTTAGAGGTTAGGTTGATCAGCCGGGTCTGCTGTGTGCGATGGCTTCTGATGGCAACAACACTCTTGAGTTCCGTAAGCATTTCCGAAATGGTGTAGTAGTCGCTGAGGGTGTATTCCTCGTTGAAGTCCATGATGTCGCAGTCGACTGCACGGATGTTTTCATGGGCGGGTAATTTCCTTTTGAGCATCGTGCGAAGGTTTGCCAGCAAGCTCAAGGCAACGAAGGTCACCAGAAGCATGCCGTCGAGACTTTGGGAAGCTCTTCAAAAGTACCCTGAACAATCGTTTGCACAGAAATTTAGCCTGTGTAATAGACAAAAGCTCTCGGAGCGCAAAATTAAAGAGGGCTTTTGAAGAGCTTCCTTTGAGACGATTGCACGCGCGTCGTCCGATGCAGGTCTCCCAACATCAGTCGGAAATTGACCTCCACCTCGTTGCGCAACCGGTATTTGTCAAGAAGTTCGTCCAAGCTCTGGTCAGTACCCTGCAAGTCGTCAAAAGATCACTCAAAGCCCAGAAACGAAGTAGACACTTCTCTTAAAAGCCCTGTTTAATCGGGACTTTTTTCTTGCGCCGTGGTGGGTGTGTATGATATAATTATATACACCCATTAAAGGAGATCAAATGGCAGCTCGGAAGGAGTTCCCGGTCAAAGTTCGCCGTGTGGCAGTAACGAACCAAAAGACCGGCGTCAAATACATCGAGGAACGTCGCTATCAATACGATCCGGCAAAGGGCTACAACGTCCTTCTGTCGAGCCGTCGGATGGGTGAAAAAATCCTGGAAGGCGAAACGGTGACAACCCGTTGCCGCCCCAAGAAGAAGCCAGCCGAAGCGGCTCAGACTGCCGAGCTTTCTGCCAGACGAACCCGTGTAGAGGCTCTGGACTTGATTCGTCATGCCGGGGCAGTGGCCGGACTCGAAAGTTCGGTCCGCAGGGCGTATCCCAACGGTGGAACCTCCGAGAAGCTGCTCTCTGTCTCTCAGTACTTGGTCGTTACGGGTGAAACTGTTCACAACGTGGAGGCCTGGCAATGCGAACATGATCTCCCCTACGAAGCCGGCCTGTCCGAGGACATTTGCTACGACCTTTTCCACGAGCTCGGTCTGGATGAATCCGGTTCACAGTCTCTCTTCCGGGAACTGGCCCGTACGGCAGGCAACGACGAACAGCCGGCCATCGCATTCGATTCAACCTCGCATTCCGTCTACGGCAACGGCCTGAAACCGTACGCGCGGCAAGGCTTCAACAAAGACGGCGACGGCTTGGACATCTACAAGATCATCACCTTCTACTCGCTTGATTCCGGTCTGCCCGTTTCTTTCGAGCTTCAGCCCGGCAACATCCCCGACGTGATTTCTCTCGTCAATGCCGTGCCTCGGGCCAAGGCATACGGCTTGAAGAATCCGGAGTTCTGCCTCGACAACGGGTTCTTCAGCAAGGAGAACGTGCTGCGCTTCCTGCGCAAGAATTTCAAGTTCACGATCCTTGCCACGCTCAAGCACGCCTGGATCTACAAGCACTTGGACAGCGCCGCCGATGATGGGACCAAACTGAGAGACCACTTCTCGCGGTACGCTTCTCAGTGCCGTTCGACGAGAAGATCAGTGCCGTATCGGTGTCTGAAATGACGCCGTTTGAATGGAAGCGGCAGCGCACGCGCAATGGCGTAGCCGCCGGGGATACGGAGTCAAAATCCTTCCGACTGTACTTTCACTATTTTCGCAACAATGCCCGAGCTGTCATGGAAGCTTCAGCCTTCCACACGAAGCTCAAAAGCTACGAAATGAGTCTTGCAACCGGCAAGGAAAATGAAATGGACGATGCCGAGCTTAAGTTCGCGCACCGGTACTTCTCGTGGAAGCGTGTTCGAGGCGGAGGCATCAAGGTCATCCCCAACGAAGAGGCCATTCTGGCCGCACAGAAGGACTTTGGGATTTTCGTCATCCTTTCAAATCTTCATGCGAGCCCGTGGGACGCGCTTCGTCGCTACCGTCGCCGCAACGACATTGAAACCTCGTATCGCGTCGTCAAGTCCGACCTTGACGGGCGAAAGCCCCGAGTCTGGACGATGACCAGCGTACGCGGGCAAGAAATCTGCCGACACGTCACACTCGGCTACCGTTTCGTGCTGCAGAGCATGATGGAGCGCACGGCTCAGGAAGCCGAGCGGCGAGCCAACGATGAGTCGCTCGGGAAGACTGTGCGGAAGCAGTACGAAAAACTGACCGCCTGGATTCGATCGATGACGCTCAAGCAGTTGCTCGATTGGTTCGACTGCGTGGAAAGAGTCGAGGTGAGGAACAGGGTGGATCAGTACCGTTGGTCTACGGAGACGACGGCCAGAGACCAGATGTTCCTCGAGCTCTTCTTCGACGAATCTGACTGAGTGTAGATTCCACGGTTTTCAGGATCTGATTGGTTCCCAGTTCATATCAGCTCCCGGTAAACATACGTACAATATTATATAGATGTTTGCGCCAAAAAAAGCAACCCCTTAAAGTAACTTTTTACGCCTTGCCTTACAGGGGATGAGTGGTCTTCAAGGGGGCAGCGATGAACGGTTGTACAGAGGTGACGCCGGGAGTTTGGGTTACTGGTAAAGCATTAATCCATTGAATCCAGAACTGAGAACTCAATAAGGTGAGTGTGCCTCTTGTCGGCAGGAGGATATTCCATGTAATTTCCATATCCACACCCCTTTAGAACGTTATCGAAATTATTTGGTCCAGGGAGAATTAGTCCTCCAAAGTTGTAGACTCTTTTCACAGGAAATATGTCTTCAAATCTCCAAGTTCCTTCTGAAAGAAATAACTTACATACAACGATTTTCGTTTTGTCAGTTATTGATATGAACTGCTCTTGAAGAATTTTTTCTGTTTTATTTTTTTTGTTTATGAGACTGGAAAGCTTTATTTTCAAGAGGCGACGCTTGAAAGAGTATTTTGGTAAGGTTTGTCTATAGTCATGAAGTTCACGAACTTGTCGTATTTCATCGATGTGATTTCGTAAAATGTTTTCTTGTGCATTAAAACCATCGAGAATGAAGATGTCGATGAACCCGCCATTTGAAATACCGAGGTCGTTGTCGTTTCCTTCCAGGGTATGAACGCGATTGTCACGAAGCTTGGGGAAATCCAACGGATAAGCAGGGTCATTTTCCTTTCTTTGCAGGCAAAAATAGGAGGGAAGCTGAGTTTCAACGGACAACAGCTTTTCGTAATTCTCTCTGGTCATCAAAACGTCAAGGTCGTCATCCCAAGGGATGAATCCTTGATGCCGTACGGCTCCAAGCAGTGTTCCATAGGCAATGACGTACTCGATCTGGTGTTCTGTCATGAATCTGTCGAAATCTCCAAGAGTTCGTGTCAGATATTTGTGTACCAAGGCTAAGTCAACGGCGGAGGTCATTTCAAGAAGTATTTTGGTGGAGCGCAACAGTCGGTCGAGGACTGCCTTTGCGCTCAGATGATTGATCTTATGAGCGTTAATGATACTGCTGAAGTCGTTTGTCTGGGTTTCCTTCGGCAGCTGATGATATGGAAGTCCCCGTCCCGTTTCCTCTCCGTCGTGTTTGTTTTATGTTTGGCGGATCGGGAAGCCGGTGTGACTCTTTTCCTTGATGACTCAGAGAAGTGTGGGGGAGGGACGTTTTGAAAACATGGGTTACAATCCTTGCACAGTTTTGAGGCGGATGCAGAACGGATCCGCCTCTTTGTTGGATGTGTTGAAAATCGGTCGGGTGAATCAGTAATCATGGCGAAGACAAACGGCAGAGCGGAGGACTACGGCGTCTCCTCAATCAAGGTGCTCAAGGGGCTTGAACCCGTCAAGCAGCGCCCGGGGATGTACACGCTTACGGACAATCCTCTCCACATCATTCAGGAAGTAGTTGACAATGCGACGGACGAGGTCCTTGCAGGCTTCGGATCACGCATATCGGTGACGCTTCATGCCGACGGGGGCATCACGGTCGAGGACAACGGCCGAGGCATCCCGACGGGGCTTCATCCTGAGGAGAAGGTGCCTGTTGTCGAGCTTGTCTTCACGAGGCTGCACGCAGGCGGCAAGTTCGCCAAGTCCGACGGCTCGGGTCCGTATTCCTTTGCGGGCGGTCTGCACGGCGTCGGCGTCTCGGTGACGAACGCACTTTCGACTACGCTCGACGTCACCGTCTGGCGCGACGGCGAGGAGTCGACGATCGGCTTTGCCGACGGCGATGTCGTCAGCCCCCTCAAGTCCCGCCGTTCTCCGCGTCCGAAGTCCCAGACGGGCACGCGTGTGACTGCTCATCCTGATCCGAAGTACTTCGACAGCCCCGCGATTCCCGAGGGTGCGCTCATTCGCCTGCTTCGCTCTAAGGCCGTGCTGCTTCCCGGCTGTGAAGTGGTCTACAAGAATGAGAAGACTGGTAGGGAGGAATGCTGGAAGTATGAGGGCGGCCTTCGCGAATACCTCCTCTCCGAGATTGCAGCTGAACCGCTTGTCGCTCCCTTCGAGGCGCATGGTTACGTTGAGGATGCCGGTGACGGCTATGCAGTGGGCGAGGGCGCGGCCTGGGTCGTCATCTGGACGACCGAGGGAGGGCTTGAGCGCGAGAGCTATGTGAACCTCATCCCGACGCCGCAGGGCGGCACGCATGAGGCGGGGCTCAAGGACGGCCTGTATCAGGCCATGCTCGCCTTCATGCAGGCGCACGGCCTGCAGGCGAAGAACGTGAAGATCCTCTCCGAGGACGTCTTCAGCCGGGCCAACTTCGTGCTGTCCACGAAGGCGCTTGATCCTCAGTTCCAAGGGCAGACAAAGGAGAAGCTCACGAGTCGCGAGACGATGAAGCTCGTGAGCGGCTTCGTGCGTCCGCAGTTCGAGTTCTGGCTCAACGACCACATCGAGGAAGGCAAGAAGCTCGCGGAGCTCATCGTCTCTCAGGCACAGGCGCGCCAGCGCCAGTCGACGAAGTACGAGAAGAAGAAGTCCTCGAGCGTTGCGGTGCTCCCCGGCAAGCTCACGGACTGCGAGTCCGACGACATTTCCATGAACGAGCTCTTCATCGTGGAGGGCGACTCTGCAGGCGGCTCCGCCAAGTCGGGTCGCAACAAGGAGTTTCAGGCCGTGCTGCCGCTGCGAGGCAAGATCCTCAACACGTGGGAGGTCGACGCCGACAAGATCTTCGGCAGCGACACCGTGCACGACATCGCCGTGGCGATCGGCGTTGATCCGCACCCTGCGGACGGAGCCCCCGACCTCAAGGGACTGCGCTACGGCAAGATCTGCATTTTGTCCGATGCCGACGTGGACGGCAGTCACATTCAGGTGCTGCTTCTCACGCTCTTTTACCGTCACTTCCCGAAGCTTATCGAACTCGGGCATGTGTACGTGGCCATGCCGCCCCTCTATCGCGTCGACGTGCCGAAGAGGGGCCGCAAGCCCGAGCGCAAGTTCTACTGTCTCGATGACCGAGAGCTCTCCCGCACCCTGACGGCCCTCAGGAAGGAGGGATTTGAGGAAGACAAGATCTCGATCTCCCGATTCAAGGGTCTGGGCGAAATGAAGGCTCAGCAGCTCGCTGAGACTACGCTTCATCCCGACACCCGCAGGCTGCTGCCCGTGGGGATGGGCGACGTCGACGAGGCCGTGACGGGTGAGGTGATGAACCTCCTGATGGCGACGAAGAGCGCGGGCAGCCGCAAGCTCTGGATGGAAGAATACGGCGACCGCGTCGAGGCGGACGTCTGAGCTGGAGAGAGACGATATGGCAAGAAAGAAAGGCGGCCTCAATCCCGAGGTCCAGGACGACGGCGGTCTCTTCGGCGACCAGATGCTCGTTTATGAAGACGATTTGAAGAAGGCGGAAGAAACGCCGGCAAGGAAAAAATCCGCTGGCGGCAGGGTGGCAAAGGCATCTGCCGAAGCACCCGTTCAGACGCCTCTGCTTCCCGAGGTTGAGGAGAGCGTCGAGGTGCAGGCTGACGAACCCGTTCAGGAGACGGCGCCTGAGGAGTCCTCCGCTCGCGAGATCGAAGAGGACGTGACGGAGGAGGCTCGCATTGAGGAGGATGCTGCAGAGGCTTCCGAAGATGAGGGCGCGTCGCCTCTTGGTGCACGCGTTGACGAGGTGATGACGGGCGGTGTCGAATCCGACGGTCAGCTCACGCTCGCGCGCTATGCAAGCCGGGCCTATCTTGAATACGCGATGTCGGTCGTCAAGAGCCGTGCGCTTCCCGACGTCTCCGACGGCCAGAAGCCCGTGCAGCGCCGCATTCTGATCGACATGGAGCGCATGGGCGTCAAGGCGGGCACGAAGGCCGTCAAGTCTGCGCGCGTCGTGGGCGACGTGCTCGGCAAGTACCATCCCCACGGCGACCAGTCGGTCTACGATGCGCTCGTGCGCATGGCGCAGAGCTTCTCGCTCCGCTATCCGCTCATCGACGGCGAGGGCAACTTCGGCAGCAGGGACGGCGACTCTCAGGCTGCCATGCGTTACACCGAAGCGCGCCTCATGCCGATCGCAAGTCTGCTTCTTGAAGAGGTGGACACGGGGGCAATCGACTTCACGCCCAACTATGACGGCAACTTCCAGGAGCCCGTGGTTCTGCCCGCGAAGCTGCCCTTCGTGCTGCTCAACGGCTCGTCCGGCATTGCCGTCGGCATGGCGACCGACATTCCCTCGCACAACCTGCGGGAGGTCGCGGCCGCCTGCACGCTGCTGATTGACAAGCCCGAGGCAACGCTTGACGAGGTGCTTGAGGTTCTGCCTGCGCCGGATTTCCCGTGCGGCGGCCAGATCATCAGCCCGAGAAGCACAATTCGCGACATATACCGTACGGGCAGGGGCAAGCTCACCGTGCGTGCGCGCTACCACTTCGAGGATCTTGCCCGCGGCCAGTGGCAGCTCGTGATCGACGAACTCCCGCCCGCCTCGTCCTCGCAGGACGTGCTCAACCAGATTGAAGCCATCACGAATCCGAAGGCCAGAAAGGACAAGAAGACGGTTTCGTCGAAACAGCAGCAGGCCAAGAGCGCCATGCTTGCCATTCTCGACAGGGTTCGAGACGAGTCGACTGAGGAAAAGCCCGTGCGCCTCGTCTTCGAACCCAAGAGCAGCCGCATCGACCGCGAGGAGTTCGTGGCGGCGCTCCTTTCGCAGACATCGATGGAGTCCAACGTCTCCGTCAACCTCGTCATGCTCGGCAATGACGGCAAGCCCAAGCAGAAGAACCTGCTCGAGATCATCCGCGAGTGGATCGCCTTCCGCCTGCTGGCCGTTCGCCGCCGCACTCAGGCAAGGCTCGACAAGGTCAACGACAGGATTCACGTGCTTGAGGGTCGTGCGCTCGTCCTTCTCAACATCGACCGCGTCATCGAGATCATCCGCAACAGCGATGAGCCGAAACCCGCTCTGATTAAGGAGTTCGGTCTCACTGATCGTCAGGCGGACGACATTCTTGAAATCAGGCTCCGCCAGCTTGCTCGTCTGGCCGCCATTGCGATCGAGAAGGAGCTCGCCGAACTCAACAAGGAAAAGAGTTCGCTCGAACGCATTCTCGGCAGTGACGGCGTTCTGCGCCGCACAGTGGCCAGGGAGATCGAGCAGGCAGCGAAGACCTTCGGCGACGACCGCCGCACCCTCATCGAGGAGGCGAGCGTCGTTCAGGCCGAACAGCACGTGGTCGACGAACCCGTTACGGTCGTGCTCTCGCAGAAGGGCTTCCTGAGAACCCGTCAGGGCCACGGGCACGACTGCACGCTGCTCAGCTACAAGGTGGGCGACGGCTTCGAGCGTGCGGTCGAGTGTCGCACGGTCGACGACATCAGCTTTGTCACCGACACGGGCCGTGTCTACACCTGCAAGGTCTCTGCCATTCCCGGCGGTAGGGGCGACGGCTTGCCCGTCACGTCCTTCTTCGATCTTGACAAGGGCATGAAGCGATTCGTCGGTGTCTTTGCTGGCCGTGAGAAGGAGGATGTCGTGCTCGGCACGTCGGACGGCCTCGGGCTCAAGTGCACGATCGGCGACCTCAAGGCCTCGCAGCGCATCGGCCGCACCTTCGTGCGCATGGCCGACGGCGTCACGCTGATGCCGCCCGCCGAGGGCTGCGCCGAGATGCCGCTGATCGCCTGTCTTACCGAGAAGGGCCGTCTCGTGATCTTCGCACACGACGAGATCCGCAGACTCTCCAACGGCGGCATGGGCGTTTCGCTCGTGAAGCTTGAGTCCGGTGAAAGGATGATCGGCATGACGCTCGTCGATGAGCGCGGTCTCACCGCCTCCGGCACGGGACGAGGCGGCAAGCCCAGAGAGGTGCAGATCACCCGCAAGTCCTTTGAGGAGTTCCGCATGCAGCGCGCCCGCAAGGGCCGCCAGATCGGCGTCACCTGGACGGTCGAGTCGATCGCCCCTATCACGCCCGTCAAGCCTGAAAACGAAGGCGAAGGCTCGTCGGGTGCCGGCTCCGCGGGAGGCCTCACGATCCAGCTTGAGGACGAAAATCCGCGCCTCATCTGACGCGCAAACGGAACACAGGAAGGATCTACGTCGTGAAACTCAATCCGCTCCGCTTTTTCAAGAGCCTCTCGGCGAGGCTTCTGCTTCTCACGCTCATCTGGGTGAGCTTCATCGTGACCACGATCGGGTATACGATGATGCTCAACTGGAAGCTTGAGAGTTCGTCGGCTGCGACGAATATCATCGGGGACATCAGGTTCCATGTCTTCCGCACCGCGCTTTATGTGCTTCCGCAGTATGACAACAGGGACTTCGACAACGAAGTCCGTACGGTCAACGCAGGGCTTGATCTTCTCCAGAAGGGTGATCAGTGGCGTCCGCTTCTCGTGCCTGAGACGCAGGCCATCCGTTCGTCGCTTCAGAGCATCGACTCTGAGTGGAAAGAGTCGGTGCTTCCGCACCTTACGGCCGCCCGCGGCGGCGCCCGCGAACCGATGATGGGCGACGTCAACCTTTATGTCGAGAAGCTCGCCGCGCTGACGAACGACATCGACGAATATCGCGCGCACTTCCTGTGGCAGCTCCGCTATCTGCAGGGTCTCCTCATCGTGCTTGCGATCGGCAGTCTCTTCGCGATCATGGCGCTTCTGCTCCGCTGGGTGATCCGTCCCCTCGAGCAGCTCGGCGGCGCCATCGGACGGCTTTCCTCGGGCGACCTGACGGCCCGCACCGAAGTGAGGAGTGAGGACGAAATCGGCGAGATCGCCGCAGGCTTCAACGAGATGGCCGCCAGACTCAAGGATTCTCACGACAATCTCGAGCAGAAGGTAGCCGAGAAGACGGCCAGCGTCGAAGAAAAGAACAGCCATCTCGCGCAGCTCTACGAGATGACCTCCTATTTCACGCAGCGTCGCAGCCTTGACGACCTTGCCGACGGCTTCGTCTCGCGAATCATGCGCCAGACCGAGGCCGATGCGTGTACGCTCCAGCTGCTCTCGGGCCGTGACGACTCGATGCAGCTCCTCACGGCCGAGGGACTTTCCGTCGACCTCGTCAAGGCGGTCAACGATCTGCCTGGCGACGCGGGCATCGTGCCCTCGGTGCTCTCGAAGACCTATCCCGTCTGCTTCCAGCTCACCGAGCTTGAGGACGAGTTTTCCAGACGCTTTGCCGACGCGGGTTTCAAGACGGCCTACAGCTTCCAGATCCGTTCGACGCCGGGCGACCTCGGCATCTTCACGCTCTTCTTCAAGGAAAGCCCGCAGCTCACGACGCAGGTCATCCGCCTGCTCGAGAACTTCGTGACCCACTTCGGCGTCGCCGTGGCGAGCAACCGCCTCATCGAGCGCGACCGCCAGTTCGCCGTGGTGCAGGAACGTCAGCTCCTTGCACAGGGCCTGCACGACTCGATCGCTCAGGCGCTCTCCTTCCTCAACCTGCAGGTGCAGTTCCTGTCGGACGCCATCCGTACTAACGACGTTGCGCTGCGTGACGAATCCCTTTCCGCCATTCGCACGGGCGTTCAGGAGTGCTACGAGGACGTGCGCGAACTCCTTCTCAACTTCCGCGAGCGTTTGCACAAGGAAGGCTTCATCGAGGGCGTACGGACCGTGATTGATCGCCTCGAGGGACAGTCCCGCATGAACGCGCGTCTTCGAGTCTCGGGGCGTGGCCCGCAGCTTACGCCGCGCCAGAAGCTTCAGGTGATCTTCATCATTCAGGAGGCGCTCTCCAACGTCCGCAAGCATTCTCATGCCGAAAACGTCGACATCCGCATCGAGAACGACGCCGACCTCAAGGTGACGATCACCGACGACGGCGTCGGCATCGATGATGCGCTCGTCACCGAGCGAAAGGGCCAGCACGTGGGCCTCTCGATCATGGCCGAGCGCGCATCCCGCATCGGCGCCTTCGTCGACGTCGAGCGCGTCTCGCCCGCAGGCGGCACCCGAGTCGTGCTCATCCTCTCCGAGGAGGCCAGACACGAGCAGCAGTAGCTCCGAACGGCTGCCCGCATGGCGGCAGGCGGGCAGCCCGGGAATCCTGCCGGTTGTCCGTCCCGACACCTTCAAGGTATTCGATGGAAACGACAGCAGGACAGGGGAGCCTAAGGATTTGTACGGATGGATTTCAAGGTTGACGCATGTCAATGGAGTACGCGTTTTTCCGCAAACTCTCTTAAGTGGTATTGAGAATTATTCTCAAATGCGGCAAGATACGT
Organism: Sutterella wadsworthensis 2_1_59BFAA; assembly: GCF_000297775.1. Taxonomy (GTDB): domain Bacteria; phylum Pseudomonadota; class Gammaproteobacteria; order Burkholderiales; family Burkholderiaceae_F; genus Sutterella; species Sutterella wadsworthensis_A. The sequence goes on from NZ_JH815517.1 coordinate 169,445, forward strand.
TCAACGACAGCGAACGCAGGCCTCTCACCAAAGGACAACGGGGGGCGTCCGAGAGGCAGGCGATGGAGGGACTCCTTGGTTCTCTCCTGACGGGTACATCTCCGCCCGGCGCTGTTGGGGGTCTGAGAGAGCGGCGGATGCGTGCAATGCGCACCCGCCGCTCATTTTTTGTTGTTCACCTGTACGCCTCACAAAACGGGGAGCCTTGCACAGCGGCAGGACTCCCCGTTTTCGATGGTGTGTTGCAAGACAGGTCGGAGGCGGCTTAGTGTGCGGCTTCCTGAACCTCGCGAATGGCGGCTGCAAGCCTCAGCAGGCCGTCAGAAAGCTCCTCCTCGGTGATGGCGAGCGGCGGGAGCAGGCGCACGCGGTCCTTGGCGGTGAGGACGACGAGACCGTTGTCGAGGGCCTTTGCCTTGATGTCGGCAGACTTGCAGCCCTCGACCGAGAAGCCGAGCATGAGACCGAGCCCGGAGACGTCCTTCACGCCGGGGATTTTTTCCAGTTCGGCGGTGAGCCAGGTACCCTTCTGTTTGACGGCCTCAAGGAAGGCGTCGTCGATCTGCTCAAGCACGCTGAGTGCGCCTGCACAGGCGACGGGGTTGCCGCCGAAGGTGGAGCCATGCGTGCCGGGCGTCAGAACCTCGGCTGTCTTCGAGCCCATGAGCGTCGCGCCGATGGGAAGGCCGTTGCCGAGGCCCTTGGCGGTGGAGACGAGGTCGGGTGAAAGGCCGAACTGCTCGTAGGCGAACCAGGTGCCCGTTCGGCCGTTGCCCGTCTGCACTTCGTCGACGCAGAAGAGCACGTTCTTTTCGTGGCAGAGCGCCTCTACGGCCTTCAGGTAGTCCGCGTCGAGCGCGCGCACGCCACCTTCGCCCTGAACGATCTCGACGAGAACGGCGGAGCAGTCCTCGGCGTCAAGCTGCCTTTCGAGTGCGGCAAGGTCGCCCGCGGGCACGTAGCGGAATCCCGGCGTGAAGGGCCCGAAGAACTTGTGGAACGTGTCCTGCCCCGTGGCGGTGACGGTCGTGAGCGTGCGGCCGTGGAAGCTGTTGACGAGCGTGACGAAGGGATGCTCGCCTTCTCCCTTGGTGTCGGAAGCCCACTTTCGGGCGGTCTTGATCAGGCACTCGTTGGCCTCGGCGCCTGAGTTGGAAAGAAAGACGCGCTCGAAGTGCGTGCGAAGCGCAAGGCGTCCCGCGAGCATGGCGGTCTTCTCGTTGTAGAAGAGGTTCGAGGTGTGCGGAAGAACTGCGGCCTGTTCGGAGACGGCCTTCACCCATTCGGGGTTGGCATAGCCGAGGCTCATGACGCCGATGCCGCTGCCGAAGTCGATGTAGTCGCGGCCCTTGTCGTCCCAGAGACGGGCTCCGCGGCCGCGCTCGAAGACGACGGGCGCGCGCCCGTAGGTGCAGGCGTGGTAAAGGCTGTCGATGGTCTTGATGTCCTTCATGATGAATGTCCTTCAGAGAATTCTGTTCGTGGTGCGGCCGCTCAGGCGGACGCAGCAGTGCGGGGTCCGGTCTTGACGAGGGTACCGATGCCGCCCTTGGTGAGCATTTCGACGAGGATGCTGTGGGGAAGCGTGCCGTTGATCATGGCGACGCGCTCAACCCCTGATTCGATGGCGTGAAGCGCGCAGTCGATTTTCGGGATCATGCCGCCCGAAATGACGCCCTGTTCCTTGAGCGGACCGATGTCCTCCGTCGTGAGGACGGAGATGAGCGAATCGGGATCCTTCACGTCGCGCATGAGTCCATTGATGTCGGTCATCAGCACGAGGCGGCGCGCGCCGAGCGCGCCGGCAATCGCTGCGGCCGCCGTGTCGGCATTGACGTTGTAGCTTCGGCCCTCGCCGTCACCGGCTACGGACGCGATGACGGGAATGCATCCCTTTTCGAGAAGCGTCTCGACAATCGAGACGTCGACGCCCGTGATGTGCCCCACGAGACCGAGATCCTCCGCTTCGGGTCGTGCGGTGATGAGACCTGCGTCAAGTCCGCACAGTCCCACGGCCTTCGAGCCCTCGGCGCACAGGAGCTTGACGAGGTCCTTGTTCGTCTCGCCTGCGAGCACGCGCTGCACGACGCGCATCGTCTCCTCGTCGGTGACGCGAAGTCCGCGCACGAACTTCGATTCGATCCCAAGGGCGGCGAGCGACTTGTTGATGGAGGGACCGCCGCCGTGAACGAGTACGATGCGGATGCCGATCATCGAGAGGAGCACTAGGTCGTGCATCACCTGCTGCTGCAACTCGGGGTTCTTCATGGCGTTTCCGCCGTACTTCACCACGACGGTGTGGCTGCGGTAGAGCCTGACGTACTTGAGTGAGTCGCTCAGGAGCCTTGCGATGTCGAAGTCGGTGAGTTCGTTCATGGTCTTGACCTCAGCTGCGGTAGTCGCCGTTGATGCGCACGTATTCATAGGAGAGGTCGCACCCCCAGGCAGTTGCATCGGCATCGCCGTCGTGGAGCGTCACGATGATGGAGACCTCCTTTTCAAGGAGCACCTTCTTGGCAAGCTCCTCGGAGAAGTCGAGCGCGCGACCTGCGCTGCAGACGTCGACGATGCCCGCGGAGGAGGCGAACGACACGTCGGCCGCCTCGGGGTTGAACGGTGCCCCGCTGTAGCCGAGCGCGCAGAGCACGCGGCCCCAGTTGGCGTCGGAACCGAACATGGCGGTCTTCACGAGGCTCGAGGAGATGACGCTCCTGGCGAGCACGCGGGCCGTCGCATCATCAGTCGCGCCCGTCACCGTGCAGGTGAGGAGCTTGGTCGCGCCTTCGCCGTCTCTGGCAATGGCGCGGCTCAGGTGAGAAGTGACCGTGTGGAGCGCGGCGGCAAACGCGTCGAAGTCTGCGCCTGCCGCGGTGATTTCGGCGTTGCCCGCAAGGCCGTTGGCCATGACGCTCAGCATGTCGTTCGTCGACGTGTCGCCGTCGACGCTGATCATGTTGAAGGTGTTCTGAACGTCGGTGCTCACGGCCTTCTGAAGCATCTCGGAAGAGATCGCTGCGTCCGTGGTGATGAAGACGAGCATCGTGGCCATGTTCGGGTGAATCATCCCGGAGCCCTTGGCGATGCCGCCGACGGTGACGGTTTTGCCGCCGATGTCGACCGTGACCGCGCAGTGCTTGGCCACGAGGTCGGTCGTCATGATCGCGGCTGCGCAGTCTTCGCCGCCTTCGTAGGAAAGTGCGTCGACAAGAGGCTTCATGCCGGTGGCGATCGGCTCGATCGGGAGCGGCTGGCCAATGACGCCTGTCGAGGCGATGATGACGTCGTCTGCGCTGAGGCCGGACGCTTCGGCGAGCAGCATGCACATCTTGCGGGCGATAGCCTCGCCGTTAGGGGCGCAGGTGTTGGCGTTGCCGGAGTTGCAGAGCATTGCCTGCGCGCGTCCGTCGGCGATGTTGGCCTTGGTGACGGCGATGGGCGCGCCCTTGACGGCGTTGAGCGTGTAGACGGCGGCTGCGGCGGCGGGCACGTCGGAGACGATGAGGGCGAGGTCCTTCTTCGTCTTGTTGCGGCGAAGGCCGCAGTGAATGCCCGAGGCCCGGAAGCCCTTCGGAGTGCAGACGTTGCCATCGGGGAGAAAGGTCACGGCGGTGTTGCTGTCAGTCATGGTGTTCTTCTTGTCGTGGTGCGTTTGGAGTCGAACGTGTCGACGGAGTGGCTGGAAGAAGCCGGGTTAGGAAAGGCTGAGCCCTCGGGCGGGATTGGAGTCCGTCATGAGGTTCAGGCATTCGAGCGCGGCTCCGGAGGAGCCTTTGCCGAGGTTGTCGTAAAGCGCGGTGAGAAGGACGCGGTGGGGACCGCCCGACACCGCGATCTTCATGCCGTCGTGTCCCGCCATCGCGTCGAGGCGCAGGGCGCCGTCCTCAAGAAGGGACTCGAATTCGACGGGGCGCACGACGGGGGAACCCGCGTAGTGCTTTGCCCAGACGGACTGAACGGTCTCCTTTGTCGTGCCGAGAAGTCCAAGATCGAGTGGAACCGTCACGAGCATGCCGCAGCGGAAACTCCCCACGATGGGCTGGAAGACGGGCGGACGAGCCAGACCTGCGGCGATCGTCATTTCGGGAAGGTGCTTGTGCGTCTGCGAATGGGCGTAGGGAAGCGGCATGGCCAGGCTGTCGAAGGCCGTGCGGCCTGCCGTCTCGTAGGCGGAGATCATCTTCTTGCCGCCGCCCGAATAACCCGTCACCGATGTGGCCGAAAGGAAGGCGTCCGGCGCAATGATGCCTGCGGAAACAAGCGGAGCCACAAGCAGGATGAAGCCTGAGGCGTGGCAGCCCGGCACCGATACTCTGGATGCGCGCGCGATTTCGGCGGCGCGGCCGTTCATGAGTTCCGGCATGCCGTAGAACCACTCGGGAGCGGTCCTGTGAGCGCTCGAGGCGTCAAGCACGCGGGTGCCGGCTTCGTCTGCCAGCTTCACCGCCTCTCGTGCGGCGTCGTCAGGCAGGCAGAGCACCGTCACGTCTGCCGCCTTCATCGCCTCAAGACGGGCGTCGGGGGAGCGGCGCTCGTCTGCGGGAAGCGAAATGAGCTTGAGGTCGGCCCTGTTGGCAATCCGCTCGCGGAGCCTCAGGCCCGTCGTGCCGCTTTCGCCGTCGATGAAGATGGTGGTCATGGGTGTTTTCCTTTGTCTTGCCAGTGGGATTCCGGCGGACCTCGAGGGGCTTTTCCGGAAGTGCGCTGTGCAATCGTAATGAGTTGAACGGCGGATTTCGCAATGAAGAACGGACTAATCGAGCCTTTGTTGCTTGATGCGAAAACACCTCCTCCAAAGACCTTAGTTTTGGCCTTTTCGATTGAACAAGAGGTCTTTCAAAGGTGTATCTATTGTCGACAAAATGGCCTTTCGGGTCGCTTTCGGTTCTGTCTCTGCTCGACAAAAACAAAGCCCGCAGGGAGGCCTGCGGGCCGGAGGGCGGATGTGAAGTATGTGAAAGGGCCTGACGGTCGATGCCTGTCAGGCCCTTGGCGGCGGAGCGGGCGCACGTCTTGAGCGTGCGCCGCCTGTGTCGGGGAGAAAGATCGGGAAAATCTCAGAGGAAGGTCTTGAGCGCTTCGGCGACGGACTTGATGCCCGCCACGATCTTCTCGGACGGGACCGTCACGAAGGAGAGTCGGCAGTGGTTGACCTCGGGATTGTCCGTGTAGAAGGCCACGCCGGGCACGAAGCCGACGGGCACGTCGGACGCGAGGACCTTCTTCATCAGGTCGGCGGAGTCGACGTTCTTCGGGAGGTTGAGCCAGATGAACATGCCGCCCGTGGGCTTCGTCCAGCTGACTTCGGGGTGTTTGGGCATGAACTCCTCGAGGCTGTCGAGCATGACCTTGGCCTTTTCGGCGTAGAGGCGTCGGACGGCGGGGAGGTGTTCGCTGAAGAGGTCCTGGTCGAGCACGCGGGCGGTGATGAGCTGGGTGTAGGTGCTCGTGTGCAGGTCCATGGAGGTCTTCATCTGCTTGAGGGCGTTGAGGACGTGCTTGGGACCGCAGATGTAGCCGAGGCGGAAGCCGGGGGCGAGCACCTTGGACATCGTGCCGAGGCGCAGCGTGCGCTCGGGTGCGAAGGCTCGCAGGGAGACAGGCGGACGCTCTGCGTAGTAGAGCTCGCCGTAGGGATTGTCCTCGATGAGCCAGAAGTCGTACTGACGGGCCTTTTCGGCGAGCTTGCGGCGGCGTTCCTCGCTGATCGTGCGGCCGGTCGGGTTCTGGTAGGTGGGCATCACGTAGGCAAACTTGGCGCCCGCGACGCGGTCGTCGATCAGGTCGGGGTTGAGGCCCTCATCGTCGGTCGGCAGGCTGACGAACTTCGGCTTGCAGAGCTCGAATGCATAGAGAGCGCCCATGTAGGTCGGCGTTTCGACGAGGACCTTGTCACCCTCGTCGGTGAAGACGCGGGCGATCATGTCGAGGGCCTGCTGGGAGCCGGAGACGATCATGACTTCGTCGGGCGTCGTGGGCACGCCGTGGTCGGTCTCGATTTTGGCGATGGCTTCGAGAAGTGCGGGCATGCCGCCCACGGCGGAGTACTGCAGAGCCACCTGCGGACACGTCTCCAGAACCCAATCGGCCGCATCCTTGATGGCCTTGACCGGGAAGCCTTCGGCGGAGGGAAGGCCGCCGGCGAAGCTGATCACTTCAGGACGGGCGGCGAGGGCGAGGATCTCGCCGATCACCGAGCTTTCCTTGGGCTTGCCGATCTGGCTGTAGGAGGGCGTCGGGGTTTGGTGGCATGTGCAGCTCTTTGTCATGATGCTTTTCCTGTTTTCAACTGAATGTTCGAATTCGAGGTTTTCTGTTCGGGGGCGGCCGTCCGAGGGCCTGTCGCCTTCATGTGATTTTAGGCAGACAAAAAACGCCCGGACATCGTCCGGGCGTCATCCGAAGGGGTTATTTCGACCTCTCTGCGTCTATGTCATGCCGTCTAGGGAAAAGCCGCTAGGACAAACTGCATAGGCGCTGGAAAACGGGAATCACTCTGACTTCGAGGGGGATCCGAAGTCGGCAAGGCGCTTCTTCTTCTCGGGGGCGTTGCACCACTGCGCGACGGGGCAGCGTTCGCATTCAGGCGAGCGGGCCTTGCAGCAGTATCGGCCGTGAAGAAGAAGCCAGTGGTGAGCCTCGTGCTTGTAGGCGTCGGGAATGATTTTCTCGAGCTTGGTTTCAATTTCGTCGGGTGTCTTGCCCTTGGCGAGTCCCGTGCGGTTTGAGACGCGGAAGATGTGCGTGTCGACGGGGATCGTCGGGTGTCCGAAGGCGACGTTGAGGACAACGTTGGCCGTCTTTCGGCCCACGCCGGGCAGGGCGACGAGCTTGTCGAAGTCCTCGGGCACCTCTCCCGCGTATTCGTCGCGAAGGATTTCGGAGAGTCTCACGACGTTCTTGGCCTTGTTGCGGTAGAGGCCGATCGTCTGAATGAAGGGCGTGAGGCCCTCGACGCCGAGTGCGGCGATCTGCTCGGCCGTGTTCGCAACAGGAAAGAGTCTGGCCGTCGCGATGTTGACGCCCTTGTCGGTCGCCTGTGCGGAGAGCACGACGGCGACGAGAAGCTCGAAGGGCGTCGTCCAGTTGAGTTCGCTCTCGGGATTCGGGTGCGCGGCGGCGAGCGCCGCCATGAATGCGCCGCGGTCTGCAGCCTTGATCATGTCAGTCCTCCTCTGTTGTCGCCGGCGTTTGCACGGCGGGCTCGAGCCATGATGTCCGCGATAAGCGCGGAGGGGCCGCCGGCGGCCTTTTCAGCCGCAGGCTTTCGGAGTGCGTCGAGTCGGGCGAGGTCCTCGGCCTCGAGGCGCTCGCGGCGGGCTGCGGCATTCCGATGGTGCTCTCTCGCCCTGTGCGCATCCTCCAGCGTCCACGTCCTTCCGTTTTCGACCATGTCGATCGCGTCCATGGGACAGGCTGGCAGGCAGAGCGCGCAGCCCGTGCAACGCTCCTCCACGATGCCGTGCAGGTGCTTGGGAGAGCCTGCAATGGCGTCGGTCGGACAGACGCGGATGCACCAGGCGCAACCGATGCAGTCACGCGCGCGGATGCGTGCGACGGCGAAGGGCACTTCGCGTCCGTATTCGGGATCGAGCGGCACGACGGGGCGGCCTGTGGCGGCGGCAAGACGGGCGATGCCCTCCGCACCGCCGGGCGCGCATCGGTTGATGGCCGCGCCTTCCTCAAGAATGGCGCGGGCGTAGGCGAGGCACCCGTCGCAGCCGCACTGGCGGCACTGCGTCTGCGGGAGCAGGTCGTCGATTTCCTCAAGCGTAGTCATGGGTCTGGCGGGGGGAATGGTTGCTTACCAAAGGGATTCCACGAGAAGCTGGCCCGGCTTGCCCAGACGCGGCGATACGATGCCGCGGGCCTTCATGAGGGCGCGGGTCTCGCGGATGAAGTCGGGGTTGCCGCACAGGAGCAGACGGGCGGATTCGGGCGTGAAAGCGGCACCGGCCTTCGCTTCAAGGGCACCCGATTCGATGAGCGCGGGAATGCGCCCCGTGAGTTCGCCCGCTTCGCGGGAGGCGGCCGTGAGGATCGTGAGCGGAATCCGAGCCTCGCTCTCGGCGTAGGCGGCCAGGCGGTCGACCTCCTCACGGGTGCGAGCACCAATGACGAGGATGTGCTTTTTCCAGGCGCCAAGCGTGCCTTCGTCGCCCGTCATGGCGATGAAGGGCGCAAGGCCGGAGCCCGTCGCGAGCATCCAGACCGTGTCGCCGCCCGGAATGCGGGCGGGGAGAAGGTTCCCCTGGGCTTCGCCGTCGAGCAGGACTTCGTCGCCCGGATTGAGGGCGCACAGGCGGGGTGAGAGTGCGCCGCCTTCGACGGATTTCACGAGAAAGCGCAGGCCTTCGGCTTTGGGTGAGCCTGCGATCGAGTAGGCGCGGAAGACGGGCTCGTCGCCGTCGGCGGCAAGGCCGATGCGGGCGAACTGCCCCGCCTCGAAGGTCCAGCCCTCGGGACGGGGGAAGAGGAGTTCGTAAACGGCGGGCGCGACTTCGCGGCGGCTCGTGAGCTTGACGGTCTGCATGGCGGCAGCCTCCGGGTGGAAGATGATGAAAAAAATGGCGGCCCTTCGCAAGAGCCGCCATTGCCAGCGCTTGTCAGCGCTTGAGGAACTTCAGCTTGCCCTTGACGCCGTGGTACTGGTCGGCGTCGTCAGGGTAGGGCTTGCGGCGCGTAATGGAGGGCCATTCGCGGGCGAGCTCGGCGTTGAGCGCGATGAATTCCTGCTGATCCTCAGGGACGTCCTCTTCGGCGAAGATGGCTGCTTCCGGGCATTCGGGGATGCACACGGCGCAGTCGATGCATTCGTCGGGGTCGATCACGAGAAAGTTCGGGCCTTCGCGGAAGCAGTCGACAGGGCAGACGTCGACGCAGTCGGTGCGCTTGCAGCCGATGCAGGCTTCGCAGACAACATGAGGCATTGAAGGAATCTCCTTGGATTTGAGGGTACGAAATGTAAGAAAGAGATTGTAGTCCTTTTGCAACCCGCAGACCATGTCCGAAAGACGGAATTTGGAGGTAGACGGCGCCTCGAGGCCCTGCGATCTGATTTATCCTGTCGTTCGAAATCCCCCTTTCCCGACAATGACGACCATGGCAACACGTCCTCCCGCTTCACAGTCAGTTCCCGCATGCGTTTCCGCAGGAAACGGGGCCGAAGGCCTCACGCTTGTGCGCAACGTCTCGCGCAGGATCGTGCACGTCGACATGGACGCATTCTATGCCTCGGTCGAGCAGCGTGACCGCCCCGAGCTTCGGGGACGCCCGATCGCGGTCGGACACGCTCAGGGGCGCGGCGTCGTTGCGACGGCAAGCTACGAGGCGAGGCGCTTCGGCGTGCACAGCGCCATGCCGAGTTCGAGGGCGCGCGAGCTCTGTCCCGAACTGATCTTCGTCGAGGGACGAATGAGCCACTACAAGGCCGTCTCCTGTCAGATCCACGAGATCTTCAGGCGCTATACCGACGTGATCGAGCCCATCAGCCTTGACGAGGCCTTTCTCGACGTGACCGTCAACAAGCAGGGGCTCGCCCTCGGCGTCGAGGTGGCGGTCGCCATCAAGCGCGCGATCCGCGAGGAGCTCGGCCTTGTGGCGAGCGCCGGCGTCTCCTACAACAAGTTCCTCGCCAAGGTCGCTTCCGACTGGCGAAAGCCCGACGGTCTCTGCACGATCCATCCCGAAAGGGCGATCGACTTCATCGACCGCCTGCCCGTAGAGGCCTTCTGGGGCGTGGGCCCCGCCACGGCCGCCAGACTCCATGCGCTCGGCATCAGAACGGCGCCTGAACTCCGAGCCGTGCCGCTCTCCGATCTGATGCGCCACTTCGGACAGTCTGGCTACGATTTCTACCGCTTCGTGCGCGGGATCGACGACAGGCCCGTGAGGTCGAGCCGCGTTCGCAAGAGCGTCGGGTGCGAGAGGACCTTTGAGCGGGACGTCAGGGATCCCGTGCGCCTGAGGGGGATCATCGGAGAGCTTGCCGCCGAGCTTGCCTTCAGGCTCGGCCGCGCGGACTTTGCAGGAAGCACGCTTTCACTCAAGGTGAGAAGCCACGACTTCACGACGCGCACGCGCTCGGTGGCGGCCGAGGTTCCCTATGATGCGAACGCCATGACGAGGCTGGCGGAGGATGCCTGCAGGCTTCTGGCGGGCATGGAGATTCCGAAGGGCGGCGTCAGGCTGCTGGGGCTTGCCGTGGGATCGCCCGCGCAGAGGGACGACGGACAGCCCTCGCTTTTTGAGGGGCTCGAGGCGTGAGGATGTGAAGAAGGCCGCGGTGACGCGGCCTTCCTTGATGATGTCGACAGGGTCGACAATGAGCTCAGGCGGACTCAGTCGAGACGCTCGAAGAGGTTTTTCGGACCGAAGAGGTCGCGGTACATCGGCCAGACGCAGGCCTGAGCGATCGTCGTGACGAGGATCGCGATGATCGGCGTGATGTAGGTCGTGGCGCCGCCGAGCCCGGCGGCAAGGCCCGCACCGACGGTGAGAAATACCGCCGCGCTCGTCATCAGCACGAGGAGGACGGCCGTCGTGAGGCAGGCCGAGAAGTTCCTCAGGATGCCGAAGAAGGAGTAGAAGAAGCTCTTGCCCGCGCCCTGGCCCGCGTCCGCAATGAGAAGCGGCGCGAAGAGCGTCGCCATGAAGAGCGGAGTGTAGAGGACAAGCGCCGCCGCAACGCCTGCGGACGGGAAGTGTGCCGCGACGCTTTCGGGGTCGATCGCCCCCTCGACCATCTTCCACTGCGCGATCTGGTCGGCGGAAAGCAGCTGGAAGACGAGCATGACGAGCTCAAGCACGCCGGCGCTGATGAGGCCCACGGCGATGAGGTGCAGGCGCATGCCCTGCTTCCTGAAGGCGGCGAGAAGCGGTGCGTATCCGGGAAGCCTGTCTGCGAGCGCCTCGCGGGCGGCAAAACCCGTGAGCACGGCTCCGAACGGCATCCAGACGCCTGCGAGGATCGTGCCCACGACGGGCAGGCCCGAGAGCAGGCCGCTTATGAGGACGTAGAAGACGACGATGCCGACGAGCCCGAGCGGCCGGTTCCTGAGGGCGCGGACGCCCTCGCCGAACCAACGCAGGCCGTCGGCGTAATTGAATGCTTGTGCCATAAAGGGATGCGGTTACCAGCCGAGTTCGATGAACTTGGTCGTGCCGAGCGTACTCTTGGAGTTGCCCGCAGGCGAGGAGTCGATCGGACGTTCGGCCCTGTTCTCGATGCGATAGGGGATCTGGGTGGTGCCCGGCGTCACGACGTATTCGGTGACGCGGTTGTTTTCGTCACGGACCTCCTCGATCTTGGTCTGGCGGTCGAACTTGGGCGGCAGATGGCCGTGGGCGCGCTCCTCGCGGGCCTTCTCCATGTCGGCCTTGCTCGGAAGGAGCGGGTTGGCCTCCTCGGCGGACGGCTTGCGGGCTGCGGGTCCGGACTGCGGAGCGGGCTTCTCGACCTTCACGTCGCCCGCGTACGGGGGCGGCGCGTCGTTCGGAGCCGAAGGAGCCGCGCAGGCGGCGGTCGAAACGGCGATGAGACAGAGGGCGGACAGGCAGTTTCTGGTTTTTGTCATGGCTAATCCTTTGCGCCGCTCGTCATGGGCTTCGCGGAAGCGGCGGCGCGGTGAAGGGAGGCAGGGCCGGCGGGCGTCAGGCCCATGAATGGTCGGAATGCGCCTGCGAGACCTCCTGCGGCGCATCGCGGCCCTGTCAGTCCAATTGTGCCACGGCGAGGCGTTCAGAGGCGACAGGCGAAGTGTGTCCGCATGTATGGATGCGTCTCTGGCTTCGCCGTGGCGGACGGCTTTTTCGGCTATTCTTACGGCAGCCGGTTTTTACGGCCCATTCATACATTTGCAGCAACGACTTCCAACATGTCCAAGATTCTTCTCATCGACGGCTCCAACTATCTTTTCCGCGCCTTTCACGGCCTTCCCGACCTTCGCACGAGTTCGGGCGAGCCGACGGGGGCCGTCCGGGGCTTTCTGGGCATGCTCGGCAAGGTCTGGGCGCTTGCCAAGCCCGATCACGCCGTCATCATCTTCGACGCGCAGGGGAAGAACTTCCGCCACGAGATGTTCCCCGAGTACAAGAGCAACCGTCCGCCGATGCCCGACGACCTGCGCGTGCAGATCGAACCGCTTCACGGCATTCTGAAGGACCTCGGCTGGCCCGTCGTTTCGGTGCCCGGCGTCGAGGCCGACGACGTGATCGCGACGATCGCCGAAAAGGCGCGCGCCGCGGGCATGAAGAGCATCATCGCCACGGGCGACAAGGACATGGCCCAGCTCGTCGACGACGACATCGTGCTCATCAACACGATGAACGTGAAGTTCTACGACCGCGAGGGCGTCATTGAAAAGTACGGCGTTCCGCCTGAGCGCATCGTCGACTACCTCTCCCTCATGGGCGACAAGGTCGACAACGTGCCCGGCATCGAGAAGTGCGGTCCGAAGACCGCCGCCAAGTGGATCGCCGAATACGGTGACCTTGAGGGCGTCAAGGCTCATGCGGGTGAAGTGAAGGGCAAGGCGGGCGAATATCTGCGCGCGGGGCTTGCCTTCCTTGACGACGCACGCCGCCTCACCACGATCTGTCGTACGGTCAAGCTTCCCGAGGGATGCGTGCCTGAGGCCCTCGTCGTGAAGCCCGCCGATCCCGATGCTGTCTCCGCCTTCTGCCGTCGCTGGGAGATGTCGCTTTCGACCCTCAAGCGCGCCGCGCCTTCCGGCATCGGCGCCTCCGCCGAGCCTGCGGCGACAGGGACGGCCGAGCCCGACGATCTCGGCGGACTCTTTTCCAGAGAGGCCTTTGCGGCCGAGGCGCTTGCCGCCAAGCCTGCTCCGAAGCCCGCTCCCGCCAAAAAGGCGGCGCCCGCCGCACCCGTGATGCAGGTGAGCTTCTCGCCCGCGTTGGTCGAGCGTCCCGACGAGCTGCCCGTGACCGAAATCGCCGACCGCATGACGCTCGAGCTGTTCGCAGGCAGGCTGCTCGACGAGAGCCGCGCCATGCCCGTCGCGCTTACGATGCTCTGGGACGGCGACGCCCGTCATGCAGAGCCTGCCGCGCTCGGCGTCGCGCTTTCCATCAAGGACGTCTTCGTGATCCGCTTCACGGAGGAGCTCCCCGTCGCGCACGTCATGGACGTGATGCGTCCCTGGCTCGAGGGTTCCGCTGCCAAGGTCGCACATGACGCGAAGACGCTCGCGCATGTCTTCCTCGCCCAGGGCGTGAGGCTCGGCGGCATGCTGCACGACACGATGCTGATGAGCTATGTGCTCGAGGCTCATCTGAAGCACGAGCTGCCGCTTCTTGCCGCCCGCTCGCTTGCGCGTTCGATTCCCACCCGCGAGAGCGTCGTAGGCAAGGGCGCGAAGGCCATTGCGGCAAAGGATGCTGATCCGAAGGCCGTCGTGGAGCTCCTCGGCGAGGAGGCCGCCGCAATCCGTGCGCTTCATGCCGTGCTGATGACGAGGCTCGATCTTGAGGATGGGCTGATGGCGATCTACGAAACGCTTGAGCAGCCCCTCATCGGCGTGCTCGGCCGCATGGAGGAGGCGGGGGTTGCGCTCGACGACTTCAGGCTCTCGCAACAGTCCGAAGCCCTCACCGTTCGCATCGACGGCCTTGTGGCCGACGCCTACAAGGCGGCGGGGCATGAGTTCAATCTGTCGAGTCCCAAGCAGCTCGCGCAGGTGCTCTTCACCGAGCTCGGGCTTCCCTCGAGCAAGAAGACGGGTACCGGCACGCCGTCGACGGACGAGGAGGTGCTGACGGAGCTCGCTCTCGACTATCCGTTGCCGAAGCTCATTCTCGAGCACCGTCGTCTCACGAAGCTCAAGAGCACCTATCTCGACAAGCTCCCGCGCATGGTCGACCCGAAGGACGGCCGCGTGCACACGACCTTCGGTCAGGCCGTCGCCGTGACGGGGCGTCTGGCGAGTTCGGATCCGAACCTGCAGAACATTCCCGTGCGAACCGACGAGGGCCGTGCGGTGAGGGAGGCATTCGTCGCCGAGTCGGGCAACGTGATCATCTCCGCCGACTACTCGCAGATCGAGCTTCGCATCATGGCCCACCTCTCGCAGGACAAGGGGCTTCTGGACGCCTTCGCGCGCGGCGAGGACATTCACCGTGCGACCGCAGCGGAGGTCTTCGGTCGCAAGCCCGAGGAGGTGACGGCCGACGAGCGTCGAATGGCCAAGGTCATCAACTTCGGCCTCATCTACGGCATGAGCGCCTTCGGTCTTGCCCAGAACCTGGGCATCGAGCGCCGCATGGCCGCCCATTACATCGACGAGTATTTCGCGCGCTATCCCGGCGTGCGCGTCTACATGGACGCCAAGCGCGCAGAGGCGCATGAGCGCGGCTACGTCGAGACGGCGTTCGGCCGCCGTCTCTGGATTCCCGAAATCGCGAGCTCGCGCAAGCCCGTTCAGGCGGCCGCCGAGCGCGCGGCCATCAATGCGCCCATGCAGGGCACTGCGGCGGACCTCATCAAGAAGGCCATGATTGCGGTCGACGCCTGGCTGAGAGCCGAAGGTCTTCGCTCTAGGCTCGTCCTCCAGGTGCACGACGAACTGATTCTCGAGGCGCCTGTCGAAGAGGCCGAACTCGTGCGCAGGAAGGTGCCCGAACTGATGGCCGCCGTCGCCTCGCTCTCCGTTCCGCTCGTCGCCGAGGTCGGCATGGGGGACAGCTGGGGGGCCGCGCACTGACGGCTTTCGATCCTCTTCCCCGAGAGTTGATGCAAAAGAAAAGGGAGGCCGTGAAAACGGGCCTCCCTTTTTGGAATGGTGAATCCGGATCTTATTTGCAGACGCCGGGGGCTTCGGGCACGAGCGTCATGACGAGCTTGCGCTCGGCGTCAAGGAGCCTGACCTTGTCGCCTTCGGTCTCGACGTAGACGGTCTTTCCAAGGTTGGAGAGGAAGGCGTCCTCCATCTTCATGAGTTCGGGACCGCACATGCGGCGGGTGGAGCCGAGCTGAGAGAGGTCGAGCTTGTCGCCCTGGAGTGTCCAGCCGCCGACGAGAAGATTGCAGCCTGCGTTGCCGGAGACCTTGCCGTCGGCGCCGAACTTGATGGACGGCGGGACTTCACATTCCTCGGTGGCACCGTCGGTCCACATTAGGGAGCGGCCCGCGAGGTCGGCGTTCTGGGTGCTGGTGACGGCGGTGCAGGCGGTGAGTGCGATGGCGCACGGGACGATCGCGGCGGCGTGGCGCAGCTTCATGGCAGTTTTTCTCCTTTTTTTTGATGCGGTCGGGACTTGACCGCAACAGGCAAAACATACCATATTGGAGATATGAACCGACGTTTGCATCTGTATCAGAGCGTGTCATTCAATTACGGGATTTCACGGCATCTCTTGCCCTAGGGCAAGCATCGGCGCATGCTTCACACGCCGCAAAGGCGCAAAATGATGGCCCATGAGAATGTGGCGCAGGCAACCCTCACGGGGCTTCAGGTGAATCCTCCGCGCCGGCGCCCGTTCGTTCATCAATCACGCATCCACGCAGGCGTTCCTCTGGGAGCGTGCCTGCAAAGGAGAAGAAATGTTCAAGTCCTGTCTGGCAGGCCTTGCGCTTGCCCTCGCACTCGGCGGCGCTCAGGCCGAGGTCACGGCGCGCCACGCCTACGTCAGCTTTGACACGGTGGCCGCCGCTCAGAAGAACGCCCGGGCCGACGAGCTCGTCTACTTCAGGGGCCACATCACGGCTGAGCCTGAGGACGGCGTTTACGTCTTCGAAGACGGCACGGGTAACGTGCGCGTCGAGATTCCGAACGAGGCCCGCACGGGCGTCACTCTGAGAAGGGACGTCCGTTACGAGGTTTTCGGCAGGGCCCTGCGCCTGCCCTTTGAGGAGTTGCGCGTTCAGGCCGAGACTCTGACGCCGATTTCGGGCAAGTAGTCCGACGATCCGATTCCGAAAGGAAAACGCCCCTGCAGTCAAGGCTGCAGGGGCGTTTTCCTGGTTTGTCAGAGCGGTTCAGCGAACCTTAGTCCGCTCCCTCGACATAGGGTTCGGAATTGAGGTCGCCCTCCATCTTGGTGACGATGACGGCGGCGGCCACGTCGCCGACCACGTTGATGGACGTGCGGATCATGTCGAGAATACGGTCGACGCCGGCGATGAGCGCAACGGCTTCGAGCGGAATGCCGACCTGCGTGAAGATGATCGTCGTCATGATCAGACCTGCGCCCGGAACGCCGGCGGTGCCGACGGCGGCGAGAACGCCCATCAGAACGATGGTGAGCTGGTCGGCCATCGTGAGCGGAAGACCGTAGACTTCAGCCGCGAAGATCGAGCAGACGCCCATGTAGATGGCCGTACCGTTCATGTTGATCGTATTGCCGAGCGGGATCGAGAAGGAGGAGATCGCCTTCGTGGAGCCGAGCTTGCGGGCGGCGTTCAGGTTGGCCGGAAGGGCGGCGGCGGACGAGCAGGTCGTGAAGGCGACGAGCCACGGTTCGAAGATGCCCTTGAGGAAGGTCATGATCGGTATGCCTGTCGCGATGCGCACGAGCGGCAGCAGGATCATACCGACGAACACGACGGTCGCGAGGAAGGCCGTGAGAATGAGGGCGCCGAGCGGAAGCAGGACGGCGAGGCCGTGACGGCTGACCGTGAACGAGATGAGGCCGAAGACGCCGATCGGGGCGTAGAGCATGACCATGTGGGTGACGCGGATCATCACGTCGCCGACGATTTCGAAGAAGTGAAGCACGGGCTTGCCGCGTTCACCAAGGCCGGAGAGGGCGAAGCCGAAGATCACCGCGAAGAAGATGATCTGAAGCATGGAGCCTTCGGCCATGGCCTGCATGGGGTTGATCGGGACGATGGCGAGCAGCGTCTTGACGAGCGGGGGCGCCACGACTTCCTTGGCCTGAAGGCCTTCGGTGGAGAGGTCAAGGCCCATGCCCGGCTGGATGATGCCTGCAAAGAGCAGGCCGCAGGCCACGGCGATGCCGGTCGTCACGGCATAGACGAGAAGAACCTTGACGGCGACACGACCGAGCTTGGACGTGTCGGAGATGCCGGCGGCGCCGGCAATGATCGTTGCCAGAACGAGAGGAACGACCACCATTCGGATCAGACGAATGAAGAGGTCGCCGAGCGGCTGAAGCCACGTCTGGGCGAAGGAGGAATCAACGAGCGCGCCGACTACGATACCGAGCGCGAGCCCGATCATCATCTGCCAGGCCAGACTGATTTTTATTTTGGAGGACATAATCTCCACCCCTAGCTGTTGTTACTCTTATATAGCCGCCGCACGGTTGGAAAGAGGGTGCAACGACGCTGACGGAATGTTTGCTCCCGCTTTGACTCGATTCTATTCACCTAGCTCATATATAAGACCTAGGGTAAACGCGTATTCGTCGGTGCGTGCTTCAGTTTGCTTTTGCGGGAGTTTCCGAAGGGGGCGCCCAATGTACGTGGATTGCGGCGTGATGTTGATTTCGATCAAAAGGCAGCCAATGATTATTTACCTATTGGCATGGGTGCTCTTATAGGGAGCGTGCATGATGGTCGGGGCTCGGCGCTCTGTCGTAAAATAGCAACGCCCGAAAACAGGGTTTCAAGGCTGCCCTCCGCCTCTTTGACAGTCAATAGAAAACAACATGGATACTCTTCTACACATCCTTGCCGCAGGCGTTTTGACGAGAGTCCTTTCGATTTCCGTTGCCGCGCTGCTTTCCTGCCGATGGCTTGCGGGCCTCTCCGAGCAGCTCCTCGCGGTCGCCTGCGGGCTGCTTGCCGCAGTTGCGCTCACGCACCTCATTCCCGAGGCCTTTGAGATGCCCGGGGTCGAGGCGCATGATCTGGGACTCGTCATGCTCGGCACGGTCCTGCTCTTTCTGTTTCTGGAGCGGATCTTCACGCATCACGGGCACGAGGGATGCGGCGAGGCTCATCCGGGGCGTGCGGTCGCGACGGCCGTGATGACGGGAGCGGGACTGCACAACTTCGTCGACGGCGTGCTGATCGCCAGCACCTTCCTCATGGACGAGCGTGCGGGCTGGCTGGTGGCGCTTGCCGTCTGCTGCCACGAGATTCCCCAGTCGACGGGCTACATGGTGATTCTGAAGAACTGCGGACTCGATGCTCGCCGCGCCGTGCTCTGGTGCGTGGCCGCGGCGCTACCGACTCTGGCGGGCGGCGTCGCGGGCTGGGCCGCCGTGAGCTTCTCGCGTGAGGCGCTGCCCTTTGCGCTTGCTGCCTCCGCCGCCTCCTTTCTCTTCATCACGCTTCATGCCCTGCTGCCCGAGGTCTTCAGGGACTGCAGGACAAGGCGAGACGGCCTCAGGCAGCTCGTTCTCTTCATTGCGGGCGTGCTGCTGAGCACCGTCATCCTCGGTATTGGGCATGACCACGGCCACGAGGGACATGAGCATGAGAAGCCCGGCGTCCAGCTGCAGGCGGATCCTCACGGGCACTGATCCTGAAAGACCTGAATGCAAGAAGGGGCCGTATGGCGGGGTCATGAGTCCTAGCGTGCGCCCCTTTCGTTTTCATCAGGACTTCTTTTTGGCGATGACGGCGGCCCAGACGCCCGAAACCAGAATGACGGCGATGCCTGCGGCGCTCATGAGACCGACGGGTTCGTCGAAGAAGGCGAGTCCGAAGCCTGCGGCGAAGACGATGGCCGAGTACTGGAAGACGGCGGTGAGAAGCGTGTTGGCGCTGCCCCAGGAGCGGGTCATCGCAAGCTGGGCGCCCGTAGCGGTGACCGCCATGCCGAGGAGAGCGGGCGCGTTGTCCCAGGTGACGGGCGTCATGCCGCCCGCAAGCAGCAGGTGTCCGCCGAGTCCCCAGACCGTGCCGAAGAGCGTGAAGTAGAAGACGATTCGCCATTCTGGCTCCTGCATGCGGCTGAGCTGGCGGATCTGGAAGTAGGCGAGGGCCGCGAAGAAGCCGGACGTGAGACCGACGAGCGCGGGGAAGGTCTGGCCGGGAGAAAGTTCGGGCTTGAGCACGAGCGTGACGCCGAAGAAACCCAGCACGACGGCTGCGGCGCTTGCGCGGCTGAAGGACTCGCCGTTCTTTACGGCGAGGAAGATGACGATGAGGGCCATGTAGAGCGGGCTCGTGTAGTTGAGCGTCATGGCGGTGCCGAGCGGCAGCTTCGAGATTGCGTAGAACCAGATCGTGAGTGCGAACGTGCCGAGGAAGCTGCGCATGAAATGCGCACGCACGAGCGGCGTCCTCAGCGTGAAGCCCTGCGCCCATACCCAGAGTGCGATGACGGCGGCGCCGAAGGCCGAGCGGTAGAAGACGAGTTCAAGCGCGGAGAAGTCGGAGGCGCCCATGCGTGCGAAGGCGGCCATCAGGGCGAAGAGTAGCGATGCGACGAGCATCCAGAGGCTTTTGATCATGATCGGCGGACGATTGCGGCGTTTGGACGGCTTGCGTGCGGGGGCGCAGGCGGAGTCCGTCAGAGAAACGCTCGGGCTTTAGGTACAATGCAAGGATATGCCCGGACAATGCGGGCGGCGCGCTTTCGGCCTTTTCGGGCCGGACGGCATTTTTGGAAGAATGACTTCGATGACAGATCTTAAACCCGTTGAGGAACTCACCTTTGAAGAGGCGCTTGAAGAGCTCGAGGAGCTCACAAGCAGCATGGCCTCCGGCGAAGCGACGCTCAAGGAAAGCGTGGCGGGGTATGCCCGCGGCACGGCGCTTCTGAAGCGCTGCAGGCGAGAGCTCGAGGAGGCACGCAGGACAATTGAGACGTTGCGCGCCGAATCCGACGACGAGGTGGCGCCGTTCTGATCCCCTGCGGTTGCGGCGCACGACAAAAGAAAGAGAGGTGAACTCAATGACGGAAGCTTCCGAGAACGACTTCAAGGTCTGGATGACCGAGACGGCCAGACATTTCGAGTGGTATGCGGACAGCACGCTGCCCAAGCCGGGCCGCGAGCCCAGACGGCTGATCGGTGCCATGCGCTATGCGGTCCTTGGCGGCGGCAAGCGCGTGCGCGCGCTTCTGGCCTACGCCGCAGGCGCCGTTTCGGGCGCGAGCCCCGAGGCGCTTGACCGCGCGGCGCTTGCGCTTGAGCTCGTGCACGCCTATTCGCTTGTGCACGACGACATGCCCTCGATGGACAACGACACGCTTCGCCGCGGCAAGCCCACGGTGCACGTGCAGTACGGCGAAGCGACCGCGATGCTCGCGGGCGACGCGCTTCAGACGGAAGCCTTCACGGTGCTCGCAGCCGTCGAACCGCCCGCTGCGGCCGCACGCCTGTGCGCCACGCTCGCCCGTGCGGCCGGCGTGCGCGGCATGTGCGGCGGTCAGGCCCTTGACCTCGCGATGGTGGGAGGGCATCCCGGCGAGGCCGAACTCCTGCGCATGCAGGCGATGAAGACCGGCGCCCTCATTCAGGCCGCCGTCCTCTGCGGTGCTCAGGCGGGCGATTGGGACAGGCTCGGCGACGGTGCCAGAGGAGGCCTTGCGGCCTATGCAGACGCGCTCGGCGTGGCCTTTCAGGTGGTCGACGACATTCTCGACTGCACGCAGGACACGGCCACCCTCGGCAAGACCGCCGGCAAGGACGAGAAGGACGACAAGCCCACCTGGGTGTCGCTCCTCGGGCTCGAGGGTGCACGTACGCGCGCCCGAGAGCTGCATGACCGCGCCAATGCCGCGCTTGCGCTCGTCTCGGCCGATCCCGCCGTCCCCGAAGGCGCGGTCGACCGTCTTGCACAGATCGCCGACTACGTGATCGCGCGCTCGCACTAAAATGACCCAACTTCACATATAGGCCGCCCTCAAGTGACTCAGCAAACGCTTCTCGACTCCATCAGCTCGCCTGCGGACCTGCGCAGGCTCGACGTGCACCAGCTCCCGCAGCTCGCTCAGGAGCTCCGCGCGTTCATGGTCGAGTCCGTCTCGAAGACGGGCGGCCATCTTTCGAGCTCGCTTGGCGCGACGGAGCTCGCCATCGCGATTCACACGGCGTTCAACACGCCCGAGGACCGCGTCATCTGGGACGTCGGCCATCAGGCCTACGCCCACAAGATCCTGACGGGACGCCGTGAGGGCATGGCCACGCTGAGAAAGCACCACGGCCTCTCGGGCTTCCCGAAGCGCACGGAGTCTCCCTACGACGCCTTTGGCACCGCGCACTCCTCCACCTCGATCTCGGCCGCACTCGGCATGGCCATTGCGGCCCGCCTTGAGGACAAGACCGACCGCTGGCACATCGCTGTGATCGGCGACGGCGCGCTGACGGGCGGCATGGCGCTCGAAGCCCTGAACGATGCGGGCGTCTGGAAGGAAGGCGTCAGGCTTCTCGTCATCCTCAACGACAACGACTGCTCGATCTCGCCGCCTGCGGGCGCGCTCTCGAATCATCTCGCGAAGATCGTCTCGACGCGCGCCTACACGTGCGCGCGCGAAATCTCCAAGCGCGTCCTCAAGCCCGTGCCCGGACTCTGGGACATCGCCAAGCGTATGGAGAAGCAGGCGATCAACTTCGTGAGTCCGCCCTCGGGCATCTTCTCGAGCTTCGACCTCAACTACTACGGTCCCGTCGACGGCCACGACGTCGTCGGACTCGTCGAGGTGCTCAAGAACCTGCGCAGGCTCAACTGCCCGTGCGTGCTGCACGTCGCGACCCAGAAGGGCAAGGGCTACGAGCCTGCTGAAATGGATCCGACGGCCTACCACGGCGTGGGCGTCTTTGATCCGCTTCTCGGCCTTCCCGAAAAGAAGCCGGGCAGACCGACCTACACCGAAGTCTTCGGGCGCTGGCTCTGCGACACGGCCGCCGCCGACAAGCGCCTCTACGGCATAACGCCCGCCATGCGCGAGGGCTCGGGACTCGTCGAGTTCGCGCGCCGCTATCCCGAGCGCTATCGCGACGTCGCCATCGCCGAGCAGCATGCGGTCACCTATGCTGCAGGCCTTGCCTGCGAGGGCATCAAGCCCGTCGTGGCGATCTACTCGACTTTCCTGCAGCGTGCGATCGACCAGGTCATTCATGACGTGGCGCTCCAGAACCTGCCCGTCGTTTTCGCAATCGACCGAGGCGGTCTGGTGGGCGCCGACGGCGCGACGCACCACGGCTTCTTCGACATTTCGCTTCTTCGCACGATTCCGAACATGACGGTGATGACGCCCTCCGACGAGAACGAGTGCCGCCTCATGCTCAACACGGCCTACTCGATGAACACGCCCGCCTCCGTCCGCTATCCGCGCGGCCGCGGCCCAGGCGTCGAGGTGACGGCCGGGGGCGGGACGATTCCCGTCGGCCGCTCGCGCACCCTGCGAAAGGGCAGTCGCGTGGCCTTCCTCGGCTTCGGTAGCATGACGAACGTGCTCGCTCCTGTTGCCGAAAAGCTCGACGGCACGCTCATCGACATGCGCTTCGTCAAGCCGGTCGACGAGGAGGCCGTGCTTGAGGCCGCGCGTACGCACGATCTGATCGTTTGTGCCGAAGAGGGCATGCTCATGGGAGGCGCCTGCAACGCCGTTCTCGAGGTGCTTGCTGACAACGGAGTCGTCAGGCCCGTGATGCGCTTCGGCCTGCCCGACGAGTTCATCGAACAGGGCACGCAGGCCGAGCTTCTTGAGGACGTCGGCCTCACGTCCGAGGCGATCGAGTCGAAGGTCGCCGAGAGGATTGCAAAGCTCGGCATCTGAGCCCTTTCCAAAGCTGAAGAACAAAGAGGACGCCCGAACGGGCGTCATCTTTGTTCTTGAAGCGCAGGACGTCGTCCTGCAGCCTTTCGTTACGCGCGGAAGTTCGTGAAGTTGAGCGGAACTTCCTTCACTTCGGTCTTGAGAAGCGCGATGGCCTCCTGAAGGGCGTCGCGCTTGGCGCCCGAGACGCGCACGATGTCGCCCTGGATGGCGGCCGTGAGCTTGAGGGCCTTGGCGTTCTTGATGATGCCCTGAATGGTCTTGCCGAGTTCCTTCGTGACGCCTTCCTTCACGACAATGGTCTGCTTGAGGCAGTCGCCGCCGATCTTTTCGGGGGCCTTCGTCTCATCAAGGAAGCGCACGTCGATGCCGCGCTTGGCAAGCTTGCCGATGAGCACGTCGCGGACCTGACGGAGCTGGAAGTCGCTTTCGGCGACGAGGTAGAGTTCGAGGTCCTTCTGCTCGACAGAAGCCTTGGTGCCGCGGAAGTCGTAGCGGGTGCCGATTTCCTTCTGGGCCTGATCGACTGCGTTGCGAAGCTCGACGGCGTCGGCCTTGACTTCAACGTCAAAAGAGGGCATTTGAGTCTCCAAAAGTGTGGGCCGCGGAGCGGCCGTTGCGGGATCCGACGTTTCTACCGCATCCCGCCCCGCCTGTCAAGGCGGGATGGGACAAACCACGGGCGCGGGTGCATCTTGCGTGGGCGTGGAGCAGACCCTGCCTATAATCAAGTCAGAACTAACAACAAGGGGCGGCTCGCGACAGCCGTCAAAACGCCATGATTTCAAGCATCCAAGCCCACAGGCCGCTCGACGGCCTCACCACCTTCGGGACGCGTTCCGAAGCGGACCACTATGCCGAGGCAGGCTCTCTCGACGAGCTTGAGGCTCATCTTGCTGAAGCGAACGCCAACGGTCTGCCCGTGCACTTTCTCGGCGCGGGCGCCAATACGATCGCGATGAGCCGCGTGCCGGGCATGACGATCCGCATCACGATCAAGGGCGTGGAGATGTCCGCCGCTCCCAACGGCGACGTGCTCGTCAAGTGCGGCGCGGGCGAGGTCTTCGACGACATCGTGGCACGCACCCTCAAGGCGGGCATCGGCGGCCTTGAGAACCTCTCCGCCATTCCGGGCACGGTGGGCGGAGCCGTCGTGCAGAACATCGGCGCCTACGGCGTCGAGCTCGCTGAGCGCCTTTCCTCCGTCACGGTCTACGACCGCGCCGAAAAGGTCGTGCGCGTCCTCACCGTCGAGGAGTGCGACTTCAGCTACCGCCATAGCATCATGAAGACCGAGGCGGGCCGCAACTTCGTGGTGCTCTCCGTAACGCTGCGTCTTCCCGCCGTCTGGACGCCCGTGCTGGGCTACAAGGACCTCGAGGCCGAGATTGAGGCCCGGGGCCTCACGGCCGAAACCGTGACCGCGCCCGTCATGAGTGAGATCGTGCGGGCCGTGCGCGCCCGCAAGCTGCCCGATCCCGCAGTGATCGGGAACGCAGGCTCCTTCTTCACGAACCCGATCGTCACGAAGGTTCACTGGCACGAGCTCCTCACCAAGCATCCGAGCCTCGTCTACTACAGGCTCGGAGGCGGTCGCATGAAGCTCGCCGCCGCCTGGCTCATCGAGGCCGCAGGCTTCAAGGGCTTGGCCGAAGGTCCTGCTGGCGTCTACGAGCACCATGCGCTCATTATCGTCAACCGAGGCGGCGCCACGGGCGAGGACGTCATGGCGCTCGCTGAAAGGATTCAGAAGCGCGTCTTCGAGCTCTTCGGCGTGAAGCTCGAGATGGAGCCCGTGCGTCTGGGCTGAAGCTTGAACCGAGTCTTTTCGTGATCAATGATCATGCAAAAGGTCCGCCTGCGGACACGTTCAGCAAGCGGCTCTTTTGCTTTCCTGTCTTTGTTCGGAGCCTCCTCGGTACGAAGTGAAATAGCGCACGGTTACAACCCTGACATTTCGTTTCCACCTTTAATTTCGCATGAATACAAAATGTATGATTTGAAGGAGGATTTGCAGGCATGTCTTTCAACAGTCCTGCGGCCGCAGTCGGCTGCTATTCGACAGGCGAGGAGATCGCCAATTCGGTGACGCACGGCGTCGCTGCGCTGCTGAGCATTGCGGGGCTCGTCGTGATGCTCAGCATGATGCCCGTCACGGCGGGCGCCGCCACGATCACGGCCGCCGCAGTGTTCGGCGCGTCGATGATCTTTCTCTACACGGCTTCGACGCTCTACCATGCCATCCCGAACCTCCGCGTCAAGCGCATTCTGCAGGTGCTTGACCATTCGGCGATCTATGTCATGATCGCGGGTTCGTACACTCCGTTCTGTCTCGTCACGCTCAAGGGGACGACGGGCACGATGCTCTGCATTGCGGTCTGGTCGATCGCGCTCGCAGGCATCATCCTGCAGCCCGTACTCATGAAGAGGGCCGAGTGGCTCAACTGCCTGCTTTATCTGCTTCTCGGCTGGTGCGTCGTGTTGGTTTTCGAGCCGCTCATGGCGGCCCTACCCTCTGCGGGCATCTGGCTTCTGGCAGCAGGCGGCGTCGTTTACTCGCTCGGCGTCATTTTCTATCTCTGGGAGCGGATCCCGTACAACCACGCCATCTGGCATCTCTTCGTGCTGGGCGGTACTGCGCTCCAGTTCTTCTCGGTTCTCTTCTACGTGCTTCCCGCGGGCGCCGCCTGAGTAGCCGCCGGGAGAGGGACGAAAAAAAACGCACCCCCGCGAGGAGGTGCGTTTTTTTGTCAGGATCCGACGTTCCGATTAGGCCATGGCCTTGATGGAAGCGGAGAGACGGCTCTTGTGGCGAGCAGCGGCGTTCGTGTGGAGAACGCCCTTGCGAGCCATGGAGTCGATCACGGATTCAGCCTTCTTGAAGGCTTCCTGAGCGGCGGCCTTGTCGCCGGCGACGATGAGCTTGCGCACGGCCTTGATGGCGGTGCGGAACTGGCTGCGCTGAGCCGAGAGGTGCATGTTGCGCACAACCATCTGGCGGGCGCGCTTGCGAGCTTGCTTGGTATTGGCCATTTTTTTAAATTCCTTGCCTGTAAATTAAACAGTTGGCGTCCAGAGCATCCCGATGGGATGCCTGATCCCGGTGTTCCCGTGGTGCGCATCATGCGCTGTCCGGACGCCGCTGCATAACCTCCGCTTGAGGCGGGGAAAGTGCATCGCGGTTGCGCGAGACACCAAAGATTTCGTGAATTTCCAGAGCCTTGCGCAACACTTCCGTCCTTCGTCCGTCTGAGGTTGGGGCATCAGTCGGCCTGTCAGAACGGAGGCTTTGAATTGCGTGACTCCGAAAAGCCCTCAACTATATCAAATTTCCAAGCCGAGGGCGCGTTTTCTAGTAGAATTTTTTGCGATTTTCCAATTTCCGACGGGATGACACATGTCGCTCTTGAAGTCTGCTCTTACTGTTTCAGGCCTGACTCTGGTGAGCCGCGTCACGGGCGTGATCCGCGACATGCTCATCGCGCGCTTCTTCGGCGCCTCGGCCGAGACCGACGCGTTCTACGTTGCCTTCAGGCTTCCGAACATGCTGCGCCGCCTCTTTGCGGAGGGAGCCTTCCAGCAGGCCTT
This sequence comes from Sutterella wadsworthensis 2_1_59BFAA, assembly GCF_000297775.1. Taxonomy (GTDB): domain Bacteria; phylum Pseudomonadota; class Gammaproteobacteria; order Burkholderiales; family Burkholderiaceae_F; genus Sutterella; species Sutterella wadsworthensis_A. Next base: position 195,685 of record NZ_JH815517.1, read on the forward strand.
CGTTCCGATGCTCGCCGACGTGAAGGAGAGAAGCGAGGGCGAGGCGGGCACCTTCATCGACCACGTCTTCACCGTGCTCGCGCTTTCGGTCTTCGCCGCGAGCATCCTCGGCGTCGTGGCGGCGCCGCTGCTCGTTTGGGCGATCGCGAGCGGTCTTGCGTCGGCCCCCGAGGCCTTCGACCTCGCGAGCGCGCTCACCCGCTTCATGTTCCCCTACATCGCCTTCATGGCGCTCACGGCGCTTGCCGCTTCCGTCCTCAACACCTGGAAGCGCTTTGCGGTGCCGGCGGTGACGCCCGTTCTCCTCAACCTCTCCTTCATCGGCTGCACGGTGCTTCTCGCGCCTCGCATGGCCGAGCCCATCTGGGCGCTTGCCGTGGCGGTGATCCTGGGCGGCGTACTGCAGCTCGGCACCCAGTATCTGGCGCTTTGCAGGCTCGGGATCCGGGTGCGTCCCCGCGGGCTTCGGGACAGTCTGGCCGACGGTGACGTCAGGCGCGTCCTCAAGCTCATGGTGCCCGCGCTTTTCGGCGTGGGCGTCGCACAGCTTTCGATTCTCATCAACACGAACATCGCCTCCCATCTCGGCAAGGGCGCGGTCACCTGGCTCAACTACGCCGACCGCCTGATGGAGTTCCCGACGGCGCTTCTGGGCGTTGCGCTCGGCACCGTGCTCCTCCCTGGTCTCTCGAGCGCCTATGCGAAGGGCGACACGTCGCGCTACAACTCGCTCCTCGACAGGGGACTGAGGCTCGTCGTCCTCGTCGCCGTGCCCGCGGCCGTCGGCCTCTGGCTCACGAGCGAGGCACTCGTTTCCTTCCTCTTCCAAGGCAGAAGCTTCACGCCCGACGACGTGAGCCAGACCGCACTCGCTGTCGTGGGGTATTCGGTCGGCCTCATCGGGCTCATTGCGCTCAAGATCGTTGCTCCCGCCTTCTACGCCCGCAAGGACATCCGTACGCCCGTCAAGACCGCCTTCTGGAGCCTTGTGGTCGTGCAGCTCGTCAACCTGGTCTCCGTGCCGCTCTTCTCGCATGCGGGGCTTGCCCTTTCGGTCGGCGTCGGCAGCGTCTTCAATGCGGGTACGCTTCTGATCATCCTGATGCGCCGCGGCATCTACACGCCGCTTCCCGGGTGGGCGAAGGCGGTGCTTCGCATCGCGCTCGCCACTCTCCTCATGGGTGCGGGTCTCTGGTACGGGCAGACCTTCGTCTCCTGGACCACGATGCCGTGGCTCATGCGCGCGGGCGGCGTGCTCGCCATGGTGGCGGTCGCAGCCGTCGCCTACTTCGCCGTCATGTTCGCTTGCGGCTGGCGCCTCTCCGACCTGCGTCCCGGACGCGGAGACGACTGAGGGTCGAAATCAGGAACATTGAAAAAGGAAAAGGCACGGACAGCAGATCCGCGCCTTTTCCTTTTTGAAGTCTGTCCGTTCGGGAGTCAGGACCTTATTTGACGTCCTCTTCCTCGACCGCTTCTTCATCCTCTTCGTCCTCGCCGAGGGTGTCGATCTCGTCGAAGGTGAGGAAGGGCATGCGGGCGGGCCAGCCGATCAGTTCGTCCTCGCTCATGGCGTCGAGAGCCGCGGGGCCGAGGCGGGCCGTGTTGACGGCGTAGTTGAGCTTCGCGTACACGTGCACGAGGTCGTGGTTGAGCACTTCGAGCGCGTCTTCCTGATCGCCGTTTTCAACCTTCTGGAGCGCGTCCTGAAGCGCTTCGGAGGCATCGTTCAAGGTGGCCTGCAGCCATTCGAGTTCAATGTCCATGTGGTCCTCTTTTTTCTTTTCAACATGCGGCCGCACGGGCGGACGCACCAAAGGGAATTGTAAATCTCCTCAATGGGTCAGGCAAAGCCCCTGATTGTTGAAGAGTTGTCGAAAAAAAGGAGCCGTCCTCCCTGAGGGAGGACCGGCTCCTGAAAACGTGCGGACGCGGGCCTTTCGGCCTGTTTCGGCGTTAGTACTCGAACGTGCCCTTCACGAGGATTTCACCGTCGCGCATCATTTCGCGGCCGCGGGCGAAGACGCCCTTGAGCTCGAAGTCCTCGGTGAAGAGGCAGGCGTTGGCGCAGGCGCCCGTCTCGATGACGCCGTGGCCCTTGATGCCGAGGGCGCCGGCGACGTTCGAGGTCGTGAACGTGAGGGCCTGTTCGATCGGCATGTTGTGATCGCGGATGAGACGGATGGTTTCCTTGAGGTTTCCGTCCACGCCGCCCACGCCGAGGCCGACCATTTCGCCCTTGTCGTTGAAGCGGGGCACGGAACCGTGACCGTCGGTCGAGAGCGTGATGTGCGTCGGGTCGACGCCCGCGGCGATCGCCTCGACGACGGCTTGGGCAGGATGGTCGAAGCAGCAGGAGGCGCCCGTCGTGATGTCGATCCAGCCGCCCTTGAGGGCGAACTGGACGGCGGAGTCGAAGACGTGGCGGATGCGGCCGCAGTGGGTCGGGCGGATGTGCTTGACCGGGAAGCCGCGCGAGACGATTTCCTCATACATCGCGAAGGCGCCGGGAATGTTGCCGTTGTGGATGTGGAGGAAGCCGATCTTGCCTGCGAGCATGGCGCCGACGCGGATGTCGGCGAGCATGGAGAGGACCGTCTGGACGTCGGGGAAGCTCGAGCGGTGGTCGCCGAGGGCGATCTTCACGCCGAGGACCTCGGGAATGAAGAAGAGGTCGTTGCCGATGGAATCGGTGAGAAGCGTCGGCGGGCAGCGGTAGTTGGACGTGTACATCCAGGCGGAGACGCCTTCGGCCTGAAGGGCGCGGACCTTGGCGAGAAGGTTTGGGATGGAGCGCGTCGTGTAGTCGGTGCCGGAGACGCCGACGACGTCGGTCGTGCCGCAGGCGACGAGTTCGGAGAGCACGAGCTCGGGCGTGCGCGTGGCGGGACCGCCTTCACCGCCGCCGCCCGTGACGTGGATGTGCTGGTCGAAGAAGCCCGGGGTCATGATCATGCCGCCGGCTTCGACCGTCTGCAGGTCGGGGAGGTTGGGGGCGAGGTCCTTGCCGACGGCGAGGATGCGTTCATTGGCCATGAGCACGTCGACCACGCCGAGGTCCTTGGGCGCGAAGACGCGTGCGTTCTTGATGAGAATAGCCATTTCAGTTTCTCCTTGGGTGAAGGCCGTATTCCGTGGTTAGAGGAAGACGGCGGAGGCGGCGACGTTGACGATCAGCGCGAGAAGCATGACCGGAATCGTGCGCCTGATGATTTCGAAGGGCGTGAGGCCCGCAATGCCGGCGACGGCGATGATCACGCCTGCGATCGGGCACATCGTGCGGGCGATGCCGGCGGAGAGCTGGACGGGCACGACGAGCACGGCGGTGTTGATGCCCACGCTGGCGGCGGCTTCGGGAAGCAACGGCGAGAAGGCGAAGAAGGCGGCGTTGCCAGAGCCCGTCACGATCGTGGCGACGACCATGATGCCGAGCATGATGAAGAGCATCCCCCAGACGCCGGCGCTTTCCATGGCAGCTGCGGCCTGAATCATCGTGGTGATGCCGCCCATCTTGTTCATGCCGAGCGCGAAGAGTTCGGCGCAGCAGATGAGGGCCACGGTGGAGGTGAAGACCTTGCCCATGCCTTCAAAGACGGCGCTCGTGCGCTTGCAGCATTCCTTGAAGTCGAAGTGCGTGATCAGGTCGACGAAGAAGGCGATCAGGATGGAGACCAGAATGCCGGTCTGCAGGGAAAGCTTGATGCCGTCGTAGACCATCGGCGAGAAGACGATGAGGAGAACGAGCGGGAGCATCGGCAGAAGCGCGTAGTGCACGGGGCCCGCGCCTTCGAAGGCCTTCTCGAGGTCCTTCTGGTCGGCCTTGACGGGAGCGCCGTCGGCGACGCCGCGGGCAGCGTCGCGCTGGTCGAACCAGCGCTGGACAAAGAAGTGGCCGATGGCGAGCGTGGCGATCACGCAGACGGCAACGGGAATCTGGCTCTGGACGAAGTAGGTGACGACGTCGGTCGACATCAGGTCGGCGGCACGCATGGCGTTCGAGGACGAGGGACCGAGGTCAAGGCAGCAGGTCGAGCCGATCACGGCGGCGGCCGAGGCGCGGGAGACGCCGAGCGCGACGAGGAGCGGATAGACGCTGGCCATCAGAAGAAGACCGAGGCCCACGGCGGAGTTGATGAAGAGCGCCATGAACTGGCCCACCACGTAGGTGATGGCGAGCAGCACGTACGGGGAGCGGACGGCGGAAAGCGGCTTGACGCAGAGCTTCACGAGCGCCTTGGAGGCGCCGATGCGGTCCATGTAGAAGGAGAAGCCCGCAATGAGCATGATGTTGAGGCCGAGGCCGGGAAGGCGGCCCTTCATCTGGTTCGTGAAGGCCTGGACGAAGTCGAAGCCCACGAAGTTCGTGCTCTTCTTCGCGTCGACGGGATCGACGCCCATGAGCCAGGCGCACACGAGCATGAGCAGGCCTGCGAGAAGAAGGACGATGGGCGGGTAGTAGTTCTTGAGCACGCAGTACGCCACGACGGCGATGACTGCGACGGTAATGAGGATGCCGAGCATTTTTTTCGGTCTCCCTTGTCGGTTGGATGTGTTGTTGGAATGATCGTGCCGACGGGAGTCCGGAGGGCGAAAGCCCCGGGAGGACGCAGGCCGGCCGCGTCAGGCCTGCCGTCCTTGGAGAAGTGAGGTGAAATTCATGGCGCCATCCTGACGGCGTCCCGTCCATCCGCTACTGCGAGTGGCGGGCGCGCGCCGTTATGGTAGCAGTTCACATGCCCGTTCAACAGAGGAGGTCATGGAAAACGCCTAGGGCCCGACGGAAGGCAGTCCGTGCGGGCCCTGAGGGAGGTCATGCGCAGAAGGCGGTGATTACCAGCTCGGCTTGATCGTGCCGTTGAAGGTCTTTTCGACGAAGGCCTTGACTTCGGGCGAGCGGTAGTACTTGACGAAGTCCTGAACGCTCTTGTCGTTCCTGCGGTCCTGATGCGCGGCGATGATGATGAGCGCGAACGGCGCCTCGAGGGACTCGAAGTAGAAGCCCTGCTTCTGCGGGGAGAGGCCCGCGCTGATGACGTAGTTCATCGGAATGACGGCGACGAGCGCATCATCGAGGCTACGGGGCAGCTGGGCGGCCTCGAGCTCCCTGATCTTCAGGTTGCGCTTGTTCTCGACGATGTCGGCGAGAGAGGCCTCGCTGCCCATGCCTTCGGGAAGCTTGATGAGGCCCGCGGCCTGCAGGAGGAGAAGACCGCGTCCGCAGTTCGTCGGATCGTTCGGTACGGAGATGACCGCCCCTTCGGGAATGTCGGCAATGGACTTCACCTTGTTGGAGTAGAAGCCCATCGGCTGCACCACGGCGTTGCCCACGTTGGCGAGCTTCGTGCCCTTCTGCTTGTTGAAGTTGAGAAGGAAGGGCTCGTGCTGGTAGACCGCGGCGTCAAGCGCGCCGTCGTTGAGGGCCGTGTCGGGCGTCACGTAGTCGGTGAACTCGACCACCTCGACCTTGAGGCCGTTCTTCGCCGCGACCTTTGCGGCTTCGGTGACGATGGCGGCGTGCGGACCAGCGGTCACGCCCACGCGGAAGGGCTTTTCAGCCACCGCCTTTTCCTCGTCGCAGCCCGTGAGAAGAACTATGGCGCTGAGCGCCGTGACGGCGGCGAGAGACTTGATGAAGGTGCGCTTTTGCATGATGAACTCCTTGGGGGCGGCCTGTTGGTATGGGAAATCGAATGCGTATGCGGCCGTCCGATGGATTCATTTTGCGGGATGCCGTGCATCCGTGAAAGGTAATACCTCAAGTTTTCTTCACTGAAAACGCCTGATAGGTAATCGTCTCTAGGAGAATGTGCTTAGCCTGCGGGACCGGAGACAAAAACGGCCCGGAGGCCTTGCGGCTTCCGGGCCGTTTCCCGACGGAATCGAGGTCAGAGGGCTTTGCCGAGGAGTTCGGTCTCGCGCTCGTGCGTGAGCACGTTGGCCCAGGCGACCTGACGGCCGTCCTCGTCCTCCTCGATGTAGACGCCCTGCAGCTCGGGTGCAAAGCCCGGGAAGAGGTTGATGCCCTGCTCAAGGGCGAGGAAGTACTGCAGCACGGCGCCGCCCCAGACTTCGCCCGGCACCAGGCAGAGGACGCCCGGCGGGTAGGGAAGCGCGCCTTCGACGCCCACTCGACCCTCGGCCTCGCTCAGGCGCACGAGCTCGACGTTGTCGCGGATGAACTCGTAGTTGGCCTCCTGAGCGTTGAGCACACGCCAGGGAAAGTACTCCTTGCGGAACATCGCCTTCTGGAGGTCCTTGACGTTGACGGACTTGTAGAAGTCATGCATCTCCTGGCAGAGCTCGCGGATCGTGTAGCCCTTGTAGCGCTCCTTGTGGGCGTTGTAGAGCTCGGGGAGCACTTCGGAGAGCGGCGCGTCATCGTCGACGAAGCTCTCGAAGCGGGCGATCTGCGTGATGAGGTGCGCCATCTTGGCATGGTCCTCGGCGGGCGTCATCAGGAAGAGGATCGAGTTGAGGTCGCTCTTTTCGGGGACGACGCCGTTCTCGCGAAGGAAGCTCGCGAGAATGGAGGCGGGAATGCCGAAGTCGGAGTACTCACCCGTCGTGGCGTTGATGCCCGGCGTGGTGAGCAGGAATTTGCACGGGTCGACGAAGTACTGCTGCGGTGCATAGCCTTCGAAGTGGTGCCACTTGTCCTTGGGATTGAAGGCGAAGAACCGGATGTCGGTCGCGATCTGCTCCGTCGGGTAGCTGTCCCAGGCCTTGCCGTCGACCGTGGGCGGAATGAAGGGCTTGATGTAGTGGCAGCAGGCGAGCATTTCCTTGCGCGCATCGATCGCGACGCGCACGCAGTCGGCCCAGAGGCGGCGGCCGGATTCGCCCTCGTGCATCTTCGCGTTGACGTCGAGCGCGGCGAAGAGCGGATAGAAGGGCGAGGTGGACGCGTGCATCATGAAGGCGTTGTTGAGGCGCTTGTGGGTGCAGTAGCGCTTCTGGCCCTTGATGTGAAGGTCCTTCTTGTGGATCTGGGAGGTCTGCGAGAAGCCGGCCTGTTGCTTGTGGACGGACTGCGTCACGAAGATGCCGGGATCCTCGGGACCGAGGTCGAGCAGGAGCGGCGAGCAGTCCTTCATCATCGGGATGAACTGTTCGTAGCCGACCCAGGCGGAGTCGAAGAGGATGTAGTCGCACAGGCGGCCGATGCGGTCGACAACCTGACGGGCGTTGTAGATCGTGCCGTCGTAGGTGCCGAGCTGGATGACTGCGAGGCGGAACGGGCGCTTTTCATCGGCGCGCTCGGGCGCAACCTCGCGGATGAGCTCGCGCAGGTACTTCTCGTCGAAGCAGTGGTCGTCGATGCCGCCGATGAACCCATAGCTGTTGCGGGCGGTCTCGAGGTAGACGGGCGTCGCGCCCGCCTGAATGAGCGCGCCGTGATGGTTCGACTTGTGGTTGTTGCGGTCGAAGAGCACCAGATCGCCCGGCGTGAGCAGCGCGTTGAGCACGACCTTGTTGGAGGCGGAGGTGCCGTTGAGGACGAAGTACGTCTTGTCGGCGTTGTAGATCTTGGCGGCCGCCATCTGGGCGGCGCGGGGCACGCCTTCGTGGATGAGAAGGTCGCCCATCGCGACGTCTGCGTTGCAGAGGTCGGAGCGGAAGACGTTTTCGCCGAAGAAGTCGGCGAACTGACGGCCTGCCGGATGACGGCGGAAGAGGGCGCCGCCCTGGTGACCCGGACAGTCGAAGTGCACGTTGCCGTTGCGGACGTAGGACTCCATCTTGCCGAAGAAGGGCGGAAGAATCTGATCCTCGTACTTCTGGGCGGCGGCGTCGATCAGGCGACCGTAGAGGCCGACGTTGTCGGGCTGGGAGTTGATGACGGAGACGACCTTGCCGAAGAGCTCGGTCGGGAGCTTGGCGCCGTTGTTGAGCAGAATGACGGGAATGCCGAACGCCGTCGCCTCGACGCGTTCGAGCTGGCCCGAGAGCGCCTCGTCGGCCGTCATCACGACGGCCGAGACGCTCGTGAGGTCGGCCTTGTTGAGGTCGACGACGACGCGTTTGGACTTGAAGGCGTGCAGCGTGCCGGGCGTCGCTGCAATGTTGTATCTGCGCATGTGGGACTCCGTACGGGCGGAAAGGGCGTTGTCGGGAGGAAGGCCCCTTGGTCGTGACGGCCCCTGAGGGCCGCCGGGGCTTTCCGATTTGCGTGAATCATATCAGCAAAAGAGGGCGCGGGACGCGTGAGGGAGCCGATGCGCATGCCTTTCGCATCGGTCGGTCGGGGCCGAATGAAGAAAGGCCGCCCATTTGCGGGACGGCCTTGCAGAAAAGGTGCGGCTCGGAGGACGTCAGCAGACGGCCTCGATTTCCTCGGAGAGTTCGAGCCAGCGCATTTCGAGCTCCTCGACGACGGGCTTGAGCTCGCCGTGTTCGCGAAGCACGCGGGCCACTTCGTCGGGATCAGTCGAGGTGTAGAAGTCGCCGTCGGCAAGGCGATCGGAGAGCTTCCTGAGCTCCTCGTTCTTCTGCGCGAGTTCCTTTTCGACCTTGGCAAGCTCCTTCTGCAGGGGCTTGCGCAGGGCGGCGATGCGCTGGCGCTCCTGAGCCTCGGCACGGCGGGCCTCCTTGCGGTTCTGGGAGGGCTCGCGCTCGCTGGACTCAAGCCTTTCGGCCTGATTCGCCGCCTTTTCGGCTGCGACCGTGGTGCGGCGGTGTTCAAGCACGAGCTGGGCGTAGTCGTCAAGGTCGCCGTCATAGGGCTGGACGGCCCCGTCGTGCACGAGGATGAGGCGCTCGGTCGTGGCACGCAGAAGATGGCGGTCATGCGAGACGATCAGCACTGCGCCCTCATAGGTGGAGAGCGCCATGGTCAGGGCCTCGCGCGTCTCCATGTCGAGGTGGTTCGTCGGTTCGTCGAGCACCAGAAGGTTGGGCTTGCGCCAGGCGAGGAGTGCGAGCGCAAGGCGGGCCTTCTCGCCGCCCGACATCGGGCCGACGGGGGCGGACGCAAAGTCGCCCGAGAAGCGGTAGATGCCGAGGTAGTCGCGAAGGTCCTGCTCGCGCACGTCGGGCGCCATGCGGCGCATGTGCTCGAGCGGACTTTCGTCGGGACGCAGCTGATCGAGCTGATGCTGAGCGAAATAGCCGATCTCGAGACCCTGGCCGCGACGAAGTTCGCCCGCCATCGGAGCAAGGTCTCCGACGATGCCCTTGACGAGCGTGGACTTGCCTGCGCCGTTGACGCCGAGGATGCCGATGCGCTCGCCCGAGCGGATCGAGAGCGTGACGCGGTCGATCACGACGCGCTCGTCATAGCCGAGGCGCAGGTTCTCCGTGTCGACGAGATGCTCGGGCAGGCGCACGGGCTTCGGAAATTCGAAGCGCCACTCGCGCTTGGCGCGCACAGGCTCGACGGCCTTGAGCTTTTCGAGCATCTTGATGCGGGACTGGGCCTGACGGGCCTTCGTCGCCTTGGCGCGGAAGCGCTCGATGAAGCTCGAGAGATGGGACGCCTCGCGCTCGTAGGCCTTGGCGGCCGCATCCTGCAGCCTGAGCTTTTCGATGCGCTGGGACTCGAAGGCGGAGTAGTTGCCTGCGTAGCGGCAGACGGTGTCGTCCTCGACGGACCAGATCGTCGTGACGGCGCGGTCCAGAAACTCGCGGTCATGCGAGATGATGACGACGGTCGCCTCGACGCGGCGCAGCCAGTTCTCGAGCCAGATGAGCGAGTCGATGTCGAGATGGTTCGTCGGCTCGTCAAGGAGAAGCAGGTCGGCGGGGCACATCAGGGCGCGTGCGAGCGCGATGCGGTTTCGCCAACCGCCCGAGAAGTCGTAGACGGGGCGGTCGACGTCGGTCTGGCTGAAGCCGAGACCCGCAAGGATGGTACGGGCCTGTGCGACGATCGCGCCTTCGTTGAGCTCGGCAAGATTGGCGTGGGCCTGAGCAAGACGCATGTCGTCGCCTGCCTTTTCGGCTTCGGCGAGTGTCGCGCGGGCGGCGATCAGGGGAGCGTGCCCCCCGAGAACGAAGTCGACGGCGGGGACGTTGTCGGCGACGAAGGACTGCGCCACGTGGGCGATCCTGTCGCGGGGCGGCGTCTCGATGTCGCCGTCTTCGGGAGAGAGGTCGCCGAGCACGGCTGCAAAGAGCGTGGACTTGCCGCAGCCGTTGGGGCCGACGAGGCCGATGCGCTCGCCGGGCGCCGCAGTGAGCGTCGCATGACGGTAGAGGACGCGGGTGCCGCGGGAGAGCGCAAGGTTGAGAAGTCGGAGCATGACGCTGGATTACTGTTCGAAGTAGTTGAGGAGCGCTTCCTTCGTGACGAGGAAGACCTGGTCGTCGCCGCCCGAGGTGGCGAGCCAGATGATCTCGAGGCCGGGGAAGGTCGCCTCGACTGCTTCGGCGCCGTCGCCCACTTCGACGATGATCATGCCGCCGTCATTGAGATGTGCGGCAGCTTCGGGAAGCATGCGGCGCACGACGTCCATGCCGTCGTCGCCTGCGCCGAGCGCCATGGCGGGCTCGTGACGGTATTCGGAGGGCAGCGTGTCCATGCTCGCCTGCGTGACGTAGGGCGGGTTGGAGATGATGATGTCGAACGTGCGGCCCTGCAGGTTTTCAAAGAGGTCGCCCTGAACGAGCTCGAGCGTCTCCTCCATGCCGTAGTCGCGGCGGTTGATTTTGGCGACCTCGAGCGCGTCGGGCGAGAGGTCGGAGCCCGTCACTTCGGCGTTCGGGAAGGTGCCCTGGGCGAGAATCGCGAGGCAGCCCGAACCCGTGCAGAGATCGAGCACGCTGCCCACTTCATACGGATCCTCGACCCAGGGGGCGAGGTCCTCTTCAAGAAGCTCGGCAATGTAGGAGCGCGGAATCAGCGCACGCTCGTCGATGTAGAAGCGGTGCTCGGTGAGCCAGGCCTCGCGCAGCAGGTAGGCGGTCGGAACCTTTTCGTGGACGCGGCGGTCGATGAGGTGCACGAGTCGGGAGAGCTCGTTGTGCGTGAGCGCGGCGTCGAGGAACATGTCGAAGTGGTCGAATGGAAGCTTGAGGCCGCGGCAGATGAGGAAGGAGGCTTCCTCCCAACTGTCGGGAGAGCCGTGGCCGTAGGAGATCTCGGCGTTTTCCATTTCCGTGATCGCCCAGCGGAAGACGTCGCGGATGGTCTTCAGATTGTGAATGGGGTCATCAAGCAGCGGAGCAATTTCGTACATGGCGGTATCCAGTAAAGGGGCGGACGCGGCGAATGCGGCGCCCGCGGGAACGCGGAAAACGGAGGGCGCGCAGGCGATGCGCAGGTCCGAAGGATCGGATGCGGCGCGTCTGCGGCGATGCCCGACATTATAAGGTCGGCGGGGGCGGCCGTCCGTGCGGGGGGATGTCCCGCGGGCTGCCCTCATTTAGAATAGGCAGACACGCCTGTTTCCGCCGCCGGTCTGCGGCGCAACGGGCCTTCCATCAACCGGCCGCACCTTTTCAGGAGACCTTCTTGCGCTTACGTCAGATCAAGCTCGCAGGCTTCAAGAGCTTTGCCGATCCGGCGCTCATCGAGCTCGAGCATCCCGTCGTCGGGATCGTCGGACCCAACGGCTGCGGCAAGTCGAACATCATCGACGCCGTTCGCTGGGTGCTCGGCGAGGCGCGCGTCTCTGAACTGCGTGGCTCGTCCTCGATGCGCGAGCTGATCTTCGCGGGCTCGACCACGCGCCACGCCCTCGGGCGCGCGAGTGTGGAGCTCATCCTCACGAACGACGACGGACGCCTCAAGGGGGCGTGGTCGGAATTCGGCGAAATCAGCGTCAAGCGAGTCGTGACGGCCGAAGGTCAGTCCGCCTACTACATCAATCATCAGCAGGTGCGCCGCCGAGACGTGCAGGAGATCTTCCTCGGCACGGGGCTCGGGCCTCGCAGCTACGCCATCATCTCCCAGGGGATGATCTCGAACTTCATCCGCGCCAAGCCCGAGGAGATGCGCGTCTATCTAGAGGAGGCCGCGGGCGTCTCGCTCTACCGCGAGCGACGCAGGGAGACGGAGTCGCTTCTCAGTCAGACGAGGGGCAACCTCGAGCGCGTGCGCGACATGCAGGCCGTCAAGGAAGAGGAGGCCGCAAGGCTTGAGGGCGAGGCGCAGCTCGCAGGGAAGTGGCGTGCGCTCACGGACGAGCGCAACGCCGCCGAATCCCTCTGGTACTGGATCCAGTATGAAGACGTGAAAAGAACGCTCGACGGGATTGCCGCCGACATTGCGCGCGGCGAGGCCGAGATCGAGGCCAGAAAGGCCGACGCCGCCCGTGAGGCGGCGTCGCTTCCCGCGCTCGAGTCCGCGGCACGCGAGGCTGAGGCGAAGGAGCTTGAGGCCGCTGCAGGACTGAGGCAGGCCGAACGTGCGCTCACCAAAGCCGAAGCCGAGGAAAGACGGCAGCGCGAACGCAGGGCCGGAGCGGAAAGAGCCGCAGCCGAAGCCCGAGAGGCAAAGGCGGCCAAGGAAAGGCGCCTTGCCGAGACTGTTTCCGCCAGAGAGGCCCAGGCATCCGAGACTGACGAGCTTGAGGAGACGATTGCGCTCTCGGGCGAAGAGGAGGCTGCGGCACAGGAGGAGGTTCTCTCCGCCGAGGACGCCCTGAACGACGTCAATGCCCGCGCGGCCGAAGCTCGAAGAGCCGAGTCCGACGCGAAGGCTCAGGCACGTGTTGCACTTGCGCGGCTTGAGGCGGCCGAGCGCCGTGCCGAGGATCTCAGACAGCGTCTTCTGAGGCTTGCAGCTTCCGAGGGAACGCTCGAAGCACCTGACAAGGAGGGGCTCGAGGCGATGAAGCTCGACTTCGAGGAGGCTCAGGCCGCCGCAGAGGAGGCGCGCGCACTTGAAGAGGAGGCGGCTGAGGCGGCAGCAGAGGCGAGACGCAGAAGAGACGCCGCCAACGAGGCTTATTTTGCGGCTCTTGCTCAGGAAAAGGAAACGGCCGCGAAGCTCAACGCCCTTGAGGCCGTTGAGGCGGGGGCTCAGGCAAAGGGGCGGCTTGCCGAATTCGAGGCCGCCGAAGGGCTTGACGGTCTTCCGCGCCTGTCCGAGGCGCTTTCGGCCGACCCCGAATGGGTGACGGCCGTCGAGGCCGTTGTCGGATCAAGGCTGGGAGCACGCTTCTTGAGCCGGCTCGGCATGGCTCAGGGCTACGAGAGCCGCCGGCCGCCCGCCGCCATCTCGTTCGTTGAACGAGGTGAGACGCAGGAGGGCCGCCCTGCACTCGAGCTCGACGGCGTCAGGCTGGAACCCATCACCTCGCACGTCAGGTGCCGTTCGTCCGACGCGACGGCGGCTCTTGCGGACGCTGCGGCGAACGTCTACTGCGTGAAGAGCCTTTCGGAGGGGCTGGCTTTGAGAGCCTGGCTTCCCGAAGGCGTCACGCTGGTGACTCCGAAGGGCGACCGGCTCACGAGCCGAAGCCTTGTCGTCTGGACGGCGAGCGATCCGGGACAGTCCGTGCTCTCTCGCCAGCAGGAGATCTCCGCACTCAGGGACCGCCTTCATGAGCTTGAGGACAGGCTGGGCAAGCTTGATGACGACAGGAATGCGGCCGGAGCGGCGGCCGAGGCCGCTGAACGGACCGCACGCACTTCGGCTCAGGGCGCCCGTGCTGCTGAGGCGGGGGTGGCCGACCTGAGGCTCAGGATCAAGGCGGCGGAGGCGGCGGTGGCGGCCCACGAGACCCGTCTTGCCGATCTGCGTCGCAGCAGGGAGGAGCTTGAGGCCGAAGGCGAGGAGGCCAGAGCGCTTGCCGAAGAGGCGGGCGTAGCGGCAGACGAGGCGGAGGCGGCGTCAGAACGCGCCGTGCGCGCTGCCGCAGGATTCACGTCCGAACTTGCGCGAGCCGACATGCGCTTCAAGACGAAGACGGCTGCGCTTGCGGCCGTGAGGCACAAGGCGGAGCTGGCACGCGCGAAGCTGCGGCAGCTTTCGGAGTCGGCCCGTCTTTATGCACAGAGCGAGGCGGCTCTTCGAAACGACATCGCCCGAGAGGAGGCGCGTCTTGTCGAGGCCTCCAGGCTCCTTGAGGAGAGCGCGAAGGTGCTCGGCGACGCGGCGTCGGCCGCTGCCCTCAAGGTGCTTGAAGAGGCGGAGCGTGCGCATGCCGCACGTCGCGACGCGACGGCCGCGGCCAGACTTGCGCTCACCGAGGCTCAGGGCCGCTGGCAGGCCGCGCAGGCGGACGTCATGCCCATGACGGAGGCGCTCGGCGTCAAGAGAGTCGAGCAGCAGATGAAGGAAAGCCTTCGGACTCAGTTTGAGGAGAGGCTCGATGAGCTCAAGGCCGACAGGACGGATCTTGCGCGTCGCGCGGCGGAGCGTCCGCAGAAGGCTCAGAGCCTTCGCGCCAAGGTGCTGAGGCTCATCAGCGAGATTGCAGGATTGGGTCCCGTCAATCATGCCGCGCTCGAGCACCTCGAGGCGGTGAGAAGGACGCTCGAGGCGACGGCCAGACAGGTGGAGGACCTTGAAAAGGGCATTGAAACTCTGGAGGCCGCCATCAGAAAGATCGATGCGGAGACCAGAGGACGTCTCAGGGAGACGTTCGAGGAGGTGAACGGTCACTTTGCCGAGACGTTCTCCGAGCTCTTCGGAGGCGGCGTCGCCTCGCTCGTCATGTCGGGAGATGATGTGCTCAACGCGGGCGTCGAGGTGAAGGCTCAGCCGCCGGGTAAGAAGAACGCGGGCGTGAAGCAGCTTTCGGGCGGCGAGCAGGCCCTCGCGGCCACGGCGCTCGTCTTTGCGATTTTCAGGCTCAATCCCGCGCCTTTCTGCCTGCTCGACGAGGTGGATGCGCCTCTTGACGAAGCCAATCAGGCGAGGCTTGCTGGGCTGTGCCGCCGCATGTCGAGCGAGACGCAGTTCCTCATGATCACGCATCATCGCGTGACGATGGAGTTTGCGGGAGCGCTTGTGGGCGTGACGATGAAGGAGCCCGGCGTGAGCCGCGTCGTGAGCGTCGACATCGAGAACGCGGTCCGCATGGCGAACTGACGCCTGCGGTTCCGCGTCCCGCACGCGCGTCGTGGCGAATCCGTCAAAAGTGCGTACAATCAACAGAAGTTGCGCCCGCGTCGGGCGCCCACAAAGCCGGACATAATTCAAATGAGTCAGACTCAGATCATTCTTATCGTGGCCGCCCTGGTGGTCATTGCCTTCTTCTTCTGGCGCTCGATGCGCGAGGAGCGCCGCATGCGCGCAAGCCGAAAGGCCCGCCTGCAGGCGGGAGGCGACGTTCGCAAGGACGTGCTCGCCGAAGAGAAGCCCGAGCCCCGCGTCGAGCCTCAGCTCGAGGACATGGTGGACGACGAGCCGCACGAGGCGGTTCAGCCTGCCTCCGGGGACGACCTTCCGTCTGAAAAGCCGCCCGTCTACGAGCGTTTCGCCGAGGAGCAGAAGGCGCGCCTTGAGCGCGAGGCCGCCCGCGGCGGACGAAAGGCAGGCCGCATTGCCGGCATCGAAAAGCCGCCCGTCGACCACGGCATCCAGTGGGTGCTTGACGTGACGCCCTATGAGGGCAAGACCTTCCCGCTCGGCTCCATGGACTCCCTTGTCACGCAGATCCGACAGCTTTCGCTGCCGCTGCCCGTGTCGCTTTGGGCGAAGTCCGTTGAGGACGGCCTCTACTATCCGTCCGAATGCCTGCCTGCGGAGGCCGTTCACATCGTCGCGACGATCCTGATCGCCAATCGTGCCGCCGTGCTTGACGACGTTTCCGCCTCGAGCTTCCTGCAGGTGCTCGAGCAGACTGCCGCCCAGAACGACGTTGACGTGCGCACATCCTGCGACATCAAGACGGCGGTCTCGACGGCTGTTCAGATCTCCCGCTTCATCCACTACTACGACAAGCTGATTGAGGTTTCGATCGTCCCCGCTCCGCGTGAGGAGGGCCTGACGCTCGAGGAGGTGACGAAGGTTGCCGAG
The DNA here is from genome assembly GCF_000297775.1 of Sutterella wadsworthensis 2_1_59BFAA. GTDB lineage: Bacteria > Pseudomonadota > Gammaproteobacteria > Burkholderiales > Burkholderiaceae_F > Sutterella > Sutterella wadsworthensis_A. Next base: position 211,595 of record NZ_JH815517.1, read on the forward strand.
GGCGCGGGCTTCGTCAGCGCGAGCGGCCGCTGGGAGCTTCGAATCGACGAAGGTTCCAGAGAGCCTCTGATGACGCTCTCGCTGGCGGGTGCCGACTCCTCCCAACTGCGCCTTTCCTTTGACGTCCCCCTTGCCAACGTGCCGCGCGGCGACCTCAAGCGCTTCTTCCAGCTTGCAAACCACATCGCCTGCCATCTCGGCGGCGTCTGGGTCGACGGCGCGGGCAACCGCATCGAGGCTGCAGGCGGCCTGATCCTTCAGGACGAGATCGAGCATCAGGACGCGCAGATGGCCGCCAGCGGCGTGCGTCCCGGCTCCGAGCGCGCAAGGCTCCTCTTCTCGAGAAGCGCCTGACGCAGGATCCGCATCAAGCATCATTCACTGCCCGCCGCATTCGGACGCAAGCCGCCCGGCGGCGGGCTTTTCTTCTTCGCTTCTTCGGAATGCAAGACATGACCGAACCGACAAAGACTGAAACCCTCGCGAACGACGACTTCGACGGTGCCGCAAAGGCTGCGGCGATCGAGCTCTCCAGGGCCCCCGCCCGCATGCGCGAGCTCGAGAAGCGCGTAGAGACCTGGGACTACGAGTACTTCGTGCTTGACAATCCGAGCGTTCCCGACGCCGAATACGACCGCACGTTCAATGAGCTCAAGGCTCTTGAGGCCAGATTTCCTGAATGGAAGAGCCCTGCCTCGCCCACGACCCGCGTGGGCGGTGCCGTTCGAAGCGACCTTGCAAAGGTCGTGCACGCCGTGCCGATGCTCTCCATTCACACCGAGACCGACTTTTCGAGCGAGGGTGCGGCGGCATTCGATCGCCGCGTGCGCAGCGAACTCGGGCTCGCGGATGAGGATCCTGCCGTGGCGTACGACTGCGAGCTCAAGTTTGACGGTCTGGCAACGAATCTTCGTTATGAAAAGGGCGTTCTCGTACAGGCCGCCACTCGCGGCGACGGCAGTGCAGGGGAGGACGTGACCGCGAACGCGCGCACGATCCGCACGATCCCGCTTCGTCTGGAGGGCGACTTCCCCGACGTGCTGGAGGTGCGCGGCGAGGTGATCATGCATCGCGACGACTTCGAGGCGCTCAACCGCCGTCAGGCAGAGGAGGGGCAAAAGACCTTCGTCAATCCGAGAAACGCGGCGGCGGGGTCCCTGCGCCAGCTCGATCCTGCAGTGACCGCACGCAGGACGCTTCATTTTTACGCCTATGCGCTGGGTGAAGTCTCGGGCGGCGAATTCGCGCCCACGCAGACGGAAGTTCTCGACAGACTTGCGTCGCTCGGGTTCCCAGTTGCGGACGTCCGCCGAAGGGTCGAGGGGCCGACAGCGCTCGCGGCCTTTCATGATGAGGTGGCGGAGATCAGGCACACGCTGCCCTTCGACATCGACGGCGTCGTCTACAAGGTGGACAGTCTTGAGCTTCAGAGGGAGCTCGGCTTCATTGCTCGCGAGCCCCGCTGGGCCTGCGCCCACAAGTACCCGCCCGAAGAGGCTCTGACGGTCTGTGAAGCCATCGACATTCAGGTCGGGCGCACGGGCAAGCTCACGCCTGTCGCGCGCTTGAAGCCCGTTTTCGTCGGCGGCGTGACCGTCTCGAACGCCACTCTTCACAACGAGGACCATATTGCGGGCCTTGATCTGCGCCCCGGCGACACGGTCGTGGTCCGCAGGGCGGGCGACGTGATTCCCGAGGTGGTGCGCGTCGTGCACGAGCGCCGTCCCGAGGGTACCGTGCCGTTTGCAATGCCGTCCGTCTGCCCTGCCTGCGGCTCGGCCACGATTCGCGACGAGGAGGAGAAGGACACGCGATGCACGGGCGGCCTGTACTGTCCGTCGCAGATGAAGCTCTCCCTCGTTCACTTTGCCTCCCGCAGGGCCATGGGCATCGACGGGCTCGGTGAGAAGATCGTCAACATGCTTGTGGACGAAGGGCTGGTGAAGAGTCCTGCCGACATCTTCACGCTCAAGCCTGAGGATCTCATCGCGCCGACAACGGCGACGAAGGATCTTGAGAAGCCCGTCAAGCGCATGGGGCCGAAGGCCGCTTCGAACCTGCTTGAAAGCATCGGGAAGGCGAAGCACACGACGTTCGCCCGCTTCATTTTCGCGCTCGGATGCAGGCATGTGGGTGAGGCGACCGCGTTGTCGCTTGCGCAGCACTTCTGCACGCTTGCCAATCTTGAGGCCGCCGACGTGGAGGCGCTCACAAAGGTTGATGACGTGGGTGAGATCATCGCCGAGAGCATTCATGCCTTCCTGAAGGAGCCGCACAACCGAACTGTGATCGAGGCGCTCGTTGCTTCCGGCGTCGTCTGGCCCGTGGTGGAGCCCAGGCCTGCAGCGGAGGCCTCCGAGGTTGCGGGCAAAACCTTCGTGCTGACGGGGACGTTGCCCACGCTCACGCGCGACGAAGCAAAAGACCGTCTCATCGCGGCGGGCGCCAAGGTGTCGGGTTCCGTCAGCAAAAAGACCGACTTCGTGGTTGCGGGCGCGGAGGCGGGTTCCAAGCTCGAGAAGGCGCAGACACTGGGTGTGAAGGTGATCGACGAGGAAACTCTCCTTGCCATGCTCGAGGGCGGCGTTTCAAGCGAAAAGCTTGTTGTGACGCCTGAGGCTGAGGAAGAGGAGAAGGCGGCGGCCGAGGGGGCGGTCAGTACTCAGGATGCTTCCGACACACCTGCCAATCCTGAAGAAAAACGGGCTGCAGGGACGGAGGTGGGGAAAACGGACGACGAAGGCCCGCAGCAGGGCGCCCTTTTCTGAGCCTGATCCGCAGAGGCATTGACGGAGCGTGGTTGTTCAATTTTTCAACTGCGCTTCGTCATGATGCGGTGGAAGGCCCTGTTACGGAGCGGGAATGTGCGAGGACTATACACGTATCAGGTTCCCGGCTCTTTTAGAATTGAAGATCGCCTGCTGTCGGCGGTTGCCAGAGAAAGAAATCATTTTGAGGAAAGTGAGATGCTTGCATTGATCGGCGGATCCGGCTTTACCGGCAACGACGTCATTGAGGACTGCGAGGAAATCGAGATTACAACGCCCTGGGGGGCTCCGAGCGCGCCGCTTGTCTTCGGACGCCTCGGCGGAAGGTCGATCGTCTTCCTGCGTCGTCACGGCGTGAAGCATGAGTTCGCCCCGCACAGGGTGCCCTACCGTGCAAACATCTGGGCGCTGCAGAAGGCGGGCGTGGAGGGCGTGATCGCCGTCGGGACCGTGGGCGGTGTTGCGCCGGACATGGGGCCCGGCCGCATTGCGGTCCCCGATCAGCTGCTTGACTACACCTGGGGCCGTGAAGTCACTTATTACGATGACTTCGGGACTGCCGGCATGAAGCACGTCGACATGACGTGGCCGTTCGACAGGGCGTTGAGCGCCAGACTGGTTGAGGCCGCGGAAAGGCTCGGTGTGGGCGTGAGGACTACGGGCGTCTATGCGTGCACTCAGGGTCCGAGACTGGAGACGGCGGCCGAGGTGAGGCGCATGTGCAGGGACGGAGCCGACATGATCGGCATGACGCTTTATCCCGAGTGTGCCCTTGCCAGGGAGCTTGATCTTCCTTATGCGGGCATCTGTGTTTCCGTCAACCATGCCGCAGGCATGGGTGACTGTGCCGATGAGATCGACTTCGCGTCGCTTGAGTCGTCGCTTGCGCGTGCCGTCAGGGGCGTCGTCGACATCGTCAGGGAGACCGTGCGTGCTGACGCGCAGAAGGGAGGGGCCGAATGATCCGTCCCGTGTTGAAGATGGGCGAGGAGCTGCTTCTTGAGAAGGCGATGCCTGTGAAGGCGTTCGGTACGCCCGAGCTCCGGAGGCTTGTGGCCGACATGTGGGACACCATGGACGTCGAGGGCGGCATCGGCATTGCCGCACCTCAGGTGGGCGTCTCGCTTCAGGTCATCTGCTTCGGTACGAAGGAGAGCGAGGAGGCTTCGGGCGCACGCAGGGTTCCGAGAACCGTGCTCATCAATCCCGTTGTCGAACCCGTCGGCGAAGAGACGATGAGCGCCTGGGAAGGTTGCCTCTCGGTGCCGGGGCTTCGCGGCAGGGTTGTGAGGCCGGTTGCGGTCCGATACAAGGGGGTTGACCTTGAGGGCAACAGGATCGAGCGAACGGTCGACGGGCTGCACGCCAGAGTCGTCCAGCACGAGGCCGATCATCTGGTCGGCATTCTCTATCCGATGCGCGTAACGGACTGGCGGACCTTCGGGTATTCGGAGGTTCTCTTTCCCGAAAAATTCAAGGCGTGAGCCGGAGGGATACCGTGTTTGCGGTATTTTTACGACAAGTCTTGACAAAGCCTGTGGAAAGGTGTTTAATTTCAATCCTTCGCTGACGACGCCAAGTCATCAGCGAATAAATTTGACAAAGAGTTGACGAGCTGATAAACTCTCAATTCTGTGCTCTTCAGAGCACTGTTCTTTAAAAATCAGAATTCAACGAACCGATAAGTGTGAACATCGGCAGTTTCAGGAGTGACTTTCAAAAGCACTCAAAAAAACTTACGAAGTTCGCGCTTTGAAGGAAAAGCCGAAAGACGAAGGTTAATTCCTTCTCTTTCAATTCCGGCGAAGAGCGACAAACAGAGATTGAACTAAAGAGTTTGATCCTGGCTCAGATTGAACGCTGGCGGCATGCTTTACACATGCAAGTCGAACGGCAGCACAGGGAGCTTGCTCCCGGGTGGCGAGTGGCGCACGGGTGAGTAATACATCGGAACGTGTCCTGTTGTGGGGGATAACTGCTCGAAAGGGTGGCTAATACCGCATGAGACCTGAGGGTGAAAGCGGGGGATCGCAAGACCTCGCGCAATTGGAGCGGCCGATGCCCGATTAGCTAGTTGGTGAGGTAAAGGCTCACCAAGGCGACGATCGGTAGCTGGTCTGAGAGGACGACCAGCCACACTGGGACTGAGACACGGCCCAGACTCCTACGGGAGGCAGCAGTGGGGAATTTTGGACAATGGGGGCAACCCTGATCCAGCCATGCCGCGTGCAGGATGAAGGCCTTCGGGTTGTAAACTGCTTTTGTCAGGGACGAAAAGGACCGTGTTAATACCATGGTCTGCTGACGGTACCTGAAGAATAAGCACCGGCTAACTACGTGCCAGCAGCCGCGGTAATACGTAGGGTGCAAGCGTTAATCGGAATTACTGGGCGTAAAGCGTGCGCAGGCGGTTCTGTAAGACAGATGTGAAATCCCCGGGCTCAACCTGGGAATTGCATTTGTGACTGCAGGACTAGAGTTCATCAGAGGGGGGTGGAATTCCAAGTGTAGCAGTGAAATGCGTAGATATTTGGAAGAACACCAATGGCGAAGGCAGCCCCCTGGGATGCGACTGACGCTCATGCACGAAAGCGTGGGGAGCAAACAGGATTAGATACCCTGGTAGTCCACGCCCTAAACGATGTCTACTGGTTGTTGGGGTTTATTAACCTTGGTAACGAAGCTAACGCGTGAAGTAGACCGCCTGGGGAGTACGGTCGCAAGATTAAAACTCAAAGGAATTGACGGGGACCCGCACAAGCGGTGGATGATGTGGATTAATTCGATGCAACGCGAAAAACCTTACCTAGCCTTGACATGCCAGGAATCCTGAAGAGATTCGGGAGTGCCCGCAAGGGAATCTGGACACAGGTGCTGCATGGCTGTCGTCAGCTCGTGTCGTGAGATGTTGGGTTAAGTCCCGCAACGAGCGCAACCCTTGTCACTAGTTGCTACGCAAGAGCACTCTAGTGAGACTGCCGGTGACAAACCGGAGGAAGGTGGGGATGACGTCAAGTCCTCATGGCCCTTATGGCTAGGGCCTCACACGTCATACAATGGTCGGAACAGAGGGCAGCGAAGCCGCGAGGTGGAGCAAATCCCAGAAAACCGATCGTAGTCCGGATTGCAGTCTGCAACTCGACTGCATGAAGTCGGAATCGCTAGTAATCGCGGATCAGCATGCCGCGGTGAATACGTTCCCGGGTCTTGTACACACCGCCCGTCACACCATGGGAGTGGGGTTCACCAGAAGACGTTTGTTTAACCGCAAGGAGGACGGCGTCCACGGTGGGCTTCATGACTGGGGTGAAGTCGTAACAAGGTAGCCGTACCGGAAGGTGCGGCTGGATCACCTCCTTTATAGAGAGATGCAAGAAATCCTCTTGAAGTTGACTCGGTGTTCACACTTATCAGTTTCGTTGAAACTTGATTGCTCTTTAAAAATTTGGAAAGAAACAAAGCGTTCTGTCAAAAGAAGCTGCCGTGATGAGATGGCGGCGGATGTTGACAGACGGGTTGTGATTGCATTCATTGATTCATTGAAGTTCTCAAGAACCGACATAATCAGAGAAATCAGCGTATACGTTATAGGTTGCTTGTGACTTTGAGGGCAAAAGGCCTCAGGGTTATAGGATCAAGCGACTAAGTGTATGTGGTGGATGCCTTGGCGATCACAGGCGATGAAGGACGTGACAGCCTGCGAAAAGCTGTGGGGAGCTGGCAAATAAGCTTTGATCCACAGATGTCCGAATGAGGGAACTCACCTGCTTTGCAGGTATCCCATCCTGAATATATAGGGATGGGAGGCGAACGAAGCGAACTGAAACATCTAAGTAGCTTCAGGAAAAGAAATCAACCGAGATTCCGAAAGTAGCGGCGAGCGAAATCGGATCAGCCCAGCACTCGATAGCAGCCAACTTACGGGAACGGTCTGGAAAGTCCGGCCATAGAGGGTGATAGCCCCTTACTGGAAAAGGCAGCTGCGGTACTAAGTGTGCGATAAGTAGAGCGGGACACGTGACATCCTGCTCGAAGATGGGGGGACCATCCTCCAAGGCTAAATACTCGTGATCGACCGATAGCGTACCAGTACTGTGAAGGAAAGGTTAAAAGAACCCCGGGAGGGGAGTGAAATAGATCCTGAAACCGCATACATACAAACAGTAGGAGCCTCGTTAAGGGGTGACTGCGTACCTTTTGCATAATGGGTCAGCGACTTACGTTTAATGGCGAGCTTAACCGTATAGGGGAGGCGCAGCGAAAGCGAGTTCGAACAGAGCGTTCAGTCGTTAGGCGTAGACCCGAAACCAGATGATCTATCCATGGCCAGGTTGAAGGTGTGGTAACACACACTGGAGGACCGAACCGACTAGTGTTGCAAAATTAGCGGATGAGCTGTGGATAGGGGTGAAAGGCTAAACAAATCTGGAGATAGCTGGTTCTCCCCGAAAACTATTGAGGTAGTGCCTCGTGTATGACTCCAGGGGGTAGAGCACTGTTATGGCTAGGGGGACATGGCGTCTTACCAAACCATGGCAAACTCCGAATACTTGGAAGTTTGAGCACGGGAGACAGAGCACCGGGTGCTAACGTCCGGACTCAAGAGGGAAACAACCCAGACCGCCGGCTAAGGTCCCTAATATTGACTAAGTGGAAAACGAAGTGGAAAGGCTAAGACAGTCAGGAAGTTGGCTTAGAAGCAGCCATCCTTCAAAGAAAGCGTAATAGCTCACTGATCGAGTCTTTCTGCGCGGAAGATGTAACGGGGCTAAGTCAATAACCGAAGCCGCGGATTCACACTTATGTGTGAGTGGTAGGGGAGCGTTCTGTAAGCCTGCGAAGGTGACTCGTAAGGGTTGCTGGAGGTATCAGAAGTGCGAATGCTGACATGAGTAACGTTAAAGCGGGTGAAAAGCCCGCTCGCCGTAAGCCCAAGGTTTCCTGCTCTACGTTCATCGGAGCAGGGTGAGTCGGCCCCTAAGGTGAGGCTGAGAAGCGTAACTGATGGGAACAAGGTTAATATTCCTTGACCACCGCTGAATGCGAAGGGGGGGACGGAGTATTGAAGATCATCCGGGTGTTGGATATCCCGGTTTGCGAGCGTAGGAGGCTGACAGGCAAATCCGTCAGCGAATCTCCGAGGCAAAGCATCGAGCTCTCTTTTGAGCGAAGTGATTGGATGTGCTTCCAGGAAAAGCCTCTAAGCTCCAGTTCAGCGGGACCGTACCGCAAACCGACACTGGTGGGCGAGCTGAATATGCTCAGGCGCTTGAGAGAACTCAGGAGAAGGAACTCGGCAAATTGACACCGTAACTTCGGGATAAGGTGTGCCTTTGTAGCGTGGAGGGAGAAACACCCCGAGCGCGAAGAGGTCTCAGATAATCGGTGGCTGCGACTGTTTATTAAAAACACAGCACTCTGCAAAGACGAAAGTCGACGTATAGGGTGTGATGCCTGCCCGGTGCTGGAAGATTAATTGATGGGGTGCAAGCTCCTGATCGAAGTCCCAGTAAACGGCGGCCGTAACTATAACGGTCCTAAGGTAGCGAAATTCCTTGTCGGGCAAGTTCCGACCTGCACGAATGGCATAACGATGGCCACACTGTCTCCTCCTGAGACTCAGTGAAGTTGAAGTGTTTGTGATGATGCAATCTCCCCGCGGCTAGACGGAAAGACCCCATGAACCTTTACTGTAGCTTTGCATTGGACTTTGAACCGATCTGTGTAGGATAGGCGGGAGCCTGTGAAACCACAACGCCAGTTGTGGCGGAGGCGTCCTTGAAATACCGCCCTGATTTGTTTGAGGTTCTAACCTGGGACAGTCATCCTGTCCGGGGACCGTGCATGGTAGGCAGTTTGACTGGGGCGGTCTCCTCCTAAAGGGTAACGGAGGAGTGCGAAGGTACGCTAGGTACGGTCGGAAATCGTGCTGATAGTGCAATGGCAAAAGCGTGCTTGACTGCGAGACCCACAAGTCGAGCAGATACGAAAGTAGGTCATAGTGATCCGGTGGCTCTGTATGGAAGGGCCATCGCTCAACGGATAAAAGGTACTCTGGGGATAACAGGCTGATACCGCCCAAGAGTTCATATCGACGGCGGTGTTTGGCACCTCGATGTCGGCTCATCTCATCCTGGGGCTGTAGCCGGTCCCAAGGGTATGGCTGTTCGCCATTTAAAGAGGTACGTGAGCTGGGTTTAAAACGTCGTGAGACAGTTTTGTCCCTATCTGCCGTGGGCGCTGGAAGATTGACGGGGGCTGCTCCTAGTACGAGAGGACCGGAGTGGACTCACCTCTGGTGTACCGGTTGTCACGCCAGTGGCATCGCCGGGTAGCTATGTGGGGAAGAGATAACCGCTGAAAGCATCTAAGCGGGAAACTTGCCTGAAGATAAGTCTTCCTGGAGGCTAGACCTCCCTAAAGAGTCGTTCGAGACCAGGACGTTGATAGGATGGGTGTGTAAGTGCTGTGAGGCACTCAGCTAACCATTACTAATTGCTCGTGAAGCTTGATCCTATAACCGTGAAGCTTTTTTGACTGAATGTCGTCAAGAGAATTTCTGAGTCAATGAATCACAGCTCAGCTTTGTTTCTGACCAAGTGAAGAATTCGCTG
>NZ_JH815518.1:0-10583 GCF_000297775.1 Sutterella wadsworthensis 2_1_59BFAA
AATAAGAACAATATCGAAAAGAACAAGGCCAACATCGCTGCGAACACGGCCGCCATCGACAAGAACAAGACCAACATCAAGGCTAATACCGACGATATTCATAAGCTCCAGAACAAGCTTGTTGAGAATGAATTCCACGACCATGCTCAGGATCAGAACATTGGCGTGAATAAGAACAATATCGAAAAGAACAAGGCCAACATCGAAGCCAATAAGAATGCCATCGCGGCGAATTACGCTGAAATGAAGAACAACTTCGCGGCCGTCAATTCCCGTATTGACAAGCTCGACGACAAGATGAAGAAGGGCTTCGCTGCTCAGGCTGCTCTTAACGGTCTCTTCCAGCCGTACAGCGTTGGCAAGTTCAACGTCACCGCTGCTATCGGTGGTTATGACTCCGAACAGGCAATGGCTCTTGGTACTGGCTATCGCTTCAATGAAAACTTCGCCCTTAAGGCCGGTATTGCTTCCGACCTCAGCGGTTTCGATCATGTCACCTACAATATCGGTGCCAACTTCGAATTCTAAGAAGTCCATTGAGCTTAGCTCGTAACTTACCGAGACGACTTTGTTCCCTCGGTTGGTAATCCCAAAAAACAAACTCCCGGGGTGCTAGATCACGAAAACTAATCTAAGCGCTTCGGGAGTTTTGCTAATCACAACAGAGAGAACAAGTCACGATCCTGCTTGGCAACAGCCTTAACGATGAAGGTATTCGGTGTTTGGTGGGGGAGTAGAACGTCAAATTGTTGCCCACGGTGCTATTCTGCTTGGGAACAAGCCCAATGGAGGCGGCAAACTTGATACGCCCGATGTCGCGGCCGATGTGCACTAGCATTCCAACTGCCGTCTGAGCTCTAACTCCCGGACCGGTCATAATGCGTTGGGCATCGTCATCCGTCTTGGCAATTTCCTCCATGCGCATTTTAGCTTCCTCTTCTTGCTCAAACAGGTTTAGCCACATGTCGCGTCGGCGGTGAAAAGAAGACATCACTTCCTCAGGGATTAGTTCCGTATTTTTCTCCAGATGAGCAATCATGCGTTTTTGAACGAATGATTGGGACTTGGGTCGAGAATAGCCGAACTCTTCGAGACAGGTGTGGATCTGATTCCCCTACTAAGATCCGCAACTCCTGAAGGCTCTTGTACTCGTTCTGCAGGAATTGCAGCGACTGCTGGCGTTGATTCTTCACGAAGACATATTTAGTGCCGGGGACGTAGAAGAGTCGAGCAATGTAGTCCGCATCGCGTATGTCGTCCTTTTGACAAACATTGCGCAATGCTTTGACATCAGCCCCCTTGACAAGGCGTGAGTCATGGCCGAGATCGGCAATCTTGCGTGCACGAACCGTGGAACCTTTGCATGACTCCATCAAGACAACGGCAGGATTACAGTTCGCAAGCCATTCCATTCGTGAATTTCCTCTAGAACGGTAACAACAGCTACAGCTTCAGAGGAAATATTCAGCCTTCATCCAGACCGTCTCGAGCCTTTTTCATAGCCTCTGCTGCTTCCTTGGCTTCGCGTTCCAAGGTCGCCTTGTTCTTGCTCCCTTTCGGTCTGCCGCGGCCTCGCTTTTGCCCAGCTTGTTCAAGCAGCGCGCGTTCACGCGCCTCCCGTTCCAGCGTCTTCTTGTTCTTGCTGCCTTTGGGGCGACCGGGCTTGCGCTTTACTTTTTCAGGCGGCAGTACACCTTTTGCCGCAGTTTCCGCCGCCAGGCGTTCACGCTCGAGCGTTTTTTTATTTTTACTGCCCTTGGGTCGCCCCGGCTTGCGCCTTGGCTTGTCATCGTCCTCTGCCGACTTCTCTTTGCGAGGTCTGCCCCTGGGAGGCTTGGGAGCGTCGGCTCCCTGCGGGAGCCGACGAATTTGGCTCTGCATCGGATTGCTCAGGCGAGCATTCGTTTCCTCGCTCAGGCGCTTCAGAATCTCGGGCGTCACTCCAAACTCTTCGAGGAAGCGCTTCAGTCGAGCCGACAGATTGTCCACAAAGGCATAGACGCCATCGGGCAGGAGCATGAGCTGACAGCGATCGCAATGCCGGATCATCTGGTTGACATCGAGTTCCAGCTTTCTGCAGGCAATCAGGATCTCAGTGCGGATGACGCTCGCAATGAAAGCCACGGCGAGCTTACTTTCGATGCTCTGGCGACTTTGTACACGGGTAACGTGCGAGCCGAGCTGAGACTTCAGCATGGAGAACTGCTTTTCCGAGGCATCACGCAGGCCGTAAAGACTGTGGATCTCGGCAGCTGAAAGCTCATCGGAGGACGCAATGGCGTAGAAGCCCTTGCGGTCTGCCTCTTGCTGCCAGGCCTCGTAGCGAAAGAGTACTTCCTTCTTGCCGTTGATTTCTGCAATCTCAATGAATTTCTTCATTGCCGCAGGGACATTAACTTTGGGCTTGCCGGCGGCAATCTCGGCGCGCAGCGTCATGGAGCAGTCGAGCACTTTGTTGATGAAACGCACGGCACGCGGCGCACTGCTCAAGCCGTCGAAGAAGAGCCCGATGCAGTTTTCCTTAGAACTGTTGGCAAAGATCTTGGCCTTGTCCGTCGTGCCGAAGATGCCGTTCTTGTTGAGAATATTGCGAACGTTCCAACGCACCTCTGCGCCGTGGCGCTCGAAGAGTGTCTGTGCTCCGTTGGTGGAGCCCTTAAGCATGATGATGTAGCGAAGTCCGCACTCCTCTGCCAGGTCGATGACATCCTGCGTGCAGAAGCCGCGATCAGAGATGAGGCCTTCGACACTAATGGACGAAGCAGCGAGGAACTGGGCGATGCCTCGAAAAGCCTTGGCATCGATCATGCTGCCAGGGTTAACGAACCAAGTGATGGGCCGTCCGGTAGTGGCATCGACAGCCCACATGTAGCTGACGATAGGCACGTCCTTGAGTGACTTGGCTTTCCCGAACTCATTGATTTCGCCTGCTTCCGACTCGCAGTTGTTATTCGAGCCATCAATGCAGAGCCAAACCTTGCTACAGCCTTGCTTGGCGCATTGTTTGATCCAGTCGATCTTGAACTGGTGCAGGGCATCAAGCGGGAGGTTCTTGCTGAAGAGTTCAGAGTACCAGGAGTCAGCGTGTCGATCCTTGGAGAAGCACACGCGCATGCGCATGGCGTCCTCAAAGAGATGCGTGCTGTTGGAGCGATCGGCCGCGGAAAACATGGCATAGTCCATGACGGTGTTGCCATAGAGCGGTCCGAAGTGTTTATGCAGCAAGTCATAAAGGCCGTTGCGTTCAGCGATTGCAAGGAAGGTTGCATACGGGCCAAGCGAGAGCATATGAGGCGGCAGGGACTGCTTCTCACCGTAGTGTTCCTTCCAAAGATTTGGGAACAAGAAGCGGAAGGTATCGTTGGGATACATGTTCCCGTTACCGGTAGCGTGTCCGATGGACTTGCGGCGACGCACGTTTCGACTGTCACGTGACATAAGGAAGACGCGTCCGTCGTTCTTGTTGACGTATGCCTGCGGCGGGATCGGAATCTCAGGGAGTTCCCAGTAAATATGACCCATAAAAATTCAAAATTCCGGTGTTATCCTTTTGGATATTTACAGTAGCATATTCTACACGATATTTCAACAAAACAATAAGAAGGCGATCTTCCTGAATCACAGGAGATCGCCAGAATTTTTATCGGTGCGGGATACGATTTTTTAAAGTTTGCGTGTTACCATTCTACAGGAAGTTCACATCATAGAAGAGAAAAAGAACGAGATCTCAACAGCCATTGAGCTTCTCTCCATGCTCGATCTCAAACCGGGCGACCTCATCACCGCCGATGCCATGAACACGCAGAAAGCCTTGGTTCAGTACCTCGCTGAGAGAGGCGTCGGGTACTGCCTCGCGATCAAAGAGAACCACCCGACGCTTCAAAAGGAAGTTCACTTTCTTTTCGCAACTGTCGAAGAGAGCCGCAGGCGCAAGTGCCGGACGCTTGATGCGGATCGAGGTCGAATCGAGGAGCGAAGCGTGACCGTCCTGCCAGCTTCCCTCTTGTCCAATCGCTTCCACCAAGAGTGGAACGGCCTTAAAGGCGGTTGCATCGTCAAGGTCACGAACAACACGGAAGCCAAGGGGAAGCGAGGGCGAAATTCAAGTCAGACTCGCTACTTCATGACCACGATTCCGTTCTCCGAGGACGCGGCCGCGGTTGCCGGCGAAATCATTCGCCGCCATTGGAGCATCGAAAACAACGTGCACTGGGCGCTCGACGTGAGCTTCGATCAGGACCGGATGCAGTGCACTAACGCGAACTACCTGAGCAACCGTGTGACGCTCAACAAGATCGCGCTCAACGTGCTCCGCGCGGCACAGAACGCTACGGACGTCAACGGCCGGCGAAACTCCGTCAAGACGATGCAGCAACTCTGCTCGACGCCCGCTGGCGCCATCGAAACCATGGGCACGGCCCTGGGCCTACAAGGTTTGCTTGACGGTGTCAAGGGCTAACCCTCGAAAAAGTCATGCGATTGCCCTGCTAGACGACAAGGTGGCTTGGGAGTGGGCCAATACCCGCAAGTCGTACTGGCATACGGCAAACAGTTGGATACTCTCGCCCTCGCTGACAAATGGCCGACTCCGAGAATTGGGATGGACGTGCCTGGGGGACGTCTACAAGTAGGAAGTTCTCTGAGGTTATTGATAACCGCCCACTGCGGATCCGCACGGTGGGTGGTGTGGAAGGGGCTGAGGATCAAAAGTCCTCACCCCTATCCGATTTCATACCGTGTCCTAGTGGGCATCCATGTGGGCCTTGAGCGCGCGGCCCGTATGGGTGTTCGTGGAGGTGAGCGTCTCGGGAGTGCCCGCGGCCACGACTCTGCCGCCGTTGGCTCCGCCCTCGGGGCCCATGTCGACGATCCAGTCGGCCTGCGCCATCAGGTCGAGATTGTGCTCGACGACAATCACCGTGTTGCCTGCGTCGACGAGGCGCTTGAGCACGCCGATGAGCTTGTCGACGTCGGCCATGTGCAGGCCCACCGTCGGTTCGTCAAGCACGTAGAGCGTGTGCGGACTCTTGCGTCCCCTGGTGGAGACGGAATCCTTGACCTTGGTGAGCTCGCTCACGAGCTTGATGCGCTGCGCCTCGCCGCCGGAAAGCGTGGGTGAGGGCTGGCCAAGCGTGAGGTAGCCCAGACCGATGTCCTGAAGGAGCTTGAGCGGGTGTGCGATCGTCGGCATCGAGTTGAAAAACTCGACTGCTTCATCGACCTGCATCTGCAGGATTTCTCCGATGTTTCGATCCTTCCAGGTGACGGCCAGCGTTTCCTGATTGAAGCGTGCGCCGTGGCACACCTCGCAGGGGACCTTGACGTCAGGCAGGAACGACATCTCGATTGTGCGCAGTCCCTGTCCGGCGCAGGCTTCGCAGCGGCCGCCCTCGTTGTTGAAGGAGAAGCGTCCCACGCCGTAACCCCGAGCCTTGCCTTCATTCGTGCCTGCAAAGAGCGCGCGGATTTTGTCAAAGAAGCCGACGTAGGTGGCGGGACACGATCTCGGCGTCTTGCCGATGGGGGTTTGATCCACTTCCAGAACACGCGCCACCGGTTCGCGGCCCGTGATTATGTCGCATCCCTTCCACTTCGCCTTGCTCGGATCGGAGCCGAGATTGCCGATCAGATTTTCAAAAAGCACTTCACGGGTCAGAGTGGACTTGCCGGAGCCGGAGACGCCCGTCACGACGGTCAGGCGGTTGAGCGGGAATTCCACGACTCCGCCTGCCAGATTGTGCATGCGGGGATTGATCACCGACAGCTTCGGGTCTGTCTCGGGATTGAAGGGACGGCTGGCAAAATGCCTGTGCTTGCTCGGATTTCTCAGGTATTCACCCGTAAGTGAGCGCTCGCACTTCATGATGTCGTCAACCGTGCCCTCGGCAACGAGTTCGCCGCCTCGAACGCCGGAGCCGGGACCGATGTCGATGATATGGTCCGCCTGACGGATCGTGTCCTCGTCATGCTCGACGACGAGCAGCGTGTTGCCCTGGTGGGTGAGCCGGTCGATGGCGTCAAGAAGGATGCGGTTGTCTCGAGGATGCAGTCCTATCGTCGGCTCGTCGAGCACGTAGCAGACACCCCTGAGGTTGCTGCCGAGCTGTGCGGCCAGACGAATGCGCTGGGCTTCACCGCCGGAAAGCGTCGGCGCGCTGCGGTCGAGCGTGAGGTATCCGAGTCCCACTTCCTGAAGGAAGGAGAGGCGAGACAGGATCTCGGCGACCGCGTCGTGAGCAATGGCCGCCTCGCGTCCCTCGAGCCTGAGGTTTCGGAAGAACTCCTCCACGCTGTCGATCGTCATTGCACCGAAGTCCGAAATGCTTCTGTCGTGCCAGCGCACCGCCCTTGCAACGGGATTCAGACGAGTCCCCAGACAGTCGGGGCAAAGCTCCGCCCCCTCCGTGTCGCTGAGGTCGGTGTTGAAGTCCTCCTTCTTTTTCTGCGCCTTCTTGAGCGCCGAAGTGATGAGACCGTAGCCTGAGCACTTCGGACACGCGCCTGCGCTCGAGTTGTAGGAGAAAAGCTTCGGATCCAGAGCAGGGAAGCTCTTGAGGCAGGAGGGGCAGGCTGCGAGCGTCGAGTAGAAGACGTCCTGTTCGAGCAGACCTGTCGTCGGTTCGTCGGGAAGCGAACGCGTCACAAGCAGGCGACCGTGCCCGTGAAGGAGCGCGGCGGCCACGATCTTTTCCAGCGCTTGCTCGTCGGCACCGCATATCCCGACGGCAAGCTCGAGCTCGTGTTCCGAATAACGGGCGAGCGAAGGGATTTTGAGGGATATGTCGATATATGCTCCATCGATGCGCATGATCCTGTGTCCGGCGACTGCGGCCGCCTCCATTTCCGCTCTGAAGATGCCCTTCTGGCGACGCACGATCGGCGCAAGCACGGCGATTTGGTCCGAGCCGAAGTCGCGGCGGATTGCCTTGATGATGTCGTCGTGGGACTGGGGGCTTGCCGGGATGCCGCAGTCCGGGCAGTACTGGGTGCCTAGCTTGACGAAAAGCAGGCGGAGGAAATGCAGGAGCTCCGTCGTCGTGCCGACGGTTGAGCGCAGGCCACCGCGCGAGGTACGCTGCTCAATGGCAACCGTGGGCGGAATGCCGCGGATTGAGTCGACCTCGGGGGCGGGAGCGGGCTGGACCATGCTTCGCGCATAGGCATTGAGGCTTTCAAGATAACGCCTCTGTCCTTCCGCGAAGACGAGGTCGAAGGCAAGCGTCGACTTGCCGGAGCCCGAGGGGCCCGTGACAACCGTGAACTTGTCCCGGGGAATCGTGACCGAGAGATTCTTGAGGTTGTGCTCCCTGGCGCCCTGAATGACGATCCGGGTGTTGTCCTCGGGGGCGCTGAGCTTCATCGGCGGGAAGTTGAAGAAGCTTTCCCGGGAGACTTCCTGCCCGTCAAGGACGTTTCGCCAGTCCCTGAGTGCGCGTCCCGTGAAGGAGCTGACCTCCTTGACGATCTGGTCGGGCGTGCCTTCGAAGACCACGAGGCCGCCCTGACGTCCGCCGGCGGGACCGAGTTCAATGATCCAGTCGGCCGTATTGAGGACGTCAAGGTTGTGTTCGATCACCAACACCGAATGTCCGAGGCAGATCAGTTCGTTAAATACGCAAACGAGCGTCGCCGTGTCGCCAAAGTGCAGTCCTGTCGTCGGTTCGTCGAAGACGAAGAGCTTCCCTGCGCTGTAGCCGCAGCGACGTCCGAGCGAAAGCCCCTCGGAGAGGGTGCCTGCGAGCTTGAGGCGCTGGCGTTCGCCGCCGGAAAGCGTGGTCAGCGGCTGCCCGAGCTTCAGATAGCCGAGGCCCACTTTGCAAAGCTGTTGGATTCCCCAGGTGATGCTGGGGTATTCAAAGAAAAGTCGCGTGGCTTCATCTGCCGTCATGTCTAGCACGTCGGCGATGCTGTAGTCGCGGTCGTCCGAGAGACGGATCTTCACCTCCAGAGTAGAGTCCTTGTAGCGCTTGCCGCCGCAGGCGGGGCAGGGCAGATAGACGTCCGAGAGGAACTGCATCTCGATGTGTTCGAAGCCGGCGCCGCCGCAGGTCGGACAGCGTCCCTTGCCGGAGTTGAACGAGAAGTCGCCGACGCTGAGCCCCAGATGGCGGGCCATGGGCGTGGCCGCAAAAAGCGATCGGATGCCGTCGAAGCTGCCGACGTAGCTCACGGGGTTCCCGCGGGTTGTGCGCCCGATGGGACTCTGGTCGACGTAGATCACATCATGGGGAATGCATCCCGCCAGTCCGTCGAACTTGCCGGGCTGGTCGGTGCTTTTGCCGGACTTGCGCTTAAGGGCGGGCACGAGGATGTCGGAGACGAGCGTCGATTTGCCCGAACCCGAGACGCCTGCGATGGCGACGATGGCCCCCATCGGAATGGCCACGTCGATGTGGCGGAGATTGTGTTCTGATGCACCCTTGATGATCAGGCGGGGCCTGTCGGCCGTCACGAATTCTGGATCGGGACGCCGCACGCGCCTGCGGCCCGACAGGTAGTCGCCTGTCAGGGTGCCAGCGTCGAGCACTTCACGCGTGCTGCCGTCGAAGATGATCCGGCCGCCGTCCGTGCCCGACCCCGGGCCCATGTCGATGAGGCGGTTTGCAGCGAGCATGACCTGAGGGTCATGCTCCACGACGACAAGCGTGTTGCCCGCTTCGGTCAGGCGGCGCATGATGCGGTTGACGCGATGCATGTCGCGCGGATGCAGGCCGATGGAAGGTTCGTCCAGAACAAACAGCGTGTTGACGAGGGCCGTGCCCAGTGCCGTCGTGAGGCTCACGCGCTGCACTTCACCGCCCGAGAGCGTGCGGCTCTGTCGGTCGAGCGTCAGGTAGCCGACGCCCACGTCGCAAAGGAACGTCAGGCGCGAGCAGATTTCGTCCAGCAGCATCTGCTCGGATTCGTCGGCGCGTGCGCGGCGTTTTTTGAAGAAGTCCCGCAGGTCTTCGATCGGGAGCGTCATGAGCTCGTGGTAGTTGAAGCCGGGCAGCTTCGCGTAGGCACGGTCGGAAAGGGTCATGCCGATCGGCTTGAAGACGCCGCCTTCGATGGTCTTTGCAAGCACGAGCTGCTTTTCCTCGAGGGTGCCGTATCGCCAGAAGAGCGACGGCTGCTTCAGGTGGGAGCCGCGGCACGAGGGGCACTCCGTGTAGGAACGGTAGCGTGACAGCAGCATGCGGACGTGCATCTTGTAGGCCTTGCTCTCGAGCCATTCGAAAAAGCGATTGATGCCGTACCACTGCGTGCGCCAGTTGCCCGTCCAGTCCTCGCCGCCCTCCCAGACCCAGCGCTTCTCCTCAGCCGTGAGCTTTTTGTAGGGCGTGTTGGTGCGAATGCCGCGCACGGCGGCGTAGGCAAGCATCTCCTGCTGGCATTCGTTGAAGGACTTTGTCGTCCATGGCTTGACGGCTCCCTCCTCGAGGGTTTTCGAGGGATCGGGGATCACGAGCGACGGATCCACCGTAATGATGCGGCCGAAGCCCCTGCATTTCTCGCAGGCGCCTACGGGAGAATTGAAGCTGAAGAGAGAAGCGGAGGGCTGGGAAAAGGACTTGTCGCAGTCTGCGCAGCCAAACCCCTTCCTGTAGGGGGCGAGCGGCGTCGAGCCTTCTTCGGTCTTGATGAGGACAGCCATCGCGCCGGCTCCCTTGTCAAGGGCCTGCTCGATCGCCTCGATCGCGCGCGACCGCTCGACGGATGATGCGCGGAAGCGGTCCGCCACGACCGTGAGAATCGTGCCGTCCTTGACGGCGCGGCGAGATTCGATGCGGGTGAACCCCTGTGCCGACAGACCTGTCTCGGCCGTTTCCAAGGCAAGCGCCTTGGGCACCTTCATGTCGAACGTGACGAGAACCCTGCTGTCCAGCCCCTCGGGCATTCCCGCGAGGCGCTCGAGCACGTCGTCCCAGATGCTCTGGGGCGTGTGCTCGACGACGCGTCGGCCGCATTTGGGGCAGTAAAGCTCTGCATGATGGGCGAAGAGCAGCTTTATGTGGTCGTTGAGTTCCGTCATCGTGCCCACCGTCGATCGCGACGTGCGCACAGTGCTGTTCTGGTCGATGGCGATCGCAGGCGGCACGCCGTCGATTCGATCGACATGCGGGCGGTCCATGCGGTCGAGGAACTGGCGCGCATACGGGCTGAAGGTCTCGACGTAGCGGCGCTGCCCCTCCGCAT
Organism: Sutterella wadsworthensis 2_1_59BFAA; assembly: GCF_000297775.1. Classification (GTDB taxonomy): domain Bacteria; phylum Pseudomonadota; class Gammaproteobacteria; order Burkholderiales; family Burkholderiaceae_F; genus Sutterella; species Sutterella wadsworthensis_A. The sequence continues at coordinate 10,180 of NZ_JH815518.1, forward strand.
AAAGCGTGTCAAAGACAAGCGAGCTCTTGCCTGAGCCCGAAAGGCCCGTCACGACAGTGAAGTCTCCGGTGCGCAGGTCCAGATCAATGTTCTTCAGGTTGTTCTGTCTGGCTCCGCGGATGCGGATCAGGCCGTTGTTCGATGCGGTGTCGGTCATGCTCTTTCAGTCTGGGTTGTAAGATGCTTTCCGCAGACTACCGCAAGCAGGAGGAAAAGTGACGCCCGTCAGCCTCAAGAATGCCGGTGGGATGGGTTAATTACAAACAGTTACATTCTTGCCTTCGCTTTTCTGAAAAGTATGGTATAGTTCTGCTTCTCCACTTCTAGTGGGGGATTAGCTCAGCTGGGAGAGCGCTTGCATGGCATGCAAGAGGTCAGCGGTTCGATCCCGCTATCCTCCACCA
>NZ_JH815518.1:11148-213648 GCF_000297775.1 Sutterella wadsworthensis 2_1_59BFAA
ATCCTCCACCACGATCAAGGTCCCTATCGTCTAGAGGCCTAGGACACGACCCTTTCACGGTCGGTACCGGGGTTCGAATCCCCGTGGGGACGCCAGTTTCAAAGCCCGTCAGGTTAGCGCCTGTCGGGCTTTTGGCTTTTATGTGCGGTGCTGTCCGCACGAACATAAAAAAAGCGCCGGCATGCTTGTCCGGCGCTTTCGGGGACCCCGTCCGACCATTCAGGTACGGACGTAGGTCATTCCATTAGTGATTGCGGCGCTTTTCGGCCTCTTCCTTAACCGAGCGGCGAACCGTGTCAAACGCTTCGTTGAGCGCTGCCATCACATCCATGTTCGTGCGGTTCACGATGAGTTCCTGACCCGATGCCATCAGGTCGATGCGAATCGTGAAGGCGCCCATGGTCTGGTGACCTTCCTGGCTGACGGTCACTTTGCAGGCACCGAGCTGGTTGTCGAAGCGACGGAGCGCTTCAACCTTTTCGGTCACCGCAGTTTCGACAGCGGGCGAACGATTGATGCCGTGGAAGACGATCTGCAGAGATTGGGGCATATAACACCTCTCTTTTTGTTGTGGCTTTTTGATGGGACAACGCTCTTGTCCGTACTCCAAGTCTATATCCAATCCTTGCGCTTTGCACAAATTCCACTGGTTATCACTTAGAATGTGGCGATACGCTGTCGGGCAAGACGCCGCAGTCGTCGCCGGACAGTTAATCACAGCCTGAACCGCTACTCCCGCAAGGAAAGGGAGGCGGCAGGCCCCTTTGAAGAGATATGAGCAAAATGGATCGCAAACCTTGGCAGAACAACGGCCCGCATAGGGCTCCCTTTGGTTCCGACCGCCGCGAGGGCGGCCGCAGCGACCGTCGCGAAGGCGGCGAGCGCGGTTTCGGCCGTCGTGAATTCGGTGATCGCCGCGAATTCGGCGGTGAACGCCGCGGTTTTGGTGAACGCCGTGAGTTCGGTGACCGTCGTGAATTCGGCGGCGATCGCGGTGAACGTCGTCCGTTCGTGGCCGGCGAGCGTCGTGAGTTCAACGGTGAGCGCCGTGGCTTCGGCGATCGTCGCAAGTCCTTCGGCGGCGGCCAGCGTCGTCGCGAAGACTTCGGCGTTCGTTCCGGTCCGCGTGCCCGCGCGCTTGAAACCCGCCGCTTCTCCGAGCGCTCCGACTTCGCCAAGAACGCCGTCGTGAAACTTGACGCCGACATCGCCGACTACTTCAAGAGCGCCGAGGACGTCAACAAGGCCCTCCGCCTGGTGATCGAGCTCGGCAGGCTTGCCAAGAAGCCCGAGGTCAAGACGGAAGCTGAAAAGGTCGAGCAGGCCGAGGCTCCCGCCGTCGCCGCCGAAGAAGCCATGTTCACGGAAGACGTCTTCGAGGACGAGGACGTGGAGGCTGTCGCCGAAGCTGAGGAAACGGCTGAAGCCAAGTCCGAGGACAAGGCCGAATAAGGCTCTCTGACGGGTGACGCAGGTCACTTGAAAGCTTCGCTCCCGCAGGGAAAGCGGAGCTTTTTTCGTCTCTGGCGGATGGTGGTGGTCCACTCCCCTGCCATCGGGAATCTCCCCTAGGCAGGCACGGCCTTTTTAGTTAAACTTTCAAGGCTCAAAATCCGAAAACCACCCCCGTGCGTGCGCCGGGGCTGCGAGACCGGCCGCTTACATGAAATACATTCTTGCTCTTGATCAGGGGACCACGAGTTCCCGCGCCATTCTGCTGAATCACCGCGCCCAGATCGTTTCCCTGGAGCAGCTTGAGTTCCCGCAGCATTATCCGCAGCCCGGCTGGGTCGAGCACGACGCCATGGACATCTGGCGCACGCAGCTCGCCTGCGCCCAGAACTGCCTGAGAAAGGCGGGCGTCTCGGCCTCCGAGGTCAGCGCCATCGGCGTGACGAACCAGCGCGAGACGGCGGTCGTCTGGGACAGGACGACGGGGCTGCCGATTGCCCCTGCCATCGTCTGGCAGGACCGACGTACGGCTCCCTACTGCACGGAGCTGCAGAGAAGGGGCTTTGAAGTGCTCGTGCGTGAAAAGACGGGCCTTCGCATCGATCCGTACTTCTCCGCCACCAAGATCCGCTGGATTCTCGACAGGGTGCCCGGAGCGCGTGCGCGCGCAGAACGCGGCGAACTCGCCTTCGGCACGATCGACACGTGGCTCATCTGGAAGCTCACGGGCGGCCGCGTCTTCGTGACCGACATCACGAACGCCTCCCGCACGATGCTCTGCAATCTCGAAACCTGCAGGTGGGATGACGAACTTCTCGACATCTTCGGCATTCCCGCCTCGATGCTTCCCGAAATCGTGCCCAGCTCATGCGTGGTCGGCGAGGCGCTGCCCGAAATGCTCGGCGCCGCGATTCCCGTGGCGGGCATTGCGGGTGACCAGCAGGCCGCGACCTTCGGTCAGACGTGCTTTGAGGCCGGCTGCGCAAAGAACACCTACGGCACGGGCGGCTTCCTTCTGATGAACGTGGGAAGCGAGCCCCGCATGAGCCAGCACCGCCTGATCGGCACGGCCGCCTGGCAGCTCTGCTGCGAACGCACGCAGTATGCGCTTGAGGGCTCCGTCTTCATTGCCGGCGCCGTCGTGCAGTGGCTCAGGGACGGCCTGCAGTTCTTCAATTCCGCCGAGGAGATCGAGTCGCTCGCCAAGAGCGTGCCCGACAACGGCGGCGTCTATCTCGTTCCCGCCTTCGTGGGGCTCGGCGCCCCGCACTGGGACAGCGAGGCCCGCGGCATGATGATCGGGCTGACGAGAGGTACGACGAAGGCGCACGTCGCGCGCGCCGCGCTTGAGGGCATCGCCTTCCAGTGTGCGGAGGTGCTTGAGGCGATGCAACTTGATGCAGGGACCGAGCTCAAGGAGCTGCGCGTTGACGGTGGCGCCTCCCGCAACAACCTTCTCATGCAGTTTCAGGCGGACATCTCCGGCGTGCCGGTCATTCGTCCCGCCATTACCGAAACGACTGCGCTCGGGGCGGCGTTCCTTGCCGGCCTTTCGACGGGCGTCTGGGAGTCGTGTGAAGAAATTTCCGCCTTGTGGCGCGTCGACAGGGTGTTCGAGCCCTCGATGACCGCCGACAGGCGAGAGTATTTGATGAACCAATGGGCCCGAGCCGTCGGCCGCGCCCGCAACTGGAATAAGTGACCATGGCTGAAGTGAAAACCACCTGCCGCGAGGAACTGCTCGCCAAACTTCGTGAAGATCCCGTCTGGGACGTCGTCGTCATCGGCGGCGGCGCCACGGGCGCCGGTATTGCGGTCGACGCCGCCTCCCGCGGCCTCAAGACCGTCGTGCTGGAGGCCCAGGACTTTTCGTCCGGCACGTCGTCCCGTTCGACGAAGCTGATTCACGGCGGCGTGCGCTACATGAAGAATCCGCGTGACTGGGGGCTCGTGCGCGAAGCTCTGAAGGAACGCCGCATCCTCATCAAGAATGCTCCGCACCTCGTGCACTCCAAGCCCTTCATCCTGCCCTGCTACAAGAAGGGCGAGCGCGAGTTCTACACGATCGGCCTCGGCATCTACTCCGCCATGACCTACGGCGGCTACAACATCGGCCACACGTCGAGCCTCTCCCGTGAGGACACCCTCATGCGCCTGCCCGGCGTCAAGCCCGAAGGCCTGATGGGGGGCGTGCAGTTCTTCGACGGCCAGTTCGACGACGCGCGTCTTGACGTTGCGCTCATTCGCACGGCCTACGAACACGGCGCCGTACCGCTCAACTACATGCCCGTCGTTGGCGTCACCCGTGAAGGCGGCATGATCCGCTCCGTGACCGCGAAGGACAAGGAAACCGGCGAAGAGTTCGTCATCCGCACGAAGATGGTCTTCAACGCCGCCGGCGCCTGGGTCGATCCGATCCGCCGCATGGTTGATCCGGATGCCTCCACGCTCGTGCGCGTCTCCCGCGGCTCGCACATCCTGCTCGACAAGTCCTTCATGCCCGGCGACACCGGCATGCTCATCCCGAAGACCCGCGACGGCCGCGTGCTCTTCGCCATTCCCTGGCACGGCATGCTCCTCGTCGGCACGACCGACGTGGAACAGAAGGAAGCCGACTTCGATCCGAAGGTGAGCGACGCCGAAATCGACTTCATGATCGAGACGGCCTCCGGCTATCTTGAAAAGCCGATCACCCGCGCCGACGTCAAGGCCTCCTTCGCCGGCCTGCGTCCGCTCTTCAATCCGCAGGCCACGGGTTCCGCCGGCTCGACCGCCAAGGTTTCTCGCGAACACGCCGTCATTCCCGAATTCGGCAACATGATCACCGTGACGGGCGGCAAGTGGACGGCCTACCGCAAGATGGCCGAGCACGCCATGCTCGTCGCCACGCTACGTCACCTCATCCCGCCGCGTCTCTGCGTCACGAAGGATCTGCCGATCTTCTGCGATCCCAACTGGGACCATGCTGCTCTTGAGATCGAGGCCGAAGCCGGTGACGCCGCCGACGAAAAGGTCGTTCAGTTCGCCCTCTACGCCCGCGACCACGAGTTCGCCCGCACGCCCGAGGACGTGCTCTTTCGCCGTCTACGCCTCGGCCAGATGAACGAGGCCCGCACGAACGCCCTGCTGCCCAAGATCGCCGCTGCCTTCGGCCTGCCCGTCGAGGAATGCTGCTGCGCCGACGAAGCCTGCACCTGTGAAGAAGGCAAGTGCGAATGCGAGAAGGCCGAATGCGAATGCAAGGCCGAGGTCTGCGAAGCCGAAGTCTGCGAATGCAAGGCTGAGGAAAAGGCCGAGGCTGCGTCCGTTGAAGCCGAAAAGGTGATCGACGTCGAAGTCGTCGAGGAAAAGCCGGCCGAAGAGGCTGAGCAGAAGAAGTAAGACCGATGCCTGAAGGGCCCCCGGGCCCTTCGGCCGCCGGCCTTCGGTGCGGGCGACTCCATGGCGGAGGCGCCCGTGCCGTTTCTTTTGGCGTGCCGCGCCGTCTCTTGAGGACGGCGGCGGACGGAAATAAAAAAATCGGTCCTTCTTGTGGACAAGTAGGGGCGATTAGGGTAAAATCGCGGTCCTGACTTTGCTTCACGGATTGCTTACCCCATCTTTTTCCACTGGCGCCGTGATTCACACGCGAAGTTCAGAACGCCATATTTCTAGGGCGAACCCAATTTCAGGTTCGCTTTTGTTTTTATTCAGCATCTGCATGTCAGTGCGGGTCCTCAGAAATGATGACGGACCGCGGCGCCATCCGTTGAGCGCTGCAGCAGCTGCCTTACTTATTAGGTGAAACGCAATGAAGACCTTCTCGGCCAAGCCGCTTGAGGTTAAGCGCGACTGGTTCGTGGTCGATGCCAGTGACAAGGTGCTCGGCCGTCTTGCCAGCGAAATCGCTCTGCGCCTTCGTGGCAAGCACAAGCCCGAATTCACGCCCCATGTCGACACGGGTGACTTTATCGTCGTGATCAACGCGGACAAGCTCAAGCTTTCCGCTGAAAAGGACACGAAGAAGACGTACTACCGCCACACGGGCTATCCCGGCGGCATCTACGAAACGACGTTCCGCGAAATGCAGGACAAGCACCCGGGCCGCGCTCTGGAAATCGCCGTCAAGGGCATGCTTCCGAAGGGCCCGCTCGGCTACGCCATGATCAAGAAGCTCAAGATCTACGCCGGCGCCGAACACCCGCACTCCGCCCAGCAACCCAAGGTTCTTGACCTCTAATTTCCGAAAGGCTTGAAAGATGATCGGTAACTACAACTACGGCACCGGCCGCCGCAAGAGCTCGGTCGCTCGTGTTTTCATCAAGCGCGGCACTGGCAAGATCGTGATCAACGGCCGTCCGCTGGAACAGTACTTCCACCGTGAAACGGGCCGCATGATCGTCATGCAGCCGCTTCAGCTCACGGAAAACACCGAAACGTTCGACATCATGGTCAACGTTTGCGGTGGTGGCGAATCCGGCCAGGCCGGCGCCATCCGTCACGGCATCACGCGCGCCCTCGTCGACTACGACGCCGGCCTCAAGAGCGTTCTCTCCAACGCCGGTCTCGTGACCCGCGACGCTCGTGAAGTCGAACGTAAGAAGGTCGGTCTGCGCAAGGCCCGCCGCGCCAAGCAGTTCTCCAAGCGCTAATCGCTTCGAGTACGGATTTGCAGAAGGCTCGTCCTTCTGCGGATCCCGGCAAAAAGAAGGTCGCCTGCATCAAGCAGCGCGGCCTTTTTTGTCGTCTGCGCGTGCCGAATCTGACGGCGAGACCCGTCACGAGCGCGCTTTTTCGTGTAGCATAGATGATCGCTTGAACAACGCCGTGAACGGCCTCCGCCCATCGTGGAAGAGAAGCCCCGGCGTCCCGTCACATTTTTGGAGGGCCGTCCTTTGGACGGCACATACCCCGATGACTGAAAAGATTGAAACGCCTCAGGAAGAAATGCCCGAGCTCATGCCCGATCCCATCAACTTCACCGACGCCGCCGTCGCGAAGGTCAAGGAGCTGATGGACGAAGAGGGCAATCCCAGCCTCAAGCTGCGCGTGTTCGTTCAGGGCGGCGGCTGCGCCGGCTTCCAGTACGGCTTTACGTTCGACGAGGTCCAGAACCCCGACGACGCCGTGATGGAAAAGGGCGGTGTGACGCTTCTCATCGATTCCATGAGCTACCAGTACCTCGTCGGCGCCAAGATCGACTTCAAGGACGACCTGAGCGGCGCTCAGTTCGTCATCGACAATCCCAATGCGGTGACGACCTGCGGCTGCGGCTCCTCCTTCGGAGTCTGATGCTGGAGGACCGAAGGCCCGACGACACAAAAACAAACGGACGACGTTCCATGCGAACGCCGTCCGTTTTTTCATAGACCTGCTTCCGTCCTGATCAGCGCGGATAGAGGGCGCCGAGAATTCGCGGTCCCGCCGCCCGCGTGACCGCAGGCAGGTTTCCGGGGAGGCTTGCGAGAAAGCGCTCCGCCAGCCAGGCGAAGGCAGCCGCCTCCACCTCCATGGGCGGCACGCCCAGAGCTTCGGTCGTGGCCGTGAGGCCGGGGAAATGCGAGGCGATGGCCTGCATGAGGGTCTTGTTGTAGACACCGCCGCCGCAGACGTAAAGCTCGGCGGCGTCAGGGGCGAACCGTGCGACGGTGTTCGTGATCGTGCGGGCGGTCAGTTCGACGAGCGTTCGTGCGACGTCTTCGGGCGGCAGGCTCTCATGGCCGCAAAGGCGGGCGTCGAGCCAGGCGGGCGAGAAGAGCTCCCTGCCCGTCGACTTCGGAATGGGAAGTGCAAAGTAGGGCTCGCTCAGAAGGTCGTCGAGAAGCGTCGTGCTGACGCGGCCTGAGGCCGCCCACCGGCCGTCCCGGTCGTAAAGGGCTCCCGTGATGCGCTGCGTCCATGTGTCGATGAGCATGTTGCCCGGACCCGTGTCGCCGCCGAGGATGGTGGGGGACTCGCTGCGAGCGGGCAGAACGGAGATGTTGGCGATGCCGCCGATGTTGAGGACGACGCGCGGGACGTCTCCCGTGAAGCATTCGGCGTGGAATGCGGGCACGAGCGGCGCTCCCTCGCCTCCTGCGGCCACGTCGCGGGAGCGCAGGTCCGCAACGACGTCGATGCCCGTGAGCTCTGCGACGAGCGCGGGATGATTGAGCTGCAGCGTGAAGCCCTTTTGAGGACGATGGCGGATCGTCTGGCCGTGCACGCCGAGTGCGGCGACGTCGGCGGGGGAGAGTCCCGTTCGGGCCAGAAGAAGGCCGGTGGCTTCTGCATAGTGGCGAGCAAGCGCGACGGAGGCTTCGCCCATGCGCTCGATTTCGTCGGGGCCGGGCAGCGTGAGCGCCGCGAGCGCAGCGCGCAGGTTGGGCGGAAAGGCGAGCGAGGAGTGCCCGAGACTCCTCATGACACGGCCGTCGAAGGCCATGGCGACGGCGTCCGTGCCGTCAAGGCTGGTGCCGGACATGAGTCCGATCGTAATGCGTTCGGTCATGGTGGTTCCCTGCGGAAATGGCGGACAAGGAAAAGCCGACGCCATGGCGCCGGCTTTCTGATGCCTGCATGGAGAAGGAATCAGTCTTCCTTCATCGAGGTGACGCGGTGCGCCACCCTGGAAGCGCCTTCGGCCTGCTCCTCGTCGCCGAGAAGATGCTTGGCGACGGCGGTTGCGTCGTCCCTGTGGGTGCGCAGGACGGTCGGAACGGGAAGCGACTCGCTTTCGGCAAGCAGGTCGAAGCGGGCCTGAATCGGACGGGCGATCGTCTTGAGCTGGGCCACCTGGAAGGCGGTCAGGTTTTCGGTGTCGGGCAGGTCGGCTGTGCGCGGATTGATCTGCACGCCGTCGAACATCAGTTCGTAGTGCAGATGCGGACCGGTGGCAAGGCCCGTGCGGCCCACGTAGCCGATCACGTCGCCGCGCTCGACCTTCTGGCCTGCGCGCAGGTTCTTGGTGATGCGGGACATGTGCGCGTAGAGCGTGGTGCGGCCGAGGCCGTGGTCGATCTTGACGTAGCGGCCGTAGCCCTTGCGCTCGTAGCCCACGAAGGTGACCACGCCGTCGGCGGCAGCGAAGATGCGGGAGCCCGAGGGGGCGCGGAAGTCGGTGCCGTTGTGCGGGCGCACGACGCCCGTGACGGGATGACGGCGAAGCGGCGCGAACTCGCTGCTCACGTCCTTGACGTCGAGCGGTACACGCATGAAGGTTTGCTGCGAGGCGCGGCCAGCGAGCGTGTAGAAGCCGCCGGCACGGCTGTCGTTCTCAAACCAGTAGGCCTCGTGGACGTCCTCGCCCGAGACCACCTGAACGGCAAGCAGCTGGCCGTTGCGGATGAAGTCGCCGCCTGCGAACTTGCGCTCGAAGACGAGGCGGAGCGAGTCGCCCTGCTTGAGGGTGCGGACGGGATTGTCGGCGCCCTCCCAGACGACCTTGAGCTGTTCGGCGATGTCGGCGGGAATGCGCAGGGACTCGACGGTGGCAGCGAAGCCCGAGGAGGCGACGCCGGAGATGCTTTCCTCGAGCGTGTCGAAGGCGACGGGGTATTCGGCGGCGGCGAAGAGCTCGCCCGTGCGGGTGACCTCGATGCGGCGGCTGTCCTGAGGGTGCGGGCCCTCGAGATAGAGGTGCAGGAAGGCAAGTCGGCCGTCGGGCAGAACGCCTGCGTTGACGTACTGGCCGTCCTGCGGCATGACGAGCGGACGCAGCATGCGCTGCGAGCGGATGTAGGAGACGGCCTGAGGGTCGACGACTTCAAGGCGTGCGAGCAGGGAGGAGAGGGTCTCGCCGTTGCGTACGGTCAGGCTGCGGGGCGTAACGGAGCCGTTGCGGCGCAGGGCGTCGAGCGCCTGCGTGAGAACGGAGTCGTCAACGGAGCCCGTCACGAAGTCCGCGCGGTGCTTTTCCTGCGCGAGACTGGGCGAGACGCCGAGCATGGCGCCCGTTGTTCCGATCACGACCATCGAGGCTATCCCCGCCGTTGCGGCCCCGGTACTCAGTCTGCACGCGTGGAGAAGCGGGGACGAGGCCCAGACCTTGAGCCAGGATCGAAACGCCCTCCCGGCGGTGCGGAGCTGCCGGGCAATGAGGGAGGGAGCGGTCATGATGAGTCGGAGTTGCGAAAGGCGCGGAAAAAGGGAACAATACTTAGATTGCCATTTTAAATCAGAACCGCTGTGCGTCCCGCCTAAAAAACCTTAAAAATGGTTACAGGCGGGCATTTCATGCGTCTCCGGGGCCTTTTGCATGACTTTGTGTGCAGATGAGCCTGCGAACGGGCGCTGCAACGCGGCGGCCTCAGTTTGTTTAAGTCATTGAAGGGATACTGATGACCGTTGAATTAGAGAAGGCTCAGGAGGCCAAGAAGCTCCCTGTTACCGACGACATCCGCGAGGCGATGGCCCTCATCCGCCGCGGCACCGACACGTTCCTCATTGAGGAGGAGTTCGAACAGAAGCTCGCCCGCTCCAAGATGACCGGTGAACCGCTGCGCTGCAAGCTCGGCCTCGACCCGACGGCTCCCGACATCCACATCGGCCACACGGTCGTGCTCAACAAGCTGCGCCAGCTTCAGGACCTCGGCCACACGGTGATCTTCCTCGTGGGCGACTTCACGGCCGCCATCGGCGATCCGTCCGGCCGCAACGCCACGCGTCCGCCGCTCTCGCACGAGCAGATCGTCCAGAACGCCCAGACCTACCTCAATCAGGCCGGCCTCGTGCTCGACCTTGACCGCACCGAAGTCCGCTACAACTCCGAATGGTGCAACAAGCTCGGCTCCGTGGGCCTCATTCAGCTTGCCTCCCGCTACACGCTCGCACGCCTTCTTGAGCGCGACGACTTCGCCAAGCGCTACGCCGAGCAGGCTCCGATCGCCATGCACGAGCTCATCTACCCGCTGATGCAGGGCTACGACTCCGTGGCCCTCAAGGCCGACCTCGAGCTCGGCGGCTCCGACCAGCGCTTCAACCTGCTCGTCGGCCGCGAACTCCAGCGCCAGTACGGTCAGGAGCCCCAGTGCATCCTGACGATGCCGCTTCTCGTGGGTCTTGACGGTCAGGTCAAGATGAGCAAGAGCAAGCACAACTACATCGGCATCACCGACGCTCCGAACGACATGTTCGGCAAGGTGATGTCCATCTCCGACTCGCTGATGTGGGACTGGTACGACCTGCTGAGCCTGCGCGGCAACGCCGAGATCGCCCAGCTCAAGAAGGAGTGCTCCGAGGGCCGTAATCCGCGCGACGCCAAGGTGCTGCTCGCCAAGGAGATCGTGGGCCGCTTCCATTCGGACTGCGCCGCCAATGCCGCCGAAGATGAATTCAACGCCCGCTTCCGCGCCGGCGCCATGCCGAGCGACATTCCCGAAGTGACGGTCGAGGCTCCCGCCGGCGAGATCGGCGTCGGCCAGATGCTCAAGGCCGCCGGTCTCGTCTCCTCCACGTCCGACGCCAATCGCAACATCGATCAGGGCGGCGTGAGGATCGAAGGCGAGAAGGTCTCCGACAAGGGGCTCAAGCTCAAGGCCGGCACCGTCGTGACGGTGCAGGTCGGCAAGCGCAAGTGGGCCCGCATCACGATCGCCTGAGAAGCGGATCATGATCGTTCTGATCCAGCGAGTGGCCGAAGCCTCGGTGAGAGTTGAAGGACGCGTGACCGGGGCCGTCGGCCGCGGGCTTCTTGCGCTGGTGTGCGGGGAGCCCGGCGACACGCCCGCCGTCATCGGGAAGCTCGCACGCAAGACCGCGAGACTTCGCATCTTCGAGGACGAGGCGGGCAGGATGAACAGGAGCGTCGTCGACGTCGGCGGCGATGTGCTCTGCGTCTCGCAGTTCACGCTTGCCGCGGACACGATGTCGGGCAACCGCCCGAGCTTCTCCAGAGCTGCGCCGCCCGAAGAGGGCCTTGCCGCCTTCAATGCGTTTGTGACGGCGCTCAGGGGCGAGGGGCTGTCCTGCCCCACAGGCGAATTCGGCGCGCACATGCGCGTCTCGCTCGTCAATGACGGACCGGCGACCTTCAGCCTCCACCTTAGGGCTGATGGTGCTGGCGCCGACTAGTCCCAATGCTCTAGACTGTGGTCTTGGGCCGAAAGTGATGATATAAATAGAGGACGCCGCCCGCTCCGGGCGGCTCCGCACGTGGAGAAGCACCCGGTGAAAATCACTTCCGACAACTTCAAACAGGGCGATTTCATTCCTGAAGCCCTTGCCTGGGGCCGAATCGGAGAGGACGGCTCGACCGTCCGCTCGACGAACCTCAATCCCCAGCTCTCCTGGACGGACGCGCCCGAGGGCACGGCGTCCTTCGTGCTTGCCTGCCTTGACGACGACGTGCCGACGGATCTCGCCGAGCGCGACGCCTCGGGCGAGATTCCTGTTTCCCAGCCCCGCCGCCGCTTCGTGCATTGGGTGCAGCCCAACTGCCCCGCTGACGTGACGAGCATCGCCGAAGGGGCGCTTGCGGAGGAGAGGAAGACGACGCCGGGCTTCGGCGCCGTTTGCATCAACGACTACAGCCGCGGCGGCACGCCTGCTCCGGGCGAAACGGGCACGGGCTACGATGGCCCCTGTCCGCCGTTCTTCGACGCACGCTGGCACTACTACCGGTTCATGGTCTTCGCGCTCGACGCCCCGAGGCTCGAGCTTCCTGAAAATGCGACATGGCAGGACGTCGACGCCGCCATGAAGGGCCATGTCCTCGCGTCGGCTGAGCTTGTTGGCCGCTATACGCTCAATCCCCGTCTGGCCGCCCTTTGAGACGACCGGCATTCACAGAATCCACGTCATTAACCTCCGGCGGCATCCGCCGCCGTCTTACTAAAGGAACTGAAGTCGTGTTCAAGCGCTCCAATACCATTGAGGCCGTCGATCCCGCCGTCTGGGACGTCATCAGCCACGAGACCGCCCGTCAGGAAGACCACATTGAGCTCATCGCGAGCGAAAACTACGCTTCCCCGGCGGTCATGCAGGCTCAGGGTTCCTGCCTCACGAACAAGTACGCGGAAGGCTATCCCGGCAAGCGCTACTACGGCGGCTGCGAGCACGTCGACGTCGTCGAACAGCTCGCCATCGACCGCGCCAAGAAGCTCTTCTGCGAGCCCGCAGGCGTCGAGATGGCCGTCAACGTGCAGCCCCACTCCGGCGCTCAGGCCAACTCCGCCGTGTACTTCGGCCTTCTCGAGGTCGGCGACACGATCATGGGCCTCTCGCTTGCCGAAGGCGGCCATCTGACGCACGGCATGCACCTCAACTATTCCGGCCGCTACTTCAAGGTCGTTCCCTACGGTCTTGACGCCAACGAGGCGATCGACTACGACCGCGTTGAACAGCTCGCCAGGGAATGCAAGCCGAAGATCATCGTCGCCGGCGCCTCCGCCTACTCGCTTCGCATCGACTTCAAGCGCTTTGCCGAAATCGCCCACTCCGTCGGCGCCTACCTGATGGTCGACATGGCCCACTATGCGGGCCTCATCGCCGCCGGCGTCTACCCGACCCCGTTCGGCCACGCCGACATCGTGACGACGACCACGCACAAGACGCTCCGCGGTCCGCGCGGCGGCCTCATCTTCTGCCGTCCCGACCTTGAGAAGAAGATCAACTCCGCCGTCTTCCCGGGCATGCAGGGCGGTCCGCTCATGCACGTCATCGCCGCCAAGGCCGTGGCCCTCGGCGAAGCCCTTGACCCGTCCTTCAAGGTCTACGGCGAGCAGGTGATGAAGAACGCCGCTGCCATGGCCGAAGAGCTCGTCAAGCGCGGCCTGCGCATCGTTTCCGGCCACACGGAAAGCCACGTGATGCTTGTCGACCTTCGTCCGCTCAAGATCACGGGCAAGGCCGCCGAAACGCTGCTCAACGCCGCTCACATCACGGTCAACAAGAACGCCATCCCGAACGATCCGGAAAAGCCCTTCGTGACGTCCGGCATCCGTCTCGGCTCTCCCGCCATGACGACCCGCGGCTTCGGCGAAGCCGAGGCCCGCAAGGTGGCGAACCTGATCGTCGATCTACTCGAGGCGCCTGAAGACCAGGCCGTCTTCGAACGCGTCAAGGCCGAAGTGGCGAACCTCACCGCCGCCTTCCCGGTCTACGGCGACTAAGGCGCTCAGGAGGCCGCAGGGGAGGCTTCGGATCTCCCCGAAAACGCATGAAAACACAAGGGCTACCCTTTCGAGTGATTGGGTGGCCCTTATTTTGTGTTTGGGGACTTGAGTTTGCCTGCGGGCGGGCGCTAAACTTTCGGACACTTGTTCCTGATTTGGAAGTGTCTGCCGGCCGATGCGGTTTGGGACGGGCTTCCACCGTACGCAAGGAGTCTCCTCATGCGATGTCCCTTCTGCCAGAATCCGGATACCCAGGTGATCGATTCGCGCGCCCCTGAGGAGGGGTACGCGATCCGTCGCCGCCGCAAGTGTCCGGCCTGCGGCAAGCGCTTCACGACCTTCGAGAGGGCGCACCTGCCCATTCCCGCGGTCGTCAAGCGCAACGGCCAGCGCACCGACTACAACAGGGCGAAGCTTCAGGCCTCGATGACGCTGGCGCTGCGCAAGCGTCCCGTGACGCCCGAGCAGCTTGAGGAGGCGGTCGACTCCGTCGAGCAGGCGATGATCATGCTCGGAGACCGCGAGATCGAGTCGAGCGTCGTGGGCGAGCTCGTGCTCGGCGCCCTGCAGAAGCTCGACACCATCGCTTACATCAGGTTTGCGTCGGTGTACTTCAACATCGGCGATCCGCTTGCCTTTGCATCGATGATTCAGAATGCGGCCGTGCCCGACGGAAGCACCGACGGCGCGTTCGACGTGCTGAGGAAGTTCAGGCTCGAGCACGAGGCCGAGGTCGCCGCCCGCGAGGCGAAGAAAAAGGCCGCCGCCGAGCGTCGCGCCCGCAGGGATGCGGAGAGGAAGGCAGCGGAGGCGGAGGAGGCCAAATGACGGAATGCGCTGTGGATGAAGGTCGCGTGAAGGACGACGACTTCTGGATGGGGCTTGCGCTTGAGGAGGCCGCGAAGGCCCGCAGGCTTTCTCCGCCCAATCCTGCGGTCGGCGCCGTCATCGTGAGGGACGGCCGGGTGATCGGCCGGGGCTTCACGCAGCAGACGGGCGGTCCGCACGCCGAGGTGATGGCTCTGAGGGATGCCGCCGCGCGTGGAGAAAGCGTTGAGGGCGCGACGATCTACGTGACGCTCGAGCCATGCTCGCACTGGGGGCGCACGCCGCCCTGTGCGCTTGCGATCGTCGAGCACAGGATCGGCCGCGTCGTGACGTCGGTCGCCGACCCGAACCCCCAGGTGGCGGGGCGGGGTCTGAAGATGATCCGCGATGCGGGCATCGAGGTGACCGAAGGCGTCCGAAGCAAAGAGGGATGGCTCTCCAACAGGGGCTTTCTCACCCGTATGACGACGGGCAGGCCCTGGGTGAGGATGAAGTGCGCCGCGACGCTCGACGGCCGCACGGCCTTTCCCGACGGCCGATCCCAGTGGATCACGGGCCCTGCGGCGCGCGAGGACTCTCAGTACTGGCGTGCGGTGTCGGGGGCGGTCGTGACGGGCATCGGCACGGTGCTCGCCGACAATCCGAAGATGACGGTGAGGCTCCCTGATCAGGTGAGGTTCCCGTTCCGCGTGGTCGTGGATCCGAGGCTTGAGACGCCCGTCGGGGCGGAGATTCTCAAGGGCGGCGGCACGGTCCTCGTCTGTGCGCAGGCCGGCGAAGAGGCCGAGGCGGCGCTCGTCGCCGCAGGCGCCGAGGTGCTGAGGCTTCCCGATGCGGCGCATCCGGGACGCGTGGACCTCGGTGCGCTTCTCGACGAGCTTGGACGAAGGCAGGTCAACGAGGTCCATCTCGAGGCGGGTGCGGGGCTCAACGGGAGCTTTCTCTCCGAGGGACTTGTCGACGAGATCGTGCTGTATACTGCTCCCTGCCTTTTCGGCTCGGGGATGCCCGTTGCAAGCGTTCCGCTTCCCGAGGAACCCGGTCTGGCGCACCGCTGGACGATTGAAGACTTTACTCAGATCGGTGCCGATCTGCGTGTGATTTTGAGGAGATGACTCTAAATGTTTACCGGCATTATTCAGGCCATCGGCAAGGTTCGTGAACCGGAACCTCTCGGCAACGGCGTCCGCCTGACGATCTGCGCTCCCGATCTCGGTCTTGACGAGGTTCGCATCGGCGACTCGATCGCCGTCAACGGCGCGTGCATGACCGTCGTCGAGAAGACGGACACGGAATTCAAGGTCGACGTCTCCGCCGAGAGCCTCTCGAAGACTACGGGCCTCGACACGTTCGGTGAGGTCAACCTCGAGAAGGCCATGCGTCTCGGCGACCGCGTCGACGGCCATCTCGTGAGCGGTCACGTCGACGGCGTGGGTCAGGTTGAAAGCATGGAGCAGGTCGCCGAATCGTGGCGCCTCGTCATCCGCGCCCCCCGCGTCCTCTCTCCGTATCTCGCCTACAAGGGCTCGATCACGGTCAACGGCGTCTCGCTTACGATCAACAAGGTCGAGGATACGGCGATGGACACGCTCGTGACGATCAACCTCATCCCGCACACGGTCGAGGTGACGACGCTCAAGCACCTCAAGGCCCAGAGCTACGTCAATCTTGAGATCGACACGATCGCCCGCTACATCGAGCGCATGATGTCGCTTCGTAACGACGAGGACTCCCTCTTCTGATCAGGAAGAAGGCGTTCCGCATCATGAAAAGGCGGCGTTCTTCTGGTGAAGGGCGCCGTTTTTCGACAGCGGGGCCGAAAAAACGGCGCCCGCACCCGCCCGCCCTGCGTCACGCAGGTCTTTCGCGTTAAAATAAACGTCTATCAGTCGTCGCCGGCAGGCCGGCGGCGGCCCGAGGGCCTGGCCTTCGGGATCTTTTCAAAACGAATTTAGCTCCCGCCTGCAGAGGCCCCTAGGAGACAGACATGGCTGTTGATATTGTTCCCACCAAACTCGACGGTACCGACCTTCGCATCGGCATCGTGGTCGCCCGCTTCAACGAATATGCCGGCCGCGGTGAATTCGAGTCCTGCATGGACGAACTGCGCAAGCTCGGCGTGATGGAAGAGGACGTGACGAAGGTGTCCGTGCCGGGTGCCCTCGAAATCCCGTTCGCGCTGCAGAAGCTCGCCCAGACGGGCGAATACGACGCCCTGATCGCCCTCGGCGCCGTTATCCGCGGTGAAACCTACCACTTTGAGCTCGTGAGCAACGAGTCCGGCAGCGGCATCACCCGCGTCTGTCTCGACTACGACATTCCCATCGCCAACGGCGTGCTGACGACGGAAAACGACGAGCAGTGCGAGGAACGCATCGACATGAAGGGCCGCGACTGCGCACGCTGCGCCGTTGAAATGGCCAACTTCGCCAAGGAGTTCTGCGTCGACGAGTTCGACGAGGATTTCGATGAAGTGACCTCCGAAGACTGATGCCGTCATCAAAGGAATCTTGAAGAATGACTGAACACAAGGAAGGCCACCGCAAGTCGGCGGCGCACTCCGCCCGCCATCTGGCCCGCGTCTTCGTGATGCTCGGCCTCTACCAGTGGCTCGCCGATCCGTCCCAGGACTACGCCGGCATCGAAGCCCACCTCTCGAGCCTTCTGCACGACGAGGAAGAGCAGCTCGAAGGCAGCGACATCCGTCCGACGGACTTCGAGAAGGCCGATCGCGAGCTCTTCACGAAGCTGCTCGCCGGCGTGCTTGACCGTCATGCCGAAGTGGCGGACGCCATCGCCCGTCACGCCGACCGCGAACTCTCCCGCATTTCGCTCGTCGAACGTGCGGTGCTCATGATCGGCACGTACGAACTCATGGCCTGCCCGGAAACGCCCTGGCGCGTAATCCTCAACGAATCCATCGAGCTCGTCAAGCAGTTCGGCAGCGGCTACCGCTTCACGAACGCCGTTCTCGAGCTTGTCGCGCGCGAAGTTCGTCCCGAAGAGACGGCTGCGCCGCGCGCCTGACGAATCAGTCTCTGACTGATTCCCACAAACGGGCCGTTCCCTTCGGAGGGAGCGGCTCTTTTTCTTGGAAGCGTGTTTTTTTTCGGAGGTAGAAAAATGCGACGCGGAGAATTTCAGATCATCGACCGCTTCTTCACGCATGACGCGTTCGGAGAGTGGCGAAGTCAGGGCGTGGGCGACGACTGCGCCATCATCGACATGCCGGGCAACCGCATTGCGGTGACGACGGACATGATGGCCGTGGGCACGCACTTTCTGCCCGGCGCCAGGCCCGAGGACATCGGCTACAAGGCCCTCGCCGTCAATCTGTCGGACCTTGCGGCCGCAGGCGCGTCGCCGCGAGCGTTCTTTCTCTCGATCGGACTGCCAGAGCGTGACGACGAATGGCTTGCGGGCTTTTCCCGCGGCCTGATGGCCCTTGCGGAGAGCTCGGGCTGCGCGCTTCTCGGGGGCGACACGACCCGAACGGCTGAGGTCGGCGGCACGCATGCGCCCGTGACGATCTCGATCACGGCGATGGGCTCGCTTCCCGAAGGGAAGGGACTCACGCGCGCGGGCGCGAAGCCCGGCGACGACATCTGGGTCTCGGGCACGGTGGGCGACGCATATGCGGCGCTCAAGCACCGCTGGGGCCACTGGCAGCTGATGCCCGATGCGGCCGAGGCGCTTTTCCCCAGAATGGATCGCCCGACGCCGAGGAACATGCTCGGCTCGGCGCTTCTTGATCTTGCGACGGCCTGCGCGGACGTCTCGGACGGCCTGCTGGCGGATCTGGGGCACATTCTCGAACGCAGCGGCGTCTCGGGCAGCATTCTCTGGGAGGCCGTGCCCGTCTCGAGCGCGCTCAGGGCGCTCTCCCCCGCCGCACAGCAGGAGGCGGCGCTGACCGGCGGCGACGACTACGAGCTCGTCTTCACGGCCCCTCCCTCCGCCGCGCTTCGCATCGAGCAGGCGGGACTTTTGACAAAGACCAGACTTACCCGAATTGGTAAGATTTGCGAAAAAGTCTCGGGCGATAATCTCACTGTCCGCTCGCAAAACGGCGGCATCGTGACGACGCCCACGCAGGGGTTCGACCACTTTGCCGCCTGAGGCGAAGCGCCAGGACCCTGATCTCCGACCCCCAGCGCCGCAGGCCAAGCCTGCGGCGGCAACCAGGAAGTGAACATGCTGCAGAAGTACGACGACTCCAATCCTGCTAATCAGATCGAATTGACCAGCCGTTTCGTCTGGTCCCATCCGGCACACATGATCGCCACGTTCTTTGGTGCGGGTCTTCCGTCCAAGGCGCCCGGCACCTACGGCTCGCTCGCGGGCGCGCTCTCCTTCATCGTGCTCTCTCCGGCCATGACGACCGCCGCGTGGGTGATTCTCTCGATCGCCCTCTTCATCGCGGGCGCCTGGGCAGCGGGGAAGGTTGCGGCCGATCTCGGCGTCGAGGACCACAAGGGCGTCGTCGTCGACGAGGTGGTCGGCATCTGGCTTCTCTTCGCGTTCCTGCCTGCGGGCACCCTCTGGTGGGTCGCGGGCTTTGCGGCCTTCCGCTTCTTCGACATCATGAAGCTGCCGCCGGTCGACATCATCGATGAAAAGATGAAGAACGGCGCGGGCGTCATGCTCGACGACGTGGTCGCAGCCTTCTACGCCTGGGTCGTCGTCAGCATTCTCGGCTGGCTCTTCGGCTGAGGATCATGCCTGATCTCAACGAGCGCATAGCGCTGGCGGCCGAGCGTCTCGGCGTCGTCGCCGCAGAGAGGCGGCACGTCGTCGTGACGGCCGAAAGCTGCACGGGCGGCGGCATCGCCGCCGCCATCACCGAGGTGCCCGGCAGCTCCGCATGGTTCCGCGAGGGCTTCGTGACCTATGCGGCCGAAGCCAAGACATCGCTTCTCGACGTCGATCCGAAGATGATCGAGGAGGAAGGCGTCGTGAGCGAGGACGTGGCTCAGGCCATGGCCAGAGGTGCGCTCGCACGCTGTCCCGACTCGACGCTTGCCGTCGCCGTGACGGGCGTGGCGGGACCGACGGGCGGCACGCACCTCACGCCCGTGGGCACGGTGTGCATCGGCTGGGCCGAACGCTTCAACGAGCACATCGTCACGTACGTGCGCACGATCCATGCGCACGGCAGCCGCTCGATGGTGCGCAGGGCGACCGTGCTCACGGCCCTCGAGGGCTTGATTGAACTCATGCGTTTCGGCAATCCCGCTGTGATGCCGTGCGAATATTGACTACAATTTGAGAACTGCAGTTCTACAACGGGCGCCTCCTGAATCGATTCGCAGGGCGCCTTTTTTTGTCTTTGCTTAAATCATGTCCAGTTGGTTTGACATATTGATTCTGGTGATCCTCATCGGCATGAACGGGGCCTTTGCGCTCAGCGAGGTCGCGCTCATCACGAGCCGCAGGGCGAGGCTTCAGCACATGGACGAGGAGAGTGTTCCCGGCGCGAGACGCGCCATGGACATGAATGCGGACCCCAACCGCGCGCTCTCGACCATTCAGGTGGGCATCACGTCCATCGGACTTCTCTCGGGCATCTTCGGCGAGTCCGCGCTCGCCAAGCCCGTGGCCGAATGGCTCGTCTCGCTCGGCATGGGCGAGGAGACAGCCTCGGCCGTCGGCATCACGCTCGTCGTGGTGCTGCTCACGTACTTCTCGATCGTGATGGGCGAGCTCGTCCCCAAGCGCATCGGCCAGATGGCGCCCGAACGCCTGGCGTGCCGCGTCTCTCCCGTCCTGCACATGCTTTCGCTTGCCGCCGCGCCGTTCGTGAAGCTGCTGTCGCTCTCCACGGCCTCGATCCTCAGGCTGATGCGCGTCGACACGCGCAGCCAGAACGCCGTGACGGAGGAGGAGATTCACGCGATGATCGACGAAGGCGAGGAGTCGGGCGTGATCGAGACGGTCGAGCGCGACATGGTGCGCAACGTCTTCAGGCTCGACGACCGTCAGGTGGCCTCGCTGATGACGCCGAGGGCCGACATCGACTGGATCGACCTCGAGGACTCGCCCGAGGTCAACATCGAGAAGATCCGCTCCTCGAAGCGTTCGCGGCTTCCCGTCTGCGTCGGCAGTCTTGACGACGTGAAGGGCTTCTGCTCGACGCGCTCGCTTCTGCAGCAGATGATGGAAAAGGGCCGCGCCGACTTCAAGGACAATCTCGTGGCGCCCGTCTACGTGCCCGAGTCGCTGACCGGCATGGAGCTTCTGGAGAACTTCAGGAAGACCGACACGCCTGTTGCGCTTGTCGTCGACGAGTACGGCGAAGTCCAGGGCATCGTGACGCCCAGGGACGTGCTCGAGGCCATTGCGGGCGAATTCAAGCCCGAACAGCCGGGCGACGCCTGGGTGACGAGGCGCGAGGACGGTTCGCTCCTGCTCGACGGCATGATTCCGATCCCCGAACTCAAGGACGTGCTCGACATCAAGAGCGTGCCCGAGGAGGACTTTGGACGCTACAACACGCTCGCCGGCATGATGATGCTCCTGCTCGGACGTCTTCCGAAGGAAGGTGACGTCGCCGAGTGGGACGGCTGGCGGCTTGAGATCATCGACATGGACCGCCGCCGCATCGACAAGGTGCTCGCAGTGAAGGTCAAGACCGCGCCGAAGCAGGAAGGCCGGGGCGAATAAAAGAAGAGAGAAAGGAGAAGGAGGATGGCAGTGAAGAAGGCATGGGTTGCGTGCGGTGCGGCTGTGGTGCTCGCCGCCGTTGCGTCGGGAGGCGTGTGGCTGCAGGGCCGCGTCTTCGACAGGCAGTTCGACGAGTTCGCCCGCGAGCTGGCCGACACGAGCGTGGATATGGGCTTTCTGCTGAGCGCAGAACAGACGGGCAGGGGCTTCGCGTACCGTGATCTGGCGATCAAGCTGCGCGGGAAGGATTTTCGCCTGTGCTGGACGGGGCGCGCGGAGTTCGGTCTCGGCATGACGGCAAGGCTGGCGCTTGACAAGGAATATGGCTCAATGGCGAATCTTCCCGATTACGGCATCGAGGGGCTTGACGACGAACTCGTCTTGAAGACGGGGCTGTTCTCCTCGAAGCCCGAACTCGCCTGGCGCGTGAAGCCCTTCAGGGTGGCCGCAGGCAGTCTGCTCTGCAGCGCGGGCGGCCTTGAGCTCACGTCGGGTGACGTCGAGCACGAGGGGCGACTCGTCTGGCGCGGGCTCTCCTGCTCGGAAGGCGGGGAAAGTCTTCGCACGGGAGACGTGACATTCGACGTGTCGGTTTCGAAGGACGGCCGCAGGGCCGAGATGAAGGCGATGTTTGAGGGAGGCTCCGCGGACGTCGAGGGCATGAACCTGAAGACGGGCGCCTTCGAAATGGCGAGCACGATCGAGGAGACGAGGGTCGAAACCCAAGAGGACGATGCGCTCTACTCTCAGAGCTGGACGCTGAAGTCGGGTGAGCTGGATTATGACGGCGTGCGCGTCCTTGATGCCCTGACCTTCAGGGCGAACATGACCAACGTGCCCGAACGCCTCGTGGATGCGATGGCTCTGGGCGGCGCCGTGAGCCCCGTGATCCTCGAGATGGCGGCGGAGCAGGCGATCATGCAGGGCGGCATGACGTTCGACCTTGACGAATGCACGGTGACGCGCGGTGAGGGGACGCTGTCGGCCGCAGGGCGCGTGGCAAGGGACGGAGAGAGGATCGGAGCCTTCTCCGTGCGGTTGGATCCCGAGTTCGGAGCGGACGTCAAGGGATGGCCCGAAGCCGTAGCTGAACTGAAGGCGAACGGCAGCCTCAGGACGGTCGAAGGACGCCTTGAGGCCCATGTGGAGCTTTCGACCGATGGCGTTGCCGTCAACGGCGTGAAGCTCGACTCGCTTTGACAGGGACTTAGACAAAGGAAAGGCCTGCAGGAGTGATCTTGCAGGCCTTTGACTTTGTTCTGGGCGGGCGGCGATCAGACGGCAGCCTGAATGGAGTCGCGCGTGGCGATGGCGGTCTTGCGGGCGGCTTCCTTCCAGTTGTCTTCGCGGCTCGCGTAGATGATGGCGCGGCCGGAGTTGATCACCATGCCGGTGCCTTCGGCGGTCTTGCCGGCCTCAACGCAGGC
Source organism: Sutterella wadsworthensis 2_1_59BFAA (assembly GCF_000297775.1). GTDB lineage: Bacteria > Pseudomonadota > Gammaproteobacteria > Burkholderiales > Burkholderiaceae_F > Sutterella > Sutterella wadsworthensis_A. The sequence goes on from NZ_JH815518.1 coordinate 33,590, forward strand.
GCGGATGTCGCCGCCCTGAGCGCCGATCCCCGGCACGAGCAGGGGAAGGTTCGGCGCGATGCGGCGCACGTTGGCGAGTTCGGCGGGATAGGTGGCGCCGACGACGAGGCCGAGTTCGCCGTTGAGGTTCCACTCGGTGGCGGCAAGGCGCGCAAGGCGTTCGTAGATCTTCTCGCCGTTCACTTCAAGCATCTGGATGTCGTCGCCGCCGGGGTTGGAGGTGCGGCAGAGGATGAAGGCGCCCTTGTTCTCGTAGGCAAGGTAGGGCTTGATCGTGTCGAAGCCCATGAACGGGGAGAGCGTCACGCAGTCGGCCTCGTAGCGCTCGAAGGCTTCGCGGGCGTAGTGCTCGGCCGTGGAGCCGATGTCGCCGCGCTTGGCGTCGAGGATCACGGGAACCTTCGGATGATTGGCGTGAATGTAGTCGATCACGGCCTTGAGTTCGGCCTCGGCGCCGCAGGAGGCGAAGTAGGCGATCTGCGGCTTGAATGCGCAGACGAGGTCGGCCGTGGCGTCGATGATGCCGCAGCAGAAGTCGTAGAGGGCCGTGCTGCGGCCCGCGAGTTCGTGCGGGAAGCGGGTGGGGTTGGGGTCAAGCCCGACGCAGAGCATGGAACCGGCGTTCTGCCAGCGTTCGCTGAGCATTTCGATGAACTTCATGGGGTGCCTTCCGAAGGTGGTTGTCAATCGGGCGCTATCTTAACAAATTCTTTCGCACTGCGGCCGTTCCTGAGGAATTGCGCTATGCTCGACGAAGCGGCTTCCGGAGAGGAGCCACGTCAAAAACGCCGTGTCATCAGGAGGACTGTGAAGATGATCACACGCAGACAGTTCATCGGGGCCGTAGGCCTCATGACGGTCGCCGCAACTGCGCCGGCCTTCGCCTACGAGAGCCGCTGGCCGAAGAAGCCGTCGGTGCCCACCGACCTCAATGCCGAGGAGTTCTTCACGGAGCTCGCCGAGAAGGGCTCGGGCTTTGTCGTCGGCAATGAGAAGGCCGATACGGTCGTGATGATGACGTTCGACACGCAGTGCCGCTGGTGTGTCTGGGAGTACGAGCAGTTCAAGCCCTTCCTTGACCGCGTGAAGTTCGTCTGGCATCCGGTTGCAGTGCTCAATCCCTGGAGCGAGCTGCAGGGGGCTGCCATTCTGGCCGCAAAGGATCCGAAGGCCATGTTCCTCGAGCACGAGGCGCACATGAAGGATGCCGTCTTCAAGGGGCTCGACGTGCGCAAGATGGGAATTCCATTTGAAAAACGCGAGGCAGTGTGGACCAATACTAAGGTATTCCGCCGTGCCGCGGCCCGAGAGGTGCCGTTCGGCGTCATGAAGAAGCCAGACGGCAGCTATGTCGCCGTTTGCGAGCAGACGGGTGAGTCGTTTGCCAAGCTTCTCGGCAAGTAAGGCGGAGCACAATAAGGAAGAGAGGCAAGGAAAAGGCCGGCGATCGAAAGATCGTCGGCCCTTGTCTTTGTAGGCCGCCCGTTCCTGAGAACGGGCGGCGGTCGGCTGGTCAGGCGTGATGGATTACATCATGCCGGGCATGCCGCCCATGCCTTCCATGCCGGCGGGCATCGGCTTGTCGTCCTGCGGAATGTCGGCGACCATGCAGTCCGTCGTGAGGATGAGGGACGCAACGGAAGCGGCGTTCTGAAGGGCGGTGCGGGTGACCTTCGTCGGGTCGAGAACGCCCATTTCAACGAGGTCGCCGTATTCGCCGGTCTGGGCGTTGTAGCCGAAGTTGCCTTCGCCCTGAGCGACGGTGTTCACCACGACGCTCGGTTCGTCGCCGGCATTGGCGACGATCTGGCGGAGCGGTTCTTCCATGGCGCGCAGAACGATGCGGATGCCGGCGTTCTGTTCGTCGTTGTCGCCCTTGATGTCGCGGATGGCCTGCTTGGCGCGGATGAGCGCCACGCCGCCGCCGGCCACGATGCCTTCCTCAACGGCGGCACGGGTGGCGTGCAGGGCGTCTTCGACGCGGGCCTTCTTTTCCTTCATTTCGACTTCGGTGGCGGCACCGACCTTGATGAGGGCCACGCCGCCGGCGAGCTTGGCAACGCGTTCCTGAAGCTTTTCACGGTCGTAGTCGCTCGTGGCGGCTTCGATCTGCGTGCGGATGTTCCTGACGCGGTTTTCGATGGCTTCGGCCTGGCCGGCGCCGTCGATGATCGTCGTGTTTTCCTTCGTGACTTCAACCTTCTTGGCCGTGCCGAGCTGTTCGAGCGTGGCCTTGTCGAGCGTGAGGCCGACGTTGGTCGAGATGACCGTGCCGCCGGTCAGGACGGCGATGTCCTCGAGCATGGCGGCGCGACGGTCGCCGAAGCCCGGGGCCTTGACGGCCACGACCTTGAGGATGCCGCGGATGGAGTTCACGACGAGGGTGGCGAGGGCTTCACCGTCGATGTCTTCAGCGATGATGACGAGCGGACGGGCGGCCTTGGCGACCTGTTCGAGCACGGGGAGAAGTTCGCGGATGTTGCTGATCTTCTTGTCGTGCAGGAGGATGAACGGGTTGTCGAGAACGGCGGCCTGCTTTTCCGGCTGGTTGATGAAGTACGGGGAGAGGTAGCCGCGGTCGAACTGCATGCCTTCGACGACTTCGAGTTCGTTCTTGAGGGACTTGCCGTCTTCAACCGTGATCACGCCTTCCTTGCCCACCTTGTCCATGGCTTCGGAGATGATGTCGCCGATTTCAGCGTCGGAGTTGGCGGAGATGGCGCCGACCTGGGCGATTTCCTTGTTGGTCGTCGTCGGCTTGCTGATCTTGCGGAGCTCTTCGATGGCGGCGGCGACGGCCTTGTCGATGCCGCGCTTGAGATCCATCGGGTTCATGCCGGCGGCAACGAACTTCATGCCTTCGTCAACGATGGCCTGGGCGAGAACCGTGGCGGTCGTCGTGCCGTCGCCGGCGTTGTCGCTCGTCTTGGAGGCGACTTCACGCACCATGCAGGCGCCCATGTTTTCGAACTTGTCCTTGAGTTCGATTTCCTTGGCGACGGACACACCGTCTTTCGTCACCGTCGGAGCGCCGAAGGCGCGGTCGAGCACAACGTTGCGGCCCTTCGGACCGAGCGTGACCTTGACGGCGTTGGCGAGAACATTGATGCCGCGGACCATCTTGGAGCGGGCGTCATCACCGAAAAGAACCTGCTTAGCAGCCATTTCTGTAATCCTTTACTTTCTTAGAAAAAACAAATGATGCAAGGCGCTGTCGAGCCTTTGATTAGGCGAGGACGCCCATGATGTCTTCTTCGCGCATGACGAGCAGCTCTTCGCCGTCGACCTTGACGGTCTGGCCGGAGTACTTGCCAAAGAGAACGCGATCGCCGACCTTGACGTCGAGAGCGATGATGCGGCCGGCTTCGTCGCGCTTGCCCGGGCCGACGGCGATCACTTCGCCCTGGTCAGGCTTTTCACCGGCGGAGTCGGGGATGACGATGCCGAAGGAGGTGGTCGTTTCAGCAGCAAGACGCTTGATGATGACGCGGTCATGCAACGGACGGATCTGCATTTGTTGTTCTCCAAATAAAACGGTTTCCGGCGGGCGGTCGCATCGCCCCTTCTCAGGGCGGGGTTCGGCTGCCGGATGCAAAAAAACATTGCCTCGGCGGACCGCACGGGCGGCTTTGCCTTAGCATTTAAACCCTATATGGGGATGCCTCCTTGAAAAACAAGGGGGCTGTTGAAGAATTTTTACAGGTTGCCGAGTCGCTCCCGGGCGCCTTGGTGGAAATGCCTGCGGCGAGGGTGGAATGCGGTTTTCAACGAGAGGCTCCGCGGCCGTTTTTGCGGCTTTCGGAATGATGGCGGCGGGCCTTTGGTCCGTTTCGTGCAGCGGTTGGGCCGCCGAGCAGAGAAGGCTCCCGCCCATGCTCAGGAAGGCCGCCGCGGACTGCGGCGTCGACCCGAGGGCGGTGACGGTGTCGGTCGTCGCGCTCGACGGACTGAGGATGCCCGAGGGCGGCAGGATGCCCGTCGTCCGGCCCCTGCTTGCCGTCAACGCCGACAGGTCGGTGGCTCCCGCCTCGACCGCGAAGCTGGTGACGACGCTCGCGGGACTCGAACTTCTGGGCGCGGACTGGAAGTGGAGGACGGGGTTCTATGCAAAGGCGAGGCCTGATGCGGAGGGCCGCGTCAACGGCATCTGGCTCAGGGGCGGCGGCGATCCGACGCTCGTCGCCGAAAAGTTCGGGCTCCTCGTCGAGCGGATGGCGCAGATGGGCGTCAGGCGCATCGAGGGCGATCTGACGGTCGACCGCTCTTACTTCGACCTGCCCGAAGGAGATCCCTCCGCCTTCGACGGTCGGGGCTCCCGCCCCTACAACCAGCTGCCCGACGCGGCGGTGGCGGGCTATCGCAGCCTTTCCTTCGAGTTCGTTCCCGACGAGTCGTCGGGGACTGCGCGCATCATCAGCATGCCGCCGCTCTCGGGGCTTGAGGTTCCGTCGACGATCCGCCTCTCGCGCGGCGCCTGCGGCGACTGGAAGTCGACGATCGGCTACAGGCTCGAACACCTTTCCGACGGCAGGCTCGCAGCCAGGTTCGAGGGCTCGCTTCCCCTTTCCTGCGGACCGAAGACCTTCAGCGTGGTGTCCCTTTCTCAGAACGAATACCTCGAACGTCTCTTCAGGTGGTACTGGGAGCGCGACGGGCGCACCTGGACGGGACACGTCGCCGAGGGGCGCGTGCCCGAAGGCGCCCTGAAGCTCGCCGAGCGGGAGTCCGATGCGCTTCCCGTCGTGACGACGCTTGTCAACAAGTGGTCGAACAACCTGATCGCCCGTCACATCTTCCTTACGCTCGGCACGCTCAGAAACGCGCCCGACGAGGCGGACTCAGGATCCCGAACTGCAGGCGGAGCCTTTGCGCCCATGGAGCGCCCCCGCCCCGGCGTCGACACGGACGACGCACGAGCGGTGCTGGCGGGCTGGCTGGCTGAAAAGGGCGTGCCCGATGGCGCCGTCATGATCGACAACGGCTCGGGTCTCTCGCGCACCTCGCGCGTGACGGCGCGTGCAATGACGCAGATTCTTGCGGCGGGCTGGCTTTCGCCCCGCATGACCGAGTACGCGGCGTCGCTGCCCGTCTCGGGCGTCGACGGCACGATGAGAAAGCGCCTTGAGGCGACGGGCCGCACGCATCTGAAGACGGGCTACCTGCAGGACGTGCGCTCGATCGGCGGCTACGTCTATGCGAAGAACGGCAGGCGGTACGCGCTTTATGCCAGCGTGCACGGCGAGCGCAACATGGCAGGCGGTATCAGGTTCCTCGACAAGGTGGTCGAGTGGACCTACCTGCAGAAGTGAGGCCCTGCATCGCAGGCACTTCCTGAGGATTCGGGATCCTGAAACGAAGCTCGCCGCCCGGTATGGTGCCGGACGGCGAGCTTTTGCTTTTTCTGGATTTCCAGGGAAGGCCTCGTCTTATTGCTGCCCGCCCTTCACGGCGTCGAGCACGATGCCCGGCGTCAGGAGCTCGGGGAGCGCCTGCACGGTTCCGTCCGGCCTGTAGAGGAGGTAGAGCGGCACGCCGGAGCGGCCGAAGCGGGAGAGGATGTCCGTGATGGCGGGATCGCGGTTCGTCCAGTCGCCCATGAGGAGCGTGACGTTTCCGTCCCTGAAGGCGGTCTGCACTTCGTCGCGGTCAAGAGCCGCGACCTTGTTGGCCTGACAGGTGACGCACCAGGCGGCGGTGAAGTCGACGAAGACGGGGCGGCCTTCGGCAAGGGAGGCCCTGACGGCCTCTTCGGACCAGGGCTGCCAGACGCCCCTGCCCTGTGCGGTGGCGGCGCGGTCGAATTCGCCCGTGGCGATGACGGCGATTGCGCCGGCCGCAAGAAAGGACGTGACGCCCATCAGGACGCGGTTGCGACCGCGGCCCCACTGCTCTCGGCCGAGCAGCCAGAGCGCGATGGCGGCGGAGCCGCAGCCCGCAAGCATCAGAAGCATGCCGTTGAGGCTGACCTGCTTGGAGAGCACCCAGCCGAGCCAGACGACGGCAAGCGCCATCGGAATCGCCATGACCTTGCGGAAGACGTCCATCCAGGCCCCCGGCCTCGGGAGCATTCTCGACCAGCCGGGGAAGATGCAGAGCAGAAGCCACGGAAGCGCCATGCCCAGACCGAGCGAGAGGAAGACGGCGATCGCCTCGACGGCGGGTTGCGTCACGGCGTAGCCCAGAGCGGCGCCCATGAAGGGGGCCGTGCAGGGGCTGGCGACGATGACGGCGAGGATGCCCGTGAAGAACGAGCTCGCGGCACCGGTTCTCGGCGCGCTGCGCGCAACGCGGGTGTCGGCGAGATGGCTTGCGGCAGTGAATTCAAAGACGCCAAGCAGGTTGATCGTGATGGCGACGAAGAGCACGAGCAGGAGCGAGACGACCCACGGACTCTGGAGCTGGAAGCCCCAACCGAGCGCCATGCCCACGCCCCTGAGGGCGAGAAGCGCACCCGCCAGCACGCCCATCGTGACGAGGACGCCGCCCGTGAAGGCGATGCCGTGCGGCAGCAGTCTTTCGCCTCTGCGGTAGCCCTCGATGAGCTGCAGGATCTTGAGCGAGAGGATCGGGAAGACGCAGGGCATCAGGTTGAGGATGAGGCCGCCGAGGAACGCGAAGACGATGGCGGTGAGGGTCGTCACCGAGGCGCCCGAGCCTGCGACGGGAAGTGCGCCGGAGAAGACGGCGGGCTTGGGCACCGCGCCCTTTTCCAGCGGGAAGGAGGTTTCGATCGCCCAGCCGCCCGCAGCGGGGCCGCCGTCGCCCACGAAGACGCCTGAGAGCGTGGCGCGAGGCTCCTGCAGGAACTCGGGGGCGAGCGTCATGAGGATGGAGGCGCTGCCGTTCTCCTCGGTCTGGTGCTGCGGCTCGTCGGAGAGCTTCAGCACGCGCTCGTCAAGCGGGTAGAAGGAAAGGCTCTTCTCAACGTGCACTTCGGAGGCGGGTACCGTCACCTTGAGGCGGTCCTCCTCGTAGACGGCGCGCACGCCGCGGATGTCGGCCACTTCGGGCACGTTGACGATGGCGTTCGAAACGAGCTCGGCATCGGCCGAGGGCTTCGGCGCGACCTCGTAGGGCAGCGTGATTTCGGCCGTGCCCTCGCCGGGGATGCAGACGTCCTTGCAGGCGAGGTAGGAGACGTGGATGCTGATGCGCGCGGAGCGTCCCTCGGGGAAGCGGGGGATCTCGGCCTCGAACGGAAAGACGGCGGTGCCGCCGTAAGAGAAGCTCACGATTCCCTTGTCGTTGTGACGTTCGGGAAGCGGGAAGCGCGGATCCGTGAGGCGAACGTCCTTCGGCGTCGTGAAGCTGAACTGCGTCGTGAGGCCGGCGTCGCCTGGCATGCGCCAGTACGTGTGCCAGCCCGGCGCGTGCTCAAGCACCACGGCGAGAAGGTTTTCGGCCTGAGGCGTGAGGCCCTCGTTCTGGGCGACGAGCCGCACGGTGACGCTCGGCTCGGGTGCGGGCTGCGCCGCGCGGTCGAGCGTCGAGAGGAGATTCTGGGCCCCGGAGGCCCAGGTGGAGGCCGCGGCGGCGCAGAGCGCAGCTGCGGCAAGCCAGGTCTTGACGGAACCCATGATCGTCCTTTATGCAGGCGCCGCTCAGGCGGCGATTTCAGCAAACGTCTCGCGAGCGGCGGCGATGGTCGCGTCGATCACTTCGTCGGTGTGCATGATCGAGACGAAGCCTGCCTCGAAGACGGACGGGGCGAAGTAGACGCCGCGCTCGAGCATGCCGTGGAAGAAGCGGTTGAACGTCTCCGTGTCGGACTTCATCACGTCGGCGAAGCCGTGCGGGACGGACGGCAGGAAGTAGAGGCCGAACATGCCGCCGACGCTGTCGGCGCAGAACGTGATGCCGTTTTCCTGAGCGGCGGCCGTTAGGCCCTTGACGAGGCGGTCGGCGGCGCGGGAAAGCTTGTCCTGGAAGCCCGGAGCCTGAATGCCCTTGAGGGTCGCAAGACCGCAGGCGACGGCGACGGGGTTGCCGGAAAGCGTGCCGGCCTGGTAGACGGGACCGAGGGGAGCGATCTGCTGCATGATTTCGCGGCGACCGCCGAAGGCGGCAACGGGCATGCCACCGCCGATCACCTTGCCGAGCATCGTGAGGTCGGGCTCGATGCCGTAGAAGGCCTGGGCGCCGCCCTGAGCGACGCGGAAGCCCGTCATGACTTCGTCGACGATGAGGACGGCGCCGTGCTTCGTGCAGAGCTCGCGCATCGTGCGAAGGAATTCGGGGTTGCCGCGGACCATGTTCATGTTGCCGGCGACGGCTTCGACGATCACGCAGGCGATGTCGTCGCCCCACTGGGCGAAGGCGTCCTCAAGCTGCTGCGGGTTGTTGTACTCGAGCACGAGCGTGTGCTCCGTCACGGAGGCGGGAACACCGGCCGAGGACGGATTGCCGAAGGTGAGCATGCCGGAGCCCGCCTTGACGAGGAGAGAGTCGGAGTGGCCGTGGTAGCAGCCCTCGAACTTGATGATCTTGTTGCGACCCGTGTAGCCGCGGGCGAGGCGGATGGCGGACATGCCGGCCTCGGTGCCGGAGCTCACGAGGCGGACCTGGTCCATGGACGGCACGAGCTTGCGGACCTCTTCGGCGATGAGCGTCTCGCCCTGCGTGACGGCGCCGAAGGAGAGGCCCTTCGAGACGGCTTCGTCAACGGCGGCGATGACTTCGTCGTTGTTGTGGCCGAGGATCATCGGGCCCCAGGAGAGGATGTAGTCGATGAACTGCTTGCCCGTGGCGTCCCACATGTAGGGGCCCTTGGCGCGGTCGATGAAGCGCGGGGAGCCGCCCACGGAGCGGAAGGCTCGCACGGGGGAGTTCACGCCGCCCGGAATCGAGATCTGCGCACGCTGGAAGAGTTCGTCATTGAGGTCCATTTGTTCAACTCCTGAAAGCATGGAACGTGTCCGCGGCGGCCTCTCAAGGGTCGCGGCCGCCGGGACGGCAAATGAAAAAAAGGGCGTCCTTCGAAGCGGGCCGCCCGAAAAAACGATGAATTTTACCGAAACAGTCTGAACGCACCGTTAACGGGTGTTGCGTCCGGGACGGATTCGTGCGGCGTCAGAACGCCACGCCCAGGGAGAGCGTGAAGTCGGTCGCCATGGGCTTGAGCACGTAGTCGTCGCCGCGGGCCTCGACGGTGCCCTTGTAGCGGGCGAACGAGGTGAACATTTCGGCGTTGACGAAGACGTTCTTCGTGACCGCGTAGGTGGCGCCGAGCGACGTGACGGGGTGGAAGGAGTCGTCCTTGCCGGCGGGGCCCTTCATCTTGGAGTAGCCCAGACCGCCGCCCGCGTAGAGGCGGAGGCTGTCGAGGGCGTCGATGTTGTACTGAAGCTGGACGGCCCAGGTCTGGAAGCGGTAGGACTTGCTCGTGTCCGTGCCCGCCGTCTTGATGTCATGCTCGGAGCGGCGGTACGAAACGTCGGTCGCCCAGTGGCGGCCCGAGTAGTGGCGCATGCCGACGTGCCAGGAGCTGTCGTTCTTGACGTTGCTCGGAGAGAACTCCTCGCCGTTGTCCATGTACTCCCAGCCCCAGCCGCCGTAGAGGTAGTTGCGGTCTGCGCTCCAGGCGCTGGTGGCGGGCAGCGGAAGGTCGCGGCGCTTGGCGTCGTCGATCGTGATCGTGGAGTAGAAGAAGAACACGTTCGTGACGGGGATGTACGTGCCGTAGAAGGAGATGTCGTCCGTGCCGATCTTCGCGACGGGCAGCGGCATCGGGAACGGAACCCACATGTAGTCGCCGCGGGCGGAGACGGCGGCGAGGTAGCCTGCGCCGACGTGCAGGCCCGTGCCCGCGACAGGCCAGCGGGCGACCCACTGGTAGCCCGCGACCGGTTCGGGACGGTAGTTAGAGTCGACGAAGGTCACGAGGAAGAAGGAGCGCTCGTTGCCGCGGTTGTCGATGACCTGACGGCCGAGACCCATGCCGAAGGGATAGCCGTTCTCTTCATGACGCTTGTCCCAGTCCCAGGTCGGGTGGTTCGTGTAGGTCGGAACGACCCAGAGGCTGTTGCCTTCCTTCATGATGGCCTTGGCACCGCGGACGGTGTCCTGCCAGAAGGAGCCGAAGTCGCCGGGGCGTTCGGCGGAGGAGGACACGTAGCCGGCCGGCGTCGTGTCGATCACGGCTTCAAGGAAGCCGGCATGAGCCTGGCCGGCGGCGCAGGCCGCAGCCGCCGTCGCGGCGGCAAGCGTCTTCATTTTGATGTTCATGGCTTTGCGGCCGCCCGCATCAGGCGGGGCGGCCTTCTTGTAAGTTGTCTGAATCGGGAGCGGAGATGCCGCGTCCAGGCGACGGGGTCCGCAGAACCCGTCATTGTCGCACAAGGCATCGAGGCGGGCGTCAAAAAAGCGGGAAAACTCGTCGAGCGAGTTGAAAAAATGCGCCAAAGCGGGTAGAGTGCGTCCCCTGACTGCGAAACTTTTCCAGACGATCGTCGGCGGAGCAATCCGCGGGAGGAAAGTCCGGACTCCGCAGGGCACCGTAGCAGCTAACGGCTGTCCGCCGCGAGGCGAGGATCAGAGCAACAGAGACGAGCCGGCGTTGGGGTCGGTTGAAACGGGCAATCTCTACGGGGAGCAACATCAAATAGGCAGCCTATGGTTCGGCCCGGACCGGTTGCGGGTAGATGGCTTGAGGCGTCGCGCGAGCGCCGTCCTAGACGAATGATCGTCACTGCGCCCTCGGGCGCGGAACATAATCCGGCTTATCGGGAGAGTTTCCGGTCATCAGACAACAGAAGAGGGGTTCGGCACAAGCCGAACCCCTCTTCGTTTATTTGCAATCGTCAGATCGATCAGGCGAGAGCCGATTCGGCCTCGCAGCGGCGCACTTTGATGCGGCCGTCGACGGCGATCGGCTCGCCAGTCTTTTCCGAGATCATGAGCGGATTGATGTCAAGTTCGTCGATGAAGGGAAGGTCGGTCACGAGTTGGGAGAGACGCAGGAGCGTCTCCTCAACCTTGGCGATGTCGGCGGGCGTCGTGCCGCGGGCGCCCTGAAGAAGCTTGTAGGCCTTGACCGAGCGGACCATGTCGCGAGCGTCGGTGTCCGTGACGGGTGCGATGCGGAAGGCGACGTCCTTCATGACCTCGACGAAGACGCCGCCGAGGCCGAACATCAGCATCGGGCCGTACTGCGGGTCGGTGGCGATGCCGCAGACCATTTCGCGGGAGCCGTTGACCATTTCCTGAATGATGACGCCTTCAAGCCCGTCGAGCAGGCCGCGCTCGTCGAGCTTGGCGACGAGGTCGCGGTATTCGGCGCGAAGCGCCTCGGCTGAGCCGATGTTGACGCGCACGCCGCCCACGTCCGTCTTGTGGGACGTGGTCTTGGAGGTCATCTTCATGACGACGGGGTAGCCGATGCGGTCGGCGACGGCGACCGCTGCGTCCTCGTCTGCGGCAAAGCCGGCCCTGCACACGCGCACGCCGTAGGCGTCGAGAACGTCGATGCTCTCGCGCGTCGTAAGCTGGTCGCGGCCGTCGGCAAGCGCCGTGCGGATGATGTTGCGGGCGCGTTCGCCGTCAACCTTGAAGTCGGGAAGCACGCCCTCGGGGCGCTCGATCCAGAGGCGCTGCTCGTTGAGGCGCGCTAGGCCCTCGACCGCCTCCTCGACGTACATGAAGAAGGGCACGTTGACGTCGGCGGCGGAGAATGCCGTGAAGAACTCGCTCTTCGTCATGAAGACGCCGACGACGGGCTTTTCGGGATGTGCGGCCTTGATCTCCATGATCGCGCGGGCGACGTCGGTGTCCTTGAGGCCGAGGAACGGCAGGTAGATCGTGATGACCATGTCGACGTTCGGATCGGCGAGCACCGTTTCGAGCGTCTGGCGATAGTGCTCGATCGGAGCGGAGGCGATCATGTCGACGGGATTCCTGACGGAGGCGGCGGCAGGCAGGAAGCTGCGGAGCTTCGCCTTCGTTTCGTCCGTGAGCTCGGCCATCTTCATGCCCTTTTCGCAGATGGCGTCGGTGCCCATGATGCCGGGGCCGCCGGAGTTCGTGACGATGGCGACCCTGTCGCCCTTCGGAATCGGGCAGTTGGCGAAGACCTTGGCGGTTGCGAAGAGATTCTTGAGGGAGAACTCGCGGATGACGCCCGACTGGCGCAGGAGCGCGTCGGCGGCGAGGTCGGCGCCTGCAAGACTGCCCGTGTGGGAGGATGCGGCGGAGGCGCCTGCGGCCGAGCGGCCCGCCTTGAGTGCGAGCACGGGCTTCTTCTTGGAGAGGCGCGAGGCGATGCGGCGGAAGTTTACGGGATTCTGGATGGACTCCATGTAGAGAAGGATCTGCCTGACGTCTTTGTCTCCCTCCCAGTATTCAAGCGCGGTCTCGGCGTTCACGTCGGCCTGGTTGCCGATCGAAATGAACTGCGCGAAGCCGAGGTTGAGGTCGCGGAGAATGTTGAGGATGCCCCCACCGAGCGCACCGGATTGGGAGACGAAGCCGATGTTGCCGCGCTCGGGCAGCGCTTCGGCAAAGCAGGCGTCCATGCGCACGGCGGGATGCGTGTTGACGACGCCGAGACAGTTCGGCCCCACGCAGCGCATGCCGTAGCGGCGGACGCGTTCGAGAAGCTCGGCCTCGAGCCGGGCGCCTTCAGTCCCCGTTTCCTTGAAGCCTGCGGAGATCACGCACAGGCCCTTGATGCCCTTTTCGTGGCACTGGTCGATCGTCTGAAGCACGAAGCGTGCGTTCACGATGATGACGGCAAGGTCCACTTCGCCGGGAATGTCGAGCACCGTCGCATAGGCGGGTAGGCCTTCGATGACGCCGCCCTTCGGGTTGACAGGATAGACGGGGCCAGCGTAGCCGTATTCACGCAGGCGCTTCATGATGTCCGAGCCGATGGTGTGCTGCTTGGTGGAGGCGCCGACGACCGCGATCGAGCGGGGCTTCATGATCTTGTCGAGGATGTTCATAAGTCGTGTCAGATCGAAGGGTGGGTTCGAGGGGGCCTCTCTCGGTGAAAACGCGTGAGGATGAGGCTGTACGGCGCTTTCGGAGAGGCAATCCGTCAAGCCTATCACATGACGGACGGCTTGCTGTGCGGGCTAAGGCGAATTATCTAGTCCGGAGTCCTACGCGGGAGCGGATGCGGGGCCTCGAAAAAAGATGTTGCCTGCCTTGACCGTCGGACGCCTTGACGCTAAAGTGAGACTGCAGAAGTGGGAAAAAGTGGGGGAGATCCGCTGCGGGCCGCAGGCTCGTGCGGCGAACGAAACGGCTGGTTGCGGGAGGACCGAGGGTGTTTCAAGGCACTTCGCTCTTGTCATTGGATCAGAAGGGACGCCTGTCGATGCCTGCAAGGCATCGGGAGGCTCTTGCCGTTTCGTGTGCGGGAAAAGTCACGGTGACGAGGCATCCCGACGGCTGTCTGGTGTTGTATCCGGCGCCCGTCTGGGAGGAAAAGCGCAGGGCGCTGGCGAAGCTGCCGTATTCGGCGCGCGCCTTCGTGCGCTATGTTCTCGGCAGCGCCGTCGATCTGGAGCCGGACCGTGCAGGCAGGATTCTGATTCCCTCCGAACTCAGGCAGATGTGCGGCCTCGACAGGGAGGTTGCGCTGATCGGCATGGGCGAGCACTTCGAGTTGTGGGACAGAAGCACGCTTGAGGCGCGTGAACGCGAGGCGCTCGCGGCCGAGCTTGATGCGGCGGACTTCTCGTTCTGATTGTGAAGAATTTTCGGGGCGGAGCGGTTGGTTCCGCCTCCATCGTTTGTGAGTTGCGGGCGTGAGCGAGGCATTCATTCATCTGTCGGTTTTGGGCGAGGAGGCGCCGGAGGCGCTTGTGGGAGACCCTGACGGACTGTACGTCGACGGAACATTCGGGCGCGGAGGTCATTCGCGTCGCATTCTTGAAAAGCTGTCCCCGAAGGGACGGCTCATTGCGTTCGATCGCGATCCCCAGGCGGTCGAGGTTGCCAGAAGCTGGACGGATCCGAGGTTCACGATCATTCACGAGCCCTTCTCGACGATGACGGAGTCTCTTGCCGCGATCGGCGTTCATCAGGCCGACGGCATCTTTCTCGACATCGGCGTCTCGTCCCCCCAGATCGACGACGCTGCGCGCGGCTTCTCCTTCCGCTTTGACGGTCCGCTCGACATGCGTATGGACACCACGCGCGGCATGACGGCGGCCGAGTGGCTGGCGCAGGCCGAGGAGCGCGACCTCCGCCACGTGATCAGCCTTTACGGCGAGGAGCGCTTTGCGGGACCGATTGCGCGTGCGATCGTCGCACGCAGGAAGACGAAGCCCCTGGAGACAACCCGCGAGCTTGCGGATCTGGTTGCAGGCGTCGTGCCTCGCAACCGCAAGGACATGGGCCAGCATCCCGCCACGCGCACCTTTCAGGCCGTGCGCATCGAGGTGAACCATGAGCTCGACGAGCTCAAGCAGGCGCTTGACGCCGCCGGAGGGCTTCTGAAGCCCGAGGGGCGTCTTGCCGTCATCACCTTCCACTCGCTCGAGGACCGCATCGTCAAGCACTTCTTCGACAGGGCGGCCCACCCCGAGCGCGGGCTCGATCCGAGGCTTCCTCTCACGAACGACATGCTGCCCAAGCCGCTCTTCGACAACATTGAGCGCATCAAGCCGTCCGAGGCCGAGTGCGAGGCGAATCCGCGCGCGCGTTCGGCGATTCTCCGCGTCGGCGTGCGAACCGTGTCGCCCTGGCGTCCGGAGGACGGGGCATGCGCCAGGTAAGCAAGATGGACCTGGTCGTCGTGGCCGTGCTGGGTCTCGTCCTCTTTGCGCTTGCCATCACGCTCGTCAACGTCCAGTACAGGGCGCGCACGCTCTTCGTGGAGCATGAGCGCGCCGTCGACGTGGGCCGCAGGCTCGCCGACGACGAGGCCCACCTTCTTCTCAAGGTCCGCAAGGCGTCGCTTCCCGGAAGCATCGCTGACGGCGCGGGTGCGCTCGGACTCGAGGTGGCCAGAGGCGAGAATACGGTGAACCTGGTGGTGGACGAACATCACAGGGTCACGTTTGCGCCCGACACGGCCGCAGCTCAGGCTGCGGCGGCCGATGGCAAGGCGGGGGCCTCCGAGGGCTCCAGAGGAGGCCGTCCATGAAGCTGTCGCTTCTCGAATGGATCGAGCGTTCCGTGCTCGCCGTCTGGGAGAAGATCGCGGACTTCCTCGCAAAGGACCGTGAGGCCAGAAAGGCTGCGCCCGAGCATGCCGCCGACCCCCTCATCATCATTCCCATTCCGAAGAACCGCACCTACCTTGCGTTTTTCGGAATCCTGATGCTTTTCTTCATTCTTGCGGGCAGAACCTTTTATCTGCAGGTCTTCAACAATGACTTCCTGCAGAACGAGGGCGAAAAGCGCTTTGCGCGCACGATCACGATCCAGGGGCCCCGAGGCGAGATCCTCGACCGCAACGGCATCGTGCTCGCGTCGAGCCAGCCCTGCCGTAGCGTCTGGGCGGACCCTGCGCTCGTGCCCCGCAGCACGAAGGAGGAGAAGCAGCAGCTGCGCGAGCTTGCGAAGCTGCTCGGCATCAAGTACTCGGAGCTGCTCAAGAAGCTTGACCACAGCTCGTCGCCCAACTTCGTCTATCTGGCCCGCAACCGCGATCTCGGCCTGGCCGAGGCCGTCGGTGCACTCAGGATCCCCGGCATCGGTATGTCGCCCGAAATGCGCCGCCGCTATCCCGACGGTCCCGCCATGGCTCACATCGTGGGATACACGGGTGCGGACGATCACGGACAGGAAGGCGTCGAACTTGCCCGCGACCATGTGCTGGCAGGGCGCGCGGGCTCGAGGCGCGTGATCCGCGACCGTCACGGCCGCATCGTCGACGACGTCTGGGCCAAGGAAAGCGAGGCGGGCACCGACGTGACCCTTGCGATCGACTCCAGAGTCCAGTTCATCGCCTACGAGGCGCTCAGGGCCGCCATCGAGCGACATCAGGCTAAGGCGGGCGCCGTCGTGGTGGCGGACGTCAACACGGGCGAGATCATCGCGCTGGCCAACGAGCCCACGTACGATCCGAACGATCGTTCCACGGTGCTTTTCGAGCGCGTGCGCAACCGCGTGCTCACCGACCAGTTCGAGCCCGGCTCTACGATGAAGCCGTTTGCCATTGCGAAGGCGCTCGACATGGGGCTTGTGGATCCGCTCACGACCATCCAGACGTCGCCCGGCAAGCTCACGATCGGCGACCGCACGATCGGCGATACGCACGACTACGGCCTTCTGACGGTGGCCGAGGTCGTGGCCAAGTCCTCCAACATCGGCACGGCGAAGATCGCCCTCGAAATCTCGCCACAGACGCTCTATGAGACGTATTCGGAGCTCGGCTTCGGCAATGCGCCCAAGATCGGCTTTCCCGGCGCGACCTCGGGCAGACTGCGTCCAGGCAAGACCTGGCGCCCCGTCGAGCAGGCGACGATTTCCTACGGACACGGCGTGACCGTCTCCCTCATGCAGCTTGTCAAGGCGTACACGGCGCTTGCGAGAAACGGCGACGTCATCGACCTCACGCTCTTCAAGCGAATGCCTGGCGAGACTGCCGCAGGCACGCAGGTCTTCAAGCCTGAAACCGCACGCCGCATGAGGGCCATGATGATGGTGACCGTCAAGCGCGGCGGCACGGCCTCCAACGTCAATGTGGCGGGCTACTCGGTCGCGGGCAAGACGGGCACGGCCAACAAGGTGAAGAACGGACAGTACACGAGGGACGTGGTGGCGAGCTTCGTGGGCATCGTGCCCGCGACCCAGCCCCGCTTCATCGTCGCCGTGATGGTCGACGAGCCCAAGAAAGGCCGCTTCGGCGGTCTGGTGGCCGCCCCCGTCTTCAACGAGGTGGCCACGGGTGCGCTGCGCACCCTGATGGTTTCGCCCGATGACAAGACGGCGCCTGCGGGCGGCGGGCTTCTCGCGAAGGTTAGACACTGACAACGCAATGGATTGAACACAAGATGAACAAGTCGATGAACGAAGTGACGGCCTGGCTCAAGGCCCTTGTGCATGACGGCGCCCATCTGCGGCTCGACAGCCGCAGCGTGAAGCCGGGCGACGTCTTCGTCGCCGTTCCCGGCCTCAAGGCCGATGGCCGCGCATTCATCCGCGTGGCGGCCGCGCGAGGCGCGGCAGGCGTGCTGATGGAGACGCGCAACGATGCGCCCGACGCCGAGCGCTTCCCGATCGCCAGCCTTTCCGTCGACGACCTCTCGAAGCACCTAGGAGAGGTGGCGGCCGCCTTCTACGGCGACCCGTCCTCGAGGATGACGGGCGTCGCCGTGACGGGCACGAACGGCAAGACGACGACCACGCACTGGATCGCCGCGCTTCTGACGAACTTCGGCACGCCCTGCGCCGTCATGGGCACGGTGGGCTGCAGGTTCGCGGGCGAGTCCTTCGACATGCCCGCGCTCACGACGCCCGACGCCGTGAGCCTTCAGGGCGTCTACGCCGACCTTGAAAAGGCTGGCGCGAAGGCCTTTGCCGTCGAGGCAAGTTCGATCGGGCTTGAGCAGGGCCGCATGACGGGATCCCATTTCGACACGGCCGTCTTCACAAATCTGACGCGCGATCATCTTGACTACCACGTTACCATGGACGCCTATGCCGAAGCCAAGGCCATTCTTTTCGCCTGGCCCGGCCTCAGGACCGCGGTCGTCAATGTCGACGACCCTTATGCGGGACTCATGGCCGAGACGGCGAGGGAGAACGGCGCGGCCGTCTGGGCGACGACCCTGACGGGCGTCGTGCCTTTTGCGGCCGACCATGTCGTCGAGGCCTCGGACATCGAGGCCACCGAGGCGGGCACGCGTTTCCTGATGAAGGTGGACGGAGCTGCGACGTCTGTGCACCTTGCGCAGGTGGGCGGCTTCAACGTCTCGAACTTCATTCAGGCGGCCACCGTGCTGCTTGCAAAGGGCTGCGAAGCAGACAGGCTCGCGGCCTGGGCCGAGTCGCTTGCGTCGCCTCCGGGTCGCATGCAGCTCATGCGCGCCGAGGGCGCGCCTCTTGCGGTGGTCGACTACAGCCATACGCCCGATGCGCTTGAAAAGGCGCTTGAGAGCCTGAGGCCTGTGGCACAGGCCCGCGGCGGTCGCCTCTGGGCGGTCTTTGGCTGCGGCGGCGACCGTGACGCAGGCAAGCGTCCCGTCATGGGCGGCATCGCCGTCAGGCTCGCCGACGAGGTCGTCGTCACGAGCGACAATCCGCGCACGGAGGATCCCGACGCGATCATCGCCGACATTTCGGCGGGCGCACCCGGCGCCCGAGTCGTGACGGACAGGGCCGAGGCGATTCATCACGCCGTTGCCGAGGCCGACGGAGCCGACGTTGTGCTCATCGCCGGCAAGGGCCATGAGGATTATCAGGAAATCAACGGCGTTAAGCACCACTTCAGCGATTCCGAAGTCGTGCGCGAGGCCTTCAACGAACGACGCGTGCAGATGCTGCGCGCGGTTGAGGGAGTCTGATCATGGAATGCCTGCAGCAACTTCTTGAAGCGCTCGAGCCGGTTGTCGTTGCGGCGGCCGGAGACTTTTCGCAGTCCTACGAGGGCTTTTCGACGGACACCCGCACGGTGAAGGCGGGAAATGTCTTCGTTGCGCTTTCGGGCGAGCGTTTTGACGGGCACGACTTTGTTGTCGGAGCGGCCGAGGCGGGCGCCGTGTGCGCCATCGTCGAACGCAAGGTGGACGCCGCCATCACCCAGATCGTCGTCACGGACTCGGGGCTGGCCTTCGGGCTTGCGGCCAAGGCCTGGCGCGGACGCTTTGCGCTTCCGCTCGCTGTCGTCGCCGGCAGCAACGGCAAGACCACGACGACCCAGATGCTTGCATCGATCCTCCTCGTGCGATGGGGCGCCGAGCGCATGTGCGCGACCGAAGGCAACTTCAACAACGAGGTCGGCGTGCCCAAGATGCTTCTGAAGCTTGCCTTCGAGCACCGCGGTGCGGTGATCGAGTGCGGCATGAACCACAGGGGCGAAATGGCGAGGCTCGCCGACTGGACGCGTCCGACCGTGGCGCTGCTTACCAACGCGCAGCGCGAGCATCAGGAGTTCCTCAGGGGCGTCGAGGAGACGGCCCGTGAAAACGGACTCGTGATCGCCGCCCTCCCCGAGAGCGGCACGGCGGTCTATCCCGCCGACGACGCATGCGCGGACATCTGGGCCGACCTCGCGCTCGCGCGCGGCGTCGACGAGCTGACCTATTCGACTGATCCCGACGTCGAGGCCGACGTCATGGGCCGAGTCGAGAACGGAGAGCTCGTGATCTCGACGGACGAAGGCGACGTGGTGCGCACGAAGCTTCGCATTACGGGAAGCCACAACGTGCACAACGCCACGGGCGCTGCGGCTGCGGCTTTTGCCATGGGCATCGGCCCCGAGGCCGTTGCGGCGGGGCTCGGCGCCTTCGAGCCTGTTCCCGGACGCGGCACGCGTTTCGTCGGAAAGCACCTTGTTGTGATCGACGAGGCATACAATGCCAATCCCGACAGCGTGCGCGCCGCCATGAACGTCCTTGCGGGCGAGGCGGGCCCGAGGACCTTCATCCTGGGCGACATGGGCGAGATCGGCGACAGCGCCGAAGAAGCCCACCGCGAGGCCGGCGAGTACGCCAGATCGCTCGGCATCGACGCCCTCTACGCCTGCGGTCCGCTTTCCCGTCATGCAGCGGAGGCCTTCGGCGAAGGCGGCCGCTGGTTCGAGACCAGAGACGCCCTCATCGAGGCACTCAAGGGTCTCAGGGGGACGGCGACCGTCAAGGCGAGCCACTTCATGGGCTTTGCGGCCGTCGTGCGCGCCCTGCAGGACAACGAAGAATAAACCCAGCAATCCAAGAACAAAGAGAGCCTGAGCCTTCAGGCTTTGCAACATGCTTCTAGAACTTTTCCGCTCTCTGGCCGACGGTTTCCCGGCCCTCAACGTCTTCAACTACCTGACGCTGCGCGCGGTGCTTGCCGCGCTCACCTCCATGGGGATCGGGTTTGCGCTCGGTCCCTGGATGATCGCCCGCCTTAAGAACCTGCATTTCGGACAGGCCGTGCGCACCGACGGGCCCAAGACCCATCTCGTCAAGGACGGCACGCCGACGATGGGCGGCGCGCTCATTCTCTTCGCCATCACGGTTTCGACTCTGCTCTGGGCCGATCTCTCCAACCGCTTCATCTGGGTCGTGCTCTTCGTGACGCTCGGCTACGGCTCCATCGGCTGGATCGACGACTACCGCAAGGTCGTGCACCACAATCCCAAGGGCATGAGCGCGAGGGAGAAGTTCTCGTGGCAGTCCGTGATCGGCCTTGCCGCAGCCTTCTACCTTGTATTTGCGCTTTCCGTTCCTGCGGGCGGAACGCTCACCGAGACGATTGCGGGCTGGGTCGAGGCTGGCTTCCCGCTCGACATCTCGAGCAACCTTCACCTTCTCATCCCGTGCTTCAAGGACATCGCCCTTCCGCTCGGCCTGGTGGGCTTCATGGTCTTCACGTATGTGGTGATCGTCGGCAGCTCCAACGCCGTGAACCTCACCGACGGCCTCGACGGTCTTGCCATCCTTCCGAGCGTCATGGTGGGCGGTGCGCTGGGCATCTTCGCCTACGTCGTGGGACGTCCCGACTATGCGGGCTATCTGATCTTTCCCTACATTCCGGGGGCGGGCGAACTCGTCGTGATCGCAGGGGGCCTGCTCGGCGCAGGTCTCGCGTTCCTCTGGTACAACGCCCATCCCGCCCAGGTCTTCATGGGCGACGTGGGCGCGCTGGCGCTCGGCGGCTGCCTCGGCACCATGGCCGTCATCACCCGTCAGGAACTCGTGCTCGCCGTCATGGGCGGCATCTTCGTCGTGGAGACGCTCTCCGTCATGATTCAGACGGTCTACTTCCGCCTCTCCCACGGCAAGCGCATCTTCCTGATGGCTCCCGTCCATCATCACTTCGAGCTCAAGGGCTGGAAGGAGACCCAGGTCGTCACGCGCTTCTGGATCATCACGATGATCCTCGTGCTCATCGGCCTTTCGACGCTCAAGATCCGCTGACGGGCAGGGCGTTCCGCGGGGTTTGAAAAGGACAGTTTGATCATGAAGCAGGAAGTTGACAAGAAGACCGCCCTCATCGTTGGGCTCGGCGCCTCTGGGCTCGCCTGTGCGCATCATCTCGGTCGCCGCGGATGGAAAATCCGCGCGGCCGACACGCGCGAGGCGCCCGCCGGTGCGCAAAGGCTCGGGGCCGAGATGCCCGATGCGGAAATCCGCACGGGCGGCCTGCCCGAATCGCTCCTCGACGGCGTTTCGCTCGTCGTGATGTCCCCCGGGCTTTCCACCCGCTTCGGTGCGGCTGCACCGCTTGTCGCGAGCGCCAGGGCCCGCGACATTGAGGTCGTGGGCGAGATCGAACTCTTCGCCAGAGCGCTCGCAGACCTTGAGGCCCGCACGGGTTACCGCCCCGTCGTAATCGGCGTGACCGGCACGAACGGCAAGACGACCACGACGACGCTGGTCACGAAGATGGCCGCCGAGGGCGGCCGTCGTGCGACGGCTGCGGGCAACATCGGCCCCAACGCCGTGACCGAGCTCGACAAGGCGCTCGATGCAGGCGTTCTGCCCGAGGTCTGGGTGCTTGAGCTCTCGAGCTTTCAGCTCGACACGACGTCGAGCCTCAAGTGCGTATCCGCAGCTGTTCTGAACGTCACCGAGGACCACCTTGATTGGCACGGCGACATGAAGGCCTACGCCGAGGCGAAGGGGCGCATCTTCAAGCAGGACACCGTTCGCGTCGTCAATCGCGAGGACGCCGAGACGCTCCGTCTTGCACAGGGAGGTCCCGTGCGCACGTTCGGCGGCGGTGAGCCCGTCAAGGCGGGCGAATACGGCCTCGCCAGAGGGGCTGACGGCCTGCTGTGGCTTTCCAGGCTTGATGAGGGCGCGTCTGAGCCCACGCTCTTCTGCCCTGAAAAGTCGCTTCTCATTGCCGGCCGCCACAACGCGATGAACGCACTTGCCGCGCTCGCCCTCATCGAGGCTGCAGGCCTGCCCGTCGGACCTGCGCTCGCCGCGCTTGCCGCGTACGGGGGCGAGCCGCATCGAGTCGAGCGCGTGCTCGATTGTGACGGCGTTACCTTCATCGACGACTCGAAGGGCACCAACGTGGGCGCTGTGGCCGCTGCCGTTAAGGGCTTCGCAGCTCAGGGCCGCCGCATCCTCATCATTCTCGGCGGAGACGGCAAGGGGCAGGATTTCTCGCCTCTGGTCGAAGCCCTGAAAGGCACGGCTGGCGCCGTCGCCCTCATCGGGCGCGACGCGCCCCTGATCGAGGAGGCGCTTTCCGCTACGGGCATTCCCATGGCGCGTCAGACGACGCTTGAGGAAGCCGTGTACTGGCTCTGGGCAAGGCATGCGCAGGGAGACGTGCTTCTTCTCTCGCCCGCCTGCGCCTCCTGGGACATGTTCAGGGACTATGCCGAGCGAAGCGCCCGATTCATTGCCTGTGCCCGCGCGATTGCGGCCGAGGAGCAGGCGTGCTGAGCTTCGGACGGAAAAAGAAGAAGGAGGACTGGCAGACGCAGGGGCGCGCCGTCGCGACGCTCAAGGAGCGTGCGAACGCGAGCCTTGAGGTGATCATCTGCGTGGCCGCACTGCTCGGCATCGGCACCGTCATGGTGTACTCCGCCACGTCCGTCTTCGCCGACAACTCCCGTTACGGCGTCGACGCGCTCTACTTCGTCATGAAGCATCTGCAGAGCATCGTCGTCGGTGTCTGCGCGGGCTGGATCGTCACGAAGATTCCGATGAGCTTCTGGCAGCGCTACGCGCTCTGGGTGTTCTTCGGGGCGCTCATCCTGCTGGTGTGCGTGCTGCTGCCGGGCGTCGGCAAAACCGTCAACGGCGCGAAGCGCTGGATCAGTCTGGGCGTGATGAACCTACAGGTCTCGGAAATCATGAAGGTCGCGGCTCTGATCATGGCTGCATGGTTCGCCGTGATGAGGCAGGAATACATGCATTCCTTCCAGAAGGGCTTCATCCCGATGGCGTTCGCCATGGTGGCCATTGCGGCCCTCATCATTCAGCAGCCCGACCTCGGGGCCATGGTGGTCATCGTCGCCGAAATCATGGGCGTGCTGTTTTTAGGCGGCCTCTCCTTTAAAATCTTCACTTTTGTGATCTCGGTCGTCGTGGGCTTCGTCTTCTGGATGATCATCGACACGCCGTGGCGCTTGGGCAGAATCTTTGCATACTGGGATCCTTGGGCTCCCGAGCACGTGCTCGACAAGGCTTACCAGCTGTCGCACTCCCTGATCGCATTCGGACGCGGAGAACTCTTCGGCGTGGGCCTCGGCGGCTCGGTCGAGAAGCTCTACTACCTTCCCGAGGCGCACACCGACTTCATCATGGCGGTGATCGCCGAGGAGACGGGCTTCGTGGGCGTCTGCCTCGTTCTCTTCATTTACTATTGGCTTATTAGGCATGCGTTCGAGATCGGACGCGTGTCGATCAAATTGGAAAGATTCTTTCAGGGTCTTCTTGCGCAGGGCATCGGCGTATGGTTCGGCGTGCAGGTCTTCATTAACGTGGGCGTGGCCTCGGGGCTACTGCCGACCAAGGGTCTGACGCTTCCCTTCGTGAGCTTCGGGGGCAGCGCCTTGCTCTCGGGCCTCATCGCCATCGGCCTGCTGCTGCGCGTTGACAAGGAAAACAGAATGCTGATGCGCGGAGGTCAGGTGTGAGCACGGATTCGAAACATTTGGTGATTCTTGCGGCCGGTACGGGCGGTCACGTGATGCCCGGCCTTGCCGTGGCGAAGGTCATGGCAAGCAGGGGATGGAAGATCTCCTGGGTCGGCACGGTCGCAGGCATGGAGCGCGGGCTCGTGGAGCGCCACGGCATTCCGTTCCACGCACTCGACTTTCAGGGCGTGCGCGGCCGCGGTCCGCTCGGCGCGATCAAGGGCGGCTTCAAGCTGATCGGCGCATTCTTCGCGTCGATGAAGCTTCTCAATGAGCTAAAGCCCGACGCCGTCTTCTCGACGGGCGGCTACGTCGCCGTGCCGTTCGGCTTTGCCGCTCACCGCAGGAAGCTTCCGCTCGTGATGATGAACTGCGATGCGGACCTGCTGATGTCCACCAATACGCTGCTTCCCTTCTGCGACGCGCTCGCCTGCGGCTTTGCCGGCGGCGCGAGGACGTTTGCGAAGGAAAAGGGCCGCACGACGGGCAACCCCGTTCGTGAGGAGATTGTCGCCGTCTCACCCCCGCAGGACCGCATGGCGAACCGCACGGGGCCGCTGCGCGTCTTCATCTTCGGCGGCAGCCTCGGCGCCCAGGTCTTCAACGACAACATGCCCGCCGTCTTTGCGGCCATTCCGCAGGAGCAGCGTCCGATCATCGTTCATCAGACGGGCAAGGACCGCGATGCGCCCGTGCGCGAGGCCTATGAAAAGCTCGGCGTCAAGGCCGAGGTTGTTCCCTTCATCAACGACATGGCGGCCCGATACGAGGACTGCGACGTGGTGATCTGCCGCGCGGGCGCGACGAGCGTCTCCGAGCTTTGCGCGGCGGGCGTGGCGAGCATTCTCGTTCCGTTCGTCGCCAAGACGACGGCGCATCAGACGGGCAACGCGAAGTACATGGTCGAGCGTCATGCCGCGATCATGGTGCCGCAGCCCGAGTTTACGGTCGAGCGCATGGCCGAACTCATCTCGGGGCTCACCCGCGACCATCTGCTTGAGCTTGCGAAGAACGCCCGTGCGACGGCGCGTCCGCAGGCCGCCGAGGCCGTGGCGAACCTCATCGTCGAAACCGTCGCCCGCAGGACGGGAGCGCAGGACGCCAAGTAAAGGATTGACGGGCGGGATCCCTTTCCCGCCCTCTGAGGAGATTCAAGCGTGAAGTTTTTGGTCAACCATCTGCATTTCGTCGGCATCGGCGGTGCGGGCATGAGCGGCATCGCAGAGGTGATGCTCAATCTCGGCTACGTCGTGAGCGGCTCGGACCTCTCGAAGAGCGCCGTCACCGAGCGCCTGCAGTCGCTCGGTGCGCGCGTCTTCTGTGGCCACGACAAAAAGCACATCCGCGGCGCGGACGCCGTGGTGATTTCGTCGGCGGTGCATGAGGACAACCCGGAGGTCGTCGCCGCCCGCGAGCTCGGCATTCCCGTCGTGCCGCGCGCCGTGATGCTCGCCGAACTGATGCGTCTTCGCCGCGGAATCGCAATTGCGGGCGCCCACGGAAAGACTACGACCACGTCGCTCACTGCGTCGCTGCTCGCCGCAGGCGATCTTGATCCGACCTTCGTGATCGGCGGCCGTCTCAACAGCGCGGGTGCGAACGCCAGGCTCGGCACGGGCGAATTCCTCGTCGCCGAGGCGGATGAGTCGGACGCGTCATTCCTCAACCTCACACCCGTGATTTCCGCCGTCACCAACATCGACGAAGATCACATGGACACGTACGGCCACAGCTTCGAGAACCTGAAGTCCGCCTTCGTCGACTTCCTCGAGAGGCTCCCGTTTTACGGCGTAGCCGTGCTCTGCGCCGATGACGAGCATGTGCTCGAGATTCGTCCGCGCGTGACCAAGCCCGTGATTCTCTACGGTCTGTCGGCCGACGCTCAGGTGCGCGCGATCGACGTGCGCGCCGTCGGCACGCAGATGGCCTTCACGATCCTGAGGCCCGATCATCCGCCGCTTCCCGTCGTACTCAACCTGCCAGGCATCCACAACGTGAGGAATGCTCTGGCCGCCGTGGCGATCGCCACCGTGGTGGGCGTCTCCGACGAGGCCATTGTTCGTGGCCTCTCGGAATTCCGCGGCGTGGGCCGCCGCTTCACGCAATACGGCGACATTCCCGTGCGTGCCGCCGACGGAAGTGTGACGGGCCACTACAAGCTCATCGACGACTACGGTCATCATCCCCATGAAATGGCGGCGACGCTTGCCGCCGTGCGCGGCGTCTGGCCCGAAAAGCGCGTCATCGTCGCTTTCCAGCCGCATCGCTACACGCGCACCCGCGACTGCTTCGAGCAGTTCGTCGACGTGCTCGAGGACATCGACGGGCTCGTGCTCGCCGAGGTCTACCCTGCGGGCGAAGCTCTGATCGAAGGTGCGGACAGCGAGCATCTTGCCGCAGCCATTGCCGCCAAGGGCTTCCACCGACCCGTCGTCGTGCCCGTCGAGGGCGTGGCCGATGCGATCGCGGGCATGGTGCGCGACGGCGACGTCGTCATCACCATGGGCGCAGGCTCCATCGGTAGGGTCGCGCCTGCGATCGCCGACGGCGCGAAGTGACGCGGGAACTTTGAATTGAATCGAATGAATTGAACGGAAAGGATTAGTGAAGATGGAAAACTTAGGTCGTGTCGTGCTGCTGATGGGCGGCGTTTCCTCCGAGCGCGAGGTCTCTCTGATGTCCGGCGAAGGCGTCCACAAGGCGCTCGTGTCGAAGGGCGTTGACGTCCTCAAGTTCGACCCGAAGACGGACAGCCTTGAGACGCTTGAAAAGGGTGGCTTCGACCGCGCGTTCATCGCGCTGCACGGCCGTCTCGGCGAGGACGGCACCATTCAGGGCGTGCTCAACTATCTCGGCATCCCGTATACGGGGCCGGGCGTTACGGCGAGCGCCATGGCCATCGACAAGGATCTGACGAAGCGCGTGTGGCGCAGTGCGGGTATTCCCGTACCCGAGGGCGTCATGATTGATCCGAAGGCGGACGACGCCGTGCTTGAAGAGGCCATTGCGTGTCTCGGCGCGACGGGTCTCGTGGTCAAGCCCGCTCACGACGGTTCCTCGATCGGCGTCACCAAGCTCGCCGAGCCGACCGTCGCCGCCCTCAGGAAGGCGCTTGAGGACGCTGCGGGCGTCCGCGGCGACGAGGTGCTTGTCGAGGAGTACATCCACGGCAGGGAGTTCACGGTCGCCGTGCTTGACGGTCGTGCGCTTCCCGTGATTGAGATCCGCGCTCCTGAAGGCGACTACGACTTCAACAACAAGTACTTCGGCGACGCAGTGCACTACGACTGCCCCGCGAAGCTCGAAGACGAAGCGGCCGCGACGCTCGGCTCGCTCTGCGAACGTGCGTTTGCCGCCGTAGGCGCACGCGGCTGGTCCCGCATCGACGCGCTGCAGCGCGCCGACGGCTCCTTCGCGCTGCTCGAGATCAATACGTCGCCCGGCATGACGCCTCATTCGCTCGTGCCGATGGCGGCCCGTGCGGTCGGCATGGATTATGCCGACCTGTGCCTCAAGGTTCTGTCGCTCGCCCGCTGCGACTGAGCGCGGGAGCGGATGACAGACGGAGTTTCGCAGGATGAAGGCTGAGAGTCCCGAAAACCCCGCGGAGGCCGTCACGCCTGAAGAGGCGATCGAGCGGCGTGCTCTGGCGCGTGCGCAGGAGGAGGCCCGCGAGGCCCGCCGCGCAAGCCTGCGCTTCTGGACGAAGACGGTCTGCGGTCTGGCTGCGGCGGCCGTCGTTGTGCTTGGCGCAGGCCGTGCGGCCGATGCGGTGATGCATCTGCCCGTCTTCGACTTCTCGACTCTGGAGGTCGAGGGGGATGTTGCGCGCGTGCCCGTCGAGCGCGTGAAGCAGGCGGTGGAGCCCGTCATTCGGGGCAACTTCTTCACCGAGGATCTCGACGAGGTCCGCAGGGCGGCCGAGACGGTGCCTTGGGTGAAGCGTGCCGTGGTGAGGAGAGTCTGGCCCGACGGCCTTCGCATTGCCGTCGAAACCTACAGCGCCTTCGCGGTCTATGAGGACGGTCGTCTTGTCGATCCAGATGGCGTGCTCTTTTCCGCCAATCCCGACGAGCGCGACAACCCGTCCGATCCGCTGCCCAACTTCTACGGTCCTGCAGGACAGACCGCTCAGATCGCCCGATACTACAGGGAGTTCTCCCGCGCGTTGAGCTCCATCGGCGCGACGGTGACGGACGTCGCCTGCAGCGATCGCGGCGGCTGGAGCCTCGTGATGGCTTCGGGCGACATTCCCGCAACGCGCGTGGAACTCGGCAGGGAGGACGCAGGCACGAACATCGTGGCGAAGGTTGCCGATCTGGCGGCGGCCTACCCGAGGGTCGTCGAGCTGATGGACGGACCGCCCGCCTCCATCGACCTGCGCTATGACAGGGCGTTTGCGGCCACGCTTCCCGACCGCGAAGCCATTCGAAAACTGCGGGAAGCCGAACAGAGAACGGATACGGATGTCCCGGACGAAGAGCCTGGGAGCGCACAGCACGATGAACAACCCGAATGATTATCTTGTCGGTCTCGACATCGGCTCCCACAAGGTGCTGTGCGTCGTTGCGCTCCCGTCGCCCAAGGGCGAGGGGCTCTACCGCATCTGTGGCTACAGCTTCAGGGATTCGCACGGCGTTCGAAACGGCATCGTGACGGATCTCAATGCCGCCGTCGACGACATCAAGGCGGCGGTGCGCGAGGCGCGCTCCGCAGGCAATCTTCCCGAGCTTTCGAATGCTTGGGTCGCCATCGGCGGCTCCTCGCTCACGAGCGAGAACTGCCTGGGCACGGCCGTCGTGCGAGGCAATGAGGTGAAGCCCGCGGACGTCGAGGCGGCGGAAAACAATGCGCGCGAGCACAGCTTGCGTCAGGGCAAGCAGCTCATCAAGATGATCCCGCAGGGCTATTCGTGCGGCGATACGTTTTCGCAGACGCCGGTCGGTCTGGTGGGCGACAAGGTGACGGCCTACTATCATGCCGTTTACGGCTCCGTGAAGAACGCCGAGAACATGAAGCGCAGCCTGCTGCGTTCCGGCATCGAACTTGCGGGATATGAGCCTCATCCGATCGCCGCCGCGCTTGCGGTGAGTACGGAAAGCGACCGCTACAACGGCACGCTCGTCCTCGACATGGGGGCAGAGACGACGTCGATGACGCTGGTGTACGAGCACAGGACGCTTCTGACGGCCGTCCGTCCCTTCGGGTCGGAATTCTTCACGCGCGACCTGAGCACGATCTTCGGCGTGTCGCTCGACCAGGCCGAAGAGCTCAAGATCCGCTTCGGAAGCTGCAGCATGGACGGCGTGCTGCCGGGCGAAAGCGTCCGCCCCTCGCTGGAGGACGTGCGCGGCACGCCGCTCTGCTCGCGAAGCCTGATCGTGCAGACCCTGTACGAGCGCGCGAAGGAGTTCTTCCGCATCTATCGCGACGTCATCGAGAAGGCGGGCCATCTCGACAAGGTCCATGCCGTGATCATCACGGGCGGAGGCGCGAACCTTCGCGCCATCGACGAAGTTGCGCGAGACGTGTTTGGAGTTCCCGTGCGCATTGGTGCGCCGCTCTGCTTTGATGAGAAGAATGCTCTTTCCATGAGGCCGAACGCCAGCGTTGCCGCAGGCCTGTTGATGGCGGCCGACAAGACGAGGGCCGCAGGCGACAGCCGAAGCTACAGAACGCCGTCTCTTCTGAACCTTTCGGGAAGGATAAGAACCGTGTTTTT
This sequence comes from Sutterella wadsworthensis 2_1_59BFAA, assembly GCF_000297775.1. Classification (GTDB taxonomy): domain Bacteria; phylum Pseudomonadota; class Gammaproteobacteria; order Burkholderiales; family Burkholderiaceae_F; genus Sutterella; species Sutterella wadsworthensis_A. The sequence goes on from NZ_JH815518.1 coordinate 63,013, forward strand.
CGGGGACTACTGAGCCCGCCTGCCGAAGCTGTTCGAGGCGGCTCCGGCAAGCAGAAAAGCCAAAAGTCCGCCATAATTAAAAAATTCGACATTTTGGGGTAGAAAATGCCTTTTGAGATCCTGCAGGAACTTGATCCTCTGAACACCGTCATCAAGGTGATCGGCGTGGGCGGCGGCGGTGGCAATGCCGTCGAGCACATGATCACGCATGGTGCGAAGGGCATCGAATTTATCGCCGCGAACACGGACCATCAGGCCCTGTCTCGTTCGCGTGCGCACGTGAACATCCAGCTCGGCTCCACGGGCCTCGGCGCTGGCGCCAGGCCTGAAGTCGGCGCGGCCGCAGCTCAGGAAAAGCGCGAGCAGGTGGCCGAGGCCATCCGCGGCGCGCATCTGCTCTTCATCACCGCCGGCATGGGCGGCGGCACGGGCACGGGCGCTGCTCCCGTCATCGCCGAGATCGCCAAGGAAATGGGCATCCTCACGGTTGCCGTCGTCACGAAGCCCTTCAGCTTCGAAGGCGGCCGTCGCATGCGTTGCGCGGAAAAGGGCATCGAGAACCTCAAGGACAAGGTCGACTCGATGATCGTGATTCTCAACGAGAAGCTCGAGAGCGAATGCCCCCCGAACGCCACGATGAAGGAATGCTTTGAAATGAGCAACGAAGTGCTCTACAAGGCATGCGTGGGCATTGCGGAAATCATCCACACGCCTGGCACCATCAACGTCGACTTCGAGGACCTGAAGACGGTCATGAGCGAACGCGGCACGGCCATCATTGGCCTGGCGTCCGCCTCCGGTCCGGACCGCGCCCGCGTGGCTGCGGAAAAGGCTATCGCCTGTCCGCTTCTCGAAGGTGCGAACCTCCAGGGCGCCCGCGGCCTGCTCGCCTACTTCACGGGCAACGAGTCGGTCACGCTTGCCGAAATCAAGGAGGCCATGGCGGTGCTCAACACCTTCGTCCACAAGAGCGCCATCGTGATCTTCGGCTCCGCCATCTCCGAGGAGATGGGCGACGAGATCCGCGTGACCCTCGTGGCGACCGGCCTCGACCGTCCGCTCGATGCGAACGAACCCGGCTCGGGCGTTCAGGCTCCCGCAGTCTTCAACGCCTCGTCCGAAGCCCCCGCTGGCCTTCAGACCCCGGTCTTCGGCCAGACGCTGGAGGCCCCTGCGCCCGAACCCGCCGCTCAGCAGGGGGATGCCGCGGTTGACGTGTCCAAGTTCGTCATTCCGACCTATCTGAAGTAAGCCGCTCCGTCGGGCACGGCCCGTTCGGGGACCCAGAAGGAAGCCGGCGCGTCAAGCGCCGGTTTTCGTACGGAGATCACTCATGTTCAAGCAGCGCACGCTCAGGCAGTCCGTCGAGACCGTCGGGATCGGGCTTCACAGCGGCCGCAAGGTGCACCTCGTGCTTCGCCCCGCGGAACCCGACACGGGCATTCTCTACAGGCGCGTGGACATTCGTCCCGCCGTCGAGATTCCCGCTCATCCCCTCAACGTGAACGACACGCGCATGGCCACGACGGTCAACGTCGGCAAGGCCGCCGTGGCGACCATCGAGCATCTGATGAGCGCCTTCAACGGCCTCGGCATCGACAACGTGATCGTCGAGGTTGACTCCGCCGAGATTCCGATCATGGACGGCTCGGGTGCAAGCTTCGTCTTCCTGCTTCATCAGGCGGGCATCGTTGAGCAGGACGCGCCCAAGCGCTTCGTGCGGGTGCTCAAGCCCGTCGAGGTTCGCGAAGGCGACAAGCTCGCAAGGCTTGAGCCGCACGAGGGCTTTCGTCTCACGTTCACCATCGCCTTCGGTCATCCGGCGATCGACCGCACGGAGCAGAAGGCGGACGTCGACTTCTCGCGCGTCACGTACGAGCAGGCGGTCTCCCGTGCCCGCACATTCGGTTTCGTGCAGGATGTGGAGATGCTTCGCCGCATGGGGCTCGCCCAGGGCGGCTCGCTCGAGAACGCCATCGTGATGGACGAGTTTCGCATTCTCAATCCGGGCGGCCTGCGCGAGAACGACGAGTTCGTCAAGCACAAGATCCTGGACGCAATGGGCGACCTCTACGTGCTTGGTCATCCGCTTCTTGCGCATTACGTTGCGCACAAGTCGGGTCACGGCCTCAACAACCAGCTCCTGCGCGCTCTTCTTGCAGACGAGACGGCCTGGGAGTGGGCGACGTTCGACAGGGCCGAGGACTGCCCCGTCGACTTCTGGATGCAGAAGACCGATCAGGTAAGGCCGTAAAGTCCCTCTGCAATCGCACGCGCGTCCTGCGGACGCTCCGACAGCGCCTTGGCGGCTTCCAGAAGCTGCGCAAGGCGCTTCGTGTTTTCAGGCGTCGGATTCTCTAGCATGGAAAGGCGTTCGGCCTCCCTGCGGATGTCGGCGTGAAGGGCCTCGGGGTAGTGGGCCTCATCGGGTGCGAGGGTCGGAATGTGGCTCATCAGGGCCTTGCGCATGCGCGGGGACGGCGTTTCGCGCGCGAGAGACGCAATGGCGGCCGCCGCGGCGGCGGAAACGCGCGGTGCGGCGGGCGGCGCCTGAGGGGCTTCCTCGTCTTCGGGTGCGACGAGAGCGGCCTCGGCGGCCTGCGCGTCCGAGGGCAGAAGCTCAAGCGCGCGGTTGATGGCGTCGAGTCTGGCGTCGATTCGCTCGAGCCTGTGCACGGCGACAAGCCTGCGGTCCTTCTGTTCGGCCAGAAGCTCAAGCTTTCGCTCGCGCTCGGCCTCAAGTCTCGGATAGTCTCTGGCCTCCTCCTCGGTGGGGATGATCGCGGCGTTGATGCCGTGCGTCAGGTCCGCTACGAGCGTCGTGAGGCGCATGCGCTCGGTGCTCAGGTCGATCGATTCCCTGCCGAGACGCTCCTCGAGAAGACGCCGGCGGTTTTCCTCGCCGGGCTTGATCACGTTGCGAAGTCTTTCCATCGTGGCCTTGAGGGCGGGATCCTCGATGTCGTCAAGAATGCCCGAGATGGCGGCGGCACCCACTGCGGACGGCGCGCGCTCGATCCGCGGAATAGGAACGCCCGCCTGGGGTGCGGGGCGCTTCGGAATGATGCGGGCGTCGACGGCGGTGACGGGAAGACCCGCCGCTGCTGCGGCGGCGGCCAGTCTGGGGGTGAGCTGTCTGATTCTGTTTTGTTGGACGGCGCTTTCAGCCAGAAGCACGAGCGTGTGCCCCTCGACGCGGCAGTAGGCGGGATCTGTGAAGTCGATGCTCATCCTGAAGGGGCGAAGCACGTGGGCTGCGACTGCGCCTGCGCGCTTTGAAAGCGCGTAGGAGGCCATCAGCGGTTGCAGCTCGTCGCGGGCGAGGCAGCTGTCGATCGTCTGTCGTCCGATTCTTCGGCGGATGAAGTCTTGTGTCACATTGCGACCTTGTTGTAAGAGAAGGAAAACGCCTACAGAATAGCCCGTAGGTACAAATCAGGTGGCGGAATTCTGTGCGATAATCCAACAGCTATGCAGGTCGGGGCCTGCGGAGGGGCGCTACGCACGCCTTTCCAACAGGGAGGAGGCTCCGGCGCAACCGAAAACAGGGTAGCACGGAACAGCGCCGGCGTGAGCGGCGCGGCCATGCCGCATATGGTTCCGTCCGTGCCCTCAGATCCATTCTGGTTACACACAATGTTTGACGAACTTCTGACAAAAATCTTCGGTAGTCGCAACGACCGCCTGATCAAGCAATATCGCCGCAAGTGCGATGCCATCAACAAGCTCGAGCCCGCCATGCAGGCGCTCTCGGACGAAGAGTTGAAGGCCAAGACGCAGGAATTCCGCGACCGCATCGCCAAGGGCGCGACGACCGACGAGCTCCTCCCCGAAGCTTTTGCCGTGGTTCGTGAAGCCTCCGTGCGCGTGCTCGGCATGCGCCACTTCGACGTGCAGCTCATCGGCGCAATGGTTCTCAACGACGGCAAGATCGCTGAAATGCGCACGGGCGAAGGCAAGACACTCACCGCCACGCTCGCCGTGTACCTCAACGCCCTTCCCGGCAAGGGCTGCCACGTCGTGACCGTCAACGATTACCTTGCCTCCCGCGACGCGGACTGGATGGGCCGCCTCTACAACTGGCTCGGTCTTTCGGTCGGCAAGATTCTCTCGAATCAGAACAACGAGGAAAAGCGCGCCGCCTATGCCTCCGACATCACGTACGGCACGAACAACGAATTCGGCTTCGACTACCTGCGTGACAACATGGAGTACGACGTCGCCGCTCGCCGCCAGCGTCCGCTCTACTATGCGATCGTCGACGAAGTGGACTCGATTCTCATTGACGAGGCCCGCACGCCGCTCATCATCTCCGGCCCCGCCGACGACAACACGGAACTCTATCGTGCCGTCAACGACATTCCGCCGCTCCTTACCCGCCAGGCTGAGGAAAAGGGCGAGGGCGACTATTGGGTCGATGAGAAGGCCCATCAGGTCTACCTCTCCGAGGCCGGTCACGAGCATCTCGAGCAGATTCTCTCCGAGCGCGGTCTCGTGCAGCAGGGCGAGTCGCTCTATGCGCCGAAGAACATCATCCTGATGCACCACCTCAACGCCGCCCTGCGTGCGCACACGCTCTTCCACCGCGACCAGCACTACGTCGTGCAGAACGGCGAGATCGTCATCGTCGACGAGTTCACGGGCCGCCTGATGCCAGGCCGCCGCTGGAGCGAAGGTCTTCACCAGGCCGTCGAGGCCAAGGAAGGCGTGAAGATCCAGCAGGAAAACCAGACGATGGCGTCGATCACGTTCCAGAACTTCTTCCGCATGTACGGGAAGCTCTCCGGCATGACCGGCACGGCCGACACCGAAGCCTACGAATTCCAAGACATCTACGGCCTTGAAACGGTCGTCGTGCCGACGCATCGCAAGATGGTCCGCATCGACGAGCAGGACAAGGTCTACCGCACGGTCAACGAAAAGTACCGCGCGATCATCGACGACGTGAAGGCCTGCTACGAACGCCGTCAGCCGGTACTTCTCGGCACGACCTCGATCGAAAACTCCGAGCTTCTCTCCTCCATGCTCACGAAGGAAGGCATTCCGCACAACGTGCTCAATGCCAAGCAGCATGACAGGGAAGCCCAGATCGTTCTCGAAGCAGGCCGTCCCGGCGTCGTGACGATCGCCACGAACATGGCCGGCCGAGGCACCGACATCGTGCTCGGCGGCGGCATCAACAAGGCTGTCGACGCCATTCGTGCCGACGAGACGCTTACTGAAGAGCAGCGCGAGGCGAAGATCGCCGAAGTGAAGGCCGAATGGCAGAAGCTTCACGACATCGTCGTGGAGGCTGGCGGCCTGCGCATCATCGGTTCCGAACGTCACGAGTCCCGCCGCATCGACAACCAGCTCCGCGGCCGTGCAGGCCGTCAGGGCGACCCGGGTAGCTCCTGCTTCTATCTCTCGATGGAAGACCAGCTCCTGCGCATCTTCGGCGGCGACCGCATGCGTGCCATCGCCGATAAGCTCCGCCTTGAAGAAGGCGAGGCCATCGAGTCCAAGATGCTCACCCGCATGATCGAGTCCGCCCAGCGCAAGGTCGAAGGCCGCAACTACGACATCCGCAAGCAGCTGCTTGAGTTCGACGACGTCCAGAACGACCAGCGTCACGAAATCTACGGCCTGCGCAATCAGATCCTTGAGAGCGAGGACATCTCCGAGCTCGTCAAGAACCTGCGCGAAGGCCTCTTTACGGACCTCTTCCGCGCCTATGTGCCGGCCGAGACCGTTGAGGAGCAGTGGGATCTCGACGGTCTTCAGACGAAGCTTGCCGGCGAGTTCGGCATTGTGATCGACTTCAAGCAGCTTCTTGACTCGAACGACCAGTTCACGGACGACGACCTGCTCGAGGCGCTTCTCAAGCAGGCCGAGGCCCAGTACGTCGAGAAGGAGCAGATGGTCGGTCACGAGGCCTTCACGGGTTTTGCCCGCTCCCTTCTCCTTCAGATTCTCGACCAGCTGTGGCGCCAGCACATTTCCGCGCTTGAGGCCCTTCGTCAGGGCATCTACTTGCGCGGCTATGCTCAGAAGCAGCCCAAGCAGGAATACAAGCGCGAGGCCTTCAACATGTTCGAGCAGCTGCTCGACCAGATCCGCGAGACCCTCGTGCGCGTGCTCATGCAGGTTCAGATCAACGTGAAGCCCGCCGAAGAGCCCGCCCAGCAGCAGCCTGTCGAGGAACCTGCTCCCGCCGAGGCGACAGGTAGCGCGCTCGAGAACATGCCCAAGGAGGAGCTCGATCCCGCGCTCTTCGCGCATGTCGGCCGCAATGATCCGTGCCCGTGCGGCTCCGGCCGCCGATTCAAGGACTGTCACGGCCGTCTCTCCTGAGAGGCTGACGAATAGTCCTGAATGACTTTCAGAGCCCGTCTTCGCGTTTCGTGAAGGCGGGCTTTTCCTTGGCGGTCGCCAATGTCAATGCTGGAGATTCGGACATGAGGAATGAACGATCAATTTCGCTCCCCGGCCTTCTACTGGGCTTTTCCGTTGATGGGGGCGTTGCGGCGGCCGCTGTTCCTGCGGCTGCGCGCACGGTTCTGTCGCTTCCGCAGGCTGCGCTTGGGGACGGCACGGCGCAGGCTCTGAGGATGCGCAGGATGTCGGGGTCGCGGACGGGCTGCATTCTGATGAGCAGGGGATATCCGATGTTCGGCGCGGGCGGTCTCTCTGATGCGGGGTTGAGCGCGTTCAGGCATGAGGCGCTCAGACGTCTGGAGCTTCCCGAGGATGCGCTCGCCCTCCTGCTTCAGGGAACCCGCAGGGAGCTGACGCCGGTCGGAGGGCTTGTCGAGCGATGCACCGAAGCCTGGAAAAGAGCAGGGGGCGAGGCACTGCTCCCGGAAGGGTGGACGGGATTCGAAATGCCCTTCATGACGCAGGACGGCGTGATGAGGGTCGGAGCACTTTCGGCAGGCGGTGCGGTCCCGACGGAAAACCGCGTCCTGCTGCTTGCGACCGATGTCCCTGTGCGGGAGGTGATCCTGCAGCGGATCGCCGACAGAGCGGCCGGTCCTCTCTTTGCGTGGCTCAGGGCTGTTGGCGTGCTGTCTGCCGCTGATGTCGTCATGGTCGTGTCGGCGGCGGGTCGAAGGCCTGTGGCGTCAATCGATGATCCTGCTGCGGAAATGCTTGCCAGAGCTCTTGAACTCGCCGTCGGACGCGTGTCGGAGGCATGGGCGGGGGCGCTGGGGAGGAACATCCGCGTGCGGCTCGAGGGACTGCGGGACGAAGAGGAGGCGGAGCATCTGATCGCGGCCCTTGCGGGCGTCGGCGGATGGCTGAGGGGAGCGGGAACACCTCGGGAGGTCTCCCTTGTGCTTCGGGCCGCGCTCGAGCAGAGCGCTCTTCCGGGACTTGAGGCTTCGGGATTTGCCATGCGGCTGGGCGAGTGCGCCGACGCCCTGTCGCTTGCGTCGGCTCAGGAGCTTTCGAATCTGCAGGAAGGCAGGGCGGCCATCACGCTTTTCATGGCTCGGGGCAATCTTTCTACGACATTTTGCGTGTAGCGAAACGTCTGGAGAAGGAGTTAAGATTTTCTCTGTGCGCCACGTTTTGGGGGCGGTCAGAAAGATAAAGGAAAAGCATCGTGAGTGAAGACAAGGTTGTGGATGTTGCCGTCGGCGTGCTGATTCGCGAAGACGGCCGAGTGCTTCTCGCCTCCCGCCCCGAAGGCAAGCCCTGGGCTGGATACTGGGAGTTCCCCGGCGGCAAGCTTGAGGATGGCGAAACGGTGCATCAGGCGCTTGTGCGCGAGCTCGACGAGGAGCTTGGCGTGCGTCTGGCCGATTCCTTCCCCTGGTTTGTGAAGGAGCATCGCTACGAGCATGCCCACGTGCGCCTTCACTTCCGCCGTTCGCGCGACTTCTTCGGCGAGGCGCTTTCCAAGGAAGGACAGGACTTCGGCTTTTATGCGGCCAACGAGCGCACACCGGGCGTTCTTCTTCCGATCGACCAGAACATTCTCAACCGAGTCGATCTTCCCGATGTCTGGGAGGACAGCACGGCCGTGCTGACGCTTTCCGAAAACGCGCTTCACGCCACTGTGGTTCGCGACCGCAAGTATCGCTTCGTCGGAGCCCGCTGCGGCAATCTTGACGACGTGATGAAGGCCGTCGCCATGGACTTCGACTTCGTGATCGTCAAGCCCGAGGTCTTTGAGGCCACGCTCTGGAAGGGCGAGCCTCGTCTTCCGACCTATGTTGAAGACGTGCCCGCCTCCGACCTGCGTCTCTGGCAGGACCGTGGTGCGCACGGCGTCAAGCCCTGACGATTCGCCTTCCGAGGCTTCGAAAATGAAAAAAAAGCCTGTTCAGTGCTGAACAGGCTTTTTTTGTCGGCGGGCGTTCCTGCAGGAAGAGGCGTTCTCAGCGACGTCTGCCGCCCTTGCGCTCCTCGCGTTCGGCGGTGTAGCGGGCGACGCTCTCAAGCTCTTCGGGCGTCATGCGGTCAGCGGAGCCGGGATCGCCTTCGATCACATAGCCGTCTGAGGCCCATTCGCCGAGGTCAATGAGCTTGCAGCGTTCCGAGCAGAAGGGACGCCAGGGATTGGCGGAGGAGTATTCGATCTCCTTGCCGCAGGTGGGGCATTTGACTTTCATGATGTTTTTCGGTCAGGAAGGCGTGCAGAGCCCGAGACGGAACGGAATCTCCTCCGTGCGGGCCAGATGCAGCTTGTGGTTTTCGTCAGGGCGCGAGAAGCGGATCCAGAGCATGTACTTGTTGGCGCTCACCTCGGGAACAACCGTGCTGTCGGCGGGAAGCCAGATCTGGACGAGGGCGCAGTTCTGATTGCGGTTCATCGAGAACTGGTACGTGCCGTTGACGGCTGTAAGGCTCTGGCAGTGCGAGTTGGCGCGGAAGATGCGCAGAAGGAGCATCGTGCCCGTGCGGATGGGTTCCAGCGTGCTCACGTAGCTCTGCAGCTCCCTGCGACGGATTTCGGGAGCCGTGTTCATCCAGAGGTGCATCTGCGGCAGGTCGAATTCGCAGGTGCCGCCTGCAATGCTCTGGCGCGTGCGGATGATCTGCAACCATTGGTTTTCACGCACGCTCTGCGTCGTGCGTCCGACAGAATCCGAAACGGCCTGAATGGCTGCGCCGATCTCGGCGAGATGAGCGGCCATGTCGGGATCCGCCGAGGCGTTCTTGGCAATGAGGCGCTGGCGCTGGCGTTCGAGCTCCTGAATGAGTTCGTGGCGCAGGTCCGAGCGGGCGGTGGCGTCAAGCAGGTCGAAGAGGGCGGATATGCCGGCCTGATGCGCAATGGCGCTCGTCTGCTCGCAAAACCAGTCGAAGCGCTGGAAGAGCGCCTCCAACCGGAGATACGTGCGGATTTTCTCATTGCAGGGGAATTCGTAGAGAAGATGCTCGGCCGTGGACATGTCTGCTTACGCTCCAAGAAGGTGGACGCTGACCCTAAAAATACCACAGCCCTTCGGACTGCGGTCCTCGTTCATCGGGTAATTGCCATCCAGATGCGGCTGAGCGCGTCAAGGCGCTTGCGGAGCGCCGCTTCGTCGTCCTCGTTGACGATGAGGTCGTCGGCGCACTGCAGAATCCGGCTTCGCGGAGGCTGAGCCTTCATCATCAGGCGGGCGGTCTCCTCGGTGAGTCCGGGACGGGAGACGATGCGCGAGAGACGAACGTCGTCCGAGGCGTCGATGACCAGAACGCGGCTGACGGCAGGATGGCGGAAGTCGTCGCGCCAGAGAAGCGGGCAGTCGTAGATGACGATTGGAGACGCAGAGAGGGACTCGAACTCGCGTGTAACGGCAGCGCCGATGAGGGGATGGAGGCAGGCCTCGAGGCGCTTGAGTGCGCCTGCGTCCCGAAAGGCAAGTTCACGCATGCGGCGCCTGTCCATGGCGCCCTCGGGGGTGAGAAATTCCGGACCGAAGGCTTCCGCGACGGCGAGCGAGCCTGCTGCACCCGGGCCTGTGAGCGCGCGGGAGATGGCGTCCGCGTCGACGACGGGGAGGCCCGATGCGCGAAGGTGTGCGGATGCGGTGCTTTTTCCCGCGCCGATGCCGCCGGTGAGTCCGATGATGAGTGACATGGGATGATCTCGCCGAAAAGCAAAAAGGCACCGTCCGAAGACAGTGCCTTTCTGTGGAAACCTGGTCGGGGTGAGAGGATTCGAACCTCCGACTCCTACGTCCCGAACGTAGTACTCTACCAGGCTGAGCTACACCCCGAATTGTCTTGACAGCGTATTCCAACTGTCGAGGAAGAGCAGTATGCCAGAAAAATTCCCAAAAGTAAAGACCACTCCGAAAATTTTTCGGCTTCTTCCGAATGAAGTGGTCGGGGTGAGAGGATTCGAACCTCCGACTCCTACGTCCCGAACGTAGTACTCTACCAGGCTGAGCTACACCCCGACTTTCCTCACAAATCAACGATCACGCTGAACCGTGAAGGCGAGCAATTCTAGCAGAGAATCCCTGAAAATGGAAGGGGCGAGATTTTCAAGCGCTGCGCGCCCCCTGTCGAGCTCCTTCTCGGCGCGCAGGCGGCACTTCTCAAGCGCATCGGACTTCAGCACGATGGCGGCGATCGTCGGGAAGTCGCCGTCGCCGAGGCGGATGGCTTCGTCGATCATGGCGCGCTCCTCGGGCGTGCAGGATTCGCGGGCGTAGATGATGGGCAGGGTCACCTTGCCCTCGCGCAGGTCGGCACCGAGGTTCTTGCCCGTGTCGACGGCGTTGCCGCGGTAGTCGAGCACGTCGTCGGCGATCTGGAAGGCGTTGCCGAGGGCGAGCGCATATTCGGCGACGGCCTCTTCCTTTTCAGGACCGCAGTCCGCAATGGCGGCGGCCATGCGTGCGCCCGCTTCGAAAAGGCAGGCGGTCTTGCGCTCAATGACGCGGAAGTAGCGGGTTTCGTCCACGCTGGGGTCGTGTGCATTGACCATCTGCACCACTTCGCCTTCGCTCAGGCGGTTGGCGGCGTCGGAAAGAGCCTCCATGACGCGCAGGTTTCCAGCCTTCACCATCATCTGGAAGGAGCGGGTGTAGAGGAAGTCGCCCACGAGCACGGCCGCGCCGTTGCCCCAGCGGCTGTTGGCCGTCGGGCGGCCGCGGCGCATGTCGCTTTCATCCACGACGTCGTCGTGCATCAGGGTTGCCGTATGCAGAAGCTCGATCGTGGCGCCGAGATACTGGTGCAGCGTGCCCTCGTAGCCGAGCGCACGGCAGATGAGCATCAGAAGGGCGGGGCGCATGCGCTTGCCGCCCGCACTCGTGATGTATTCGCTGATTTCCTTCATGCGGGGCACGTCGCTGGCCAGTTCGCTGCGAATGACCGCATCGACGGCGGCCATGTCTTCGGCGATGGGGGCGAGAACCTTCTTGATGAGGGCCTTGGGATCCTGTTGGTTTTGCATATCGGACATCTGTCTTGAAAAAGCAGTTGAGTGCTGATTCTGGAAGTATAGCCAAGCGGAAAGCCTTCCGAAGAAGGCGGAAGATCGGCCGGAAGCGGCCTTCAGCCCCCGTTCCCGCAGGGGCGAGAAGAAAATCGCTGCTTTTGCTTGACTGAATGGAAGGAGCATGCAATAATCACAAGCTTTCCACGCAACCAAACGTGAGTTGGCGTCATTTGGGGAATGTCTCCTCAAGCGCGCTCACGCGATTACAAAAAGGTTCTGCAGAATCCGGCCGCATCAGGCGGACGGCGAAGCGGAACGGGCGAGGTTTATTACATGTACGCTATTATCAAGACTGGCGGTAAGCAGTACCGCGTTTCCGTCGGCGACAAGCTCAAGGTTGAAACCCTTGCTGTTGAAGCCGGCGCTCAGGTGACCCTCACCGAAGTTCTCGCCGTCAGCGGCGAAGAAGGCCTCAAGGTCGGCAATCCGACGATCGAAGGCGCTACGGTCACCGCGACCGTCCTTTCCCACGGCCGTGGCGAAAAGGTCCGCATCTTCAAGTTCCGCCGCCGCAAGCACTCCATGAAGTCTGCCGGCCATCGTCAGAACTACACCGAGCTCAAGATCGAAGCGATCGCGGCTTAATTTGCAACCGACTTTTTATAGAGAAGTACTAAAATGGCACACAAGAAAGGTGGCGGCTCTACCCGCAACGGTCGTGACTCCAAGGCCAAGCGTCTTGGCGTGAAGGTTTTCGGTGACGCTGCTGTCAACGCCGGCGGCATCATCATTCGTCAGCGTGGCACGAAGTTCCACGCCGGCAACAACGTCGGCATGGGCAAGGACCACACGCTCTACGCCCTCGTTGACGGCGTCGTGAAGTTCGAAGTCAAGGGTGCTTTCAACCGTCAGTACGTGAAGGTTGAACCCATCGCTGCCTAATTGAGGGCAGGCGTCCTCAGGGACGCGGACGACAGAAGAAAAGCCCAGTGCGGATCCTCCGGCTGGGCTTTCTTGTTGTCTGAAGCATCGGCTGCGTAAATATCCAGAAACGCGCCTTCGCATGCGCATTCGAGCCTGCCGATCTGCTATTGTGGCACTCGCGCAAGTGCGAATGCGAAAGCACGGCATTCCGAAACTGCAGGAACCTCTTCCATTGGTTCTGTTGTCAAAATATCCTCTGCGCAACAGGGAGTGTTCGCAGAGACTCAACTTCAGAAGGTGTACTCGTGAAGTTTGTTGATGAAGCAAAAATTGAAGTCCAGGGCGGCAAGGGCGGCAACGGTGCGGCAAGCTTCCGCCGCGAAAAGTTCATTCCGAAGGGTGGTCCCGACGGCGGTGACGGCGGCCGAGGCGGCTCCGTCTACGCGGTTGCCGACCGCAATATCAATACCCTCGTGGACTATCGCTATACGCGCAAGTTTTTCGCTCCCAACGGCGAGAATGGCCGTGGTGCGGACTGCTACGGTGCCGGCGGCGGCGACATCGTTCTGCGCATGCCCGTGGGCACTCTTGTGCGCGACACGGATACCGGCGAGGTGATTGCCGACCTGAACGTTCACGGCGCTCGCCAGCTGCTCGCTGCGGGCGGCAAGGGCGGTCTCGGCAACCTTCACTTCAAGAGCTCGATCAATCGTGCGCCCAAGCAGGCGACTCCGGGCGAACCCGGTCAGTACCGTTCGCTCGAGCTTGAGCTTCAGGTGCTCGCCGACGTCGGTCTTCTCGGCATGCCCAACGCAGGCAAGTCGACCTTCATTACGGCCGTCTCCAACGCCCGTCCCAAGATCGCCGACTATCCGTTCACGACGCTCCATCCGCATCTCGGCGTGGTTCGTGTCGGTCCCGAGCAGAGCTTCGTGCTCGCCGATGTGCCCGGTCTCATCGAAGGTGCTGCCGAAGGTGCAGGTCTCGGTCATCTGTTCCTCCGTCATCTTTCCCGCACGAAGATTCTGCTTCACATGATCGACGCCGCTCCCTTCAATGAGGAGACGGATCCCGTTCAGGAAGCCAAGGCCCTGGTGCTGGAGCTTGAAAAGTATGACCCGGCGCTCGCGGCAAAGCCCCGCTGGATCGTGCTCAACAAGATCGACCTTGTCGAGGAGGCTGACCGCGACGCCCTCATCGAGCGCTACCGTTCCGAGCTGGCCGCCAACGGCGAACCCATCTTCGTCATCTCCGCTGCGACCCGTCAGGGCTGCGAAGAGCTTGTGAAGGCTCTCGCACAGCGCATCGATGACGATCGCCGCGAAGAGGTCGCGTTCGCCGACGACACCCGCTTCGATCCTGCCGAACACTAAGAAACGGCTCATTTCCGGAAGAGACTCGTCCGCTGCTGCGGGCCGGGTCTCTTTGTTTTTCCCGCAGGCCGGATACGGCGGGCGGTTTCCTCTCAATTCACTGATCGAACATCATGCAAGCATCAGTCGTTGAACGTCTCTTCAGCCTCAAGGAGAACGGCACTTCGGTTTCTCAGGAAGTCTCTGCCGGCGTCACCACCTTCATGGCGATGAGCTATCTCATATTCGTCATTCCCTCCATGCTTGCCGACGGCGGCATTCCCCGCGATGCGGCCACGAGCAGCGTGATTCTCGTCACGGTCGCGGTGACCCTGTTGATGGGCCTGTGGGCCCGATACCCCGTGGGCGTGGCCCCCGGCCTCGGCATTACGGCGTTCTTCGCCTACTATGTCTGCGGTCCCGCCGGCTTCACCTGGCAGGCGGGTCTTGGTGCGGTGTTCATTTCCGGCCTCGTCTTCTTCCTGCTCACGGTGACGCGCATCCGCCAGTTCATCGTGAACGCCGTTCCGATCGACCTCAAGCTCTCCATCGTGGTGGGCATCGGTGCCTTCATTGCGCTCATCGGTATGAAGAGCGCCGGTCTGGTCATTGCCGACCCGAGTACCTTCGTGGCGCTCGGCAACGTGACTCAGCCCGAGGTTCAGCTCTCCGTCTTCTGCTTCTTCCTCACGGCTGCGCTGATGGTGAAGGGTTTCAGGGCCGCCATGCTCATCGGCATTCTTGCGACGACGGCGCTCGGCGTCATTCTTGGCGTGACGGAGCTTCCGAAGGGCGCTTGGGTGAGCCTCACGCTTCCCGACATCTCCGCCGTCTTCATGCAGATGGACCTTCAGGGCGCGCTTTCCCATGGCCTTCTCAGCATCATCTTCACGCTGACGATGGTCGACCTCTTCGACAACATGGGCGTGCTGATCGGTCTGGCCCGCAAGTGCGGCTTCATGAGGCCCGATGGTGAGATCCGCAACCTCGACAAGGCGTTCATCACCGACTCCATCGGCACGATGTTCTCCGCCTGCATGGGCACGACGACCGCCACCTCCTACCTCGAAAGCGCTTCGGGCGTCGCTGCGGGCGGCCGTACGGGCCTGACCGCCGTCACGACGGCCGGCTGCTTCGTGCTTGCGCTCTTCTTCATTCCGCTTGTGGGCGTCGTGCCCGCATATGCGACCGCTCCGATCCTCATCATCGTGGGTGCTCTCATGATGCAGGAGGTCGTGCACATCCGCTTCGAAAGGCTTGAAATCGCGATTCCCGCCTTCCTGACCATCATGACGATGCCCTTCACGTTCAACATCGCCACGGGCTTCGGCTTCGGCTTTGTGAGCTACACGGTCATCCACGTGCTGATGGGTCGCTGGCGCGAGGTCACGCCCTTCATGTACCTGATCTCCGCCTGCTTTGTAGCGAACTTCATCATGAGAACCTGATCCCGATCAGTCGTCCCCTTGGGACAAATCCACGCCTTTGCCAGATGCGATCCGGTCCTGACGGACGCCCTTCGGCATGAGGATGGGAGAGGCCCGTGAATTGCTTAATTCACGGGCCTCTCTGCATACTCATGGCAAGAATCCCCTCAAGTTCCCTTGCCGCAGGCGAGGATTCCGTTCGCTCGAACTCGGATGTTCGGACTCGAAAGGAGCGGTCTGCATGAGGTTGGATGCAACGGGCGGGAGGGGGCGGTGAAGGAGAGGATACGGCAGAATTTCTTGCTTTGCGCTATGCTCAAAGATCCCGTTCAATCCTTTCCAAAGGCTTTATCCATGGAATCACTTCTCAAGAACGCGCACCGGGTCGTCGTCAAGGTCGGCAGCGCGCTCGTCACCAACGACGGTCGCGGTCTCGACATTCAGGCCATCGAACGCTGGGCAACCCAGATTGCGGAACTGCAGAAGATGGGCCGCGAGGTCATCCTCGTGAGTTCGGGCGCCATTGCTGAAGGAGTCCTGCGCCTTGGCTGGGAAAAGCGTCCTTCGCATGTCCACCAGCTGCAGGCGGCTGCGGCCGTCGGTCAGATGGGCTTGGTCGAAGCCTATGAACGGCATTTCCGCAATCATGGCATCGGCACCGCCCAGGTGCTTCTGACGCACCAGAATCTGACGGACCGCGAGCAGTATCTCAATGCACGAATGACGATCAGGGAACTCCTGAGACTCGGCATCGTGCCCGTCATCAACGAGAACGACACCGTTGTGACGAGTGAAATCAAGGTGGGCGACAACGACACGCTCGGCGCCCTCGTGACCAACCTCGTTGAAGCAGACGTGCTCGTCATTCTCACCGACCAGCAGGGGCTTTACACGGCCGATCCGCGCAAGGATCCCGAGGCGATGTTCGTCAGCGTCGCGACTGCCGGCGATCCCGTGCTTGAAAAGATGGCGGGCGGTGCAGCCAGCTCCCTTTCCAAGGGCGGCATGATCACGAAGATTCTCGCGGCCAAGCGCGCCGCTCGATCCGGTGCGGGCACGATCATCGCATCGGGTCGTGAGACGGACGTGCTCACCCGTCTGGCCAGAGGCGAGCTCATCGGCACCCATCTTCGTCCCTCCTCCACCGTCCTGCATGCCCGCAAGCAGTGGATTGCAGACCATCTCCGCGCCTCCGGCAGCCTTGTGCTTGACGAAGGGGCGGCCAAGGCCCTCGTTGCCAAGCACACCTCGCTCCTGCCCGTGGGCGTCATCGGCGTCAAGGGCGAGTTCGTGCGTGGCGAGGTCGTCTCGTGTCTCACCGAGGACGGATGTGAAATCGCCCGCGGTCTCGTGAACTATTCGAGCGACGATGCGTCCCGTATTCTGCGCGCACACACGGAGGAGATCGAGGAGCGCCTCGGCTACATGGAACAGCCCGAGATGATTCATCGTGACAACATGGTGGTGCTCGCAGGCGAATGACCTCGCCCGCATGGCCGCTGCGGCCTCAAAACGCGCCTTTCGGGTTAGCGTTCAGAGGGGCTGGCGGTTAAAATAAACAGATTGCCTTTATTCAAGCGGCTTCCCGACGTCTGACGGAAGCCGCCGTTATTTTCAACAGACACACGTTAAGAAAAAATGCGCGCCCGTTCCTATTTCCTTTCCACGCTGAAAGAAGCGCCTGCCGATGCTGATGTGATCAGCCAGCAGTACATGATCCGTGCCGGCATGATCAAGAAGCTTGCCGCCGGCGTTTACACCTACATGCCGGTCGGCCTGCGCACGATCCGCAAGATCGAGAAGATCATCCGCGAGGAAATGGACCGTGCGGGCGCGATCGAACTCCTGATGCCGCTCGTGCAGCCTGCCGAGCTCTGGCAGGAGTCGGGCCGCTGGGAAAAGTACGGTGCCGAACTTCTCCGCTTCAAGGACCGTCATGACCGCGACTTTGTGATTCAGCCGACTTCCGAAGAAGTCGTCACTGACATCGCCCGTCAGGAAATCAAGAGCTGGCGTCAGCTTCCCGTGAACTTCTACCACATCCAGACGAAGTTCCGCGACGAGCGTCGCCCCCGCTTCGGCGTCATGCGCGGCCGCGAGTTCACGATGAAGGATGCCTACTCCTTCGACCGTGACGCCGAGGGCGCCGCCGTTTCCTACGACAAGATGTACCAGGCCTATCAGCGCATCTTCACGCGCCTCGGCCTCATGTTCCGCGCCGTGCGCGCCGACACCGGCGCGATCGGCGGCAGCCGCTCCCACGAGTTCCAGGTCATCGCCAATGCCGGTGAAGACGTCATCGCCTACTGCCCCGACAGCGACTACGCCGCCAACATCGAGCTGGCCGAGGCCCGTTCGCTCATTGACGTGCGCGCCGCCGCTGCTGAAGAGATGGTGAAGCGTCCGACCCCGGGTAAGGAAAAGTGCCACGACGTGGCTGAATTCCTAGGCATTCCCTTTGAAAAGTCCGTCAAGAGCGTCGTGCTTGCCGCCGACCGCACTGACGAAAAGGGCAATCCGCTTCCCGCCAAGATCGTCCTCATCCTGCTCCGTGCCGACCACGACCTCAACGAAGTCAAGGCCGGTCATCTGCCTGAGCTCAAGGACGGCTTCCGCTTTGCGACCGACGCCGAGATCCTCGAGAACTTCGGTTCCAAGCCCGGCTATCTCGGCCCTGTCGGCATCAAGGAAGACGTTGCCGTCTATGCAGACCTGACCGTCGCCAACATGTCCGACTTCTGCTGCGGCGCCAATGAAGAGGGCTATCACTACACCGGCGTGAACTTCGGCCGCGACCTGCCCGAACCCAAGGTTGCCGACCTGCGCAACGTCGTCGAGGGCGACGCCTCTCCCGACGGCAAGGGCATGCTCCGCCTGCAGCGCGGCATTGAAGTCGGTCACGTCTTCTACCTTGGCACGAAGTACTCCGAAGCCCTCAACGCCACCTATCTCGATGAAAACGGCCAGCCGAAGGTTCTCGAGATGGGCTGCTACGGCATCGGCGTGACCCGTCTCGCCGGCGCTGCCATCGAGCAGAGTCACGACGAGCGCGGCATCATCTGGCCGGACTCCATCGCCCCGTTCGAAGTGGTGATCTGCCCGATGAACTACTCGAAGAGCGAAGCCGTGCGCGAAGCCGCCGACCGTCTCTATGAAGAGCTCAAGGCTCAGGGCGTCGACGTCATCCTCGACGACCGCGACATGCGTCCCGGCGTGATGTTCGCCGACTGGGAGCTCATCGGCGTGCCGCACCGCGTCGTCATCGGCGACCGCGGCCTCAAGAACGGCGAGGTCGAATACGCCAACCGTCGCAACCTTGCCGAAAAGGTGATGGTGAAGACGGAGGAAGCCGTCGAGTTCGTGACGAAGCAGATCAAGCGCTGAGCCTGACTGCACGGGTGCTCCGTTGCGGAGCACCCAGACGAATGACAAAAAAAGAGGAGGTCCGGAGACCTCCTCTTTTTGCGTGCGGACGATGACGGCGCTCAGTGCCTGTCGTCGACGGGGTCGAAGCGCAGGCGCACTTCCTTCGGAATGTTGTAGCCCTTTTCCGGAACGGGGAAGGGCTTGCACTTCAGGATGGCGTTGCGTACGGCCGAGTCGTAGGCATCCCAGCCTGACTTCTTCGCGTAGACGGGAGCGCCGGCAAGTTCGCCGTTGGGCATCGGCCTGACGACGAATTCGGCGATGAACTGTCCGCGGCGGGTGGAGCTGGGCACGTCGATCGAAATGTTCGGACGCACGCAGGCGATGATGCGGGCGTTGTAGCTGGCCAGAGCCGACCCCGTGAGGTTCTGTCTCTGGTTGCGCTTGTCGCCCGAGGGCGTGCCCGAACGCTGGCTGTCCGGATCGATCTTGGCGTTGAGTCGTGCGAGTTCCTGCTGTCGGATGGCCTGGCGGATTCGCTCGCGTTCACGACGCTCTTCCGCAGCCTTCTTCTCGGCGGCGACACGCTGGATTTCAGCCTGACGCTTTTCTTCGGCAATTCGCGCCTCTTCAGCGCGCTTGGCTTCGGCCAGGCGCTTTTCCTCTGCGAGGCGAGCTTCTTCCTGACGACGGGCTTCAGCCTGAAGTCTGGCTTCCTCTGCGGCCTTGCGCTCCTGAGCAAGCTTTTCCTGAGCAAGACGCTCGGCTTCCTGCTGGGCGCGCTTCTCTTCGGCACGTCGCTCCGCCTCAATGGCGTCCTGACGGGCCTTCTCGATGCGTTCGGCCTCGGCACGCTCGGCTGCGACGCGAGCTTCCTCCGCGCGGCGGGCCTCTTCAGCCTCACGCGCCTCCTCGGCGGCCTTCTCGGCCTCGACACGTTCACGCTCGGCGGCGGCAAGCGCCTCCTGACGCTGTGCCTCACGCTGCGCCGCCGCCTCCTCCTGCATGCGGGCCTGCTGAGCGGCAGCCTCGCGTTCGGCGGCTTCCTGAGCCTCCTGAGACTCGCGTTGCTCGTCGATCTCGTTGGGCTTGGGTTCAGGCGCTTCGGGCGGCTTGACGGCGACGCCCTTGGGGGCGTTGCCGCCCGAGACCGGCTCGGGAGCCCAGAGCTCCGCGTAGACGGTTTCGGAATCGGTCGTCCACTGGAAAACGGAGAAGAGTCCGACGAAAAGGATGACGTGCACGCAGCCCGAGAGGACGGCGGCGGGCACCATGTCCCTGCGGTCCTCTTTTCGGAAGCGGTCGTTGGTCTCTCTGTCGTTCATGACGAAATTGGGTTGCGTAATGGGTTAGCGGGCTTCGGCGCTTCGCTCGATGCGAAGGGCGAGACCGACTCGGGGCACGTCGGCGCTCTGAAGGAGCTTGAGGACATTGACGACGTCCTCGTAGCGGACGTCCTTGTCGGCGGCAATCACCACGGGAATGTTGCTTTTCTCGCCCTGAGCCGTCTTGACGGCGGCAACGAGGCCGGGAATGTCGATAGGCTTCATGTCCTTGCCCTGACGGATCGAAAGGCGGCTGTCGGGATAGACGATGACCTCGATCACCTGCTCGGGGGCCTTGGAGGCCTTGTTGACCGACGGCAGGTTGACGACGCTCGGATTCACGAAGGGCGCGGCGACCATCAGGATCACGACGAGCACGAGCATGACGTCGATGTACGGCACGACGTTCATCTCGGCCATCATGCCGCGGCGCTTGGTATTTCCACGCAGGGACATGGTTTAACTCCGGGCGTGCTGGCGCTGAAGAATGTTGAGGAACTCTTCGCTGAAGCCTTCGAGGCGGACCGTGAGGCGGCCGACGCGGTTGTTGTAGTAGTTGTAGGCGGCGACCGCAGGGATGGCGGCGAAGAGGCCGATGGCGGTGGCGACCAGTGCTTCGGCGATGCCGGGAGCAACGACGGCGAGGCTCACGTTGTCGAGGGTGGAGAGGCCCGTGAAGGCGTTCATGATGCCCCAGACCGTGCCGAAGAGGCCGATGTAGGGAGAGGTGGAGCCGATCGAGGCGAGCAGGGGCAGGCTGCGCTCGAGATGGTCCATTTCGCGATTGTAGACGGCACGCATGGCGCGGGAGACGCTGTTGAGGGCGTTCGGATCCTGACGGCTCTGCTTGAGGTATTCGGTCATGCCCGCGCTGAAGATGCGCTCTTCGATGCCTGCGGTGTCGTGATTGCGCTTGGCGGTTTCAAGAAGCTGATTGAGCTCCGTGCCGCTCCAGAAGCGGGCCTCGAACTCCTCGACCTGTCGCGCGGCGCGGGAGATTGTGAAGTATTTCTGGAAGATGACCGTCCAGCTAGCGAGCGATAGGAAGACGAGAATGGCCAATACGCACTTCACCACGAGGCTGGCGTTGGCGACAAGGGTCAGAATCGACAAATCGGCAGTGGGCTGCATTTTAGATAACCGCTTTTTGAATGGCGTTGAATGAAAGAGTGTTCGGCGAGGGGCGCTCAGGCTTCCTCTGCCATGAAGGCTTTGATCGTTTCGTAGAGGTCGTCGGGCAGGGGAGTCGGAACGAAGCTCCTTGCGCCGATGACGCCGACACGAACCTTGCCCGTGGCGATGGGCTCGTCGCCGCGCACGATGCGTTGCTCGAAGATGAGCGAGGCGCGCCCGAGCTTCTCAATGCTCGTGATCACCTCCAGGTCGTCGTCAAGCACCGCGGCGCGGTGATAGGCGATGTTGAGTGAGGCGACGACGAAGAGAACGCCGTCCTCACGGCCGCGCTGATCGTTCTGACCAAAGCCGATCCGTCGAAGCATGTCGCTGCGGGCGCGCTCCATGAACTTCAGGTAGTTGGCATGGTAGACGATGCCGCCGGCATCAGTGTCCTCCCAGTAGACGCGGACGGGAAATCTGATGTGGTTCATGACGAGTGTTGGTTGTGCATCGGGGTGCCGTCAGGCACCGGAAAGAAACTAGTATAGGGACTCGCGGCGTGTTCGGGAGACGAGCGGAGGTCGATTTTGCAAACGGATGCTTATGCGTCCGCTTAGGCCCTGATGTTGCGCCAGTAGGCGAAGACAAGGTACCAGAAGGCCGCGCAGGTGCCCCAAGGAAGAAGTCCAGCGACCATCGCCATGACGTCCGTGCCCGCAGCCGTGGTGCCCAGCACGTGCCAGTCGGGCCAGAGCAGCAGGAGCCACGTGAGAATCATCCAGAGCGCGGTCCCCGTGAGCATCCCGGGACGCCAGTAGAAGCTCGAGAGCATTGTGATGCCCGTTGCGAGATTTTGGCCTTTGCGCGCGCCGATGATGGCGGCCGTGAAGAGAATCGATGCAAAGCTCGTGACGCCGCCTGCGATCAGGGCGACGAGCGTGTACTTGATGATGTGGATGAGCGGAGGCGTCTCGGAGGAGAGCCTTTCGCCTGCGTGCATGAGCTGCCTGCCGTGGTCGTCGACGACGGCAAAGGGGGCGCTGGCGCTCATTTCGGGAAGACCTGCACCCGTGGCCTCGATGGTGGCCTGCAGCAGAGTGTCGGTCCTGCCGTCCCGATCGATGGGCATGGCGCTCAGAAGGGCTGCTCCGAGCGTGGCGGCCGCAAAGACGGCGAGCGCCTGACGGGCCGGGTGAGCGAGCAGCTCATGAAGGATGGCGCGGTGGCGTGCGCTTCGGATGAAGAGCACGCAGGCGGCGAACACGGCGGCTGAGGTGAGGCAGACGAGAACGGAGAGAATCGGGGAAAAGGGCATGGCGGAGGTCAGTAGGAGCCGAAAAGATCACGCGCGACGGGCGTGGGCGGCGCCAGGCGGAAGTGCTGCCAGGCGAGCGGCGTGGCGACTCGGCCGCGCGGCGTGCGCTGCACGAAGCCCTGCTGAATGAGGTAGGGCTCCACGACGTCCTCGAGCGTATCGCGGTCTTCGCCGACGGAGGCGGCGAGGTTCTCGATGCCGACGGGACCGCCCGAGAACTTCTCGATGATCGTCCTGAGAAAGTGAGTGTCGATCATGTCGAGGCCTTCGGGGTCGACGTTGAGCATCTTGAGGGCGGCCGCGGCCACTTCCTTCGTGATGCGGCCGTCGTGCTTCACTTCGGCATAATCGCGCACGCGCCTCAGAAGTCTGTTGGCGACGCGGGGCGTGCCGCGGCTGCGACGGGCGATTTCGAACGCGCCCGTCTCGTCGATGCCGACGTTGAGCAGGCCCGCCGAGCGGCGCACGATGCGGGAGAGCTCCTCGGGCGTGTAGAACTGCAGCTGGTTGACGATGCCGAAGCGGGCGCGCAGGGGATTTGTGAGCGAGCCTGCGCGCGTCGTGGCACCGATGAGCGTGAAGGGCGGCAGGTCGATCTTGATCGAACGCGCGGCAGGACCCTCGCCGATCATGATGTCGATCTGGTAGTCCTCGAGTGCGGGGTAGAGGATTTCCTCAACCACAGGCGAGAGACGGTGGATTTCGTCGATGAAGAGGATGTCGTGCGGCTCGAGGTTGGTGAGCATGGCCGCCAGATCGCCGGGACGCTCGAGAACGGGCCCCGAGGTCTGGCGGAGATTGACGCCCATTTCGTGCGCGACGATGTGGGCTAGCGTCGTCTTGCCCAGGCCGGGAGGGCCGAAGAGCAGAAGGTGGTCGAGCGGCTCACCGCGGCGCTTGGCGGCGGCAATGAAGATCTGGAGCTGCTCGCGGATGGCCTCCTGCCCGACATATTCGTTGAGAAGCGACGGGCGCAGCGCGCGGTCGACGTTCTCTTCGTTGGGACTGGCCGTGCGGCCGTCGATGATGCGTTCTTCCTCAAGCATTCATGACCTCGTTCAGCGTGCAAGCGCCTTGAGGGCGAGACGGATGCCTTCGCTCACCGTCACTTCGGCGGGGAGCGCGCGCACGCTCGCCTGAGCCTCGCGTTCGGAATAGCCGAGCGCCATCAGGGCGCTCAGAATGTCGGCCTGGGCTGCGGATGCGGCTCCGCCCGCAGGCGCGAAGGCGTTGCCGGCGAGCTTGCCCTTGAGCTCGAGGACCAGACGGTCGGCCGTTTTCTTGCCGATGCCTGGCACGCGGGTGAGAAGCGTGGCGTTGCCCTGCTCGACGGCGTCTGCGAGATCCTGAGTGCTCATGCCTGAAAGCACGGCGAGCGCAATGCGCGGGCCGACGCCTGAAATGCGGATGAGAGCCCTGAAGGTCTGGCGTTCCGCCGCGGTTGCAAAGCCGTAGAGAAGCTGAGCATCCTCGCGCACGATGAAGTGGGTGAGGAGCGTGATCTCGGAGCCTTCGGCGGGCAGGTTGCAGAAGGTCGACATCGGAACGTCGACTTCGTAGCCGACGCCGCCGACGTCAACGAGGACCTGAGGCGGGGTCTTTTCAATGAGCTTGCCGTGCAGCCGTCCGATCATGATGTTTTCCCTTCCTTTGTGAAAAGCGCCGTCCAGGCGCTGCGCGCACCTGCGGCGCTGCGGCCGCGACGGGGCGTCGCATAGGTGCGAGTCGTGCTGCCCGCCTTTTCAAAGGCGCGCATGCGAATCGAGTTGGCGCAGCATACCGCGCAGGCGAGCGCGTCGGCCTCGTCGGCCTGAATGTCGCCTTCGATGCCGAGCAGCATGCCGATCATGCGCTGCACCATGGGTTTGTCGGCGCGTCCGGTGGCGCAAACGGCCTCCTTGATTTCGCTTGGCGTGAACTCCTCGACGGGCAGGCCGGCAAGGTCAGCGGCGACGAGCGCCGCGCCTCTGGCTTGGCCGAGGCGCAGCGTGCTCTGCGGGTTCACGTTGACGAAGACCCGCTCGGCGGAGGCGAGGTCGGGTTTCGTTCGTTCGATCACCTTCGAAAGCTCGCGTACGATGTGCCCGAGTCTGGCCGAGAGCTCGCCCTCGGGGACGCGGATCATGCCGCTGTCGACGCGGACGAACCGTCCGCTGGCGGCGTCGATGACGCCCCAGCCCGTGCGGTTGAGACCGGGGTCGAGGCCGAGGATGCGCATCGTGAAGCTCAGCGGCCGAAGCTGCCCATGCCGGGGAAGCCGCCGCGGCCGAACTGGCCGAGCGCGCGCATCATCTTGCCGAGACCGCCACGCTTCATGCGCTTCATCATGTCCTGCGTCTGCTCGAACTGCTTGAGAAGACGGTTGACCTCCTGCACGGGGACGCCCGCACCGGCGGCGATGCGCTTCTTGCGGCTGGCCTTGATGAGGTCGGGCTTGCGGCGCTCGAAGGGCGTCATGCTGTCGATGATGCCCATCGTGCGGCGGACGGACTTCTTGGCCTCTTCGTCGTTGACCTTGGAGGCGGCCTCCTGGAATTGCGCGGGGAGCTTCTCGAGAATGGAGGAGAAGCTCTCCATGTTGTTCATCTGGGAGAGCTGGGCGCGGAAGTCGTTGAGGTCGAACTTGTCGCCCTGACTGATCTTCTGCGCAAGCTTTTCGGCTTCGGCGATGTTGATCGACTTCTGAACGTCCTTGACGAGGCCGACGATGTCGCCCATGCCGAGAATGCGGGAGGCCATCGCCTCGGGATCGAAGGCGTCGAAGCCCGTGAGCTTCTCGGCGGTGCCGACGAACTTAATCGGCTTGCCGGTGACGTGACGCACGGAGAGCGCCGCACCGCCGCGGCTGTCGCCGTCGATCTTGGTGAGGACCACGCCGGTGAGCGGGAGGCGCTCGTTGAAGGCCTTGGCCGTGTTGACGGCGTCCTGGCCGAGCATGGCGTCGATCACGAAGAGCGTTTCAACGGGCTTGAGGAAGGTGTTGAGCTCGGCAACCTCCTGCATCATCGCCTCGTCGATGGCCAGACGGCCGGCCGTGTCGACGATGAGCACGTCGAAGAACTTGCGTCGGGCATGGTCGATGGCGGCAGCGGCAATCTCGAGCGGCTTCTGGCCGACGGTGCTCGGGAACCATTCGGCGCCCGCCTGTTCGGTCACCGTCTTGAGCTGTTCGATGGCGGCCGGACGATAAACGTCGGCGGACACCGTGAGAACCTTCTTGCGCTTCGTTTCGATGAGGTACTTGGCCAGCTTGCCAGCGCTCGTCGTCTTGCCCGCGCCCTGAAGACCGGCGAGAAGGATGACAGCGGGAGGCTGGGTGTGAAGATTGATGTCGCGTTCGGCGGCGGGCACGTCGCCGCCGATGATGGCGGTGAGCTCGCGCTGCACGACGCCCACCAAGGCCTGGCCGGGATTGAGGTTACCGACAACCTCTTCGCCCATGGCCTTTTCCTTGATGCGGGCGAGCACTTCACGCACGACGGGCAGGGCTACGTCGGCCTCGAGAAGCGCAATGCGAACCTCACGCAGCATGTCCTTCGTGTTTTCTTCCGTCAGACGCGCTTGACCGCGCATGGTCTTGACGATTTTGGAAAGGCGCTGGCTTAATGAGTCGAGCATGGTTTATGGATTCCTGGGGTTGACGGACAGGCGCCTGAAGGGCCTGTCCTGAGGACGGCGGGCGCGCAGCGCCGGCCGTCGCGGCTCCCGAAAGAGCGGGCTTGGGGGAGCGCTTCTGAAAATTGGAGTCCGAGACGCGATTTCAGGGATATCTAAGCCCGTTGCGGCTAGAATCATGTTTGCAAGGCGTGTCTTCGGATGCTGTTCGGGTCCGCCGCAGGCGTCGGGAGCGCTTCCGGCCCTTCAAGCCGGAGCGGCTTTCACCGTCCTTCGGCAAACTTCTCATTTTAGTGGGAACGGCCGAGTTTTGCATCGATCTCCAGCCTCCTCGAGCGCGCCGGCCAACGCCCGCGCCTCGATCGAACAAGTCAAAAAACAAGAGAACACAGAATGACCATTCTTACCATCTGCACCATCATTGCTGCGATCCTTTATCTGGGCTCAGGGATGGCCATCATCGGCTCGATGAAGGGCGAGGGCTCGGGAGCCTCCTCCCTCATCCGCTGGCCCGTGCTTGCCGGTCTGGTGATGCAGGGCTACGCCCTTCACGGCGAAATGTTCGGCGAAGGTGCAGTCAACTTCGGATTCGGCTTCGCGATGTCCGAAATGTTCTTTTTTGCGGTGATCATCCTTCTGATCGAGACGTGGATTCATCGTCTGCACGGCCAGTTCGGCATCGTGCTCATCGCTGCCGCCGTCGGCACGCTGAGCCCGCTCCTGTTCACCGGCCAGGTGATCCCCTCCGTCGAGTGGACGACGATCTTCCGCTGGCATCTGCTGCTTGCCATCGCGGCCTACGCCTTCCTCATGATCGCCTTCGTCCACGCCGTACTCATGGCGCTGATCAACCGCCGCCTGAAGAGCCCGGCGGTCGGCGAGACGTCGAAGTTCCTCGACTCCATGCCCGCTCTGGTCGTCATGGAGCGCATCTTCTTTCGAATCGTGGTCGTGGGCTTCCTCTTCATCACGCTCACGCTGATCGTCGGCGCACTTGCCACTCAGGAGGCCAAGGGCGTCTACTTCCTCTTTGACCACAAGACGATTCTCACGTGGCTTGCGTGGGTGTTCTTCGGCATCCTGCTTGCAGGCCGCCGCGTTGCGGGCTGGCGCGCCCGCACCGCCCTCAACTGGTTCTGGGCAGGCTTCGTCGTCTTCGTCGTGGCCTACTTCGGCTACAGCTTCATTCAGGAACTGGTCCGCTGAGGAGGATTCATGGGACGCATCCTCTTTTTCGTGGCGCTGGCTGTCGCCATGTGGGTTGCCTGGACGCTCAGTCGCAGGCGCAACAGTCTTGACAACGAGGAGCGCCGTGAACTCAAGCGCCTGCGTGCCAAGGAGCGCGAGGCTCAGGGAAAGTCTCGCGAGCCTTCAGGCGAGGTGATGGTCAAGTGCGACCACTGCGGCCTTTACTTTCCCAAACGCGAGGCCGTGCTCAGCAAGGAGCGCGTCTACTGCTCGAAGCGCTGCCGCGATGCGGCGCGGGACGGGCAATGACATCCCCCGACCGCGCCTTCGACGGGTGGCTGCCCGGCGTCGTGCGCCGGCTCTCTCCGCACTTCAACGAGCGTCCCGAAGGGGCGCTCGTTTCGCTGGCGGTCCTTCACTTCATCTCTCTGCCTGCAGGACGCTTCGGCGGGGAGGACGTCGACGCCCTCTTCATGGGGACCCTTGACGCCATGAACCGCCCCGAATACGAGTCCCTGAGGGGCCTGAGGGTCTCCTCCCATTTCTTCGTGCGCCGCACGGGAGAAGTCAGACAGTATGTGAGCGTTCTGGACAGGGCCTGGCATGCTGGCGTCTCGTCCTTCGAGGGGCACACGGGGTGCAACGACTTTTCCGTCGGAATCGAGCTCGAGGGCACGGGCGAGACGCCCTATGAAGACGCTCAGTACCTGGCGCTCGGAGAACTTCTGGGGACGCTGACAAGAGTGCTGCCCGTGGAAGCCGTGACGGGGCACGAGCACATCGCGCCCGGCCGCAAGCAGGACCCCGGCCCCTCCTTTGACTGGGATCGCGTCAGGGAAATGGTTCCGGGGCGCGTCAGGATCGTAACCGAACCTCAGGTCATGCCCTGAGGTCGGGATAGTCTGATATAGTCGACTGAATTCAAAATTCAGGTCTCCGTCGCCATGCCCACCCTTCTCACTGGACTCATTCAGTTTCTCTTCACGTCCGTCATGTCGATTCTCGGCGTGCTGCTTCTGTTGCGCGCCTGGGTCTACGTGTGGGCCTTTTCCCCGCGTCATCCGATCGTGCAGCTTGCGCGACGCGCGACGGACTGGCTTGTGGAGCCGCTCTCGAAACTCATTCCGAGGAGCGGTTCCTACGACTGGCCCAGTCTCGTGGCTGCGCTTGTCGCCGCCGTCATCATGGTGCTCATGCAGCGTGTGCTGACGGGGATGCCCTATACGCCGATCGGTCTGGTGATCGCCCCGCTGGCCACCGTGCTCCGCTGGGCGCTCGAAATGATGTCCTGGGGCGTCTTCATCTGGGTGGTGATGACCTGGCTGAATCCGCAGAGCCCGATGACCTACGCGCTCGGCACGCTTGTGGATCCGTTCGTTCGTCCCGTGCGCAAGATCATTCCGATGTTCGGTCGCTTCGATCTGTCGCCCATTGTCGTGATCATTCTGGCCAATGTCCTGCTGATGCTCGTGACGCCGATTTCCCATGGCTTCATTCCGCTTTGACGCCCGACGGGCTTCAGACAGTGAAAAGGCGCTCCGCTGTTCGGCTTGGAGCGCCTTTTTCTTTATGACCAGCAGTCGAAGGGAGTGCCCTCCCTGACTGCCTTTTCAACCAGCTCGGCGTTGATGCGGTAGCTCGGTCCCGTGGCCGTTGCCTTTGCGGCTCCCATGACGGTGCCCGCAATGGCGCAGCTGACGGCGTCAAGCCCCCTTTCCATGCCCCACAGAAGGCCGCCGCGGTAGGCGTCGCCAGCGCCGACTGGGTCGACTGCCTCGACCTTCGGCGCAGGGATGACGGTTTCCTCGCCCTTCTGCCAGACGGAGCTCCCTTGGCTGCCATGGGTGCAGAAGACCGCGCCCGTGAGGCGGGAGAGTTCTGCGGGAGAGAGACTCGTGTGCTCCTCGATCATGAGGGCCTCGTAGTCGGAGAATGCAACGCAGGCCGCCGCTCTTGTCAGGGCGAGAAGCTCGTCGCCAGAAAAGAGGGGCGTCGTCTGGCCCGGATCGAAGATGAAGGGGATGCCGTGCGAGACAAAGGCCTTGGCGTGCGCCAGAAGCGTGCTTCGCACGCTGGGGGCGAGGATTCCGCAGACTATGCCCGTGTCGTCAGGCCAGGGAAGGCGATCTGCGTGCGCCATGGCGCCGGGACTGAAGGTGGCCAGCTGATTGCCGTCCCTGTCGGTGGTGATCATGCACTGCGCCGTCCATTCGTTCGGCATGACGGTCACGCCGTCCGTGCGAATGCCCTGACGTTCAAGATGCCGGAGATAGTCGTCCGCATCCCTGCCGACGGCGGTCCAGACAAGGGGATCTCCGCCAAGCTGCTTCAGACTGTAGGCGATGTTTGCGGCGCAACCGCCGTAGGTGCGCCTCATGGAGTCCGCCTGAAGCGTGACGTTGAGTCGGTCGAGCGCCTCTGCCCTGAGCGTGTCGGCAAAGCGTCCCTCGTGCGTGAAGACCGTGTCGTAGGCGATGGAGCCGGAAATGATGACGGACATGGGTTTGCAAAAAGGCAAAAGGCGCTCCGCCGTACGGCGGAGAGCCTTGGTCTGAAGGTTATTGAAGGGCGGAGACGGCCTTCACGACGGCGCTTGACGCATCGTAGGGAAGCGGCGTCGTGACCGTCAGGCGGACGGCAACGTCGGCACCCGGCGCAACGGCGTCGCGGCCGCCGAAGCCGTAGTCGGCAGGCTCGAGCACCCGTTGAGCGAGTGTTTCGCCTGCGGCGTCAAGCAGCTTCATCTCCAGAATCGGCAGTGCCTGAGGCAGTTCCGAGGTGTTGGAGAGGCGGGCCGTCACGACGGGCAGGCGGCGGGCGACTTCACGGTCGGCGTCGTCGGCCGTCTCGAGCGGACGCTCGATCTCTGCGGTCACCTTGAAGGCGGCCGCGTTCTGCCAGACGAAGCCGGGGCACGGTGCCTTCATGCAGACCTCTTCATAGACGGGGCGCAGCTGCGGCATCGTGCCGAGTACGGTCTTGTGGCCGAGAAGAAGGCCGGTGGCGGACAGAACGACGAGGGCAAGAAGCGTGACGAGCGTCCAGAGCACGCCATGGGACCGTTCGGCGGACTCGGGCGCACGGGGTGCGGGCTCGGCGGCCGGAGGGGCCTCGGGAGCTTCGGTCCTTGCGTCGAAGTCCGTGAGCGAATCGGCGATGCGGCTCATGACGGCCTTGCCCTCGCGAGCCTCCTCCTGCATGACGGCCTGACGGCGGGCGGCCTGCTGAAGACGGGCGTCGAGCTTTTCGTCTGGCACGCTGAGGCTTTCCGTCTTGTCGGCGGAAAAGCATGCCTGACATTCCGTGCAGTGGAGCATGTCGGCGGCGAAGTCGTCCTTGACTCGCCACAGGGCCCCGCAGGCGGGACAGCGAAGAACTTTGGCCATGGAGAAGTCTCCCAGATGCAGTCTTGACGTTTACGCGCGGCGTCCGGCGATGCAGACCCAGTCCTCTTCCTGACGCCAGACGGAGAGCTTGACGGCAGGGTCGATGGCCTGATAGGCGGCGATCACTTCTTCGGCCTGCTTGGCAAGCACGCCGGAGAGCACGAGCGCGCCGCCCTGCTTCACGCGGCCGAGCAGAGCGGGGGCGAGAAGCTTGAGCGGATTGGCGAGGATGTTGGCGACGACGATGTCGTAGGTGCCTTCGGGCATGTCGTCGGGAAGGTAGAACTTGGCTTCCACGTGGTTCATGAGCGCGTTGTCGCCTGCGGCCTCGACGGCCTGCGGGTCGATGTCCGTGCCGGCGACCTCGGCCGCGCCGACGAGTTTGGCGGCAATGGCGAGGATGCCCGTGCCGCAGCCGTAGTCGAGGACACGGTCCGTCGCCTTGACGTTGGCGTCAAGCCACTGCAGGCAGAGGTGGGTGGTCGGATGGGAGCCTGTGCCGAAGGCGACGCCCGGATCGAGGCGCACGTTGATGGCGTCCTCGTTGGGAAGGTCGTGCCAGGTCGGCACGATCCAGAGACGGTCGGAGACCTGAGTCGGCTGGAACTGCGCCTGCGTGATGCGGACCCAGTCGGCGTCCTCGACCTCCTCGGTGCCGAGAAGCTCGGGCTTTTCGCACTTGAGGGCCTTGACGGCGATGGCAAGCGATGTCTCGAGGTCGAAGTCGTCGTCGGCAAGAATGGAGACGATGGAGCGCGGCCAGGCGCAGTTGTCGGGCTCGAGTCCCGGTTCGCCGTAGAGCGGCTTTTCGTCGGTCGATTCGGCGTCGGCGTCCTCGATGGTGGCGGAGAGCGCGCCCGCGTCCATCAGCATGTCGGAAAGCGCTTCGGCGCTGCGTTCGTCGGCAAGAATCTTAATCTGGCGCATAAATCCTCAACGGATAAAAAGAATGCGGGAGTCAGGTCAACTCCCGCAGCTGAAAAAACTAGGTTACTTGTGGGCTTCCGCGCGGGACCGGAGCTTCTCTTCGAGATAGTGGATGCTCGTGCCGCCCTGAAAGAAGCGTTCGTCGGCGAGGAGTTCGCGATGAAGCTTTGTGTTGGTCTTGATGCCCTCGACGGCAAGTTCGGAGAGCGCGACGCGCATGCGCGCGATCGCCTGCTCGCGGGTATCGCCGTGGGCGATGATCTTGCCGATCATGCTGTCGTAGTAGGGCGGAACCGTGTAGCCGGAGAAGACGTGCGTGTCGATGCGGATGCCGGGGCCGCCGGGCAGGTGCCAGGCGGTGACGCGGCCGGGACTCGGCACGAAGGTGAACGGGTCCTCGGCGTTGATGCGGCACTCGATGGCGTGGCCGCGCATCGTGATGTCGCGCTGGCGGACCGAGAGACGCTCGCCTGCGGCGATGCGGATCTGTTCGCGCACGATGTCGACGCCCGTGATCATTTCGGTGACGGGGTGTTCGACCTGAACGCGCGTGTTCATCTCGATGAAGTAGAACTCGCCGTTTTCATAGAGGAACTCGAACGTGCCGGCACCGCGGTAGCCGATGCGGCGGCAGGCCTCCACGCAACGGTTGCCGAGGCGGTCGATGAGCTTGCGGGGAATGCCGAAGGCGGGAGCCTCTTCAAGCACCTTCTGGTTGCGGCGCTGCATGGAGCAGTCGCGCTCGCCGAGATAGACGGCGTTCTGGAAGTTGTCGGAGAGAACCTGAATTTCGATGTGGCGCGGGTTCTCGAGGAACTTCTCCATGTAGACGGTAGGGTTCCCGAAGGCGACGCGGGCTTCTTCGCGGGTCATGTTGACCGAGGTGATCAGCGCGGCCTCCGTGCGCACGACGCGCATGCCGCGGCCACCGCCGCCGCCCGCCGCCTTGATGATGACCGGATAGCCGATCTGGCGGGCGATGCGGAGGATTTCCTGAGGATCGTCGGGGAGCGCACCGTCGGAGCCGGGAACGCAGGGGACGCCCGCTTCACGCATGGCCTGCTTGGCGCTCACCTTGTCGCCCATGAGGCGGATGCTTTCGGCGCGCGGGCCGATGAAGGTGAAGCCGGAGCGCTCGACTCGTTCTGCGAAGTCGGCGTTTTCGGAAAGGAAGCCGTAGCCTGGATGGATGGCCTCGGCGTCCGTGACCTCTGCGGCGGAAATGATGGCCGGGATGTTCAGGTAGGAGAGGTTCGACTGGGCGGGGCCGATGCAGACGCTTTCGTCGGCAAGGCGGACGTACTTGGCGTCCGCGTCGGCGGTCGAGTGCACGGCGACTGTCTTGATGCCCATCTCGCGGCAGGCGCGCTGGATGCGCAGGGCGATTTCGCCGCGGTTGGCGATCAGAATTTTTCCAAACATAGCGACGCGTGCGGATTATTCGATGATGAAGAGCGACTGGCCGAACTCGACGGGCTGGCCGTTTTCAACGCAGACTTCCTTGACCGTGCCGTCCATGTCGGCCTCGACTTCGTTGAGAAGCTTCATGGCTTCAATGATGCAGACAACCTGGCCCTTCTTGACCGTGTCGCCGACCT
Source organism: Sutterella wadsworthensis 2_1_59BFAA (assembly GCF_000297775.1). Lineage (GTDB taxonomy): Bacteria > Pseudomonadota > Gammaproteobacteria > Burkholderiales > Burkholderiaceae_F > Sutterella > Sutterella wadsworthensis_A. The sequence continues at coordinate 95,920 of NZ_JH815518.1, forward strand.
TGACGAAGGGATCGGCTCCGGGCGAGGGAGCGCGGTAGAAGGTGCCGACCATCGGGCTGGTGAGCGGCGTGCCGGTCTGCTGCGGCGCGGTGGGAGCGGGCGCGGGGGCGACTTCCGGGGCGGGAACGGGCACGGGCATCGGCTGGGCGACGGTGACGGGCTGATGGACTTGAACGGGGGCTGCGCCGTTGCGGTTGACGATTCGGACCCGGTCTTCGCCTTCGGTGATTTCGAGTTCGGCAACGCCGCTTTCGCTCACGAGGTCGATCAGTGTCTTGAGTTTGCGCAGATCCATGATGGTTTAGGCCTTGTTATTTGAAGGAGATCCGGGACGGACGCCGAATGGGGACGGGCGTCCTGCCGCAGCCTCCGTTTTGTATGGAGTTGATGGTTGTGGGCTTGTGCTTAAGAGGCGCGCATCGTACTACTTCTCCGAAAAAGCGCCAACTTGTTCGCAATTGTCGCTACTTTAGCTCAAAAAGTAAAGACCGGAACACTGCTGTCCGGAGAGGCGGGGGAAAATATTGTCTTCAAATGTATGCGTCTTGAGCGGCCGGCAGCGTCAATGATACCGAGCGCACGAGTTCATGCACATGCCGAAAAAAGGCTAATCCACGCCGAGGAGCCTGCGAAGGCCCTTTTCGGAGAGTCCGCAAAGGGCTTCTTCGGGAAGCTGCCATTCGTCAGGCGGGACGGGCTTCGCCGCCCTGTGGGAGTTCGTCACGGTGATGAGGACGTCCTCTCCCCTGCATTCAGTCTGAAGCACGGTTCTGAAGGAGCGTCCCCGTTCGGAGGACTCCACGGGTTCGTATTCAACATCCATGGCGAGAAGCGCGAGCTCCACGGCCTTTTCGTCGTCGGAGCGGATGAGGATGCGCACAGGATCGTCCTCGACGGCGTCTCCTGCAAGAACGGATCCCGTCAGCAGGGGAGACCAGTCGGAAAGGGACGACAGGACGGAGAGCGCCGCAAGGCGCTTCTTGTCCAGAAGCGCCTTGTGCCCCTCGGGATCGAAGCAGGCGAACCAGCGCCTGAGCTCGGACGCCACGGCGGCATCGGTCGGCCGAACTCCCGTCGAGCGAACGACGGTCTCGACGGCCCGATCCCTGCTCATGCGGTGGGATGCGATCAGGACGGCCGCCTGAGCGGCGGCTGAGGATTCTTTGGAGCGCGGGAGGTCATTGGGTTGCACGGATGTCTCCGGAATGAAGGTGCGTGAGGCGTCATGGACGATGAGCCAATGATAGTGCGGCGGCTTTCAGGGCGGGGATCCTCCGCGCGGTAGAATGAAGCACCTTCCGCCTCCATCCTGGTTTGAGGAACAAGTACATGCACATTCATATTCTCGGCATCTGCGGCACGTTCATGGGCGGCGTCGCCCAGCTCGCGTGCGAGGCCGGCCACAAGGTGACCGGGTGCGACGCACACGTCTACCCACCCATGAGCGACGCGCTCCGCAATGCGGGGATCGAGATCATGGAGGGCTATGACGTCTCGCAGCTTGATGCCGTCCGGCCCGACGTCTTCGTGATCGGCAACGCCATCTCCCGCGGCAATCCGCTTCTCGAGGCGATTCTCAACAGGGGGCTTTCCTATACGTCCGGTCCCGCCTGGCTCTGCGAGCATGTGCTTGCGGGCCGCCACGTGCTTGCGGTCGCGGGCACGCACGGCAAGACGACCACCACGTCGATGCTTGCCTGGATCCTTAAGGAGGCGGGACTCGAGCCCGGCTTCCTGATCGGCGGCGTGCCGCAGTGGAGCCCGCGCTCCGCGTCGCTCGGCCGAGTCGCCCCGATGTCGCCCTTCGTCATCGAGGCCGACGAATACGACACGGCCTTCTTCGACAAGCGGAGCAAGTTCGTGCACTATCGTCCCAGAACGGCGATCCTCAACAATCTTGAATACGACCACGCGGACATTTTTGAAAATCTGGCCGCCATCGAGAAGCAGTTCCATCATCTCGTGCGCATCATGCCCTCGGAAGGTCTCGTCGTGGCGAACGGCCGCTGCGAGGCGCTTGACCGCGTGCTTGCGAAGGGCTGCTGGAGCGCTCTAGAGCGCTTTGACTCTCCTCAGGACGGCTGGTCGCTTTCCGATGACGGCGAGGCGGCGTTTGAAGGCAGGAGCTTCGGCCGTCTGCAGCTCGGCATGCCCGGCCGCTACAACGAGCTCAATGCACTGGCCGCCGTTGCTGCGGCGCGCAGCGTCGCCGTCCCTCCCGAAAAGTCGCTCGAGGCGCTCGCGGCCTTTGCGGGTGTCAAGCGCAGGATGGAGGTCAGGGGCGTTGAGGACGGCGTGACCGTGATCGACGACTTTGCGCACCATCCGACCGCCATCGCCGAGACGATTCATGCCGTCAGGAGCCGCATGACGTCGGGGAGGCTTCTCGCCGTGCTCGAGCCGCGAAGCAACACCATGAAGCTCGGCACGATGAAGGACAGGCTTGCGGGTTCTCTGCACGAGGCGGACGAGGTGTTCTGCTTCGCAGGAAAGGGCGTGGCGTGGGAGCCCGCGGAAGTGCTCGACGTCATGGGCGAGCGCGCCTTCTGCACGCATGACCTTGACGTGCTCGTCGAGGCCGTTCTCAAGGAGGCCCGTCCGGGAGACACGGTCCTCTGCATGAGCAACGGCGCGTTCGGCGGCATTCACGGCAAGCTCCTTGCGGGACTCGCCTGCAGGCGCGAAGCGCAGTGAAGGGTGCACGGGCGATGACTTCCATTCTCTATCTGCACGGCTTTCTGTCCTCTCCCGAGTCGAACAAAGTGAGGGTGCTCAGGGCGGCGGCCCCCGATGGCGTGCGCGTGTTCGCTCCCGATCTGAACGTCCCGCCTCTTGAGGCCGACAGGATCATCAGCGGACTGGTCGGGCAGGCGGAGGCCGACGGTCTGACGGTCGTGGGTTCGAGCCTCGGCGGATTCTGGGCCGCGCGAGCTGCCGTCAGGCACGGCCTTCGCTGCGTGCTGCTCAATCCCTGCTTCAATCCCTGGGTGTTCGTGGGCAGGCACGTGGGCGTGCAGACGATCTACGGCACGGACAGGAGGATCGAGGTGAAGGCCTCGGCCGCCGACGAACTCATGGCGCTCGCCGAGGAGGTGTCGCCTCTGGCGGTCGATCCCGGACGCACGCTCGTCGTGCTGGGAACGGCGGACGAGACGCTTGACTGGCAGGCGGGGGCGAGGGCCTATGCCGCCTGCAGGCAGGTGATTATTCCCGGCGGGGACCACCGCATCTCGAACATCGGGGCGGTCATGCCCCGCATCATGGACTTCATTCTCAATGAAGGCTGAGGCGGGCGCACCGCGCCTTGTTTTGGCACAATAGGGGGCGTTTTCCCCTCGACCATTACTCATTCGCCCAGAGCGGATGTAAAGCGACAGATTCATGAATCTCTTTTTTGAAGAAGACGGCTCCTTCAAGGCGGGCACCGTGCTCAGCCAGGCAGGCAACGCCTATCAGGTGCAGCTCCCGACGGGACGCCGGACGAAGATCAAGGCCTCGCACTCGTTCTTCGAGTTCGAGCAGCCTGCTCCCGCAGACCTCGTGACCCGTGCTCAGGCCATGGTGCCCGAGCTCGATCCCGCCTTCCTGTGGGAGGTTGCGCCCGAGGGTGAGTTCACGTACGCGGACCTTGCAGCCGACTACTGGGGCGGCTCGGCCGGCCCTGTTGAAAAGGCCGCCCTTCTCTGGGCGCTCCACGGCAATCCCGTCTACTTCTACCGAAAGGGCCGCGGCGGCTACCGCCGCGCCCCCGAGGACATCCTTCAGAAGGCGCTCGAGGCACTTGAGAAGAAGCGCCGTCTGGAGGAGCAGCGCAAGGCTTGGACGGCCGAGATGGTGGAGGGAACGCTTCCTGACGTCATCCGCCGCAACGCCATGACGCTTCTCATTCGGCCGGACAAGAACGGTATCGAGTGGAAGGCCCTGAACGACGCCTCCGCCGAAACGCGCCAGACGCCGCTGCGCCTGATGCTCTCGCTCGGCGGCATCGCCTCGCCATGGCGCTGGCACGTCGACAGCTTCTACGCCATGAACTTCCCGCAGGGCCGCGGCTTCCCCTCCGACCTGCCTCTGCCGCCCGAGGCGGACTGGTCGCAGTATCCGCTTGCGGACGTCAGGGCCTTTTCCATCGACGACTCCGACACGACCGAGGTTGATGACGCGGCGAGCGTCGTGCATCTCGAGGGCGGTCGCACGCGAGTGGGCATTCACATCGCCGCGCCTGCGCTCGGCATTCTGCGCGACGATCCGCTCGACAAGGTGGCCCGCGCCCGCATGAGCACGGTCTATGCGCCGGGGCTCAAGACGACGATGCTTCCCGATCCGTGGATCAAGGCCTTTTCGCTTGACGAGGGCCGTGCGGTGCCCTGCCTCTCGCTCTACGTGACGGTGGACGACGAGACCTTCTCCGTTGAGAAGACCGAGACGAGGCTTGAGCGCGTGAGCGTCACGCGCAATCTGCGCTACGACAAGATCGACTCGCTCGTGACCGAGGAGGCGATTCAGTCGGGCACGCTCGACGTTGAGTTCGCGGACGAGATCTGCTGGCTCTGGCGCTTTGCCAAAAAGCTTCAGAAGGACCGCGAGGAGGTCAGGGGCCGTCCCGAACCCGTGGGCCGTGTCGACTGGTTCTTCGCGCTTGAAGGCGAGGGCGAGGATGCGCTCATCCGCGTCAAGGGCCGCCGTCGCGGCGCGCCGCTCGACCTGCTTGTCGCTGAGCTCATGATTTTCGCCAACAGCACCTGGGGCCTCTGGATGGAGGAACACGGGACGCCCGGCATCTATCGTTCGCAGCGCATGGGCCGCGTGCGCATGAGCACGACCCCGGGGCCGCACGACGGTCTGGGCGTGGTGCGCTATGCGTGGAGCACCTCGCCGCTGCGCCGCTACGTCGACCTCGTCAACCAGCGCCAGATGATCACGGCCGTGCTTGGCGAGCCGCCCGCCTATCAGGGCAACGACGTCGAGCTCTTCACGATCGTGAGCCAGTTTGAAAACATCTACACGCTCTACGGCGACTTCCAGACCCGCATGGAGCGCTACTGGTCCCTGCGCTGGATCATGCAGGAGAGCGTCGGCCAGATCGAGGCCATCGTCGTCAAGGGCGATCTGGTCCGCATCGACGGGCTTCCCTTCATGCAGCGCGTGCCCGGTCTTCCCGAGGATCTGCCTCGCGGCCGCAAGGTCCTGTTGCAGATCATGGGGTGCGACCTCGTGGACCTCGTCATGGATTCCAGGCTTCTGCGTGTTCTTGACGAAACCGCCGACACCTCGGACGAGGATGAGGACGAGGAGGCGGCTCTTGAAGAGCAGGCCGCAGTCGAAGGGGGAGAGGAAGCTCAGGGCGGGGACACCGTGTCCGAGTCATCCGCTTCCTGAGTCCCGGACGCAGGTGACAGGGCGGTGATTTCCGCTCCGCCTGCGCCAATAAATTTCAGGGAGCCCCTACCCGAAGGCTTCATACTCGTGGTAGGCTCCCACCTGCGAAAAGTCATGACGGGTTCCGAGTCCCTCCCTTCAGGGGCTCTTCAAGTGTTTCGGAGAAGGTGATGCCTCACAGTCTGAAGGATTACGACGAGCTGCATGACGGCCAGGGCCACCTTGTCCGCGACTCGGAGGAGGCCTCCCGCGCCCTCGAGTGGGTGCAGCAGATCCTTGAGAAGGATCAGGACGAGCACCACGGCGGCGTGGAGCGCAAGGGGGACGAGGATGACGAGGCGCTGCCCATCAGCGACGAGGCTGCAGCCGAGCTCAGGCAACTTCTCGAACCCCTCCATCCGGCCGACGTGGCCTGGATTCTTGAGGCCCTGCCTCTCGACGAACGTCTGGCCGTCTGGAACCTCGTCAAGAGCGAGTCCGACGGTGACATTCTCGTCGAGGTCAACGACGGCGTCCGTGAAACCCTGATCGACGCCATGGATCGCGACGAGCTCGTCGATGCCGTCGAGACTCTCGACACTGACGAGATCGCCGACCTTGTGGACGACCTGCCGCCCGACGTGATGGCGCAGGTTCAGGAAGGTCTCTCCCACGAGGAACGCGCCCAGCTTCGAGCGGCCATGTCGTATCCGGAGGAGAGCGTCGGCGCGCGCATGGACTTTGAGATCGTTTCGATCCGGGAGGAGACGACGATCGAGCTCGTGCTCCGTTACCTTCGCCGCTTCGAGACGCTGCCCGACCACACCGACCAGGTCTTCGTGGTCGATCGTCTGGGGCATCTCAAGGGCACGCTGTCCCTTTCGCAGATCCTCACGACGGATCCCGCGGTCCCCGTCAAGGACCTGATGCACACCGACATGCTGACGCTCAATCCTCTTGAGGACTCGAGCGACGCCGCGCAGGCCTTCGAGCGCTACGACCTCGTGAGCGCTCCCGTGGTCGACGAGGCGGGACGTCTGGTGGGCCGTCTGACGGTCAACGAGATCGTGGACGTGATCCGAGAGGAAAGCGAGGAGGACGCCTTCGCGGCCGTCGGTCTTGACGATGAGCAGGACATCTTCGCCAGCGTGTGGGAGGCCGCCAGAAGCCGTTGGCTCTGGCTGGGCGTCAACCTGTGCACCGCATTCTTCGCGTCTCGCGTGATTTCGGCCTTCGACGGCACGATCGAGCGCGTGGTCGCGCTCGCCGCCCTGATGCCCATTGTGGCGGGCATGGCGGGAAACTCGGGCAACCAGACGCTCACGCTGCTGGTGCGCTCCCTCGCCATGGGGCAGGTGACCGAGGCAAACAAGGCGGACCTCATCAAGAAGGAGGTCCTGGTTTCCATCATCAACGGCATCCTCTGGGGGGCGATCGCAGGCCTGTGCGCCTGGGGACTCTACTGGGATGCACCCGAGGGCAGGATGCTGGGCCTCGTGATGTTCCTCGCCATGCTGCTCAACATCATTCAGGGTGCCGTGGTCGGTCTGGCCGTGCCGCTCATCCTCCGCTACTTCGGCCGTGATCCGGCCATGGGCGGATCGGTGCTTCTCACCTTCACGACCGACTCGGGCGGCTTCCTCATCTTCCTGGGGCTTGCCACCTTCTTCTTCGCGTCGTAAGAGCGGGGGACGGGCGCGGTCGAGCGCCGTCTCTTCAAAGATCGCCGAAAAGGCGCTTCAGGTCATCCATGCCCTTTTTCCCTGCGGCGGGAGCGTCTCCCTCCGCTTTGGAGATCTCGCGGATGGTGTAGCCCTCCTCGATGACGTCGCGCCAGTAGCTGCCGGGCGAGCCCGAGTTGAGAAAGCGGTCCGCGGCTTCAGGACCGATGTTCTCGACGCGCACGAGCCTGTGCGTGTCGAACTCGACGTCGAGATGACGCGCTCTGGCGTCGTAGCCGGCGGACAGAATGCCGCCGCGGTGAATGAGTCTGCGCTTCATGGTGTGTCCGATGAATCCGTGAACGATGGGTCAGATCATTGTATCCCCGCAGGATCGGATGCCCGGAGAGGGTAAATACCTCGTATAAAGTGCCCGAAGCTTGAGGCAGACCATGCTTTCGGGCGTTTCAAAACTTGAAAGGGCGGCAACTTTTTTGCTAGCATCGCCCCCTGATCGAACACTACAAAGGATTTGAGGCTCCTGCGGGAGTTGGAGAAGCATCCGCTCTCCCCGCCGCCTGCCACCCCTCCGGCATGGACGCGCGGCTCACAAGACAGACTTCATGACCTTCAGAAAACAACCTCGACAATTCCGGATCTCGCATCTTGTTTCGGTGAGCGTGCTCGCCCTGACGCTCGGCGGAGCCGCGTTCTGGTCGGATTCCGACTATGCAAGCACTGCGCCCGCGCTTTCGTATGCGCAGGAGGACCTGAACGCTCGTGCGGATCTCAGGCAGCGCGAGGGCGTGCTCTCCGGCGTCACACCGTCCCTGTCGCTGCTCGATGCGCCTGCTGCGGCGAGGGAGGAGGCGACGGCCTCCTCGGAGGAGCTGACGGTCGAGGACAACGTCATTCATGAAGGCAGCCCCCGCCATCTAGTGGCGGAATACATCAGCAGAACCTTCCGTGTCTCGATGCGGGATGCCCGCCAGATCACGGACTGGGCCGTGGAGATCGGCGAGGCCAGGGATCTTGATCCCCTGCTCATTCTCGCCGTCATCGGAACGGAGTCGAGCTTCAAGCCGACGGCTAGGTCGAATGCGGGCGCAGAGGGCCTGATGCAGGTCATGACGAGCGTGCATGAGGCGAAATTCGATGCCTTCGGAGGCCCCGAGGCCGCCTTCGATCCCTATGCGAACATGGTGGTCGGCACGGACATTCTTTCCTATCTGATCCGCCGGACGGGCAGCGTCAGGCGCGCCCTCAAGTGGTACAGCGGCGCGGCCAATCTCGAGGACGATCGAGGGTACGGAGCTCGCGTGATGCGCGAGCACGGCCTTCTTACCGTTGCGGCCGAAGGCAGGACCGATGCGGCGGTAAAGCTTCACCGCGCTGGCAAGTCGGCGTCGGAAGGCGGGGCTGGCAATGCCGCCAAGCTGGGCTTTGCGCACTGGACCAAACTCTCCGAACGGACCGAGGGCGCTCCCCGCGCCCGCAATGCAGACCTGCGCGGCAAGGCTCAGGCGTCCTGACGCCTACCGCTCTCCGTAGTCGCCCGTCAGGGTGTTGAGCCAGACGGCTGCGGCGATGCCCGCAGTTTCGGTTCTCAGTACGCGCGGGCCGAGCAGGACGGCGAGCCAGCCGGCCTCTTCGGCCAGATCGATCTCCTCAGGCGAGAATCCGCCTTCGGGGCCCACGGCGAATGCCACCGACTTCTCCTCGCCCGTCAGCCTCGTGCCGTGCGCGGCCCCGGGAGCCAGAACGAGCCTGCGGTCCGCCTGCGTGCCGAGCATCGCCTCCTTGAAGGAGGATGCGCCGCGGATTTCGGGCACGACGTTGCGTCCGCACTGTTCGGCGGCCGATACGGCGATGTCGCGAAGCTTCTGAAGGCGCTTTTCGAGACGTTCTCCCGCGAGCTTCGTCACGCTGCGCGCGGCGGGCGTCAGCACGATTTCGGAGACGCCCGTCTCTACGGCCTTTTCCACGATCCAGTCAAGCTTTTCAGGTGATACGAGCGCCTGCACGAGCGTCATGCGCACGGGGGGCTCGACCTCGGGCGTCTCGACCGCGTCGAGCGCAACGTAGGCGCCGTCCTGATCGAATCTGATGCGGCCCCGCCACTGGCGTCCCGTTCCGTTGAAGACGACCGTCTCCTCGCCTGTTCGCAGACGAAGAGCGCGTCCCGCGTGGTGGGCGGCCTTGGGCGGCAGGACGACTTCCGCCTGCTCGGCGAGAGCCTTGTCGAGCGCTTCGGTCTCGACTTCAACGTAAAAGCGTGGTGCGGCCATGAGTTCTCCTTGACGTTCTCTCCGCCGTGAACGACGGAGATTCTCTACTGCGTTAGCAACTTGCGCTGCTGATTACTTCGGTGGATTCCTGCTGCTGATTCGGCGCCGGCTTTTTAGACCGACCCAAATTCACTTGAGCCTGAGCATTCCTCTCAGACTCCCCACAGGCTAACGAGCTTCGTCCGCGCTCTTTGATGTTGATCGCAGCCACGACGTCCGCGTTTCCCTGATGTCCGCAGGAAACGCATTTGAACAACGCCTGCGTCTTGCGATTGTCTTTGGAAACACAGCCGCATATCGGGCAGGTGCGACTTGTATTCTGCGGCGGCACCGTATGTACGTGTCCGCCAAGTCTCAACGCCTTCCAATCAAGCTTGGAGAAAAATATCCTCCAACCCTGATCGAGAATGGAACGGTTGAGACCACTCTTTTGTGCAACGCGAGTGCCGTGCTCCTCAACAGTTCCCTTCGCGGATGCCGTCATGTTCTTGATCTTCAAGTCCTCTCTGAAAATCTCTGCGTGGTTCTTGCAGATATTCAGCGAGACCTTTTCGATGAAATCACGACGGACATTGGCGATATGCTGATGTAGCCTTGCAATCGCTGCCTTCTGTTTGCGCCAATTCTTCTCGAACTTCTGCATTCTTGCGAGCCTGCGCTGCATCCTGGCGAGCTTCTTAAGCGCCTTCTTGAGTGCGCCGCACGGTTCGAAGAACGTGCCGTCGGAAAGCGTGCAGAAACGGACGCATCCCATGTCAATGCCGATACTGTCGCCGGCATGCTTGGGAGGTTCCATTTCGTACTCGGTCTGGATGGAAACATACCATCCGTCGGTTTGTCGGGAAACCGTTACGTTCTTGGCCTTGCCTTGAATGAAGCGGCTTCGCTTGTATTTGACCCAGCCGATGCTCGGCAGATAAATCTGCCGACGTCCTTCATCAATCTTGAAGCCCTGGGGGAAGCGGAAGGAGTCCGTGGTCACGAACTTCTTGTGCTTCTTCGGGAAAGCCGTCAGACCTTTGAAGAACTTCTGGAAGCCGTCCATCAGATCCTTCAGCGACTGTTGGAGAACCTGAGAGTGCGTTTCCCTCAACCAGGGATTCTGCTCCTTCCAAACCAGCAGTTCGGTGCAGAGCTTCGCATAGCTGAGATGAAAGGCAGGATCCGCTGTACGACGCTCTTCATTCCATGCAAGCCCTTGGTTGTACACCCAGCGCGTGCAGCCGGCGAAGCGGGACATCTTTTTGTCCTGAGCTCCGTTGGGTTTCAGTTTGAACGAAAAGCCTTGGCGAATACTCATGCCTATATGATACTAGCGTTCATCAAAAACACGCGGCTTATATCTCCGCCCTGAAGGACGGAGATATAAGCCGCAATTGGGTAAAACAGGATGGGAAGTCTGCGGACATGCGGGTTTCCGCATTCCGAATCCATGTGCGGAGAGGAGCTCCGTGGTTTCACACTCGGTTGGCCCCCTCCTTTTGTTGCTAAAATAATAGATTAAGTCAGACAGCGGCGTACAAACCTTAGGGAAGGTCGCCGCCTTGCCTTTTCGGGGTTTCTTCCCTCCGGTTTTCTTCAATCCGCTCACAGAAATACTATGACCTCTCAAGCCTCTGCTCAGATGATGGCCAACGCGATCCGTGCCCTCAGCATGGACGCCGTCCAGAAAGCCAAGTCCGGTCACCCGGGCATGCCCATGGGCATGGCCGATATCGCGACGGCCCTCTGGTCGCGTCACCTTCGTTTCAATCCGACGAATCCGAAGTGGACCGGCCGCGACCGCTTCATCCTTTCGAACGGCCATGGCTCGATGCTGCAGTACGCTCTGCTGCACCTCACCGGCTACGACCTTTCGATCGACGATCTGAAGGCTTTCCGTCAGCTGCACAGCAAGACGCCCGGCCATCCCGAAGTGGATGTCACGCCCGGCGTTGAAACGACGACTGGCCCGCTCGGTCAGGGCATCGCCAACGGCGTCGGCATGGCGCTTGCCGAAAAGATGCTTGCGAACGAATTCAACCGCGAGGGTTTCCCTGTCTTTGACAACCGCACCTACGTCTTCCTAGGCGACGGCTGCATGATGGAGGGCATCAGCCACGAAGTCTGCTCGCTCGCCGGCGTCTGGAAGCTCAACAAGCTCATCGCCATCTACGACGACAACGGCATTTCGATCGACGGTGACGTCAAGGGCTGGTTCGGCGACGACACGCGCGGCCGCTTCGAAGCCTACGGCTGGAACGTGATCGGCCCGGTCGACGGCCATGACATCGACGCCATGGACGCCGCCATCGCCGAGGCCAAGCTCTCCGAGGATAAGCCCACCCTCATCATCGCCCGCACCACCATCGGCAAGGGCTCGCCCAACCGTCAGGGTACCGCCAAGGTCCACGGTGAAGCGCTCGGCGATGAGGAAATCGCCGCCACCCGCGCCGCGATCGGTTGGCCCTACGCTCCGTTCGAGGTTCCGCAGGAGGTCTATGACGCCTGGGATCACCGTGCCGAAGGCGCCCGCATCGAAGCCGAATGGCAGACGATGTTCGACGGCTATGCCGCCCAGTATCCCGAGCTCGCCGCAGAACTCAAGCGCCGCCTCGCCGGCGACCTGCCCGAAAACTGGTCCGACACCGTGATGGACGCCCTCTGCGCCGCCGAAGAGGCTGCCGAGACCGTCGCCACCCGCAAGGCCAGCCAGAAGGCCCTCAACGCTCTTGCGCCCGCGCTTCCCGAACTGCTCGGCGGTTCCGCCGACCTGACGGGCTCGAACCTCACGAACTGGACCGGCGTCAAGTCGCTTAACAGCGGCGACTTCCTTGCCCGCCACATCAGCTACGGCGTCCGTGAGTTCGGCATGTCCGCCATCATGAACGGCATTGCGCTCTACGGCGGTTTCATTCCGTACGCCGCCACGTTCCTGACGTTCTCCGACTATTCCCGCAACGCCCTGCGCATGTCCTCCCTCATGAAGCAGCGCGTCATCAACGTCTTCACGCATGACTCGATCGGCCTTGGTGAAGACGGCCCGACGCATCAGTCCGTCGAGCACGTGCCCAGTCTGCGCCTCATCCCCGGCATGCATGTCTGGCGTCCCGCCGACACGGTCGAGACGATCATCGCCTGGGCGAGCGCCATCGAGCGCCGCAACGGCCCGTCCTGCCTCGTGTTCACGCGCCAGAACGTTCCGTTCCTCGATCGTGACGAAGTGGATGCCGACGCGATCGCCCGCGGCGCTTATGTTGCCGCCGAAGCGCCTGCCGGCGCCGGTGAAGCCGAAGTCGTGCTTCTCGCCACGGGTTCCGAAGTTGGTCTCGCCATGAAGGCCCGCGCCGAGCTGACGGCCCGCAACGTTCAGGTCCGCGTCGTTTCCATGCCCTGTGCGAACCTCTTCGACGAACAGGACGAGGAATACCGCCGCGCCGTGCTGCCCGAAGGCGTGCCCGTGCTTGCCATCGAGGCTTCCAAGTCCGACCTCTGGTACAAGTACTTCTCCGGCAAGGGCGCCGTGATCGGCGTCGATACCTTCGGCGAAAGCGCGCCGGCCTGCGTCCTCTGGGAACGTTTCGGCTTTACGGTTGAAAACGTGGTTGCCAAGGTTGAGCAGCTTCTCAAGTAACAACAAAGACAGAAGGATTAGACATGACCATTCGTGTTGCCATCACCGGTTTCGGCCGCATCGGCCGCAACGTTCTCCGCGCTCACTACGAGGGCGGCAAGAAGCATGACGTCGAAATCGTCGCGATCAATGCCCCCGGCGACCTCGCCATCCACGCCCATCTTCTCAAGCACGACTCCTGCCACGGCCGCTTCAACGCTGACGTGCAGGTCGAAGGCACGGACACGCTGATCGTCAACGGCGACCGCATCCGCGTCTTCGCCACGCGCGACCCGAAGGAGATCCCCTGGGGAGAACTCAACGTCGACGTCGTGATGGAGTGCACGGGCGCCTTCAATTCGAAGGAAAAGAGCATGGTGCACATCGAGCAGGGCGCCAAGAAGGTCCTGCTCTCCGCTCCCGGCAAGACGGCTGACGCTACGGTTGTCTACGGCGTCAATCAGGAGGTCCTCAAGGCCTCCGACCTCGTCGTCTCCAACGCCTCCTGCACGACGAACTGCCTCGCTCCGCTCGCCAAGGCCCTGCACCGCACGGTAGGTATCGAACGTGGCCTGATGACCACGGTCCACTCCTACACGAACGACCAGGTCCTCACCGACGTCTATCACAAGGACATGCGCCGCGCTCGCGCTGCCACGCTTTCCATGATCCCGACGAAGACCGGCGCAGCCAAGGCCGTGGGCCTCGTGCTTCCTGAGCTCAACGGCCTGCTCGACGGCTTCGCCGTCCGCGTCCCGACGATCAACGTCAGCTTCGTCGACCTCACCTTCATCGCCAAGCGCGACACGAGCGTCGAGGAAATCAACGCCCTCGTGAAGGCCGCCTCCGAGTCCGAAGACCTCGCCGGCATCCTCGGCTACAACGACGAGCTTCTCGTCTCCACCGACTTCAACGGCGATGACCACAGCTCGATCTTCGACTCCACGCTGACGAAGGTCTCCGGCAATCGTCTTGTGAAGGTCACTGCCTGGTACGACAACGAATGGGGCTTCTCCAACCGCATGCTTGACACGGCCTGCGCGATGATGGCCGCCAAGTAAACGGCAAGTTCCGATGATCATGAAAGCCATGCCCCGGATCCGCATCCTCGGCGTGGCTTTCGCACTTTATGTTTCCTGAGCGGCGCAATGCGCCGCACTCCCTTTCGGAGAACAAGTCATGCACGTTCTGACTCTTGAAAAGCTTGCCAAGGACGGTCTTCTCGCCGGCAAGCGCGTCCTGATCCGCAGCGACCTCAACGCGCCGCACGATGAAAACGGCCGCATTACCAACGAAACCCGTCTTGTGGCCAGCGTTCCCGCCATCCGCACCGCGCTTGACGCCGGTGCCGCCGTGATGGTGATGAGCCACCTCGGCCGTCCGACGGAAGGCACCGTGACGCCGGCCGACAGCCTCGCGGGCGTTGCCCGCCGCATGGGCGAGCTTCTGGGTTGCGACATGCCGCTCGTCGCCGACTGGGTTGATGGCGTCAAGGTCGGGCCTGGCCATGTCGTGATGCTCGAAAACTGCCGCTGCAACGTTGGCGAAAAGAAGTGCAACGACGAACTCTCGAAGAAGTACGCCGCCCTCTGCGACGTCTATGTCAACGACGCCTTCGGCACGGCCCACCGCGCCCAGGCTTCCACGGTCGGCGTCGCCCGCTACGCTGACGTCGCCTGCGCCGGCCCCCTGATGGCTGCTGAAATCGACGCCCTCACGAAGTCCGTCGAGGAGGCCCGTCACCCGCTCGCCGCCATTGTCGGCGGCTCCAAGGTCTCCACGAAGCTCACGATCCTCTCCAACCTCGCCGAAAAGGTCGACCGCCTGATCGTCGGCGGCGGCATTCTCAACACGTTCCTTCTCGCTGCGGGCAAGCCGATCGGCAAGTCCCTCGCCGAGCCCGAGCTCGTCGATGAATGCCGCAAGGTGCTCGCCGTGCTCGCCGCCAAGGGCGCCAGCCTGCCGATGCCCGTCGACGTCGTGGTCGCCAAGGCCTTCTCGGCCGACGCCGAGCATCGCGTTGCCGATGTGGACGACGTTGCCGAGGATGAAATGATCCTTGACGTCGGTCCCAAGACCGCCGCGATCCTTGCCAACATTCTCAAGAGCGCCGGCACGATCGTCTGGAACGGCCCGGTCGGCGTCTTTGAAATGGCTCCCTACGCCGAAGGCACCCGCGTGATGGCCGACGCCATCGCCGAGGCGACCGACAAGGGCGCCTTCTCGATCGCCGGCGGCGGCGACACGGTTTCCGCCGTGCACCAGTTCGGCATTGCCGACCGTGTCTCCTACATCTCCACGGGCGGCGGCGCCTTCCTTGAGTTCCTGGAAGGCAAGAAGCTCCCGGCCGTGGCCGTGCTTGAAGAGCGCGCCGCTCAGTAACAGGATCGCTGATCCGCATCCGGACGGCGGCAGGACCCATGGCCTCCGTCCGGACAACAAGGCGCCCCGCCTGAGGCGGGACGCCAACCGCATGCAGAGAAACCCCTTTGAGGAGAGAAAACATCATGAAGGAAGCCATTCTTGAACGATTCCTGCGCTATGTGGCCGTCACGAGCCAAAGCGACGGGAAGGCAGGCGTCGTCCCGAGCACCGAAGGCCAGCGCAAGCTCGCCGGCATGCTCGCCGAAGAACTTGCCGAACTCGGCTTCGTCAACATTGAGATTTCCGAATACAGCGTGCTGACGGCACTGCTTCCGGGCAATCTTCCCGACAACAAGGCCGTTCCGACGGTCGGCTGGTGCTGCCATCTCGACACTGTGGATGCCGGCCTCAGCCCCGACGTCCATCCTCAGGTGATCCGCGGCTATCAGGGCGGCGACATCTGCCTGAACAAGGAAAAGGACCTGTGGATGCGCACGTCCGAGCATCCTGAAATCGAGAAGTACGTGGGCGACGACATCGTCGTCACCGACGGCACCTCGGTGCTCGGTGCGGACAACAAGTCGGCCATCGCCAACGTCATGACGGCCTTCGACATCGTCGTGAAGGAAAACCGCCCGCACGGCGACATCTACGTCGCCTTCGTCCCCGACGAGGAGATCGGCCTTCTCGGCGCCAAGAAGATCGACTTCTCGAAGTTCCCCGTCGACTTCGCCTACACGGTCGACTGCTGCGAGCTCGGCGAAGTGGTCTACGAAACCTTCAATGCAGGCAGCGCCACGATCCGCATCAAGGGCGTCACGGCCCATCCGATGTCCTCCAAGGGCGTTCTCGTCAACCCGACTCTCATCGCCACGGACTTCGTGCAGATGATGGACCGTGGTTCGACGCCTGAATGCACCGAGGGCACCGAAGGCTTCGTCTGGGTCAACAGCATCGTCTCGAACCCCTCGCAGGCCACGGTTTCGATCAAGATCCGCGACCACAATCGCGAGAAGTACGAGGCCAAGAAGGAGCTCATCGCCTCCGCTGTCGAATACCTGAAGGTCCGCAATCCGCGCGCCAGGATCGAACTTGAAGTGAAGGACATGTACGGCAACATCGCCGACGCGCTCACGGACGACAACCGCTGCGCCGTCGACCATCTCTATCGCGCGCTCGAGATCGCCGGCGTCAAGGCCAACACGATTGCCATGCGCGGCGGCACGGACGGTTCCTTCATCTCGACGCAGGGCGTCATCACGCCCAACTACTTCACGGGCGGCCACAACTTTCACAGCAACTGCGAATTCCTGCCGCTTGGTGCGGCCGTGAAGAGCACGGAAGTGACGCTCACCCTGATCGACCTGATTGCAGGCACGAAGCACTAAGGTCAGGCTTGCTCTGAACCTGAACGGGCGTCCTCACGCTGTGAGTGGACGCCCGTTTTCGTGAGGGCGGCAGGACGGAAACGGAAAGGGAAATCATGACGACACAGCTTCATGTGACGGCACTCGGTCTGCCGGGCGTCCTGCTTTTGAAGAGCATCGTTCACGCGGATGCGCGCGGCAGCTTCACGCAGAGTTGGCAGGCGGCTGACTGGCGCGCGGCGGGCGTGGACATTGCCTTCATGCAGGACAATCTCGTCTGCAACGCCCGCAGAGGGACGCTGCGCGGCATGCACTGGCAGCGTGAGCCGCATGCGCAGGCCAAGGCCGTGCAGTGCGTCAGAGGAGCGCTCCTTGACGTTGTGGCAGACGTGAGGCCCGAGAGCTCGCTGTTCGGCAGGTGGATTTCCGTCGAGCTAAAGGCTGGCGAGGGGGAGTCTCTCTATGTGCCAGCCGGCTATGCGCACGGCTACGTGACGACGGAGGACGATACGATCGTGCTCTACAAGGTCGACAAGCCATGGGTGCCGGGGTCGGAGGCCTCGTGTCGATGGAATGATCCGACGCTGAACATCGACTGGCGGTGCGAAAATCCCATCCTCTCCGAGAAGGACGCCGCAGCCCCCTTCCTTTTGCCGTGAGAAAGGTCTGAATGCAGAAAAGCCTGCCGATCCGGCAGGCTTTTCTCACAAGTCGACTTATTTTTGCGGGTCTTCCGCGTCAAGTCCCTTTCGCTTCTGGATGAACTTCCAGACCATGCCCACGAGGACGGGGCCTGAGATGGCGGCGATGATGCCGAGAAGAAGGATGAGAGAGAGGTTGTTCTTGATGAACGGGATGTTGCCGAAGAGGTAGCCTGCGCCGACGATCGAGACAGCCCAGAGAATGGCACCTGCGCCGCTGAAGAGCTCGAAGCGGATGCCGTTCATGCGGGCTGCGCCTGCAATGAGCGGCGCGAAGGCGCGGACGATCGGCACGAAGCGGGCGAGCAGGATGGTCTTGCCGCCGTGGCGCATGTAGAAGTCGTGAGCGTGGCGGAGCTTCTTTTCGTTGATCCAGGAGATGTTGCCGCTGTAGATGCGGTTGCCGAGCCAGCGGCCCTGCTCGTAGCCGAGCGTGTTGCCTGCGATGGCGCCGACGATGACGGCGAGCATGATGAGCCAGGGACTGGCCGTACCGGAGGCGGCGACAGTGCCTGCAACGAAGAGAAGAGAGTCTCCCGGCAGGAATGACATGATCACGAAGCCAGTCTCCAGGAAGAAGATGAGGAACATGGCGGCGTAGATGAGGGTGCCGTAGTCCGTGGCGAGGGAAACGAGAAAGGCGTCCGTATTGGTAAAGAGGTTGACTACGAGATCGAGGATGTCCATCTGAGAATCCCAGGTGATTGTTTCCTGCCCCCGAGGGAGGGCCGGCCATGTGCAAGGAGCGGAGATTGCACATATCATACTGAATGCAGTCCCCGGCTGACGGGGCATATCTTAACGAATTGAAATTGCCCGAGGCTTATGCAAAACCTGATGCCGCGCACGCTTGCGCCCAAACGAAGCATTGCTGAACTACCGAGCCAGCTCATCAGCCAGATTGCGGCAGGCGAAGTGATCGAGCGTCCTGCCTCCGTTGTGAAGGAGCTGGTGGAGAATGCAATCGACGCTGGCGCCGGTGAGATCGACGTCAAGCTCGATGGCGGTGGCCTCAAGCGCATCGTCGTAACCGACAACGGCTCAGGCATTCCGAAGGACGAGCTGGCGCTAGCCCTCAGACGGCACGCCACCAGCAAGATCCGCGACCTTCTTGAGCTCGAGCGCGTCGGAAGCCTCGGCTTTCGCGGCGAGGCCCTGGCGTCGATTGATGCCGTTGCCGAGATGAGCATCCGTAGCCGCACGCCTGAGGCCGACAGCGCATGGGAGATCTCCGACGGAGAGGTGCATCCCGCCGCAGGCGTCGTCGGCACGCGCGTGGAGGTGCTCGACCTTTTCTACAAGACGCCGGCTCGCCGCAAGTTCATGAAGTCCGACGCGACGGAAACGGCTCATGTGACCGAATATCTCGAGCGCCTGGCGCTCGCCAACCCCGACATCGGCTTCACGCTTTCGGCAAACGGTCGCAATGTTCTGAAGCTTCCTGCCGCCACGAACGTTGTTGACCGCATTGAGGCGCTGATGCCCAGAGCCTTCAAGGGACAGCACCGCGAGGTGGCGGCCGAGGAGGACGGCATGACGATTCGAGGACTCGCCGGCATTCCGGCCATCGCCCGCAGTCGTGCGGACGGGCAGTACTTTTTCGTCAATGGCCGCTATGTGCGCGACAAGACGCTCATGCATGCCGTCAAGGCCGCCTATCAGGACGTGCTGCACGGCCAGAGCCAGCCCGTCTTCTGTCTCTATCTGACGCTGGATCCGACTGCGGTCGACGTAAACGTACATCCCGCCAAGCTTGAGGTCAGGTTCAGGGAGTCGAGCAGGGTACACCAGTTCGTCATGCATGCCGTGAAGGCGGCTCTCGCGCCGCCCACCGCCTCGCTTCTGAATGGTGAGGAGACCGAGGCAGCCCTGCCTGCTCAGAAACGGCAGGAGGCCGCACGTCCCGTGCAGTCGTCTGCACCGTCCGTTTTTTCATCAGGCTCGCTCGGTAGCACTCCCGCATTCACCGCACCTTTGCGTCCCGTGTTCAAGCCCGAATCCTGTCCTGACGTCAGCACGGCTATGCGCCTTTTCGGCGCGGACGTCGATACTGCCAGAGCGGCTGCGCAGGGCAGAGTTCCTGAGGGACGCTTCTCGGGACGGAAAGACGGCAATTGGCTCAAGAGCGAGAAAGTGCCGCCTGCCGAACCCGAATCCGGACGTCTCGACCTTCAGGGAGGATCCTTCCTGAAGGAGACGAATGAGGCAACGTCTCTCGGGCCGATTGACGTGCCCCCGCCCGAAACGGCCGAGGGCATGAGCTTCGAGGAGATTGCCGAGGCGGTTCCGTCCGCTTCCGACAAGACCTCGGCATGTGTTGCGGCCACTCCCGCATCTGAAGCTTGCAAGCCCGCGACGCTTCCTCCGGGGACGCTCGGCCGCGCCATTGCCCAGATCGGCGGCATCTACATTCTGGCGGAGAATGAGCGCGGGCTCGTGGTGGTTGACATGCACGCGGCGGCTGAGCGAATCACCTACGAGCGTCTCAAGCGCGAGATGGACGCCCGCGGCATCGCCGTACAGCAGGTTCTGATCCCGCAGGTCTTCCGCGTGAACCCGCTTCTCTTTTCCGTCTTTGAGGAAAACCGCGAGCTTCTTTCCACGCTCGGCCTTGAGCTCACGGGGGCCGGAGACTGCGCCGTCGCCGTGCGTGCGCTCCCGATGCTCTGCAAGGACATGCCGTCCCAGACGGTGGAGACCATGGTGAAGTGTCTTCTAGAGGATCTTCAGAACTTCGGTGAGACGTCTGTCATCGAGGAGCTCAGAAACAGGCTTCTCGCCACGGTCGCCTGTCATGGCTCCGTGCGCGCGCACCGCCGTCTCACCCTGCCCGAAATGGACAGGCTTCTGAGGGACATGGAGGAGACCGAGCGGGCCGACCAGTGCAACCACGGCCGTCCGACATGGCGGCAGATGACGCTTACAGACTTGGACAAGCTCTTCATGAGGGGCAAGTGATGGACGCGATTGAAAAGGTCCTGCATGAATGCGGGCAAAAGCCGCAGGCGCTGATGATTCTTGGGCCTACGGCGGGCGGCAAGTCCGCTCTTTCTCTGGAGATCGCCCGACGTCATGACGTTGAGATCATCTCCATGGATTCTGCGCTTGTCTACAGGGGCATGGACATCGGCACGGCAAAGCCGACGAAGGAGGAAAGGGCGGTATGCCCGCACCATCTGATCGACATCCGTGACATTGGTGAGGCCTACAGCGCCGCCGATTTTCTGGAGGATGCCGTGAGACTCGTGGGTGAGATCCGCTCGAGAGGGCGGCTTCCGCTCATCGTGGGCGGCACGATGCTCTACGCCAAGGCTCTCAGGGACGGCATCAACGACATGCCGTCAAGCACGCCTGAGGTTCGCGAGGCGGTGGCGACTGAGGCGGCTGAGCGCGGCTGGCCAGCCATGCATGCAGAACTCGGGAGGATCGATCCCGTGACGGCCGCCAGACTGGCGCCCAACGACAGCCAGCGCATCGGGCGCGCTCTGGAGGTCTGGAAAATGACGGGCAGGCCGATCTCGGCCTTCCATGCAGAGAGTGTTCGCAGACCTGCGGTGGAGACGTTGACGATGGGGCTGCTGCCCTCGGACAGAAAGTGGCTGCATGCCCGAATCGAGGCAAGGTTTGAACAGATGCTTGCCGATGGCTTTCTGGATGAGGTTAGGTCTCTGATGATGCGTCCAGACTACGATCCTGACAGCCCGGCCATGCGGGCCGTAGGCTATCGACAGGCAATTGATTTCATCGAGGGGCGCACCGACATGGCGGCCTTTTATCTGGCAGGCGTTGCGGCCACCCGACAGTTGGCCAAGAGACAGATGACCTGGATGCGCAGCATGCAGGATGCCTTGCTGGTGGATCCATTGGCTACCGAAGTGCTGGACAAGGTGGAAGGCTTGATCCGATCATTGAACTGATGAAGTTGTAGGGGAGGCGCCTGAATCAGGCCCTCCCTATCTTTGAGTTGCTTTATGGGTAGACGTATTGGTAGGTACCGTCTTTGTAGAGCAACCATCCAGCATCCCCCGTCAGGATGTTGCCATTGACCGTTGCGGTTTGAGGATCTGAGATTTTGACGTCGTAGCCTAGGAGTTGGATGACGGATGTTGAAACCTGTTGATGGAAGGCAGCGAGATCGTTGTCAAAGACCTTGCGATAGGTTGCCATAACTTCCGCATTGTCACTGGCAATGAAGAGAGGAACTGTATAGCTATCCCTCTGAACAGTGCCTTGATTGTAGGTTTTGTTGGTGACGTAAGCTCCGTGATCAGACGTATAGAGCAACAACCAGTTTTTGAGCCCCTTCTTCTGGATGCTCTCGTAAACAGTTTGAATAAGCTTGTCGGTCTTGAGGATAGTGGCGTCATAGTGGTCGACGATGCTATCGCCGTACACTGAGACCTCTTCTGTAGATAGCAGGGTTCCGTACGGAGTGTGGGAACCTCGCTGATGAAGAATCACAAACTGCCTTCCCGTATTGAAGTTGACCGTATCAAACTGGGTAAGAAGGTTGAAGTCGGGCATGCTTTCCCGGTCCGAAAGCCCGAAGGCTTCAGGAAAGGTGATTTTATCGATCCACTTTCCGCCGATCAGGTTCAAGATGTTCATCTCATTTCGAGCTTGAGCTGTGAACCAATAGGTTTGAAATCCTTGATCCTTGGCGAGCCTGAATAGGTTCGTTGTTCCGTGCATGATCTGCACCATGCCGTTGGGTTGTGGAATGGCGTTGAAAAGCGTCGGAAGAGCAACAGCCGTCATGAAGGCTGCGGAATGGATGGGGCGGACAATGAAGTCGTCGCGTCCCTTGATTTCAGAGAAAAAGGGCGTCGTGTTGCGTTCGTAACCGAAGGCTCCTACATGGGCTGCAGATTCACTTTCGCCTACGATGAAGATGATGTGGTCGATTTTGGGATCACTGAGTCGAGTAGGGGCGAGTGACCTGTAGTCGGTGATCTTGCTGAGGTTGAACACTTTGTAGGGCAAAACTCGTCCAAGAAAATAGCCGAATGAGAAATAGTTCGACTTGACCTTGCCGTAGGAGGTTTTGGGTGAGATGCCGTGCTCTTGACAGGTGTCGAAGGAGCGAACGCTGACGATGGCGATCAAGAGGACGAACAGCACATCTAAAATCGGCCATCGGCTTTTTCCCTGACGAATCTTCTGGGAGTACTTATAGAGAAGCACAACGATAAGAAGGTCAACAAGACCCCAGAGAATCGTAGGAATGAGCTTAGGAATCATTGAGACGCCAGTGTTGGCAACCTCGGACCACTCGGCCAGGGCCAAGTAGTAGTTGATCCCATTGATCCAACTCTGATAGATCTCGAAATGAACGGGATTGACGATCAAGCAGAGGAAGAGAAAGAATGCGGCGCAGACTTTGGTAAACGCCCAACGGGAAAAGCAAAGTATGGACGTGAAGGTCAGAAGGTAGAGAAACTCTTCCCAAGGGCGGCCTAACGGAACTATGTCGAAATACAAGCGATGCAAGCATTCACTTCCAACGAGCATGGCACTCGCGGCAGCTGTCATGATGAAAAGCTTAAGGTAGGTGTTGGAGAGCTTGAACGACATGGAGGAAATGGCTTTAAGGCAAGGGCCGAAAATAGAAAAAGCAGCATGATAAATCACGTTGCTTTCCGAAGAGATCGTTTGTATTGACTTCTAGGTCAATGCGGGCGCGATCAGCGGACGACGCAGGGAGCTTCACCTTCGGGAAGTTTGGCGACCGTGCCGATCGTGAAGACCTTTTCGCCCTGAGCTTCAAAGGCGCCGCGGGCCTTTTCGGCGTCTTCGGCGGAGACGATCACGACGAGACCGATGCCGTTGTTGAAGACGCGGTGCATTTCATGGCTGTCGATGTTGCCCTTTTCCTGAAGCCAGTCGAAGATGGCCGGGCGCGTCCAGGACTTGCCGTCGATGACGGCCTGAACGCCTTCGGGAAGAACGCGGGGCACGTTCTCCACGAGGCCGCCGCCCGTGATGTGGGCCATGCCCTTGATCTTCACGGACTTCATGACTTCGAGAACCTGCTTGACATAGATGCGGGTGGGTTCCATGGCGCGGTCGGCGAGCGTGGCACCGTCGAACGGCATGTTCCAGTCAGCGCCGGCGACTTCGACCACCTTGCGGATGAGGGAGAAGCCGTTGGAGTGCGGACCGCTCGAGGCAAGGCCGAGAATCGTGTCGCCCGGCTGGATCGTGCGGCCGTCGATGATCAGGTCCTTTTCGACAACGCCGACGGCGAAGCCTGCGAGGTCGTATTCGCCTTCCGGATACATGCCCGGCATTTCGGCGGTTTCACCGCCGATAAGAGCGCAGCCAGCGAGTTCGCAGCCCTTGGCGACACCGGCGACAACGCGACCGGCGACGTCAACGTCAAGCTTGCCGCAGGCATAGTAGTCGAGGAAGAAGAGGCTGCGGGCACCCTGCACGAGGATGTCGTTGACGCTCATGGCAACGAGGTCCTGGCCGACCGTGTCGTGACGGCCGAGCTTGAAGGCGAGCATGAGCTTGGTGCCCACGCCGTCCGTGCCGGTGACGAGAACCGGGTTCTTGTATTCCTTGCTGACTTCGAAGAGCGCGCCGAAGCCGCCGATGGAGCCGAGGACGCCCGGGATCATCGTGCGCTTGGCAAAGGGCTTGATGCGTTCAACGAGTTCGTCGCCGGCATCGATGGAAACGCCGGCAGCCGCGTAGGAAAGTTGGCTCATGGAAAGTATCTCGAGTAAAGAGGGTCCGCGGGCACACGCAGAAGAGGGGGCACGTCGTGCCGAAGGGTGTGACCGGGGACGGGTTGCCTAATAAAAGAGTTTGCGAAAGTATAAGCCAAAGAGCCGCCTCATGAGGCGGATAAGACGATTTTTGAGCAGGGGAGGTCGCAGGCGGAGCAAGGGTTTGAGTGAAGCGGAGGCATGACAAATGGAGCAGACGAAAACAATGTTTTCGAGGTAAACTCTAAGATTCTGGACGTGTGCGCATCATGCGCTCAGATTTCCACCGCCCGAGATTATGTACGAACACGAACCCGATCAGTATCTGCTCGACCTGCAGGAGCGCGACAAGCCGACGCTCGACAACTTCGTTGTCGGTGCCAACGGCGAAGCCGTCAGTGTTCTGCGAGAAGTGGCCGCAGGCTGCGGGCCCACCTTCGTGTATCTGTACGGTCCCAAGGGGGCGGGCCTCACGCATCTGCTGAGAAGTCTGGTGCCTGAAGAGGGCTTCCGCGTGCCGATGTTCGATCCGAAGGTGCCGCTCTACGTCGTTGACGACGTGGACGAACTGGATCCTGGCTGGGCATTGCAGCTGCTTGCACTGCAGAATGCCGTGCGCGGAACGCCGGGCATGCATCTCGTGTGTGCGGGCAGGGTGCCCGCCGCTCAGCTTCCGCTTCCTGAAGTCGTCAGAAGTCGTCTGGCTTGGGGACTCTGCTATGCAATTCGTCCGCTTGACGATGAGGAGCGTCTTGCCGAGCTTCACCGTCAGGCCGCACGACGCGGCATCGAGCTCACGCCCGACATCCTTCACTGGATGGGGGCCAACCTGCCGCGCGACATGCGCACGCTCACCTGTGTGCTTGATGAGGCGGACCGCCTCGGGTTGCAGAAGCAGCGTCGTGTGACGCTTCCTCTGTTGCGCGAGGCCGTGACCTCTCTTGATGAGAGGCAGCACGCTCGTCAGGCATACTGATCCCGTTTTTTCACGACATGAAGTTTGCAGTCTTCGATCTTGATCACACGCTCCTCCCCGTCGACAGCGGAGAGAACTGGAGCCGCTGGCTCGTGAGAGCCGCAGGCATGGATGTCGCCCTGATGGACGCCCGGATCGAGGCCTATGCCGAAGCCTACCGCAAGGGTGCATTCAGTGCCGACGAGTTCATGGGCTTTCAGGCGGGGCTTCTGGCTGCCTGCAGGCGGCAGGATCTGGAGAAGTGGCGCGCAGCCTATATCGATGCCTGCGTCAGGCCGCACCTCCGCCCCGAAGCGCTCGATCTGGTCGAGTCCCGCAGGAAGGCGGGGTTTGAGCTTGTGCTTGCTTCAGGCACGCATGCCTTCGTGACGGGGGCGATTGCGCCGCTCTTCGGCATCAGGCATCTTGTGGCGGCTCGACCTGAAGAGGACGCCTTCGGAGAGTTCACGGGCCGAATTGCAGGGTCCCACTCATACGGCGAGGGCAAGCTGGTGCTCCTCAGGGGGTTTCTGGAGAGTCTGGGCGCTGCTGATGACGGCCTCAGGCTGGAGGCCTACAGCGACTCGATCAACGATCTGCCGATGCTGGCCTTTGCCGCTGAACGCGGCAAGGCGTTCGCCGTCAATCCAGACGGCATGCTTCGGTCGGAAGCCGCCTGCAGAGGCTGGCGAATCATGGATATTTTCAAAAAGGACAGGGCGTAAATGTTTGGCCGTATTGTCAACCGGGTGAGGGACATGTTCGCCCCACGTTCCGTTGTCGTCAAGAATCCCCGCGTGATTTCCGCAGATGAGCACCGCATCGATCCGGCCTTGGTGTCGGCTGAGGCGCGGGCGACCTGCGAGGCGCTCAAGCGTCGCGGCTTCCAGGCCTACATCGTGGGCGGTGCCGTTCGCGACCTGATGCTCGGCGTCACGCCCAAGGACTTCGACGTGGCGACCGATGCGACGCCCGAACAGGTGAAGCGCTGCCAGCGCCGCGCCGTGATCATTGGCCGTCGCTTCAAGCTCGTACATGTGATTTTCGGGCGCGAGGTCATCGAGTGCTCGACCTTCCGTGCGCTCGAGGGCGCGGGCCAGCGCAAGGACGCCACGGGGCGCGTCGTCTCCGACAACGTCTTCGGCGAGATGTGGGAGGACGCGGCTAGGCGCGACTTCACGATCAATGCGCTGTACTACGATCCCCAGACGCAGGAGCTCTTCGACTATCACCGCGGCTTTGAAGATCTCGCCGCAAAGCGCCTTCGCATGATCGGTGATCCAGCCGAGCGCTACAGGGAAGACCCCGTGCGAATGATGCGCGCCGTGCGCATCGCGGCGAAGCTCGGCTTCACGATCGAGCCCGCCACTGAAGCGCCGATTCCCAAAATGGCGAAGCTTCTCGAAAACGTGCCCTCCGCCCGTCTTGTCGACGAGGTACTCAAGCTTCTGACCAGCGGTCATGCCGTGGCCTGCCTCTCGAAGTTGCGTCAGGAGGGACTTCACAAGGCGCTTCTGCCGTTGCTGGACGTGATCGTCTCCGAGCCTGACGGCGAGGAGTTCCTGATGCTCGCCCTGAAGCGCACCGACGAGCGCATCGCCGTCGGCAAGAAGATTTCGCCCTCCTTCCTTTTTGGCACGCTGCTCTGGCCGCAGGTCGTCAAGCGCTGGCGTTACAACGAGGATGAAAAGGGCATGAGCCGCATGGCCGCCCTTCATGCGGCCTGCGTCGACGTGCTTGCCACCCAGTGCCAGCAGCTGAACATCCAGCGACGCTATCAGGCGGACATCCACGATCTGTGGATGCTTCAGGCGAGGTTCGAGCGCCGCACGGGCAAGACTGCCTATGCGCTCGTCTCCCATCCCCGCTATCGTGCTGCCTATGACTTCATGCTGCTTCGTTCGCTACTCGGTCATGTGCCCGAGTCTCTCGTTCAGTGGTGGGACGCTTTTGCGCTCTCCGACGAGGAAACTCGTGCAGGCATGATCGCAGAGGCTCAGCGCGAGGCCCGCATGACGGGGGACGCCGCCCGCAGCCATCGACGCCGCGCAGCGTCCGCCGGCGGCGAGACGCCTGCCGAGGATGGCGAGCGCCGCTCGTCGAGAAGGCGTCGCCGTTCGCCGCGACGCTCCTCCCGCAGCCGTCAGGAGCGCAGTGATGCCTGAGGCGATCATCGCGCTCGGGGCCAATCTGGGGCAGCCCGTTGAGGCACTCAGGTCTGCTGTGCAGGCGCTCGGACGGACGGACGGCATCCGCGTGCTCGGCACGAGTCGCTTCTATACGACGAGTCCCGTCGAGTCTTCCGGTCCCGACTACGTCAATGCTGCGGTGCTGGTCGAGACGACGCTTGAGCCTATGGCGCTTCTGCGCGCCTGTCAGGCGATTGAGAACGCACACGGTCGCGTTAGGCCGGCGGGCGTTGTCAATGCGCCCAGAACGCTCGATCTGGACGTGATTGCCTATGAGGGGACGGTTTCCGACGATCCCGTGCTGACGCTTCCTCATCCTCGCATGCACGAACGCCTCTTCGTGCTGGTGCCGATTGCGGATCTGCTGCCTGACTGGAGACTGCCTGACGGGCGCACCGTCGGAGAAGCCGTCAGGGACGTGCGGGAGGCTCATCCCGATCATCTGATCCGCCCACTGGGCCCGGAAAATATGGCATAATTCACTTCTTAATTTGAAAGGGTTCCCCGGATGGCGGAATGGTAGACGCAGCGGATTCAAAATCCGCCGGTGAACAACCATGAGAGTTCGAGTCTCTCTCTGGGGACCATCAAAAGCTAAGGTCGATGCAGTCGTTGCACCGGCCTTTTCTTTTATCCTGCAAGCGGCAAAGCCTGCGCGGAAGTCCGCACAGGCTTTGCGTAATGAGAGTTGGGTCCTGTCTCAGAGATGTTGGCGGAGGAACTGTGCCAGCGCCGCGAGCTCGTCCTGACAGATTTCGTGGTCCATGTCGAACGGAAGCCAGCGGAAGTCGGGGTTGATCTCCTGAATGACCTGAGCGCTGCGCTTGGCGGTCAGTGGCGAAATAACGGAGTCGAAGAGACCGTGCGCCATGAAGACGGGCGTCTTGCGGCCGGCGGGCGTGATTTCTGAGAACAGAGTGCCCGCGAGCGGCAGGTAGCCCGAAAGGGCCACGATGCCCGCGACAGGTTCTTCTTCACGAAGTCCCGCGTAGAGTGCGGCGGCCGCGCCCTGAGAGAAGCCTCCGAGGAAGATGCGGCTGCGGGGGATGCCCGCCTTTTCGACGTCCGTGATGAGAAGACTGATGCGGGCTGCGGTTTCCCTGATGCCTGCACGGTCCTCGTTGTCGTCGATCTTGTCCGAGCGCACGTCGTACCAGGCGCGGAGCGGATAGCCCGGATGCGCGGAGATTTCACGCACGGGGGCGTTGGGCAGAATGAATCGGCAGACGGGACCGCCGAAGTCAAGGATCTCGTCAGGGAAGGGCGCGAAGTCGTTGTTGTCGACGCCCATGCCGTGGAGCCAGATGACGGCGGCTTCAGGCGCATTCTGCGCGCGCCGCGGGGAGACCATCAGGATGTCCTTCGGATCGAAGGGCTTGACGGCGGGTTCCGCAGGCTTGGCGGGTTGGGAGGGTTGGACCGGTTCGGCCTGCTTCTCCTCTGCGGGCTTCAGGCGCTGAGCGCTCTTGGGGCGGAAGGCCCTGACGACTTCCTCGCGGGTCTCGACGTAGGGACCGCCGATGAGGTCGATGCAGTAGGGCACGGCTGCAAAGATGCCGTTGACGACGGACTTGCCGTCCTTGCCCCTGAGGCCCTCAAGCGTTTCAGCAATGGCCTTTGGCTGGCCGGGAAGATTGATGATGAGCGCCGCATGATCGGGCGTTTCGCGAAGCACGGCCGTCTGGCGCGACAGAATGGCGGTCGGGACGAAGTGGCCTGAGATCGCTCGCATCTGTTCGCCGAAGCCCGGCATCTCGCGCGTACCGACGGCAAGCGTCGCTTCGGGCGTGACGTCGCGGCGCGAGGGGCCCGTTCCGCCCGTCGTGAGGACGAGGTCGCAGCCGATGATGTCGACGAGCTCGCGCAACGTTTTCTCGATCTCGAAGCGCTCGTCGGGGATGAGGCGCTTGTGCACGGCCATCGGGTTGATGATGGCCTTCCTGCACCAGGCTTCGAGCTCGGGAATGCCGCGGTCGTCATAGACGCCCTTGCTGGCGCGGTCAGACACGGACACGAGGCCCAGAATCAGTTCGTTTTCACTTTTGCGAGGCGGCTTCATCGAAATCGTCCTTTGGCCTGATGGTTATTCTTCGTTCTCGTCGTCTTCGGCGAAGAGGCTGATGGGCTCTTCGAGAAGATCATGAAGGTAGCGGTAGAGCTCGCGGGCGCTCTTGGGCGGCTTCTGTGCCTCGCGCTCCTTGCGAGCTGTACGCACAAGCGTCCGAAGGCGTGGGATGTCAGCTTCGGGATGCTCGCTGATGAATTTGGTGAGCGCTTCGTCGCCTGCAAGCATTTGGTCGCGCAGCGTCTCGCAGCGGTGAAGCAGGGCGACGGCGGCGCGGGATTCGCCCGTGACGCGGTCGATCGCTTCGCGAACGGCGACGGGATCCATGTTGCGCATCTTCTTGCCGATGAGCTGGAGCTGGCGTCGCTGCGCGCCGAAGCTTCTCATGCGGCGGAATTCGACGATTTCCACGAGAACCTCGTCGGGAAGGCCGATGCGCTTGAGCTGCTCGTCGCCGAGCTTCGTCATCTCGCGTCCGAGATCCTGGAGCGCGTTCTGCTCGCGCTTGAGCTGGGATTTGGAGGGGCCGCGGTAGCCGTTTTCGTCAACGTCGTCTTCGTAGATCTGTTCCTGGCGCATGGCAAAGCTCTTGCGTTAAAAAGTCATCAAAACCCTTATGATAGCGGGATCGCGGGCAGGACGTCGGATGTCCGAAGGCCCGTGAAGGCGGAGGAAGGAGAGTGAAAATGCAGGATGAAGTCGAAATGCGCACGGAGGAGCTCGCCCGATGGACGGTGGAGCGTTCGAAGTCGCTTGGGGCGGACTGCGCAAGCGCCGAGGTGAGCCACGACAAGGGGCTGAGCGTGACGGTGCGCATGGGGGAGGTCGACGCCGTAGAGCACACCGAGGAGCGTGTCCTGACGCTCAACGCGTGGATCGGAGGGCGAAAAGGCTGCGCAAGCACGGCGGACTTTTCCGAACGCTCGCTCGAGGCGGCCGTGCAGGCCGCCGTCGACATCGCCCGCGTCTCGGCGGAGGACCCTGCTGCGGGACTTCCCGAGGCGGAGGATCTGCAGGCCGACATGCGTGACCTGTCGCTCTGGCATCCGTTCGAGGGAGGCGTCCAGGAGGCCGTAAGGCTGGCCTCGGCCGTAGAGGAGGCCGTCTTCGAGGCGGACGAGCGGATCGTCAACTCCGATGGCACGAACTTCTCGACCTCGTCGGGGGAGTTCACGCTGGCCAATTCGCTCGGGTTCTGCGCTGGCTACAGGTATTCGCGTCACGACATGGACGCTGCGCCCATTGCCGAGGACGACTCCGGCATGCAGCGCGACGGCTGGTGGACGCAGGGGCGCGCCGTCGAGGATCTTCTGGACCCCGCCGAACTCGGACGCACGGCTGCCGGGCGCACGGTCGCTCGCCTTGGCGCAAGGCCGCTGTCGAGCCGTCGTGCGCGGGTGCTCTTTGATGCGCCCGTGGCGACGGGACTTCTGGACATTCTTGAAGAACTCCTCAACGGGCGCGCCTGGTACAGGCATGCGAGCTGTCTCGAGGGAAGGCTTGGCGAGCGGATTCTTCCTGCTCATGTCTTCGTGGAGGAGGATCCCTATCTCATGAGGGCGCTCGGTTCCGGAGTCTTCGACGACGAAGGGTGCGCGGGACGAAGACGCATGATCGTGTCGGACGGACGGATTGAGGGGATCTTCCTCTCCAGCTATTCCGCCCGAAGGCTCGGAATGAGGACGACGGGAAATCTCGGCGGAGCCTACAACCTGAGGCTTTCCAGCACCGAGACTCGACCTGAGGACACGAGGCGGGCGATGCTCGAGCGCCTTGGCACGGGATTCCTCGTGACGGAGCTGATCGGGCAGGGGCTCAACGCGGTCTCGGGAGACTATTCGAGGGGAGCCTCGGGCTTCTGGGTCGAGAACGGGCGGATCGTCGCCCCCGTCGAAGGGGTGACCATTGCCTCGAACATTCTCACGATGATGAAGACGATCGAGGCGATCGGAGCCGACGAACACGACACGGGCGTGCGTCGATCGGGAAGCCTGCTGATTCCCGATCTGATGCTCGCGGGCGAATGAGCTCTGACGAATGAGCCTCGAAGGGGCTTCTTCGCAACGAGGTGCAAAGTCAGGCGTCTTTGTCGAGACAGTCGCGGGCAAAGCGGGTAGAATGCCGCTTTTCTCAAATTCCCACTGGCCTGTCAAGCCATGCAAGAACAGCACTTATCCGATTTCGATTTCGAGCTCCCGCCGGAGCTCATCGCCCAGTATCCCCTTGAAAACCGCACTGCATCTCGTCTTCTGCACATCACGAAGGACGTGATCGAGGACTGCACGTTCACGGACATCGAGGGCTTTCTTCACGAAGGCGACCTGCTTGTCGCCAACAACACCAAGGTCATCAAGGCCCGCCTGCTCGGCCGCAAGGCCACGGGCGGCAACGTCGAGGCCCTGATTGAGCGCGTCACGGGCGAGCGCACCGCTATCTCCATGGTTCGCGCCAGCAAGTCCCCGAAGCCGGGCACTGTCCTCTACTTCGAGGCCGACGGCATCGAGGAGCCCGTCATGGTGACGGGCCGTCAGGGCCAGTTCTTCGAACTTGAGTTCGAGCGTCCCGTACTCGACGTTCTCGAGGCGTTCGGTCGCGTTCCGCTTCCTCCCTACATCACGCATGCGGCGCAGAAGTCCGACGAGAGCCGCTATCAGACGGTCTATGCCCGCTATCCCGGCGCCGTGGCCGCTCCAACGGCCGGCCTTCACTTCACCGAGGATCTTCTCGGCAGGCTTGCGGCCAAGGGGGTCGACATCGAGTATGTCACGCTTCACGTCGGCGCGGGGACCTTTCAGCCCGTTCGCGTCGAGAATCTTTCTGAACACCAGATGCATTCGGAATGGTTCAACATGCCCGAGGACGTGGCCGCGCGCATCAATCGTGCGAAGGCCGAGGGCCGCCGCGTGATCGCCGTCGGCACGACGTCGCTGCGCACGATCGAGAGCGCGGCCGACGCCGTCGGGCACGTGGCCGCGGGCGCCCGCGACACCTCGCTCTTCATCATGCCCGACTATCGCTTCCGCATCATCGACGCGCTCATCACGAACTTCCATCTTCCGAAGTCGACGCTCGTCATGCTGGTCTCCGCCCTTGCGGGCCGCGAGCGCATTCTGGAGGCCTACCGCCATGCCGTTGAGGAGAAGTACCGCTTCTTCAGCTACGGCGACGCATGCTTCATCGAAAACGCCCGTCTTGCAGGCTGATCCGGCCAGCAGGACCTGTACACAAGACAAGGACACAAGAGAAACATGGCTTTTGATTTCAAGGTCAAGGCGACGTGCGGCAGAGCCCGTCGCGGCGAACTGACGCTCAATCACGGCGTCGTTCAGACGCCGATCTTCATGCCGGTCGGCACCTACGGTTCCGTGAAGGCGATGGCGCCCTATGAACTCAAGGAGATCGGCTCCCAGATCATCCTCGGCAACACCTTCCACCTGTGGCTGCGTCCCGGCCTCGAGGTGATCGGGGCCCACAACGGTCTTCACGACTTCATGCAGTGGGACAAGCCCATCCTGACCGACTCGGGCGGCTTTCAGGTCTTCAGCCTTGGCGAACTGAGGAAGATCACCGAGGAAGGCGTGAAGTTCAGCAATCCGATCAACGGCGACAAGCTCTTCCTGTCGCCCGAAGTGTCGATGAAGATCCAGCGCGTGCTCAACTCCGACGTGGTGATGGTGCTCGACGAGTGCACGCCCTACAAGATCGGCGACCGTCCCGCCACCGAACTCGAGGCCGCCAAGTCGATGCGCATGAGCCTTCGCTGGGCGAAGCGCTCGCGTGACGAGTTCGATCGTCTCGAGAACCCGAACGCACTCTTCGGCATCGTCCAGGGCGGCATGTTCGAGCACCTGCGTGAGGAGTCGCTCGAGGGCCTCAAGGGCATCGGCTTCCACGGCTATGCCGTGGGCGGCCTTTCCGTCGGCGAGCCCAAGGAGGACATGCTCCGCATCATGGACCACATCGTGCACAAGCTCCCCGACGACCGTCCGCGCTACCTGATGGGCGTGGGCACGCCCGAGGACCTCGTGGCAGGCGTCTCCCAGGGCATCGACATGTTCGACTGCGTGATGCCCACCCGCAATGCGCGCAACGGCTGGCTCTTCACCCGTTTCGGCGACGTGAAGCTCAAGAACAGTCGTTACCGCAACGACCTGCGCCCGCTTGATCCGAGCTGCAACTGCTACACGTGCCGCAACTTCACGCGCGCCTATCTGCATCATCTCCACAAGGTAGGCGAGATCCTCGGCGCGCGCCTCAACACGATCCACAACCTCTCCTTCTACCTTCAGATCATGCAGGAGATGCGCGACTCGCTTGAGGCAGGGACGTTCGAGGCCTGGAAGAAGCAGTTCGCCGAGGATCGCGCCCGCGGGGTGGAGTAAATCCTCCCGGAGTTTCTCAGTCAGAGATAAGGCAAGATCCTTATAATGTCTCAAATCTCCTTCGGCGGGACTCGCTTCCGCCGAAGGTTCCGATTTCACACATTCCTGAATCACTGGAGTTCAAATGTTTTTTGTTAGCGATGCCATGGCTGCCGGCGAGGCCGCCGCTCAGGTGGGCGGCATGGAAGGCTTCCTCATGCAGGTCGTTCCGCTCGTCGTCATCTTTGCCGTGTTCTGGTTCTTCCTGATCCGTCCTCAGCAGAAGCGCCAGAAGGAACACATGCAGATGTGCGAAGGCCTGACGCGCGGCGATGAAGTCACCACGCTCGGCGGCATTTCCGGCCGCATCGAGTCCGTCGATGAACAGACGATCGGCCTTCAGGTGGCTTCCGTCGACGGCAAGCCCGTCGTGATCCGCATGCAGCGCACCTCGGTCAGCGTCGTCCTCCCGAAGGGCACGCTGAAGATCTGAGCAGCATCAACGTGCACGCACTGAAGTGCACGAAGCGCTGAGAGCAGATGCTCTTGGCGCTTTTTTAAGCCCGGACGAGCGTCCGGGCTTAAACCCATTTTCGAACCCCACTTTCTTCAAGTGGTTTTCACAACGGTTGCGCCTGAGGAAAAATCCTGCGGCGCAACGGAGTAACATGCGATGAACCGCTATCCTCTCTGGAAATACATCGTCATCGTTGTCGCCCTTGTGATCGGTCTGGTCTACACCCTGCCGAACTTCTACGGCGAGTCTCCTGCAGTGCAGGTCTCGTCCGGCAAGGCGACGGTGAAGGTGACGGAGCAGACCCTGAAGACGGTCGAGGATCTTCTGCGCAATGCAGACCTGCATCCCAACGGCATCTTCTTCGAACAGGGCGCCCAGCAGAACACCGTGCGCGTACGCTTCGAGCCGACTGAGGCCGAAAAGCAGCTTCAGGCCCGCGAGGTCCTTGAAAAGGCGCTCAACCCGAACCGTGAGGACCCCGCCTACGTGGTGGCCCTGAACCTCACCCCGAACACCCCGCAGTGGCTGCTTTCGATCAGGGCGCTGCCGATGTATCTCGGCCTTGACCTTCGCGGCGGCGTGCACTTCCTGCTTCAGGTCGACATGCGCGCGGCCATTACGAAGCGCGCCGAAGCGACGCTCGCCGACCTTCGCACGCAGCTTCGCGACAAGCGCATCCGCCACACGGGCATGAACCGCGTGGGCAACGTGGTTGAAGTGAGCTTCGCTTCCGAAGAGGAACGCGCCCGCGCCAATGACCTGCTGCGCAACACGCAGCCTGATCTGGTGCTCTCGCTCCCCGAGGCTTCCGCCGCTCCGTACCTCCTGCGCGCCGAACTCTCCCAGAAGGCCGTCCAAAACGTCCAGTCCTACGCCCTGAAGCAGAACATCTCGACCCTGCACAACCGAATCAACGAACTCGGCGTTGCCGAGCCGGTGATCGCCCAGCAGGGTGCGGACCGCATCGTGGTTCAGCTTCCCGGCGTGCAGGATACGGCCAAGGCCAAGGACATTCTCGGCCGCACCGCTACGCTTGAAGTCCGTCTTGTCGACGACTCTCCTGAGGCGCTCGCCCAGCTTGCACAGGGCAACGTGCCCTTCGGCGATGAGAAGTTCATGGACCGCGAGGGCAACGTGCTTCTCGTCAAGCGCCGCGTGATCCTCACGGGTGAAAACCTCAACGACGCCCAGCCCGGCTTTGACAGCCAGACGCAGGAGCCGACCGTCAACCTCGAGCTTGACAGCCGCGGCGCCCGCATCTTCCAGGACGTGACCCGCGACAACGTCGGCAAGCGAATCGCCATCATCCTCTTTGAAAAGGGCAAGGGCGAAGTCGTGACGGCTCCCGTCGTCCGTCAGGAAATCGGCGGCGGCCGCGTGCAGATCTCCGGTCGCATGTCGACGGTCGAGGCGACCGACACGGCCCTGCTGCTGCGCGCCGGCTCGCTGGCTGCTCCGATGGAAATCGTCGAAGAACGCCTGATCGGTCCGTCGCTCGGCGAAGCCAACATTTCCGCGGGCTTCAAGTCCACGCTCTACGGCTTCATCGTGATCGCGATCTTCATGGCCGTCTACTATCAGGTCTTTGGTCTTGTGAGCGCCGCCTCGCTCGTGTGTAACGTGATGATGCTCATCGCGCTCCTGTCCATGCTTCAGGC
This sequence comes from Sutterella wadsworthensis 2_1_59BFAA, assembly GCF_000297775.1. GTDB lineage: Bacteria > Pseudomonadota > Gammaproteobacteria > Burkholderiales > Burkholderiaceae_F > Sutterella > Sutterella wadsworthensis_A. The sequence continues at coordinate 131,706 of NZ_JH815518.1, forward strand.
TACGCTGACGCTGCCCGGCATCGCCGCCATCGCGCTGACGCTCGGCATGGCCGTTGACTCGAACGTGCTGATCAACGAACGCATCCGCGAGGAACTGCGTCTCGGTCGTCTGCCTCAGACCGCCATCAGCGAAGGCTACGATCGTGCCTTTGCGACGATTCTTGACTCGAACATCACGAGTCTCATCGCCGGTCTGGCGCTTCTGATCTTCGGTTCCGGTCCCGTCCGCGGCTTTGCCGTGGTGCACTGTCTGGGCATCATGACCTCGATCTTCACGTCGGTCGTGGTCTCCCGCTCGATGATCAATCTGATCTACGGCCGCCAGAAGAAGCTGACGAAGGTTCACATCGGTCAGATCTGGCGTCCGGACGCAGAGAAGACTGCTCGCTGATGAGGGGATAACATCATGGAATTTTTCCGCATTCACAAGACGATTCCGTTCATGCACTACAGGCATGTGCTGAATCTGATCTCTCTGGTGAGCTTCATCGTCGCCGTCTTCTGGATCTTTACGCACGGCCTTGCGTTCTCGATCGAGTTCACCGGCGGCACGCAGATGGAGGTCCGCTATCCGTCCGCGGCCAACACCGAACAGGTTCGACAGGACCTCAAGGCCGTCTCCAACGAAGTGCTCGTCCAGACCTTCGGCACGGCCTCCGACATCGTGATCCGCGTGCCGACCAAGCAGGGCTACACCTCGGGCCAGGTGGCCGAGGAGGTCATGAAGGTCATTCACCAGAAGACCCCTGAAGCCCAGCTCACCCGTACCGAATACGTCGGTCCCCAGGTGGGCGAGGAGCTTGCCCGCGACGGCGGCACGGCGCTTGCGCTCGTCGTGGCTGGCATCATGATCTACCTTGCCTTCCGATTCGAATGGAAGTTCTCGGTGGCGGCCATCATCGCCAACCTGCACGACATCTTCATCGTGCTGGGCATCTTCTCGGTGATGCAGTGGGAGTTCTCGCTTCCTGTGCTCGCTGCGGTGCTGGCGGTCCTCGGCTACTCCGTGAACGAGTCGGTGATCATTTTCGACCGCGTCCGCGAGCACTTCCGCACGATGCGTCGCGCCGACACGATGGAGGTCATCAACTCGGCCATTACGGCGACGATTTCGCGTACCGTGATCACGCATACGTCGACGCTCTGCATGACGCTCTCGATGTTCTTCTTCGGCGGTCCGGCGCTGCACTACTTCTCGCTCGCCCTGACGATCGGCATTCTGCTCGGCGTCTACTCCTCCGTCTTCGTCGCGGCGGCCATTGCGCTCTATCTTGGCGTGAAGCGCGAGGACCTCGTGCGTCCGGTCAAGAAGGACGAGGTTGAGGAAATGGTGCCGTAAGGTTGCTGCATCCTGCACCTCAAAATGAACAATGCCGTCCGGGCTTCGTGTTCGGGCGGCATTGTTCGTTATGGCGTTGATGAGATGCCGATCTGAGCCCTTACTTCATGAAGACGAAATAGACGGCCGCCACCAGACAGGCGAAGGCGGCGAAGTGGTTCCAGGCCAGATGCTGCTGAAAGGCGATGACGGAGAAGAGCGTGAAGACTGTCAGGGTGATGACCTCCTGAATGATCTTGAGCTGAATGAGCGAGAAGGGACCGCCGTTGCCCTCGAAGCCGATTCTGTTGGCGGGCACCATGAAGCTGTATTCAAGAAGCGCGATCGCCCAGGAAAAGAGCACGACGGTGTAGAGCGGCCAGTTGCTGATGAGTTTGGCGCTCTGGAGCTTGAGATGGGCGTACCAGGCGAGCGTCATGAAGACGTTCGAGACGAGCAGAAGCCCGACGGTTGCAAAGCCTTTGGAGAGCATGTCGGTCAGATGCTCCGTTCATAGAGTTGCATGAAGACGCCCCTCAGCAGGGAGTCCGTCATGCGGGTGAGCTGTTCGACACCCTCTTCGGGCGTGAGCTTGCGGATGGCCTGAAAGCTCACCTTCTGTTCGGTCATGGCGTCCTGCACGGCTTTCTTCCAGAATTCGGGGCTTTCGCCTTCCTGCCAGTCGCCGCGGCCGCGCCCAAAGTGGGCGACGGCCAGATAAAGGAGCAGGCTTTCCAGCATGAAGTCCTGAGCGGCACGTTCGCTCCAGGAGATGTCGATGCCCTCCTTGCGGTGGCGGGAGTTGTAGATGGTGGCCGCGCCGACGCCGCCGATGGCACCGATGATGCCGCCGAGCAGCGTGCCGAGTCCGAGCGAGAGTCCTGCGCTCGCCATGTCGGCTGCGGCTCCCGCTGCAGCGCCGCCCGCTACGCCCACGCTAGCGCCGACAGCGGCGGCGGGGCCGGGGGAGATGCTGTGCGAGGCCATCTGCCAGTCGGTCTTCATGCGGCGCAGGATTTCGCGAGAAACGCCGCTTCCCGTGAGACCGTTGATTCCGATGAGCTTGTCCGTGAGCGAGCACAGGCTGTCGGCGGCCATGGCCGAGAGTGCGGTCTGGGCGTCCTCAAGCGCCTCGTTGCGCGTCTTGATGAGGCCGATCTGTGAGCCGAAGGAGCGCAGATGGTCCTTGAGCGTGGGAGTCGGGACGAGTTCGTGGGCCTGAAGCAGACGCCACATGTGGCGGGCCATGGCGTCGACGGAGGAGAGGTAGAGGGCGCGGCGGCTGCGTGTCCAGATGTCCCGAAGCGTGTCGAACGTCGAGTGCATCTGAGCGGGCAGCGCCCTGCCGATCGAATCGAACAGCGCCGTTTCCTGCACCCAGCAGCGGGCGAAGGCGTCCATTGGAAGGATGTCCTTCACGAAGGGGTACGGAGCCATGGCCTCTCGCCAAGTGGCGACGTCTGCCTGTTCCTCAGCATGCGTTCTGGGCTTGCCCATTTGGTTGAGCAGCACGATGACGGGTTTGTCTATCCAGGATAGGATCTGCATCTCCGCCGTGATGTATGGGGCTGTCTTGGGCAGGTCCGAGGCGTTGACGAGGTAGAGCACGACGCTGGAGATGTCGCGCACGTGCTTGATGGCCCTCTGGTTGAGCCAGAAGGCCTTGTTTGTCATGCGGTCCCAGATTTCGGAGAGGAACCATCCGATCGGGTTGCTTCGACCTGCAAGGCGCTTGGCGAGCGCGACGGAGTTGCCGAATCCCGGGGTGTCCCAGAGAACAAGCTCGCAGCCTGCCGAATCGCGGGCGAGCACGTAGTCGTCTGTCGTCTCCGTCACGTGGGCGCGGTCGGCGACCTCGCCCACGTCCCGCATCAGCAGGGTGCGGGCAAGCGTGGTCTTGCCGATGTTGGTGTGGCTCACGAGGCTGAGGTGAATGCGGAACTGATCGTGATCGGACATGTTTTCTTCTGCGCGTTTTCGGACTGTTCCTGAATTATCGCACCTGACCTGAAAGGAGCGTGCAGATTCGGTCGACGTCTTCAGGAATGCTCATGTCGGTGGCCAGCGTTCTGAGGCCCCGCTCTGCGGCAAAGGTCTGCCAGAGGGCCGTGCGACTGCCTGCGGCGGGGCTGTCCCTGCCGAAGCGCCTGTTGATGCGTGAAAGATCAAGCACGACGACGGGGGCGGGACTCTGCTTCGAGGTGCACCAAGAGGCTGCCGCATCCATCATGGCCCCGTGCACCTCCACTTCTGGAGTGGAGGACGGGTCGAAGGCAAGAAGCAGGCGGTGGATGATCGCGGGTTTGATGGCGGCGAGAACTTCACTCGTTGTGCCGTCCCAGGCACTGTCGGCCAGCAGGTCGACGTCTCCTGAGCCGGGCTCGGCAGTCTTGAGCTTTGCCTTGAAGTCATGCCAGCGTGCGGGAAGGCCGTCGACCGAATCCGTGCTGTCGACGATGACGGTGGTTCTGACAGCGGGAGCGTCGGATACCGAGAGAATGGAACGGTAGTAGGGAGACTCAAGGTCGATGCGGACGCGACGACGGCTTGCTGCGAGCCCGACGGTGCACTTCAGGACGAGCAACAGGCGGGGAAGAATGATTGCGAGTGCAAGCAGGCACATTAGGCGCAGAAGCCATGGTGCGGCGTCGACTGCGGAGGCGGTCTGCGCGTCGAAGGCGAGCGCGGCGACCGCGCTGACGTCGGGCACTGGCGGGCAGAAAGGAAGATGACCGTAAATCGTATTAAGGACGGTGTGGACGGCCTCGGGGTTGTCGGCGAGCCAGGTGCTTTCCCAGCCGACGTGGTAGGCGGTGCCGATGCCGCGTACGGCCATGCCTGCGAGAAGGCCTGAGGCGAACAGGATGGCTGCAATGTGCAGGGCGCGGGCGACAAGCCAGCGGCATTGGGGCAGGAACAGCGCAGTTCCTGCTTCAACGGAGACGGCGGAGGAGCCTGCGGCCTTCAGAAGGCTTCTGGAGAGGAACTCCCTGACGGACAGAGGCCGTCGGGAGATGCCGCTCGGCATCAGGGGCTTGAGAATGATCAGCAGGTAGACCGCAAGGTTCCAGACGATGAGAAGAAGGAGAGGCGGCGAGAGAAGGTTGATCCTTGCACCCTCGGTGGCGAGGTGGTCGGTGAGCATTCCGCTCATCAGGGCGGCAAGACCGAGAATGACGGTCAGCGCGAGGCTTGCGCGGCGAAACGACGTTGTCCCGAACGCATTGGCGGGATCCTCGTGCAGGCGGGCGGCCACAAGCCTGGCTCTCAGGGGGAGAAAGTCTCTTGCGCATACCCCCTCGCCCGCGAGCCTTTTGGCGTCGCGCGTGGCCGCATCCCGGGTTCCGGCACTCCAGCGTCCGTCGCCTCCCGCCCTTTTCTCGAGCATTTCGGCAAAAAGGACGTCGCGGGCATCGCTTTCGGAGAGGTGAACGAATTTTGGGGTGGAGTCGGACATGGTCGGAACTGCTTAGGCAAGGGACAGTGCGGGCCCCGGAGGAACGCTCCGAAAAAGGGCCCGCTTCTGCAGTCATCATGCCACGTCTCGAGGATCGGCGGACGTGGGGAAAGGTCAGGACGGCATGGCGTCGAGAAGCGCCTTGACGGAGGCGGGGATGTCGGGCGTACCGCAGATGGCGGAGACGACGGCGACGCCGTCGACGCCCGACTGCATGACGCTGCCGACGTCGGCAGCCTTGATGCCGCCGATGGCGACCGAGGGACAGGGCGCACGGCTGACGATGTCCGTCAGGCCCGAAAGACCGATTTCGGCAGCCGCATCCTTCTTGGTGGGCGTAGCCCTGTAGGGACCGATGCCGATGTAGTCGACGAGCGCGGGATCCACGCCGAGGCATTCCGACACGTTGGAGACCGAAAGCCCGAGCATCATGTCGGGCGTCATCAGGCGATGGCAGTCTTCAGGCGAGAGATCCGACTGGCCGACATGCACGCCGTGAGCGCCGATGGCGACGGCGACGTCCGCGTGGTCGTTGATGAAGAGCGGCACGTCGTACGGGGCGAGCACCTTGAGGAGCTCCCTGCCGCATTCGGCATAAAGGCGCTTCTTCCAGTTGGGAGCCCTGAGCTGCACGGCCGTGACGCCTGCCGCGGCAGCGGCTTGCGCCGTGCGGACCAAGCCCTCGGAGCCGCCGCAGAGACCGGGATCAAGCACCAGATAAAGACGAAGAGCGCGAAGAACCCTGTAGTTGTCGGACATGACGGACCTCATTCGGCGGATGTGAAGTCGGCGGGCTTGATTAGATGGAGCCCGTCGAGGTAGGCGTTGTGGAAGCTGCCGGGGCCTTCGGACCTTCGGCGGGCTGCTTCGGCGGCCTTCTTCGCCAGAGCACAGGCTGTGGCCGAGGCGGTCAGGCGGTCATCGGAGACGGCACAGAAGGCGGCGACAAGCGCTGAGAGCGAGCAGCCTGTGCCGACGACAAGCGTGGCCATGGGGTCGCCCCCCGTCACGCGTAGCGTACGGACGCCGTCAGTGACGTAGTCCGTTTCGCCCGTGACGACGACGATCGAGCCCGAACTGCCGGCGAGTCGCATGGCACCCTCGACGGCTGCGTCGGACGAGTCCGTGCTGTCGACGCCCTTGCCGCCGGACTTTTCGCCCGCAAGAGCGAGGATTTCGCTGGCGTTGCCGCGAATGACCGTCGGCTGCTTCTCGACGAATTCGCGGATGATGCCGTCGCGCCAGGGAATGCCGCCAGCGGCGACGGGATCGAGCACCCAGGGGCGGCCTGCGGCACGTGCGGCATCAGCCGAGGCATGCATGGCGCGCAGACGTGATGGGTAGGGCGTGCCGATGTTGATCAGGACGCCTCCTGCAATGCCCGCGAAGAAGCCTGCCTCCTCCTCGGCGACCACCATGGCCGGCGAGGCGCCTGCGGCGAGCAGGACGTTGGCGGTGATTTCCTGCACGACTTCGTTCGTGAGGCAGTGAACGAGCGGGCGGGCCGTGCGCAGAAGCTCGAGATGGCGGGCGGCGTCGACGCCCGAAAGCAGGGGTGCGGTCATTTTGCTGAAAAGGCCTAAGCCAAAAGGTTCTGAAGGCTTCATAATACCTGCTTATCCCCAAGCGGATGCCCTTCACAACATTTCGCCAAACAAACGCCCATGCTCATTCATCCTCAGTTCGATCCCGTTGCCTTCAGCCTAGGACCGCTTGCCGTACGCTGGTACGGCCTCATGTATCTGGCGGGCTTCTTCTGCTTCTGGCTTCTCGGCAGGCGCAGAAGTTCCGAACCGTGGCGCGGGATTTCGGGCGAGGATCTGGAGAACCTGCTTTTCTACGGCATCTTCGGCGTCATTCTGGGCGGCCGCCTCGGCTACTGCCTTTTCTATCAGCCTGAGTTCTACCTGTCGCATCCCATGCAGATCCTGCATGTCTGGGAGGGAGGCATGAGCGCTCACGGCGGTCTTCTCGGCGTCATTGCCGTCATGATTCTCTACGGCCGTCTGCATGGAATTTCGTTCTGGACGATTTCGGACTTCGTTGCACCGCTCGCGCCGCTCGGCCTCATGCTTGGGCGCATCGGCAACTTCATCAACGGAGAGCTCTGGGGGCGTCCCGCTGATGCATCGCTTCCATGGGCGATGATCTTCCCTCAGGCGGGCGACGGCGTGCCGCGTCACCCCTCGCAGCTCTACGAAGCCCTCGGAGAGGGGCTTCTGCTTTTCATCCTGCTCTGGTGGGCCTCCTCCAGACCGAGGGCTGCAGGCTTTGTGTCGGGGCTTTTCTGTGCAGGCTACGCCGTGGCGCGCTTTGTGGTCGAATGGTTCCGAGAGCCTGATGCTTTCTTGGGACTGCAGGCGCTGGACCTTTCCAGAGGACAGTGGCTCACGCTCCCGCTCATCGTCCTCGGCATTACCGTGATGGTGTGGGCGGGAAGAAGGAACAGGGCCTGAACGGGCACCAGCATCCTCCATGTCTGAAAACGAAGCAGCCGCCCGGATTCCATTGGAATACGGGCGGCTTGCTACAGGATTGCCACAGGAGGGACTGTGAATGTCACGTTCACGATAATTCTGGTGATCTAGCTCCAACGAATGGGACGGGTGCGCCAATCAGCGTGAACAACTTGCGGCGATTCTTCGTGATCTCTCGAGATGCTCAGTTCGAGCAGGATGCCTTCAGGCTAAAGAAGGTTTCTGACGATGAAGGCAAATTCCTCCTTCTCGACGGGCGTGATCGAGAGGCGATTGCCCTTCTGAAGCACTCGCATGCCCGCCAGCTCGGGCTCTTCCCGAAGACGTCCGATTTCGACGACGGGGCACTTGAAGAGGGCTTCGACATCAAGCGTGAGCCAGCGGGGATTCTCCTTCGTGCTCTTGGGGTCGTAGTACTCGCTTTCAGGATCGAACTGCAGCTCGTCAGGGTAGACGTCCGAGGCAATTCTGGCGATGCCCGCAATGCCAGGCTTGGCACAGCTCGAGTGGTAGAAGAGCACAGCGTCGCCGATCGTCATGTCGTCGCGCATGAAGTTCCTGGCCTGATAGTTTCGGATGCCGAACCAGGAGACCCTGCGGCCGGGAGCGGCGAGCGCGTCGTCGATGGAGCACTCGCCGGGTTCGCTTTTCATGAGCCAGAAGCGACTGGCGGTGCGCAGGAGGTCTTCCGTAACGGTCGTGTTGTTCATGGGGGATCTGCCTAGCAAAACGGGCAGTCCCTTCGAGAAGGACTGCCCGTGAAAAAAGGGACCTGCAGCGGGGCTGGACTACGTTACCTGAACCGGAAGTTCAGGGCGGTCGGCTCCGGAGCGGAACGGGCAGGACAACGCGTGTTCTGCACACTATCGGCTCTCGAGTCTGCCAACCTAATGGGTTTAGCATTGGTTCTAGGAACATTGGAGCCCGGTGCTCACCGCTACAGGGTTGAATTCATTGTAGCGGATTTGAGCTGCAGCGTGGGAGGTCGTTGCAATTTGATAAGCGGGTGTCAGAGGACGGCGCCGCGGCTCATGTTTGCGTAGATGGCCTGCTCGCACTGGCGGCAGAGGCGCTCGATTGCCTCCGTGGTCTCCGCGTCCGGCCCCGAGGCCTGCAGGGGTGCCGCAACGGGAGCGGGACGGGACTCAAGTTCCGCTATGCGGGCCTTGAGACGGGCAATCTCGGCGTCCTTTTCCGCTGCGGAACGCTGGGCGTCCGTGGAGTTCTTCTGGACGTTCTTGTTGGCCTCGTAAGCGACTTCAAGCGCCGCGAGCACGGCGATCTGATCCTGATTGATCACCTTTCCCCCCTCCCGGATGGCCTTCATCTGCTTGTCGACGATGTCGGCGCAGCGCTGGATGAGGGCCTCCTCGCCCGTGCTGACGGCAAGGCGGTAGGAGCGGCTGTAGATGTTGACGGTTACTTCAGGCATGACGTTCTCCTTCAGAGCCGCGGATCGCCGCTGCGGGAGGCGCTGAAGAGCGCCTCGACCTTGCGCCGCATGTCTTCAAGGCGGTGCTTCGTCTGGGCGAGCTCGGCCTCGCGGGAGGCGAGTTGGGAGGCCAGACGCCTGCTTTCCGATCTTTCGTGCTCGAGGCGCGCAATGAGCTGCGCCACGAGGGCCTGCAGGCGTTCAATCTGAGGATTCATGATGATGCTCCTCGTGAAAACGGATCAGTGCTGGGCGGCGACGCCGGGATCAACCTGAGGGGCGCGGGGCTCGAACGTATCCGTCGTGCCGAGGATCATCTGGTCGGCCTGCTCCTCGTCGGGCATCGGGTCGGATGTCCAGTGGTCCACGCGGCCGTCTTCATTGAACCAGACGGTGAGCTTGCGCAACTGGCGGTCGTCGTTGCCGCGAAGCAGATAGTAGATGTAGTCCCAACGGTAGGGGTGGAACTGGTCGCGCAGAAGCGGAATGCCAAGGAGGAACTGCACCTGCGGCTGGGTCATGCCCTTTTCAAGCTGCAGAACCATTTCACTCGTGATCAGGTTGCCCTGATGAACGTCGGCACGATAGGGCTGCAGGAATTCAGGGACGACGCTGCGGGGGCTGTCCCAAGCTTCGGAAACCGTATTGCAGCCGGTCAGGACCAGCGCTGCAGTCATCCCCAGAGCAGCAAGAGAGAATCTGTTGGCAAGCATAAAAAATCCAGTGAACGGTGTTGCGGTGTGCAGAAGTTACACCAACCTCGTATGATAACGGGTAAATGAACTTTTGAAGGGACGGACTAACGTGAACGATACGTCTGGAAACCAAACCTCGGAACTGAAGAACGCCGGCCTCAAGGCCACGGCGGCCAGGCTCAGGATTCTTGAGCTCTTTCAAAAGCGTGCCGAGGAAAAGAACGGTGAACGCCGTCACATCTCCGCCGAAGACCTTTACAAGGAGCTGGTGAGCACAGGAGTGGACATCGGTCTTGCGACCGTCTACCGCGTTCTCGCCCAGTTCGAGCAGGCGGGTCTCATCGTCAGACACCATTTTGACACGGATCGGGCCACGTACGAGCTTGAGGACGGCGGGCATCATGACCATCTCGTCTGCCTGCAGTGCGGAAAGGTGGTGGAGTTTGTTGCTCCCTCCATTGAGAAGGAGCAGGCCGCCGTCGCCAAGCGCTATGGGTACGAGCTCAGCGACCATACGATGGTGCTCTACGGACTTTGCGCGGACTGCCGCAAGAAAAGTGCGGGCTGACGCAGCATCCGTTGGTGCGCAGGCCTTGAGCGGACCTTCCTGAGAGGGTCCGCTTTTTGCGTTTGCTGGACCAGAATGCGAAAAAGCCCTTGAAAACGTCGTTTTCAAGGGCTTTGGAATTCTGGTGCGCGATACTGGTTTCGAACCAGTGACCCCTGCCGTGTGAAGGCAGTGCTCTACCGCTGAGCTAACCGCGCGTCGAGAATTTGAATTATACGGATTTTTCCGGGTTTTGCAAGAGTGGCTGGAAAAGAAATACCGCAAATGTGGTATACGGGTGCTCAATAGCTCGGAGCGGGGCGCGTGCCGGCCGCGACTTCGCAGCCCATGTTCGCAAGCTCGTCCGCCTTTTCGTTGCCCGGGTCGCCCGCGTGTCCCTTCACCCAGCGCCATTCGATGTCGAACTGCGAGGTAAGTTCGTCAAGCTGCTGCCAGAGCTCCGCATTCTTGACTGGCTTCTTGTCGGCGGTTCGCCAGCCGTTGCGCTTCCAGCCGTGGATCCACTTCGTGATGCCGTCCTTCACGTAGGAACTGTCGGTGTGGATGATGATCGGGCACTTGCGGCGCAGAGCCGAGAGCGCCGAGATGACGGCCGTGAGTTCCATCTGGTTGTTGGTCGTGAGCTTGCTGCCGCCGTACATTTCCCGGGTATGCGCGCCCCAGACCATGTAGGCGCCCCAGCCTCCGATGCCGGGGTTGCACTTGCAGGCGCCGTCGGTCCAGATTTCCAGTGTCTTTTCGGTTTGCTGTGCCATGTGAGGATGTTGCGGAACGGTTGAGAAAGCAGACAGTGTACCGTCAGTTGCCGTGTCCCGCCTGCCGTCTGGCCTCCTTGGGAACGGGGAGCGGCGAGCCCGCCGTCAGGATGTCGAGCGGACTCTTCATCGGCAGGCGTCCGACGAGCTTCATGCCTGGCAGGCGCTTGACGGCGCAGAGCACGATCAGGTTGGCGCAGTGCGGCGCCCAGCGGTCACCCGCCTTGTCAAGCCATTTCCAGCGTTCGAAGTTCCTGAGGCTATGGCAGCTCGGTGAATAGACGCCGAAGCGCCCACGGTCGATTTCGAATCCCAGAAGCGTGAGCCAGTCCTTGAGGCGGTAGAGCGGAACGGGTGAGGTGTGTGTCGGCAGGTAGGGCCTCAGGCCTGCGCCGACGGCCTTCTGGCGCATCCACCAGAGGCTCAGGGGATTGAAGACCGTCAGGATAAGCCTGCCTTCGGGCACTAGCACGCGAGCCGCTTCGCGAAGTGTCTGGTGTGCGGAGGGCGCGAAGTCAAGCGCATGAGGAAGCGTCACCAGATCAAGCGATTCGGCGGGAAAGGGTAGCCATCCGCTTTCGGCCTGCACGGTTTGCAGGGTGGGACGAAGAAGCCTGTTGTCGAGTTCGTCGTAGCTTTCACTCGTGAGCCACTGCGAAGTGATGCCGTTCGCTCTCAGCGTGTCGAGCTGAGGTGCGCCGACTTGCAGGGCCTCTCTGCCGAAGGCGTCGGCCGAAAACTCGTCGTACTGGGAGGACTCCCACGCATGCAGGGTCTCGCCCTGCGGCGTCTTCAGAAAGTCGGCAAAGGAAAAGCTGTTCATGGCTGCTGTGCGGATCGGGCGCATCTCTGCGTGAATGTGTATCTCATTGTGCCTGAAGAGGCGCTCCGGCATTGTAAATTCAATACGATTGATAAAATCGACTAATTGTCGATGCAAGACACGCTCCTGCCCATTTTTTTGCGCCATGATCAGACCGCTTCAGATTCGTCCGTTTCTGCTGAAAACGCTGCCCCTTCTTAGTCTCGGATTCACCTTTCTGCTTTTCGAGCCCGCAGCGGGCATTCCGAAGGCGGCTGCGGCTGCAGGCGTGCCTGCGGCCGACGAGGCTGCGACCGTTGCGCAGGCGGCTTCGGACGAGCCTGTCGGCACGGTTGAGGCACTCGGTCCTCCTGTTGACGTCTGGGACCGCATCCGTCGAGGCTATGCCATGCCTGCCCTTGAGAACGACAAGGTCGATCGCTGGCTCGAGTACTACCGCCGCAAGCCTGACTATTTGAACCGCATGTTCGAGCGCTCGGGGCGCTACCTCTATCACATTCTTGAGGAGGGCGAGAATCGTGGCATGCCCACGGAGCTTGCGCTCCTGCCGTTCGTGGAAAGCGCATTCCAGCCCGAGGCGCTTTCGCGCGCCAAGGCTGCAGGCCTCTGGCAGTTCATGCCTGCGACGGGCACGCACTACTCTCTGGAGCAGAATCTCTGGCGTGACGACAGGCGCGACGTGCTTGAGAGCACGCGCGCAGCGCTCGACTACTTCGAATATCTTTACGGTATGTTCAGTGACTGGCATCTGGCGCTCGCCGCCTACAATTGGGGCGAGGGAAGCGTGCAGCGTGCCATTCGCCGCCAGCAGGCGAGGAAGCGCCCTGCCGACTACCAGCATCTCCGCATGCCCAATGAAACGGCCAACTATGTACCCAAGCTCGAGGCCATCAAGCGCATTGTGACCGATCCCTCGAAGTACGGCGTGAAGTTGCCCGACGTGGGCAACGAGCCCTTCTTCGTCACGGTGACGAAGCCGCGCGACATTGACACCGAAACGGCCGCCGAGCTCGCGGGAATGCCGCTCAAGGAGTTCCGCCAGCTCAATCCCAGTTTCAAGCTGCCCGTGATCGTTGCCTCGCACAACAACGTGATGCTGCTTCCTGCCGACAAGGTCGACGAGTTCATCGACAATCTTGCAAGCTGGATGGACGGTGGCCAGCCGCTCTCGCGTTGGACGACCTACAAGTTGCAGGAGGGCGAGACGCTTGCCTCAGTCGCCGAAGCTGCAGGGATGACCGAGGACGAGCTTCGGGATGTGAACGGCATTCCGAAGGGCCGTCGCGTGCTCGCCAACTCCACGCTTCTTGTGAGGGCGAACGCAGATGATCAGACGGACATTGCGGCCGAGACAGCCGATGCAAAGCTCCGCCTGTCGCCTCTCACCACCTGGCGTCGCGTGACCTACCGCGTGCGAAAGGGAGACACGCTCTCGGGCATCGCTCGTCGCTGGCACATCACGAAGAAGTCCATCGTTCAGGCCAACCGCCTGCGTTCGCAGAACCTGCGCGTTGGCCAGCGCCTGATCCTGACGGTGCCCAACGTCGAGCGTGCGCCGATCCGCACCGTGAGCACGGACAGTGGTGCCAAGCATGTCATTCATGCCGTGAAGGCAGGCGAGACGCTCGGATCCATCTCGCGCCGGTACGGGGTGTCGACGGCCATCCTTAGAGCCACAAACCGCATCAGCGGCAACACCATCAGGGCGGGCCAGCGCCTGCGCATCCCGACCGTGGCATCGGTTGAGGAGTCCGATGTCCGCGTGCACACCGTGCGAAAGGGTGACACTCTCTCCGAAATCGCCGATCACTACGACGTGTCCGTGGTTCGCCTCAAGCGTGCCAACCGCCTGACGGGCAATGCACTCCGAGTGGGGCAGAGGCTTGAGATTCCAACGGGTTCCGAGCCCAAGGCGCCTGCAGTGCAGCCGAGCCGCGCCGACGAGTCGCCCGAGGCTGGACTTTATCGGGTGAAGTCCGGCGACACGCTCTATGAAATCGCGGGCCGCTTCGGCGTCTCCGTCAATGCCCTCAAGGCCGTGAACGGGCTTTCGGGCTCCTCGCTTCGCGCGGGGCAGAAGCTCGTCATTCCCGCAACTGCGAAAACCCAGCCCTCCAGAGCTGATTCTCAGCCCGCAGGTTCTGCTCAGGCTCAGGACACGGTCTATCGCGTGAAGTCGGGCGACACGCTTTCGAGCATAGCGAGCCGCTTCGGAACTTCGGTGCGGATCCTGAAGGATCTCAACGGCCTTCGTTCCAACAGGTTGAGCGTCGGACAGCGCATCAGACTGCCGTAGGCGAGGACCGAACGGCCTACCCAACGCAGGGGAGGGCGCGGTTCTTTTCGAGCCGCCCGAAAGTCCCTACAATAACCGCACTCCCGTTCCGGCTAGGCAAACGTGCCGGAAACGATGCTTGAACCCCGTCGTCCGTCCCTCTTGAGGAGCGGACGGCCCTGAAGAAGTGAGACTGATTATGGGATTTCTGAACGGCAAGAAGCTTCTGATCACTGGCGTGATCTCCAACCGCTCGATTGCGTACGGCATTGCCAAGGCCTGCCGCCTCGAGGGCGCCGAGCTCGCCTTCACCTATGCCAACGAACGCTATCGCGAGCGCATCGAGGGGCTGGCCGCTGACTTTGACAGTAAGCTCGTCTATCGCATGGATGTCGGCAGCGACGAGGACATCGCTGCGGTCGTTGAAGAACTCGGCAAGGCCTGGGGCGGCCTTGACGGCTTTGTGCACTCGATCGGCTTTGCGCCGCGCGAGGCCATCGCGGGCGACTTCCTCGAGGGCCTCTCCCGCGAGTCCTTCAAGATCGCCATGGACATCTCGGCCTACTCCTATCCTGCGATGGCCAAGGCCTTCCTGCCGCTCATGAAGGGCCGTCAGGCATCCGTCCTCACGCTGACCTACCTCGGCAGCGAGCGCGTCGTTCCCAACTACAACACGATGGGCCTTGCCAAGGCGGCACTCGAGTCGAGCACCCGCTATCTGGCCGCCAGCCTCGGCAGGGAGGGCATTCGCGCGAACGCCATCTCCGCAGGTCCCATCAAGACGCTTGCCGCTTCCGGCATTCAGGACTTCGGCAAGCTTCTGCACGTGATGGAGCAGGCAGCGCCGCTCGGCCGCACTGTGACGACGGAGGAAGTCGGCAACACGGCCGCCTTCCTGCTGTCCGACCTCGCAAGCGGTCTGACGGGCGACGTCGTCTACGTCGATGCGGGCTTCCATGCCATGGGCGCCGCGATGATCGAAGTGGAAAAGTAAGCGCAGTTTATTGACAGTGCACCTGAGCGGGGATCGATCCAGAGTCGGTTCCCGCTTTTTGTGCTTTATTTTTGATCACATGCAGGGTTATAGTGCTTCTGATTGTGGTCCCAATTTACGCATTCCCATGCCCATGACATCTGCATTCAAGAAAGTAGCGGTCTTCGTCAAGCCGACCGAGATCATGGTCGTGCCGCTTCAGGCGCTGATCAAGGTGATCGAGGCCTGCGGCGCGGAGGTCTTCCTCTGCGAGCGCAGCGCCGCATCGCTGAAGGGACGGAGCAACCGTCCCGGTCATCCGAGGGCCGAACTCGGCGCCATGTGCGACCTTGCGATCGTGCTCGGCGGCGACGGTACGATGTTGGGCGTTGCTCGTGATCTGGCGGGCTTCGACATTCCGATCATCGGTGTCAACGCGGGGCGTCTCGGCTTCATCACGGACATCGTGCTTGAGGACATGGAGACGATTCTGCCACAGGTGCTAGCGGGACGCTACACGCGCGACGTGCGCCGCATGCTCGCGGGCGAGGTCGTGCGCAAGGGCAAGTCGATCTTCTCGGGCATTGCCGTCAACGACGTCGGCATCAGCCACGGCCGTGCAGGCGGCATGGTCGAGTTCGTGATCTACGTGAACGGGCAGCAGATGTCGAGCCAGTCGGCCGACGGCATCATCTGCTCGACTTCGACGGGGTCCACGGCCTATTCGCTCGCCGCAGGCGGTCCGATCCTGCATCCGTCTCTTCAGGGGCTGTGCCTCGTGCCCGTCGCGCCGCACACGCTCTCGAACCGCCCCATCGTGCTCCCAGCAAACGTGGCGATCGACATCGAGCTCACGAACGCGCGAGATGCAGTCGCCTACTGCGACATGCAGGAGTTCTTCGACGTGCAGCCCGGCGACGTACTCAAGATCCGTCCGACCGAGATGACCATGACGATGCTTCATCCTGCGGGATACGACTACTTCGATCTGCTGCGCCGCAAGCTCAAGTGGAACTTCATGCCCACGAGCGTGAAGAGGCGCACGAATTCCTCGGGAAGCTGATAGAGTAGCTCCTTCAATACTGCTTCCGGAGATACGCCTTCATGCTGACTGCCTTGAGTCTTAGAGACTTTGTGATCGTCGAGTCCCTGAGTCTGGATGTCCGGCGGGGCTTTACAGTCCTGACGGGTGAAACCGGCGCCGGCAAGTCCATTCTCATCGACGCCCTGCAGCTGATTCTTGGTGGTCGGGCGGATGCCGGCGTCGTCCGTGAGGGTGCTGAGCGCACGAACATCGTGGCGGAGTTTCAGCCGCCTGAGAGCGCCCGAAAATGGCTTGCGGCCAACGAGCTTGAAACGGGCGACGACATGCTGATGATCCGCAGGACGGTCGACGTCAAGGGACGCTCCCGCGCCTGGGTGAACGGCGTCTCGGTGGCGGCTTCCCAGCTGAGGGAACTCGGCGAAACGCTCATTGACGTACATGGGCAGCATGCGCATCAGTCGCTTCTGAAGCCCGCCTATCAGCTCAAGCTTCTGGACGATCATGCAGGTACGTTCGTGGAACTCTCTGCCGTCAGAGAGGCCTTCAACGTCTGGCAGAAGGCCCGGCGCGCTCTTGATGACGCGACGGCCAACGCCGATGCGATTGCGGAAAAGGCCGAGCGCCTCGCCTGGATGATCGAGGATCTGGAGGCACTGTCGCCAAGAGGCGGCGAATGGGAGTCCCTCAATGAGGACCACAGGCGCCTTTCGCACGGCGTTGCGATTGCCGAGGGTTTGAACGAGGTGCTCGGAACCCTGACGGAGGATGGAGAGTCCGCTTCCGCCATGCTTTCCTCGGCACACGCAAAGCTCTCTTCGCTGAGCCGCTACGATGCCAAGCTTGCTTCAGTTGCTGAAACGCTCTCGACGGGCATAGACCTCATTGAGGAGGCGGCACGTGACGCCGCCCGTTATCTCGACCGTGCCGATCTGGACGGCGAACGCTTTGCCGAGGTTGATCGCCGCGTCTCCCACTACTACGAGCTTGCCCGTAAGTTCAGGACGGAGCCAGAAAGCCTGCACGAGCTGCTCGAAAAAAGCCGGTCGGAACTCAAGGTGCTGACGGGCGCCAAGGACGTCGAGGCTCTGCGAAAGGCGGAGGCATCGGCGCGCGGTTCTTATGACGTTGCGGCGGCAAGGCTGTCTGAAGCGCGCAGGCACGGCGCGCTGGCGCTGGGCGAGGCTGTGACGGCTCAAATGCAGCGTCTGGCGATGAAGGGGGCCCGTCTGGAGATCGCGCTTGTGAATCAGCCACCTAGTGCATCGGGGTCGGAGCATTGCGAGTTTCTCATTGCCGGCCACGCAGGCGTTCAGACTCGGCCCCTGATCAAGGTCGCTTCCGGCGGCGAGCTTGCCCGTATCAGCCTTGCCATTGCCGTGATCACGGCGGCCGCCATGCCCGTCCCCACGCTCATTTTCGACGAGGTCGACAGCGGCATTGGCGGCGCAACCGCCGAGGTGGTGGGACAGCTTCTGCACAGACTCGGCGAAAGCCGTCAGGTCCTCTGTGTGACGCATCTGCCTCAGGTGGCTGCGTGCGGTGACAATCACTGGCGCGTGGAGAAACAGTTTACGGGCGAGACCACTCGAAGCAGTCTGCGCGTTCTGACGGCACGGGAGCGCGTGGAGGAGGTGGCCCGCATGCTGGCAGGCATCTCGATTTCCGACAATACGCGTGCTGTTGCGCAGGAAATGCTGCGCGGAGGTGGACATGAATCCTGATGCAACCTTGTCGGCTGTTGTTCTGACCAGAAACAGTTCAGCTCTGCTGGAGAGATGCCTCCAATCTCTGAAGTTCGCCGACGAGCTGATCGTCATTGACGACTTCAGCACGGATGAAACAGCTGAAATATCCGCTCGCTGTGGTGCGAAGGTGGTCAAACATGCCATGAACGGCGACTTTGCGGCTCAGCGTCGGTTCGGGATCGAGCAGTGCGGATGCAAATGGGTTCTGTTCATTGATTCTGATGAGTTGGTATCGGATGAGCTCGCTGAGGAGATCAAGCATGTTCTGCAAGGCGGAGAGAAGGCAGCGTATCTTCTCAAGCGTGAAAACAGTTTTCCACATTACGACATTACTCACGGATCGATGAGGAGCGATTGCGTGCTTCGGCTGTTCCCGAAGGAGGGGCTGAAGGTTGAGGGTCGTGTGCACGAAAAGGTGTCGAGTCCGTTTCCTCACAAAAAACTGCAGGGGACTTTGCTCCATCATCCGTATGAAAACTGGAGCGCGACAATCCGAAAGCTTGACGTCTATACCGAATATCTTGCTGTTCAGCAGGTTGAGAAAAGAAGGAAGACGGGCTTTTTCACGGGCGTCTTCATCAAGCCGACCTGGGCTTTCATTAAGGTCTATTTCTTCAACAAGGGCTTTCTGGACGGGCGCATGGGGGTGATGTTTGCAGTTCACCACGCGTACTACACGTTCATGAAATATGCCAAATACTATCTGTTGGTCAACAGCGGGGGAAAATTTTGATGGATGAGTTGATCTCCATCGTCGTGTCGACTTACAACTGGCCTGAAGCGTTGGACTTGTCCTTGAAGTCACTTTCGGCTCAGACTGATTCGAATTTCGAGATTATTGTCGCTGACGACGGCTCGGGGTGCGAAACTGCTCGGGTTGTTGAGGAATGGTGTCGCAAAAGTCCTGTGAAGGTCATTCATTCCTGGCAGGAGGACAAGGGATTCAGACTGGCTCGTTCCAGAAATGTGGCTGTCACTCGCAGCGCAGGGAAATATCTGATTTTCATGGATGGAGACTGCATCGTCAGGAGCGACTTTGTTGCGATGCACAGAATGCTTGCGGAACGGCATTCTGTTCTGGCCGGACAGCGGATTCTGCTTGCCGAGGCGTTTTCACAGGAATGCCTGATTTCTGGAAATCTGGCGTGGTGTGAGTCGATTTCGAAGCTGAGAGAGCTTGCGCGGAATAGAGCTGTCAACCGCTGGCAATCAGCCGTATCTTTGCCTCTTGGTTTCTTTAGAAAGGCTCGTCCGAATCGCTGGCAATTGCTTCGCGGATGCAATTGGTCGCTTCACCGAGAGGATTTTCTCGCCGTGAAGGGACAGGACGAGGCATTTGAAGGCTGGGGTTACGAAGACTCCGACATGGCGATACGCCTCATCAACAACGGTTGCTTGATCAAGTGGGCGGGATTTACCTCTCCCTGCTTCCATCTGTGGCACAAGAATGCCGACAGAACGATGTCGCCGGAGAACCTATCCCGTCTCGAAACAGTCAAAAGAATGAAAAAAGTCCTTCCTAACAAGCCGATGCAGGAAAGCTACGACTGATAGGCAGATGTGGTCAGTGATTAAGACTGCGTGTCAACGCTGACAGAACTTCGTCAAGCGAGGGCCATCCGTCCGTATTGTTGCCAAGGCAGACGGCCTTGCTGTTCCAAGGACGGGTTCGGGCGGGGTCGGTGACGCCGAGGAGCGTGATCTGATTGGCGCTGACGGCGGCAGCGACATGGCTGATGCCCGAGTCATTGGCAATGACGATGCGGGCGCGCTTTGCCAGAGCCGCATAATTGCCCAGCGTGGTGGGCGGAAGAATTCTGGCGTTCGGACAGGCCGCATGGTTGGCTTCCTCTTCACGCACGGAGGGGAAGACGATGGGTTCTATGCCCATGTCGCGAAGCGGTCCGCAGAGTTCGTTGAAGTGCTTCCACTGCTTTTCCTTGCCATGATGCAGGCCGCGGGCAATCGGAGCGAGCAGTGCGAAGTTTTCGGGAATGTCGTGTTCGGCCATCAGGTTGCGTGCGGCGGCCTCGTGGCGGGCAAGCAGTCTCATGCCGAGTTCTTCAGGAACGGAATCCCAGGCAGGGGTGCCGCCCCAAGCCTTGATTGCTCCGTGGGCAAGACGGAAAAACCGCTCCACTTCATGCATGGTGCCGGGCTCTTCAACGACTTTGTCCAACAGAAAGCGGCGGCCATCCGTAGGAAAGCCCGCGTTGCGCACGCGCCCGATGGAGAAAAGCAGGGCCGAACTGAAGGAATTCGGAAAAAGCAGCCCCAGAGGACGCGGACCGAGATGATTGCTGATGTAGCGGATTCGATGCAGATCCTCGGTGACGTGCCCCTCAATGGGGTCGAACCTCCAGCCCATGCCGGACATCAGGTCCTCCGCCCAACGCTTGCCCGTCAGCATGGGTGTGAAGCCGCTGGCCTCCAGAAGGCGAAGGGCGGGGAGAGTCATGCAGCAGTCACCAACATGATTGGGCAGACGGCAGAGAACGTTAGGCATTTGCGTAAAACCCGAATTGAGAAAATACAATGAGCGTAGTTATTGTATATGGTCAGCCTGTATGATGAGATCCTTGCGCGGTATTCTCCCGAAGCGGGAGTGCGGACGGTTGAGGATGCCGCGGGCGTTAGTCCGAAGCCTTTCTTGCGGAGAGGCTTTGTCCCTTTTCGGAATTTGAGTTTCAGTTAAAAATGGCAGTCAGTGTTTTCGACATGTTCAAGGTGGGCATCGGCCCCTCGTCTTCGCATACGGTGGGACCGATGCGTGCGGGGCATGCCTTTGTCAAGGTGCTCAGGGATCACGGGATGCTGGAGCAGGCAACGTCGCTCAAAATCGAGCTGATGGGAAGTCTCGCTGCGACAGGCAAGGGGCATGGTACGGACACGGCAGCACAGCTGGGACTTCTGGGACGCATTCCCGAAACCATGGATCCAGACGAGGTGTCCGTGCTGATTGGTGACATTCGAGCCTCCCGTCAGCTGAAGCTTGACGGCATGCATGCGGTGGCGTTCGATCCTGAAGCCGACATTGCTTTTCATGCCGACAAGGTTCCCGCCTTTCACACCAATGCCATGGAGTTTTCGGTGTTCGCGGGCGACTCTCTCCTCTATCGGCGCCGTTACTATTCCGTGGGCGGCGGTTTCATCGTGGCCGCCAGAGAGGATGATCCCGAGCAGCCTGTAACGCCCAAGGCGTTTCAGGGCGTGAAGACGAAGCCTTATCCCTATCGTACGGGCGACGAGCTGATGAAGATCGCCAGAGACAACAATCTGACCATTGCCGAGCTGGTGTACCGAAACGAGTGCGTTGACCGCATGCCCGAGGAGGTGGATCGCAGGCTCGACGAGATCTGGCAGGTGATGCACGCCGCCGTCGAGCGCGGCATGCGTCAGACGGAGGTCCTGCCCGGTCCCTTCCGGATTGCTCGTCGAGCGAATGCCCTCATGCAGGACGTGATGCAGCGCACCGATGACCCGCTCGCCGTACTGGACTGGGTGAACGTCTATGCGATGGCCGTGGCCGAGGAAAATGCGGCAGGCGGTCGTGTCGTGACGGCGCCGACCAACGGTGCGGCCGGCGTGATCCCTGCCGTCATCGAGTACTATCTGCGTCACGTTTCGGGCAGTACCATGGAGGGCGTCAGGACCTTCCTGTTGACGGCAGGCGCTGTCGGCATGCTCTACAAGGAAAACGCCTCCATTTCCGGTGCTGAGGTCGGTTGTCAGGGCGAGGTTGGTGTGGCCTGCTCCATGGCGGCTGCGGGTCTGGCGGCCGTCTGCGGCGGCACGGTCGAGCAGATCGAGAATGCGGCTGAAATCGGCATGGAGCACAACCTCGGTCTGACCTGCGATCCCGTGGCCGGTCAGGTGCAGATTCCCTGCATTGAGCGCAACGCCATTGCGGCCGTCAAGGCCATCAACGCGGCTCGCATGGCACTTCGCGGCAACGGTTCCCACTACATCAGCCTCGATCAGGTGATTCGCACCATGATGGCGACCGGACGCGACATGCAGAGCAAGTACAAGGAAACGAGTCTCGGCGGTCTGGCCGTTTCGATCGTCGAGTGCTGATGCATCGAAACTGACTTTCAGGGATATTGACCGCCATGCTGATCGGCGTTTTCTTCGGCATTGCCGCGTGCATGATCTGGGGGTGCGTTTACGTGGCCCCGCTGATCCTGCCGGACTACAGTCCTGTGCACATCGCGATGATGCGCTATCTGGTCTTCGGCATGCTTGCCGCAGGCCTGGCGGTCCCTGAGTGGCGCGAGTTGAAGTCTTATTCGGCGGCGGACTGGCGTAGGGCGCTTGCACTCGGTATTGTCGGAAACATCTTCTACTACTGGTTGCTGGCCGAGGCCTGCCAACGCGCAGGAGCGCCGATTGCAGGCGCCTTCACGGCGCTGATTCCCATCATGGTGGGCGTCATCGGCAACATGAGGGCGGGTGAGAGCGCCGTGCCTTGGCGGCGCATCGTGCCGCCACTGTGCCTGAGCTTCGCAGGGATGGTCTGTCTCAACTGGACGGAGTTCATCTATCTGGTGGGGGACGGACGCGTGACCTCGGGCAACTTCTGGCTTGGCGTAGGCTTTGCGTTCTTCTCCTCAGTGGTCTGGACCTGGTATCCGCTCAGCAACGCCGAATGGCTGCTGTCGCATCCCGGCAAGTCGCCCAAGACGTGGTCGACCGCTCAGGGGCTTGCACTCCTGCCATGCGTCGCCGTCGGGATGGCTCTGCTTGCGGGAGACGGGACGCAGGGGGGCATTCTCGGGCCCAGACCGTGGATGTTCATTGCAACGGTGGTGTTTCTGGGCGTCTGCGCCTCCTGGATCGGCATCGTGCTCTGGAGTTTGATGAGCCAGAGACTACCGCCTGCGCTGGGCGGCCAGATGATCATCTTCGAGACGATCTTTGCCGTGACCTACGCCCACTTGTGGCGAAGCGAATGGCCGACGCCGCTCATGCTGGTCGGTCTGGGGCTTCTTCTGATGGGGGTTACAGCTTCCCTCAAGGTTTTCAGAAAGCCGAGACACACTGCTTCAGGTACCACCTGACCGTAGCGCGCAGCCCTTCGTCAAAGGGGATCATGGGCTTCCATTCCAGCGTTTGACGCAGGCGTCCTGCGTCCAATGCGTAGCGGCGGTCGTGTCCCGGACGGTCGTGGACATGCACGATCGCATCTGCGTGAGGACGGCCGTCGTCGCGCGGCGAGAGTTCGTCGAGCACCGACATCGCGCTCTGCAGGAACTTCAGGTTGCTCATTTCATTGGAGGCGCCGACGTTGTATATGTCTCCCGGTGCCGCCTTTTCCAGAATCATTCGCAGTGCTCGACAGAAGTCGTGTACATGGATCCAGTCGCGGATCTGCTCGCCGTCGCCGTAAACGGGGAGCGTCTTGCCCGCTAGAGCGCGCGTCAGCATGAAGGGCAGAAGTTTTTCCGGGTACTGTCTGGGACCGTAGTTGTTGGTGCATCTCACCGTGACGACGGGCAGGCCGTAGGTTCTGAAGTAGGCGCGTCCGAACTGGTCGGCCGCCGCCTTGCTCGCGGAGTACGGACTGCTTGGATCGAAGGGCGTGGCCTCCGTGTTGGGCGGCGTGTCCACGGTCATGGAGCCGTAGACCTCGTCGGTGGAGATGTTGATGAAGCGGAAGGCGGCCTTCTCCTCATCGTCGAGCGTCAGCCAGTACCGGTGTGCAACACCTAGAAGAACCGTCGTTCCCCTGACGTTCGTGTCGACGAACACCTGAGGGCCGGAAATTGAACGGTCGACGTGGCTTTCGGCGGCGAAGTGTACGACGGCGCGAGGACGGAAGCGGTCGAAAAGATCGGCCACCAGCGCTTCGTCCAGAATGTTTCCTTCGACAAAGCGATGTCTGGGGTCGTGTTCGACGTCTCTGAGGTTGGCCTTGTTTCCTGCATAGGTCAGGGCGTCGAGCGTCAGAATGCTTTCGTCGTGTGACCTGAACCATTCCGTGATGAAGTTTGAGCCGATGAAGCCGGCTCCGCCTGTGACCAACAGCATGTGTGAAAATCCGAGAGAAGAGCGCCGGCTTTTAAAGCGGGTGCGGCAAACCCACTACAATGTGAGCAGTCAATTTTGAGCGCAACGTCGCAGGCAGGCAAGGAGCCGCCATCGTGGAACATATTCTCATCAACTGCACGCCCCGTGAAGTGCGTGTCGCCATTGTAGTGGATGGCGTTCTTCAGGATCTCTTCATCGAGCGCGACTGTGCGCGCGGCCTCGTGGGGAATGTTTATCTCGGCAAGGTCGTCCGTGTGCTGCCCGGCATGCAGAGCGCCTTCGTGGACGTGGGGCTCGAACGAACGGCCTTCCTTCACGTGGCCGACATTGCGGAGGCGCATTGCGAGGGCGAGAAGCCCGCGCCCATCGAGACGATCCTTCACGAAGGCCAGTCCCTCATGGTGCAGGTCGCAAAGGATCCCATCGGCACCAAGGGCGCCAGACTGACGACGACCGTTTCGCTCGCGGGTCGCAAGCTCGTCTATCTGCCCAGAGACAACCACATCGGCGTTTCCCAACGCATTGAGGACGCAGAACTTCGCGAATCACTTCGCGCCATGATGACGGAGCTTCGTCCTGAAACCGAAAAGGGCGGCTACATCATCCGCACGAGTGCCGAAGAGGGCGCGACCGAGCAGGAGTTCAAGGATGACATGGCCTATCTCGGCCGTCTGTGGACCGACATTCACGAGCTCGCAGGGCGAAGCACCGGACCGAAGCTCCTCTATCAGGATCTGTCGCTTGCCCAGCGCGTGCTCCGCGACATGGTTCATCAGGACACGCAGACCGTCGAGGTCGACAGCCGCGAGAACTACGAGGCCCTGCTGAACTTTGCAAGCCGCTTTGTGCCTGCGGCTAAGGACAGGCTCACCCTCTACAGGGGCGAGAGGCCGCTTTTCGAGTTGCACGGCATTGAGACCGAAATCGAGCATGCGCTTGAGCGCAGGGTAGACCTGAAGAGCGGCGGCTATCTGGTCTTCGATCAGACGGAGGCCATGACGACGATCGACGTCAATACGGGCGGCTACGTCGGCAAGCGTGACTTCAGCGACACGGTCTTCAAGACGAACCTCGAGGCTGCGCAGACCATCGCGCGCCAGCTGCGCCTGAGAAATCTCGGCGGCATCATCATCGTCGACTTCATCGACATGAGCTGCGACGAGCACCGCGAGGCGGTTCTTGCCGAACTTCGCCGTTCGGTCTCAACCGACCGCACCCGCATGACGGTGAGCAACTTCACCGAGCTCGGCCTCGTCGAGATGACACGAAAGCGCACCCGCGAGTCGCTTGCACACGTCCTCTGCGAACCTTGTCCCATGTGCGGCGGCAGGGGAGAGGTCCGCACGGCACGCACCGTCTGCTACTCGATCATGCGTGAGATCGTGAGGCTCTGCAAGCAGTATCAGGAGACGAAGGAGTTTCACATTCAGGCGAGCCAGACCGTCATCGACATGCTGCTCGAGGAGGAGTCGCAGGCGCTCGAGCTTCTGCAGGCCTTCGTCGAAAAGCCTGTGCATCTTGAGGTGGAGCCGAGCTACACCCAGGAACAGTTTGACGTGATTCTCGCCTGAGGACCTTCGCATGACGGAAAGCACTACCTTCTACTGGTATGACTTCGAAACCTTCGGCCTCGACTGCCGCAGGGACAGGCCCGCGCAGTTTGCAGGCATTCGGACGGACATGGACCTTAATCCGCAGGGAGATGGGGACGTGTTTTATTCCAGGCCTTCGGGAGACTATCTGCCCAGCCCCGAGAGCTGTCTTCTGACGGGGATGACGCCGCAGATCTGCGAGGAAAGGGGCATTCCCGAGAGTAAGTTTGCGGGTGAAGTCTGGAGTCGTCTCAACAGGCCCGGAACGATCAGCATCGGGTACAACGCGTCCGGCTTCGACAACGAGGTCGCGCGCTTCCTTTTCTGGCGCAATTTTCTCGATCCGTATTCCCATCAGCACCGGAACGGATGTTCATGCTGGGACCTGTACCCGCTTGTCTGCGCCGTCTGGGCGCTTCGGGGGGATGGCATCAAGTGGCCGCTCAGAAAGGATGTGGACCCCGAAAGCAATGATGAAAGGAGCGTCAGCTTCAGGCTGGAGTGTCTGAGCAAGGCCAACGGGATCGTGCACGCACATTCGCATGAGGCCTTGAGTGACGCAATGGCCACGCTGGGACTGGCGGTGCTCATCCGCAAAACGGAACCCAGACTTTGGAAGTGGGCGCTGGAAAACCGCAGCAGGGAGGCTGTGAAGGCGGCCGTGACGAAGGGGCCTGTCGTCTGGATCTCTCCGAAGTTCGGGCAGGCAAGAGGCTTTCTGCGCATAGCCGCCAGAATTCCGTTCCCCGGCGAGAGCGGCAATTCCGCGCTGATGTGGGACTTGTCCGTGGATCCGCTGATCGTGACGAAGCTGAGCGACGAAGAGATCAAGTCACGCCTTTTCGCCCGCAGGGAGGACCTTGCGGACGGCGAGGAGCCATTGCCGGTCTACAGGCTCGCGATGAACAACTCTCCCTTTGTCTGCGCAAACCTCAAGGTGCTTTCTCCCGAGCGCATGGACAGGTTCGGTGTGAAGCCGCAGGAGATTCTTGCCAACTGGGAGCGCTTCAAGGAGCTCGGCAACGTGATTGCGGGAAGGCTGGCCGGACTGATGGGCAGGCGTGAAAGGCCTGCGCCGAAGGACGTTGACTTCGGACTTTATGACGGCGGCTTTGCCAGCGGACATGATGTGGAGATGATGGCTCGGGTGCGCGGAATGACGCCTGAGAGTCTTGCGAAGGGCGGCATTCATTTTGACGATGAGCGCTTCAACCAGCTGCTCGTGCGCTACCGTGCCCGAAACTGGCAGGAGACGCTCAATGATGAAGAACGCAGCCAGTGGACGTTTTTTTGCCGATCCAGATTGATGGACGGAGCCGACGGCGCTCTGACCGTTTCGGCCTATTTTGATGAAATCGACCGCCTGCAGGAGAGCACTTTGGAAGATGAAGAAAAGCAGCTCGTGTTGGAGGCGCTTTACGAATGGGGCGAGCGTGCGGGTGAAGCCTGCGCGTTCTGACTCTGTTGAAGAAGGAGGCGGTTATGAAGATGGACAAGACTTATGCGTGCGTTCCCTCTCTCAAGGTGGCGTTTGTCGGCCTAGGCGTCATGGGATTTCCGATGGCGGGGCATCTGAAGCTTGCCGGACATGACGTATGTGTCTACAACCGTACTACGGCCAAGGCAGAGAAGTGGGTTGAGACGTTCGGAGGCCGCATGGCGGCGACGCCGGCTGAAGCGGTCCGCGGAGCAGGTATCGTCTTCGCCTGCGTGGGCAACGACGACGATCTGAGAAGCGTCGTGCTTGGAGAAACGGGGGCGTTTGCCGGCATGGAGCCGGGGACGGTCTTCGTCGATCATACGACGGCAAGCGCCGCCGTGGCGCGCGAGCTTGAGGCCGAAGGAGCAAAGAGGGGAATTGCCTTTATCGACGCACCTGTCTCCGGTGGTCAGGCGGGCGCTGAAAACGGGTGCCTGACAGTGCTCTGCGGCGGAGGCGAAGCAGCATTCAGGAGCGTCGAGCCCGTGCTTGACGCATATGCGGGCGCGGTGACCTACTTCGGACCATCTGGCTCAGGTCAGCTCGCCAAGATGGTCAACCAGATCTGCATTGCAGGCTGTGTACAGGGACTCTCTGAAGCCATCGCCTTTGGCATGAATGCCGGGCTTGATATGCCGAAGGTCATCGAGGCTCTGAGTTCAGGAGCTGCATCTTCCTGGCAGATGGTGAACCGTGGCAGGACGATGGTGAAGGGTGAGTTCGACTTCGGGTTCGCCGTCGACTGGATGCGCAAGGATCTTGGCATTGTCAAGGATGAGGCAGCCCGCAACGGCTCGGAGATTCCCGTCACGAGGATGGTCGACAGCTTCTACGAAGAGGTGCAGAAGGCGGGTGGTGCCCGCTGGGATACTTCAAGCTTAATAACACGTTTGAACAGGACGATGAAATGAAGGGCTTCTTGATTAACTTGGATTCCTCAGAAGACAGATTGAGGCAGGTCGAAGGTAGATTGTTTGCGACGGGCTTTGTCAGAGTTTCAGACTCTCCCGTACGTTGGAGACGAGAAGCTCTGGTTATTGAACGAATTCCTGCTGTTGACGGTCGTAAGCTGTCCGAAAGCGAACTGCTGAAGTGGCGTCAGAGAGAAAGACCCTTTTGGGATTGGACTACGCATGAGCTGACCCCTGGTGAGATCGGATGCTTTCTTTCGCATAGGGAGTTTTGGCAGAAGGTGGTAGACGAGCGACTGTCTCATGCGTTTGTTCTGGAGGATGACATTCTTCTTGCGGATGACTGTTTCAAGATTTTGTCTTCAGCAGACCAGATTCCGTCAGATGCAGATTTTGTGAAGCTGAACTTGTTTCCTACGAACTCCACGCATACGTACCCTGTGAGCAAGCCCGTAGGACTTGTCGAGGGACGTGAAATACGCAGAACAGCAGGGAGAATCTACGGGACAGGTTGTTATGTGATTACGGAAGCTGCAGCTCGGGAGTGTCTGGAGCACTCGGGAAAACTGAGCCTTCCTGTGGATCTGTTCATGTTTGATTCAAGATTCAGCTTTGCCACAGAAAAAAAGATTTATACGATTCTGCCGGGGCTTGCTGTTGATGCTGGCGCGGCTTCAACCATTGAGGGAGGGCGCAACAAGGACAGACTCAACGCCTGCCAACATTTGTTGAAAGGATTTTATTCGGTGGCCAGACGGACCAAACTCAGACTCTTGATGAGAAAGTACGCCCTGAGTTGGGTTCGGTCAGAGTTTCAATCGTAGTCGTGCCCTGATTGGGGCCTGACTGAGGCTACAATACTCAAATTACCTTCATTGAATTCGGATTAGATCAATGTCTTCTGAAACCGAAGCACCTGTCGCCGAAGCGCAGGTCACCAACTTTATTCGAAACATCATCGACGACGATCTGGCCCGCGGCGCCAACCTGCCCCGCTTCTGGTGTGGGCATCCCGCGCCCTATGCCGAGCAGCTCGAAAAGGGCGAGCCCGACGCGGCCCGCATCCGCACGCGCTTCCCGCCGGAGCCCAACGGCTATCTGCACATCGGCCATGCCAAGAGCATCTGTCTGAACTTCGGCCTTGCCCGCGACTACGGCGGCGCCTGCCACATGCGCTTTGACGACACCAATCCCGTCAAGGAGGATCAGGAATACGTCGACGGCATCATGGACAGCGTCCGCTGGCTCGGCTTCGACTGGAGGTTCGGCAATGAAACGAACCTCTACTTCGCGAGCTCGTACTTCGACGACATGTTCCGCTTCGCCGAGCATCTGATCCGCACGGGCTATGCCTATGTGGATGAACAGACTGCAGACGAAATGCGCGAAAGCCGCGGCACGCTCAAGGAACCAGGCAAGAATTCGCCCTACCGCGACCGCTCGCCTGAGGAGAATCTGAAGCTCTTCCATGAAATGCGCGACGGCAAGCATCCCGAAGGCTCCATGGTGGTTCGTGCCAAGATCGACATGGCGAGCCCCAACATCAATCTGCGCGACCCTGCCATCTACCGCATCCGCTTTGCCGATCATCATGCGACGGGCGACAAGTGGTGCGTGTATCCGATGTACACCTTCGCGCACCCGATCGAGGATTCGCTCGAAAACATCACGCACTCCATCTGCACGCTGGAGTTCGAGGATCAGCGCGCGTTCTACAACTGGGCTCTTGAGCGCATCATCCCGCTTCTGCGCACGCCGCAGTACGAGGAGGCCCTCAAGGTGATTCGTGCGATGGCCGATGGTGAGGACAATCGCGCCATGGCCTTTGTCAAGGCCGCCTTCGAAAGCCGCGCCAAGCTCGGCGGCAGCTTGCCCGAAGAGGCCGTGGCCCGTCTGATGCAGGCGTGGGAGAACGGCCTGCCCGAGACGATCAAGGACGAAACGGTCACGCAGTTCTTTGCTACGCTGCTTTGCTTCCCCGAGAACTTCACACCGCTCATGCAGGCGGCGCTCGACGTGGTTCGTCCGAACTTCTTCCTGCTCTCGCATCAGTATGAGTTCAACCGCCTGAATCTGACGTATGTCGTCGTGAGCAAGCGCAAGCTCATTCAGCTCGTGCAGGAAAAGTATGTCGACGGCTGGGACGACCCCCGCATGCCGACCATCGTCGGTCTGCGTCGCCGCGGCTTTACGCCAAAGAGCCTGCAGAACTTTGCTGAACGTTGCGGCGTCTCCAAGGTCTCCGGCGGCTGGATCGACTATTCCGTGCTGGAACAGTGCCTGCGTGAGGATCTTGAAGAGCGCGCCGAGCGCCGCGTTGCCGTGCTTCGCCCGCTCAAGCTCATCATCGACAACTATCCTGAAGGTCAGACCGAGGAGCTTGAGGCCAACAATCATCCGCAGAAGCCCGAAATGGGCACGCGCAGGATCTCGTTCTCGCGCGAACTGTGGATCGAGGAAGGCGACTTCGCCGAAGTCCCGCCCAAGGGTTTCCGTCGTTTGACGGTGCCTGCCGACGGCACGCCCGCCAAGCCCGTTCGCCTGCGCTACGGCTATGTGATCGTGCCGACCTCGTTCGAAAAGGACGAGTCCGGCCGCGTGACTGCGGTTCATGCCGAGTATCTCCCTGAGACGCGCTCCGGTTCAGAGGGCTCCATGTCCGTCAAGACGAAGGCGACGATCCACTGGCTTGATGCAAAGACGGCTGTTCCTGCCGAAATCCGCGTCTATGACCGACTCTTCAACGTGCCGCATCCGGACGAAGGCGAGGGCAGCTTCCTTGACCGTCTCACGCCCGATTCGAAGACGGTGCTTTCGTCCTATGTCGAGCCCGCAGCCGCTGCGGCCGCTCGTGACGACAAGTTCCAGTTCGAGCGCAACGGCTATTTCGTGGCTGATCGTGAGGATCACACGGCTGAAAAGCCTGTCTTCAATCTGGCCGTCGGCCTGAAGGATTCCTGGGGCAAGTAATGTCCTGAATCGTCGGATTGCCGAAGAGGGGCGGGGCTGATGCTCCGCCCCTTGTTGTCTCGGCACCTCGTGTTTTGTTCTGTTGACATCATGAAAACCAAACGTTTCAAAACATCTCTGACTGCCGTTTTGCTGGCTCTGGGGCTTTCATCCGCTGCGCCGATTCTCTCGGCTGAAGGCGGGGTCGCCGAGGCTTCTCAGACTGCGGAGCCCCGGGAATACGCTCTTGAGCGTCATACGCTTCACATGGGCACTCTCATCAACGCGAAACTCTTCGGTGCTACGCCGGAGGCTGTCAAGCATTACGCGATTGTCTTCGAGGACAAGGTGACGGACTATGACGATCTGATGTCAGTCCACAAGGATACCCCTCTCAATGAGGTCAATCGCCGCGCTGGCGAGCCCGTCGAAGTGCCTTGTGAAATCGCCGACATGACGAAGCAGGCGCTTGCCATTGCCGATGAGACGAACGGCGCCTTCGAGCCGATGATAGGCCCTGTCGTAAATCTCTGGAAGATCGGCTTCGGCGGCGAGCACGTGCCGTCCGATGAGGCCATTGCCGAGGCGGTGTCCAAGGTCGACCGCTCCAAGGTTCGCGTCTGGCGCGAGGGCGGGCGATGCATGATGCAGATCGCCAAGGGACAGAGCATCGACATGGGTGCCATTGCGAAGGGCTTCATCGGCCAGAGACTCTCCGACATTCTCAAGCACGAAGGCATGACGCGTGGGGTTCTCGATCTCGGCGGCAACATCGTTGCCGTGGGCGAGAAGTCGGATGGCCGCCCCTGGCGCATCGGCATCCAGCATCCCGCGGAGTCCCGCGGCGGTTATTTCGCCGTGGCTTCGGTGAAGGATGAAAGCGTGATCACGTCAGGCGCCTACGAACGCTACTTCGAGGAGAACGGCAAGCGCTACTCCCATATTCTGGATCCGAAGACGGGGCGGCCTGCGAAGACCGACATTTCGTCCGTGACGATCATTGATCGCGACGGCGCGCGAGCGGACGCGCTTTGCACGGCCCTTTTTGCAATGGGCTGGGATCGAGCGGAGGCCTTCCTGCGCACCCATTCCGAGCTGAAGGCACTGGTGATGCACGCTGACATGAAGCAGGCGGTGATGACGCCTGCGGCGGCTTCGTCCGTGACGTCCGCCGATCCCTCGGTTAAACTCACCGTTTTGAAGTAACCCTGCAGAGCATTGTTTTAGGTCATGACTGAGCCCCGTTTCGTTCATCTTCGTCTTCACTCCGAGTATTCCGTCACGGACGGGCTC
The DNA here is from genome assembly GCF_000297775.1 of Sutterella wadsworthensis 2_1_59BFAA. Taxonomy (GTDB): domain Bacteria; phylum Pseudomonadota; class Gammaproteobacteria; order Burkholderiales; family Burkholderiaceae_F; genus Sutterella; species Sutterella wadsworthensis_A. Next base: position 163,524 of record NZ_JH815518.1, read on the forward strand.
GTGCGCATCGACCCCGCCATTCACAAGACTCTTGAAATGGGCGGGGTGGCGCTCGGCATTACGGACCTGATGAACGTCTTCGGCGGCCTGCGCTTTTACACGCATGCGCTCTCTGCCGGTCTCAAGCCCATCCTTGGCTGCGACGTCAAGATCAAGAACAACAAGTTCCCCGACAATCCCTACAGGATGACGTTCTACTGCATGAACCACACGGGGTACCACTCCCTGTGCGTTCTGCTCACCAAGGCGTTTCTGGAGGGACAGGATCCGTATCGCGGTCAGATCTGTGACGACTGGCTTGATGTGCCCGGTGCCACGGACGGCCTCATCGCGCTGACGGGCGGCCCCAAGGGACGCCTGTCGCAGCTCATTGACACGGGCAGCGAGCGTCAGGCGGGCGGCATTGTCGGACGTTGGAAGAAGCTCTTTCCGAACCGTCTCTACATCGAACTCCAGCGTGCCAACAGACCGAAGGACGAAAATCAGAATGCCTTCCTCGTGACGGTGGCCTCCAGATTTGACGTTCCGGTTGTGGCGACTCATCCCGTTCAGTTCCTCGAGCCGCAGGACTTCGAGGCGCACGAAGTGCGCTGCTGTATTGCGGGCGGCTTCACGATCACCGACCCCCGTCGCGACAAGAGCTATACGCGCGAGCAGTACCTGAAGAGCGAGGAGCAGATGTGCGAGCTCTTCAAGGACGTTCCGAGCGCGCTGGCCAATTCCGTCATCATCGCGAAGCGCTGCAATCTTGACGGGGTGCTTTCGAAACCGCAGCTGCCGCTCTTCCCGACGCCGGACGGCATGAGTCTGGACGACTACATGGACCATCTCTCCCGTGAGGGTCTGGAGAAGCGTCTGGCCTTCCTTTATGACGACGAGAAGGTGAGGGATGCCAAGCGCCCTGAATACGTGGAGCGCCTTGACTATGAGCTCGGCATCATCAAGAAGATGCAGTTTCCGGGCTACTTCCTCATCGTTCAGGACTTCATCAACTGGTCGAAGACCCACGGCGTGCCCGTGGGCCCAGGACGAGGTTCGGGCGCAGGTTCGCTTGTCGCCTATTCGCTCGGCATTACGGACCTTGATCCGCTCAAGTTCGACCTTCTGTTCGAACGCTTCCTGAATCCTGAGCGCGTGTCCATGCCTGACTTTGACGTGGACTTCTGCCAGTACAACCGCGACCGCACGATCGAATACGTGAAGGAGACGTACGGTGCGGACGCCGTGAGTCAGATCGCGACCTTCGGCACGCTGGGTGCCAAGGCCGTCGTGCGTGACGTTGCACGCGTGCTCAACGTCCCCTTCTCGAAGGCGGACCGTCTGGCCAAGCTCATTCCGATGCAGCCCGGCAAGAACGTCACGCTTGATGATGCCATCAAGGAGGTGCCCGAGTTCCGCGAGGCGATTGAGAGCGACGACGAGTACAAGGAACTCATGCGTGTGGCCAAGGGGCTTGAGGGCATCACCCGCAACCTCGGCATGCACGCGGGCGGCGTGCTGATCGCTCCGGGGGCGCTTACGGATTTCTGTCCGCTCTACAACTCCGATGGCGCTCCCGAAAATACGATCAGCCAGTTCGACAAGAAGGACGTGGAGAATGTCGGTCTCGTGAAGTTCGACTTCCTGGGGCTTACGACGCTCTCCATCCTTGCGAAGTGCAAGGAGTACATCGACAAGCTCTATCCCGAAAGGGAATTCGAGTTGGAGCGCATTCCCGTCACAGACGAGGAGACCTACCGCTGCTTCCAGAACGCCAATACGGCCGCCGTTTTCCAGTTTGAATCGGAAGGCATGCGTCAGCTGCTGCGTCAGGCGCGTCCCGACCGTCTCGAGGATCTGGTGGCCTTGAACGCACTTTATCGCCCTGGCCCGATGGACCTGATTCCGTCCTTCATCGCCCGAAAGTTCGGGCGGGAGAAGGTGGAGTATTTGGACGAGCGCATGGCGCCCGTGCTTTCCGAAACCTACGGCATCATGGTGTATCAGGAACAGGTGATGCGTGTGGCCCAGGTGGTGGGCGGTTATTCGCTGGGCGGCGCCGACCTTCTGCGCCGCGCCATGGGCAAGAAGAACGTCGAGGAGATGAAGCGCCAGCGTGCGGTCTTCGTGAAGGGCGCAGGCGAGCGCGGCGTGAAGGAGTCGGTTGCAACCGAAATCTTCAACCTGATGGAAAAGTTCGCGGGTTACGGCTTCAACAAGTCGCATGCTGCGGCCTATTCCTATGTCGCCTATCAGACGGCCTACCTCAAGACGCACTTCACGTCCTGCTTCATGGCGGCCAACCTCTGCATGGTGATGGACCAGGGCGACAAGATGAAGGCGCTTCTGGATGATGCCCGTGCCAATGGCATCGAAATTCTGCCGCCCGACATCAACCTCTCCGACTGGTTCTTCACGGCGCCCGACGAAAAGCACATTCGCTTCGGTCTTGGCGGCGTCAAGGGACTGGGCAGGCAGCAGGTTGAGGACATGATGGCGACTCGCATCAAGGACGGCCCCTTCACCGACCTGTTCGACGTGACGGCGCGTGTTTCGGGCTTGAATTCCCGCAACCTCGAGGGACTCATTCGTGTGGGCGCCTTTGACTCGCTCAATCCTGACCGAGGCTTCCTGTTCGGAAACGTTTCGCAGGCCATGACGGCCGGTCAGGCTGTGGCGGCCAGCGAGGGGCAGGACAGCCTCTTTGCAGACGATGTGCAGGTCAAGCGCATCGTCAACTGGGTGGAGGCGCCGTCCTGGTCCGAACGCCGAAAGCTCAAGGAAGAGAAGGGGGCACTCGGCTTCTGGCTTTCCGGTCATCCGTACGAGCTCTATCAGCACGAGGTGGCTCACTATACGTCGCTGGCCCTCGGACAGATTCAGCCGAGCCGCGACAGCGTGAAGCTGGCGGGCGTGGTCACGAACGTTCGTGTCGTCCAGGGCAAGCGCGGTCGCATGGGTGTCGTTCAGCTCGACGACGGCACGGCAGTGCTGGAGGTGGTCTGCTTCTCCGAAGCTTGGGAGAAGCTCAAGAACAAGTTTGCGTCGGACGATGTCGTCTGCATCGAGGGGCGCGTTCGCTATGACGAGTTCAGCAAGCGCATGTCGGTCAATGTGGAGAACGCCATGTCGCTTGATGAATTCCGCTCCATGGCGGCGTCCTGCCTGCGTGTGGACATTGACGGTCGCGTCAAGCATGACGTCAGGCGCATCGAGAGCATTCTGAGGGGATCGGAACGCGATACGGGCGTGACGGTGGCGCTTGACATTCGTACAAAGAAGGCGAGCGGCCGCATGTATCTGCCCTTTACGGTCGGCAATGTGGATGAACTGCGAATGGAACTTCGCAACAGCGGCGAAGTTACGGGCACGGAAATCGAATACTGACGGCTGAAATGAAAAAAATCCCGCACGGCGAAACCGTGCGGGATTTGTTCTGGGGTGGGAAATGGGACTCGAACCCACGACAACCGGAATCACAATCCGGGACTCTACCAACTGAGCTATTCCCACCAGAATTCGAATTTTGTGGCCTGCCCGGCAGGGATCGAACCTGCGACCACCTGCTTAGAAGGCAGGTGCTCTATCCAACTGAGCTACGGGCAGATCGATTGGTGTCCATGCATGTCTGGAAACTGGTCGGGGTGAAGAGATTCGAACTCCCGACATCCTGCTCCCAAAGCAGGCGCGCTACCAGACTGCGCTACACCCCGGGTAGAAGTCGAATTCTACACGAAAAAAGAAAAAATGCAACAGGAAAAAAACAGCGGGCCTGCCGGTCCTGTTCAAGGGGCTGGACTTCTCATCGTCAGGGTTCCCGCTCGGTCTGCGGACCCGCTGGGTGCAGTGTGCGGCATCTGCTAAAACGGTACAATGACGCGTAGGAGACTCTCTCCTCTTTTTATAGGAAAAAAGGGACAAACAATGACGCAAGAACACGACAACTCCAACGATCCGCTGCATGCCAAGAAGAAGGCCTGGTCCGGCCGCTTCTCGGAACCCGTGGATGCTTTTGTGCTTCGCTATACGGCCAGCGTCGACTTTGACAAGCGCATGGCCATGGCCGACATCGACGGCTCGTTGGCTCATGCGGCCATGCTCGCCAAGGTTGGCGTGATCACCGAACAGGACCTCGCCGACATCCGTCGCGGCATGGCTCAGATCCGTGAGGAAATCACCTCCGGCGCCTTCGAATGGCAGCTTGAGCTCGAAGATGTGCATCTCAATATTGAGGCTCGTCTGACGGCTCTCATCGGCGACGCCGGCAAGCGTCTGCACACCGGTCGCTCCCGCAACGACCAGGTGGCCACCGACATCCGTCTGTATCTGCGCAGTGAAATCGACGTGATCGTCGCCCGCCTCGAACACCTTCAGGAAGTCATGGTGCATCAGGCCAAGCAGCACGCTGGCCTCATCATGCCGGGCTTCACCCACATGCAGGTCGCCCAGCCCGTGACCTTCGGTCACCACATGCTGGCTTATGTTGAAATGTTTGAGCGTGACCGTGAGCGCATGCTTGACCTTCGTCGTCGCGTCAACCGTAGCCCGCTTGGTGCCGCCGCTCTGGCCGGCACGACCTATCCGATCGACCGCGAGTACTCCGCAAGCCTGCTCGGCTTCGAAGCTGTTGCCCAGAATTCGCTCGACGCCGTTTCTGACCGCGACTTCGCCATCGAATTCTGCTCGGCCGCCGCCGTTCTGATGATGCACATCTCCCGTCTCTCCGAAGAGCTTGTGATCTGGATGAGCCAGCGCTTCGCCTTCATCAAGCTTCCCGACCGGTTCACGACGGGCAGCTCGATCATGCCGCAGAAGAAGAATCCTGACGTTCCTGAAACGGCTCGCGGCAAGGCCGGTCGCGTCTACGGCGACCTGATCGCCATGCTGACCCTCATGAAGGGCACGCCGCTTGCCTACAACAAGGACTTTCAGGAAGACAAGGAACCCGTGTTTGATGCGATCGACACGGTCAAGGACACGCTCCGTGCCTTCTGCGACATGATGGCCGGCGTCGAACCGCAGGCCGATGCCATGCATCACGCTGCTCAGGCCGGCTATCCGACGGCCACCGACCTTGCCGACTACCTCGTCCGTCACGGCACGCCGTTCCGTACGGCCCATGACATCGTCGGTCAGACGGTTCGCGCCGCCTCCGAACGCGGCTGTGGTCTTGAAGACCTTCCGCTCGATGTGCTCAAGAGCTTCAGTCCCGCGATTGAAGAGGACGTCTACGAAGTCCTCAAGCTCGAAGGCTCCGTCAACGCTCGCAACCATCTCGGCGGCACCGCTCCCGCTCAGGTTGCGAAGCAGGTCGAACGCTGGGAGGCGATCATCTCCGAGCGCGCCGCCAAGGCTGCCTGAGCCTGAAAGCAAGGATGCCCAAGGGCTGACCGGGTTTTAGTCCGGGGCATCCCCCAAAGAAGAGCCCGAAGTTTCGGGCTCTTCTGTTCTCTCGGCGTCGCAAGACGCAATACCCGGAACGCATGCCCCGACGGTGCCGGTGTTCCTCAACCATTCGCACAGCAAGTAATCAGCATGGAAGACTTCATCCACACCTTGAACGCCGTCATCTGGTCGCCCGCTCTGGTGGCCTTTTGTCTGGGCGCTGGTCTGTTTTTCTCAATCAGATCCCGTTTTGTTCAGCTTCGCCTGATCCCCGAAATGTGGCGCCTTCTTTTTCAGAAGAAGGAGGACGAGATCGGCCTCTCCAGCTTTCAGGCACTTTCTCTGACACTCGCAGGTCGTGTCGGTACAGGCAACATCGCAGGCGTGGCGACGGCCATCTGCTTTGGCGGTCCCGGCGCGCTTTTCTGGATGTGGGTGGTGGCCTTTCTGGGAGCGTCATCCGCCTTTGTGGAGTCGACGCTCGGTCAGATCTACAAGGAGCGCATTGAGGGCCAGTATCGCGGCGGCCCCGCCTTTTACATTGAACGAGGCCTGAAGCTCAAGGCCTATGCCTGGGCGTTCGCGATCGTTACGATTCTTGCTTCGTGCTTCTTCTGCCCCGGCGTGCAGAGCAATTCGATCGCGCTTGCCTGGAACGAGGCCTTTGGTCTTGATGCTGAAGTGACGGCTGCCATCGTTGCCTCCATCACCTGCTTTGTGATTGTCGGTGGTCTGCGTCGCATCGCCACCTTTACGTCCTGGGTCGTGCCCTTCATGGCTCAGGCCTACATCGTCGTAGCGCTCATCATCGTCGGTGTCAACTGGGAGCAGATTCCTGCCGTGATGACGCTGATTGTCAACAGTGCCTTCGGTTTTGACTCCCTGACGGGCGGCATGCTGGGTGCTGCGATTGCCTGGGGCGTCAAGCGCGGCATCTATTCCAACGAGGCAGGTCAGGGTACGGGCCCGCACGCTTCGTCGGCAGCAGCTGTTTCTCACCCGGCCAAGCAGGGGCTTGTGCAGGCCTTCTCGGTCTACATCGACACACTTTTCGTCTGTTCGGCCACTGGCTTCATGATCCTGATGACGGGCTGCTACAACATGCAGGCTCCTGACGGCTCCATGATCTTTGAAGGTCTCAAGGGTGTCGAAGCCGGGCCTGTGTATACGCAGGCGGCCATTGATCAGCTGATGCCCGGCTGGGGCGGTCCCTTCATCGCCATCACGATTTTCTTTTTTGCCTTCACGACGATTCTTGGTTACTACTATATGGCCGAGACGAACATGGCCTATCTCAACCGCTACATCAGGAAGCCCGTGCTCATGTCGGCCTGCAAGGCGATCTTCATCGGCACGGTTGCCTTTGGCGCCATCAATTCGTCCACGCTCATCTGGACCATGGCGGACGTGGGTGTCGGTACGATGGCGTGGCTCAACCTCATTGCCATCATGCTTTTGCAAAAGCCCGCCTTCATTGCGCTTAAGGACTACGAGCGCCAGCTTAAGGACGGGCTCAATCCCGTGTTCCATCCCGAGCAGCTCGGCATTGCCAATGCGACCTACTGGGAAGGCAATCGCGCCGAAGACAATCTGGCCGTGGAGGAAGAGTCTGGTGTGGACAACTTGACAGGGCTGGACCCCAAGAACCCGGTTTGAGTTTGAGGCGGATGCTTTTGTACTGATCTTCTCGAGGTGGTTGAGTGATTTCAGCCATGGAAAGGCATCCGTCCTTGTGTTCTAATGAGCAATGACTATTTCCTCATTTGAAAGACGTCAGGAGAGACGACTGATGAAGAAGATACTGGTCATCAATTTCCGTTATTTCGGTGATGCGCTGATTTCGGCCTCACTGTCCGTACGCATCCGTGAGCTTTGGCCGGATGCACACATCACGTATCTTGTGTTTGACAGCGTTGAAGGGGTGCTCGAAGGCATTGAAACAATCGATGAGATTCTGACTGTGCCGGAGCGGCCTGATAAATGGGAGCAGTTCCGGTGGATGGCTGCTCATTGGAATGATTATGACCTGGCGTTTGTAACGCAAACCGGTACCAGGCCGGGACTCTACGGCTTTTTCATGGCTAGGGAGCGCATCGGTTTTACGCCGGGGTTCACCAAGCGCAACTGGTGGAAAAAGCTGCTTCTCACGAAACATGTGCAGGAGGTTTCTGGACCGAAGATCCTTCAGTTTGATTCGCTTCTTACGGCAACAGGAGCCGAGCCCGCAAAGGCTCCTTATGTGCCGCAACCGCATGCACAGTTGCCCGCTGAGGCTTGTTTTGACAGGCCGTACGTAGTAGTGCATCCCATGCCGCGATATGCCTACAAGGCTTGGTCTTCGAATAATTGGAGTGCTCTTGTCAGGCGTTTGAACGACGCGGGTGTGAAGGTTGTTTTGACGGGAGGAAACAATGCAAGTGAACTGGCGGCAATTCGGGACATTGTTCCTGAGGGAGCCGACGCTGTCATTCTTGCGGGGAAATTGAGCTTTGGCCAGACAGCGGAACTGATAGCACGCTCGAAGGGGTTTGTTGGACCCGATACGGGTACTACGCATGTGGCTTCGTCTACGGGGGTGCCTATTGTTACGCTGTTCGGACCTAGCGATCCTACAGCATGGGGGCCTTGGGGCAGGGGGCAGACAAAGCCATTTGATTCTCGGAATGACGGCGTGCCACAGCGGCGAGGCAATGTCATCCTTCTCAAAAAACACTGCAAGTGTCAGGGGGGAATGGGTTGCCTAAATCGTCGTGACAGTCATTCGGATTGCCTGAATGAACTGACGGTAGATGAAGTCTGGGACGCTCTGAAGGAGCTTGAGGTAGTGGCTTAAGCAGGCTGTTTTACTTCACTTTGAGAGGTGAGAAGAAAGAAAAGGCGATTCAGAGTCTTGGATTATGGAGTGTTTGGAGTGGGTGATCGTCACATGGTTGGGAATGATGTCGTGACAAATAATGGGATTCTCAGGTTGGTCATTAATCTCGACCGATCTCCAGAGCGTATGAGGTCGATTTCTCAACAGCTCGTTGCTCGAGACCTCCATTTTGAGCGTCTTCCAGCTGTTGACGGACGAAAGCTGGCTCAAGAGGAACTTTCCCGATTGGAGGCTCCCTATGACGCTCCCGAGAAGTTTGTCTTCAGAAAGGCGTTGTGGCCAAATGAAATAGCGTGCTTTTTGTCGCATACGGCCTGTTGGAAGAAGCTCGTCAAAAGCGGCTGTGAATGGGGGGTGATCATGGAGGACGATATAGTTCTGTCGCCTCGCTTCAAGTTGTTTGCGACGTCTTCAGAATGGATTCCAGAAGGAGTACGCGTTATTCAGCTTCACGGTTCACATCAATCGTTTGCTGCTATCCTGTTCGCGATACGGAACTATGTAGGATCTTAAATCCTACTCCACTGTGTAGTTTTGCATATCTGATGCACCGCGAATCGGCTGCCTACGCAGTCAGGGATTGATGCGGCTGAATGTGAAAAAGCCCGGAGTTCCACGGGCTTTTTCAATTACTCAAAGGCGTTTCTTAGTTCGTCATCCTTGTTTATGTTGTATCGAACCGAGAAGTACAGCTTTAGGAAAAGATCGCCGAGCGAAAAGAGGCGAAGGCGCTTCTGATGTTTCTTCGGTAATTCGGAGTGGTATTCGAGCGACTTGAGGCAGTTGTAGGCCTTGACGAATCTAGCTTTGTTCTTTTTGTACGTGCCTGTCGACATGGCGAGTTTTATCGCTTGCCACCAACAATCAAGCGCTCGACGCTCAAGCCCCGTTCTGGCGGATTCTGGATACAATTTTGCCTTCTTCATCAGAGCTACGAAAAGCTCCATGTAATCAACGCAAAGCGAGTTATCGTGCGAAAGGGACGATGCTCTCATGCGGTACATGTAGACGATGTCACTGATAACGACGCCTTTTTTGACGTGAAGCAAGGCGCGAATTAGGAAATCCTGGTCTTCGCCTTTGGGCATCGATACGTCAAAGCGCTCGCCTTTGATGCTCTCCGTAGAAAAGCATCGGTTCGAAAGAAAATACGAGAAGGCGTTACTTTTGATTCCATCCCAGTCGCCCGTGCCGTAGGCGTGATGAAACGCGCCGTTTCGGTCTATGACCTTCGGAGGTAGGTGATCCTCCCCGCAAAAGCCCTTTTTTATCAAAAGGCTCCTTTTATCAAAAGGCTCCCAGCCGCATACAGCATAGTCTGCGCAGTTTGCGGATAGGTGCGTTACGTACAGCTCAAGGAAGTTCTCTTTAACAAGATCATCGCTATCAACGAAAGCGATGTAATCGAATGAGCCTTCATTCTCTATAGCATCGAGCGCAACGTTTCGGGCGGAGGACACGCCACCGTTCTTTTTGTGGAAGGTAACGATTCGTTCGTCCTTTGCGGTATATTCATTAAGAATCTGACCCGAAGTATCGGTGGAGCCGTCGTCTACAGCAAAAACGACGAAATCCTTGTAGCTCTGGGCGAGGATGGAGTCGAGACATTCCCGGAGATAGCGTGCCGTGTTGTATACAGGGAGGACAACGGCTACTTTTGCAGTTCTCTGCTGATCAAAAAAGTGGTTGGGTTGGGGAGTGCCGTTTTGATGCATATTTAATATGAATGCGAAAAAGGCTCACGGTTGTTGGATCAACCATGAGCAGGGTACGTGCACATAACTTTATCACAGTACGCCCCCTAACCTGAATTTTTAATAAGCCTTCAAGGGAGCCTCAATTCCCTCGAAGGCTTTTGTTTGGCTCTTCGCAGCTTTGAGTGGGTAAGTGCATGGCTAAGTGGAATCATGCCGTCAGGGGCTCCGCCCCCGACATCCCGGCGTTCGCCGCCACGTGGCTCGAGGGAAAGGCGGGCGTTAACGCTCTTGCTTTCCCCGAACCACAGGCTATTTGCGCTGAATCACCTCGTCAATCTGCTTTCGCGGCATATGCTCGACCTAACGGCCTGCGCTATTCCACGACAGCTTGACGATTCGATTCCGCGCGGGAATTCCCCCCATGAAACCGCGAAAGGCCAAAACTCTTGTGGTCAATGACGAGGTGTCATCAGGCCTGCGGCAGACGATTGAGCTGTTCGCGAACCTTGGCAAGCAGAGCGGTGAAGTCGGCAAGACGCTTCTTTTCCGTTTCGACCACCTGAGCCGGGGCGCGGGCAACAAAGCGTTCGTTGCCAAGTTTGGCTTCGCACTTGGCGACTTCGCCTTCGAGGCGGGTGACTTCCTTCGTGAGACGGTCGCGTTCGGCGGCGAGGTCGATTTCAACCTTGAGCATCAGCTTGAAGTCTCCGACGATGGCCACGGGAGCGATCGAGCCTTCGTTTGCACCGGTCATGTCCTCAACGTGCTCGACGGCCTCAAGGCGGGCGAGGGACTGAATGTACGGGGCGGCTTCGAGGCACTGTGCTTCGGGACCTGCGATGACGAGCGGGATGCGCTTGGCGGGCGGAAGTTGCATTTCGCTGCGCAGGTTGCGCACGGCATCGATCATGGCCTTGACCGCGTTCATGCGGGCTTCGGCTTCAGCATCAAGGCGGGCTTCGTCAAAGGTGGGGTAGGCCTGCACCATGACGGAGGTTTCCTCATCTTCGGCGCGGGTGCCTGCGATGACGGAGACCTTCTGCCAGAGTTCTTCCGTGATGAACGGAATGATCGGATGGGCGAGGCGCAGAACCGTTTCGAGCACCGTCACGAGCGTGTGACGCGTGGCGCGGCAGGACGCTTCGTCGCCCTTGAGCTGGACTTTGGTGAGCTCAAGGTACCAGTCGCAGTACTCGTTCCAGACGAAGGAGTAGATGGCGTTGGCGGCAACGTCGAGACGATAGTCGGCATAGGCCTGACGAACGTCACGGACGGTCTTTTCGAGCTCGCTCAGGATCCAGCGGTCGACGAAGGAGAACGTCATCGGTTCATTCGCAGTGGCGCCGATGCCGCAGTCCTGACCTTCGACGTTCATCAGCACAAAGCGGGTGGCGTTCCAGAGCTTCGTGCAGAAGTTGCGGTAGCCTTCGGCGCGCTTGAGGTCGAAGTTGACGTTGCGGCCGAGCGTAGCATAGGCGGCCATCGTGAAGCGGAGGGCGTCCGCGCCGTGGGCGGCGATGCCTTCCGGATAGTTCTTGCGAAGCTTCTTTTCAACCTGCGGGGCCTTTTCGGGCTGGCGCAGGCCCATCGTGTTCTTCTTCACGAGGTCTTCAAGACCGATGCCCTGAATGATGTCGAGCGGGTCGAGCGTGTTGCCTTCGGACTTGGACATCTTCTTGCCTTCGGCATCGCGCACGAGACCGTGGATGTACACGTTGTGGAACGGCACGCGGCCCGTGAAGTGCTTGGTCATCATGACCATGCGAGCGACCCAGAAGAAGATGATGTCGTAGCCGGTGACGAGCACGGTACTCGGCAGGTAGAGGTCGTAGGCCGTGCGGTCGTTGCCCTGCGGCTCGGGCCAGCCGAGCGTGGAGAAGGGGACGAGGGCGGAGGAGAACCAAGTGTCGAGCACGTCGGCGTCGCGCGTGAGCTTCACGCCTTCGCCTGCCTGCTTCTGAGCCTCTTCCTCGCTACGGGCGACATAGACGTTGCCGGCTTCGTCGTACCAGGCGGGAATCTGATGGCCCCAGAGAAGCTGGCGGGAAATGCACCAGTCCTGAATGTTCTCGAGCCACTGGCGGTAGACGCCGCGCCATTCCTTCGGGAAGATGTTGACTTCACCGGATTCGACGGCTTCCAGGCCGACTTCGCCGATGGACTTGCCCGGATAGAGGGTGCCTTCGGGAGCGGGTTTGCTCATAGCCATGTACCACTGGTCGGAGAGCATCGGCTCGACGATCTCGCCCGTGCGTGTGACGCGAGGAACCATGTGGCGGTGTTCCTTGATGCCGATGAGAAGGCCTGCGGCCTTGAGGTCCTCGACCACGGCCTTGCGGCACTCGTAGCGGTCCATGCCGCGGTACTTTTCGGGCACGTTGTCATTCATGCGGGCGGTCTTCGTCAGCACGTTGAGCATTGCGAGATTGTGACGGCGGCCGACTTCAAAGTCGTTGAAGTCGTGGGCGGGCGTGATCTTCACGCAGCCCGAGCCGAATTCGCGGTCCACGTAGCTGTCGGCGATGACGGGGATCGTGCGGCCGGTGAGCGGCAGGACGAGTTCCTTGCCGACCAGCGCAGTGTAGCGCTCGTCCTCTGGATTGACGGCGACGGCCTGGTCGCCGAAAAGCGTTTCGGGACGGGTCGTGGCAACGACGACGCCTTCCGTGCCGTCGGCGGCAGGATAGCGGATCTCCCACATGTGGCCGTTTTCCTCGGCGCTTTCGACTTCAAGGTCGGAGACGGCGGACTGAAGCTTCGGGTCCCAGTTGACGAGGCGGTTGCCGCGGTAGATGAGGCCCTCCTCATAAAGACGAACGAAGGTTTCAATCACGACCTTGGAGAGCTTTTCGTCCATCGTGAAGTAGGTGCGGTCCCAGTCGACGCTGTCGCCGATGCGGCGCATCTGGTTGAGAATCGTGCCGCCCGAGAACTTCTGCCATTCCCAGACTTTTTCAATGAACTGTTCGCGCGTCAGGGACTTGTAGTCAATGCCCTGCTTTTCAAGCTTGCGCTCGACGACGATCTGCGTGGCGATGCCGGCATGGTCCGTGCCCGGAATCCAGACGGTGTTGTAGCCGGCCATGCGGTGATAGCGCGTAAGCGTATCCATGACCGTCTGATTGAAGGCATGCCCCATGTGCAGAATGCCTGTGATGTTGGGCGGCGGAAGCTGAATGGAAAAGCTCGGCTTCTTCGGGTCGAGACCGGCCTTGAAGTAGCCGCGTTCCTCCCAGATCGGGTACCAACGCGCTTCGATGGCGGCCGGATCAAAGCTCTTGGCGAGCTCCTGAGTGTTCGTATCAGTCATTGTTAGCCAGTAAAAGGACGATGAGGAGTCTGCAGGAGGCGAGCTTCGGCCTGAGCCGGGACGCTTGGGCAGACAGTATGAAAATTCTGTTATTGTCGCACGAATTGCGGGGTGAAAAGAAAGCCCGCCGAAGTTTTTCAGGCGGGCCATGGTGCGCTGGATCAGCGGCGGGCGATCTTGTCGAGGTCAAGCCGCTCGAGTTCTCGGGAAACGGCCTCGGCGACCAGTCCGTTCACGGAGCGCTCGACATCCCCTCTGACGCGTGCGAGTGCGTTCTGAAGTGCCAGATCGAGCGTCTCGCGCAGCGCATGCTTCACGGCGGCTTCAACGGCAGGAGCGAGCTGTGCGGTGATAGCCGCTCGCTCATCCGGCGTGAGCCGGGCGGAAGATGTGGCGGTCTCGGCGGTGAGCACTTCTGGCGCAGGCGGTTCGTCCGCCCTGATCTGAGGCTGCGTGGAAGCAGCCGCTTCGCCGGCCAGCGTCCTGACGTCTCGCCAGGTGAGCTTCACGCGGTCCGTGAGGTCGACGGCACGGGAGTCGATGACGGGTTCCTTGCGTTCCATGGGCATGGGTCTCCAATGAAAAAGTCGTCTCAGCTTCGGCGGTCGTATGCAGCAAGCTCGACGCCTGCGGCCTTGTACGCGCGGAAGCGGCTGCGGGAGGCCTGAAGTTCCTCGGGCTTCGTGCTCACCACGTCGATGATGCGGCTGAAGCGGTCGAGGCGCTCCTGCCACTCGGGAGGAAGCTGATCGTCCAGAAGCAGAAGCACGTCGCCCTCAAGTTCCTCAAGACGGTTGGAAAGCCTGATGGGCGTCTCGCCTGCGAGAGGACTGCCTGCGCGCACGTGAGGCAGGAATGCCAGATCGTCAAAGCGCCAGAGGAGCGAGTCAAGCTCGCGGAGCCTGCGCTCGTCCGCCGTCCAGACGGCAAGCGTGAGCCCGCGCCGGTAAACGGTTCGGGCGACGAGACAGGCGTAGCGGAGCCGGTCGGGGACGTTGTAGTGAAAGTCGATCTTCTGCATGTCTGTCATTATGGCCGATGAGAAGCTCCCGAGGTGCGGCGATCAGCGCATCTTCTTGAGAAGGAAGCGCATGAGCATCGGCACGGGGCGCCCCGTCGAATGCCTGTCTCTGCCCGACGTGTTGGCCGTCGCCGCAATGTCGAGATGCGCCCAGCGGACGTCCTCTGCAAAGACGGAGAGAAAGGCCGCAGCACTGGAGGCGCCGCCGTCGCGCACCGTCGCCTGATTGGCGATGTCGGCGGCGGGCGTTTTCATCAGCTTGGCATACTCGGCTCCGATGGGCAGGCGCCAGACGTCGTCGAGCGAGTCGCGGCCGGCCTTGATGAGGTCGTGCGCGAGTGCATCGTCGGAGGTGAAGAGGCCGCTGTAGGGGGCGCCGAGAGCAACGCAGCAGGCTCCCGTCAGGGTGGCCGCGTCGATGATGAGCTCGGGCTTCTGACGCGCGGTCCACGTCAGGGCGTCTGCGAGAATCATGCGGCCCTCGCAGTCGGTGTTGAGAATCTCGATCGTCTTGCCCGAGAGGGAGGTGACGACGTCGCCCGGTTTGGCGGCGCTGCCCGAAGGAAGGTTCTCGCAGGCCGCCACGACGCCGAGAAGGTTGACGGGCAGCTTGGCACGGGCGGCGGCCATCACGGTGCCGATCACGACGGCCGCCCCCGACATGTCATAGGTCATGTCGGCCATGTTGGCGGCAGGCTTGAGCGAAATGCCGCCTGTGTCGAACGTGATGCCCTTGCCGACGAACGCGACGGGCGGAAGGGCGGCGTTGGTGCCGCGGTAGCGGATGGCAATGAAGCGGGGCGGAACGGTGCTTCCCTTGGCGACGGAAAGGAAAGCTCCCATGCCGAGCTCCTCGATCTGATGTTCGTCAAGAACCTCGACTTCGACGGTCGTCATGCCCGCAGCAGCGTTTTGAACGGCTTCGGCCAGATATGCGGGCGTGCAGACGTTGCCCGGCAGATCCGCAAGACCTCGGGAGATCGACATGGCCTCTGCCGTCACAACTCCTTCGTCCAGCCCCTGCACAAGCTTGTCGGTGACCAAATCATCGATCCAGAAGATGCGCTTGGTGCGGATGCCGTCATCGTGTTCCGTCTTGAGCGTGAAACGGGGTGTGAGCGCATTGAGGACGGCAGTGGAGAAAAGACGTGCGGAAGATTTGCCGCTCGTCTTCGGGGGGAGCCATTCCTGAACGGCGTAGGCCTGGGATTCCGCCCACGCGAACGCGCGGGCGGCCTTGGCTGCGCATTCGGCAAACACTTTGCGGGAGAAGTCCTTTTCCTCCCCAAGGCCGAGAACTGCAAAGCCGTTGGGGAAGGCCTCCGTTTCGCCGAGGAAGAGCGTGCTGCCAGCCTTGGCGTCGAAGGCGCCGCATTCGATCATGCGTGTGAGAGTGCCTCCGCGTGCTTCATCAAATTTAGCGGCGGAAGGCGTCAGACGAGGCTTGCCGCCGTTCAGAAAGACGCCGGCGATGAAGAGGGAGCCCGAGGCATCATCGGGCGAGGCCGTCGTGATGGCGGTGGAAAGAAATCGAAGAGCGGGAGTCATGCGTGTTTCCTGAAGACTGCGGGATGGCCGTAGGGCCGACAATATTCCATTCTAACTATCCCTAGGGTCAATGGCATTTCAATCCGCCCTGTCCGATAATGAAGAAGTTCAGCTTTTAGGAGTCTTCTCATGGATGCACAGCCGAAACTCAGACTTTCCCGTCCGACCAACCATCTTGAAGCCATTCTGTCGTTCTACGTCGACGGGCTCGGCTTTGAAGTTCTCGACCGCTTTGACAATCAGCAGGGATGGGACGGCGTGATTCTCGGTCACCGAGACTGGCCCTACCAGTTCGAATTCACGGCCCGTCGCGACGAGTCCGTGGTGCCGCCTGCACCGACGCCCGAGCACTTCCTGGTCTTCTGCATTTCCGAGGGCGAATATTGGCAGAAGCGTCTCAAGGCGCTCTTTGAGGCGGGCTTCCAGCAGGTGACGCCTCCCCAGCTCTATGCCGACGAAGGCACAGCCACTTACGAGGACCCTGACGGCTATCGAGTGGTACTCCGTTGCGGCCGATGGAAAAAATAAGGGTACCGTATTCGCGGTATACCAAGCCGGACGGAAACGGTGCATAATGCAATGCCTGTGCATCGCACGTCGAAGCATAGGTATCCGAAAGGTTCCAAGGGGGGGTAGCTCAGCTGGGAGAGCGCTGCGTTCGCAATGCAGAGGTCGGGAGTTCGATCCTCCTCCTCTCCACCAAAGACCTTTCAAGAAGTCCCGTACGGTTTTGCCGTAGCGGGATTTTTTTTCGCGCATGCATTGCACTCCGCCTTTTCGAGCCTGCGTAGTGACGCTGGGAATTCGGGAGCGGAGCTTTTTCGGAGAGATGACATGGCTGATGAAAACGATGACGACGAGGTCAGGCTTCCCGGACTGCCGCCCAACACGAAGAACTACATGACGCCCGCCTGCTACAGGAGACTTCTCGACGAGCGTGAGCATCTGGTCAATGTCGAGCGTCCCGAGGTCGTCAATGTCGTGTCCTGGGCGGCGAGCAACGGCGACAGAAGTGAAAACGGTGACTATCTGTACGGCAAGCGCCGTCTGCGTGAAATCGACAGGCGCATTCGCTTCCTCAACAAGCGCATCGAGTCGGCCGAGGTCGTGGATCCCGACTCCCGTCCCCCTACGGACCAGATTTTCTTCGGGGCGACAGTGCTCTACTGCGATCAGAAGGGCGAGGAGCACAAGATCCGAATCGTCGGTATCGATGAGGCCGATGCCAATCACGGTGACGTGAGTTGGATCAGTCCGATCGCCCGCGTTTTCCTCAAGGCTCGCGAGGGCGACGAAGTGAAGTTGCCGACGCCGGCAACCGTGACGCACCCTGCAGGCGTGGAGACGCTGGAGATTCTTGAGGTGACGTATACGAGCAGGCAGCCTCGCTGAGGCGTGTTGGTGATGAACCAGAAGGCCGGAGCAGCAATGCTCTGGCCTTCTGGTTCATGGGGAGGCGCGGGAGGTCAGCGTCGTGCCTGACGGCGGCGGTCCGATGGAATGCCCGCCTCGAAGACGCGCTTGACCTGCTCGACGTTGGCGTTCTGGCGGATCGTGCGCATCACGTGCATAAGATGACCGCGGTCGCGGACCTGAATGGTGATGCGGATGAACTTCTGAGCGTCCTCGTCGTCGATCATCATGCCGACGATGCTGGAGTTGGCTTCAGCGACGCTTGTCGCAACCTGAGCGATCGAAGCGTGAGGATCTTCGACGCGGATTTCGAGCGGTACGGCGAAGTTGGCGTTGCGCTGATCGGGCGCCCACTGGACGTCTACCCAGCGTGACGGTTCGGCCTTGCGGCCGCGCTCGACGTGCGGGCAGTCCGCGCGGTGGATGACGAGGCCGTGACCGGCGCGGCTGAAGCCCACGATCTTGTCGCCGGGGATCGGGTGACAGCACTTCGAGAGCTCGACGGCGACGCCTTCATTGCCACGGATGACGATCTCAGGCAGTGCAGTGGTGGCGAAGGCCTCTTTTTCCGTGTCGTGCATCAGGCGAACGAGGCGGTGAATGACGGTGGCGGGCAGGTCCTTGCCGAGGCCGATGGAGGCATAAAGGGCCTCCCTGCTTTCGACGCTCAGTTCGTTCTGGACCTTCTGCCAGACGGTGTCGGGAATGGCGTCGAGAGACAGGTGGTTGCCCTGAGCCAGACGTTCGAGTACGTCGCGGCCGAGGCTTGCGGCCTCGTCAAAGCGGCAGTTGCGCAAATACTGGCGAATTTCGGCTCGGGCGCGACCGGAGTGGATGAAGTCAAGCCATTCGGGGCTCGGGCTGGCGTCGGGAGACGTGATGATCTCCACCATGTCGCCGTTGTGAAGCTGAGCGGAGAGCGGACGGTCCTCGCCGTTGATGCGACAGCCGTTCGTGTGGTTGCCCACGTCCGTGTGGATCTGGTACGCGAAGTCGACGGGGGTGCTGCCTCTGGGCAGGGAGATGATCTGGCCCTTCGGCGTGAAGGCGTAGAGTCTGTTGGGGAAGAGGTCGACCTTGATGTTCTCGATGAACTCGCTGCTGTCCTGACTTGTGCGCTGAATTTCCATCAGGCTCTGGAGCCAGGCGGCGGTGCGGGACTGGATGTCGCTCGAGTCAAAGTCGTTCTTGAACATCCACTGCGTGAGGATGCCGTTTTCGGCGACCTGATGCATCTGCTCGGTGCGGATCTGGAATTCGACGGGAGTACCGTAGGGGCCGATCACGGTCGTGTGCAGGCTCTGGTAACCGTTGAGCTTCGGAATGGCGATGAAGTCCTTGAAGCGGCGGTGGATGGGCTTGTAGAGTCGGTGCAGGGCGCCGAGCGCAAGGTAGCAGTCGTCGACCGAGCGCACGATGACGCGGAAGCCGTAGATGTCGAGGGCGTCCGAGAACGATTGGTGGTTCTCGCGCATCTTGTTGTAGATGCCGTAGATCGTCTTGTCGCGCCCGATGATGCGTGCGCGGATGCCCTGCTTGGGCAGGAAGGCCTTGGTTTCGTTGAGAATGCGTTCGAGAACGGCGCGGCGGTTGTTGCGCATTAAAAGCACGTTCTCGTAGAGCACCTTGTAGCGAAGCGGATATCGGTTTGCGAAGCTCAGCTCCTGCAGCTCGCGGAAGACGTTGTTCATGCCGAGCTGGTGGGCGATCGGCACGTAGATGTCGAGCGTCTCGTTGGCGATGCGGGCGCACTTTTCGGGGCGCATGACGCCGAGCGTGCGCATGTTGTGCACGCGGTCTGCGAGCTTGACGATGACGACGCGAAGGTCGCGGGACATCGCGAGGAGCATCTTGCGGAAGCTTTCGGCCTGTGCCGCGGCAGCGGAGGAGAAGCGGAGCTTGTCGAGCTTGCTCACGCCGTCGACGAGTTCGGCGACCTCGATGCCGAATTTTTCCGCCATCTCTTGCTTGCTCGTGCCCGTGTCCTCAAGGACGTCGTGCATGAGGCCCGCCTGAATGGTCGGAGCGTCCATGCGCCAGGAAGCGAGAATGGAGGCGACGGCGATCGGGTGGGTGATGTAGGGTTCGCCGGACTTTCGAAACTGTCCGAGATGGGCGGCGTCGGCGTAGCGGTAGGCCTCGCGGATCTTTTCGACGTCAGGCGTGGCGAGGTACTGTCGGCAGAGCTCGACGAGCGCGGAGGCGGTGGCGGTGGCCGCAGGCGCCTTGGGCGTGAAGAGCGGCAGGTCGGCCTCAGGCATGGCGGCAGGCGCCACGGCGGTCACGGGAGCCTTGACGGCAGACTTGACGGAGGCTGCCTTGCGCGTTGAAGGAATGGGCTGAGGGGCCTGCGTTTTGCCGTCCTCGCTCGTAGCGTAGAGGTCGTCAGGATATTGAATTTGCTCGGCTGTCATAACGGCAGGGATTCCGTATTGATGAGGAGGGCTTCAGTCGCTGCGGGAGTTTCTTTCGCCTCTCGTCGCTTCGCACTATCGACCGCCCTGAATGCAAAAAGGCCAGGCGTTTCGCCCGCTTTCGCGGCAAAACGTGCCTGACCTGATGAAAGCTTGGTGCGTAACTGACAGTTTACGGCACGCGCTTCAACATTTCGAGTCCGACCTCGCCCTTGGCAATCTCGCGCAGGGCAACGACGGCGGGCTTGTCCTTGGCTTCAACCTTCGGGGCGTAGCCCTGCGTCAGATGACGGGCGCGGTAGGCAGCCACGAGAACCATCTGGAAGCGGTTCGGGATCTTCTTCAGGCAGTCTTCAACAGTAATACGGGCCATTTTGTTTGCTGGATAGATGGGAAAAACGAAAAATCGGCGGTTTGACGTGAGGGTCAGAGCGGAATGCCGAGCGAGGCGAACTGTTCGCGGTGGCGGACGGCCTGCTGACCGAAGGCGAGGCGGCTTGCAACAACCACGGCCTGCATCTGGGAAAGCGCCGTTTCAAAATCTTCATTGATTATAACGTACTCGAATTCGGGCGCATGCGACATTTCGGCACCAGCGCCGAGCAGACGGCGCGTGATCGTCTGTTCGGAATCCGTGCCGCGGTGGTGAAGGCGCCATTCGAGAGCCTCGATGGAGGGCGGCAGGATGAAGATGCCGACCGTGCCGTCGAAGCGTTCACGGACCTGACGGGCGCCCTGCCAGTCGATCTCGAGAAGAACGTCGTTGCCCTGGGCCATCTGGCCTTCGATCCAGATGCGGCTCGTGCCGTAGTAGTTGCCGTGGACAAGGGCGGACTCGAGGAATTCGCCGCGGTCGCGCATGGCGAGGAACTCGTGTTCGCTCACGAAGTGGTATTCGCGGCCGTTGACTTCGCCCGGACGGGGCTGGCGGGTCGTGTGCGAGATGGAGAGCTTGAGCGTAGGCTCGAGCTTGAGAAGTGCGTTGACGAGCGACGACTTGCCGGCGCCGGAGGGCGCCGTCACGAGAAACAGCCTGCCTGCGTGCAGCGGACGGGCAGCGGATTCACTGGACATTCGTGTTCTCCATCAATGGCTGACGGCGCGTGTGATGCGGCGCGCGCCGTCGGAGACCCGCCCGAAGGCAGGTCGGAAAAAATGAAAGGTCAATATTTTAAGGGAGACGGCGCCCTCTGTGGCGCCGTCTCCCCGTGATTTTTTTAAGCTGTCTCGCAACGGAACGGTTATTCGAGGTTCTGGATCTGCTCGCGCATCTGCTCGATGACGACCTTCAGCGCCAGAGAGGCGTTCGTCATTTCAATGGCGGCGGCCTTGGAGCCGAGGGTGTTGGCCTCGCGGTTCATTTCCTGCACGACGAAGTCAAGTCGGCGGCCGACGGCGCCGCCCTTATTCAGAATGCGTCGGACTTCGGTCACGTGCGTGTAGAGTCGGTTGATTTCCTCCTCGACGTCCATGCGCATGGCGTAGAGCGTCACTTCCTGACGGATGCGGTCGCTCACTTCCTCGCGGGTGAGCGTGCTCGTTTCGGTAAGTGCTGTGCAGAGGGCGTTTTCAAGGCGTTCCTTGAGCTTGCCCTCGATGTGGGCGAGGATTTCGGGCATGCGGCCCTTGACTTCGGTTACGACTTCTTCAATCTGCTGGCAGTTGTTGAGGAGCACGCTGGCGAGCGCCTCGCCTTCGCGGGCTCGGGAGGCGGTGAAGGCGTCGAGCGCGTTGTTGAGCACGGCAAGCACGGCGCTTGAGACGGCGTCCTGATCGATGCGGTCGTTCACCATGACGCCGGGCATCGAGAGGAGATCCGATACGGAGAGTTCACGGGCGTTGGGCACGGCATCGAGAACGGTTTGCTGCAGTTCGACGATGCGGTTCAGGACGGAAGCGTTGATGCGGGCGGGCACGGCGTTTTCATCCGGGGTGATGTAGCCTCGGATTTCCACCTTGCCGCGAGCAATGCGCTTCTGGATGGTCTCGCGGATCAGAGGATCGGCAAAGCGAAGGTCCTCGTTGAGTCGGAGCGTAAGGTCAAGGAATCGGGAGTTGACGGAACGGCACTCGAGGGTCACGGTTCCGAGCGGCGTGGGGCCCGACGCGACGGCATAGCCGGTCATGCTGGCAACGGTCATGGTTTGAGTCCTGTAGTGTTTGGTTGCGGCCGCATTGGATCTAGATTGAGATGCGGCGGAGAGAATATTGTATGCCATCATTCCCCAAACTTTTTGACGGAGAAAGAGACTGCGGGTATAAAGGGGGGAGAGCACTGTCCCTGAGGATGGCTGACTCTAAGCGTGAAGGATCGTTGCGGTAACTTGGGAGGTAAGATGAGCGGGCCGTTGGTTTCTATAGTAGTTCCTGTTTATAACGTCGAAAGTTATATTGAAGAATGTCTTCAGTCTGTGTGTTCTCAAACTTATGAAAACCTAGAGATTATTTGCGTTGATGATGTTGGCAATGACAGATCTATGGATGTTGTCAGGTCATTCGCAGTCAAGGATTGTAGGATAAAAATCATTGAGCATGATAAAAATAAGGGGTTGGCTGAGGCAAGAAACACAGGGTTGGAACATGTGTCAGGAGACTATGTTTTCTTCTTGGATTCTGACGATTGGTTGAGTATTGATGCAATTGAGAAATTTGTTCGTAGTGCAAAGGTGGGTGAGCCAGATATTGTTGTTGGTCAGGGGTTGGCATTCTCGGATGATGATACGAAGAATACGAGAATTGTTACGGAATCCGTGAATTTATGGTTGGCTCTTCCGAAAGAAGTGGAGGTGAGAGCAGGGAATTTGCTGATGATGGTGAGCAAAATACCTTGTGTTGCTTGGGGTAAGCTTTTTAGAATGGAATTTTTATTGAGTAATAAACTTAAGTTTATTACTCAAAATGTGCGTCATGAAGATAATGGATTTCATCTGAAGTGTATCGCGTGTAGACCAAGGGTTAGTGTTGTTAATGATTTTGTTTATCACTATAGAATACGTGCTTCGTCAATTATGGGGAAGATTAGGGAGACGGAAAAGGGAAGAGGTAAGGCGCTTTCTGATTATAGGAAGGTAATTGATGATGCTTGTGAGTTTGCTAGTAGCAAGGATGTGGCCTTTTCTGTTTTTATTCGTGATTCTGCCTTTGATGCTTATGCTTTTAGACGATTTGGTTGTGTCTTTTATTGGGGATGTTATCGAAAATTTATTCGAATTGGGCCGATTGTTTTTCTGAAGTTGGACGTGTCGTCTGATAGGGGGACTTATTATCTGAAGGTGTTTGGAGTGAAAGTTTTTGAAAAGCCCTTTGTGCTTTAATTGATAAAGTTGATGACTTGTATAAGTGAAGAGATAATGATGAGAGAGAGAAGAGATGATGAGTTGCGCCCGCTCAGCTTCCGTCGTGGTTTTACGAAATACGCGGAAGGCAGCGTGCTTGTTTCGGCAGGTGACACCCGCGTGCTCTGCACGGCGACCGTGACGCCGGGCGTGCCCCGCTTCCTGACGGGCAAGGGTGAGGGCTGGGTGACGGCCGAGTACGGTCTGCTTCCGAGGTCCACGGGCACGCGTTGCGATCGCGAGGCCGTCAAGGGCAAGCAGTCAGGCCGCACGCAGGAAATCCAGCGTCTGATCGGACGAAGCCTTCGCGCTGCGGTCGACCGAAGGAAGCTCGGTGAATTTACGATCCAGATCGACTGCGACGTTCTGCAGGCCGACGGCGGCACGCGTTGCGCCTCGATTTCAGGCGCTTGGGTTGCGTTGAGGGATGCCGTCAACGGCATGCTTGAAAAGGGGCAGATCACGGAGGACCCGATCCTCACTCAGGTGAGCGCCGTGTCGGCGGGCATTGTTGACGGTCGTCCCGTCCTCGATCTCAACTATGTTGAGGACAGCGGCAGCGACACCGACATGAACGTCGTGATGACGGGCGAGGGGCGCTTCGTCGAAATTCAGGGGACGGCGGAAGGCGCGGTCTTCAGTCGTGCAGAGCTTGACGAACTGCTGCGTCTTGCCGAAAAGGGCAATCTGGAAATCATGGCGCTGCAGCGTGCTGCGTTTGAGTAAGGTTGAGTAAGGGGAGATGGGGATGGAAAAGTCTCTGGTGCTTGCTTCCAACAACAAGGGAAAACTTCGTGAGTTTCAGGCGATGTTCGCCGAGTTCGGCGTCGATGTGATCAATCAGGGCGCGCTTGGTGTCGAAGCCTGTCCGGAGCCCTTCGGCACCTTCATTGAGAATTGTCTCGCCAAGGCTCGTCATGCGTCGAAGATGACGGGACGCCCCGCCATGGCGGACGATTCGGGCGTCTGCGTCAATGCCTTGAACGGCATGCCCGGCGTTTTGTCGGCCCGCTTTGCGGGAGAGCTGAGCAATGATGAGGCCAACAACCGTCTTCTGGTCGAGAGACTGCAGGGCAAGGACGACAGGAGGGCGCACTACACCTGCGTGCTGACGGCCGTGCGCACGCCCGACGATCCCGAGCCGCTCGTGGCCGTCGGCCGCTGGTACGGCGAAATCTGTGACGAGCCTGCGGGTGAGGGCGGCTTCGGCTACGATCCACACTTTTTCGTTCCAGAGTACGGTCGAACGGCCGCAGAGCTCACGGCTGAGGAAAAGAACCGCGTGAGCCATCGCGGCAAGGCCCTTGTGCAGATGCACAAGCTGCTTCGCGAGGCCTGGGGCTGGTGATGAGCGCTCAATCTTCGTGGACGGCTGAAGCGGTTGCGAATATTCCGCTGTCGCTTTATCTGCACTGGCCCTGGTGCGTGCGCAAGTGTCCCTACTGTGACTTCAACTCCCATGCCGCGCCTGCCGATTTGGCTGAAAGGGAATATGTCGACATGGTATTGAAGGATCTGGAGGGATGGCTTTCCGTCGCAGGCGGACGTCGAATCGAAACGGTCTTCATTGGCGGCGGCACGCCGAGCCTGATGAGCGGTGATGCCGTGGCCAGACTCCTTGAAGGGGCCGACGGACTGTTCGGGTTCACATCCGACTGTGAGATTACGCTTGAGGCCAACCCCGGCACAGTGGACGAGGGGCGCTTCAGGGCTTTCCGCGATGCAGGCGTCAACCGAGTTTCCGTCGGCGTGCAGAGCTTCATGAACGAAAAGCTTCGGAAGCTCGGAAGAATTCACATCGCAGATGAGGCTCTGCGCGCGGCCTCGCATGCGGGTGAGGTGTTCGGAAACTTCAACCTTGATCTGATGTTCGCGCTGCCTGGCGAAACACTCGAGGAGGTGGCGAGGGAGGTGGAGACGGCGGTTGCTACCGGAGCCACGCACCTTTCGTTCTATCAGCTCACGATTGAACCCGGTACCGCGTTCGCCAAGCGCGTCCCGGAGGGCCTTCCTGACGATGACCTCTGTGCGGACATGTCTGATCTGGTGATTCGCTCGCTCGAAGAAGCGGGCTTCGAGCACTACGAGGTATCGGGCTATGCCGGACCCGGGCGCCGCTGCCGCCACAACCTCAATTACTGGACCTTCGGCGACTATCTCGCTGCGGGAGCGGGCGCGCATGGAAAGGTTACGACGCAGGGCGGAGTTGTTCGTGAGGTGCGGCACGCATCCCCCCGCAAGTACATGGCTTCGGTTTCTGAAACGGGAAGCGGCATTGCCGAACGCAGGGTCGTCGAGTCTGAGGACCTTCCCTTCGAATTCATGCTCAACACCCTGAGACTCACGGAAGGCGTGCCTGCGGAACTTTTTGAGGCTCGCACTGGGCTTTCGCTCAAGGTCGTTGAGCCGATACTTTCCGATTTGCGTGTGCAGGGACTGCTGACGGCGGATAAGTCGGTGATTCGTCCGACAGCCAGAGGGCGGGCCTTTCTTTCGGATCTGCAGGAAGCCTTTCTCTGACGGATGGCGCAACCCGCACGCACTCGAAGAAGGCGCTCCTGAGGTGTTGAAATGCACTGATTTGGTGCGATAATAAAGCGTTCGCAACCAAGTCGGTGCGTTCAGCGCAGTGCAGGGGTGAAGCCTTCTGGGCGCAGGCATCGGCACAGGCGTCAGAATCGGGAAAACGCGCGTGAGAGTGCAGTCTTCGGGTTTTGGCACGCCTTTTGCTTGTATTGGAGTACGACCGTCGGGGGGCGCCCCCTTCGGCAGACAATTCCTCACAGGTCAGGCGCATGGATCGCCTTACCGGCTAATCTCTAGGAGAAAAATCAAATGACGTCCGCTTCTGATGTTCTGCAGATGATCAAGGACAACGATGTCAAGTTCGTGGACCTTCGCCTCACGGACACGCTCGGCAAGGAAATGCACGTGACGGTTCCCGCCGACTGCATTGACGAGGACGTGTTCGAGCTTGGACAGCCCTTTGACGGCTCGTCCTTTATCGGCTGGCGCGGTATTGAAGCCTCCGACATGCTTCTGATGCCGGATCCCGACAGCGCCCGCATGGACCCGTTCCGCGAGGTCAACACCCTCATTCTCCAGTGCAACGTGCACGAACCCAAGACTGGCAAGGACTATGACCGTGATCCGCGTTCCCTCGGCCTGCGCGCCGAAGCCTATCTGAAGTCGACGGGCATTGGTGACACGGCCTACTTCGGTCCCGAACCCGAGTTCTTCATCTTCGACAGCGTCCGCTGGGAACACCGCATGGGCAAGAGCTTCTTCGAAATCGACAGCGAAGAAGGTCCCTGGGCGACCGGTCTCAAGACGGAAGGCGGCAACCTCGGCTACCATAACCGCGTCAAGGGCGGCTACTTCCCCGTCTCTCCCGTCGATTCCTTTGCCGACATGCGCTCTGAAATGTGCACGCTGCTTGAACAGCAGGGCGTTGACGTTGAAATCCATCACCATGAAGTGGGCGGCGCAGGCCAGTGCGAAATCGGCACCCGCTTCAATACGCTCGTCAAGCGCGCCGACTGGACGCAGATTCTCAAGTACACGGTTCACAACGTCGCCGCCGCCTACGGCAAGACGGCTACGTTCATGCCCAAGCCCATCGAGGGCGACAACGGTTCCGGCATGCACGTCCATCAGTCCATCTGGAAGGACGGCCAGAACCTCTTTGCGGGCAACGGTTACGCCGGTCTCTCCGAGCTTGCGCTCTACTACATCGGCGGCGTCATCAAGCACGCCCGCGCCCTCAATGCCATCACGAATCCGTCGATCAATTCGTATCGTCGTCTCGTGCCCGGCTTTGAAGCGCCCGTGAAGCTCGCCTACTCGTCCTGCAACCGTTCGGCTTCCATCCGCATTCCGCACGTCAACAGCCCGAAGGCCCGCCGCGTTGAGGTTCGCTTCCCGGATCCGACGGCCAATCCCTATCTCGCCTTCTCCGCTCTGCTGATGGCCGGTCTCGACGGCATCCAGAACAAGATCCATCCGGGCGAAGCGGCCGACAAGAACCTCTACGATCTGCCGCCTGAGGAAAACGCCAAGATTCCGACCGTCTGTTCTTCGCTTGATCAGGCGCTCGAATATCTTGACCGTGACCGCGAGTTCCTGACCCGCGGCGGCGTCTTCTCCAACGACTTCATCGATGCCTACATCGCCGTGAAGATGGAGGAGGTCAACCGCTGGCGCCTCGCCGTGACGCCGATCGAATTCGACATGTACTACAGCCTCTGACCTCAGCCGTCGGAGTGACGCAGACCTGACAGGCGGGTGGCGGCTCGATTATCAAGCCGTCGCCCGCCTTTTTGTTTGGGAGAACCGTCCATGGTTGACTCGAAAAGCGCAGCAGGGTCGGAGGCCCCGTTTGCCATTCTCGACATGATGTCCGCCACGGTGTTGTTGACCGATACTTCGGGAAGGGTGCTCTGGGGCAACAGTGCGTCCGAAGTGCTGCTGGGATGTTCGAGGCGAACGTTTGTCGGCACGGACTTTCGCGACCGTCTCGCGGAGTGTGACGAGTGGTATGCGCATCTGGCGTCGGGGGCGGCCGTGGAGTCCGCCCGCGTGTTTGGGCGTCTGCTCAGGGCGCATCCCGGCGCTCAGCCTGACGACGTCCGCGTTCAGGTCGTGCTGACGTGCCTGCCCGAAGGCTGGCCCGCCTGCAGGGACGCCGGTGTTCTGATTGAAATCGTTGATGTCGAGGAAACGCTTCATCAGGACAGGGAGCGGATG
Source organism: Sutterella wadsworthensis 2_1_59BFAA (assembly GCF_000297775.1). Lineage (GTDB taxonomy): Bacteria > Pseudomonadota > Gammaproteobacteria > Burkholderiales > Burkholderiaceae_F > Sutterella > Sutterella wadsworthensis_A. The sequence continues at coordinate 191,247 of NZ_JH815518.1, forward strand.
AACTGCAAGCTGATGGACGCCAACAGGCAGCTTCTTCGAAATCTTGCGCATGAAATCAAGAATCCTCTGGGCGGCATCCGCGGTGCGGCGCAGCTCCTTGAGTCCGACCTCGTTCGTGAGGAGGATCGGGAATGCACGAGCGTCATCATTGGAGAGGCCGATCGTCTGCAGGCTTTGGTAGACCGTTTCCTTGCGCCCTATCGCCAGAAGGCGCAGTGCGAGGAGGTCAACGTTCATGAGGTGCTGGAGCACGTAAGAAGCCTGGTTGCGATGGAGTTCCCCGATGGACTCTCCTTTGTGCGCGACTATGACATTTCGGCGCCGAATGTGAGAGGCGACCGGGCCAGACTCACGCAGGTGTTTCTCAACATCGTCCGCAACGCGGCGGAAGTCATGGACGGGGAGCGTGCGGAGGAGCGGGCGGCCATTGTACTGAGGACCCGCATCGTGCGGGACGTGATGGCGGGAACGGAGCGTGTCCGAATGGCGCTTGCCGTCGACATCATTGACAACGGCCCCGGCGTTCCCGTCGACATGCAGGAGAAGATCTTCTACCCGCTGGTGACGGGGAGGGCCGAGGGATCGGGGCTGGGACTCAGTCTGGCCCAGACCTTCGTGAGGCAGGCGGGTGGTACGATCACGCTCGAGAGCGTTCCCGGGCGGACCGTCTTCCGAGTGCTGCTGCCGTTTTCGCAGTCTTGACGGTTCCTGATCTGAGAAAGAATTCAAGTAGTGAGCGAGAGAAGTCCTATGGGTGACAAGGAACAGAATGTACAGAGCGCCCCTGTCTGGGTTGTTGATGACGATCATGCCATCCGGTGGGTACTTTCACGGGCGCTTTCCAAGGCGGGCATCGAATGCAGGCTTTTCGAGGAGGCGGAGTCCGTACTGAAGGCGCTTGAAGACTCTGCGCCCATGGTGCTCGTGAGCGACATCCGCATGCCGGGAGTGTCGGGGGTGGATCTGCTGGCTCGTGTCAAGGCCAGAATGCCTAACCTCCCCGTCATCATCATGACGGCCTATTCGGATCTTGAGAGCGCCGTCTCGGCCTTTCAGGGCGGGGCCTTCGAGTATCTGGCAAAGCCCTTCGACATCACGAAGGCGGTCGAGCTCATCGAGCGCGCCATGAAGGAGGCTCAGAACATGACGCCAGCCGTAGAAGCGGAGGCGGAGCAGCCTGCATCGGAAGAGTCTGAGTCGCAGTCCGTTCCCGACCTCATCGGTCAGGCGCCTGCGATGCAGGAGGTCTTTCGCGCGATCGGGCGTCTTTCCCACAGCCTTGTGACGGTGCTGTTGACAGGTGAGTCCGGGGCGGGCAAGGAGGTCGTGGCCCGGGCCATCTGGCGTCACAGCCAGAGGGCGGCGAAGCCCTACATCGCCATCAATATGGCGGCCATTCCGCGTGATCTGTTGGAGAGCGAGCTTTTCGGCCATGAAAAGGGAGCGTTCACGGGGGCTACCGCACAGCGCCTTGGTCGTTTTGAGCAGGCGAGGGGCGGCACGCTCTTTCTCGATGAAATCGGCGACATGCCGATGGAACTGCAGACCAGGCTTCTGCGCGTTCTGAGCAACGGCTTCTTCTATCGCGTGGGTGGTCATCAGCCGATCAAGGCGGATGTCCGCATTATCGCCGCCACCAATCAGAATCTGGAGCAACGTGTAAAGGACGGCCTCTTTCGAGAGGATCTCTATCATCGTCTGAACGTGATTCGGCTGCGTCTGCCGCCGTTGCGCGAACGTCCAGAGGACATTGCGCCCCTGGCCGAACACTTCCTGCGCACCGAGGCACGCGCGCTTGGAGTGGAGGCGAAGCGCCTGACGCCGGAGGCACTTGCGCGGCTGGAGGCATTTCGCTTTCCCGGCAATGTCCGACAGCTTGAGAATCTCTGCCGATGGCTTCTCGTGATGGCGCCCGCCGTCGAGGTCCGTGTCGAGGACCTTCCCGAGGAATTCAGGGAGGCGTCCGAGAATGCACCTGCAAGGACGGCCGGCTCTTCTTCGGAAGGAGCCTCTGGCGACTGGACGGCTCTTCTGGAGGAGCTCGTGTCGGCGAAGCTTGCGGCAGGAGAGAGCGGCATATGGATCGAACTCTTTCCCGACTTCGAGAGAACGGTCATTCGAACGGCGCTCAACGTGCTGAACGGTCGCAGGATCGAAGCCGCACAGCGTCTGGGGCTTGGTCGCAACACCATCACGCGAAAGATTCAGGAACTGGGAATCGAGGAGTGAGGCTGGTTTGCGCGTGTTGCGATGAACGGTCTGCACGCGTGTCGGTATGATGCGCAGGACGGCCGGCATGCACGAAAGCAGGTGAGGGCCGGGTTGGTCAACTGTCGAGGAGGATCATGAACGATTGGAGGAAGGTGCTTCGCTGCCGAATGTCAGGAACAAGGGCAGGGCGCGCCTGGATGGTGTGGGCAATATGGGGCATGCTCGGCACTGCATTCACGATGGAGGGGACGACAGGAACCGAGGGGCTTGGAGGGCTGGGCATGGCTGCTCTGCTGACTGCTCCCTTCTGGCTGGCGTTTGTGCTCTGGCCTCTCTTCTGGATATGGCGACGTGTTCGAGACCGTCAGCTTTGGACGGAGAAGGTGGAGCTGTTGGTGCATGATCCCGAAAGTTCCGAGCCCTTCGGGCTTGAGGTGCTCTTCGGCAGAGACGGCGTGCGCGTGGCGGTGGATGAGGTGAATGGCGTTGAAGGACTTTCGGATGCCCTGACGGGAATTCCGACAAGGAAGCCTGATGAAGCGGCGGGGATTCCCTTTGAAACGTACGATGCCGCGGACCTCGCCGCCTGGGGTGTGGCATGGCTGGAGGTGCATCCTGACGGCGAGGGAGCGCTGGCCGAATTCGCACGCTGGACCGACACTCTGCGGCATGCCGACAATGCGGCACGCCGCTGAGCGGCTGATCAAAGCTCGAGCGTCACAGTTGCGGGAGCATGGTCGGAGGGTTGCAGGTTGCCACGCGGCCCCGTATCGATGTCTGCGGCTTTGACGCGCTCCTTCAGGGCTTCGGAGACCAGAAGATGGTCGATGCGAAGTCCGTGGTTGTTTTCAAAGCCTTTCATGCGGTAATCCCACCATGAATAGCGGGCGGATTCCTGAGAGACGAGCCTGAAGCTGTCGGAAAGCCCCAGCTTCAACAGTTCCCTGAATGCGGCGCGCTCGGGAGCGCTCACGAGAATGTCGTCCTTGCGCTCGGCAGGGTTCCATACGTCGGCGTTTTCAGGGGCGATGTTGAAGTCGCCGCCAAGGACGAGGTCGGGGCATTGCGTCAGCGTGTCCTTGAGATGCCTCGTCAAGGCGGCGATCCAGTCGAGCTTGTAGAGGTACTTCCAGCTTCCGGGCGTCATGCCGTTCGGGAAGTAGCCGCCGATGAACCTGATCGCTTTCTCCTCGCGTCGCGTTACAAGTGTGGCGGCCACGAAGCGCTTGTGGTCGTCGGGAAAGTCGGGAAGTCCGAGAAGCACATCCTCGGGAGGCAGGAAAACATCGCGTTTCGAAAGGAGCGCAACTCCGTTGTAGGTTTTCTGGCCTGTGAAGACGACGTCATAGCCCGCCTCTCTGATGGATTCGGCGGGGAATAGGTCGTCGGTGAGCTTCGTCTCCTGCAGGACGACCGCGTCGACGCCTGAGGTCTTCAGCCAGTCGAGCAACTGGGGAAGGCGGACCTTCAGGGAGTTGACGTTCCAGCTGGCTAGCGTGATGTTGGACAAGGGGCACCTTTTCTGGATGAAGATGGGAAAAAACGGCGGCCCCTCCGCCGTTTGGAAGAAGGGGCCGTTTCGGCGTCGGTCAGTTGACGGTCATGCCGCTGTGGCGCAGCAGGGCGTCGATTTCCGGACGGCGGCCGCGGAAGGCGATGAAGTTTTCCATCGCATCGCGGCTGGAGCCGCGTCCGAGGATTTCCCTTCGGAAGCGTGCGCCGGTCTCGGGATTGAGCACGCCCGTCTCCTCAAAGGCGGAGAACGCGTCGGCGGAGAGGACTTCGGCCCACTTGTAGCTGTAGTAGCCTGCGGCATAGCCGCCGGCAAAGATGTGGGAGAAGCTCTGCGGGAAGCGGTTGTAGTCGGGCGGGAAGCTCACGGCAACCTCTCGGCGCACGTCCTGCAGAAGGTCCTGAACGTCATCCGTGTCGGGATTGAAGCTCGTGTGCAGGAGCATGTCGAAGAGTGCAAACTCGACCTGTCGCACGCATGCCATACCGGACTGGAAGTTCTTGGCGGCGAGCATCTTTTCAAAAAGTGACTCGGGAATGGACTCGCCCGTCTCGACATGCTTCGCAAGTCCCTTGACAACGTCCCACTCCCAGGCAAAGTTCTCCATGAACTGGCTCGGAAGTTCGACGGCGTCCCATTCAACGCCGCTGATGCCCGAGACGGCGACCTCTGTCTGATCCGTGAGGAGATGGTGGAGGCAGTGGCCGAATTCGTGGAAGAGCGTCGTCACGTCGTCATGCGTGAGCGTGGCGGGGCGGCCGTTGACGCCCTGGGCAAAGTTGCAGACGAGATAGGCGACCGGCGTCTGCAGGACGCCGTCCATGACGCAGCGCGTGCGGTCGGCGTCCATCCAAGCGCCGGAGCGCTTGCCTTCTCGCGCATAGAGGTCGGCGTAGAAGGATGCGATGACCTCGTCGTCGCGACAGACTTCAAAGTACTTGACGTCGGAGTGCCAGACGCTGGCCGTGGCGGGACGGATGCGGATGCCGTAGAGCGTTTCCGCAAGCTTGAAGAGTCCTGAGAAGACCGTCGGTTCGGTGAAGTACTGCTTTACCTCCTGATCGGAGTAGCTGTAGCGGGCCTGACGCAGCTTTTCGGAAGCATAGGCCTGATCCCACGGCTGCATGTCGGCGATGTCGAGCTCATCAGCAGCAAAGGCACGAAGGGCCGCCATGTCCTTTTCGGCAAAGGGCTTGGCGCGGGAGGCGAGATCACGAAGAAAGGCGATGACTTCGGCAGGGGTATCGGCCATCTTGGTGGCAAGCGACGACTCCGCATAGTCGGCAAAGCCCAGAAGAGCCGCCTCTTCACGGCGAAGCCTGAGGATTTCACTGATGAGCGGGGTGTTGTCGTACTTGCCGCCGTCGAATTCGGAGGCTCGGGTCGAGAAGGCTCGGTAGAGGGTCTCGCGAAGCGAGCGGTCATCCGCGTACTGCATGACGGGCAGGTAGGACGGGAAGTGAAGCGTAATGCGCCAGCCTTCCTTTCCTGCGGACTTCGCGTTGGCGGCGAAGAGCGCCCTGGCATCCTCGGGAATGCCGGCAAGGCGCGTCTCGTCCGTGACGACAAGCTCCCAGGCATTGGTGGCGTCGAGCAGGTTTTCGCTGAACTTCTGGCTCAGCATGGAGAGCCTTTCGCCGACGACTTTGACGCGTGCGCGCTCGGCTTCGGGCAGCTCGGCGCCCGAGAGGCGGAAGTCGCGGAGTTCACGCTCGATGATGCGGCGTCGGACGGGCGGGAGAGAGGCGAAGCCGTCGGAGGCCTTCATTGCCTTGTACTTGGCGAAGAGCGCCTCGTTCTGAGACAGATCGATGAAGAGCTGCGTGACGGCGGGAAGCGCGGCATTGTAGGCGTCTCGCAACGCAGGCGTGTCGACGACGCTCTGCAGGTGGCCGACGACGCCCCAGCCGCGCGTGAAGGCGAGTGTCGCCTTTTCGAGCGGTTCGGCGACGGCCTCCCACGTGGCGGGCGTTTCGGGTGCCGTGACGCGTGCGAGCGTCTCCTCAAGATTCTTCGAGAGCGTCTCGACGGCGGGGGCCACGTGCTCGGGACGGACGGAGGCGTAGTCGATCAGGCCCGACGCATTGAGCAGGGGATTGACGGATTCGGTCATGGCGGTGCGTCTCCCTGTCATCAGAGACCGAGGCGGCGTTCGACCGCCTCGACGGTGTTGGTCATCAGCATGGCGATCGTCATGGGGCCCACGCCGCCCGGGACGGGAGTGATGGCGGATGCGACTTCGCGGACGTTTTCGTAGTCGACGTCGCCGCAGAGCTTGCCGTTTTCATCCCTGTTCATGCCGACGTCGATCACGACGGCGCCGGGCTTCACCATGTCGGCCTTGACCATCTTGGCGCGGCCGACGGCGGCGACGAGAATGTCGGCGCGGCGGGTGTGCTCGGCCAGATCTGTCGTGCGGCTGTGCACGATCGTGACGGAGGCGTTCTTTTCGAGAAGCATCAGCGCCTGGGGCTTGCCCACGATGTTGGAGCGGCCGATCACGACGGCATGCTTGCCGGCGGGATCGCACCCCGCTTCCTCAAGAAGCTTCATGACGCCGTAGGGCGTACACGGACGAAAACCAGTGCGACCCGTGAGGAGAGAGCCGGCGGAGACGACATGGAAGCCGTCGACGTCCTTTTCGGGAGAGATGGCGGCGATGACGAGTTCGGAGGAGAGGTGCTTCGGAAGCGGAAGCTGCACGAGGATGCCGTCCACGGCGTCGTCATGGTTCAGTCTGTCGATGACGGCGAGGAGTTCGGCTTCGGTCGTTTCGGCGGGCATGCGGATTTCATCAGAGCGGATGCCCGTGCGCTCGCAGGCGCGGACCTTGTTGCGGACGTAGACCTGGCTGGCGGGATCCTCGCCCACGAGGACGACGGCGAGTCCGGGACGGTGCCCGTGTTCGGTGCATGCCTCGACGCGGGTCTTGAGTTCGTCCTGGATGCGTGCGGCAAGTGCCTTGCCGTCAATGATCTTGGCTGTCATTAAGAAACCTCCGGTCCACAGCTGACAATGTTCTGTCGAATTCAAAAAACAAAAGGGCCTCCCGCGCCGTTGAGGCGGAGAGGCCTTGATGGCGGGAAGGCCGCCCGCGGGAGCCGTTTCCGGCTGATCCTCGGGCGCACATCCCACAGTGTATCGGCAATTGATGCTCAGTGGAGCAGCTTCGTGCCCATGACGACGCGCATGAGGTCGGCGACCGTGCCCGAGTTGGTCTTGTCCATGATGGAGGCTCGGTGGGCTTCGACGGTCTTGATGGAGATGTCGAGGTCGTCGGCGATCTGCTTGTTGAGACGGCCGTGGATGATGCGCTCGAGAACCTGCTGCTCGCGCGGCGTGAGCTTGGCGAGCAGGGCTTCATTGAGACTGCGGCGTTCCTTCTCCATGTGGCGTTCACGGGCTTCGCGGAGCATGCGCTCGACGAGCTGCTTGAGGGCGGCCTGCTCGAAGGGTTTTTCGATGAAGTCGACGGCGCCGCGCTTGAGGGCGTTCACGGCCATGGACACGTCTCCGTGGCCCGTGATGAAGATGATGGGCAGCTCGGCCTTGCGGGCCAGAAGGTGTTCCTGCACTTCAAGACCACTCATGCCCGGCATGCGCACGTCAAGCACGAGAACCGCAATGGCCTTCGGGTCGTACTTGGCGATGAAGCTCTCGCCGCTGTCGTAGAGCTCGACGCGGTAGTCGCTCGCCTCGAGGAGCCACTTCAGGGAGTCGCGGACGGCGTCGTCATCGTCGACGACATAGACCGTGCCCAGTGTTTCAGGGGCTTCGGAACCGTAGTCATAGGGAAACATGAAAGAAATCTCTCCTCAGAAAAAGTACCCTGATTCTACATCAGATCAGGATGTTCACGAGCCACGGGTACGGTGAACGTAAAGGTGGCGCCGCCACCCGGCGTGTCGGAGATGACGATTCGGCCGTGGTGGACTTCGACGATTGAGCGGCAGATGTTGAGGCCCATGCCCATGCCCTCATCCTTCGTCGAGTAGAAGGCGTCGAAGAGCATCGTCTTGGCGTCGTCTGGAATGCCCGTGCCGTGGTCGGCCACCCTGAACTGGATGAAGCTGCCGCTCTCGTGGAGCCTCACGTCCAGATCGATCGTGTGGTTGGGACAGGGCTGCACGGCCTCCATGGCGTTCTTGAGCAGGTTGAGAAGCAATTGCTCAAGCATGACGGAGTCGCCGGTCATGGCGGGAAGGTTCGGCTCGATGGTCGTGTTGATGCGTGCGTTGAGCTTCTCCGCCTGAATGAGTGCAAGCTCCATCGTCTCATTGACGACGCTTTCGGGCGTGAGCGACGTGAACTGCGGCTCGGTCTTCTTGGTGGCGGCGAAGCCGCGGATGCGCTTGATGATGGCCGCTGCGCGCTGGGCCTGACGGTTCACCTTGTCGAGCGCTCCGATCGTGTCCTCGCGCGTGAGCTTGCCTGCCTGCAACATCATGCTGGCGCCGGAGGCGTAGTTCGAGATGGCGGCGAGAGGCTGGTTGAGCTCGTGTGCGAGGGAGCTGGCCATCTCGCCCATCGTGACGAGTCGCTGTGTCGTTTCGGCGCGCTTCATCTGGGCCTCGAGCGCAAGCTCGGTTTCGCGTTGGTTGGTGATGTCGGTCGCGATGATCATGCGAGCGGGCGTGTCGTCCGTCCAGGTGAGCCACTGCATGCGGGCGTCGAACCAGCGGTTGGTCTCGGCGTCGTAGACGCCTTCGCGGGCGATCAGCGAGTGCTTTTCGGAGATGAGCTTCACGAGACGGATCGCGCCGTCGGGCGAGTCGCCGAAGAGCTTTTCGTAGGGGGTGTTGCGAAAGAGAAGGCGGGGGTGATCGGGATCGCCGCCTAGCACGCAGATCGCCGAATTCATCGATTGCACGACGCGCGTGAAGCGTTCGTGCGCGGCCTTCATGCGTTCGCGGGCGCGCTTTTGCTCGGTGATGTCGTAAAGCTCGCCGATCCAGCCGATCACGCGGCGGTTTTCGTTGAGAAGCGGAGAGACGTTGAGCTGTCCGTCAAAAAGCAGGCCGTCCTTGCGGCGGACGCGGAATTCGATCGAGCGCACCTGACGGTCCTCGGGGTGCGCAAGAATGTCCTGAAGCGTTGCGGAGATGTCGTCCTCCCAGTACGGATAGGGAGGCATGACGCCGATGAGCTCCTGCGTGCGGTAGCCGACGAGCTTCTGAAAGGTTTCGTTGACGAAGAGGATTCTGCCCTCGCGGTCCGTAACGCGGATGCCTGCCACGGACGAGTCGCTCATGGCCACGCGAAGCGAGTTCTCGGCAAAGAGCTTCTGGTGGGCCTTGTGCTGCTGGCGCTGGTTGCTCACGAGAAGTCCGAGCGCGACGGCAAGAAGGCCTGCGAGCGCGATGATGGCCCAGAACTTCAGGTTGTCCGTCGTGAAGAGCGAATGCTCGTTGCTGAGGCTCACGAGCCTGAGCGACGGATCGTTGAGGAGCGGAATGTTCGTCGAATAGGTGAGCGAGCGGGCGGATGTGCGGAACTGCTTGCGGTCGATGACGGGCTTGCCGTCCGCCTCAAGATAGAAGATGTAGGGCGTCGTGCCGATCACGCTGTTGGCTGCGTCGGCGATGAGGCGCGAGAGGTTGATGCGCGCCATGAGGACCTGGTCGTCAGCAGGAGTCGGCACGAAGAGGTCGAAGAAGACCTGGCGCGTATCCTTGACGGAATAGGGAGAGGTGACGACGGGCGCCTCGCGCGTGAGTACGGAGCGTACGGGTTCGTACATGGCCGAGGCGTCGATGCGGCGCTCGGGCGAGTCGGGCATCAGCGCGCTCTGCGAGGTCGAGGCCCAGTGGCGAAGCACCTTGCGGTCGCGGTCCACGAGCGCCATGTCGACCACCTCTCGGCGGTCCTGCATGAAGGCCATGGCGGCGAGTTCGGCGCCTGCCGTGCGCGAGGGAGTGCCCGGAATGTGGATGAGGCGCATGCTCGACTTCTGCAGAAGCTCGGTCGTGCCCATGAGGCGGGACTCGACGGCCTGCACGATGAGGTCGGTGGACTGCTGGAGGCGGACGCTTTCGGCGCGGCGGTCGGCGTCGATCATGAAGACCGCGACAACAAAGAAGCAGGCGGCGAGGAGCACGAGCGCGGCCCACGAGGCGTAGATGCCGACGCGGGAGTTGGCGCTCGAGTCATGCGAGACGCTCAGCTTGCGGAAGGTCGACGCGACTTGTTCGTCGGTGAAGTCAATGGCCATGTTTTTCGTCTGGGAAGGTGCTGTGGGTGCATTGTAGTGCAGAGAGGGGCGCAAAAGGCGCGGGAACCGGTCAAGGGAGTACGCTGCCGGCGTCGAAAGGCCGGCGAGGACGGTAAAATAGGAGCCGTTCACCACCAACCGGAATTGTCCCCCATGGCTCTTACCCAGCAGGAACTCAAGCGCGAGGTCGCCCGTGCGGCGCTCGCCTATGTCGAAGAAGGCCGAATCCTCGGCGTCGGAACCGGCTCCACCGTCGATCAGTTCATCGATCAGCTGCCCGGCATTCGTGAAAAGATCCCCGCCTGCGTCTCCTCGAGCGAGCGCTCCACGAAGCGTCTTGAAGCGCTCGGCTTCAAGGTGCTCGACATGAACGAGGTTGACGAAATCGGCGTCTACGTCGACGGTGCCGACGAAATAGATCCGGGCTTCTCCATGATCAAGGGAGGCGGGGGCGCGCTTACGCGCGAAAAGATCGTCGCGTCCATTTCCGGCCGCTTCGTCTGCATTGCGGACGCCTCGAAGAAGGTGCCCGTGCTCGGTTCCTTCCCGCTCCCCGTCGAAGTCATTCCGATGGCGGCCCGTGCCGTGAAGGCGAAGCTCGAGGCGCTCGGCGCGACCGTGAAGCTCCGTAACTTCGTCACCGACAACGGCTGCCACATTCTTGATGCCTCGGGCCTTCGCATCGAGGATCCGAAGGCGCTCGAGGCCGAGATCAATGCCTGGCCCGGCGTCGTCACGGTGGGCCTTTTCGCCGCCCGCGGCGCCGACGTGCTGCTTTTGGGCACGCAGGAAGGCGTGCAGACGTTCGAACGAGGCTGACAGACCGTTCGACTGCAAGGAAAAAGCCCGCACTTCCTTGGGAAGTGCGGGCTTTTCGGGCCGTGTTTCGGCGAGGACCTGTCCGCAGTCGCGGATCAGGGCTTCGGCGGCACGAAGTTCTCAGGCACCTGAACGCCTTCGGCATCACCGAAGAAGTAGCGTTCGCACTGCTGCATCAGATGCTGGCGGGCGGACAGGTCGGCGAGGTTGAGGCCGTATTCGTTGACCATCATGGTCTGAAGGCGCGTCCATTCGGCCCATGCCTCCTTGCTCACCTCACGCCAGATGCGGGCGCCGAGAGCGCCGGGAAAAGGCGGGTAGTCGAGCCCTTCGGCTTCCTTCTTGAGTTTTACGCAGTTAACCATGCGGGCCATCTGTTTGCTCCTTGATTGATGTGTGGCGGACGGCATGAAGCCGCCCGAAGCATTCGTACATTGTAGCGCGAGTCCGTCAAATTCTACGTGGAGCTCTTTCTGAGGCTCCATCCATTTATTCGAAGATTTTCTATGTCCGATCGTGCGCTGTTTGCGGCTTTCCAGAAGGTGAAGGCCCAGGTTGATGATGCCGTGTCTCTCACCCGTGAAAGGGAGGCCAGAGCCAGAGCTGAAGAGGAGAAGGCGCGTGCGGCCAAAAAGACTCGCGTCGTGAAGGCGGCCGAGACAAGGAGGGCCGAGGCGGGCACCGCGAGCATCAGCGCTTCGGCCTTCAGCGCAACGGGGGGCTTCGGCGCGGCGCTCGCAGACGCGGCGAAGTCGTCGGGTGCATCCTTCCGCATGGCGGCCCCCGCAAAGTCGCGGGGCGGACAGCCCGTGACGGCGCCGAAGGCGGAGCCGTCGGCAGTGCGAAAGCATGCGCAGATGTCCCCTTCCACGAAGGCGAAGGAGGCGCAGGGAAAACGACACGATGCCAAAGCGGATCGAGCAGGCCGCAGGCCTTCCGGTGAGCAGGCAGGCATCAGGAACGAGCGTTCCGAAGGCACCGCAAGGCAAAGCGGGCGCACGCATTCGCGCGAGGGAGCTGATCGTCAGAAGACGGTGTCCTCCGAGGCCCCGAAGCGCCGTCTTTCCTATGAAGAGCGCCGCAATCCCGTCCCGCCCTTTACGCTCATGCCGGGGCTTCCCGTTTCCGAGCGTGGCGAGGAGGTTGCGAAGGCCATCCGCGAGAACAGGGTTGTGATCGTCTGCGGCGAAACCGGCTCGGGCAAGACGACGCAGTTGCCGAAAATCGCCATGATGGCGGGGCGCGGCGTTCACGGGATGATCGCGCACACTCAGCCCCGCCGCATCGCGGCGAGCTCGATCGCCAAGCGCATCGCCGAGGAGCTCAAGACCGAGCCCGGCGAAGTCGTGGGCTACAAGGTGCGCTTCACCGACACGATGTCGCCGGGCGCCACCATCAAGCTGATGACGGACGGCATTCTGCTTGCCGAGACTCAGAATGATCCGATGCTTCGCGCCTATGACACGGTGATCATCGACGAAGCGCACGAGAGATCGATCAACATCGACTTCCTGCTCGGCTATCTGAAGCGCCTGCTTTCGAAGCGGCGCGACCTCAAGGTGATCGTCACTTCGGCCACGATCGACGCCGAGCGATTTGCCCGACATTTTGAGATCGACGGGCGTCCCGCTCCGATTCTGACGATCTCGGGCCGCACCTATCCCGTCGAGGTTCGCTATCGTCCGATCGAGGACATGGATGAGGCCGACGACAAGACCCTCGTCGGCGCGATTGACGATGCGGTGGGCGAACTCGAGGCTTCGGGACGCGGGGACATTCTGGTGTTCCTGCCGGGCGAGCGCGAAATCCGCGAGGCCGCGGACGTTCTTCGCAAGTCGCGTCCCTCGACAACGGAGATTCTTCCGCTTTTTGCGCGCCTGACGGCTGCAGAGCAGGAGCGCGTGTTCCGCCCCTCCGGAGCGAGGCGAATCGTGCTCTCCACCAATGTGGCGGAAACCTCCATCACGGTGCCTGGCATCAGGTTCGTCGTGGACACGGGGCTTGCCCGCGTCAAGCGCTACTCCTATCGCAACAAGGTCGAGCAGCTTCAGATCGAACCCGTGAGTCAGGCCTCCGCCAATCAACGCGCCGGCCGATGCGGCCGCGTGGCCGACGGCATCTGCATCCGACTGTACAGCGAGGATGACTTTGCACGCCGCCCCGCCTTTACGGATCCCGAAATTCTGCGCTCGAACCTTGCCGCCGTCATCCTGCGCGCCATTTCGCTCAAGCTGGGCGACGTGCGCGAATTTCCGTTCGTTCAGACGCCGCCGCCCCGCGCGATTGCGGACGGTTTTGCCATTCTGCAGGAGCTCAACGCCGTCACGGAGGAAGGCGAACTCACGCGCGTGGGCAGGGAGCTCGCTAGGCTTCCCGTCGACCCGCGTCTCGGCCGCATGCTGCTTGCAGGCTCCGAACAGGGCAGCCTTGAAGAGCTGCTGACGATCTGCGCAGGGCTCTCCATTCAGGATCCGAGAGAGCGTCCCGCCGATGCACAGCAGGCGGCGGATGAGGCGCACAGGAAGCTTGCGGACGAAAAGTCTGACTTCCTTTCCTACGTCAAGCTCTGGAACTGGTATGAAAAGGCCAATGCCGAGAAGGAAAGCAACCGCAAGCTTGAGGCCGAGCTTCACAGGCGCTACCTTTCGGTGAGGCGCCTGCGCGAATGGCGCGATGTTCGCCGTCAGCTCGTGCAGCTCACCGACGAGCTCGGCTGGCGCAGGAACACGTCGCCCGCCACCTTCGAGCAGGTGCACCGCGCCCTGCTGACGGGTCTTCTGGGCAACATCGGCTCTAAGGCCGTCGAAAGCGACTTTCGTGTGCCTCCCTACCTTGGCGCTCGCGGCATCAAGTTCTGGATCTGGCCTGGATCGGCGCGCGCCAAGAAGGCGGGTCGCTGGATTCTGGCTGCCGAAATCGTCGAAACGTCCCGCATGTTCGCGCGCTGCGTGGCAGACATCGAGCCCGAATGGATCGAGGCGGCTGCAGGCGATCTGCTTCGCAGGAATTGGACCGAGCCCCATTGGGAGAAGAGCCGAGGGGAGGTTGTTGCATTCGAGCGCGGCACGCTCTACGGTCTCACGATCTACCAGCAGCGTAGGGTGAGCTTTGCGCCGCACGATCCGAAGCTCGCACGCGAACTCTTCATCCGTCAAGCGCTCGTTGAGGGCGAGTGGGATGGCCGTGCGGAGTTCTATGCACACAATGCCAGGCTGGTCAGGGAGATTCAGGATCTCGAGCACAAGACTCGCCGCCCCGACGTGCTTGTGGACGACGAGCTGATGTTCGCCTTCTACGATGAGAGGATTCCGGCAGATGTCGTCTCCACGCCGACGCTGTTGAAGTGGCTCAAGGCAACCTCCCGCGACGATCCGAAGGCGCTCTTCATGTCCCGTGACGAGCTGATGCGTCATGACGCATCAGGCGTCACCAACCGCTATTTCCCGAAGACGATGGAGATGGCGGGTATTTCGATGGCACTCAACTACCACTTCGAGCCCGGCAGTCCCCGGGACGGTCTGACGCTTGCGGTGCCGCTCTACGCCCTCAACCAGCTCGACGCCGTACGCGCCGAATGGCTCGTGCCGGGCATGGTGAAGGAGAAGGCTCAGACGCTGCTCAAGTCGCTCCCGCAGAAGATCAGGCGCCACTGCGTGCCGATTGCCGATTTTGCGGGCGGCTTCTTCACGCGAACGAAGGAGGGAGAGCCGCAGGCGAAGGGCTTCCTTGAAGCGCTTGCCGACGACGTGCGGTCCCAGACTGGCGTTCCCTGCACTGTCGGAGACTTCAAGCTCGAGCAGCTGCCGCCGCATCTCATCATGAACTTCAAGGTGCTGGACGAGCATGGTCGCCAGATCGGCATGGGGCGCAATCTTGCACAGTTGCGCGCCGAGTTCGGCGAGGCGGCACAGGAGACTTTCCGCCACGTCGCTCAGGAGGATGCGGCTGTAGCAAAGGATCTTGAGGACGGCATCACCGACTGGACCTTCGGCGAGCTTCCTGAGCTCATGGAGATTTCCCGCAGGGGTCAGACCCTGATCGGTCATCCTGCGCTTACGGATCGCGGAACCGACTGTGCAATCGAGGTCTACGATGATCCGCTGGAGGCCCGTCGAGAGCACAGAAAGGGGCTTCTGCGTCTCTTCAGGCTCGCTCTTCGCGAGCAGGTGAAGTTCGTTGAAAGAACGCTTCGAGATCTTGGCCGCGTGCAGATGCAGGCTCAGACGGTGCCAGGACTGTCCAGACTCTTCGAGAGCGCGGACACGCTGTCGACTTCCGTCGTCGACTGCGCGCTCGAGGCAACGGCGCTTGCCGAACCCTGGCCTCACGATGAGGCAAGCTTCAGGGAGCGACGCGAGGACGTGAAGGGGCGCCTCACGCTGGTGGCCGGTGAAATCTCGCGTCTTCTCACCGAGATTGTGACGGAGGCCGCAGGCATTCCCCTGAAGCTTCGCCGTCTGAGCGGCGAGAAGGCTCTGACGGATGACATTGAGGCTCAGCTCAACGATCTGTTCAGAAAGGATTTTCTGACGACGGTGCCGCTTTCTCAGCTCGCGCACTATCCCCGCTATCTGAGGGCGGTGCACTACAGGCTTGACCGCTATCGTGACGATCCCGTACGCGACGAATCCCGCCGTGCGGACATCGAGAGGCTTTCCGTACCGCTCATGAGGGCTCGTGCGGCGCGTCGCGGACAGCCCGACTCTCGTCTTGATGAATTCGGATGGATGTTGCAGGAGCTCCGCGTCTCGCTTTTCGCCCAGCAGCTGCGAACGCCGATGCCAGTGAGTGTCAAGCGTCTCGAGCGCGTGTGGATGTCGATCACGAGACTATGACACTTGACGACGTCTTGCAGAAACAAGTGCTAACGATTTTCTCTCGCGTACGGTGTCGGGTTTCTTGATGCCGTCGGTTCCGCAATCCGACAGCAACTTTTAAAATTAACAAAATGTACTGCGCCGGCGCATCCGGCGCAGCGGCTTGTTTGGGATTTGACGGACCTTCTGTAGGTCGTGGGCGGTGGTCGTGAAATTCAGCTTGAAGAAAATCGTGTTGGCACTTGGGCTAGGCGCATTCGTGGCGGCAGGCCCGTCGGTTGTTGTGACGCCCGTGCTGGCGGCGACGACTCAGAAGGCAGTGAAGGCGGGTGTAAAGAAGACGTCGGTCAGAAAGACCGTCAAGAAGACCACCTCCGTCAAGCGTACGAACAGCCGCAAGACGCTGGGCAGGGCCAAACATGCGGTCAAGAAGTCGAGCAAGAAGCCGCGCAGACAGGCGCGCAGGCGCGTGACGGCGCCCTCTCAGGCGACGCTCGCCGGTCTCAGGCAGACGCCCGACCTGCTGAGTCTTGGCAGCAGCGTGGCGCTTGCCGTCGATCAGGATACAGGCGAGGAGCTCTTCAGCAAGAATGCCGGCGTTGAGCTGCCGATCGCATCGGTCACGAAGCTCATGACGGCGCTCGTCATTGCGGAGAGCGGCCTGCAGATGAATGAAAGGCTCCGCATCTCCCGAGAGGACTATGTGCGAAGCCGCGCCCGCTCAAAGCTGAGGAGCGGCATGCGCATGACGCGCGGAGCCGTTCTCAAGGCCGCCCTGATGTCGAGCGACAACAGGGCCGCGACTGCGCTTGCGCGCACCTATCCGGGCGGGCGCAAGGCCTTTGTCATGAAGATGAATGAAACGGCGGAACGTCTCGGCATGACGGATTCCGTTTTTGCGGATCCGTCGGGGTTGGACAATCGAAATCACTCCACGGCGCGTGATCTTGCGAAGCTTGTCGCAGAGGCGCACAAGCATGAGGTGATTCGCGAGTCGTCTACGTTGCAGTTCGCGAGCGTTCCTGCGGGGCGCCGGCAACTGAAGCTTGTGACGACCAATCGCCTGATCGGCAATCCCGACTGGAACATCGGCGTGCAGAAGACGGGCTTTACGACGGCGGCCGGCCGCTGCATGGTCGTGCAGAGTGAGTTTGCCGATCGACGCGTCGTCATGGTGCTCCTTGACAGTCCGAACAGCGCGCAGCGTGCGGCCGACATGCAGACCATGCGAACCTTTGTGGAAAATGAGGATCACATCAACGAGCAGTTCGATTCGATGCATCCCTACGAGGTGTTCTGACAGCCTTCATCTTGGCTGAAACGAATTTGCCCGCCGTCAGGCTTCCCCTGACAGGCGGGCTTTTCATTGCATTGGGGTTAGCCGTCACCGTACCCCTTTCCCTTGATGCGCTCTCCGATCCCTGCGCCCATGGCGGAGGATATCGACTGGGCGATGCCGCAGAGCTTGGCGATCCGCTCGGGGGTGAACTCGTTGGAACGATGGGCGGCGAGCGAGATCGTGGCGATCAGCCTGCCGCCGGCACCGAAGATCGGTGCGGCAACGCAGTGCACGTTTGACTCGTACTCCTCGCGGTCATAAGCCCAGCCGGTTTCACGGGCGTGCGCAAGGGTCACGAGCAGGTGGTCGAGGGACTGAATGGAGTTCTGCGTCCCTGCCTTCAGGCCTGTTCTTTCCGTGTAGCCGCGAATTTCGTCAGGTGACATGCGTGCCAGAAAGAGCTTGCCGCCTGACGTGATGTGCAGAGGTGCCCAAGACCCGATGCGGCGAAGTTGGTTGGCCTTGTATTCAGGCGCAAGCACATGTTCGATGTAGAGCAGCCTGTCGTTGTCGCGAATGGCCAGATTCACCGTCATGCCTGTTGCGGCGTGAAGCTGCTGCATGAACGGAAGAGCGCGCTGGCGCACCGTGAAGCGCTCGTAGACGAGGTTGCCGAGTTCCAACAGCCTGAGTCCAAGACTCCACTGTCCGGCGGGATTCTGCTTGACGAATCCCATGGCCGAGAGAGACCCCAGAATTCGGTGGACCGTCGAGGCTGAAAGTCCCGTTTCTCGGGCGAGCGTTGTCAGGGCGAGCGGTTCGGACGAGGCCTCCAGTCTGGCAAGCAGACGGTTCGCTCGGTCAAGCACCTGAATGCCGTGTCTGGATTCGGAGCTCTCCGTCATTTGGAGGCGCCCTCTTCAGGAAGCGCGGCGGCGACGAGTTCGGCGATGTCGGAGATGCTGACCGACTCAGCATCCCGGGTAACGGCTCGGGCGCTCTCGAGCATCGTGAGACAGTGCGGGCAGGATACGGCGATGGTGTCTGCTCCCGAGGCGCGGAGGTCCTTCAGGCGGATGACGTTGACGGAGTTGGAGCCGTGCCTGTCGATCCACATCTGCCCACCGCCCGCACCGCAGCAGAGCGTGCGCTCGCCGGATTCGGCGGGGGACTTGAGGACGGTACAGACGGAGTTGAGCACGCTGCGGGGCTCTGCGACGATGCCGTTGATGCGCGCGAGGTAGCAGGGATCGTGGTAGACCGCACTGAGCCCTTCGGACTTGACGTACGGAAGACTGCCTGCCTTCATGAGTTCGTCAATGAAAACAGAGTGACTGACCACGGGCCAGCGGAAGTCCTCGAAGGACGGATATTCATTCTTGAGCGTATTGAAGCAGTGGGGGCAGGCCGTCAGGATGCGGTCGAAGTCATATTGGGCGAAGTTTCCGATGTTTTCCTGAGCAGCGGTCTGGTAGAGGTATTCCTCGCCGAGTCTGCGGGCGAACTCGCCGTGGCAGCGCTCTTCGGCCATGACGGCGAAGTTGACCCCTGCGGCCTTGAGAATCCTCACCATGCTGCGTGCGATCTTGCGCGCGCGGCGGTCGTAGCTGGCGGCGCAGCCAACCCAGTAGAGGACGTCGTAGTGAACACCGCTTTCTGCGACCGGAACATCAAGATCCTTGGCCCAATCGAGGCGTTCGTAGGGATCAAGTCCCCAGGGATTGCCGACGGAGG
This sequence comes from Sutterella wadsworthensis 2_1_59BFAA, assembly GCF_000297775.1. Lineage (GTDB taxonomy): Bacteria > Pseudomonadota > Gammaproteobacteria > Burkholderiales > Burkholderiaceae_F > Sutterella > Sutterella wadsworthensis_A. The sequence goes on from NZ_JH815518.1 coordinate 209,831, forward strand.
CGGTGTTTTCGAGCGCATTGGCGACGCCTTCAGGGAAGTCGCCTGCTTCGAGCGCCAGATGGCGGCGCATGTTGACGATGATTTCGGGGAGACTGATGCCGGCAGGGCAGGCGCGTGAGCAGGCGCCGCAGGTTGTGCAGGACCAGAGGGCGTCGCGGGAGACGGTTTCCTCGAGAGACGGAAGCGCGGCTGCTTCTTCGGTCTTCTCCTCCATGTGCATGCGGTCACGCAGTGAAACGATCAGGGCTCGAGGATCAAGCGGCGTTCCTGCGCGGACCGCAGGACAGGCGGCCGTGCAACGGCCGCATTCCGTGCAGGCGTCGAAGGCCGTTCGCTCGCGGGTCGTGAACTGACTGAAGCTGGAGACGCCGAACGTTTCCTGCTCCTCAATGTCGTCGATCTTGCGAAGGAGGCCTGCGGGCTTTTCCTCACGGGTGAAGAGCCCTGCAGGTGTGCGGTAGACGTGCGCGTAATAAGTAAGCGGAACGGCTGCAATGAAGGCAAGGGATGAGATGCCGTGAATCGTCCAGATCCAGGTGTGAAGCAGACGTAGTTCCGCCTCCGACAGACCGCAGGCGAGGAGCATCTTGGCAACGAGATGCCCGATGGGCGAATACACGGACCAGGCGGGCAGGGTGGCCGCCAGACGGATGCCTTCAACAAGGAAGCCTGTGAGCACGATGAACGCGAGCGAGAGATAGGCGCAGACAAATCGTGCGTCACCGGGCAGGCCCGACTCCTTGGACCAGCGGCGGGCGGCTCCGAGCGCGAGTGCGATCAGAACGGCGATGCCTGCGCAGTCGAGCACGAACTTGTAGGCGAGGTAGAAGCCTCCCTGAAGGAACTGAGCATCAAAGACGTAGTGGCCTACGTCCCAGTCGAGCGTGGCGAGCGCCGTGCCGCAAAAGAGAAGGAAGAAGCCCCAGGCAAGCACTGCGTGTAGGCGCCCTGCGCTCGTCTCGCGGATCTTCTTCTGAGTGAAGACGTCGGCGATGACGGAGAAAAGACGGGCTCTTCTATCCTTGACGGGGTGTGGATCCTCTGCGCCTCGAAGCCACAGGTGGCGATTGCGTAGGATGCCTGCGATGAGGAGCGCGACGGCGGTGAAGCCGAGCACATAGACGCCGATTTCGCCCCAAAGGGGCACGTTCCAGAAGGCGGGGCGAATGGGATGGTCTGTCATGGGAGACTGTGGTACGGGGTTGATGAATGAGGGCGTCATTGTACTAAAAAAGAAGGGAGACTTTCCGCAATGCGGAAAGTCTCCCTTCGATGGCTGTTTCTCAGAGGACCTGACGGTAGCGGATCATGCCCGTGCGTGGATCCTTGACGGTTTCCATCAGAACGGGGCCTGAGAGCGGGACTGTGCGGGCGGGAAGCGTCATGGGCGGATGGCCGCGGCGCCAGTCGCGGGCAAGCGTGATGTGGGCTCTGAAGGGCTTGTCGTCGAGCGGAAGGCCGAGTCGGGTGATGGTACTCCTGACTTCGTTGACGACGGGATCGAGGCTCTCGGCGGGGGAGAGGCCCGCGTAGAGAATGCGCTGTCGATCGAACGTACCGATGCGTCCGATCGTGATGTCGCGCGGCGTAAGCGCACAGAGCGGACGGAGGGCGGCGGAGAGTCTGCGGGCGTCGATCGTCGAAATCTCGCCCACAAAGGCAAGCGTCAGGTGAAGGTTGGTGCTTCGGGTGAAGCGGGCCAGAGGATCGATTCTGGCGAAAGCCTTGGCGTCACGGGCAAGAGCGTCGCACACGTCGTGAGGCAGCAGAAGCGCGGCAAAAACGCGGGGCATGGCAAATCCTGTCATTGAAGGGAAAAAGAAAAGGGCGCTGCGGTCCGAGGCCGCAGCGCCCATTTGTTCTCAAGGAAGACCTTGTTGATTAGGCCTTCTGAGCGGCTCGCCAACGGGCGACCGCTTCGGAACATTCGGCGATGAGGGCCGGACCGGAATAGATGAAGCCGGTGTAAAGCTGGAGGAGCTTGGCGCCCGCTTCCATCTTTTCAACGGCATCCTGAGGCGTCATGACGCCGCCGGAGGCGATGATCGGAAGAGCACCCTGAACGTGATCGGCGATGAGGCGGACGACTTCAGTGGAGCGTTCGCGGAGCGGAGCGCCGGAAAGGCCGCCCGTTTCCGTGCAGTTGGGCATGCCCTGAATACGGTCGCGCGTGATGGTCGTGTTGGTGGCGATCACGGCGTCGATGCCGCGCTCGATGAGCGTGTCGACGCAACGCAGGATCTCTTCGTTTTCAAGATCGGGGGCAAGCTTGACAGCGATGGGCACGTGCTTGCCGTTGCGGGCGTCCTTGAGCTGCTGGCGGCGGGTTACGATGCCGGAAACAAGATGGTCGAACTTGTCGGCGCCCTGAAGCTGGCGAAGATTCTTCGTGTTGGGCGAGGAGATGTTGACGGCGATGTAGTCGGCGTGGTCGTAGACCTTGTCGAGGCACTTTTCATAGTCGGAAAGCGCATTTTCGATCGGCGTGACGGCGTTCTTGCCGATGTTGATGCCGAGAATGCCGCCGCGCAGACGGAAGGCGTCGGCGCTGCGGAGGTTTTCGATCACCTTGTCGCAGCCTTCGTTGTTGAAGCCCATGCGGTTGATGATGCCCTTGGCCGGGATGACGCGGAAGCAGCGGGGCTTCGGATTGCCGGGCTGGGCGAGCGGCGTGATCGTGCCGATTTCGACGTGGCCGAAGCCGAGGGCGCCGAAGGCGTTCACGCGGATGCCGTCCTTGTCCATGCCGGCGGCAAGACCGATCGTGTTGGGGAAGCGCAGGCCCATCACTTCAACCGGATCCTCGTCAGGCATGTGCGTCAGGAGCTTGTGAAGTCCGAGATGCGTGGCCCAGTCGAGGTTGGCCATGGTGACGTTGTGAGCGGTTTCCGGCTGCATCGAAAACAGCACGCGGCGGCAAAGCGAGTAAAGCATGATGATCTAAAGGGACGTTGGGTCGAGAAGCTTGGGGTCGGCTGTAAATTTTCGTTCCGGCATCCAGCCGTTCTCCCAGAATATGTCCATCGGCTGGAAGCGCGTCTTGTAGTCCATGCCTGGATAGCCGGGAAGCCAGTACCCCAGATACACGTAACTGAGGCCGTTTCGACGGGCATATTCGATTTCGGAGAGGATGCCGAAAGTCCCGAGACTCAGCTTGGGAACATCGGGGTCGAAGAACGTATAGACGGCACTGAGTGCGTTGTCTAAACAATCTATTATACAAACCATCTTAAGCTCGTTGGGGCGAGGGGCATCAGGGGAAGTCCGAAACTCAAGGAGGCGGGTGTCCGAGCACGTGGAGAAGAGCACCGTGCTTACCGTGCTGCGGTCCATGTCCGCCATGACGCTACGGCGATGGCGCGAGTCCTGATAGCGCTTGTAGAGTTCGTACTGTTCCTCCGTCATGGGGGCCAGCTTGAGCTCGCGCATGACGAGTGATGCATTGCGCTTCATCGTGCGGCGCATTGTGTCGTCAGGCCTGAAGGCGTGAACGTCGATGCGAGTCGGGATGCACCGACGGCATTCGTTGCAGGCAAGTCTGTACAGGTAAGTGCTGTCGCGTCGAAAGCCGGCCTCGATCAGACGGTTGTACATGGGCGTGACGCGGGGATCGGTGGAAGCAAGTGGAATGACTTCCATCGTGGATCTGCGACCGTCCTCATAGTAGTTGCACGTGCCGTCGATGGCGAGCGTATGGAAAAGCATTCCACCCGCGTGTGCGAAGCGCTGTTCATGGACGATGGTCAGATCGTTCGGCGTGCGTTCGGCGTATTCGGAATAGACGGACTCAAGAAAAGGAAGCAGGCTGAGGCTTTCCG
>NZ_JH815518.1:218648-220904 GCF_000297775.1 Sutterella wadsworthensis 2_1_59BFAA
TAACACACACTGGAGGACCGAACCGACTAGTGTTGCAAAATTAGCGGATGAGCTGTGGATAGGGGTGAAAGGCTAAACAAATCTGGAGATAGCTGGTTCTCCCCGAAAACTATTGAGGTAGTGCCTCGTGTATGACTCCAGGGGGTAGAGCACTGTTATGGCTAGGGGGACATGGCGTCTTACCAAACCATGGCAAACTCCGAATACTTGGAAGTTTGAGCACGGGAGACAGAGCACCGGGTGCTAACGTCCGGACTCAAGAGGGAAACAACCCAGACCGCCGGCTAAGGTCCCTAATATTGACTAAGTGGAAAACGAAGTGGAAAGGCTAAGACAGTCAGGAAGTTGGCTTAGAAGCAGCCATCCTTCAAAGAAAGCGTAATAGCTCACTGATCGAGTCTTTCTGCGCGGAAGATGTAACGGGGCTAAGTCAATAACCGAAGCCGCGGATTCACACTTATGTGTGAGTGGTAGGGGAGCGTTCTGTAAGCCTGCGAAGGTGACTCGTAAGGGTTGCTGGAGGTATCAGAAGTGCGAATGCTGACATGAGTAACGTTAAAGCGGGTGAAAAGCCCGCTCGCCGTAAGCCCAAGGTTTCCTGCTCTACGTTCATCGGAGCAGGGTGAGTCGGCCCCTAAGGTGAGGCTGAGAAGCGTAACTGATGGGAACAAGGTTAATATTCCTTGACCACCGCTGAATGCGAAGGGGGGACGGAGTATTGAAGATCATCCGGGTGTTGGATATCCCGGTTTGCGAGCGTAGGAGGCTGACAGGCAAATCCGTCAGCGAATCTCCGAGGCAAAGCATCGAGCTCTCTTTTGAGCGAAGTGATTGGATGTGCTTCCAGGAAAAGCCTCTAAGCTCCAGTTCAGCGGGACCGTACCGCAAACCGACACTGGTGGGCGAGCTGAATATGCTCAGGCGCTTGAGAGAACTCAGGAGAAGGAACTCGGCAAATTGACACCGTAACTTCGGGATAAGGTGTGCCTTTGTAGCGTGGAGGGAGAAACACCCCGAGCGCGAAGAGGTCTCAGATAATCGGTGGCTGCGACTGTTTATTAAAAACACAGCACTCTGCAAAGACGAAAGTCGACGTATAGGGTGTGATGCCTGCCCGGTGCTGGAAGATTAATTGATGGGGTGCAAGCTCCTGATCGAAGTCCCAGTAAACGGCGGCCGTAACTATAACGGTCCTAAGGTAGCGAAATTCCTTGTCGGGCAAGTTCCGACCTGCACGAATGGCATAACGATGGCCACACTGTCTCCTCCTGAGACTCAGTGAAGTTGAAGTGTTTGTGATGATGCAATCTCCCCGCGGCTAGACGGAAAGACCCCATGAACCTTTACTGTAGCTTTGCATTGGACTTTGAACCGATCTGTGTAGGATAGGCGGGAGCCTGTGAAACCACAACGCCAGTTGTGGCGGAGGCGTCCTTGAAATACCGCCCTGATTTGTTTGAGGTTCTAACCTGGGACAGTCATCCTGTCCGGGGACCGTGCATGGTAGGCAGTTTGACTGGGGCGGTCTCCTCCTAAAGGGTAACGGAGGAGTGCGAAGGTACGCTAGGTACGGTCGGAAATCGTGCTGATAGTGCAATGGCAAAAGCGTGCTTGACTGCGAGACCCACAAGTCGAGCAGATACGAAAGTAGGTCATAGTGATCCGGTGGCTCTGTATGGAAGGGCCATCGCTCAACGGATAAAAGGTACTCTGGGGATAACAGGCTGATACCGCCCAAGAGTTCATATCGACGGCGGTGTTTGGCACCTCGATGTCGGCTCATCTCATCCTGGGGCTGTAGCCGGTCCCAAGGGTATGGCTGTTCGCCATTTAAAGAGGTACGTGAGCTGGGTTTAAAACGTCGTGAGACAGTTTTGTCCCTATCTGCCGTGGGCGCTGGAAGATTGACGGGGGCTGCTCCTAGTACGAGAGGACCGGAGTGGACTCACCTCTGGTGTACCGGTTGTCACGCCAGTGGCATCGCCGGGTAGCTATGTGGGGAAGAGATAACCGCTGAAAGCATCTAAGCGGGAAACTTGCCTGAAGATAAGTCTTCCTGGAGGCTAGACCTCCCTAAAGAGTCGTTCGAGACCAGGACGTTGATAGGATGGGTGTGTAAGTGCTGTGAGGCACTCAGCTAACCATTACTAATTGCTCGTGAAGCTTGATCCTATAACCGTGAAGCTTTTTTGACTGAATGTCGTCAAGAGAATTTCTGAGTCAATGAATCACAGCTCAGCTTTGTTTCTGACCAAG
>NZ_JH815519.1:0-27864 GCF_000297775.1 Sutterella wadsworthensis 2_1_59BFAA
GTGCTTTTGAAAGTCACTCCTGAAACTGCCGATGTTCACACTTATCGGTTCGTTGAATTCTGATTTTTAAAGAACAGCGCTCCTAAGAGCACAGAATTGAGAGTTTACCAACTCATCAACTCTTTGTCAAATTTATTCGCTGATGACTTGGCGTCGTCAGCGAAGGATTGGAATTAAACACGACTCCGGCACGTTTGTCAAACATTTGCGTCAAAATCCGTATTACTACCTAGAAAACCTCCTCAGGCCATCATTCCCCGTCACCCGATCTTTCGCCGCGCATGGACTTCGACCGCATTTGGAGGTATCTTCTTCTGGACCATTCCGGAGGAGCCCGCGCGCCTCTTCAACAACCACCACCTTCATGACTCATCTCAAGCCCATTGCAGTGCTCGCCCTGATTCTTGCCGCCACGCTCGAGATGCGCGGTCCGATCACGGCCGTAGGCCCGCTCGCAGGGCGCCTTACCTCCGAGCTCGGCCTCTCCGCCTCCGAATACGGCCTTGCGGCCGCCCTTCCGGTTGCGGCCTTCGGGCTCTTCTCGTTCGCCGCCCCGGACGCAGCCCGCCGCTTCGGGCTCTACGGCGCCGTCATCGTCTTTCTCGGCGTGCTTGCCGCCGGCGGATTCGTGCGCACGGCGCCGAGCTATCCCGCGCTCCTTCTCGGCACGCTTCTCATCGGCGTGGGCATCGCCGCCCTCAACGTCCTCATGCCCGTCGTGGTCAAGACGCAGAACGAGGCGAAGACGGGGGCGCTCCTCGGGATCTACACGGGCGTCGTCGGCCTTTCGGGCTCGATCGGCGCACTCACCTCGCATCCGCTCGCGGCCCTCACGGACTTCACCCAGTCGGCCTTCCTCGCGTGGGCCGCCTTCGGCGCCGTCGTCCTCGCCCTCTGGCTCGCAGCCTTCGGCCGCTCGTCGGGCCCCTCCGCCACGCTCCTTCGCGCCCCATCCCTCAGGCGCCATCCCGGCGCATGGGCCGTCACGGCCGTCATGGGACTGCAGTCGCTCCTCATATATACAGTCGCCGCGTGGCTCCCGCCCTATCTCCAGACACAGGGCGTCAGCGCCGACGCCGCAGGCGCTGCCCTCGCCCTCTATCTCGTCTCGGGCCTCCCCGCCTCCATCCTCACCGATCGCTTCATGAAGCACTGCGGTCCCGAATGGGCCTCAGAAGCCCTCATGTCCCTCTCCTATCTTGCAGGCCTCTGGTTCTGGACGCTTGGCGGCCCCTGGATCTTCCTCGGCAGCATCCTTGCGGGCGCCCCTCAGGGCTCCATGCTCTCCGTCGCCTTCATCCTGATGGCAAGGAAGACGCGCTCCTCGGCCCACATGCTCGGACTCTCGGCGCTCAGCCAGGGCGTGGGCTACCTCGGCGCGGGCCTCGGTCCCCTCGTCTTCGCCGCGCTCCTCCCCGCAGGCTGGGGCACCTCGCTCTCCTTCGTCGGATTCATCATCGTCCTCTGGGCCCTCGCAGGCCTTGCGGCCTCCCGCTTTTCGGAAATCCATCCATAAGGATGATCCGTCCGCCCTAAGCCTGCGTTTTCTGTACACTGTCAGCGCCCGGGCGAATCCTCCTGATCCGTCCCGAATCCATTCATCTTCAATACGGTCCGCCTCATCATGTCCCCAATCGAGAAGCTCAGCAGCACCCCGAACCCCGCCGTGCTTCTGTTTGACTTCGAATCCGCTCCAGCCGGACTCGAGGAGTCGCTCGCCGCGACGCTTCCCGAGGCGACCCGCAGCCGCATCACAGCCTTCTGCCACCCCGTGCGCCGCCGCCAGACCCGCTGGGGCCGCATTCTCGCAAGCGCCGCCGCGCGCATTCTCGACGCCGAACTCGTCGAGGAGCCGCCCTACGCTCCCTATCTTCTCAAGGACGGACGCCGCACCGCGCTCTGCATCGCCCACACGGGCACGAGCATTGCGCTCGGCATCGCCTCCGTCAAGGATCCCGTCATGGGACTCGACCTTGAGACGATGCGCCCCGTGCGCAGCATCGAGGGCATGTCCCGCATGAGCTTCGGCGAGGCCGCCTCCGCCATCGTGCGCCAGTGCGCCGAGAGCGGCGACTCGGAACCCTTCTTCCGCGCCTGGGGCATGAAGGAGTCCGAAATCAAGCTCAACCGCGGTGGCTCGGGCTGGCGCCTCACGCTCGACGAAGAAAGCCGTCCCGTCGTCCTCGATCCCGAGGGGCGCCCCGTCCTCGCCACGCACGCCGCCTTCGGCAGCCTGCGCCTCACCGTCCTCACAGGCGCATGCGCGCCCGTCATCGGACGTGTCACCCCCGCCGACATCTCCCGCACGCTGCTCTGAAAGCCTCCGTCGCCGCCTGCGCCCCATTCGATTTCAGGCAAATGGTTTGAGGTTGCAACTGATGCCTTGCGGGCGCGCCACATGGGCTACACTCATGAATTGGCCGGGCCCTGCGTCCGGCACGTGTTCATCACTCCGAAGGATATACGCCGTGCGCCGTTCATTGACCGCCGTTCTGGCGCTTTCACTCTGCTCCGCCTCCGCGCTCGCCGCCGACACGCTCAGGATCGACATCAAGGGACTTGACGGTGATCTGGCGGCCAACGCCCGCGCCTGGGTCGAACCACTCGAGAAGGCAGGCTACACCGATACGCCCGCCGCCCGCATGAACGTCGACAAGGCCGTCAGGCTCTCCCTGCGCGCACTCGGCTACTACCAGCCCGCGGTCTCCATGACGGTCAAGGACAAGCGTAGTCTCGAGATCACGGTCGTTCCGGGCGAGCCCGTTCTCATTTCCGACGTCGACGTGCACGTCACGGGCCCGGGCGCCGACGAGCGCGTCTTCAATTTTCTTCAGAAGCGCCGCGTCCCCAAGAAGGGCGACGTGCTCAACCACGCCAAGTACGAGGAGTTCAAGAGCTCCCTCACGAACGCGGCCCTGCAGCTCGGCTACTTCGACGCAGAATTCGTCAAGAGCCAGCTCGGCGTCTCCATTCCTCTTCGCGAGGCCGTCTGGTCCATCGACTACGAGACCGGCGAGCGCTGGCGTTTCGGCGACGTGACCTTCTCGGGCTCGCAGATCGACGAGGAGCTTCTTCGCAACATGACGCCCTTCAAGAAGGGCGACTACTACAACGCCGACGTGCTCGGCGACTTCAACCAGAAGCTCGCCTCCGTGGGATGGTTCAAGTCCGCAGTCGTCGCGCCCGACTTCCAGGCCGCGCGCGATGCGGGCACGACCGAGCTGCCGATGAACTGCGACGTCACGCCCCGCGCGGCCAATATCTTCGAAGTCGGTCTCGGCTACGCCACCGACACGGGCCCGCGCGCCAAGTTCGGCTGGAAGAAGCCATGGATCAACAGCCGCGGCCACAGCCTCTCGTCCTCGACCGAGGTCTCCTCGGACGAGCAACTCGTCGACCTCTCCTACAAGATTCCCGTCGTCGCCAATCCGCTTGAGGAATACTGGCTCGCCCAAGGCGCCATGAAGCGAGACGTCGTCAACGACACGGACTCCAACAACATGACGCTCGCGCTCTCGCGCAACTGGGAGTTCTCCACGGGCTGGCAACGCTCGATCGGCGTCCACTGGATGTTCGACTCGTTCACGCAGGCAGGCGTCTCGAGCAACACCATGCTCGTCTATCCCAGCATCAGCTTCTCGCGCACCCGCAGCAGGGGCGGCATGATGCCCTACTGGGGCGACACCCAGCGCTACAGCATCGACACGGGCACCCATTATCTCGGCAGCGACGTCGACTTCATCATCATGCAGGCCCACGGCACGCTCATCCGCACGCCCTGGCGCGGACACCGCTTCGTCGTGCGCGGCAGCGCGGGCAAGATCAAGACGAACGACTTCGACGAAGTCCCGCCCGACCTGCGATTCTTCGCGGGCGGCGACCGCTCCGTGCGCGGCTACAAGTACGAGTCCATCTCGCCGCGCGACAGCGAGGGACGCCTCACGGGCGCATCCTGCATGGTGACGGGCAGCATCGAATATCAGTACAACCTCACGGGCAAGTGGTGGACGGCCGTCTTCTTCGACGTGGGCGAAGCCAGCAACAGCTTCGCGAGCTTCGACTGGAAGCGTGGCGCCGGCGTCGGCATCCGCTGGAACTCCCCCGTGGGTCCCGTCAAGCTTGACGTCGCCAAACCCGTCGCCGCAGACGCCGGCGAGGACGACGGTCTCCAGTTCTACATCGGTCTCGGAGCTGAACTATGAGACGTTCGGCCAAAGTTCTTCTCAGCGCCGGCGGCGTTCTCGTGCTGACGGCCGCGGGCCTCGCATGGCTCGTCGCCACGCCGTCGGGCCAGCAGACGCTGCTTCGCACGGCCCTTCCCCTCGTGCCCGGCCTCAAGGCGGGCTCGATCGAGGGCGGCTTCTTCGACCTCACGATCACAGACCTCTCCTACGAGATGCCGGGCCTCACTGCAGGCGCCGACCGCATCACGCTGAGGCTCGACCGGGACGCGCTCCTCTCCGAGCGCCGCATCGCCGTTACGAAGCTCGAGATCCTGCACCCGCACGGCGTACTCGACTCCGCATCGCTGCCGCCCTCCGACCCGTCCGCCCCCTCCGCCGATACGGGCCCCGTCACCATGCCGTGGCCCGTATCGCTCGACAACGCCGAAATCACGAGCCTCGACTTCACCGCCGACGGCACGAAGGTGACGCTCGCCTACTTCGGCGCCTCCGCCTCCTGGATCGGAGAGGCGCTCTCCGTCAAACCCCTTCGCATCCGCTCGCTTGCGGTCGCGCTGCCCGGCTCCGAGAAGACAGCCGAGGAAAGGGCCGAAGAGGACAGGAAGGTTGCCGAGCGTCGCGCAGCCGAGATCAAGGCCAAGTTCGAGGCCCGAAAGCCCGTGATCACGTTCGACGCGACCGAGCTCAACAAAATGTTCGCCGACCTCTTCTCGAAGCCGCTCCTCACAGAGCTGCCCGAGGTGAGTCTTCCCTTCTCGCTCGACGTCTCCGAATTCGAGGCCACCAACCTCAAGCTTGCGGGCGCCTCGCCCGTCGTCATCGACGAACTCAGGCTCGACGCCTCCATGAAGGCGAGCGAAGTCGAGATCCGCCGCCTCGACCTGAAGATGCCCGAAGCCATGGGCTCCCTCAAGGGGCGCGCACGTCTCTCGGGCAAGTGGCCGCTCGACCTGCGTGCGAACACCAGGCTCTCCGTCGCGCCCGTGCGCGGCGAGAAGGCCGACGTGACGCTCGTGGGCGAGGTCATGGGCAAGGTTTCGCTTGCGGCCGTGGCCGAAGGTCCCGTGCCCGCCAAGTTCCTGCTTGCGGCCGATCCCGCCACTGCGGGCCTCCCGTTCTCCGTGACGCTCGTCTCCCCCAGCCTCAAGCTGCCGCTCGAAGGTGCAAACCCTGCCGACCTGACCTCGCTCTCCGCCTTCAGCCTGCGCATGTCGGGCGACGTCCGCAACTGGAAGCTCGATGCAGGACTTGGCGTCAAGGCGCCGGGCACTCCGTCCGCCACCGCCGGCCTCAAGGGCCGCGGCACCCTCACCTCGCTCACGCTCGACGAGCTCACCGCGAAGACTGCGGGCGGTACGGGCCGCGTCACTGGCGAGATCACATGGGTCGACGCGCTCCGCTGGCGCGGCGACATGAAGCTCGCAAACCTCGACGTCTCCCACTTTGCGCCCTCCGTCAAGGCCGTCCTCTCGGGCAGCTCCCGCACGTCGGGCCGCATCGACAAGAAGGGCTGGTCGGTCGAGCTTCCCGAATTCGACGTCAAGGGCAGGATCGATAACGCCGCCCTCGACGTTCATGGCTCCGCCATCGCGCAGAGCCCCATGAAGGTCTACGTCCCCGATGTGAGCGTCTCGCTCGACGCCAATAAACTCACGGGCCGCGCCATGCTCGACGGCAAGAACATCAAGGCCGACATCAAGGTGGACGCGCCCGATCTGGGCAGAAACATGAAGGAGCTCGCAGGCAGCGCCTCGGGCTTCGTGACGATCGGCGGCACGCTCTCCGAGCCCGTCGCCAAGGCCGACCTCACGGCCACGGGCCTTCGCTACGGCGACGCCGTCAGGCTCGAGGCCCTGATGCTTCGCGGCGACATCTCCGCAAAGCCCTCTGGCGAAGTCGGCGGCTCGATGATGCTGCACGCCTCGAACGGCGCCCTCTCCGAGAGCCTCGTCCTTCATGACATCGTCGCTAGGCTCGAGGGCACCGACCGAAAGCACGAGCTCACGGTGAATCTCTCGGGCGAGCCCGTCAACGCCGAACTCAAGCTTGCGGGCGCCTTCGACACGAAGTCCCTCGTCTGGAAGGGCACGCTCTCCAACGGCACCGTCTCGACGCCGATCGGCAGCTGGCATCAGGACAAGGCCGCGGGCCTCGTCTACAAGGCCTCAAGCTCCGAGGCGGTGCTCGAACCTCACTGCTGGGTCGGCAAGCCGGGCGACGTCTGCATCGACGACAAGCTGCGCGCAGGCGAAAAGGGCTCGGCCACCCTCAGACTGCGCAAGTGGGAACTTGACGTCCTCAAGCCCTGGCTGCCGCCGCTCACCACGGTGGCAGGCACCGTCAACGGTACCGCCAAGGCGAAGTGGGACCTCTCCTCGGGCAGCCTGCCTGAAATCGATGCGCTCGTCGACGCGGGCGGCATGACCGTCACGCAGACGACGGGCGAGGAGCCCCTCGTCGTGCATCTCGACACCGTCAGCCTCAAGGCGCGCACCGACAAGTCGCGCGCCTCGGCCGAGCTCGACGTAAAGATCCGCGACAACGCCGACCTCAAGGCAACGGTCGCCGTGATCGATCCCGCCGAAACCCGCAGGCTAGACGGCCGCATCCTCTTCAACGGCGGCGACCTGTCGATCGTCAACACCCTGATCGGTTCGGACGAAAAGGTCGAGGGCAGGCTCAACGTCGACGTGGCGCTCTCGGGCACGCTGCTCAAGCCGCTCCTCAACGGCGGCATCGCGCTCACGGACGCAAGGGTCTCCGAAGGCGCCGTGCCCCTCGTCATGAAGCCCTCGAACATCCGGATCGACTTCGCGGGCGACACGTCCACGCTTGAAGGCCGCCTCGAGACGAGCCAGGGCGCGCTCGACCTTGCGGGCGACGCGCAGTGGCGCGACATGGCGCACCCGACGGCGAACGTGCATGCCTCAGGCAGCGACATCCTCATCACGGTTCCCCCGTACGCCAAGGTCACCGTCTCGCCCGACGTCTCGCTTGCGGCCTCGTCCGAGCGCGTGACGCTCAACGGCAGGATCGAGGTGCCCGCCGCGCAGATCACGGTGGCGGACCTTCCCGCCACAGCCACGGGCGTCTCGTCTGACGAAGTGCTCCTTGACCGCCACATGAAGCCCAAGGTCTCGAAGACCGCCACGATTCCGATCGACAGCAACATCGTGGTGCACATGGGCGATCAGATCTTCATCGACGCCTTTGGCCTCAAGGCGAAACTCTCGGGCGACCTCAAGGTGACGCAGGACGCCAGGCGCGGCCTCGGCCTCAACGGCCAGGTCAACGTCGACGACGGGCGTTTCCACGCCTACGGCCAGGACCTCATCGTGCGCACGGGTCACGTGATCTTCGCGGGCCCGCCCAGCCGTCCGCAGCTCAACATCGAGGCCATCCGCAATCCCGAGGCGATCGAGGACGACGTGACGGCGGGCATCCGCGTCACGGGCAACGCCATGCGCCCGAAGGTGACGGTGTTCTCCGAACCCGCGCTCTCTCAGCAGCAGACCCTCTCCTATCTGCTTCGTGGACAGGGGCTCGACACGTCGAGCGACGACAACTCGATGATCACTTCGGCGCTTGTGGGGCTGGGCGTCTCGCAGACAGGCAGGATCATCGGAGAAATCGGCGACGCGGTGGGCATCAAGGATCTCGGCGTCGACACGGCGGGCGTGGGCGAAAGCTCGCAGGTCGTCGTGTCGGGCTACATCCTCCCCGGCCTTCAGCTCAAGTACGGCGTGGGCATCTTCGACTCGCTCGCGACCATCACGCTGCGCTACCGCCTGATGCCGCGCCTTTACCTCGAAGCCGCCTCGGGCGTCAATCAGGCGTTCGACGTGCTCTACAGCTTCGAGTACTGACGACTGAACGCATCGAGGGCGCCTTCCTTTCGGAAGACGCCCTCGATTGTTCTTGAGCTTATGGACTCGACCGCAGGTTCCGGTTCCTCACCGGGAGGCCTGCGGGCAGGATTCACGACTTAGAGGTCGGCGTTCTGCGTGCGCTTGGCGGGACCCTTGTAGCCTTCGGTTTCGATGAAGGCGGTGTCCATGGCGGCGACGCGCTTGCCGTCGACGTAGGTGTGGAGCCAGATGTCATAGTTCGCGCCGGCGAGCATGTTCTGGGCGAGGCCCTTCTGCGTGAACGTGAAGACCATGTCCTTCAGACCGTCGCCGTCAACGTCGCGGGCTTCCGCCTTGACCGGCTGGGCGAGCTTCTGACTCATCGTGATCTTGTTGCCAATGGAGGCGCGGCCCACACCGCCCCAGGTCTGCTTCGGATCGGCCTTCGTGGCGTCGAGCTTGCCGCTCGAGAAGAGAACCACTTCAACCCTTTCGTCGCTCTTCGGATTGATGCTGTCGGCCATGACGGCGAGCGTCCACGGAGCCTTTTCCTCAAGCTTTTCAGCAACGGCGGCCTGGGCTTCGTTCAGCATGCGGACGTTGTAGGCATGCAGATATTCGACGGCCTTTTCCTTGGAGACCTTGAGAAGAGTCTTGGCATGAGCGGTGACGGCAGGAACATCCTTTTCCCAGCCGGCTTCAAGCTTCTCGACGAAGGCGCGAACATCCTTCTGGTCCTGACGCTGGAAGTCGTACGTATTGGCGGCGGCGACAAACGTCGTGACCGGCCATTCAGAGCGCCAGCCGAAGTATTCCGGCGTGCCCTTGAAGTGTTCGGCCGTGGCCTTGTCCCAGCTCATGAAGGCCGTGCCTTCGGCCGGACGAGCGAGCGGATAGAACGGGATGTACGGGGATTCGCACGGACGAGCAAGTGCGCGATAGCCGGTGATGAGGAGCGGATTGGCGTTCATTTCGAACACTTCGGACTCATGCGTCGTGGCGCGGCAGATGCCGAGGCTGTTCGTATGCGTCCACTGGGCATCCTGTTCCTGGATGTCGTGTTCGTGCGTGCGCAGCAGGTCCTTCACGTCGTCAACCGTCCACTTCTTCGTGGCGACGGCGGAGTACGGGAACTGTTCCGGATCCGTGATGTTCTTGCCGATGATCTTGTTCCAGGCGAGGTTGTTGCGGCTGGAGTTGTAGTCGGCGGAGCGGCGTTCGGCCGGAGCGACGGCAACGCGGTAGTTGAAGTCGCTGTAGACGCCTTCCTTGGCGGGCTTGTAGCGACCGTTCTTGATGGCGCGCTCGATCATGCCCGGAGCAACGATGACGTTCTTGGTGTCAGTTGCGTCAACCTTGTCCATCATGAAGTTGTTCGGAATGTAGATAATTTCATTGTCCTGCACGCGCCTTGCGACCCACGTATTGCCCTGATGAATGGCCAGCTGCCAGGCTTCGTTCGGGTCAGCGATCGTATACGTGCGGCCTTCCGAGAAGTAGCCGTACTTGCCGAGAAGCTCGATGGCGATGTCGACGGCGTGACGGGCGCTCGTGGCGCGCTCGGCCATCAGGCGGCGGATGCCGTAGCCGATGCCGCCATCCTTGGTCGGCATGATGTCGTCCTTGTAAATGCCCGTGCAGGCATTCGTGACGATCGTGACGCCGTTTTCATTGACGAAGCCGTCGGAGAAGGAGGCGCCGGTCGGATCGAAGGTCTGCGACCAGAAGAAGCCGAAGGTCTTTTCAACCTGCGGAATGGAGGCGGCAGCCTCTTCGAACTTGATCATTTCGCCGGCCTTGTGAGTGGCAGCCGGGACCCAGTGCTGAGCAGTCAGAATGCGGCCGCCGTTGTCCTCATTGTGGCCCACGAGAATGTTGCCCGTGGCGCTGGCGTCCTTGCCGACGATGACCGTCGAGCAGGCGGAGGCGTTGAAGGCCATGGAGCCCATGGCGGCACCGATCGCGAGAACGGCAAGCTTGGTCTTGAAGTTCATTTGATTCTCCTCAAAAGATTCAACTGCCGCGACGAAGTGGTCCTGTGTCGCTTAAAAGCAGTTGAGCAACGAGTTTACGCATGGTCCTCATTCCTTACCAGAGAGTTTTTCCTTAGCGAGCAACCCCTAGAACTTTCGTTCTAAGGGGAAACCCTATTGTCGCTCGAACCCTGGTGCAGCAAATGACGCTCCCCGTTCCGAAATCTTCAGAGCTTCCTGACCCGGACAGCGAAGCAGCGGAGCGCCGCCCCGATCTTGATGGCCTTCTTCTCCTGCTTGAAGTTGCCAATCCCGGTTTCCTTCACGGAATGGAGGACGCACTCGAAGCAGCTCATCCGGACGGCCCGCAGGCATATGGACGTCCCCTATCAGGTCGTCGACCTCGGAAAGGCGGCTTGTGGACATGGACGCCAGAAAATGGCTCTCAGGAACGCCGTGAACAGAAAGCGTGTGCCTCAATCATCGGCTCCATTAATTTATCTATGCAACAACCTTTGAGTAAGTTGAGCGAAATATTTATTTCATGAGATTGAGTTTTCAGCCCCTCTTTTCCGAGCCAAAAAAAGGGAAAGCCCCGGAAAAAGGCTTTCCCAAAATGACGCGGCTCTTTGTTTGGGGACCAGAGCCGCGATCCCACTAGACTGCGTTTGAATTGCTGATGCGGCCTCAGGCAGCCTTCGCACCTCTTGCGAGCGCATCGATCTGCTCCTCGAGGAGCGAGGCGATCTCGTAATGGTTGACGAGTTCGCGGAGCACCAGGAGGTAGGAGAGATGGAACTCGCAGCAGCGGATGGTCATCGAACCGCGGGGCTGGGCCTCCATCAGGCGGCGCTGAAGATCCTCGATGCGGGTGATGACGTCAGCCGCCCTGTTGCGAAGCGCCGTAACGTCGGCATGATCCTCACGGGCGTTGACGAGCGTGCGGATGTCCGCGACGAGCGTGCCGATGTCGTTCGTGATCTCGTTGCTGCCAACGCGGTGGCGGTTGGCCACGTGGTCGCGGGCAAGCTTGGCGAGGTTCTGCAGAGAGCGGCTCACCTCGCGGGTGTTGGTGCAGGCGCGCAGATAGAGGTAGCGGGCATCGAAGTCGGCCTTGGAGGGCGCGGCCTCGGCGGCGGCCATGCGGTAGTAGACGCTGCGGGCCTCTATGGCGTCCTCGAAGACGTCGGTGGCGCTCGCCTTGACCTTCGTAAGCTCGCGCTCACGGTCGGCCGTGAAGTTCTCATGGATGCGCGAGAGCACCCGGAGCGTTTCGGAGAGGCTCTTCTGCACGTGCTTCGAGAGAAGCTGGCCCACGTAGGCGGCGTCGTAGACGGAGCGGCTTTCGTCGGAGAGCGTCACGTCGTCCTCGCGGGTCTTGAGGTTGGAGCGCACGAGAAGGAAGATCGCGCCGAAGCCGAGGATGATGGCGGCGGCCTCACCGCCCCAGAAGACGAGCACGGCGACGACGGCGGCGAGCGAGCTCGCGGAGAGCGCGGTCAGGAACCAGCCCGAAATCACGGTGAGTACGCCCGAGATGCGGTAAACGGCGGACTCTCGGTCCCAGGCGCCGTCGGCGAAGCTCGAGCCCATGGCGACCATGAAGGTCACGTAGGTGGTCGAGAGCGGCAGCTTGAGGCTCGTGGCGGAGGCGATCAGGATGGCGGAGACGATCAGGTTGATCGAGGCGCGCACGTAGTCGAAGGGCAGCGGAATCTCGCCCTTGACGACGGGGAGCGGCTCGAAGCGGGAGGCGATGCCCCTCTGCATCGGCATCGGGATGATCTGGCTGATCACCTTGCCGAGCCCCATGGCGCCGCGCACGATCATGCGGCCGGGCGCGGAGGCGCCGAACTGTTCCTGCGTGCCGGAGCGGCTCGAAGAAAGGTTGATGGAGGTCTGGATGACGCGGTGGGCCTTCTTGGAGAACCAGAGCGTGAGGACCATCACGAAGCCCGAAAGGAGCAGGAAGGCGGTAGGAGCCGTGGAGGGCTTCAAAAGACCGCCCATCATGAAGGCGTTGTCGGCGGCACCCGAGGCCTGCCATTCCTTCCAGCTGTCCCAGGCGGCGAGCGGCACGCCCACGAAGTTCACGAGGTCGTTGCCCGCAAAGGCGAACGCGAGGGAGAACGTACCCGCCAGAATGATGATCTTGAAGATGTTGACGCGGAAGACCGTGATGAGCACCTGGAAGAGCACCGTCAGGCCCGTGAAGAGCGAGAAGAGGATGACGGCCGTGTTGGCGTTGATCCACTGGATCCACTCGGGACGCATGAAGCTCGCGCCCTTGGCGCCCTTCATCACGAGGAAGTAGATGATGGCCGTGAGCGCGATGCCGCCGTAGATGGCGCCGATGCGGCGGTAGGCCTTCTCGAACTTGAAGGTGAAGACGAGGCGGGCGAGATACTGGACGACGGCGCCAGAAATGAAGG
This sequence comes from Sutterella wadsworthensis 2_1_59BFAA, assembly GCF_000297775.1. GTDB lineage: Bacteria > Pseudomonadota > Gammaproteobacteria > Burkholderiales > Burkholderiaceae_F > Sutterella > Sutterella wadsworthensis_A. Next base: position 12,438 of record NZ_JH815519.1, read on the forward strand.
CGACGACGACGGAGATCAGAATGCCCGAGACGATGCCGAGCGACTTGCTCGAATTGATGTAGTCGGCGACGTCGGAGAGCGGAGCGCCCGCGTCGATGAGCTTGAAGAGCGCGGCGGCAAAGGCGGCGCCCATGAGCTCGAACACGATCGAGACCGTGGTCGACGTCGGGAGACCGAGCGAATTGAAGGCGTCAAGCAGGATGACGTCCGCTACCATGACAGCGAAAAACACGATCATCAGCTCGGAGAAGGTGAAAAGCTGAGGATGGAAGACGCCGGAGCGGGCGATCTCCATCATGCCCGAGGAGAACGTCGCGCCCGCGAGCACGCCGATCGAGGCGACCCAGAGCGTCGTGCGGAAGGAGGAGATGCGGCAGCCGAGGGCCGAATTCAGAAAGTTGACGGCGTCGTTCGAGACGCCGACGAAAAGGTCAATGACTGCGATGACCCCGAGGAAGGCCAGCAACACCAGATAGTATTGTTCCATGTCAGATGTAAGCGTTGGTAAGACAACGCCCGCATTCTGACCGCTCCGCGTGACGGCTTCGTGACGGAATTATGACAATTTGATGACAGACGTCATATTCGACACTTTCTCCTGCGCCGCGAGCGTCCTCAGGCGGCGCCGTTCTTCCCGAGACCGTCACTCGCACTGTCGTTTCAGCCCGTTCATCTCATTTGTGTGACACGACGGCATTCACGGTTCCCGAACGCAGAATCGCCCGCCTTTCGTTTGAAAGGCGGGCGAACTGCATCCTCAGCACGACCGTTTGAGGGCGGTCACCCCTTGACTTGTTTTGACCTGTTCTTTTTAGAGAAGGGTCAGGAAGCGCGAGAGCATGCGCACGCGGTTTTCGATCGTGTCGACGCGGAGGTATTCGCGTTCGGAGCGGAAGCAGCCACCGGCAGGGGCAACACCGTCAACGACGGGAGTGCCGGCTTGGGCTATGCGATTGGCGTCGGAACCGCCGCCGGCGTCGACCCAGCCTGCTTCAAAGCCTTCGAGGCGGGCGGCTTCGTTGATGAGTTCGACGAGTTCGCGCGTCTTTTCCGTGCAGGGCATGGCCGGGGAGACGGAGGCGCGGCGGGCGTCGACGGTGATGCCGTCGCCCCAGTTCATGGCGGCGAGCTTGATCGGGTAGGAGGCGTGAGGGTACTCACGCCGCCCTACCACACCACCCACCGTACGGATCCGTAGTGGGCGGTTACCTATGGTTGCACTAGCCGCTGTCTTGCACGATAGACAGCAGTCAGGCTCACCCATCCTCTCGAGAGTAGAAAGTCGTTCGTTAGGGATTGTGCGAGGACTCGACTATTGGAAATATGCCAACTCGCTTTACGCGTGTTGGCCCATTGCCATGCCAATTCTTCCTCGATGCCCAGTATGCGGAGAGCCTTATATCGCGTCGAGATCCTTTTCCACTGCTTCCAGTAGATCTTTCTGATGCGACGTCTCAGCCATTCGTCTGTTTTCAAGGCGAATTTCGCCATCGACGAACGTCCAAAGTACCCAATCCACCCATATATGTATGCCTTGAGCTTTCTTCGAAAGGCGTCGAGGCCTTGCCCCCTACTCCTCGAAGTCAGTTCCTTGAGCTTACTCAAGCATTTGTCACGGAACTTCTTGTGCGGCCGATCTCGCACGATCGACTCCCCGTTTCCCTTTCGCTGAATCCAGAATCCAAAACCAAGGGATTTGACGTCGGGGGAGCTGATTGGGCGAACCTTCGTCTTGTCCCCGTTGATCTTCAGGAACAGCTTTCAGCCTTGCGTTTGAGATGCTCCACAAACTCACCCATTCCCCTCCGTTTTGTCGACCGTCCGAAGCAGCGTTGAAAAGATCGGTAATTGTTTTTCTCAATTTTGATCGTGCCCCTGATCTTTCTGGACGACTGCGGTCATGACGGCGGGAGCAGTGCTAAAGGCGGCCGCTGCGGCGGCGGATCCGAGGAACTGACGACGATTGAGTTGCATGTTTTTTCTCCTGTTTGTGTCTTGAGGGCCGGGAGCGCCTGGTCCGTGCTCCTCATCCCTGACATCGAGTCTAGGCGGGTCCGAAGGCCCCCTCTGTGACAAAGTTCACAAAGACGGGTTTTTGCCCAGACCCGCCCCGCAGCCTTCCATAGGCGGATCACCCTAAGCAAACCACCTGATGCACAAGCGAAGCCTTCCGCGCTATGCTGTTTCCATCATGAATACGCAGATCCTCCTTCCGACCCCTTCCGCTCACCATCACCTTTGGTGGCGCTCCTTCTCTTTCTAGAGCGGGTCGGGCGAGCTTTGCCCAAATTCCAGTCCAAAAGACCCGCACTCCCGCGGGTCTTTTCGCATCAGGCGCACAGAAGCCACGGGACGACGGACAAGACACAACGAAAACGTCCATAGTGGTTTCAACATGTTCCAAAGGCTCAACGAGCGCGCAAGGTCCTGCAGCAGACGATGGCAAAAGGAAGACATCCGACTCCGATCCGTCCTCCGACAACCATCCCCCGACAGGCACCCGACATGACAACGCTTCGATTCCACGGCTCCGCCGCCGTCCTCCTTCTTCCGCTCGCACTCTTCGTGGCCGTCACGGCCAGGCTCTTCATCTCCGAGGCCGCCTTCGACCTCACGGGCCTCGCAGCCGCAGGCGTCCTCACGCTCTTCTCGGGCTCGCTCCTCGCGAAGGCCCCGTCCGAATACTGGAAGGCCGCCGTGCGCGGGGCCTCGTCCGAGCTCACGGGCACGGTCGTGCTCATCCTGATCGCCTCGGGCATCTTCTCCGCCATGATGAAGGCCTCGGGCGTCGCCGACGGGCTCGTCTTCCTCGGAGGGATGCTGCACCTCACGGGCCACGCCTTCACGGTCTTCGTGCTCCTCGCCTCCTCTCTGATGGCAGCCGCCACGGGCTCGTCCATCGGCACGCTTCTCGCCGCCATGCCGATCTTCTTCCCTGCGGGCGTCGCACTCGGGGCGGATCCCACCATGCTCGCGGGCGCCGTCCTCTCGGGCGCCATCTTCGGCGACAACCTCGCGCCCGTCTCCGACGTCACCGTCATCTCGTCGGTCACCCAGCGCTTTCGCAACGGCACGCCCGCCGACATCGCAGGCGTCGTGCGCACCCGGCTTCCCTACGCGATGATCGCGCTCGCCGTCTCCCTGCCCGTCTACGCCTTCATGGGCGAATCCCTCCCCGTCTCCGAGGCGGCGCTCTCGGGCGACGCGTCCGCCCTTCTGATGCTCGTCCCCGTCGCCGTCCTCATCGCCGTTGCGGTCAGGACCCGCGACGTGCTGATGGCGATCTCGGCGGGCGTCGTGACGGGCACGGCCACGGGCCTTCTCATCGGCCGCCTCAGCTTCGCCACGATCTTCGCGGCCGTCGACGGCAGGCTCTCGGGCTTTCTGATCTCAGGCATCAGCAACGTCTCGCCCATCATCCTGCTGTGCGTCACGCTCTTCGCCTTCACGGGCATCGTGCGCGAGGCGGGCGTGCCCGACATGATGGCGAAGGCCCTTGAAGCGGGTTCGGCGGGCCGCCCCTCCGCACTTCGCACCGAGCTCTTTCTCTCGGCCGCCACGCTCGTCGTGACGACGCTCTTTGCAGCCGTCACCTCCGCCTCCGTCGCACTCGTCGGCTCTCTCACCGACGACATCGGCCGCGCCTCGAACGTGCACCCGTACCGCCGCTCGCACATCCTCTCGGGCCTAGCGAACAGCCTTCCCGTCCTAATGCCGTTCTCGGCCTTCGTGCTCATCACGATGGCCGCCGTCTCGGGACTCGAGGGCGCGGCTGCCGTCACGCCCTTCACGCTCATGACCGCCGCCTTCTACCCGATCGCGCTCTTCCTCGTCTTCGGCTTCATGGTGCTCACGGGCACGGGCCGCATGATGGAAACGCCCGAACCCGAAGCTGCAGAGGCCAAGACTGCAACCGCCCTCTGAATAACGCCAGACATTCAGGATTGACAAACAGGAAACAGACGATGACATCTGACGACACGTTCGAACTCTACGACCTCGAGGTCACCGTTGAAGGCGACGAAAAGGACTTCGTCTGCCGCCACCATGCGGGACACGCGTTCAGGGTGGAAGGCGAGGACCTCGTCTTTCCCGAGGGCGGACGCTTCTCGATGTATGCGCTCGCGGCGCTCATCCCGCTACTGCCCGCCAAGGAACGCCCCACCTCCCCGAACGACTGGATGACGACCGATGCGCTCATCGCCTGTCCCGATCCCAACTGCGGAGCAAAGTTCAGAATCCGACGGACCGCAAAACGCATCCTCTCGCACGCCGAATGCACCGTCGTGCCGCTGGGCGAAAAGGCCTGAGCGGTCCGGCAACCGTACAACCAGGAGTACATGATCATGACCCAAGCGCCCCTCATGGACCGAATCCACATTACTGAAGACTATGACGTGCCGCGCGTCATCAACGGCGGCTGGCAGCTTTCCGCGGGCCACGCGCTCGAGCGTCCGCTCGATCTCGCCGACGCGTCCCGCGCCTTCAACCGCCTCATCGACATGGGATTCGACACCTTCGACTGCGCCGACATCTACACGGGCGTCGAGGACTTCTTCGGCGGCATCATCCGCGAGCGCCGCAAGGCGGGGCTTCGCCTGCCGCAGATTCACACGAAGTTCGTGCCCGACCTCAACGACCTTGCGAACGTGACGCCGGCTTATGTTGAGAACATCATCACGCGAAGCCTCAGGCGCCTCGGCGTCGAGCGGCTCGACGCAGTCCAGTTCCACTGGTGGGACTATTCGGTGCCGGGCATGGTCGACGTGGCGGGCGAGCTTGTGCGCCTTCAGGAGAAGGGACTCATTCGCCTCATCTCCACCACGAACTTCAACGCCGTCGAACTTCGAAAGCTCATCGACGCAGGCATTCCCGTCGCCACCAACCAGTGCCAGTACTCGGTCCTCGACCGCCGCCCCGCCATGCGGCTCGAGCGCCTCTGCCGCGAGACGGGAGTAAAACTGCTCTGCTACGGCACTATCGCCGGCGGGTTCATGTCCGAGAAGTGGCTTGGCGCGCCGAAGCCCGATCACTTCGAGAACCGCTCCCTGGTCAAGTACGCGCTCGTCATCGAGGATTCGCTCCGTTGGGAGGGCTTTCAGGCGCTTCTCGCCCTCATGAAGGAGATCGGCGATCCGCTCGGACTTTCGATTGCGAATGTCTCGACGCTCTGGACGCTCTCGAGGCCCGAAGTCGCCGCAGCGATCATCGGCACGAGAAGCTCAAGGCACGTCGACGGGAACGCCGCGCTCATCGGCCGCACCCTGCCGCCCGAGGCCGTCGCCCGCATCGACGCCTTCCTCGCGGGCTTTCCGACGGTCGACGGCGACTGCTTCGACCTTGAGCGCCTCGACGGCTCGAAGCACCGCGCCATCATGCGCATGAATCTCGTCAACAGCGTCGACGGGAAGTGATTGCTGAAGGCAATTCCATTTGAGAGAGTGCCCCGACCGGCCATTCGGGGCATCCCCTACCTCGGAAGTTTGACATCCTCCCGAGTATGAATACCCGGGATTCCTCGTATTCGCGTCAGGACGCGAAGAAAAGGACGGTTCCCGCTGCTGACTTGTTGCCAAGTTCACTTGACGGGCGAACTGAGCCTGTCCGGCTCTTCTTTAGCACGTTGAGTGCACCTACGACGTCCGCGTTTTCAGTGTAGCCGCAAAGTTGGCAACCGAAATGCGCCTGCGTAGGTCGATTTGATGAACTCGTGTATCCGCACTTGGGACAAGTCTGGCTCGTGTACTTCGGATCGGCAAGGATGAGCCGTCCGCCGGCCTTGAACAAGGCCCACAGGATGGCCATCCTCATACCATAGGGCGCAACGCGTGCCAAAGAGCGGTTCAAGCCGCTCTTCTGCTTCACGTTCCTGCCCGGATCCTCAACCGTGCCCTTGGCCGATTTCGTCATGTTCTTCAACTTCAGATTTTCCATGGCCACCCATCCGTATTTCTGTGCGATGGTGTGAGCCGTTCTCTTCATGAAGTCCTGACGAATGTTGCGGATACGACGATAGTGCGTCAGAATCTGGTTCTTCAGTTGCCTGCACCTGCGACTCGGCTCCCGTTTGTCAAACGGGGCCGCCTTGCCCAAATCGGCTAGCTTCTTGCGGGCTTCCTTGTTGTGGCAAAGTTGCTTTTGAAGAACGGCAATTCGTTTTTCGTGCTTCTTGATGGATGAAACTTCGGGAAGCCCTTCTTATTGGACTTGAACTCATTGATGGAGGCGCACTCATCCTTCAGACCTTGCTGAAGCGCTTGAGATGGCGCATCCTGAAGCCACAACATGTCGTCTTCCTGTTTCCAGCACGTGAGCTTTTCACAAAGTTCCGCATAGTTCAGAAACGGCAGATTGTGTTCAAGCCTCTGCTTCTGCAATTCGGTCGCCTTGTTCCAAACAAAACGCCGGCACCCGGCGGCTTGAGCGAAGATTCGCGTTTGCTCCCGGGTAGGCATCAGTTCGAACTTGTAGGCGATATTGGCTTTCATGACTTCCATCCTACACCGTCCTTTTCGAGAACGCATGGTTCGTAGACAATCTGCGAACCAGAAGAGTACCTCTCATTCCGTCGATTGAAATCGAGGGCTTTCTTGGCTTGGATTTGTAAGTTTGACCCGAAGGCTTGACCTTCCGCGCCCTGACTGGGCTTTACCTTGAAAGCCCTTTCTCAAAAGGATTGCGCGGCACCTATAATGCATCTACGGCAGAGCCGGACCCTCGAAAGCACTACTGCTTTCGCATGACCTCCGCATCCCGAGAAGACCATTTTGAAGACGGGGCGGAGTCCGCCCCTCGCATGCCGAATCAAGGAGACAACACATGGCCATGAAGACCTACGACTTCGCCTACGGGCGCGGTCGCAAAACCTTTACCGTTGAAGAGGACCGCGTTCTGAAGGTGGTCCGCACCGAAGAGTTCCCGCCGATGGAAGACATCAGGGGCGGCGTGCTCGAGGCGATCCGCCACCCGATCGGCTGCCCGTCGATCGAAGAGATCGTCAAGCCCGGCGACACCGTCGCCTTCATCTGCAACGACCCGACCCGCGTCGCCAACAGCTTCGACTTCATGCCGGTGCTCGTCGATGAGATGAACCGTCTCGGCGTGAAGGACGAGGACATGAAGATCGTCTTCGCGCTCGGGACCCACCGCGCCATGACGCACGAGGAAATGGTCGAGGGCGTGGGCGAAAACGTCGCCTCCCGCCTCAAGATGTACAACAGCATCTGCACGAATGACGACGACTTCGAATACTTCGGCACGACCTCCCGCGGAACGCCCGTGCACATCCACAAGGAGCTCTGCAACGTCGACCACGTGATCCTCACGGGCACGATCGTGCACCACTACTTCTCCGGCTACGGCGGCGGCCGAAAGGCCATCCTTCCCGGCTGCGCCGCGATGGAGACCGTTCGCGTCAACCACAGCTTCATGCTCGACGAAAACGCCGCGCTCGGCCGCACGACGGGCAACCCCTGCTACGAGGACCAGATGGAGGGCGTCGCGCTCTTCGCCAAGGGCCGCTCGCTCTTCCTCTTCAACGCCATCCTGAACGCCAAGCACCAGTTCCTGCGCATGTTCGCGGGCGACTACATCGCCGCGCACAAGGAAGCCTGCAAGTTCGTCGACGAGGTCTACGGCTGCGTCATTCCGAAGCTCGCCGACATGGTGATCGTCTCCTGCGGCGGCTATCCCAAGGACATCAACGTCTACCAGATGCAGAAGACCATGGAGAACGCCTCCTGCGCCGTCAGGAAGGACGGCGTCGTGATCCTGCTCGCCGACTGCGAGGAAGGCTCGGGCTCCAAGGTGCTCGAGGAGACTTTCCGCCGCCTCAAGACTCCGGCCGCCATCAAGGCCGAGCTTGAAGCCAACTTCAAGATCGGCGCCAACAAGGCATACGCCATCACGCGCCCGATCGAGAAGGCCCGCTACATCCTCGTGACGAGCCTTGACCGCCAGCTCGCGAAGGACATGCTCTTCACGGGCGCCGTCGACACCGTCGAGGAGGCCCTCGAGATCGCGAAGCAGTACGTGGGCGAGACGCCCGACATGATCCTGATGCCCGAAGGCTCCCTCACGGTGCCCCGCGTTGAATAAGGATCCTCCTGCGGCGGGCGTCTGCCGACGCCCCCGCATCCGAACGACTGCCGCCTGCCTGCGCCTCACCGGCCAGGCAGGCTTTTTATCCAGAACCACATCTCGAGGCCAGCATGCCCGACAACATCCGCTTCGACATCGACCGCGACGTGCGCATCGGTCTGCCCGAAGCCGTCTTCTGCGAGGGCAAGAGCCACGACGCGCTCCTCTCGCTCCTCAAGCGCTTTGCGTCCGACGACGAGAAGCCCATTCTCTTCACGCGCCTCTCGGAATCCGTCTGGGCACGCGTGCCCAAAGACCTTCGCGCCGCCTACGACTACGATCCCCTCTCCCGCACCGCCTGGCACCGCACCTGCCCGCGCCATGAAACGGGCCTTGCGAGCATCGTCTCCGCGGGAACGGCCGACGCGTTCGTGACGCACGAGGTCGCCCGCACGCTCGAGTACCTCGGCTGGACCGTCCGCCTCTTCGAGGACTGCGGAGTTGCGGGCCTCTGGCGCATTCAGGCCGCAAGGGACGACATCAACAAGGGCGACGTGGTCGTCGTCTGCGCGGGACTCGACGCCGCGCTCGCAAGCGTCATGGGCGGCCTCACCTCGAAGCCCGTCTTCGCGGTCCCCACGTCCGTGGGCTACGGCATCGCCGAAGGCGGCCGCGCTGCGCTCTCGAGCTGCCTCGCGTCCTGTGCGCCCGGCGTTGCCGTCATGAACATCGACAACGGCTACGGCGCCGCCTGCGCCGCCGCCCGCGTCCTCACCCTGCTTGAATCCGTGCGCGCTGCGCGCTGACCGAGGAGCACCGACCATGTCCGACCTCTTCAACCACCCGATCCTCACCGTCCGCATCCATGCGGGCTTCAACGCCAACGTCTTCCTCGCAGGCCTCCTCGCCCTGACGGGCCAGACCGCGGGAACGGCCCAGGCCTACATGGCGCGGCGCTTCCCCGAAGTCGACGCCATCATCGAATTCGGCCCGCGCGCCGTCAACGGCATCCTCGGCCACACGCTCTCGATCAGGACGCCGCACGAGCACGCCCACAGGACGCCCGCCGACATCCTCCGCCACTATGAGGCGAGCACGCTCTCCGACGAGGCGAAGGCGAAGGCCGCCGCCATCTGGTCCGTGGTCGCGAACGCCGAGGCCCGCGTGCACGGCACGACGCCCGATCACGTCCACTTCCACGAGGTGGGCCGCATGGCGAACATCATCGCAGTCGGGCTCATCGCCGACTTCATGACCACGATCGATCCCGCCATGATCGTCGCGAGTCCCCTCCCGATGACCGACGGCACCGTCAACTGCGCCCACGGCGTCGTGCCCTATCCCGCACCCGCCCTCTACGCGATGCTCGACGGCGTCGCCGTGCGCCCCTGGTCGGGCGAAGGCGAGCCCGTGACTCCCACGGGGCTGGCGGTCCTGCTGGGGCTCAGCGCGCGCTTCGGCGGCTGGCCCGAGATGGTCGTCACCGACCACGTCACCGTCTTCACGCCGAAGATCTTCGAGGGCGTCGCCAACGGCACGCTCATGGCCTTCGGCCAGCCCGTTCCCGCAGCCGAGTGAACGCCATGACGCCCGCCTTCGACGATCCTCGTCTTGAGCGGCTCGCCCGGAAGCTCTCCGAAGCTTCGAGCGACGGCGCGGTCACGCTCGCCTATTCGGGCGGACTCGACAGCCGCTTCCTCGCGTTCTTCGCAAAGCTCGCAGGCTTTCGCGTGAGGCTCCTGCACGTCACAGGCCCGCACGTGGCGCCCGCCGAGACGGCCGAAGCCGTCGCCGAAGCAAGAGCCATGGGTCTCGAGGCCGAGCTCGTGCCGCTCGATCCCGCGGACATGCCCGACCTCGCCGCTGCGGGACGCCTGCGCTGCTACGTCTGCAAGCGCCACATCTTCACGGAGCTTCTCAGGATCGCAGGCGACGCCCCGCTCTGCGACGGCACGAACCACTCAGACCTCGCCGTCTACCGTCCCGGCCGCAGGGCCCTGGAAGAGCTCGGCATCCGCTCTCCTCTTGCAGAGGCCGACATCAGCAAGGACGAGATACGTTCGCTCGGCGCCGCACTCGGCTTTCGCAATCCGGGCCAGATGGCAAGGCCCTGCCTGCTCACCCGCTTTCCCTACGGCATGAAGCCCGCGTCGCGCGACCTGATACTCGCAGCCGACGCCGAAGCCGCCGTCGAAGCCCTCATGAAGGAGGACGATCGGCTTCCAGGCCTGAGGTTCCGCTGCCGCTTCCCGGACGGCGTCAGCCCCGTGATTCATCTCGAGCGAAGTTCGGTCTCGCATGCAGAGGCACCGGAACTCCTTGCCAAAGGTCTCAGTAAGAAGCTCGGCGAGCGTGCATCAGAGCTTCGCGTCGAGCTTGTGGACGAGCTCTCGGGGTGGTTCGACCGGCCCGTTCGGAACTGAGGAAGACAGAGCACGACAAAGAACAAAAGGCAGCGATCCCGAGGGAGCGCTGCCTTTTGCATTTGATTGAAGCCGCTTGGATTCGGCCCCTGAAAAAGGATCGCCCCGAATTCCGTGCGGAATCCAGGGCGATTTGTTCAGTCAAACTGATGTTCTATGCGAACGGGCAGTTATTAGTATGAAAGCGGAAGCGCCGGAAACCAAAAAGAAAAAACACCCCCGGTAGGAATACTCGATTCCTATGTTGATGGGGCATTACTATGGACTCGCCCGGCCTGTGTCCCCGATTGTGTGTGCTGATTCAGGATTAAGGGCAACTCCAAGTATGAAGTGGCTTATGCCTTAGCGATTATCCATCCTCGAGCGGCTTTTTCCTTTTCGACGTCTGCAAGTGTCATCAGCCCATAACGCCTTAACGCGCGAATCCACCGAGGCCGGCGTTGACCATCCTGTTTAAAGACGCCTGTGTAATCGAACTCTTTGTCGATGTATGGTTTCTGATTCACAACCACCCAGTGGATCAGCAATGCCAGCTTGTGAGCTACTGCCATAACGGCCTTGCAGAATCCCTTGTGCTTCCACCCTCCGAATAGGACGGCAAGATGTGAGCCTTTGGTATGACACGCTGCTTGAGCGCATTCGGTAAGCACCTTTTTGATTAACCTTTGCCCATGAGGAGTCCTTCCGCTTTTGATTTGTCCGGCCGATTCGTTATTTCCCGGGCATACGCCCAGCCAACGAGCAAAAGCGTGTGGCGAGGAAAAATTTTCTACGAAGTCCGGTCCGATCATTGACATCAGCAACTGCGCAGATTTTTCACTGACGCCCGGGATAGTCGTCATTAGGCGAATGTTTTGTTTGACTTTCTCGCACTTCTTCAATTCACGGATGACCGTTTGTTCGAGAGTTTCGATTTCTTTGGTATGCGTCTCGATCAGTCTCAGGATTGATTGGACGATGTCCTTGTTAATTTGGGATAGTTCTCCGGAAACGGCATCCAGGATCTCCTCGATTGATTTTTTGCACAACGGATCAATCATGAGGGCGAGTTCTTCTCGGGGTGCATCTTCCAGAATGCCGGCGATGAGACTTTGGGAGGAAGCGCCGCCGATGTCGGCGAAAGCAACCGTAAATCTGAACCCGGAGTCATCCAGGACTTTCACAAGGCGATTTTTGAGGCGTTGACGTTCAGCAACAAGCGATTTGATTTGGGACTGAACCAATCTCAGCGAACGGTAAGGTTCTGCTGGAATAAACGAGGCTCGATAGAGGCCAAGGCGAGCAAGGTTGGCCAGCCATGTGGCATCACTTTTGTCGGTTTTGCGCTTGTCCGAACCACGATTAAAGATTCGCGGATTGATGAGGACTGGATGCAAATCAGCTTTTTCAAGATCACGGAAAGGCGCCTTCCAGAAAATGCCGGTGCTCTCCATAAGGATCAAGTCGGCGTTCTGTGAAGAGCACCATTCGGTAAGTCGTTGTCTACCGGAGTATGTGCCGGTGGATTCGAAGTATTCCTTTTCATGGACCTCGCGCCCTTTGGCGTCGTGCTGAACATGAACGGCGCAAGCGACCAGACGATTTTTGTGAACGTCCAGTCCTATCGTGCTGAAGTTGACGGTTGAGAGGTCATCGTTGCATTTGGCACGCATAACTGCCTCCGATGTATAGTTGAAGCATGGGGGGCAGTCTGCGAGTTAGTAGCCTATGAAGACTTTGTCAACAAGGTCTATTTAGTATTCGAGCAATGACGCTCAGACAGGGGATCGATACTCGCAGGCTCATTTTAGAAACGCGAAGGGATCGCACATCCAGCACCGAGCAACTACTGTCCCCCATAAGATTTTAGGGCGTACAACCGTGGTTGTACGCCCTAATTTAATTCCCCGCTTTCATGCGCAGGGGGGTGGCACTAAAGTGCTACACACCTCTTAGAACTTGTGGACGAGACCGGCGTTGACAGCGGCGACGGAAGCCTTGTCATCATAGCCATCCTTGGAGCCCTTGTCATAGGAGTCCATGTAGTAGCCGGCACCGCCGTAGACGAACGTGCGCTTGGAGAGCGGATATTCGTAGCCGACGGAGAAGGTGTAGCGCTGAACGTCGTTAGCAGTCGTGGTCTGATCTTCAGCATCCATGTAGCCGACGAGAACCTTGGCCGTACCGCCGAAGGCGGGAACGTCAGCACCAACGGAAAGACCGAAGCCGTCAAACTTACCCGTCCGATCATTCTGAATCATCTTGACGGCAAGACCAGAGTCCTTGAAATACTGCGTGGCGACGTAGAGCTTGGCAACGCCGAAGTTGTAGTTACCACCGAGGCTGACGGTCAGAGGATCTTCAACATCCGTCTGGCCGAGAGATTCGAGGTTCGTCTGGGTGACGATGCCAGTGAGGTAGAGGTCGCCGGCCGTGAAGGAAGCGCCGAGGGCGTACTGACGGTCAACGGCGGAGGAACCTTCGCGGCCTTTGTCAGTGCTGTCCTTCTTGAAGGAGTACTGGGCGAGAACGTTGAAGCCGGCAAACGTCGGGGTCTTGTAGGTGACGGAATTGTCCATGCGACCGAAGCCGGCGCCCATCACATACTTGTGACCGGCGATGTCAGACCAACCCGTGGAGAACGGGGAGACCTTGCCGCCGAAGAGACCGTAGCGGCCGTTGCCGGAAGCGAGGTCACCCTGGCGGCCCATGCCGAGTTCGCCGAAGTCACCAGCGACATAGAGCAGAGCTTCACGGTCGAAGAGGCGGTTAGCGGTAGAGAGCTGGCCGTCGTCAGAAGAGAAGCCGTTTTCGAGCGAGAAGCCGACCTTGACGCCGTTGCCGAGGTCTTCTTCACCCTTCACGCCGAAGCGGCTGGCGGAGTTCTGGCCGGAGCGCATGTCGAACTTATTAACGTCTTCGCCATAGCCCTTGTCCGTGGAGGTGTAGCCGAGGCCCGTGTCGATGATGCCGTACATCGTGACATTGGCGGCAAAGGCGGAACCGGCGAAGGCGCCGAGAACGGCGACAGCGGCGAGAGTCTTCTTGAACATGATTTGTTTCCTCATTGAGTGCCGCGCACCGTCTTTTGTGATGCGTCGGCGGCCGGCAGACTTGTCCTGGGAGGCGCTGCCGAATTTAGAGCGGCTAAGTTGGTCCGAGCCGCATCTGGTCTTTGGTCCGCGAGGACCTGTGCATATTCTCCCAAAGACTTCGCCAATTTCCTAATGCGCTCCAGAGGACAAACAGACGAGGAAACATTGAAAATGCCTGTGGCTCTAGCCTTAAGAAGAAAAATAGGTGCTAACCCTCGCAACGTGACTATCTCTCCGGAGTGTTGCATTCCTACAACAAACCGCCCTGTTTCCGAGAATTCGACACGTGGACAGCCTGTAGAACGAAATGTCGACTTCGCTCACTCAGGAGTCCGCGGAGGGCCTTTTTCCTCGATTTTTCGACCCGAATTCCTGCGAACGTCGACCCCGTTCGCCAGAGAAAAACACCCCGGCTCCTTGCGGAACCGGGGTGCTTGGTTCAGTCAGACTGACGTTCTATGCGAACAGGCAGCGATCAGAACTTGTGGACCATGCCGAGCATGACTTCGGACGTCTTGGTCTTCGTTTCGACGCCGGCCTTTTCGGTCTTGACCTGCGTGTAGCCGGCGGCCGTGTAGACGAACGTGCGCTTGGAGAGCGGGTATTCGTAGCCGACGCCGGTGATGATGTTGTTGCCTTCGGTGGCGCCCGTCTTCACGTCTTCGTAGTCGTTCCAGCCGAGCTGAACCTTCAGCGTGCCGCCGACGAGCGGAGCCGTGCCACCGACGACGAAGCCGTAGCCCTTGTTGAGGGCGGTCTTCTTGTTGTCGGCGGTCTTGTCAGAGTCTTCATCCTTGCCGCCATCGAAGTACTGGACGGCAACCATCGGCTTGACCATGCCAAAGTCATAATTGGCGAAGGCGGACACGACGGTCTGGTTGTCGTCGTTGGTCTGGCCCTTCAGTTCGGTGCGGCTCCAGTCCGTCTGGCTGTAGACGAGGCCGGCGTTGAGAGCACCGGCACCGTACGTCACGCCGAGGGCGTAGTAGCGGTCGGCGTCGGAGGAGCCTTCTTCAGTCTTGATGGCATCGCCCTCTTCATTAACGTTGGACTTCTTGAGAGAAGCCTGAGCGAGAAGCGTCACGCCGGCAAACTTCGGAGACTGGTAGGTGAGCGTGTTGTCCATGCGGTCGCCGAGACCGAGGAAGACCTTGCCCGTCTTGGCGATGTTGTCCCAACCCGTGCTCATAGCGGTGGCACCGGAGCCCATCTGACCGTAGCGGCCGACACCGGAATCAAGACCGCCCGTGCGGCCGGCGGAGAGTTCACCGTACGGCGTTTCGACGAACAGGATGGATTCGCGGTGGAAGAGGCGGGAGCCCTTGTCGAGAGCGCCGTCGTCAGCCTTGAAGCTGTTTTCAAGGTTGAAGCCAACCTTGTAGCCGTTGCCGAGATCTTCCGTGCCCTTCAGGCCGAAGCGGGAGCCGGAGTTCTGACCGGAACCCATGCCGAAGCTGTCGGTCGTGGTCGTGCCTTTGTCGACCTGCGTCCAGTTGAGACCGAGGTCAACGAGACCATAGAGCTGAACGTCGGCAGCGAGAGCAGAGCCGGCAAAGGCACCGAGAACGGCAACGGCAGCGAGAGACTTCTTGAACATTTGCATTTCCTCATTTTTTGGGTTCGCTCCGGACCGGCCGGCCCGCGAGCGGCGACGGAAGCTTCCCGAGGGGCTCCGTCGAGATGGCGCGCACGCTTTTGCACTGCGCTTGCACCGTGGTCCGGTCTTTTCTCAAGACCTGTGAGGCATTTTTCCAGAGAACATTCAGGCCGTGCGAAATTTTTGGTTCATCTCGGAAGTCCGTGGAACGCGGCCTTGACTTTTAAGAAAAAGTCTGGTCGGCTCCCTCCAAG
>NZ_JH815519.1:31079-68579 GCF_000297775.1 Sutterella wadsworthensis 2_1_59BFAA
GTAGATTTCGGCAAGAACCTCAGGGGCTATGTGCAGGGCATCATTGCAGCCGCGGACTTTAAGATCAACACCTCTGTACTTGAAGGTGTCAACAATAAAATCAAGCAAATTAAGCGACGAGCTTATGGCTTCCGAGACGATCTGTACTTTTTCTTAAAAGTCAAGGCCGCGTTCCACGGACTTCCGAGATGAACCAAATTTTTACTGTCGCATTAACGCGTCAAACGCGACGCATCGCGCGTCCTTCAGGCGCCTCGACCTAACTGTCTCTCATAAGTCATAAGGTGTCTCCTCTACTCCCAGTGTTGTTTCGGCACCACAAACAGCCTCCGGAAGCACTTTTTCCGGGCATTGAAGCCAGGCGAAGTCCGCCCCTGCGGCCTCATGAACGAAAAGCAAAGAACGCACGAATCCTGCACGCCGGAAAGCAGAAAACCGGCGCCCGCCGCAAGGCGGGGCCGGTTTTCCGGGATGAGAGGGCCGAGGTCGGGCTTCGGGCTACCAGTTGCCCGAAAGACCGATCACGAGGTTCGCGAAGATGTCGTAGAGCGTGACGAGGTAGCGCTCGTCGAAGTCGACGGCGGCATGCTCGTGCGAGGCCTCAAGGCCCGCGCCCACGAGGAAGTAGCCTGCGCGGCCGCCCTGGCTCTGCACGCGGCGAATCATCAGGGTGGCGTCGTCGGAGCCGTTGAGTGGCACCGAGGGACGGACCTCGCGCACGTAGCGCGCGCGGCGGGCGCAGACGGTGATCATCTGCACGATGCCGTCGTCGGGCACGAAGTCGACGGCCTCGCCCATGATCTTGTGGCTCATCTTGACGCCGAAGGCCATGGCGCAGCCCTGGGCGCGCGTGACGGCCTCGCGGGCGAGCTCGCGGTTGATCGCCTCGTTCTCGCCTCGGACCTCGACCTCCATGTCCGCATGGGCCGCGATCACGTTGCGGCCCTCGCCCGCATGGAGCGTGCCGACGTTGACGCGGGTCATGCCGTCGGAGTGGCGCGGCAGGGCCATGAGGATGAGCGCGGCGTCTGCAGCGGCCAGAAGCGCATTGCGGCCGAGCTGGGGCTGCATGCCCGCGTGGGCCTGCATGCCCTCGAAGTGAAGGTCGATCTTCGTGGTGCAGAGGAACTTCTCGGGAGCGGCCACAACAGTGCCCGCCTGAAGGTCGGTCGCGATGTGGGCGCACAACAGCGTGTCCACATCGTCGAGAAGGCCCGACTGCACGATCGGATAAGCGCCGCGGGAGCCCTCTTCGCCCGGTTGGAAGATGAAGCGGATGCGGCCCGTCAGACGGTCCCTGTTCGCCACAATGAAGCGGCCGAGCTCGAAGGCGACGGCCTGATGGCCGTCATGGCCGCAGGCGTGCATGAGGCCGGGACGCTCGGAGGCGAAGCCCTCCTTGTAGGGAATGTGGTCAGGATCGGCGGGTTCGTCCATCTTGAGGGCGTCGAGCTCAACGCGGAACGCAAGGGTCTTGCCCGGACGGCCCGTGTCGAACGTCGCGCACAGCCCCGTGAGGCCGCCCATGCGCTGCAGCAGGACGGGCGAGACGCCCGCGGCCTTCGCAAGGCGCTCGGACTCGCTCACCTCGGTGTCGGAGCGGCCGCGCACGTAGATGGGGTCGATGAACTCGCGCCCGACCATGACCTTGAAGCCGAGCGACGTGAAGAATTCGGCAGCGCGGGCGGTCGCGATGAATTCGGCCCAGCCCGTTTCGGGCGTCCTGTGGACCGTGCGCCTGCGAGCCACCAGGTCGGCCTCCCTGACGGGGTCGATCCAGTGCGGAATGGAGCCGGCGGGGGACGTCGGATCCGTCTGATCGTAAGTGGGTTGCATGTCAGTGTCCTGATGCTTTGGTCTGAGGCATGCCGATATGTTGTCTGCGGCTTCTCCTGCGTATTACTACGCAATCCGCATCTGAATTTGGGGTTGGCCGTCCGCTCTGCGGACGCCGGCATACCGCACAGGAGGTAGTGTACCCGCAAAAATACGGATGGTCTACTAAGACATTTCACCTAGAAGCTGAGTCGTTTTCCTTGCCGCCCCGTCTCTTTCCGTCGCCCTCAAACAGCATTCTGCGTAGAACTACGAGAAACTCCCAATGAGAAACCGTGCATCAGAGAAGGATCGCCCTGCTACACTCTTTCGTCGCATACCCACTGAATGAAGGAGTCCATCATGGCCTATCTGCCCGAAGTCGCCACCGTTCTCAAGCTCGCCTTCGATCATGAAGGCTGGACCTACGGGTTCGACGCCGGCACCGGCACGCTTGACGCAGGGTTCGACCTTGACTGCCGCATCAGCCAGACCCCGCTCTACATCCATCTTCTCGAGGACGTGGTGCTCTGCCACGCCTATGCGCCATTCAAGGTCGCCGAAGAAGACCGCCGCCGCGTGATGGAGTTCGTCACGCGCGCCAACTGCGGCCTCAAGCTCGGCAACTTCGAAATGGACCTCGACACGGGCGTCGTCTGCTTCAAGACGACCTTCTGCCTGACGGGCGTACCCCTGCCGACCCGCGGCGCCATGACGGAACTCGTGCGCGGCGCGCTCTCGGTGCTCGAGGACTACGGCAATGCGCTCGACGACGTCGTCAAGGGCAGGAAGACACCCTCCGAGGCCGTGCGCGAAGCGGAACGCAATTGATGCTCTAGCGAGCGGTTCTCAGACATGACAAAGGGACGGTGCGGTTTTTCCGCAATCCGTCCCTTTTTAGTTTTTCAGGCCTCTTCAACAGGCCGCTTCAGTTCATCAGAGGCTTCTTGCCTCGACGGGCAGGAGCGCGAGCTCCATCTCGGCGTCAAGTTCGCGTCCCGCCTTCATGAAGACTGCTGCGAGCATGCGGCGAAGGCGCACGGCGGTAAGCTCGGGCGAGATGACCTCGAGGGTCGGCGTCACAGGCGCATCGGCGGGCGGCAGGATCGTGAGGGCGGCGGCAAGGCGCTCGCGCGCGGCCTCGTCGGCCGGCAAGGCGGCCATGCGGCGCTCGACGAGGTCAAGCGCAACGCGCAGATGGCGTTCGGCAGCATCGAAGTCCCCGAGGGCCGCAGCGCACTGGGCGCGGTAGGAGGAGACGGCGGCCGAAGCCTCGGGTCCCGACTCGTCGCCCAGCATCATCAGGGCGGACGCATGGTCCCCCGAGCCGATCACGGCGGCAATGTCGGCAAGCAGCGCTCGCGGCAGACGGTTGCTCATCTCTTCCCTCCTTTCTCTCTGTCTCTGTACTTGGCAGGCCAAAGCGCACGCTTGGTGCGCTGTGCATGAATTGTACGCGTACAGGCGCGAACGGCTCTGAATTTGCGCTCAGGACCTCAGTCCTTTCCTGCATCCCCGCCCGACTTGCCCGCCTGAACGGGCGGCAGGCTCGAGTTGATCTCTCTGCGCGCCTCGGCCGTGCGTTCGAAATAGGTCCTGTAGCCCTCGTAGTCGTCGGCGGCCACAAGCCCCTTGAGATGCGTGAGGGCGGCCTCAAAGCGGCTGATGCCGTCGAGGATGGCCGTGCGGTTCGCCCTCGTGATGTCGGCCCACATGCGCGCGTCGGCGGCCGCGATGCGGGTCGTGTCGCGAAATCCCCCGCCTGCGGCGGCAAGTGCCGTCCGGCTCTCGGGGGACGAGACGGCCATGTCCATGAGCGCGAAGGCGATCATGTGGGGCACGTGGGAGACCATCGCGTAGATGCGGTCATGCTCCTCGGGCGTCATCTCGACGACCGTGAGGCCCGCCGCACGCCAGAGGTCGACGACGAGGGCCACGTCCTCAAGGTCTGATTCAGGCAGCGGCGTCACGACGCCTGTCGCACCCCTGTAGAGGGTCGGCGTCGCAAACTCGAGCCCCGCCTTTTCGGCGCCCGCAATCGGATGAAGGGGCACGTAGTGACGGATGCGCTCGGGGCGCGCGTTCATGCGCACGGCCGTGATCACGCTGCCGCGCACGCTGCCTGCGTCCGTAATGACGGCGTCGACGGGCGCGGCGCGGTCGACCTCCTTCATGACGGCGCCCATGGCCAGCACGGGGACCGCAAGAAGCACCAGGTCGGCGTCGAGCACGCCTTCGGCGATCGAGGGCGTCACGCGGTCAGCGATCCCCCGTTCAAGGGCGAGCGAGAGCGTCGCGGGATTCGTGTCGACCGCCGTGATCGAGAGCGATCCGCCTGGAAAGCGACCCTCGGCATGCGCCTGCTTCCAGGCGAGCGCGGCCGAGCCGCCAATGAGTCCGAGTCCGATGATGGTGATGCGCATGGGTGCGTCCGTCCGTTGATGCGTGTCAGGAATGCGTCAGGCAATCATAGGTTACGACACGGGTCTGCGCCATAAGGCATTGACCTCATGCTCCCAGCCTTTACTGAAAGTCGTCGATGTGACTGCGAATGTAGTCGTCGGCCCAGGCCTCGTTGACGACGGCCTCGTCGATTTCGTCGAGCTTCATCACGTCCCTCACCATCGCGTAGTAATCCATGTCGAGGAGAATGCGGGTGAGCACTTCCCCTTCGGTGCCGAGCACGTAGAAGGAGTGTTCGGGCGAGCCCTTGAGGAAGCGCAGCTGCACCTTGCGGTAGAAGCGGTTTTCCGCAAGGAAGGCGTCGGTCATGAAGCACTTGACGACCTCGATCACGCGGTCGTCGAGACCGGCCGCGAAGATCTGGGCCTTTTCGACGAGGGCGTTCGGGTCGATCACGACGCGGTAGTCGTAGTCAAGCGGGAAGCCCGTCTCGGCAAAGAGCTTCTGCTTCTCCCTGAATTCGTTCACCATCTCGCCCGCGACGCGCAGGTCGGTCGTGGCGGGATAGTCGACCATGACCTTTGCGGTCATGTCGGTGAAGCGAAGCGGATAGTAGCCGTTGCCCGTCGCATGGCAGTGCGGGCATTCATAGGCGAAGAGCTCGCCCCTCATGAGCTTTTCCGCCGCTTCGGGATATTTCTCTGCGACGAGATTCTCCCAGAGCGTGAAGGTGATCGTGCCGCCGCACTTCGGACATGCGGCTTCCTCGTCGTGATGGTCGGCCACGGCGCAACTCCTTAGACTAAACAACCTCGCCACTGAAGTGGGAGGGTTTCGATACAGTCGAGGCTTTTCGCCTCGGGGTTGCCCCCGATTTGCTGTCACTCCGACCACGAAATCCTTGCTGACGCAGCCCTTGTACGGTAAGGGACGGAATCCCCCGCCGTCGGAACCTCCCGAACTCGCGCTCGGTGATCCCTTCTCGGGCTTGAATGACTACGACACCGGCGTCAAGCCAGGCTGTTACTCCGGCTAGAACGGCCTCACGGATCCGTTCCGGGGCGTAGGTTTGATTTTCAATATCGGCGTACAACAGGTTCAGACAAGCAGCTGCATCGCGGTCGATCCAGCGTTCGTCATCATCTTCACCCAGTCGCACGCGGCGCTCCCAAAGTTCGTGCTTGACAAATTGCCCCGTCAGCAGATTGTGCTGCGTGGGCTTGAGCTTCTTTGGCGATACGACTTCCACCAACAAACCGGCGCTTTCAGCCTTGTTCGTCAGTTGTGCGTATAACGCTGCCGGCGCATGTCGCCCGATGGTCTTGCCGAACCGTCCCCTCTGGAACGCCTTATAACTGTTGTCCTCCACAATGATGTGGCCTGCATGGCCGAGAAGCCAGTTGCAGACCTCGCCGTGCTCGCGCTTGCGAGTTGCGGCCGAAAGACGAAAAATCTCCGCTAGTTCTGCCCGCAGACTTTCATAGCGCTTCGAGAAGCGCCATTGAAGCCTGCCGGACTTCACCTTGAAGGACTTCTTCTTTTTGCCGTGACGAACAACGTCAACAGCTTCGTAGTTGTCGGGATTCGTCGTACGGCGGCTTCGCTCCATCGCACGCTGGATTCGGCGTATGGCACGGCGATCCGTGTCCGCGCTCGGCGCAATCTGCACTTTGGCAATTGTTCCGTCCTCAGTCGCATAAGTGAGCGAACCGAGTCCCGGATCAATGGCCATGTGCAGATCCTTGCCGGCGTAGGCGTGCTTCAGGGGGCTTGTTCCTTCGGCAACAAGTTGCAGGAGAAAGCGCTCCTTGCCCTTGCGCATTTCACGCACGATCCGACAGTACTTCACCTTTCTGGGCTTTGTGGGATCCGTCGGATCCTGCAAAGCTCGGGTGAGCCAGTCGTCGCGCTTGTCAACGCGTACACGGTACACGTGCTTGCAGACGGTTACGCACTGCTGATCTGCTTTCCAGATGATGCCGGTGCGATTGGTCTTCCCTTCGATCGAATGCAGTCCGCGTCGAGAGCTGATGAACCTCGGAGAGCCGCCGTTGTAGAGGTGGCGTTCCACCGAGATCCACGCTCTCGAAGCGAGCTTTTGACATTCGTTGATGCCGAGTAAGTGGCCGCGTCCCGAAGCCTTGCGGTGCATGGCGACGTCGGCATGAAAGTCGTACTCGCTCAAGCGGAACCGCACGCGAAGATCGCGGAAAGCCTTGGTTCTTTCTCTGCCTTTCGGCATGGCCCTTGTGGCCTGCCACTCAGGTGTGGCACGCATCTGCAACACACGATCCCATCCACCACCCATGACGGCGTTCTGAAGGTTGCAGCCGAAGCTGAAGCTCTTGCACAGCCGACGGCGGTCTTGATCTCCGGTGATGATCGGTAGATTGATGATGAAGGATTTCGTGCTCATGGAAGTACCTTAGCACAGGGGCTGGAAAGACACACGCCTTTCATCGGGGACAACAAATAGATTGGAAGAGAGAGGTTTGCCGCGTTCCTCCATCCGAATGAATTCGGAGGCTTCCTGCGGCTGTTTCTGTGATGTTGATGGTGCGCAGAGTCTAGCGGAGCTTCGTTGCGCCTGCCTTATGTCTGCTCTCGTCCTTTCCCGACCGTCAGGCGCACGGCGATCGAGAGTCTTTCGCCGATGAGCCTGTTCGTCAGCCCCTCGGCCACGAGCCTCGCGATGTCGCGCTCCCTGTTCGTGAGCTCCGCGCAGCGCGCCCTCGCCGTCTCGCCGTCGAGCACCGCGCCCGCTCCGCTCAGGCTCTCGAACGCCGTGGACGCGATGACGGCCAGAAGCCGCTCGTTGTCGACGGGCTTCTGGATGAAGTCCGCTGCGCCTTCATGGAGCGCCATCACGGCCATGTCGATGTCGCCATGCCCCGTGAGAAAGATGACGGGCAGGCTGAAGCCGCGCTCGTTCATGACGGCCTGCGCCTCGATGCCCGTGAGTCCGGGCATGCGCACGTCCATCACGACGCAGCCCGGCACCGAAGGCGCGTCCCCTCTGAAGAAATCGTTCGCCGACCTGTAGTCGGCCACGCGCCAGCCCTCGGTCTCGAGCACGAAGCGAAGCGCGTCGCGAAGCGAATCGTCGTCATCCACAATGCGCACGAGCGCTCCCTGCTGCACCCGCGCGAGTTCCGTGGGCGTGAGCGTTCTGATCTGTCGTCTTGCCATGCTTGCGTCTCCCGGCCTCAGGAGGCCTTCTCGTCCCTGTTGTCTCGAACAGCATTATCGCCTGTCGCCAAGGAATCGTCATCCAAAGGCGACGGCTCTGCGGAGACCTCCCTCACGGGCACGGTCGCGCGGGCGACAAGCCCGCCCTGACGGCGTGTGCTGAAGGCGAGCCGGCCGCCGTAGGCCTCGAGAATGCCGCGCACGATCGAAAGCCCCAGTCCGAGCCCTTCGGCCTTCGTGGAGCCGAGTCCCCTGTTGAGGCGCTCGACGGTCTCGCGCGTCCCGCCGCCGTCGTCGGCCACAGTGATGATCGCGCGTTCGTCCTCCTCGGAGAGCGTCACCACGACCTCGCCCGCGCCGCCCGCGGCGTCGGACGCCTCGAGCGCATTCTTCATGAGGTTGAGTGCAACGAGCTCCATCTCGAGAGGATCGGCTGTCACGACGGGCTCGTCGGTGACGACGACCCTGAGCGCCGTGCGGTAGCGTCCCGTGGTCTTGAGGTCGGCCGCCGCCCTGTCGACCTGTTCGCGCAGGCTCACGAGGACACGGGTGGGCTGCTCGGCCTTCGCGTAGCTTCTCACGCGCGCAACGATCTCGTTGGCGCGTTCGGTCTGTCGGTCCAGCCTGTCGATGACGTCCGTCATTCTGGCGGTGTCGGTCGAACCGTTGCCGAGCATCCTTCTCAGACCGAGGCTGTAGAGCGAGATGGCACCGAGCGGCTGCCTCATCTCGTGCGCGAAGATGACGGAGAGCTGCGCCACCACGCCCGCACGCTCAAGGCGCTCAATTCGCTGCGCAGCCCCCTGGGCCTCCTCCTTGAGAACCTGCAGCTCGGCAAGCGACCGTCTCAGGGCAGCCGTCCTCTTGTGCACGAGCTGCGTCACCCGCACGCTGTGCAGAATCAGACCCGCAACAAGAACGGTCGCAAGCATGAGCCAGTGCCAGTACTCGGCGATGAAGCGCTTGAGGCTCCACGTGTTGAGATAGGCGTAGGGGCCCGTCCCCGTGTCGCGAAAAAGCTTGTCGACGGAACTGTAGTCGGTCGCAACGCCCCAGTAGATGCCGTTGGACCCCGTGGGCTTCAGGGCGAGAAGCGCCTGCGTCACGGACCTCGACACCCTCGGGTCCGTCACCTTCGTGGTCGCCACGGTCCAGGTCGGATAGAGCGCGGTCGATCGGGCGCAGACTTCGCCCGGACCGTCCTTTCTGTTGATCACCTTGAATTTGCCCGCATGCTCGGGATGACGCTCGAGCCACTCCTCAAGAAAACACAGTCGCAAAAACGCCACGTCGGCCGTGCCGTCAAGCAGATGTCCCGGCGCCGTCTCCATGGCGTCGTCGTCACCCAGATAAAGCGTTTCGCTGAAAAAACCGTCCACCTTGAAACCCTGCTTCATCATTTCTCCATAGGGTACAAGCAGTCCTGTAAATGCCGTGGGCGTCGAGGTGGCGAGCACGCCGCCCTTAACGTCCTTCAGGGTCTCGATGTCCGTGCGATCGGCGGCCGTCACGATCGCCGTGCCGTCGCCGTGATTCGGATCGGGATAGGAGAGCGAAACGGCCGAGACGAGCGACTTGACGCCTTCATCCGCAAGCCGCCTGTAAAAACCCGCACTCGAGAGAAAGACATCCACCTCGCCGCGCCTGATCGCGTCAGCGAGCTCAGTGAGCGAAAGATGCGTCACCCGAACGCGATCTTCTCCAAAGTACTGCCTGAGCGCCGCTACCGACGCAGGCACGATCTCCTCGTTGGGTGCCGGACGCACATACTTCACAATCGCTACTCTCACAGGTCTTTTTACATTGACGGCAGGCGTCGCGAATCTATGGGCGGGCACTCGCATGAGCGTCGCGTCAACGGGATAGCCGCCATCGGTCTGCGCCGACGCCACGCAGGGAAGAAGGTTCGACGACACCAGAAGAAGAGCGGACAAAGCACCGATGCCAGCCTTGGCAAAGATTGCCTGACAATATCTGAATAGATGCAATCCGAAACTTTTATGACTCTTGGCGGACATGACTGATGGGACTTCAGAGGAAGACTTTCCTTCATCATACGGGCTTTTGAGATCGGACGCCCGCCGCTGGGCAAACCCCACCTCGCAAAAACCCTTAGAAAATCGAGAACCTTGACTTTTTACGCCCACCACTAAGGGTAACGCAGATGAAAAATGCCTCCTGTCGAAATGACGGCGTCATCGAACCGCAATCATTTCGCCATCACATCGAAACACGAGAAACTCGTGAAACACACGACCGCAGGCGTCCAGACCCCGCCTGCAGTCCATCAAATCAGGAGAACCTTCCATGCAGGAAAAGACTTTTGCGCTCAGCCGTCGTGCGCTTCTTCGCACGGCCGCCGTCGGCGCAGCAGCCACCGCGGCAACGGCCGCAATTCCGTCCGTCGTGATGGCCGCCGAAGGAGCCGCCGACACGTCGAAGATCCGCAACTTCGACATGATCGAGGCCTTCTATCGCGAATACCCAAAGAAGCTCGCCGTCGTGCGCGGCACGCTCAACCGTCCGCTCACGCTCACGGAAAAGATCCTCTTCACGCACCTCTACCATCCGGAAAGCCTGCGTGAATTCAAGCGCGGAGTCGACTACATCGAACTTCGCCCGGACCGCGCCGGCACGCATGACATCGGCGGCCCGATGGCCATCATTCAGTTCCTCTCCTCGGGCAAGGAACGCATCGCACTGCCCGCAGCGCTCGTCTGCGACCACCTCGTTCAGGCCAACGTCGGCGCCATTCCCGACCTCAAGGTCGCCGAAAAGGGCAACGTCGAAACGTACGAGTTCCTGCGCGACGTCTCCCGCCGCTACGGCTTTGACTTCTGGCCCGCCGGCTCCGGCATCTGCCATCAGGTCTTCATGGAAAACTACAACTTCCCGGGTTGCATGATGCTCGTGACCGACTCCCACACCCCGACGGCCTGCGGCATGGGCATGCTCGCAATCGGCGTGGGCGGTGCCGACCTCGTCGACGCCCTCATGGGCATGGAATGGGAGCTCAAGATGCCGAAGATCATCGGCGTCAAGCTCACCGGCCAGCTTCAGGGCTGGGCCTCCGCCAAGGACGTGATCCTCAAGCTCACCGGCATGCTCAGCACCAAGGGCGCCACGAACTGCGTCGTCGAGTTCTTCGGCGAAGGCGCCGCCACGCTCTCCGCCTCCGGCAAGGCCACGATCGGCAACATGGGTGCTGAAATGGGCGCCACGACCTCCGTCTTCGCCTACGACGACTCCATGGCCCGCTACCTCGCCGCCACGGGCCGTCAGGCCGTTGCCGACCTCGCCTCCAAGGTCGACCTCGCCGCCGACAAGGAAGTCTATGCCGACCCGGCCAAGTACTACGACCGCGTCGTCGAGATCAACCTCTCCGAACTCGAACCGCACATCAACGGTCCGTTCTCGCCCGACGCCGCCATGCCGATCTCGAAGGTCGCCGAAACGGTCAAGGCCAAGGGCTATCCGCAGCAGCTTCAGGTCGCCCTGATCGGCTCCTGCACGAACTCCTCCTACGAGGACATCACCCGCGCCGCCTCCATTGCCCGTCAGGCACTCGAAAACGGCGTCGAGATCAAGACCCCGCTGATGGTCGTTCCCGGCTCGACCCGCATCTACGACACGCTCAAGCGCGACGGCGTCCTCGAGGTCTTCGAAAAACTCCACGCCACCGTCCTCGCCACCGCCTGCGGTCCCTGCATCGGCCAGTGGAAGCGCACGATCGGCAACCTCAAGGGCGACAAGACGCCCAACTCCATCATCGAGTCCTTCAACCGCAACTTCGCCGGCCGCAACGACGGCAACCCGCTCACCAACGCCTTCCTCGCCTCGCCTGAAATGGTCATGGCCATGGCCATCAACGGCGACCTGACGTTCAACCCGCTCGAGGGCACGGTCCGCACCGCCAAGGGTACGAACATGAAGCTCGCCGCCCCGGTCGGTCAGGAACTCCCCGCCAAGGGCTTCGTCTCCGACATCAAGGGCTGCGTCATTCCCGACTTCGAGAAGATCGAGATCAAGGTGAGCCCGACGGCCGAACGCATCCGCCTGCTCGAGCCGTTCCCCGCCTGGGACGGCCAGGACTTCACCGCCCTTCCGCTCCTCATCAAGGCCAAGGGCAAGTGCACGACCGACCACATCTCCCCGGGCGGCAAGTGGCTTCCGTACCGCGGCAACATCGACCGCATTTCGGACAACCTGCTCGAACGCGCCGTCAACGCCTTCAACGGAGTCTCCGGCAAGGTCTGGAATACGGACACGAACGCCTATGACACGCCCGCCAAGGTTGCGCGCCACTATCGCAACAACAACATCGCCAGCGTGATCGTCGGCGACGACAACTACGGCGAAGGCTCCTCGCGCGAACATGCCGCCATGGAACCGCGCTATCTCAACGTCCGCGTCGTCCTCGCCAAGAGCCTCGCCCGCATCCACGAGTCCAACCTCAAGAAGCAGGGCATCCTCGCACTCACCTTCGTGAATCCGGCCGACTACGACAAGATTCAGGAAAAGGACCGCATCTCGGTTCTCAACCTGAACACCCTTGCGCCCAACAGCCGCGTCGTCATCGAACTCACGCATGAAAACGGCACGAAGGAACGCTTCGAGGCGAAGCACTCCTACAACGAGAAGCAGTTGAGCTGGTTCCGTGCCGGCTCCGCCCTGAACGCTCTCAAGGCCTGACCTTAAGAGACGCTTCAGAAAGTGACGTTTCGTTGACCTCATGCGGCACTACGTAGTGGTGCCTCAAGAGGACAATGCATACAGCTCCTCGACGACAACAGGGCGGGGCTCACAAAAGCCACAGAAACCGGATGGAGTCCCGCCCACCCTACAGATTCTTCCCCCTAAATGACGGAATCCCCGACCCGGATTCCCAGGAGATCAACAATGTCTCATACCGATATGAGCCGCCGCGGTCTTCTCAAGACCTCCTTCCTCGGTGCCGCCGCTGCCGGCGCCACCGGCTTCGGCCTCTCCTCCCAGGCCCAGGCAAAACAGGCCGCCAACGCCCAGACCTATGACGCCGTCGTTCTCGGCGCAGGTCCTGCCGGCCTGATCGCCGCCATCACGGCCCACGACGCCGGCGCCAAGGTCGTCGTGCTCGAAAAGCGCGACCGTCCCGACGGCAACGCCATCTTCGCCCTCGGCTCCATCTGCGGCTGGGGCACGCGCCACCAGGCCGAACAGGGCATCAAGGACACGGCCGACGACTTCTACGCCATGATGATGGACGTCTCCAAGCAGATGGGCGACAAGGCCCTCAACCGCTGCTACACGGATAACATCTCCGCCGGCATCGACTGGCTCGAAAAGGACATCGGCGTCAAGTTCGGCAAGATCCGCCCGATGCCGTATCCGCGTCTGGGCCGCACCTGCCGCGTCATGGGCGAAGGCCTCACCGGTGGCGCCCAGCTCGTGCAGAAGCTTCTCGCCGCCTGCGCCAAGCGCGGCATCGAAGTGAAGTACCAGCACAAGGCCGTTGAGCTCATTCACGACGACCTCTATGCCGTGAAGGGCGTCAAGGCCGCCACACCGGAAGGCTTCAGGACCTTCATGGCCAGAGGCGGCGTCTGCATCGCCACAGGCGGCTTCTCGGCCAACCCCGAAATGGTCGACCGCTACATCGGCGGCTGGGCCACCCGCATGGTGTTGCGCGGCTCCAAGTCCACGACGGGTGAAAACATTTCGCTGTGCATGCCGCTCTACACGAAGTTCGTGAACATGGACCAGTTCCACTCCGGCCCGATCATCGGCGCAACGCACGTGAACCCGGCCGACGTCCTCAACTCCGGCTACGGCGTCCAGTTCAACACCTCCGGCGTTCGCTTCATGGACGAAAACAACACGTACGTGATCAAGGCCCGCACCACCGGTCAGATGACGCTCGACAACATGGCCTGGGTCATCGTCGACAGCACCTGTCCGGTCCTCGACAAGGTCATTCCGAAGTTCGACCGCCTCAACAGCCCGTACGGCAAGGCCGACACGATCGAAGATCTCTGCAAGCAGGTCAAGCTCCCGGTCGAAAAGGTCGTGAAGACGATCAAGGAATACAACGAAGCCGTCAAGTCCGGCAAGCTCGGCGAAATGAACCCGCCCTGCACCTACAAGAAGCCCCACGAAGTCGCCAAGGCTCCGTTCTACGCCGTGCCCTTCCAGGGCGGCATGACGGCCACCTTCGGCGGCCCGCTCATTAACGTCAAGGCTGAAATCCAGAACCTCGACGGCACGAGCATCCCGGGCCTCTACGCGGTGGGCAACTCCGCTGGCGGCATCTTCTTCCACAACTACGCAGGCGGCGCACAGCTCGGTGCCGCGACGGTCTTCGGCCGCATCGCCGGCAACGAAATCGCCGCCCGCGCAAAGGCCCAGAAGAACTAATTTCCGGAGTATCAATCATGACCAAATCCATCACCATGGCGCTTGTCGCCACCCTCGGTCTGGGCCTTGCCTTCGGCGCCTGCGCTGCTGAAAAGACCCTCGCCGAAGTCCACGGCGGCCAGCTTCCCGCCGAAACCGGCTGGGCCACGAAGGGCCAGTGCCTCCAGTGCCACCAGAGCTACGACGCCCTCGCCGAAAAGACGAAGAACTTCGAGCCCAACCCGCACAAGTCGCACCTCGGCGCCGTCAACTGCGTCGAATGCCACAAGGCCGACAAGCCTTCCAAGCAGCCCGAGCTGATGTGCAACAGCTGCCACAACTTCACGCTCAAGACGAAATGATCTCCTCTTGAACCATCAGGGTTCTTCCTTCGGACGCGCCGTGTGGGGTGCGTCCGGGAAACCAGACCGACCGCAAGGCGGTCCTTCGCCCGCGTCCCTTGAGGCCGCGGGCTTTTTTCGTTCAGATTCGTGAACGGCGGTACTCCCGCACGGGCAAGAAGGCTAGACTCGATGCATCACCCTTAAGGAGTTCATAATGAACGACACGATCCGAACCCAGCTCGCGCACAGCTCCGTGCGCGCCTTCACCAACGAGCCCGTCACGGCCGAACTGCGCACGCAGATCCTCGATGCGGCGCGCGCCGCGTCCACATCCTGCGCACTGCAAGTGACAAGCATCATCCGCGTCACCGATCCAGCACTTCGAGCTAGGATCGCGGAGCTCTCGGGCGGTCAGGCCCATGTCGCAGCCGCACCTGAATTCTGGGTCTTCTGCGCCGACTACCACCGCCTTCAGCTGCTCTGCCCCGAGGCCGACCTCGGCTGGATCGAGCAGTTCCTCGTCGGCTGCCTTGACACGGGCATCATGGCCCAGAACGCCTTCACGGCGCTTGAATCCCTCGGGCTCGGCGGCTGCTTCATCGGAGGGATCAGGAACGGCATCACAGAGGTTTCTGCGCTTCTGCGCCTGCCGCAGAACGTCTTTCCCGTCGTCGGCATCGCCTTCGGGCATCCCGCCGTGCGCAATCCCGTCAAGCCGCGGCTGCCCGCCACCATCACCTTCATGGAAAACGGCTACGAAGAACCCGCGCCAGCCGAACTTGACGCTTATGACGCAACGATGCGAGCCTACTACGCTGGACGCGGAAGCAATGCCCGCGAGGCGACCTTCCGCGACTCTATCCATCCCGTCATCGCCCGCGAGCGCCGCAGGTTCCTGCTCGATTATCTGCAGACGCAGGGCTTCGCGCTGAAGTAGTACGCCCAGGACAGGACGACGCCCGCCCGCCATATATAATGACGACACCGTAAACCAAATCCGACAAGGACCACACGCATGAAGACCAAGCTTCTCGCGGCCTTCGCTGCCGCCTCCGTTCTCGCTCTCGCCGGCTGCTCGGGCGGCGACGAAGTGGGCGACGTCTCACTCGGCTTGTTCACGCTCAAGGACATCAAGATCAACACCTTCCAGGATCCGAAGGTTCCGGGCGTCACCTGCCATGTCGCAAGCATTGAGGCCAACCTCTCGCTTGCGGACCCGTCCGACAGCTCCGTCTCCTGCCGCCAGACGGGCGAAATCACGCCCGAGATGATCGCCTCGATCGACCGCACGAAGTCGGGCGAAGTGGTCTTCACGAAGTCGAAGAGCATTCTGCTCAAGACGATGAAGATCCGCCGCATCTACGACGCCGAGACGCAGACGCTCCTCTACATCTCCTACTCCACCAAGGAGACGACGGGCAGCTTCAAGCACAGCCTCTCGACGATCCCGCTCTGGGGAACCGCCGCCTGGGAAAACCGCCCGCCGGTCCCTGCGAAGTCGATGTAATTTCTCTTGAAACGCGAACGCCCTGCAGGACACGAAGACCTGCAGGGCGTTTTCACATTTGAGCGTCACCCTGTGAAAAGGGCCCCGAATCGGGGCCCCATCTCTTTCCGTCGTCCTCCATCAGGAGGGCCCGAAGGCCCTCCGTCGGGAGCGGAGCCGGCTTCTTAGCCGACCCACTTGCGGGCGTTGCGGAACATGCGCATCCAGCCCGAGGCGTCCGTCCATTCGGCCGGGTGCCAGGAGAGCTGCTGGGCGCGGTGGGAGCGCTCCGGATGCGGCATCATGATCGTGAAACGGCCGTCTTCGGTCGTCACGGACGTGAGACCGCCCTTGGAGCCGTTCGGGTTGTACGGATAGACCTCGGTCGGATTGCCGCACGGATCAACGAAGCGGGCGGCGGCCTTCACGAGCGCGGCGTCCTCCGGACGCAGGAACTGCACGCGACCTTCGCCGTGGGAGTTCACGACGGGCATCACGCTGCCGGCCATGCCCGCGAAGAAGATCGACGGGCTCTCGAGAACCTCGACGTTCACGAGACGAGCCTCGAACTGCTCGGACGTGTTGCGCACGAATTCCGGCCAGTGCGAGGCGCCCGGGATCAGGTCGCGCAGATGGCTCATCATCTGGCAGCCGTTGCAGATGCCCAGACCGAAGGTGTCCTCGCGGTTGAAGAACGTGCGGAACATTTCGACCATGCGGTCGTTGTGAAGGATGGTCTTGGCCCAGCCGCCGCCAGCGCCGAGCACGTCGCCGTAGGAGAAGCCGCCGCAGCAGGCAAGGCCCGTGAACTCGGCGAGGTCGGCGCGGCCCGTGAGGAGGTCCGTCATGTGAACGTCATAGGCGTCGAAGCCGGCGCGCGTGAACGCAGCGGCCATTTCCGTCTGGGAGTTGACGCCCTGTTCGCGCAGGATGGCGATCTTCGGACGCACGCCCGTGAGGATCATCGGAGCGGCGACGTCTTCATTGACGTCGAAGGTCATCTTTGCGAAGAGGCCGGTGTCCTCCTTGCGCTCGATGCGGGCGAACTCGCTGTCGGCGCAGGCGGGATTGTCGCGGCCGCGGGCGATCTGCCAGGAGACTTCCGTCCAGGCCTTCTGGAGGTCAGCACGGTCGAGTCGGGCGAGTTCGGCACCGTTGGCGCTGATCGTGAGCGCATCGTCGTCGACGACTTCACCCACGAAGTGGCAGACGGAGGCAAGACCGGCTTCGCGCATCACTTCGGCCACGCGGGCGGCCTTCTCGGCCGGCACCTGCATCAGGCCGCCGAGCTCTTCGTTGAAGAGAGCGGCGAAGACGTCGGCGTCCTTCGTGAGGGACGTCAGGTCGAGCTTCACACCGAGGCGGGAGGCGAACATCATTTCAGAGGCCGTGGCGGCGAGACCGCCGTCGGCACGGTCGTGGTAGGCCACGACGGCGCCTTCATTGACGAGCGTGCGCAGCGCGCCCATGAAGCGGGCGAGCATGGCGGGATCCTCGCAGTCGGGCGCCGTGTCGCCGAAGCGCTGGGCAACCTGGGCGAGGATGGAGCCGCCCATGCGGGCGCGGCCGCAGCCGAGGTCCGCAAGCACGAGCACCGACGGGATCTTCCTGAGTTCGGGCGTGAGCGTGAGCGTCACGTCGCCGACGGGAGCGGCGGCGGAGGCGATGAGCGAGACGGGGCTCGTCACGGACTTCTTCTCGCCGTTGTCCTCCCAGGCGGTGCGCATGGAGAGCGAGTCCTTGCCCACGGGCACGGAGATGCCGAGCGCAACGCAGAAGTCGCTCGCGCCCTTGACGGCGTCAAAGAGCTTGGCGTCCTCGCCCTTGGCGCCGCAGGCAGCCATCCAGTTGAGGGAGAGCTTGACTTCGGGGAGCTTCACGTCGGCGGCGGCGATGTTGGTGAGCGCTTCGCCCACGGCCATGCGGCTCGCAGCAGCGGCATCGATCACGGCGATCGGGGTGCGTTCGCCCATCGACATGGCTTCGCCGCGGTTCGTTTCAAAGCCGAGCGTGGTCACGCCGCAGTCGGCGACGGGCACCTGCCAGGGGCCGACCATCTGGTCGCGGGAGACGAGGCCGCCCACGGAGCGGTCGCCGATGGTGATGAGGAAGGACTTGGAACCGACGGTCGGGTGACGCAGGACGTCCGTGACAGCCTTTGCGAGATCGAGCCCTTCGCTCTTGAAGGCGGAAAGCTTCGTTTCGACGTGGGCGACGTCGCGGTGCATGCGCGGGGCCTTGCCGAGGAGAACTTCCATCGGCATGTCGACGGCCGGGGTCTCTTCGGGACGCGTGAGCTTGAGGTCGGCCTCCTCGGTGATCGTACCGAGGATGGCGAACGGGCAGCGCTCGCGTTCGCAGAAGTCGCGGAAGATGTCGATCTTGGCGGCGTCAAGCGCGATGACGTAGCGTTCCTGAGATTCGTTGCACCAGATTTCGAGCGGGCTCATGCCGGACTCTTCGACCGGAACCTTGGAGAGGTCGAACGTGGCGCCCTTGCCGGAAAGGTCGGCAAGCTCGGGCATGGCGTTGGAGAGGCCGCCCGCGCCGACGTCGTGAATGGCGATGATCGGATTTTCGTCGCCCATGGACCAGCAGCGGTCGATGACTTCCTGGGCACGGCGTTCCATTTCGGGGTTGCCGCGCTGCACGGAGTCGAAGTCGAGGGCTTCGGAGTTGGAGCCCGTCGTCATGGACGAGGCGGCGCCGCCGCCGAGGCCGATGCGCATGCCGGGGCCGCCGAGGACGATCAGGAGGCTGCCGGCGGGCGGCACGTCCTTCTTCGTCTGGTCGTCGCGGATGTTGCCGATGCCGCCGGCGAGCATGATCGGCTTGTGGTAGCCGTAGCGCGTGCCGCCGATGTTGGCTTCGAACGTGCGGAAGTAGCCGAGGATGTTCGGACGGCCGAACTCGTTGTTGAAGGCGGCGCCGCCGAGCGGGCCTTCCGTCATGATCGAGAGCGGCGTGGCGATGCGGGACGGAGCGCCGTACTTGGCATCCGTCTTTTCACCCGTCACCGTGTCGGAGTCGTTTTCAAAACCCTGCGGAAGTTCCGGCAGGTTGAGGTTCGAGGTCGTGAAGCCGCACAGGCCGGCCTTCGGACGAGCACCGCGGCCCGTCGCACCTTCGTCGCGGATTTCGCCGCCGGAGCCCGTGGAGGCGCCGGGGAACGGAGAAATGGCAGTCGGGTGGTTGTGGGTCTCGACCTTGAAGACCGTGTGGGTCATTTCGTCCTTGCGCTCGAAGACGCGGCCGAATTCATTGCCGGAGCCCGGACGCGGATAGAGGCGCGTGACTTCGGCGCCTTCGAAGATGGCGGCGTTGTCGGCGTAGGCCGTGATCGTACCCTGCGGGGCCATCTTGTGCGTGCGGCGGATCATGCCGAAGAGCGTTTCCTCGCGCTCTTCACCGTCGACCGTCCAGCGGGCGTTGAAGATCTTGTGGCGGCAGTGCTCGGAGTTGGCCTGCGCGAACATCATCAGCTCGACGTCGGTCGGGTTGCGGCCGATCTTCGTGAAGGCGTCGGTGAGGTAGTCGATCTCGTCGGGAGAGAGCGCAAGGCCCATCTCGACGTTGGCGCGCTCAAGGGCGGGACGACCTTCCTCGACGAGGGCGACGATCGCCATCGGACGGCCTTCGAGCTCGACGAAGAGGTTTTCGGCCGGGAAGTCGCGGGCGACGACGGATTCGGTCATGCGGTCATGAAGCACGCCGGCGGCCTGAGCGGCCTCCTCTTCCGTGAGGGGAGCCTTGAGGGCGAGGCTGTAGACCGTGCCGCGCTCGACGCGCAGGACGCCTTCGATGCCGCAGTTCTTCACGATGTCCGTGGCCTTCGAGGCCCAGGGCGAGATCGTGCCAAGACGCGGCACCACCATGAAGGCCAGGTCGGCGCGGACGTCCTCGGCGGCGTCGCCGTAGGTGAGAAGCGAAGCGAGGCGTTCCTCTTCGGCCTTCGTGAGCTCGCGGGAGGCATGCACGAAATGCACGAAGCGGCCCGAGACCGCTTCGATGTTGGAAGAGACGCGCTGCAGGGCCGCGAGCACGCGCGCGGCGCGGAAGTCCGAGAGCGCGCGGGCGCCGTTGAGTTCAAAAACCATACCGTTGCAGGTCGACATAAGTTTCCTCTGAATCGTCAGCAGGCCCCGGATTTTCCGACGGCCGTGACGGGGTGGAAAATAAAAGAAAAAAGGTTGTCGCCATTATAGAGGGTTTTGCCTTCCTCAAACCCTGCTCCGGCGCCGATTCTGACCATTCCCATGCAAACCTTCGTTTTTTTTCCGCATCAAAGAAAAAGACCGCCCCGACTCCGCATGGGAGCAGGACGGCCGAATGCTCGGGAAGCCGCCTTCAGGAGGTTTTCACCCTGCGGGCGGCGTCATGCCGGCGGGTTCGGGAAAGGATCAGTATTCCTCGAACATGCGGGCGATTTCCTTCGGATCGTTCGTCTTCGTCAGAGCGAGCTGGAGAAGGAGACGGGCCTTCTGGGGATTGAGCGTGCGGCCTTCAATGAAGCCGGCCTTGTTGTACTGCTCCACGTTCGGGCAGACCACGCCGGAGCCCGTGCGGGAGGAGAGCACCACGGCGATGCCCTTCTGGACGGCTTCGGCAAGCGCGGGCTCGGTCTGGCCGTGAACGGAACCATTGCCGGAACCGGCGTGCACGATGCCCTTGGCACCCGCGGCGATGGCGGCGTCGGCAAGGACGCGGTCGTCGCTGGCGTGCGTGTAGAGGATGTCGACGCGCGGCAACTTGTCAAGCTTCGAGACATCGAATTCGCTCTGGTGCGTGTGACGCATGGCGGGGTTGCGCAGGAAGTAGTTCTTGCCGCCGGCGATGTAGCCGAGGTAGCCCAGGTCGGGCGACTTGAATGTGGCGACGTTCGTCGTATTGGACTTCGTGACGTCGCGGCCGGATGAGATCTGGTCGTTGAGGGCCACGAGCACGCCACGGCCCTGCGCCTTCGAGTCGGCGGCGAGCTTGACGGCGTTGAGAAGGTTCATCGGACCGTCGGCCGAAATGGCCGTGGCGGGACGCATGGCGCCGATCACCACCACGGGCTTCTTGCTCTTGACCGTGAGGTCGAGAAAGAAAGCGGTCTCGTGAATCCTCCCCGCCCAATTATTAATTGGACGGGGCTTCCCTGCCTTTTACCAGCAAGGACTGCCTGAGCACAGATAGCGGGCAAACTCAGAAATCTGCGCTCACATGGAGCGCAGCTCCGCGTTAACCCGAATGAGAGTGTCCAGGGTGCGTGTGATCCTCTTGGCACATGACGGAACTTTAGCCGCAATGCACCGCCATCTCGTTGCCGAAATGGACTTCTCGTACTCCCTGAGGAAGTACCGAGCTCCGATGTTGTACGAAGCTGACAGGTCGCACGAATAGCGCTTCCCCGTCTGGAACGTACACATGCTGTAGTTGTCCGTGTCTCTCGTAACGTCACCGGTTCCGTCAAAGGCCAGCTTCGATGTATTCCAAGAACACACGCGACGAATGCGAGTACCGCAACGATGTGCCTGGTGCTCCACGATCTGCTGGACATACTTGGCACGCCAGTGATGAAGCCGCTGACGCTTGGAGCCACATTTGCGCCCGGCGAGATCAAGGTGTTCCATGACGATGACGTCGACCTTAAACTCGTTTGCAACCGTCATGATGAAGCCTGCCGTCTTGACGGCGATGTCCTTGTTGACCCCCTTTGCTCTCGCCCAAAGCCTCGGCATGCGTTTTGCGCCGTTGCTTTGAGCTTTCCTGATGCGCCGCAAGGCACGTTCCAAAGAGTCTTGCTCTACCGGCAGCTTCTTAAAACGTCTGCCGATGATAGTGCCCTTTGAATCCATGACCGAGCACACGCATGCATTGTTGATCCCAAGATCAACGCCCAGGACGCGCTGCGTGTCAAGAGACACCTTATCCAGAATAACCTTCTCCTCAAAGGAGAAGTCCAGATACCATTTCTTCCCGCGCTTTCTCAATGCCGGCGACAATTCGTTGCGAGCAGCGCAATGAAGTGCAATGTAATCAACATCGTGCTTATCGAGCTCGACATCAACCCAGTCCCAAGTATTGCGAATGCGAACTTTGAGTTTCACGCTGTTGCGTCCGGCTCTGATGAACGTATTGTCGCGGTACATGACCGGAAAGCTTCTGCCGGCCTTCGGCAGACCGGGCTGCCGACCCTTTTGCCCCGGCTTCGCTTTCCATTGAGCCAGACGCGTTTGATACGACGACACCTGTCCGTATGCCGCCATGATGGCGGCTCGGCGAAGGTAGCTCGGAAATTTCATGAAGTCGTGGCAGAAGTTGTAAGGCGTCATCAGACGCTTTTTCGTACGAACGCTCAGACCTTCGGCAACACGAATGCAATCGTTGGCACGACTGAGATTGGCGAAGTGAGTATTCCAATTCGCAATCACGAGTTCAATGAAGTAATCCACGGCGTGGCGATACACCTCAACCGTGTCGTCAAAGACGCGGTTGAAGTTGCGCAAACGCACGGAGTAAGTGAACGTGATCTTCATCGTTGCATGGCGATGGGTTGGCGGGAATACTCCGTATGGTATCAAGCATCACACAACCTGACACGGTTAATCGACAATTTTATGAGTACAAGCAAAAGTGCTGCATCAGAATCGCAAAATGATCCTGTGATTTTGCGCTCGTTTTACTGCTTAATCCCTGTGCAAGAAGGGATTTAAGAACTTATCCACTGGATCATCTTGAATAACTTGAGATGGACTGACTTCGTCAGCCCCGCTTGACCCCACCCATGTGTGCCACATGGATGGGGAATGCGCGGGGAATCCGTTCAAGCGTGTCCGTACCGTGCGTGATGACGATGCCGCTCACCTTCGGATCGGCGAGAAGCTCGTTGCAGCGCCTGGCTAGCGTCAGGAGGACCTGGTCGGTCAGGTTGTTGGACGAGATCTTCACGATCTGCTCGCCCGTCACCGTCGCGTAGTCCTTGATCTGCGGAACAGCGTCGATCAGCGTCTGGATGGCCAGGTCGCCCGCCTTGTAGCCCGTGGTCTGCGTGGCGGAGGCGGCGGTGCCGGCAATCGTGCCGCCCGTGGCGAGGATCGCGACCTGCGGAAGGTCGGCGGCCATGGCAAAGCCTGCGGAAAGCGTGAGCGCGACGGCGAGAAGCGTCTTCTTGAAGTTCATGTCTGTCCTTTGGTTTGGGTCAACATCCGGACTCTGCGGTCCCGGGTCATGTCCGCGCCCTTGTCGGAGCGCGACGGACGATTCATTTTGCCAAACGAGCCCGTGCACACCCTAGAGGACAAACCTCGACGACGCCGAGGGAGAACCCGAATAGCACCCCCGCCAATCACCTGACGAACAAGGAGAAATGAGCAGGCGACGCCTTAAGGCGACAGATGAAGTCTCCTCCTGTGGCCGCAAAGCGGCTTTCACAGCCTTTCGGCTTGACAACAGAGCGTGATCACCCGCCCCGAATGCAAAAAAAACGGCGCCTTCAGGGTGCGAAGGCGCCGGTTTTCAATCAAAGGACGCTGCGGATCAGGTCGCGGCGGTCCTGCGGCTGTTCCAGAAGTGAAGCAGCAGGACGGTGCCGATGAGCGCAACGACGGCGGTCGTAATCGAGAGGATCCAGTTGCCGCCCGTCAGGCCCGCGACCACGTAGCCCAGGCAGGCGGAGAACGCCACCGTGAGGCTGTAGGGCATCTGGGTCGAGACGTGCTCGATGTGGTTGCATCCCGAGCCTGCCGACGAGAGAATCGTCGTGTCCGAAATGGGCGAGCAGTGGTCGCCGAAGACGGAGCCCGCGAGCGTGGCGGAGAGCGCGACGACGGTGAGGCCCGGATCGATGGCCTCGACAACCGGCACCACGATCGGGATCAGGATGCCAAACGTGCCCCAGGCCGTGCCCGTAGAGAAGGACAGGAAGGCGGCGATCACGAAGATCACGGCCGGCAGGAAGATCGACCACTCGGCGCCGCCCGAGGTCACGATGGACTGCACGAAGAGCGGGGTCTGGAGAAGGTCGCGGCAGACGCCGGAGAGCGTCCAGGCGAGCACCAGGATGATGTTGGCCGGAAGCATGAGCTTCATGCCTTCGACGAGGCCGCTCATGAAGTCCGTGAACGGCACGAGACCGCGCGGGACGTACATCAGGAAGGCAATGCCGACGGCGCCGAAGGAGGCCCAGACGAGGGACGGCGCGGCGGAGGAGTTGCCCAGCGCGGAGGCGAAGGTGTGGTACTTCGGATCAGCGCCCCAGTAGCCGCCCGAGTACATCAGCGCGAGCACGCAGAAGACGATCAGGGAGGCGATGGGCACGAGCATGTCCCAGAGCGTGCCGTGCGGATTGGCGTTGGGCGGCTCGGCGGAGGACGTAGCGGCGGTCGACGTGAACTGTTCCCCCTTGGCGGCGCGCTCCTCGCTCTTGCGCATCGGGCCGAAGTCGAAGTCGGTCACGACGATGAAGACGATGAGCAGCAGGCAGAGCAGCGCGTAGAAGTTCCAGGGAATCGTGGCGATGAACGCGGCCATGTCGCTTTCGAAGGCCGTGGAGCCCTGCAGTGAGGAGCCGACGGCGGCGGCCCAGCTCGAAACGGGCGCGATGATGCACACCGGAGCGGCCGTCGAGTCGATGATGTAGGCGAGCTTCGCACGGGCGATGTTGTAGCGGTCGCAGATCGGACGCATCACCGTGCCCACCGTGAGGCAGTTGAAGTAGTCGTCGATGAAGATGAGCGCGCCGAGCCCCGTGGTGGCTGCCAGGGCGCTCTTGCGGCCCTTGATGCGCTTGACGGCCCAGTTGCCGTAGGCTTTCGTGCCGCCCGACATGGCGACGACGTAGACGAGGGCGCCGAGAAGCGAGCAGAAGATCAGGATGTTGAAGTCGACCTTGTTGCCCATCACGGTGAACGCGCTTTCAAGCGTGCCCATCAGGACGTTGCCGTCCATGCCGATCGTATAAATGAGGGTACCCGTCAGAATGCCCAGAACGAGGGAGGAGAGAACCTCCTTCGTAATGAGCGCAAGAGCAATGGCCACGATCGGCGGGACGATCGAAAGCCATCCGGCGTTAAACGGTTCCATGAGAATCGCTGTCCTTTGGTTTTCGTGCGGCAGGACCCCCTGTCCCGGAGCCCTGCGGCCCGCATGCGCCTCTCTTTGACCGCACGCAGGCAGCTGATGCCGCTGTTTGTCATTGGGTTGTAAGTCCTTCAATCCTCTTCCCCGCAGGTGTCGGTCCCGCGAGGACGTAGTGGCGGATTTTAGGCT
The DNA here is from genome assembly GCF_000297775.1 of Sutterella wadsworthensis 2_1_59BFAA. Classification (GTDB taxonomy): domain Bacteria; phylum Pseudomonadota; class Gammaproteobacteria; order Burkholderiales; family Burkholderiaceae_F; genus Sutterella; species Sutterella wadsworthensis_A. Next base: position 55,941 of record NZ_JH815519.1, read on the forward strand.
GATGCGAAGTGTAGCAAGGCGTAACAGACTTCAACGGGAAAAAGCGCCGCAACACCGCATTGCTCAACCTGCATTGGCGTAAGTGCCTAGATGACGACCCCAAGAGACCCGGGTTAACCCTGGCGTTTTCAGACGGCGCGGGCGTCCCTCAGCCCGAATGGAACGCGAGGCGGTGACGTCTCGCGGCGAACTGTCCGCCGGCATCCATGAGGCTGCCGATGCGTCACCTCCCGGAACCGTCACCCGTCAGAGGAACGGATGCGAAAAAAGGAGCCGAGCGCGAGCTCAACTCCCTTTTGAAGGATCGGGCAGGATCCCGGCCTCGGGCGAGGCCGGATTCAGCCATTAGGGGCGATAGGTCAGACCAGCCTTCAGGCAGGCGTCCTTCACGACGGGGTTGACATTGCCCTGGAGCTTCTCGATGCGTGCGGCGCGGGTGCACTCCCACTGCACGACAGGATGCTGCTCGTTCCAGTTCTGGGCGAGGCGGCGCTGGCGGTCGCTCATGCGGAAGACGGGTGCATAGGCGCCCTCCATGTAGAGCATGGCGCGGGCGATCTCGCCGCGGGAGCGCTCGGGCGGCTCGGCGCGGCGGCCGTCGATCTTCATCTCGCAGGTGCCGAAGGTGTTGGGCACGCCGGGCAGGAGCTCGTAGTTGTAGTTCGAGCGGATGGCGTTGACGGCGCCGACGGCGGGGAACAGGTTGTACATGTCGGCCTGCATCAGGCGGTATTCGGCAGACATCTTCTCGGCGCAGCGACGGCCCTTGTAGAAGTGGCCCTTTTCATTCGTGCAGCGACCGTCCCCTTCGCGCCACTCCTTGAAGGCGCGGCCGAAGTTCTCGGCGGGCACGACGTGCTCCCACTCGACGCGGCCCGCGCGCTCCTTGTGCTGGGGCGCGACGAAGCCCGCAGGCAGACTGACGTTCTTCTGCTTGTCGAAGGCGTAGCCGCAGTAGAGCGTCACGCGATGGTCGAAGTAGACCTTGCGCTCGAGCATCTTCTTCGAGTCACGGAAGTCTTCGTTCGTGGTGTTTCCCGCAGCGAGGGCGCCGAGGGCGAACGTGGCGGCCATCAGGGCGGCCGCGGTGCGGACAAGAGTCATTTATGTCTCCTTCCCATTTCGGGTTCTCTCAATGTCCGTCCATCATACCGAGATTGTCCGCAGCTCGCGCCCCCTTTTCTCCCCATCCGACCGCCTCCCGCCCTCAGAATTCCCCTCGCAAATGTTGCGGCATCTTGCCGCCCGACTTAATCCAAAACGACTGTGCTGCAGGCGTTCAGCCCGCTTTCTTAAGAAACGCCGCCTCAGGGCAAACCCTTGGAAAAACTTTCTTACAATACCCGAGTCATTTACTCGGGTATTTGCCTTGCGAACGATTCTCAGGTTCGATATAGTTCATTTCAACGAAACACGGTTCCACTGCAAAACAGCGTGAGGGGTCGCGCTGAGTGGCAGGCGGATGAGCACCGCCTCGAACAAACCGAACGTTCTTTCTCCTGCGTTCGAGATCGTGTTTTGATGGGTCTGAGGACAGCCCGCCCAGCAGCGATGCTGGGCGGGCTTCTCTTTTTGCGCGGGACGCATCCGCCCGCACCGTCCTGCGGCTCCACCCCTTCTGAAAGTTGCTAAAGTAGCCTCAGGTACCGCGCCCTGCGGTGACATTTTGGGACTCAGTCATGAAAGAGATTTTTCCCTGGATCTTCGCCGCCGCGCTGCTCCTTGCCGGCTCCGCCTTCCTCTACGCGGGCGTGAAGCTCACCTCCACCGCCTGGACGCTCAAGACGAGCGGCGAGCAGACGACCGCGACGATCGAGCGCGTCGAGGTTCGCGAGGCCCACGTCAGGAAGGACGATGCGCCTGCGATCGTGCACTACTACACCGAGGTCGTCTCGTTCACGGCCTGGGACGGCAGCAAGGTCGAGGCTCGTCTGCCCGAGAAGAACGACGACGAGGCCCGCGGCAGCCCCGGCGACCCGATCGAGATCCGCTACCGCCACGACGATCCCTCGGTGGCCGCTCCCGTCAACGGCAGTCCGCTCGGCATTCAGGGGCCGATCCTCATCATCGCGGGTCTGGCGCTTCTCGCCTTCGGCGCGCGCTGGACGATCGTGAAGCTCCTCTGACTTGCACCGCACAAAACAAAATGGCCACGCAGGCTTGATGTCCTGCGGGGCCATTTTGTTTCATCCGACGCCGTCCGCGCCTCAGGCGAGGCGCAGGCGGCTCAGATGGTCTCGCTTAGTCCTTGCGCTTGTTGTTGGCGAAGAAGTTGGCGGCCTGGATGTCCGTCGTGCGGATCGTGAAGACCTGGTTCGTCAGGTCCTCCGTGAGCGCCTCGGCGTCGTTCATGACCTTGAGGTTGAACTCGTTGAGGAGCTTGCTGGCGGCCTTCGGGTCCTTCTTCACGACTTCCATGTACTTCTTTTCCATGTCGGCCTGGGCCTTGGCGGTGTCGGCTTCAAACGTCTTGTAGGCAGCCTTCACGACCGGGGCGAGCTTCTGGTAGTCCGTCATGACGAGCGTCTGGAGCTTGCGGTACTTCCAGTAGATCGACTTGCTGTCGGCCTTGTCCGTGCCCATGCCGTAGTGGGCCGGGTAGGATTCGAGGCCGTGGTAGTACGGAACGTAGCAGGAGAGGTCGGCCATGCCGATGCCCACGTAGGCGACTTCGCCGATTTCCTTCGGCAGCCACGGACGGACGTGCATGACGTGGGATTCATACGTGCGGAACACGCTGATCGGACGCCACGGTTCGTTGCCGTTGAGGACGGGGCTGTACGGATCGTGGTCCGTGCCCTCGTAGTGGTTGCGAAGCATCGTCTTCATGTCGTCGACGGTGAGCTTCTTTTCGGGCTTGAGGTAGACCGGGTACGTACGGCCTTCGTCGGGCTTCTGTTCGAGGCTCGGGTTGAAGAGCTTCTGAATCTGCCAGACGCGCGGGTCGTTGTAGACGCGGTCGCGGGCGTCGTCACGGCAGTAGGCCTTCGAGAAGTTGAACTCGCCGTCCTTCTTCGGATCGTAGAAGCCGTTCTTTTCAGCCCAGCTCACGAGGGTCTTGGAGGCCATGAAGTCGGCGCTCTTGGCGTCGTACTGCTGCAGGCGGCCCTGGTTGCCGGAGGCGAAGTACGTGTCCTTCGGGGTGCGGTGAGCCATCCACTGGTGGCCCGTGCCGGTTTCGAAGTACCAGACTTCCTTCTGGTCGACGAACACCACGCCGAAGCCTTCGCCGGCGCCGATCGTCTCGACGATGGAGCCGAGGATCTCGATGCCTTCGCGGGCGGTCTTGGCACGCGGCAGGACGACGTCATGGATGTCGTCTTCGGTGATGCCGGTCTCTTCGTTGTACGGGTCAAGCTTCAGGGCGTCGTCGCGGGCGAAGATCGATTCCGTGCCGGAGATGCCGACGCCGGCTTCATTGAAGCCCACGGCGCCGTGCAGCTGGGTCTTCCAGTTGGGCACCGTCGTGTAGCGCATGCTCTCCTTGGGGAGCGGATATTCGAAGTTCGTCGCACCGTCATGGTCCTTGGTGCGGTACATGCCGGACTGGTTCTTCTTGGCCGGATGAATGACGAAGTGCTGAGCCTTGAGGGCGCTGCTGTCGGCCGCACGCGCGACGAGGAAGGAACCGTCGGCGGTGGCGCCTTCACCCACCACGACCGTGGTACAGGCGAGGGCGGAGGCGGAAAGCGCGGTCGTGACGGCGAGCGTCAGGGCAAGCTTGCGAAAGAACATGGCTGGTCTCCTCATGTTTCACGTAGTCCCGCCCGAGTGGTCAAAAGGGATGGGCGGGGCTGTGGGTGAACCGTCTGCATCGGGCGCCCGCTCCTTCGTGTTCAAGCCCCGTGCGACGTCCGGCGGTTCGGAATATGCATGGGGCCGCGCGCCCTGTCCTCTGACGGGGCGCGCTGCATCCGCCTCTATATATATGTGGCGGCGGACGCCTGCGAAGGTGCGACGGCTACGGGACGCGGACCGTTCGTCGAACCGTCGGTCTGTCTGTCGTCTAGGCAGATCATCTTAGTTGAATTGATCTCACGCTCGCAATCGTTCTCAGGGTAAACGGCATCCCCACCTAGCGAAAACCCGCTCCGGCTCACGCAGGATGGAAATGCATCATCGTTCCGCGCAGCCGCCGCTTCGGGAAAACCGCGCCGCAGTCGGGAACGCGACGGGCTACAATGAGGATGCCCGTTCCAGGTCCGCTCCCCCGGCGGTTGCGGAACACCCCATTCAGACCACCCAGTTTAGGAGAGCGTATGTCCAAGCACATTCGGCAGGAGGTTCGCGTCGCCATCGACGAGAACAATCCCGCCATTGTCCGCGACGAGGATCTCTGCGTTGAATGCCGCCTCTGCGCCGGCATCTGCAACGAGTATGTCGGCGTCAACAACGCCTACGATCTTGCCAAGACGGGCGGACGATCCGTCTGCATCCACTGCGGACAGTGCATTCCCGTCTGCCCGACCAACTCCCTTCAGATCAAGTCCTCCTGCGACGCCGTCAGGAAGGCCGTCGCTGATCCCGACAAGATCGTGATCTTCTCGACGAGCCCGTCGGTGCGCGTGGCGCTCGGCGACGCCTTCGGCATGGCCGACGGCGCCTTCGTCGAGGGACAGATGGTCGAGCTCCTTCGCCGCCTCGGCGGCGACTACGTCCTCGACACGAACTTCGCCGCCGACCTTACGATCTGCGAGGAGGCTGCCGAGCTCATCGAGCGCATCACCAACGCCAAGGGTCCGCTGCCCCAGTTCACGAGCTGCTGCCCCGCCTGGGTCCGCTACTGCGAGACCTTCCATCCCGAAATGATTCCGCACATCTCCTCCGCGAAGAGCCCCATCGGCATGCAGGGTCCGACCGTCAAGACCTACTTCGCGAAGAAGATGAACCTCGACCCAAAGCGCATCGTGCACGTGGCGGTGACGCCCTGCACGGCCAAGAAGGCCGAGATCCTGCGCGAGGAGATGAACGCCGCGGGCCGCCTGCTCGGCGATCCCGCCATGCGCGACACCGACTACGTCATCACGACCGTCGAGCTCGCCGACTGGGCCAAGGCCGCCCGCATCAATTTTGCCGAGCTCCCCGAGGGCGCCTTTGACCGCCTGATGGGCGAAGGCTCCGGCGCGGGCGTCATCTTCGGCAACACGGGCGGAGTCATGGAGGCTGCGCTTCGCACCGCCTACCGCCACCTGACGGGCGAGACCGCCCCCGCCGAGCTCTATCACCTGACCCCCGTCCGCGGCCTTCAGGACGTCAAGGAGGCCACCGTCACGATCGCCGGCAACGACATCAACGTCGCCGTCATCTACGGCACCGCCTCCGCAGGCGAGTTCATCCGCCGCCTCAACGCGAGCGAGACGGACAAGCCCTATCACTTCGTCGAGGTGATGTCCTGCCCCGGCGGCTGCATCTCCGGCGGCGGCCAGCCCTCCGCCTTCGGCAACAAGGCCGACGTGCTTCGCGAGGCCCGCATTGCGAGCCTCTACAAGCGCGATGAGGAGATGGACTGCCGCACGAGCGACGAAAACGAGGAAATCAAGGCCCTTTACCGTGACTTCTACGGCGAACCGCTCAGCGAGCTCGCCGAGGAATTGCTTCACACCAACTACACCGACCGCCGGTCGGATTTAGGAGAAAAGAAAATGTCTTACCGTTGCAAAGTCTGCGGCTACATCTACGAAGGCGACGAACTGCCCGCCGACTACATCTGCCCGCTCTGCCACAAGGGCGTCGAGGTCTTCGAAAAGGTTGAGGAAAAGCCCGCCGCCACCGGCGAAAAGACCCTCGCCGGCACCAAGACCGAAAAGAACCTCCAGGCCGCCTTCGCAGGCGAAAGCCAGGCCCGCAACAAGTACACGTACTTCGCCGAAGTCGCCAAGCGTGAAGGCTACGAGCAGCTCGCCGAAATCTTCCTGACGACGGCCCGCAACGAACAGGAACACGCCCGCCTGTGGTTCTCCGCCCTCGGCGGCATCCAGTCCACGGCCGCCAACCTCAAGGCCGCCGCTGAAGGCGAAAACTACGAATGGACCGACATGTACGTCCAGTTCGCCAAGGACGCCGAAGAGGAAGGCTTCCCCGAACTCGCCGCCAAGTTCCGCGCCGTCGGCGCCATCGAACGCGCCCACGAGGAACGCTACCTCAAGCTCCTCAAGAACGTTGAGATGCAGCAGGTCTTCGAAAAGGCCGGCGAATGCATGTGGGAATGCCGCATCTGCGGCCACCTCGTCGTCGGCACGAAGGCCCCTGAAGTCTGCCCCGTCTGCGGTTACAGCCAGGCCTATTTCGAAGTGCGCGCTGAAAACTACTGATGACTGGCTAACTAACAGCTAAATACTTGAAGACCCCGTAAGATTGACTGCGCCACAGTCATCTTGCGGGGTTTTTACTTTCTGCGCACCGCTCATTTGCTTGCAAACTACGGATTTGACTGAGGGACAAAATAGAAGGGCTTCATATTCTCTCCCTCACTTCGCAAAATGCAAGTCACCTCAAAAAACATCGGCCTGCTGCCGGACGGCAGGTACACGATCGAAACGAATCTCCAAGTCCGAGTTACGAAAAGCAAGGCGTCCTTCATCTTTCGCTACCAGTTTGCGGGCCGCCGGCGAGATCTGTCGCTCGGCAGTCACCCCACCGTCACCGTCACGGCCGCCAAGCAAGAAGCTGCCAAGTGTCGCGCCCTGCTCGCGCGCGGCATCGACCCTTTAGATGTCAGAGCAGAGCATCGCGCCGAGCACGCCAGGCGAGCGCTCGACTTTGCAAGTTACGCGGAGCACGCGCTCGAAACGATCTTCGAGCTCAAGCACCTGTCCGAAGCGACCAAGGTGTCTTGGCGAGGACCGATGAAGAATCACATCCTGCCAGTGCTCAGGCACAAACTAGTCGCAGACATCACGGTGCAGGACATCTGCGAAGTGCTAGACCCACTGTGGGAAAAGAAGACGAGAATCGCATCGAGGATCCGTGGACAACTGGAAGCGATCTTCACGCTCGCGAAGCGTGAAGGCGTCTACATTGGCGAGAATCCCGCCACATGGAAAGGGAATCTGGAGGCGTACTTCCCGCCGCCGGCGAGGGTCCATAGGCGCGAACATCAGAAGGCCTACACCATCGAGGCGCTCGCCGATCAGCTGAAGGCGAGTCTTCGTGTCGACAGGCCCGTGCACAATGCTTTCGTCTTCGGCGTCCTCACCGCCACGCGACAAGCTGAGTTCAATGACGCAAAATGGTCCGAGATCGACTTTGAGCATAAGGTCTGGACTGTTCCGCCCGAACGAAGGAAAGACCGCAAGCCCGAGCCATTCCGCGTCCCACTGTCTGACCAAGCGATCGCGTTGCTCAAGCGCATTACGCCAGAGAGCGAGTACATCTTTTCGGGCAGCTACTACAACAATCGCTCAGTGGCTCGCTACTATGTCTCGACAATGGTGCAGTACGCCTCTGGCAGCACGGCAACAATGCATGGCTGCAGGTCTACATTTCGCGACTGGTGCGCGCGCGAAGGCATCGACACCGCAGTGGCAGAAAAGTGCCTTATGCACTCGCTCAAGTCAGTGCAGGCCGCATATCAGAGAGACGACTTGCTTGAGCGCAGACGACCCGTCATGCAGCAATGGGCAGATGCGATCCTGCCGATGAGCCTGCTGAGCGACCACAAATAGAAAAACGCCCCACCTACCGATGATGATGTGGTCCCCGATTCTTGGACAAAGAATTGGGGACCATCTGTATGGGACATAAATGGAAGGGAACAGTTGAAGCTAGAAAGCTGAGGTTTCTCGAGCTCTATGAGGATGGCGCAAGCTATCAAGAGATAATGACCCAGCTTGGGCTGGATGAGCATGATCTTAGGGATTGGCGCGCTACAATTCGTATTTTGGGCGTTTCTCGATTTCTAATGTCACATACCGTCAAAACGACATATTCCTACGAAACCAAGCTGGCAGCAGTCAAAGCTCGCGTTGAAGATCAGGTCTCGTACCAAGACATCTTGGCTGCATATGGCGTTGCTCCCAAGCTTCTTCGACGTTGGTGCAAGATTTATAGTGAACATGGCGAAGCAGGTCTGCAACCGAAGAAAAGGGGACGTCAGTTAGGGGCCAAGCAGAAGCCCGCGCAAGAGTTGACCCCCATGGAGAAGCTGGAACTTCGTATCAAGCAACTTGAAGCGGAGAATGCCATCTTAAAAAAAGTCGCGGCCCTGAAAGATTGGCAAAACTGAGCAATCGAGAGAAAGCAGAGATCGTTTATTCTCTTTCAGGGCAACATGAGCTTGATCTTCTGTTGAAGATCATTGGGTTGCCCCGGTCGAGCTACTACTATGCCCGTAAACATCCGAAGGCAGCTACACGCCCGGACGTTCATGAGAAGGTCAAGGAAATCTTCAACCGCACGTCAAATGGTTGCGGCCATCGCCAGATCTTCATGCGTTTACGTCGTGAGTTCAACATCGTCATCGCGAAAAAGACGGTATTGAAGGTAATGCGAGAATTGGGGTTGATCTGTAAGATTAGGCGACAGGGGTTTAGAAAGTACAGCTCTTATAAAGGCGACAATCGTACCGTTCCCAATCTCTTGGCACGCGATTTCAAAACAGCCTGCCCCTTCACGAAGATCGGTACCGATGTGACAGAGTTCGCTTTGTCCTTCGGTAAGGTATACCTCGCTCAGGTCGTTGACTTTTACTCCAATGAGATTCTGGCTTTCTCCATCAGTCGATCGCCCAACATGGATCAGCAAGAAGAGATGTTCGACGCGTTGGTGAAGGCGTTACCCCTTGGGGCTAGTCCCATCCTTCACAGCGATATGGGATGGCAATATCAGAATCCTGATTGGATTAAATGGACCAAGGAGCACAACGTCACGCGAAGCATGTCTCGCAGGGGTAACTGTTTGGACAATGCGGCAACAGAGCAGGCATTTGGCCATATGAAGGACGAGTTCTTCAGGGGGCAGTGCTGGGATAGCTTTGACGCCTTCAAGAGCGATCTGACGGCTTATATCGCCCATTGGAACACGAAGAGACCTCAGGAGCGTTTGGATGGATACGCACCATCCGAGTACCGTCAGCGTTATGTTAAAGCGGAATAAGAGCGTTCTCAGCGGTCTGAGAGCGATGAGTCGGGTCAAGGGTTGACCGAAGAAGTTGGAGGGGCCCTTTGGGAGGATCTAAGTTGTTCGGTCGTCCCTTGACGCGCCCCAGATAAAATACGCTATCGGCGTAGCCGGGACTTGCTTGTCCCGGCTATGCCAAGCGGCGAGCGTTAAAATCGGCCGCACTCAACTTGGAGTTTATTTTGTAGTCCAAGTTTCGGGGTCCAGATCAATGATGGTAGGCGGGGCGTTTTCAGGGGCAGGATTTCTCGACGCTCCATATGATCGAACATCAATACTCTCGTAGCCCGTATAAATTTGCCTCGCGGAGCGGCGGAAATTTCTAATTACGTAGAATTCTACATAATTAGATCCGATGCCCCAGGCTATCAATTACGAATAAAAAGGAAACCGCGCGGAGTGAGCTTCCCGGGGACGGATTGTCCCCGGCTAGGCTTGCGCGGTGTTGTTACGACCATTTTACCAGCGTTGGTAACTTGGTCTTCGGCTAAAGGTTCGTCTAACTAAGTTTTTTGACGCCACCTCTCAAACTGTTGGGGCAGAACGATTGCGGGCGATTTCAACCCATTTTGACGCCACCCCTTCGTCTAAATTTTCGGCCAAATTCGTCTACAACTTTGTCACTCAGTGACGATCTTTGTCAGAGCGTCCTTGTCTATCGCAGTCCGCTCAGAAAGCTCGACGCCTCGTTTAACCAGTTCTGCGCCTCTGACGACAAGGCCTGAGCATCTGGCAAGGCGCTCTCTTTCAAGCTTGCAGGTATCTGAGGTGGTTCCGGACAGTCGACGGCGGGCTGCGTCGGCCTCGAGGCGCACCCTGTCAAGGTCGCCAGACAAGTCACTAGCGCGAGCAAGTGCCGCATCGCGCGCCTCCCATGCGTCAACCAAGCTCTGCGCAGTGGCTCTCTCTTTCTCACGGTACTTCTCCTCAAGTTGCTGTGCGCGGGATGCATAGTCCTCCCGCAGTTCGGCGATGTCCTCGCCGTAGATGGCCGCTGCATATCGGTAACCACCGACAAAAAGAGCGACGCCCATCGCGAGTACCGCAACCAATTCCCGCTTTGTCACTTGACTCTCCTGTCAAAGTTGTGTAATATACACAATGTTGATCACGACCTATAGACTAGTCAAGAAGTGATCAACATCCTCAAGAAAAACGGATGGGTTCTGGTACGGATTACTGGTAGCCATCACATTTTCAAGCATCCCACAAAGCCAGGGCACGTCACCGTCCCGCATCCCCGAAAGGATCTGACGATGAAAACCCTTAAAAGCATAGAGCGACAAAGTGGTTTGTCTTTGAGGTAATTGTTGATCGGGGAGAGGGACTGTACACCCCTCTCCCTTTTTGCGTTATTACGCTAAAGGTAATCATCATGAGGTATCCAGTGGCCGTATGGGTCGAAAACGGAGCTTATTCCGCCGAAGTCCCCGATCTCCCTGGCGTCATCACTGAAGCCGACTCTATTGAAGAGCTTGAAACAATGGTTCAAGACGCCGCATCTGGTTGGATGGAGTGCGAACTTGACGACGGTCGAGCCATTCCGTCTCCCACTTGTATCGAAAACTATCTTTCTGACGAAGACTATCAAGATTGCACTTGGATGCTTGTTGACATTGATATGTCCAAGCTGTCCGACAAGACTGAACGCCTGAATATCTGCCTTCCTTCTCGCGCCCTTCGACGTCTTGATCTTCTTGCCGCTAAATCTGGTGAGTCACGCTCCGGATTTCTCGCAAAGACAATCTATTCCCTAAACGGTTGAAATTGACTACTCGAGTCTGCGGCAAAATCACTTGCCGTTGGTTCGTTTCAACCCCTTCGTTTAGAACACTGAAAAGGCTTCCAACTATCTGGGAGCCTTTTCTGTTGGCGCTCATTTCAACACCAATGCGACCAAGGCCACCACGGCTGCGCTGAACCAGACGCCCGCTAAAAAGCCAACGGCCACTGCCTCATAGTTCTTTTTCATTTCAAGGCATCCCTCCACGCCTTTACCGTTTTAGCAAACCCCCACGCGATAGCTACGCCACCAATTCCAAAGAACACGGCGTAAGTCCCAATCGCCTGCCACGTCAAATTCTCGACCATCATCAATTCTCCGAGTCGCAAAGCGACGATCAAGTTTGATAAAATACTCTCCATAGAACCTCTGTCTCAAAAGGTCTCCCCAAAGCCGTTCGGTCGCCACAACCGAGCGGCTTTTCCTTTTGTGCTTCAGAACTCGAAGCCCTTCACGGGGTTGAAGTCGATGCCGACGTACTGTGCAACCTTGTCGCGAGACGCCCACAGCTTCCACCCAAAATTCGCGCGCACGCAACACGGCCTGCCGAATAGACGATAGTAGAACAGGTGATGAAGTCCAACGCCTGATTTTTCAGCTAGAGATGGCCTACGGAATGGGAGCCAAAGTTGAACTTCAAAAAAAGCCATCCTTCTGGGTTAAGCATTTCAATTTCCTATTCAAGAGCGACATTGACTCTTTTGAAGGAACCGAATGCGACAAAATTCGAGAGAGAATCAAGAAATTCAATCCAAACATGTTCTGCCTAAATGCAGACATCAAAATGGGCATCTCAAACCGTAAGAAATCGAAGCAATTTCTAGAAGAACTCTTCTCAACCCCATCACCGTTCGAAAAATGACATTGACAGATGCCCATAGTGTCCTCTACGGGCATCTGCGTTCCATTCATCAATCCGCAACTACTCATTCGTGGCCTTAAATACGTCCGGAGCTTTTGGCCACACCACTTCGTAAGGGAAGCCGTCCTGTTGAGGGACATCACGCAGTGCCTGGCGATACGCCTTGACAGACTCAAGATCTTCACTAGAGACCGGATAGTCATTCATCAGCAAGTAGTCCGTATCCGCGATCAGGCGATCACGCTTAGATCGAACCTCTTCTTCAGTTTCAGCAAGCTTCTCTTCGGGCGTCTTTTCGGGAATCTTCTCGACAGACCAAGAAAGATCTTCGCCGCGCTTTTCGCGATAACCCTCTTCCTGCGCAAACTTCTGGATGAGCGAGCGCATTTCGATGTCGTGCGGCGTCTGGGAATGATGAGAAACCACCACACCGACGAGATCTGCAGCGCACGTCGGCTTTAGCTCAGCAGCCCACGCATCGCCAGTGAAGCGATAAAACTTCGAGCCATCCTCGCCTTCATCGCCAAAAGGCGCGATGAGAGTGCAGGACGGCGGCACGAGCTGACCGTCCATCACCTGGACGGTCAGCTCGTGCTCGAAGAAACCAGAAGCGTCGAACTTGTACGCTTTCTTGAAGGAAGTAGTCATGCTGACTCCTAAAAAAAAGGTTCATCTCGGAAGTCCGTGGAACGCGGCCTTGACTTTTAAGAAAAAGTACAGATCGTCTCGGAAGCCATAAGCTCGTCGCTTAATTTGCTTGATTTTATTGTTGACACCTTCAAGTACAGAGGTGTTGATCTTAAAGTCCGCGGCTGCAATGATGCCCTGCACATAGCCCCTGAGGTTCTTGCCGAAATCTACCAAGGGCTTGATCCTG
>NZ_JH815519.1:70144-82972 GCF_000297775.1 Sutterella wadsworthensis 2_1_59BFAA
GATCGAGAGATTTGAAAAGTTGCCCTACAATATTGGTCATAGCGCTCATCCTTTTTTCGCGGTTCTTCTCTAGTAACTTGAATCTGCCTGAAATTGGGAGTGAGCGCTACTTTTTTTCTTGGAGGGAGCCGACCAGACTTTTTCTTAAAAGTCAAGGCCGCGTTCCACGGACTTCCGAGATGAACCAAAAGAAAGACCGCCGGAATCGACGGTCTTGAACGGATTCCCCGCGCATTCCCCATCCATGTGGCACACCTGGGTGGGGTCAAGCGGGGCTGACGAAGTCAGTCAATCTCAAGTTATTCAAGATGATCCAGTGGATAAGTTCTTAAATTCCCTGTCGCACAGGGGTGAGTAGTAAAAGGAGCGCAAAATCACAGGATCATTTTGCGATTCTGATGCAGCACTTTTGCTTGAGCTCATAGAATTGTCGATTAATTGCGTCAGATTGTGTGATGCTTGATACCATACGGAGTATTCTCGCCAACCCATCGCCATGCAACGATGAAGATCACGTCCACTTACTCCGTGCGTTTGCGCAACTTCAACCTCGTCTTTGACGACACGGTTGAGGTGTATCGCCACGCCGTGGATTACTTCATCGAACTCGTGATGGCGAATTGGAATACTCACTTCGCCAATCTCAGTCATGCCAACGATTGCATTCGTGTTGCCGACGGTCTGAGCGTTCGTACGATCAAGCGTCCGATGACGCCTTACAACTTCTGCCACGACTTCGAGAAATTTCCGAGCTACCTTCGCCGAGTCGCCATCAAGGCTGCATACGGGCAGGTGTCGTCGTATCAAACGCGTCTGGCTCAATGGATAGCGAAGCCGGGGCAAAAGGGCCGGCAGCCCGGTCTGCCGAAGGCCGGCAGAAGCTTTCCGGTCATGTACCGCGACAATACGTTCATCAGAGCCGGACGCAACAGCGTGAAACTCAAAGTTCGCATTCGCAATACTTGGGACTGGGTTGATGTCGAGCTCGACAAGCACGATGTTGATTACATTGCACTTCATTGCGCTGCCCGCAACGAATTGTCGCCGGCATTGAGAAAGCGCGGGAAGAAATGGTATCTGGACTTCTCCTTTGAGGAGAAGGTTATTCTGGATAAGGTGTCTCTTGACACGCAGCGCGTCCTGGGCGTTGATCTTGGGATCAACAATGCATGCGTGTGCTCGGTCATGGATTCAAAGGGCACTATCATCGGCAGACGTTTTAAGAAGCTGCCGGTAGAGCAAGACTCTTTGGAACGTGCCTTGCGGCGCATCAGGAAAGCTCAAAGCAACGGCGCAAAACGCATGCCGAGGCTTTGGGCGAGAGCAAAGGGTGGCAACAAGGACATCGCCGTCAAGACGGCAGGCTTCATCATGACGGTTGCAAACGAGTTCAAGGTCGACGTCATCGTCATGGAACACCTCGATCTCGCCGGGCGCAAACGTGGCTCCAAGCGTCAGCGGCTTCATCACTGGCGTGCCAAGTATGTCCAGCAGATCGTGGAGCACCAGGCACATCGTTGCGGTACCCGCATTCGTCGCGTGTGTTCTTGGAATACATCGAAGCTGGCCTTTGACGGAACCGGTGACATTACGAGAGACACGGACAACTACAGCATGTGTACGTTCCAGACGGGGAAGCGCTATTCGTGCGACCTGTCAGCTTCGTACAACATCGGAGCTCGGTACTTCCTCAGGGAGTACGAGGAGTCCATTTCGGCAACGAGATGGCGGTGCATTGCGGCTAAAGTTCCGTCATGTGCCAAGAGGATCACACGCACCCTGGACACTCTAATTCGGGTTAACGCGGAGCTGCGCTCCATGTGAGCGCAGATTTCTGAGTTTGCCCGCTATCTGTGCTCAGGCAGTCCTTGCCGGTAAAAGGCAGGGAAGCCCCGTCCAATTAATAATTGGTCGGGGAGGATTCACACGGCAGGCTCCGGCATCAATCGTCGGCGACGAGCTTCTTGAGCATGTCGATCATCTGCTCGCACTCATCGCCCGACAGGCATTTCGCGAAGTCGGCCACTCTGGCGGTATGCGCGGGAAGCTCGGCCGTGATGAGCGCCCTGCCCTCGTCGGTGAGTTCGATGAGCCAGCAACGGGCGTCGGCCTTCGACTGGACCTTGGCGATGAGGGGGTTCTCGGCCTGCAGCATGCGGGTCACCATGACGGAGGTGGTCGGAGCGGAGACGCCGATGCGCTTGGCCAGCTCAACGACAGGCACGGGGCCGTCCGCATCGAAGAGCGTCATCAGAAGCGCGAACTTCCCTTCGGAAAGCTCCCGCTCCCGGAGGCCCGAATAGACCGATTCGCGCACCACGTCGGCAGCTCGGATCAGGTAAAGCATCAGTTCGACGCCCGCAATGTCCTCTTCGCTCATCGCGGCGCCCCTGTGCACCCTGCGCAGGTTCTCGCGAGTCGGCATGAGTCGCTTGGTCATGTAGTCAAATCCTCGTATCGTGACGGCGGACGCCATTTGTTAGCCAGCAATTTATAGGCTGTCTGCACCCGCAATGAAGAGGAATTTTACGATGGCTCGGCTCGGAAGCCGTCTCCTGAAACGATTTGCAAAAAGGGACCGCTCAAAATGCGCACGCAGTCCCGCAAGGCTCTATACTTGAGAATCATTCTCACTCAATTCGATCCGAAAGCCCATGACGTCAGAACTTCTCAACGCGCTCGCCCAGACCACCCTTGCGACGGGCTTCACCTTTCTCTGCACGGCAGCGGGGGCCGCGGCCGTCTTCTTCATGAAGCCGGGGAACGGGCGAGGTCGCGGCGCGGAGCTCGCCGAAACGCTCTCGCTCGGCTTTGCCGCGGGCATCATGATTGCGGCGTCAGTCTGGAGCCTGATCATTCCCGCGCAGGAGATGGCGCAGGCACAGGGCGGCACGCCATGGCTTGCGGCGGGTTCGGGCGTGGCGGCGGGCGCGCTCTTCCTGAAACTCCTCGACACGGCGCTTCCGCACCTGCACCCGGGCGCCGCCCGGCCCGAGGGGCCGAAGACCTCGATGCACCGAGCGATGCTGCTCTTCATTGCGATCACGCTGCACAACGTGCCTGAAGGCGGTTCGGTGGGCCTCGTCGCGGGCTCCGCCGCCCTCTCGGGCGAGCCCGCCGAGCTCTCCTCTGCACTCGCGCTTGCGCTCGGCATCGGCATCCAGAACATTCCCGAAGGCGCCGCCGTCTCGCTTCCGCTTGCAGGACAAGGCATGAGCAGAATGCGCGCCTTTCTCTTTGGCGCCTTCTCGGGAATCGTCGAGCCAGTCTTCGGCCTTCTCGTCGTGCTGGTACTCCAGACCGTGATGCCAGCCATGCCCTTCATGCTGGCCTTTGCAGCAGGCGCCATGCTCTACGTGGTGGTGGAGGAACTCATTCCCGCCGCGCATCTCTCTAAGCATTCCGATGCGGGCACGCTCGCCGTGATCACGGGCTTCATCCTGATGATGACGCTCGACACGGCGCTCGGCTGAGTCCTTCGCCTTTTCAGCCCGCTTGCCCCCACCCATGCTTCGCATGGGTGGGGACAGTTCAAACAAAAGACGGGCTGCAGCGCATGCGTCAGCAATCCATCCTGCCTTCAGGTCCGCACTTGCCGCCGTCAGGCCCGAGCGACATCAAGCGCCCGTGCGGCGCCCGCCTTGAGGCGGTTCACGACACGGCGAAGACTGACGAGGGCGGCGTTTCTCTCGTGCCCGGAGAGTGTCGCAAGTTCGTCGACGAGTCTCAGCATCGGCACGGGCGGCGCGCGCAGTGCCTCGTCATGGGAGTAGACCGAGCCCTCGACATAGGCGAGCGGGATGATCTCGGAGAGCACCCTGCGGGAACGCTTTTCGAAGCGCTTCGGATCGTCCGAGCGGGCCGCAGCCTTGAGAGCCTCAGCAAGAAGATCGAGTCGCGCAAGGACCTCGGAGAGGTCGAGCGAGTCGCCCGCCTTTTCCTGCCACGCCTTGAGCTCGTCCCTGAGTTCGAGCACCTCGGCCGCCGCATCGACGGGCAGTCTTTCGTCAAAGAGCGCATGCGCGAGCACGCTCGCGAAGACGCGCACGTCTCGGGCGAGGTTTTCCGGGTCGAGCTTGTCGGGCGTGTCGGTCCTCGTGTGCCACCAGGCGCCGAAACCGCCCGTCCTGCCGCTGCCGAACATCTTGCCAAAGGCGTCCGCGGCGGCGCCCTCAAAGGGCGGCTGCTCGGAGACCTGAGAGAAGATCGAGGGCACGCCTGCGCCCCAGAAGCTTTGGTCGCAGCTGCGCGAAAAACGGCAGCCGCGCCAGTCCGTGACGCCGGCCGCCTCGCGCAGCGCCGTGCGCGCGAGGCCTCGCGTCGAGGCCATGGCGGGCGACTCGGTCATGACCGTTGCGCCGTGCCCGCCGAGGCAGTCCGAATTGACGTTGAGAAGACAGTGCCTTTCGAGCTCCTCGAAGTGCGCGTCGCACCAGGCGGTCGAGCCTGCGTAGCGTCCGTGGGAGTGCCCCGACCAGAGGACGAAGCGCACGCTTCGGCGCATGTCGGAGGCGAGCGGCGCGAGGATGCGCGCGAGCTCGACGGCGCAGGCGTTGCCCGAGGCGTTGTCAAGGGCGCCGAGCCCCCAGCTGTCGACGTGTCCCGTCACCATTACGAAGTCCTCGTCCGCGCCGCGGATCTCGGCCGTGATGACGGGAATTTCCGTCCAGCGGCTTTCGACGCGGGTCGAAAGCCTTGCGGGCAGCGTGCCGCCCGCCTCGGAGAGGCGGGCCCTGAGGCGAGAGCCGTCCCCAAAGGAGAGGCTTGCGACGGGAATGCCGACATAGTCGTGCAGGGTTTCGGGCGTGGGCGAGCCCCAGACGCGCGAGACGATCATGTTGTGGATCTCCTCGCCCGTGATGAAGACGACGCCTGCGGCGCCCCTGTCCTCAAGGGCGCGCACGACGGGCTCCATTGCCAGACCGTCCGTGAGAACGATCCTGCCGGAGACCTCTTCGGCGGATGCCGACCCGGTTCGGTCGACCGGGACGTAGACAAGATCCGCCTCGAGGCCATCTGCGGAAGGCGTCATGGGGTGAGTGAGTACTTCATAAGCAATGCCGCCCGCTTCGAAGGCTGCGCCTTCGGGCGTGCTGACGTAGCCTGGAAGCGCCTCGCGCGTCACGCGGCAACCCGCGTCCGTGAAGAGCTTTTCCAGAACGTCGAAGGAACGGACTTCCGCCTCGTTTGAAAGACGTTCGCCCGTGCAGATCGCGCGAACGCTATCCATGAGCCGCACTGCATCCACGGCGGCAAGAATGTCTTCGTAAGCCATAAGGTCAGTCCCAATGCTTCTTCGGCAGGTCGATCCTGCGGAAGGCCTCGAGATAGCGGACCATCCAGTCGGTAACGCCGTCCATCATGGCGACGCCCCATTCGCGCGTGGCGAACTTGGATTCAAGACCGCCGAGACCGCCCGTGTTGACGGTGTCGCGGATTTCGCGAATCACCTTGACGGGCGCGCCCTCAAAGAGAACCGTGTTGATGTGGAGCTGCTTGAAGTCCGCGGAAGGCGGCGTGACGACGTTGTCGACGAGCCATTCGGACTTGACGAGCTCGGGCGCGAAGGCCATGACGGCCGCAGCCTCCTGAGCGTCGCCGTGGCCCGTGGGCCAGTCCGGATTGAGCTTGGGCGCAATGCCCCACCAGTTGACGAGCGTCACCTGGGAGCCCCTGCGATACATCTCGAGCGCGGCCTTTTCGATCGCGGGATCGTTGCCTCCGTGGCCGTTGATGACCGCGAAACGCCTTGCGCCGTGCCTGTAGAGAGATTCGAAGACGGCACCCATCACCTTGATCATCGTTTCAAGGCCAAGGTCGATCGTGCCGGGGAAGTTGATGTGATGCGTCGCGACGCCAAACGGAATGACGGGCGCGATGAGGAGCTTTTCCATGCGACCGTCGAGACGGCGGCAGAGCTCCTGCGGGATGAGCCAGTCGGTGCCGAGCGGGCCTACGGAGCCGTGCTGTTCGGTCGAACCGACGGGAATGACGACGAGAGTTTCAGGATCGGCAAGAACCTTTTCGGCCTCCTGCCAGTTGAGATGTGCAAGCTGCATGATGTTTATCCTTTATCAGAAGGCGCGCCACCGGCCCTCCCCTGCGGGAAAGCCGGCTCGGCGCACCGTAATTCTCAGTCGCTTGAGCTTGAATTACGCCTTGACGGGCTTGTCCAGATCGTCGAAGTGGCGGCGGATGGTTTCAGCCGACACGGGCTTCGTGAAGAGGCTCACGCCGATGAGGATCATCATGGTGACGAGCCAGGCGACGATGAGCGGATTGAAGCCCATGGAGAGCGACTTGAACTCGGTGAGAAGCAGGAAGTAGAACGCTTCGCCGATGATCACGGACGCGAAGACGCCCGTGGTCGTCGTGCGCTTCCAATACATGCCGCAGATGATGGGCGCGGCCCAGATGCCCAGCCCCCCGAACGCAAAGAGAATGATCGTGAAGATCGAACCCGGCTTCAAAATGCCGATGCCGATCGCGATGATGCCGAGCACCACGGTCACGACGCGGGACATCTTGAGCGTGTCTTCGTCGGTGGCATCGCGCTTGAGAATGCGCTGATAGAGGTCGCGCGAAACGGCGGACGTGGAGGTGAGGAGCAGCGAGCTGATCGTCGACATGCCGGCCGAGAAGATGCCGGCGACCATCAGTGCGGAGACGATGGACGGCAGGCCTTCCTGGAGAATGAGCGGCACGATGAAGTCGCTTTCCTTGCCCGGGATGCCGGGGAAGCTGGCCGCGCCCGTCACGCCGCACCACTCGATGAAGCTTGCGGAGAACCACATGCCGAGCGTGCCGAGGAGGACGGCCTTGAACATCGTACCGTAGTTCTTCATCGTGAAGAACTTCGTGAAGAGGTGCGGCTGACCGATGCAGAAGAAGGACCACATGACGATCATGGACGCATAGTTCTGCCAGGGATAGGAGTTGTTGTGGCCAGGGAACTTCAGGTAGTTCGGGTCCACGGACGCGAGCTTGGCGTTGATGGTCTCGAGGCCGCCGCCGAGCTTGAGCGAGACGAAGAAGGTCGTCACGGCCGTGACCACCATCAGCACGCCCTGAATGACGTCGGTCATCATGACCGAGCGGATGCCGCCCGCCATGCAGTAGAGGATGACGGTGACGCCCATCACGACGATGCCGACCCACTGCGGAGCGCCCGTGTAGGTCGTGAAGATCACGCCCGCACCGATCGTCTGCGCGCCCATCATGGGCACGAGGAAGATGAGCATCAGGATGGCGAGCAGGCCGCGGATGGCGGTCGACTCATAACGGTCGGCAAGATAGTCGGCCATCGTGAGCATCTTGTAGCGATGGCCGAGCTTGATGAGCCTGCGGCCGACGAGAAGCGCCGGAATGACCATCGAAAAGGCGATGCCTGGCACCGAGACGCTCATGCCTGCATAGCCTACATGGTAGATCGAGCCCGGCACGCCCATGAAGGTCGACATCGAATACTGCGTCGAGAAATAGGCAAGGCCTGAAAGCACGGCGCCAGCCGAGCCCGACATCGTGAAGAAATCCTGCAGATTTCGGTTTTGGCGGTTGCCCCACCAGCCGATGAAGCCCAAGACCGCGAGATAGCTGATCGTGACGATCAGAAAGGGAACGGTGGATGTTTCAACTTGATACGGCATGATGCTAGTCCTCGTATTCCTGGTATTCGGGACGCTTCATGCAGCTGCGCCACCAGAGAGCAATCGTTCCTATCACCAGCAGCCCGTAGGCCAGCCAGCAGTAGATGAATCGCGGCACGCCGAAGAGCCACGGCGTGTACTCCAGGTCGTAGAACCATGGAAAGGGCATCATGATGAAAAAGAATTCCAAGAGGAAAATGACCGTCCATTTCCTCTCAAAAGCGTTGTCAAATGCGTTCATCTGAGGGGATCTCCTTCGATTTATACGCCTCTCGGCATTGCGGGGTCGCATTGCACATTATGCCCGCACCTTTTCATTGCCGTGCTGTCAAGGCGACTTTTGCACGTTGGGACTTTCCCTTTGTCTGCCGAACTGAATTGCCGTTCAGGCATTCCGAAGGCTTGACGGCGGGGCCGGCGGCCGCCTTCCGAAAGAGGCGGGCACGGTATCGACCCTCATCGGCGCAGGATCCATGCGA
Organism: Sutterella wadsworthensis 2_1_59BFAA; assembly: GCF_000297775.1. GTDB lineage: Bacteria > Pseudomonadota > Gammaproteobacteria > Burkholderiales > Burkholderiaceae_F > Sutterella > Sutterella wadsworthensis_A. The sequence continues at coordinate 78,270 of NZ_JH815519.1, forward strand.
ATGTGCGCGGAGAGACTGGTGCAGGCGTCGCCCGGGATGACCTGTCATTCCCGCCGCCTGAACACCAGGTCGGGCAACAAAATCAAAGTATCCGCATCGCTGTCCTTTTTGCGCCAATAGACCATGACGCGTACCGAGGCTTCACTCATGACATATCCTCCAGCCAGAATCGAGGCGATGTCCTCGCGCGCTTTTTTCGAAAACCGCGCCACCGATGCCTCGCCGCCGCCTTCAGTCCGGCAAAAGAGCTCGAAATCGCGCGGAATCAGTTTTTGACCGCTGTGAAGCTTCTCGATCAGCCTCTGTCGAGAAATGAAGTAGTCCAAAAACAGGCCGTCGTGTCCCAACGACATCTGCAGCACTTCAGCGGGCGGCCAGAGACGAGTCTCGTCAGAACACTCGACGAACGCAAGGCCGGCAAGCTGGGCATGCGGCAGAAACGCCCCCGGTCCATGATGAATCCGCAGGCGTGTTTTAGCCCTCGTGATGCCGACAAACACCTCTCTCAGATACGGCTCCTCTTCCATGCCTCGAACAGCCGTCAATCTCGAGTGCGGCAAAAACCTCATGGGCGCCTTTCATCAGCCCGTGCTCGCGGTCTGCGCCCCGAGCTGCCTCGAGACTCTGCCCGAAGCGGAAATGTCCTGCGGCTGGGCCAAAGTCATCAAGTATGCGGCGCTCAGGGCCGACGGCCTTCTCCCGACGCTCGAAGGCCCCGTCACCGAAGAGGTGCTGGCGGACATCATTTCGACCTGCGTCGAGATCAAGCGCGACATCGTCTCGGAGGACGAGTTCGAGGGCGGCGTGCGCTCCTCAACCTCGGACACACCGTCGGGCACGCGGTCGAACCCGTGACGGACTACGGCGTCACCCACGGACGCGCGGTCGGCATCGGCATGGCCGTCATCTTCCGCGGCTGCGTGCGCGCCGGGCTCTGCGACCCGCAGGCCCTGCCCGTCCTCGAGCACCTGCTCGAAAAGTTCGGGCTCACTGGCCTGTGTCCATACGATGCAGAGGCGCTTCTCGAGGCGGCCCGATCGGACAAGAAATCGGCGGGGAGCGCCATCACGCTTATCCTGCCCGAGGCCTTCGGGCGGTGCCGCACGGAAAGAACCTTCTTTGAAAAGCTTCGCGACCTCATCCAACTCGGACTCAATCCCTGATCATGATCGCCACCATCCAGAAGGGCTTCCTTTCGGGCAAAATCCCCGCCATCTCATCCAAGTCCTATGCACACCGCCTGCTGATCGCCGCCGCGCTGGCCGATCGTCCGACGACGGTGCGCTGCGCAACCGTTTCCGAAGACATTCTTACCGCCTCCCGGGTCCTCAAGGCCATGGGCGCCAGCGTCGAGCGCACGGATGACGGATTCATCGTCGAGCCCGTCTCGACGCAGCCCGCGTACTGCGGCGAATCAGGGACGATCGAGCGATTCATTCTGCCCGTTGCCTGCGCGCTCGGGCTCGACGCGAGCATCACCGGGCACGGAAGGCTGCCCGAGCGGCCTCTCATCCCGCTCTACGAGGAACTCCGCGACCACGGCATCGAACTCTCGCCGCAGGGCGTATTTCCGCTCAAAACCAAAGGACGCCTCCCGGCGGGCGACTACGCCATCGCGGCCGACGTTTCGTCGCAGTTCATCGGCGGCCTGCTCTTCGCGCTGTCGGTCGTGCCGGGCACGAGCACGCTGACGCTCACGGGGCGGATCGAGTCCGCGCCCTACATCGACATGACGCTCGACGTACTCGCGCTCTTCGGCGCGAGAATCACGCGAAGCGAAGACGGGCGCAGGTTCACCGTCGAGGGGCTCGAGCGGCTGAGAAGCCCCGGCGCCGCCGAAGTCGAAGGCGACTGGTCGAACAGCGCCTTCTGGCTCTGCGCGGGCGCTCTGGGCAGGGGCGTCACGCTGACGGGGCTTCGTGCAGACTCCCGCCAGGGGGACCGGGCGGTCGTGAAGCTTCTTGAGGCCTTCGGCGCGGAGGTTTCCATGACGGAAGACGCCGTGACGGTGCGCCCCGGCGCGCTTCGCGGCATGACAGTCAACGCGCCCCAGATCCCCGACCTCGTCCCGGTTCTCTCGGTCGTGGCGGCCTTCGCCGAGGGCGAGACCCGCTTCATCAACGCGGGACGCCTGCGCATCAAGGAGAGCGACCGTCTAGCGACGACCCGGCAGCTTCTGGAGGACCTCGGCGCGGACGTCGAGGAAATTCCCGACGGACTCGTCGTGCGCGGACGCACGGCGCTTCGGGGAGGCGCATGCGACGGCACGAGAGACCACCGCATCGTGATGTCCGCAGCCGTCGCGGGTGCTCGCACCTGCACACCCGTCGTCATCAGGGGCGCACAGGCCGTTCGCAAATCGTATCCCGACTTTTTCGACGACTTTGCCCGCCTCGGCGGACTGGTCTTTCAGGAGGACTGATCATGCCCTATTTCGGCAGGAACATCCGGACGGTCGTCTTCGGCCAGAGCCATGCGGCCGCCATCGGCGTGACGATCGACGGGCTGCCTGCGGGCGAAGCCGTCGATGCGGTCGAGCTCGAGGCCTTCATGGCCAGAAGGGCGCCAGAGCAGAACCGCATGACGACGCAGCGAAGGGAAGCCGACAGGCCCGAGCGGGAACCGATTTTCCGCGCCCTTGCCCATCGCATCATCACAAGCCGACGGTTGAGGACGCAGTTCAGCAGATCATCGGAGAAAAGTCGTGAAACTTCTGATCATCAACGGCCCCAACATCAATTTTCTGGGCATTCGCGAACCGGCCATCTACGGCAGCACAACCTACAAGGACCTGTGCGGAATACTCGAGACCTGGTGCGCCGATGCCGGCGCCTCATGCGAGCTTTTCCAGTCCAACCATGAGGGCGCCATCGTCGACCGCATCCAGCGGCGTCGACGGCATCGTGATGAACCCCGCCGCCTACACGCACACGAGCGTCGCAATTCTCGACGCCCTCAAGGCGACCGCAATTCCGACGGTGGAGGTGCACATCTCCGACGTCTCCACCCGCGAGGCCTTCAGACACCACTCCTACGTGTCGCTCGCTGCGAAGCACACGATCATCGGCCACGGCATCGACGGCTACCGGGAGGGCATCGAATGGCTTGCAAGAGAACCTAAAAGCAGAGAAATACACACTAACTCATTTCCCTGCCTTTAAGGGTTAGCCTTGACTTCGGATCTCGCCATATTTTCCTTCAGCATCTGAAGCACCAGTCGATCCCTCGTCGTGCTTTCGGTAGACCAACGGGACTTGGCACGCTTGTTCCGGACGGTGACGGTCTCGACGCAATCGAACCAACCCAGGAACTGGCGCAGGCTCATTTTCTTGAGCCAGGCCGCGGCGCCGGCCATTCTGTCGCGCTCTACCTTACCGCACTCCTCGTCTCGGGAGAGTTGTTCCGCTTCCTTCCGTCTTCCTTGATTCCGGCTACATCGGTTGCGCCAAGCGCACTGAAATTCAGGCGATTCCTTTCAAGGATGTGTCCTGGTACATCGCAGCCAAGCCGAGTGCATGGAAGAAGGAATTATCAATCAGTGAGAATTTCGGAGGCGAACTTGGTCAAGCGCTCGTCGAATGCGTGAACGTAAGACGGCATTTGGAGCATGCGAAAGCATCGGTGCGATGCTCGATTGAGTGGAGCTTCCTCTGGCTGAAGAGGATTTATGGCTATGCCAAGGTTCGTTATCGCGGATTGGCGAAAAATCACAGTCGAGCGCAAACGTTGTTTGCACTATACAACTGCTACCGCTTGCGCAAATGGTGTGCTCCGCCAAAGCTGCCTTGCTGATCAACCCTGAGACTCTGGTTCGCGCTTCGTCTCGAGCGCCATAGGGGCGAGCTGACTCTTGAAGATGGAATTTGCCTAATTTGCAGGCCAATATCGAGTTATTTCATCAGCATTCGGAAAAATCGAACGCCTAACGTTCATGGGAACTTTCGACGCTTTTCAGCGTCTGGTCTGGAGTCCTCAATTTAAACAAAACTACTTCCCCCATCGCTCAAAGATGGGGGTTTTGAAGAGCTTCCCTAGGGCTTCAGGGACACTCCTCTAGGATTTTGGATATGGGTTCGTGGTGGTTCCGAGTCCAGCAACCCTACCCATGACCAAACAATTCGTCAGCATGGTGCCGCCAAGACGATCACGTCCGAAGATTCCGCCCACAACCTCACCTTGCCGCGCCCCTCAAGACATAAGGACACAGCCAACCAGTCCGAGATTTTGGAGGCGAGACAGCTAAAACCGGCTCTTGCCAGATTGGCCCCCCAACGAAAAGACTCCCCCTTCCTGTCACAACAGTCCGCCCTTCTCCAATCCGCGAGGTTGATGGGATCCTCACCAAAAGCGGGACCAAGACCTACATCGCGTTTTCTCCCAACCATTAGCGATTCCAGTCCTACGATAGGACGCGGACGCTCTTGCGACTCGTCGAAAGCATCGTTCTCTTACGTTGCCCCATGTGTCTTGAAATAGGGCTTGACAGGCGGAAATGCCAGAACTCCGCGAGAGCGTCAGAAATTTTGTGTCCATGGGATAATCGGAGCCCGCCAAACGGGTGCATCCAATGAACACGAACACCAAACGCAATTCTCGTAAGAAGTCCACCAACCCCCTCGATAGCCACATCGAGCAGTACGTTTCCGAGCTTCGAGCATCGGGCCGCCCCCTAGGAGCCGAAGCCTTCTCCGAGGCCGTACGTA
>NZ_JH815519.1:83072-151175 GCF_000297775.1 Sutterella wadsworthensis 2_1_59BFAA
GAGGACATCCTCATCGCCGTTACGGATGGCCTGAAGGGCATGACGGAAGCTCTTGAAACCGTCTATCCGCAGACCCTCCATCAGACCTGCATCGTCCACCTTATCCGCGCATCCACGTCATTCGTCTCTCATAAAGACAGGGCGGCCGTGTGCAAGGAGCTTAAGCCCATCTATCAGGCAATGGATGCCGACGCTGCAGAACGCGCTCTGGAGCGCTTTGGGAGCACGGCCATGGGCAAGAAGTACCCTGCCATCATCCAGATCTGGGAACGCGCCTGGGCACAGGTAATCCCGTTCTTCCAGTTTCCTCCTGAGATCCGTACGCTGATCTATACGACCAATGCGATTGAAGGGCTCAACCGTGCTATCAGGAAGGTGATCAAGACGCGCACTCTGTTCCCCAATGAGGACGCTGCCAAGAAGCTGATTTACCTGGCCATCATGAATTTCACGGCCTCCTGGAAGCGTGCTACGCCCAAGTGGGCTGCTGCCATGCCCCAGTTCGCTCTGCTGTTTGGTGAGCGCTTTACAGGTGCCATGGAGTAAGGAAGGGATATGATTAGACCTCTCGCGCTAACGCGCCAGCCGCTTCGCGGCGCGCGATAGCGGGGGCTAAGGAGGATCCTCCCGCGCTCCGCGCGGGCCCCTCCACCTTAGCCCCCGCTATCGCATCAGGTCTGGCATACTGCATCTCAAATACAAAGGGCAGCCTCGTTGGGCTGCCCCTGGAATAACCTCCCCAGACACAGAAATCCTGACACTCCCGAACTCCGCACCAAAGCGCACGCATGCGAACGCTATCGCATGATTTGATACTGAGACCTAATAGAATGCAATCCCAAGGAGGAGTTCTTTTGCGCCGAGACTTGACAAAGTTCCGACCATTAGCATAGCTAATAGTAATAGTTAGGAAAACTGTTGGTTTTTGTAGCTTTTCCCTTCGAAAAATAAGATTTCCTTGACTTCGAGCGGTTCACCTCTCTTGCCGCACGGAAAAGGAGAAAGCTATGCCTGAAAAAATTCACAATCTTCCGATCACTGGCATCGCCAGTTTTGCCAAGTATCCGATTTGCACAGATCTGGACGCTCTGGACGACGCCGACGTTTGCGTGATGGGTATTCCGTATGACATGGGCGCCCCCTATCTTTCTGGCGCCAAGTTCGGTCCTCGTCGCATTCGTGAAGTTTCCTGCCACTATGGCCGCGGCGACGCGGGCTTCTGGGATCCCGAACGTCTGGAACAGTATCTTGCTGCTCCGGTCAAGATCGTTGACGGCGGTGACGTTGACATGGACCCGATGGAATACCGCAATACGTTCGACAACGTTGAAGAAGCCATCCGCAAGATCATCTCGAAGGGCGCCCTGCCCGTCATGATGGGTGGCGACCACTCGGTGACCATCCCGATCGCCCGCGCTCTCGACATGTACGAGGACCTTTGCATTGTTCAGTTTGACGCGCATCTCGACTTCGGCATGCGCATCAATACGAACGGTAGCCCTATGCGCATGGTTTCCCAGATGCCGCACTTCACCAAGATGTGCCAGATCGGCATGCGCGGCCTCGGTTCCAATACCCGAGAAGACTTCCAGGCGGCCTATGACTATGGCTCCGTCGTGATCCCGGCCCGCAAGGCTCTTGAAATGGGTGCTCAGGAAGTGCTCAAGATGATCCCGAAGGCCAAGAACTACTACGTCACGATCGACATTGACGGCTATGACATGAACACCGCCCCTGGTGTTGGTTCTCCGTCGCCCGGCGGTCTCAACTATGTCTTCGAAACCGACGTTCTCGAAGGCATCGCCAAGATGGGCAACGTCGTCGGCTTCGACCTGGTTGAAGTCGCGCCCCAGTATGACCCGACTGGCATCACACCGCGTCTCGGCGCCATGACGATGCTCGCCTTCATGGGCTTCATCATGAAGGAACGCGAAATGAAGGGGCTGCTGAAGCACCAGCAAGCCTAATAGGCATTACCCCGCCTTACCGGCCGGCTGAGACTCTTTGCCCCCCGCCTCAGCCGGCTTTTTCTCATCTCCGAATCGTTCGACTAAGGAGACCCCTCATGTTCTGGTTGGAACTTTTAGTTGTCCTGGCCGCATTGGCGCTTGGCGCTCGATTGGGCGGCATCTTCCTCGGTATCGCCGGCGGTCTCGGCCTTGCCTTCCTCGTCTTTGTTTTTGGTCTTGCTCCCTCCGCTCCGCCGATTGACGTGATGCTCATCATCACGGCTGTGATCGTCGCAGCCAGCGTCCTTCAGGTCGCAGGTGGCATGGATTACTTGGTGTCCGTCGCGGAAAAGATCCTGCGTTCGAACCCGAAGTACATCACGTTCCTGGCGCCGATGGTGTGCTATCTCTTCACGTTCATGGCTGGTACGGGCAACATTGCCTTTGCCCTTCTCCCTGTGATCGCCGAAGTGGCTCGCGAAACAGGCGTTCGTCCTGAAAGGCCGATGAGTATTTCCGTCGTGGCTTCTCAGCAGGCCATTACGGCTAGTCCGGTTTCCGCCGCCATGGCTGCTCTGGTTGCTCTTCTCAGCCCGCTCGGCGTCGGCATGGGTCAGATCATGCTGGTCTGCGTCCCCGCCACGCTCATCGGCTGCTTCCTCGGCGCGCTTTCCGTCTGCAAGCGTGGCGTTGAGCTCGACAAGGATCCTGTGTACCAGCGTCGTCTGGCTGCCGGCGTCATCAAGGCGAGCGAGTCTCGTGAAAAGGTTGCCTTTGTGCCGAAGAAGGGTGCCAAGCTTTCCGTCGCGATCTTCGTGCTCGGTGCTGTTCTGATCGTGCTCTTCGGTACGATCCCCTCCCTGCGCCCGACCTTCATGGTCGAAGGCAAGCTTGTGACGCTCTCCATGACGCATATCATCGAGATCATCATGCTTGTGGTTGCCGGCGTCGTCTCGCTCCTTTGCAAGCCCAATATTGACGAAGTGGCCAAGAGCTCGGTGTTCCAGGCTGGTATGACGGGTGTGATTTGCATCTTCGGTCTCGCATGGATGGGGGACACGCTCATCACGGCCTATTTGCCCGACATCAAGGCCATGACGCAGGCATTCGTGCAGGATCATCCTTGGACCTTTGCAGTCGGTCTGATGTGCGTCGCTTCGGTGGTGCTCTCTCAGGCTGCTACGACGCGACTGCTGTATCCGCTTGCCATTGCCCTCGGTCTTTCCCCGATCGCTCTGGTAGCCTCCTGGCCCGCTACTGGCTGCCTCTATATCATCCCGACTTATGCTACGATCGTTGCTGGCTGTGCATTTGACTCCACGGGCACGACTCACATCGGCAAGTACGTCATCAACCACAGTTATCTGATCCCCGGTCTGATCACGACTTGTTCGAGCGTTGCAATCGGTTTTGCCATTGCTCAGGTTGTCCTTTAATAGAGGTCTGATCCTTTGAAAACAGAGGGCCTTCGGAAACGAAGGCCCTCTGTTCTTTCATCTGGTTCAGAGATCGTTCAAAAACAGTTCTTCCGCAGTCCACGGCATTGTGGAGCGAATAAGCGGGAGGACATCTTCTTTTATGCACTGATGGCAAGCCGATCCGACCGTTTCCATGAGGCTGAGCGGCGTGCTTTTCTTTCTTGCTAGCAACAGCTCGCGCGGCGGGCACGGGTGCGGAGCTTGAAGAATTTTGCAAGAGGCGATGAAGTCACGGGCACCTAATAAAGCCAGCGGCTGAGTCAGAGACCAGCCAAACCCTGCATTGACTAGAGAGAAGACGGTTAAATTGTCGTCGACCGCAAAGGTAGTGGGAAGATCAAGATGCGCCTGAGCGAGAACCATCTCCGTCTGTAGCCCTGAAGCGGTATTGCTTGTATAACGGATCAAAGGGATGCCGCAATACTGAAGATCCTCCCATTGCCACGACTGTCGACGTTTGGCGACGGCTTCTGGAAGAAGAATGACATGGGGTTCTAGGAAAAGAGTGCGTTGATCTAGCCTAAAAGTCGTCGAAAGACCCCACGAAACCCTGTTGGGAGTAGGTCTTTTAAACTAAAAGTCCGTGAAACACACGGACTTTTTATTGACTCCAATAGTGCACCTATAATATAATACAGGTACACCATTGGAGCAGATTATGGGACGTCCTCTCACTGGAAAAAAGCATGTTGGAATTCGTCGTGACACCCGCCCGAATGGCGATGTTTACGTGTATGAACGCGTCACCGGATATGACGCCAAGACGCAGAAAACCAAGACGATCTCTACCCGACTTCTTGGAAAAATCCTGGCCGGAACGACGGAAATGATCCCGACTCGCCCCAAAAAATCGCGTTCTGAGGTTGTAGAGCCTCCGGTTGAAGCTGTGCGCACGCATGTCGGACTGCAGACAATTCTCGAATGGGCCGGAAAGGAATCGGGCATCGATGAGGATCTGAAGACATGCTTCGAGATTGGGGAGGCTCAGAAATTGAGTTCAATCGCCCGATATTGGGTTGCCACTGATGGTGATACGCTGCCTCGCATGGAGACGTGGCAGATGATGAATCCGTTGCCTTACGAGTACCCCATCACGCAGGATGTGTACGGCAAGCTTTTTGCGTCTGTCGGACGTAATGAGTCAGGCGTGCAAGCCTATTTTCGAAGCCGTGCTCAAAGAGTTTCCTCGTCGGGCTTGAATTTGGCTCTGGACACAACGACCTTTTCTACATATTCGAAGAATCAAATCGAAGCGCGTCAGGGATTCAACAAGGATGGCGACGGACTGGATACGATCAAGCTTCTGGTCCTGTATTCAGTTGAGAATCGAGAACCGGTAGCTTTCAGCAAGCAGCCGGGAAACATTCCGGACAAGATCTCGCTGGCAAATTCTCTACGGCAGCTTGAGGTGCTGGGTCTCTCTGCACCGGTTATCGTGGCTGACAACGGCTTTTACTGTCAGGCCAACATGACGTACCTCGCGCGGGAGCACGTGAAGTTCCTGATGCTCGCCAACAGCACCGACAAATGGGTTCGTGAAGAAATTGATGCTGTTCGCGAAGAGATTGGCGCTTTCGAAAATTCCTGTCCGTTTGATGTCGGTGTCAATGCCGTCATGCGTCGTCGCCAGCACGATTTCAGCATCGTTCGTCAGCGCACGCGCGGCAACTACGAAGCAGGACAGACTGAAACATTCACCCGGCGATTGTATGTTCATGTTTGTTACAAGCCGGAAGCAGCTCCGATTCAAGAAAGACGTCTCAAGGAGAGCCTTTTTTCAATCAAGAAAGATTTGGAAGATGGTGTTGAAGAATTCCGACCTGCCGCCCAGAAGCTGATCGACAACTTCCTCATCGTGAAGCGCACAAGCAAAGGCGTCAAGGTTTCCTTCAAGAATGAAAAGATCGAAGAAGCCAAGCGATACTGGGGGTACTTTGTCCTCGTGAGCAACGAAATTTGCGATCCCTTTGAAGCTCTGAAAGCATACCGCTCCCGCGAAAAGATTGAAGAGTTGTTCGCGACCTACAAGGACAGCTTCGACGGACGCAAGCCCAGAACGTGGTATCCGGAAAACCTTTACGGCAGACAATTCGCACAATTCGTCGGGCTGGGCTATCACTGCTTCCTGACGAAGAGAATTCAGGATGTGAAAAAGGGGCTTGCCCAAAAGAGCACTGAAAAGAAAACGAAGGAAGAGTTGAATCTCGAAGAAAAGCTGCTTGCTTGGCTCGATCAGCACTCACTGATTCAAATTCTTGATTGGTTCCGTTGCGTCGACTACGTTGCTACGACAGGTAACGACAGTGCTTCCAAATGGGCCACGGAAACAACCAAACGCGATCAGCTATTCCTCAAGCTGCTTGGTGTCAGTTGAATCGTGGCCGCATTAGACGACTTTTAGGATCTAGACGATCGGAGGAACGGAATTGGCCAGTGGCTATGATCACGTCTAGTTCGTCCAGAAGAAGTTTCTGGTACAGAATGTCAGAGGTACCGCAATGCACCGTTATGCGGCAATTCTGATCCAACAAGGTCTTGAAAAAGCGGGGACCGATGGTTCTGAGCAGAGACTCGACACACCCGATTCGGATGAAAGGACGCAGGAAGTTGCTACTCTGGAGATTGTGTAGGACATCCTTGATGTCCGTCTGCCGCTTGGACAATTCGGTATACAACACTCCGGCTTCTTTTGTCGGCGTCAAGGGGCGTGTCGTCCGGTCGAACAAATCCAGACCGATCTGTACTTCCAATTGGGCGATGGTTTGACTGACGGCAGACTGAGTGACGCCGAGTTCGTGGGCAGCCTTTGAAAAACTTCTATGGCGGAAGACAACTAAGAAAAATGTCGTGGCGTTTGAAAAGAAGGGGTCGGTAGTCATAATGCTGTTCTCAAGGGCGGGCCGGCACCAATGTCGTGTCTCCTGAGCATTGATGATCCGATCTATGGTAGCCAAGAGCTTGCGGCAAAGCCAGATTTTTGAAGCTCCCCTGTTTAAAGACAGAGGATTCACTTTGACCATCAGACAGCTCTTTCGGGGGGCAAAGCCGCCTGAACGTCACCGTCCGTACAAAGTGTGCGCGGCAGACCTCTTAATTAGATGGTCAGCTCCCAAGGGGCATCGAACACCGGAGACCATCCATGCAGAACTTGACAAACGGGCAAAAAAAGAAGCACTCTCTCTTTTCTCTCGCTAGCGGGCTCGGGGCCCATGCGAGTACACCGGCATCAAAGTGCCATTGAGTCCTGATACTCATACGACAAGAGGAGTGCTTCGACATGAATACTACACAAAATTCGACTAAAAGCAAAATCGTGAAAGTCATCGGCGTTGACCTCGCGAAAGATCACTGCGATGTCATCGGCTACGATGAGAACGGAAAAATTTGCTTAAGGCTGGATGGATGCTCCTATGCAAAGCTTCGGGAGATTCTGTCCAATCTGCCTCAGGCTGTTGTCCTGATGGAGGCATGCAAGGGCAGCATGTTCCATGCTCGGAGTATCGCTGATCTCGGTCATGAGGTGCGCCTTGTTAAAGGGGCCGACGTAAAGGCACTTCGCAATATCAATCATAAGAATGACCTGCGTGACGCCGCCTATATCGCCAAGCTTTACTTCGTACCAGGTACCACGTACGTCTACATTAAAAGTCAACAGCAGCAGTCCCTGCAGTTTCTGCAGAACGAGTATAAGAGCCTTCAGGAGTTGCGCATTCAAGCAGGCAATCAGATCCACGCGGGACTCGAAGAGTTCGGATGTCCCGTCCGAAAATCTTCGAAGTTCATTAAGACCCGCATGGTGGCACATCTTGAAAAGCATGCCGAGCTTATTCCTGAGGACGTGATGGCTTCGTTTAAGCGCAGGCGTGAGATTTGGCTCAATCTTCTACAGCAAGAGGAGGAAGCCAAGAGGCGGATGGAACAGGTGGCTGCAACGGATGCCAATGCAAAGCGCATCATGACGGTTCCCTGCGTTGGACCTCAGACGGCAGTAGGACTGCTGGTTCATATTGGCGTCGACATCGGGCGCTTCAAGAACAGCAGGCAGTTCGCGGCCTCCCTCGGGCTTGTACCAAAGCAGAACAGCACCGGCGGCAACAACACGCTCAACCACATCACCAAATGTGGGCCCAAGAGGCTTCGCTCCAATCTCGTGCAGTGCGCCCAACTCGTCCTCATGCACACGGAAAAGTGGAAAGGGAATTTCGGTGACTGGGTGCGAAAAATGCGAGACAGCGGAAAGAAACATGGCGTCATTGTCTGCGCCATCGCAGCCAAGTTAGCTCGAATCATTTATCGTCTGATGAAAGACAAGGTCGATTACACATCTGTACTAAGCTGTTAAAGGTGCATATCGCACAGAGCGATCATCGGCCAATTCCCGCCAAGGACTACGAAGGCAACTACTAGTGACGAATCGTGCTCAACGCAATAGAGTGATGCTGTGAACGGTAATGTGATATCGCGTAGTTAGCGTTAATCACGCCCTCTTAATAAAGCACCTCTATTGCCCCGAATCTCACTATGTCGGCGGAGGTTTAGGAATGAATACCTCCTGACCGCGGATGTATTTCAGTGAAGCCCTTTCTTCAACTTCGAATGAGTTGCAGCAGGTTTCTTCTGGTAGAAGTCTGAATGAGTTACAGGCGCGCAGTGCGCGCTCAAAAAGGAAGGAAATAGAGTCTGCTGAAAGCTTGTTGTGCGCAAGTCGACGAGGCCTTTCGAGCGACTTACCGGGCGCTGCGCTCACGAAGAGAATGGGGAACCAAACCCGGGCAGGCAGCTGCTTGTCATATGAAAGCCTTCTCGATTCCGTAATCTGACTTTACAAATTTAGTGGTGTGGCTTCGCCACGTATTGGATGGAGGACGCGCATGGGCGCGCCCTCCAGGGGGAGTTGTACCCCAAAAAATGCCCCGAACACTTGCAAACGGGGAGCTGACCATGTATTCCCGTTCCGCCTTGCTCCCGCAATTCGGCTTCGTGAGCCCCGAAGCGTCTTTCGATACTTCAGGGTCGCTACAAGGTTCATGACGACACAGACCGCTGCCGCTCAACAGTGCTTCCGCAGTCGTCCACTTCTCCAGGAGAAGGGCTCGGTCGTGTCCTTTTTCAGTTGCATGGCACGCCAGAAATGCACTCATGGCGTCTCGCTGCACGAGCGTGCCAGTGTTTCCCCAGCGGTGCCACCTTTCCTTCAACGGCTTCTTGCGATATGCATCCGTTGCCGGATCGTACTGCGACATCTTCAGCTTATAGGCATTGAGTTCGATCACCTCGCAGCCGGCACTTTCAGCCTTGCGTTTGAGATGCTCCACAAACTCGCCCATTCCCCTCCGATTCGTCGATCGTCCGAAGCAGCGTTGAAAAGATCGGTAATTGTTTTTCTCAATTTTGATCGTGCCGCCGATCTGCAGCAGATCGTTCACAAGCTCACCGTGGTCGCGCTTGCGGGTGGCCGCCAGGCACCGATGGTGCTCGGCAAGCTTTGCCGCCGGCCTGCGTCCGCGATTGCTCGTGTTCCAAGTCGACGAACCCTTTTTCACGGTTCCGTCGGGATTGTAGTTGTCGGGATTGTTCGCTCGTCTTGAACGGTCGATCCTGCGCTGCAGAAGGCGAATCTTCGGCTCTTTCAGATCCACGTGAGGTGCAACCTCGACTATGGCCGCCTGACACTCATGAAAATAAGCAATCCGGCTTGGACCCGGGTCGATGCCGACGACCTCGCATTTGGGCGCATATACCTTGCGAACGGGCGGCAGACCTTCGACCACGAGCTGCACGAACCAGCGCCTGACGTCGTTGAGCGTCCTGCGCACGATTCGGCAGTATTTCACGCGCCGGTCGAAGGCGAGCGCCTCCTTCATGTAGTCGGTGTCGGGCTTCATGTACGGCATCACGTGCTTGCGCCAGACAATGGCTCCACGCTCGGGCTTGTACATGATTTCCTGATTGTTCGTGCCTTCGATGGAATTGAGTCCACGCCTGAAGGATTTGAAGCGAGGTCTGCCGGCTTTCTGGAACATGTGACGCTGTAGAGCCCTCCAGACCGCTTTACCAATGCTTTGCGCTTCATGAGCACCAATGTCTTTTCGACCGCTCGCCTTGCGATGATTATTCGCAATGATCGTAAGGCCGAACTCGGTTAGTCCAAAGGCTTTGTGAACTGCACTGAACGCTTTCGTGCGTGCTTTCCCCTTGGGCATGTCCCGTGCCCCCCGCCACTCCTGCGTCTCACGCATGCGCTGCAGACGTCCGAGAACTGTCCCGAGCGTCGCATTGTAGAGCGTGCGTCCGAACTCAAACGCCTTTTCGAGAAAACGATTCTGCTGATCGTTCACACGAAGCGGAAGTTCGACGATGTAGGAAGAGGTGGAGGTGCGCATAAGGCAATGTTACTTCACGTTCGAAAACTTTGTGCGCCTTACCTCTCATTGAAATGAGAGGTAAGGCGCACGGGTTCTGTCAAGACCTGGCGGAAGGTCCCGCCGAAGATCGTGATCGATGCGCCGAGCGTGCAGGTGCCCGACAACGCCGGCGAGGGGCTCTTTTCGAAGTGCTTCATCCTCGCCGTCACGAATCCGCAGCCGATGATCTTCTGTGTCTCGCTCATGCCGCAGTTCATCGACCCGGAGATCGCCTACATCCCGCAGGTAACCTTCATGATCGCGGTCTACGCGCTGATGGTCTTCGTCTGCATGATTTTTTACGCGCTCATCGCCGACCGCATGCGCGTCTTCCTCGCAAGGGGCAGCGGCCCGAAGCTCATGAACAAGGCAAGCGCCGTGATCTTCATGCTGCTCGCCTGCTGGGTGCTCTGGAACACGGCGCAGCCGTTCCTCTGAGACACCCACAAAGAGGTGTTTCCAAAGGCGCCCGCCTTTGGCACAATGCTCACTTGAATGTCCAGCCCGGCGCATTCCGCGTCCGGGCCGCTCTAATTTGAAGATACGCACACCTCATCATGCTTGAAGGCATCGTCCTCGGCCTCTTCGCCGCCGCCATCCTCTCCTGCGCACTCACGGGCCATACGGTCATCTGGGCACTCATCGCAGGCTTCTTCCTCTTCTCGGGCTACGGGCTCTTCCGCGGACACGGCCTCAAGGCGCTCGGCGCCATGGCCTCGAAGGGCGTGCGCACCATCATGGGCATCGTGATCGTCATGGCGCTCATCGGCATGCTCACGGGCTCGTGGAGGGCTTCGGGCACGATCGCCCGTCTCGTCACGGATGCGGCGGGCTTCATCACGCCCGAATGTAACGCCCTTTGGCGCCGTCCTGACGACGGCCGTCGTCACCTGCGGCATCGCCTGCAACCAGGCCCTGCCCGTGATGCTCACGAACCAGCTCTGCGACGAGGTCCGCCCCGACCGCCAGAAGATGGCGATCGACCTTGAGAACACCGTCATCGTGATCGCGCCGCTCATCCCGTGGTCGATCGCGGGCGCCGTGCCCATCGCCTCGGTCGGCGCACCCGCGGCCTGCGTGCTCGCGGCGTTCTACCTCTGGTTCCTGCCGCTTTGGCAGTGGATCCTCGCATTCGTCGAGCGTGCGCGGCAGACTCGCGGAGCCTGATCCAGACGACCTCTGACACCGCCGGACTCAAAAAAGCAAAAAAATGGAGCACGTTTCAGCGCTAAGAAACGTGCTCCAAATCGTACTACATGTCTGTACGTTGTCTGACTGGTCTACATGCGGCCCAAACGCACAGTAGTAGGACCGCCCCTCAGTCGACCAGGTATAGCTCCATTGGCGGAAGCGGTGGGATTCGAACCCACGAAGGGTTGCCCCTCGCTGGTTTTCAAGACCAGTGCATTCAACCACTCTGCCACACTTCCGACGTCAGATAAGTTTCGCATTCTACAGAAGTAATGAAAAAAAGTCCACAGGCATCGCTTGTTCCGGCAAAAGCGGAAAAAACGTTCTCAGCGCCCGCCTCGACGCTCCGAAGCGGGCCTGTCGGCGAGATTGGGCCTGTCCGCGGGCGCTCCGAGCAGACTCGCTTCGGACCTGAATTCGAAGCGCACGAGCGTGTCGTCGTGGGCGAGTTCGTCGCAGAAGCGGATGTCCATGCCGAGCGCGCCCGTGAAGACGAGCTCCCCGTCGAGCCAGACGAGCGGAAGGTCGGCGCGTTCGAAGGCGGGCACGCCCGCCTCGGCGAAGAGGTCCTTGAGGTACTTCGACGGACGGTTCGGCCAGAGCTTCATTCTTTCGGCGCCGCGGCGGGCGCGAACCTCGAGGGTGCCATCGCGCAGGCGCCTCGCGCTCACGCCGCACTCTCCGGGCAGGCACGGAATGACGGCCAGAGAGCCGTTCCAGCCGGGAAGCGCCAGCGTGTCGCCGCCTTCCCAGACGAGCACCGCATCGCGCGTATCCTCCGACCGTCTGGGCGAGACGTCGCGGATGACGAGAAGGTCGCCCCACCTGCGCATCTCCTTGGAGCGCACCTGAAGCGCAAGCTGCGAGTCGGCGTGGCTCTGCCTCACCTGCCTGAGCCCCTCCTCAAGACGCGCTCGGTTGGGCAGCTGCATGCCTTCCTCCTGCATCCAGGTGCGCAGGCACCAGGCCTGGCGGGCGGGGATCAGCCTGAGAAGCGCGGGAATGCGCAGGGCGTGCGGATTCGCCTCGTCCCTGCACCGCGCAAGATCGTCGAGCGAAACGGAGCGGAGCACCTCGGCCGCCTCGGCCGTGAGCGAAACGGCGCGCGCCGCGGCCTGCCTGAAGCCCGGACGGATCTTGTCGAGAAGCGGCACGACCTCGCGGCGGATGCGGTTGCGCAGGTACTTCGGACTCTGGTTCGACTCGTCCTCGACGTAGCTGAGCTTCACGCTTCGGGCGTACCTGTCGATGTCGGCGCGAAGCACGCCGCTCCAGGGACGCACGAGCAGAAGCGGCGGCGCGTTTCTCGAGGCCGCAAGTCCAGGGATCACGAGCTCGCGCGTCTGCGGAAAGGCGGCGAGTCCTTCGGGCCCCGCGCCGCGCATCCACTGCATGAGGAAGGTCTCGATGCGGTCGTCCTCGTGATGCGCCGTCAGCACGACGTCATAGGCCTCCTCGCGTGCAAAGCGCGCAAGCGCCCTGTAGCGGACCTCGCGGGCCGCGGCCTCGACGCCTTCGCCTGTCTGCCTGACCGTCACGCGCACGGGCGTGAACGGAATGCGCCTTGTCTCGCACTCGGCGCGGCAGTGCGCCTCCCAGTCGTCCGCATTGGGCGAGAGGCCGTGATTGACGTAGACCGCATGCACGCGGGCGATGAGAAACTGGCGTGGACGATGAAAGAGCTTCTCGACGACGTCAAGGAGCGCCATGGAGTCGCGCCCGCCCGAAAGCGCCACGACGACGCGCACGGGATTGAGCGGCCGGAGCGAGAATTCGTCCCCCTTGACGCCGAGAAGCGTTTCGGCCGCATCGGAGAGCGCGTCGTAGACGAGCTGCGTCAGACGCTCGGCGAGCGCCTTCGAGGGGCGCGGCGCGGACTTGCGGGCTGGGGCTTTTCTGGGAGCGTCGGACATGGGCGGACTGGAGGGACTCAAAGGGCCGTGAAAAACAAAGCCGTCATTGTACTGCGGCGGGCGACACGAGCGGGAAGAAATCCAAAAAAGGCACGTCCTCCATGGAGAAACGTGCCTTTTTGAGACGGGCGGGACGGTGAGGTCCGCTTATTCGGCCTTTTCCGCTTCAGCGGCCTTCGCTTCTTCGGCGGCAGGCCTGGCCTTCACGGACTTCGCGGCCTGTGCGGCCTTCTTGGCGTACGGGCAATCGCAGGGATCGGCCTTGGCGTCGGGTTGAGCTTCAGGCGCGGCGGCGGGAGCCTCGGGCTCGGGAACCTCCTCAGCGAGGCGCTCGAAGCGGCCGTAGCCCTCGAGCCTCTCGGCGCGGCGTGCGAGCAGCGTCGGCATGTCGTGCTTCATGAGGACGCGAAGCTCGTCGACGAGAGCCTTCTTGAGGGTGGTCGCCATGAGCTTGGGATCGCGGTGGGCGCCGCCGAGCGGCTCGGAGAGCACGCGGTCGACGAGGCCGAGCTGCGAGAGGCGCGGGGCCGTCAGGGCGAGCGCTTCGGCGGCGCGCGGGGCCTGGCCGGCGTCCTTGAAGAGAATGGACGCGCAGCCCTCGGGACTGATGACCGAGTAGGTCGAGTACTGAAGCATCATCACGGTGTCGGCGACGGCGATCGCGAGCGCGCCGCCGGAGCCGCCCTCGCCAATCACGCAGGAGACGATCGGCACGTTGAGGGTGGACATCGCGTAGATGTTGTGGCCGATGGCCTCGGACTGGCCGCGCTCCTCGGCGTCGATGCCGGGATAGGCGCCCGGGGTATCGACGAAGGTGATGACGGGCAGGCCGAACTTCTCGGCGAGCTTCATGAGGCGCAGGGCCTTCCTGTAGCCCTCGGGACGGGCCATGCCGAAGTTGCGGCGGGTGCGCTCGCGCAGCGTGCGGCCCTTCTGGTTGCCGATCACGATGACGTTCATGTCGGCGAGGCGGGCGAGACCGCCCACGATCGCCTCGTCGTCCGCAAAGGCGCGGTCGCCGTGGAGCTCCTGGAAGTCCGTGAACATCATGTCGATGTAGTCGAGCGTGTACGGGCGGTTCGGATGGCGCGCGACGAGCGACATCTGCCAGGGCGTGAGGTCCGCGTAGACCTTCTTCAGAAGCTCGCGGGACTTGTTCTCCAGCTGCGCGACTTCGGCGTCGATCGAGACGGCGACGGCGCTCTCGGAGGTGTTCTCGGCAAGCTCCCTGAGCTCGTCGACCTTCTTCTCGAAGGCCTCGATGTCGTGTTCAAATTCAAGAAAAACGCGTTTTGCCATGATGGTCGATATGTCCTGAAATGGGTCCGTGGAACTCAGATGCGGCGCCAGGTCGTGCCCTGCGGGCCGTCCATGAGCACGATGCCCTCGTCAAGGAGAGACTTGCGGATTTCGTCGGCGCGGGCGAAGTTCTTCGCCTTCTTGGCCTCGCGGCGTTCCTCGATCAGGGCGTTGATGCGGGCCTCGTCGGCATCGGAGGCGCCGCCCTTGAGGAAGTTCTCGGGGTCAAGCTGCAGGATGTTGAGCACGGCGCCCAGGCCCTTGAGCTGGCGCACGAGGACCGGATCGCCCGTGCGGTTGATCTCGGTGGCGAGCTCGAACATCGCGGCGATGGCGAGCGGCGTGTTGAAGTCGTCGTCCATCGCGGCCTTGAACTGGGCGGCGTACTTCTCGCTCCAGTCGACCTCGCCTTCGGCGGCCTCGCGGCCCTTGAGGGCCCCGTAGAGGCGCACGAGGGCCTTCTGGGCCTCCTCAATGAGCGCGCTCGAGAAGCTGATCGGGCTGCGGTACTGGCTGCGCAGCAGGAAGAAGCGGAGCACTTCGGCGCCGTTGCCCTCGCCGTAGGCGGCTTCGGTGTCCTTGAGGGCGTCGCGGATCGTCCAGAAGTTGCCGAGCGACTTGGACATCTTCTCCTCGTGGCCGGAGGCGTCGCGCACGCGCAGCGGACCCGAGTGCATCCAGACCTTGGCGAACGGCACGCCGGAGGCGGCCTCGCTCTGGGCGATCTCGTTCTCATGGTGCGGGAAGATGAGGTCGGGACCGCCGCCGTGGATGTCGAACGTGTCGCCGAGGATCTTGGCGCTCATGGCCGAGCACTCGATGTGCCAGCCCGGACGGCCGCAGCCCCACTTGGACTCCCACTGGGGTTCGCCCGGCTTGGCGCTCTTCCAGAGCACGAAGTCGAGCGGATCGCGCTTGCCGGCGGCCACGTCGACGCGGGCGCCCGACTGCAGGTCGTCGATCGACTTGCCGGAGAGGCGGCCGTAGTTCTCGAACTTGCGCACGGCGAAGTCGACGTCGCCGTCGGAACCCTGGTAGGCGTAGCCCTTCTGCTCAAGCTTCTCGATGAGGCCGAGCATTTCGGGGATGTAGTCGGTGGCGCGGGGCTCGTGCGTGGGCGCAAGGCAGCCGAGCGCGAGCATGTCCTCCTGCATCGCGCGGCCGAACTCTTCGGTGAGTTCGGTCGTCGTGATGCCGCGCTCGGCGGCGCGGCGGATGATCTTGTCGTCGACGTCCGTGATGTTGCGCACGAAGGTCACCTTCATGCCGGAGGCCTCGAGCCAGCGACGCACGACGTCGAAGGCCACGAAGGTGCGGCCGTGGCCGATGTGGCAGTAGTCGTAGACCGTCACGCCGCAGACGTACATGCGGACGTGGTTGGGTTCGATCGGGGCAAAGGGGGCCTGCGTGCGGCTGAGCGTCGAATAGATCGAAAGTGCCATGGGTGAGGAGTCCTTCTACTCTTATATATAGGCGTCTGCGCGCATGGAGGCGCGTGCGCAGGGGCGGGATGCGCCCCGCGCTTGCATGCGTGCGTCCTGCAGGGCCGTGAAACGGGAATCATCCGCCGTGAGGCCGCAGTGGGCTAAAATGTGGCGCAGACTGAAACATCGCTGCAGGAAGTATAGCCGCCCCGTCCCCTCGCTGCCGTCGCGAATCGAGCGCAAGCCGCTTTTTCGCGTGCGCCCTAGCCTCAAGCGGGGATGCGCGGTCATCCTTTCCGCCGAAGCCCATCATCCAAGACAGAAGAGAAGATACACATGCGACGCCTCATTACCGCCGCGCTCCTCGCGCTCGCCCTCGGCTCCGCCCAGGCCGCCACCCAGATGGAGCAGCTCGCCAAGCAGATGCACCCGAGCGAATTCCCGGCCCAGATCGAAAAGCTTCTCAACAGCGGCAATGCCGCCCAGGCGCTCGAGCTCGCCGACCTCGGCATCCGCAGGAACGAACGCAGCCCGCAGCTGCGCTTCATGAGGGCCGTGGCGCTCGAAAACCTCACCAGGTCCGAAGAGGCCGTGCGCGAGCTCAAGCAGCTCATCATCGACTATCCCGAAATCCCCGAGCCCTACAACAACCTCGCCGTGATCGAGGCGGGTCTCGGCAACCTCGAGGAAGCCGTCGCGCACCTCAAGCAGGCCCTGCGCATCAACCCGGACTTCGCGCTTGCGCGCAAGAACCTCGGCGACGTCTATCTCGCGCTCGCCCGCGAGGCCTATGAGCAGGCCGTCGTGAAGCTTCCGAACAACCACGTCCTCGAGCGCCGCCTCAACACGCTCAAGAGCCTCGAGGCCGCCCGCTGAGCCGGGCTGCGTGCAACCCAAAAACAAGGCAGACAATCATGAAAATCCGCTCCCGCATCCTTCTTCCGCTCGCGCCCGCCCTTCTGGGCCTTCCCGGCGCCGTCCTCGCCGCCTCGCCCGCCCGCGACCCGCGCGTCGAGATCGTCACCGACATGGGCACGATCGTCGTGCAGCTCGCCCCGTCGCGCGCGCCCCGCACGGTCGAGAACTTCCTGCGCTACGTCCGCGAGGGCCACTACGCGGGCACGGTCTTTCACCGCGTGATCCAGGGCTTCATGATCCAGGGCGGCGGCTTCACCGCCGAGATGCAGCAGAAGCCCGTGCATGATCCGATTCCGCTCGAGGCCCGCGGCGGCCTGCCCAACGACAGGTACACGATCGCCATGGCCCGCACCTCCTACCCGCACTCCGCGACCGCGCAGTTCTTCATCAACGTTGCGGACAACAGCTTCCTCAACGCCTCCCAGGCCGCCGACGGCCAGGGCTACTGCGTCTTCGGCCGCGTCGTCAAGGGTCAGGACGTGGTCGACAAAATCGCCGAGGTCCGCACGGGCGTCAAGGCCGGCATGCGCGACGTGCCCGTCAAGCCCGTGACGATCGTCTCCGCGCGCGTGCTCTGAGACACGGAGAACGGGCCTCTCGCACAGCCCTGCTTTGTGCGACAATACCCCATTGCCCGCCGCCCCGCGGGGCGGCGGATGTTTGAATGAATTACGTTTTTAGACTGACAAGACAATGATTCGCTTTACGACCAACAAGGGCGTGATCGACATCGAGCTCGATCACGAACACGCTCCCAAGAGTTCCGCCAACTTCGAACAGTACGTCCGCGACGGCTTCTACGACGGCACGATCTTCCATCGCGTCATCAAGGGCTTCATGATCCAGGGCGGCGGCTTCGAACGAGGCATGAAGGAGAAGGCCACCCGCGCCCCGATCGAAAACGAAGCCGCCAACGGTCTCAAGAACAACAAGTACACCATCGCCATGGCCCGTACGTCCGCCCCGCACTCCGCGTCGTCCCAGTTCTTCATCAACGTCGTCGACAACGACTTCCTGAACCACACGGCTCCGAACCCGCAGGGCTGGGGCTACGCCGTCTTCGGCAAGGTCACGGCCGGCCAGAACGTCGTCGATGAAATCGCCCGCGTTCCCACCTCCACGCACGGCTTCTACGGTGACGTCCCCGTCGATGACATCGTGATCGAAAAGGCCGAAATCCTCTGATAGAGCCCGCTCAACACGAGCCCCTGGGGCGCCGAGATGACACGTCCGGCGCCCTTCCGTTCATTTAGACTGGACAAATCCGCCATGGCAGACAAAAAGGTTCCGGCCCTCTGCGGCCTCAAGAGCGTGCCCGAGCTCACCAATCCCGTCATCATCTCCGACGTGCATCTTGCGGCCAACAAGCCCAAGACCATCATGGCATTCCTGCGCTTCATGAAGAACGTCGCGCCGCGCTTTGCCGAGCTCGTCATTCTGGGCGACCTCTTCGACTACTGGCTCGGCGACGACGCCACGCCCGAAGCCGACCCGATCATCGCAGAACTCAAGCTCTACTCCTCGACCGGCCGCCGCGTGCTCATCATGCAGGGCTCCCACGACGCCCTTCTGGGCGCCGACTTCGCCGAGGCCTGCGGTGCCGAGCTCATCGCCGACCAGATCGTCATTCCCGTCAACGGCAATCCGATCCTCTTCGCCTACGGCGACCAGTGGTGCGTCCGCGACCAGGTCCGCCAGGCCCGCCGCGCCGTGCTGCGCGACCCGATCTGGCAGGAAAACCTCCTCGCCCAGCCCGCCCACGAGCGCGCCGCCGTCATCGACGAGGCCCTGAGGAAGTGCGCCACCGAAAACGAGGCTCCGAAGAACCCGCGCGACTTCGACGTCATTGAAAGCGCCGTCGCCGAATCGGCCCGCGCCGCAGGCGTCGAGCTCGTCATCCACGGCCACACCCACCACCCCGGCGCCCACGTCAACGCCGTCATCGAGCGCTGGGTGCTCCCCGACTGGGAGTTCGACCTCACCGAAACGAGCTGCAGGAGCGGCTACATCACCTTCATGCAGGGCGGCCGCCCGCAGATCCAGATGATGTAACCCTTCTCAAACCGCGCCCGGCAGGCATGCCGGGCGCATTTTCCTCCTGAGAACAACATGTCCGACAAACTTCTCGAGTCCCAGGCCGCCGTCTTCAAGGCACTCGGCCACCCGAGCCGGTTGCTGATGGTCAAGGCCCTCGCAGGCGGCGAGCGATGCGTCTGCGAACTCCGGACCCTCGTCGGCGCCGACATGTCAACCGTCTCCAAACACCTGACCGTCCTCAAGAACGCCGGCGTCGTCGAGGCGGATCGACGCGGCAACAACATCTACTACAGGCTCGTCCTCACATGCCTTTCCGGCGTCTTCACATGTCTGGACGCCGACAGCCGATGCCCGGGAGTCCAAAGGCCGGGCAAGTGCAGCTGCTCCTGAAACCTCCTTCCCACATCAATCTCGTGGTAAACTATTTGGCGGATTAGCCAAATAGCTCAACAGTAGCCGGCCGTTCAGGCCGGCTTTTGACGACCCGCTATTTGGCCAAACAGCCAAATAGGTCTCAACCATGACATCCATCATCTTCAGAGAGGGCGACAAGCCTCATGCTCAAAAGCTTCGGTACGGAGCCGCCGCTGCGGCGGTGCTCCTTTCGTGGTTTGCTCTCTACCGCTGGGCGGAACCTGCCTCAAGCTTGATCGTCTTCGAGCTTCTGGGCCTCTCGCCCGCTTCCAGAACCGGCGCGGCGCTGCAGTTCTTTCTTTATGACAGCACGAAGATTCTGCTTCTGCTCGTGCTGATGATCTATCTGATCTCGCTTCTACGAGCAGGGCTCAATCCGGACCGCGTCCGTGCAATCCTCGCGGGCCGCTCGCGCCTGCCCGGCTACGGCCTCGGAGCGCTCTTCGGCGCCATCACTCCCTTCTGCTCGTGCTCGAGCGTGCCGCTCTTCATTGGCTTCACCGCCGGTGGAATTCCGTTCGGGATCACCATGGCCTTTCTGATCACCTCTCCCGTCATCAACGAGGTGGCCGTCGTCCTGCTCTGGGAACTGCTCGGCTGGAAGCTGACGCTTCTCTACGTCGCAACGGGGCTTCTGATCGGCATTCTCGGCGGTCTGTTCGTTGACGCCATCCATGCCGGACGGTGGCTGCAGCCCTTCCTCCTTCAGTCCTTCGATGCGGATGCCTCCGGCCAGGCCGTCCACGGGAACCCGAGTCTCGGCCTGCAGGCAAGGCACGCCTTTGCGCTGTCGGAAACCCGCGACATTCTGCGCAGAGTTGCCAAATGGGTCTTCATCGGCGTTGGCGCAGCAGCTTTCATCCACGGCTGGGTTCCCGAAGGCTGGCTGCTCGAGCACTTCTCCTCCGACCGCCTCTGGAGCGTGCCCGCCGCCGTTCTGGTCGGCCTTCCCCTCTACACAAATGTCACGGGCATCGTGCCCGTCATGGAAAACCTCCTTCTGAAGGGGCTTCCCCTCGGCACCACGCTCGCCTTCTGCATCTCTGGCGTCGCCGCCAGTCTGCCTGAGCTCATCATGCTCAGGCAGGTGATGACCGATCGGCTCATCGCCGTTTTCCTCGGATTCCTGCTTGTCGCGATCACGGCGGCAGGCTGGCTTCTCAACCTTCTCGCGCCCATGCTCAAATAAGAAGCCGGCGCTCAAACTTCACAAAAGGACAAAAACATGCACATCAGGATTCTGGGAACTGGCTGCAGCCGATGCACCCGCCTTGAACAGCTCGTGAGGGAGCGCGCCGCAGAGCTCCGCCCCGAGGCCATCATCGAAAAAGTCACCGACGTCATGCAGATGCTTCGCCTCGGCGTCATGAGCACGCCTTCGATCCTCATCGACGACAAGCCCGTGGCAGTCGGCCGCGTCCCCTCCCGCGAGGAGATCGATGAATGGCTGCGGCAGGAATGAAGATGCCCGCCGTCCTCTTCTGCTGCACTCACAACAGATGCCGAAGCCGCATGGCCGAAGCCGTCGCCCGACATCTTCTTCCCGGCTGGACATTCATGTCGGCGGGATCCGCACCCGCAGGCGGCATCGATCCCGGTGCAGAGGCCGCGCTGCGCGAGTCGGGACTCGAAGCATCAGGCCCCGCACGACGCGTGCAGGACCTCGACCTTTCGGCATTTGATCTCATCGTCACGCTCTGCGCTCAGGAGGAAAGCTGCCTGTGGCTTCCGCCCGCTCTCTCGAGGCGTGTTCTGCACGTTCCCTTCGAAGATCCGTCCCGTCTCGGCGCCGACACGCCGCAAAGCGTCCGCAACGAGGCCTTCAGGCATCTCATGATCGAACTCGGCGCCTTCTGCCTCACGCTTCCCGACACGCTCGAGAAGATTCATGCGGCAGAGGATATGCGTCGTTCGTGAAAAAATCCGAACGTCCGTTCGTTTTGCCGTAAAATGTCGCATGTTCTCAAACAAGCCCGATCGTCCGACAACCCCGCGGGACGAGCGGAACGACACAAGCACAAACGGAGAGACCCCTTGAGCAACCTCGAATGCAAGCACCGCCTCTACAAGAAGGTCGGCCTGATCGGCAAGGCCTTCAGCCATGAAGTCAGGCTCGAGCTCATCGAGCTCCTCTCCCAGTGTCCGCAGACCGTCGAAAAGCTGTCCGAGATGCTCGACGAGGACTACAAGAGCATCAGCGCGCACCTGCGCGTCCTCTATCGCGCGGGGCTCGTGACCTGCACCCGCAACGGCCGCTTCCAGCGCTACGGACTTGCGAGCCCCAAGGTGGCGGCGCTTGCCGTCATGATCCGAGAGACGGCAGAGCAGAGCATCGCCGAACTTTCCAGTCTCGAGGCCGAAAGCGGCATTCCCAACGCCTCGCTCGGCATCGAGGACGCCGTTCACTACGCCTCCGAAGGCAAGCTCATCCTGCTCGACGTCCGCCCCGAGGAGGAATTTGCGGCGGGACACCTTCCCCACGCCGTCAACATGCCCATCGAAACGCTCGGCAAGCGCGTGCACGAGCTGCCCCGAGGCATGGCGCTCGCCGCCTACTGCCGCGGTCCCTACTGCTTCCTCGCGCACGAGGCGGCAGCCATTCTCGAAGCTTCGGGCCGACGCCTGCAGGTGATCCCCTCGGGCGTCATGGAGTGGTCGAGCAGGGGCGCCGAACTCGAGTCCGCGAGCCCCGAGGAATCCCAGGAAACGCCGCCGCGACGCGGCATCAGAACGAAGGCCTGAGGCCGACGGATCCCTGACGAAGGACAAAATGACGAAAGCCCGCCGCTTGAACAAAGACGGCGGGCTTTTCCTTTGGGAGAGCGTGAACTTCAGAGTTCGCTCATCGCGTGCCTGAGCCTCAGTCCCGCGAGCACGGCGTCATAGTGCGCGTACATCGCGTTCATGTCGCTCGAGAGCCTGAGCGTTTCCGCATCGAGCACCTCGGTGTGGGAGACGAGCCCGTGGCGGTAGCGCTCGCGCACGGCGCGCAGGTTCTCGTCGGCCTGCGCAAGGGCGCTCTGCGCGACACCAAGGCGTTCGTCCGCCTCGTTCACGTTGAGCAGGCACTGCCGGACGGCAAGTTCGACGAGCGAGCCCGCCTCGGCCTTCTGATGCTCGAGCGCGGCGCGCTTTTTGCCGATCTCGGTGACGTTCGCGGCGCGCACGCCGCCGTCGAGGATGTTCCACTTCATCGTGACGCCGACCATCCAGCCGCGGTCGCGGGCGAGGTACGGATCGTCCTGTCTCATCCAGCCGCCGGCCAGAGCCACCTGCGGGAGATAGGCGCCCTTTTCGGCCTTCGCCTGCGCGGCGAGCGCCGCGTCGGCGTGCCTGATGCCCTCGATGGCGGCGTTCTTTCTGACGGCGCGCTCGACGAGCGTAGCCTCGCCGCCCTGAAGGACCTCGGGGAGCGCAGGCTCCTCAAGGCGGGCCTCGGCGTCGAGCGGCCTGCCGATCTCGCGGTTGTAGGCGGACTTCGCGAGGCTGAGCGCGTTTCTTGCGCGGATCACGTCCTGACGAGCGTTCTTCACCCAGACCTCGGCCGCCAGACGGTCGGTCTTGACGACGAAGCCCTTTTTGAAGAGCTTCTCGACGTCGGCGGCGTGGGCCTGGAGCGTGCGCTCGTGAAGCTCGGCGAGTTCAAGCGCGCGCTGCGCCTGCAGGACGTTCACGTAGCGCTCGGCCACCTTCATCTTCACGTCCTGTTCGGCCCCCCTGAGCTCGCTCCCCGCACGGGCCTTCAGGGCCTTGGCGGCCTCAACGCCCGAGACGATGCGCCCGCCCGCAAAGACGGGAAGCGTCGCGACGGCGCCGTAGCCGTAGGTGCGGTCCTTCGCAAGCGGCATGGACATGCCCATGAAGCGCATCTGAGGCGCCTCCTCGAGCCTGAGGTAGTTCGCCTGCAGGTCCACGCTCGGCAGGTGCTTGCGCTCGGCGGCGCTCACAGCCGCATCGGCCGCCTCCTCGGTCGCGCGGGCGGCTTCGAGCACCCGGCTTCCCGAGAGCGCGGCGTTCCACGCGTCGTCGAGCGTCTCGGCCGCGAGCGGGCCCGCGGCCAGCGTCCCGGCCAGAAGGACGCCGATCAGCTTCTTCACATCACTCGTCATGCCTTCACCTCCGTGGCGGCCGCCTTCGTTCCGTCTTCGTCCGCATGGAACGGGAAGGCCTTGTAATACTGATAGAGCAGGATCGGAACCACGAACACCGTGCAGCACGCGCTCACGAGCGTGCCGAAGATGAGCGAGATCGCCAGTCCGCGGAAGACCGCGTCGGTGAGCATGATCAGGCTGCCGCACACGACGCACAGCGACGTGAGCAGGATCGGACGCATGCGCACGCTGCCCGCCTTGAGCACGGCTTCCTTGAGCGGCATGCCGAGCCTGAGGTTGTCGATCACGAAGTCGATGAGCAGGAACGAGTTTCTCACCACGATGCCCGCCAGCGCCGTAAAGCCGATGAGGGACGTGGCCGAGAACTGCTCGCCCAGGAGCCAGTGGCCGGGGAAGACGCCGATCACGCCCATGAAGACCGCAGAGAGGGCAATCACGGGGAGAAGGAACGACTTGTAGTAGGCCACGAGCATCAGGTAGATGCCGCCCACCGCGAAGGAGAGCGCAATGACGAGGTCCCTGTAGGAGTTGAGCATCATGCGGATCTCGCCTTCCCAGAGCAGCTCGACGCGCGACTGCGTGAGGTCGGGGCGAACCTCGGAGACGCCGAGGTTCGACGTCGCGAGCGTTCCGCCCGCCGGCAGCGCCATGCCCTCGAGCCTGTTGTTGAGGTCGATCACGGCATAGGTGGCCGTCGTCCAGCCGAGCTCGCCGCCGATGCGCGTCATGGGCACGCCGTCCTTGTGGCGGATCGTCTGCTCGGCGGCGCCCGTCTCCGTGGTCACCAGGGAGGAGAGCGCCACGCGTGCGCCGCCCGCGCCCGGCACCGTCACGCCCGAGAGGAGCGACGGATCGAACTGGGCCTCGTCGGGAATGAAGAGCCTCACGGGCACCGGCTCGCGCTCGCCGCCGACGTGCGCGTATCCGCTCACGTCGCCCGAGACGAGCTTGCGCAGGAGCCCCGCCGCTTCGGCCGCATTCACGCCCGAGAGCGCGGCCTTCTCGCGGTCGATCGCCAGACGACGCTCGACGACGTCGGCCTCGGCGTTCCTCACGATCTCGACCATGTCGTAGGTCTTGCGGAACTCGGCTTCGATACTGTCGGAGATGACCCTGAGCTCCTTGGGATCACGCCCGTAGACCTCGGTGAGGACCGTGGCGACGAGCGGAGGTCCCGGAGGATCCTCGACCACCTGGATCGTGCTGCCGGGCCATGCGGCCGCGACGGGCCTGAGCGCCTCGCGCAGCTCGCTCGCGATCTCGATCGTCGAGCGTCGGCCCGTGTCCTTGTTCGTGAAGTTCACGCGCACGGCGCCGATGTTCGAGCCCTTTTCGCCCGCGCCCTTGAGGAGCGAGTTGAAGTCGTCGATGCCGCCTTCGCCCGTCCAGCTCTGGTAGTTGACGACCTCGGGAATGCGGGAGACGACGGCCGCGACGTCGCGGACCGCGCGGTCGGTCACCTCAAGCGCCGTTCCCTCCTTCATCTTCACCGTGACGTTGAAGGTGTTCTTGTTGTCCTTGGGGAGGAACCCCATCTGCACGCCGAAGGCCGACGGTTCGCCCGCGGGCCCCTCGGGCCTGATGAACTGCCACGCGGGCAGCACGCACGAGGCCGCGAAGCTTGCCGCGAGCGCGAGCATCAGCACGAGCTCGCGCACGGGATAGCCGATCACGCGTCCCGCGACCGCGTCGTAGACGCGCGCGATGAGGATGGGCTCCTCCTTCGGGGGCTCGCCGCCCTTTTCATGGCTCATCGGAATCCAGTGCCTGCACATCCAGGGCACGACGCTGTAGGCGATGAAGAGCGAGGCGAAGATCGCCACGGGAACCGTGACGCCCACGGGATGGAAGTACTGCTTGGGCATGCCCGTGAGCGTGGGCACGAGCGAGTAGAAGACGAGCATCACCGTGAAGGTGGCCATCATCGTGGGGCTGCCGATCTCGTCGGCCGCGCGCACGACCTGCACGGGCTTGGACTCCTTCGAGCCAAGGCCGAAATGACGCACCACGTTCTCCACGACCACGATCGCGTCGTCGACGAGAAGGCCGAGCGCGATGATGAGCGCGTAGAGGCTCAGGCGGTTGATCGTGAGTCCGTCGATCTTCGTGATCGTGAGCGTGATGGCGAGAATGAGCGGAATCGAGAGCCCGACGATGAGCGCGGGCCTGCGGCCGAGGAAGAGCCAGGTCACGGCCACGACCGAGACGAGCGCGATGCCGAGATGCTCGAGGAGGAGGTTCACGGCGTCGTTCGCGCGCTCGCCGTCGTTTCGCGTCACGACGACATGCACGCCCTCGGGCACCGTGGCCTTCATGCGCTCGACGCGCTCGATGACCTGGTCGGCCACCTCGACGGCGTTCGTGTTCTTTTTCTTCGCCACGGCGAGCGTGACGGCGTTCATCTCGCGTCCGCCCGTGAGCACGTAGTTGTCGGCGTCGCTTCGCCCGTAGGCAAAGCGCGTCGTCATCGTGCGCCGCGCGGCGGGCCCGTCCGTGATCTCGGCCACGTCGCCGAGCCTCAGGGTGCGGCCCGAGAAGACGCCGATCGGCAGGCTGCGCAGCTCGTCGACGCCTTCGATGCCGTTGGCGAGCCTCACCTTCTGCTCAAGGCCGTTTTCAACCACGCTGCCGAGCGGGGCCGCCACGTTCGAGGCGGCGACCGCCATGCGCACGGAGTCGAGCGTCGCCCCGAAGCTCTGAAGCCTTTCGGGATCGATCGCGACCGTGAACTCGCGGCTGCGGCCGCCTTCCACCGTCGTCGTCGAGACGTCGGCCATGCTGAGGAGCTCGTCGCGCAT
This sequence comes from Sutterella wadsworthensis 2_1_59BFAA, assembly GCF_000297775.1. Lineage (GTDB taxonomy): Bacteria > Pseudomonadota > Gammaproteobacteria > Burkholderiales > Burkholderiaceae_F > Sutterella > Sutterella wadsworthensis_A. The sequence continues at coordinate 109,010 of NZ_JH815519.1, forward strand.
CGCATTGGCGATGCGTCTGAGCGCAAAGTCGTCGTACTTCTCGCTCGCAAGCGTGACCGTCACCGCCGCCACGTCGTCCGCGTCGGCGCTCACGATCATCGGCACGGACGCCGCCGCAGGCAGCAGGTGCCGTCCGCTGTAGACGCGGTCGTAGAGCTTGTTGAGCGACGCCTCCTTCTCCTCGCCCACCTTGAAGCGGACGGTGAGGCGCGCGACCGAGTCGGACGCCGCGCCTTCGGTATGGTCGACGCCCGGAATCTGGTTGACGATCGCCTCAAGGGGCTTGAGCACGGTCTGCTCGACCTCGGAGGGCATGGCGCCCGGCAGCACCACCTGAACGAGGGCGCCGGGCATCGTGATCTGCGGATTCTCCTCGCGGGGCGTGGAGAGCACCGCCCAGAGGCCGCAGATGAGACAGCCGAGAATGACGATCGAGGTGAGCTTGGAGTCGACGAAGAACTCCGAGAGCTTCCCCGTGATGTGTCCTGCTACGCGCATGAGCGCCTCCCGCTAGTTCTGACGATCGGCGATCCTGACGGGCGAGCCCTCGTTGAGGGTCGCCCTGGGCGAATCGACCACGACCTCGCCGCCCTCGAGGCCCGCAAGCACCGTGACGAAGTCGCCGCGACGCTCGCCGAGCCTGAGCCAGCGGAACTTCGCCTCGCCGTCCCTGACGACGAAGACGCCTTCAAGGCCTGCGCGCTTCGTGAGGGCCGAAGCCGCCACGCGCACTTCGGACGTGCCCGCAAGCTCGAAGACGGCCGTGCCGAAGGTGCCGGGCATCACGTCCGCCGCATCCCCGCTGAAGGCAATCTTCACGAGACAGGTGCGCGTGAGTTGGTCGGCGGAGTGCACGACGCGCTCGACTGCGCCCGCAAGCGGCGCCCTGCCCTTGAGCTCGATCCTGACGGCCATGCCTTCCCTGACGCCGGGCGCGAACGATTCGGGCACGTAGGTCTCGAAGACGGGCGCGCCCGCGCTCTCCATCATGACGATGGGGGCGCCCGGCGTCACGAGGTCGCCCTCGCGCTTGACGAGCATCACCACCGTGCCGTCGAAGGGCGCGCGCACGTCGGCGTACTCGAGCTGCACGCGGGCTGCGTCGAGCTGCGCCTCGGCAGCCCTGAGCCTCGAGGCCGCGGCCTCGTGGTTGAGCCTCACCTTGCGCCACTCGTTGTCGGAGACGACGCCGTCCTCGTGAAGCGAACGGAACTTGCGCATGTCGACCGCCGCATCGCGCTCGGCGGCTCGGGCGGCCGCAAGCGACGCCTCGGCCGCCTCGATCCCCGCCCTGACGTCCGTGACGTCGAGCCTGGCGACGGAGTCACCCTTCGAGACGCGCGCGCCTTCACGGGCGGGCAGCGCCCTCAGATAGGCCGTGACGCGGGAGGCGATCGCCACGCGTTCGCGCGCGGCGGCCGTGCCGCTTGTCGTATAGGCGCCGGACACGTTGCTCTGCAGCGCCGCGGGAACGACCGTCTCGACCGCGCCCTGTGCGGGCGCCGCAGGCTCCGGAGCCTCCTTGCAGCCCGAGAGCGCCAGAAGCGCGGCGAAGAAGCCCGCCGCAAGGCCCGTTTTCAGAAATCTCATGACGCCTCCCGTCACCTGGGACTGACATGCACCTCAAGCAGTCCCGCCACGTATTCGATCATCTCCGCCTCTTCGTAGAGGCCGGGACCCGCCCCGGGAATCCGCTCGATGAGCATGCGGCCCTCGTAGGGCATGAAGCACAGCGAGCAGAGCGAGAGCACCCAGCGCCTGCGGTCGCCCGTCACGCCGAGCTCGGCCGCGAAGCCCATCATCAGGTCGAAGAAGCGCTTGAGGGGCTTCGTCGCGAAGATGAGCGCATTCTCGCGGTCCGTGTCGATGAGCACGCGCTGAAAGAGAATGCAGCCGTCGTTGTTAGAGGAAAAGCGCCCGATGATGCGGGCGATGACGCGGCGCAGCCTCTCGGGAGGCGTGCCGTCCTGAATGCGCACCACCTCCTCGATGCTGTCCGTCACCTGCTTGATCGCATGGTCGACCGCATGCCTGTAGAGGTCGATCTTGTCGGAAAAATGGTAGTAGATCGCCGCCTGCGTGAAGCCGACCTCAAGCGCAACCTCGCGCATCGAAACGCCTGCATACCCGTTGCGGGCGAAAAGCCTCAGCGCGACTTCAAGCACGGTGGCGCGGGCGTCGGCCCCTCTCTGTTTTCTGGGATCCCTTGTGGTGGTCATCTTCGTTCCCTTTTCTGCTGCTGCTGTTGTTGTCGAACGCACTTACTGATCGTTCAGTAAGTATCCTTGTTTTCAGTATACGTCAGCTGCGGCAGAAGAAAAACCGGCTTCAGGGAAAACGAAAACCCCTCCGACGGCACTGCGGCGGAGGGGTTTTCAAATGGAATATCCGGATGCTTATTCCGAACGCCTCTTCGAAAGGCGAAGGGCGTCGGCGGCCGAGAGGAAGGCGATGACGGCTCCCCAGATCATGACGACGGGCGCGGTGGTCTCGGCGCAGGGCGCGTTCTCGACGGCGCACGGGCCGATGACGAAGGCGGCGGCTAGCGTGATGACGATGCCGAGCAGCATGTTCATGAGCTGGATGCCCGCCGCAAGGCCTGCGGACGAGAACTGCAGCATGACGCCCGCAAGGGCGCTCGCGAAGCCGAGGACGGCCGTCATGCGCACGAGATAGAAGCACGGCGCGGCGGCGTCCTTGTGAAACGGCAGGACGAACATGACGGCGATCGTGAGGCCGAGGCCCACGAGCATCATCAGAAAGCCGGAGAGAAAGGCGGGACGCTTCATGTTGAAAAAGACTCCAGTGAATTCGGTGCGGGATGCGGGAAGGCGAATTCTACCCGTCCCGCACCCTCGGCTCAAGCCCTCGATCAACCCTTGCTGCCGGGGATGCCGGGCGGGCGCGGGCGGCCCGTGCGGTGCATGTCGCCGTCCTGCATCAGGTGGACCGCATCGTTGAGGGTGCCCGTGTGCACCGTGGCGGGGAGGCTTCTCTCGAGCTGCGGCGACTCGTCGGCCTGCTCCTCGCCGCGCCTCTCGACCACCTCGCGGGCCACGCGGCCGTTGCCGCCCGACTCGTAGATGCTGACGGTCTCGGGGCCCATGTCGGCGATGACGGAGACGTCCTTCATCTGGGAGGGGATCGTCATCGTGAACTTCACGCCCCGCGAGCCGTTGCGTGCGACCGTGATGTTGCCCGCATGGCGCTCGGCGATGTTGGCGACGATCGAGAGCCCGAGGCCCATGCCGGCCTCGCCCTTGCTCGTCTGCAGCGGCTTGAAGAAGCGCGAGAGCTGCTCGTCCGAGATGTAGGGACCGTTGTCGCCCACCGTCAGGATCCATGTGTGCTCGTCGCTCGGATAGAGGCAGACCTCGATCTTCGGATCGGGAATGCCCGAAATGGCGTCGGCGGCGTTCTTGAGGAGGTTGAGCACCACGAGCTCGATCTCCCAGCCGTCGACCTCGGCCATGCTGTGCGGATGCATGCGCACCGTCAGCTCGGCGTCGGTCGTGCGCGAGCGCCTGAAGGTCTGGATGGCGTTCTCGATGATGATCGAGAGGTCGGAGACCTTGCGCGGCGGATAGTCGTGCTTGGCGTAGGAGCGCACGCGCTCGACGATCTTGCTCGCGCGTTCGGCCTGCAGGACGATCTCCCTCAGGGCTAGTTCGAGCTTCTCGCGCTCGACGTCTCCGCGCCCGAGGCGCCTCAGAAGGCCGTTGCCGTAGTTGGTGATGGCGCCCAGAGGCTGCTTGAGCTCGTGCGCGATGATGGTCGACATCTGGCCCACGATGCCCGTGCGCTCGAGGTTCGCGATGTGCTGCCTCGACTGCGCGGCCTCGGCCTCGATGCGATCGCGCTGGTCCAGAGCGTCGCGAAGCGCCCTCGTGCGACGGCGCACCAGGATCGAGAGCGTCGTCGTGTACGTGAGCACGAGGAAGATCACGAGCATGATGAGCGCGATGATCTCGGCGTGCTCCCTCACGAAGCGCTGGAAGCTCCAGCCCGCAAGGTCGCTGTAGGGACCGATCTTGAGCGTGTAGAAGAGGTCGAAGACGGGACGGTTCGTCACGGGCAGCGCCCATTCGGCCCCGTACTTGATGCTCGACATGCCGAGCAGCACGGCGGTCATCGCCTTCTTGAGCGTCGGATCGATGTCGTTGACGGCCGCAAAGACGCGGCCGGGGTAGACCTCGGTCGAGTGGACGCAGGAGAGGCCGTCCTTCTTCTTGGGATTGAGGACCTCGATCTCGTCCATCGGAAAGGACGGATCAAGCGCGAGCTGCTCGAGCGCGCAGGCGGGCAGAAGCCCCACGCGCTCCCTGCCCGCGAGCACGTATTCGACGAGGTCGCGCTGCGAGTTGTTCGTGAAGGTCGTCCTCGAGAGCAGGTCCTCGTAGCCGATGCGGCGGCGCTTGACGAGCTCGCCCGCGCCGATGAGCCAGGCCGACATCGACTTCGGAGTCATGGCGGCGAGCTCGTGCGTGGCGACGTAGGTGAGCGGATCGTGAACTGCGGAGCCGTCGGCGGGCTTTTTGCGGAAGAAGGTCGAGGCCATCGCCTCGCTCGGACTGTCGCCCGTGCCGGGCCACATGACGGCGATCTGCTCGACGCCGCCCATGGCCTGCTCGAGGGCGTAGAAGGACTGGTCCGCGATGAAGAAGTCCACGCCGCCCGTGCGGATCGACTGCGACAGGTCGCGGTCGTTCAGATAATAGATGTTCACGTTCTGCGAGCCGAACATGACGCGGATGAACTCCTTCGTCGCGTTGATCATCTCGGCGTCAGGCTCTGATCCGGGCTCGTTGTGGACCGCGATGCGCATCGGACGCTGGAAGTTCAGCTGTCCCACGGCCTCGGGACGCTCGAGGCCGTCGTCGGGCACTCCGCCGCCGTCGCGGCTGATGATGGGCGAGCGGTCGCGCTGGTGCGGATTGATGATCGCGAGCACGTCCCCCGAGGGCGTGCCCGTGCTCGTGCCCATGCCGAGGTAGGATGCGCTGACGGCGGCCCCGAAGGCGCACGACGCGATCCCGAGGGCCGCGGCGCCTGCAAGAGCCGCCCTGATGATGTGGCTAAGCATAGGTGGGTTTGTGCCGGCGGCAGGCGGGCGTGGCCGTGCGCACTGCAGCCGGGTGAGGCAAAATGTTCGTACGAAAAACTGTCCTAATTGTGCCACCTGCCGACCGAATCATGTCCGAAAAAGCACTGAAGCCTGCGCTGACCGACGTCGGGCTACGATATAACACCAAGCTCGCGGACGTGCTCCCGCCAGACCTCGCCGAGCCGCTCAGGACCTTCGGCATCGAGACGGCCGAGGACCTCTACGAGTGCGCCGCCAACGCGGGCGCCTCGTGGTTCCGCCCCGTCACGGGCATCGACGCCTCGACGGCCACGGCCCTCATGACCTGGCTTCACAGGAACGGCAGGGACGTGGGCGAAGTGACCGAACGCTTCTTCCTGCCGGGCTGCGCGCCCTCGCCCGAATCTCGCTCCGTCGCGACCCAGGCCTCCGACGAGGGCATCGTGCCCATGGAGCGCCTCGTCGTGCCCGAAGGCCTGCGCGGAGACCGCGGCCTCAACAGGGCGCCCGCCATGGCCTGTTCGCTCGACGCCGAGGACGACCTCTCGGCCATCCGCGTCTGGCTTCAGGCACGCGCCTCCAATCCCAACACGCAGGCGAGCTACAGAAAGGAGGCCGAGCGCTACCTTCTCTGGTGCCTGCTTGAGCGCCGCACGGCGCTCTCCTCCGTGAGGGCGGGCGACGCGGCGCTCTTCCTGCGCTGGCTCGAGGGGCTCGGCCGCACCGACGAGAAGGCCTGGGCGCAGCAGTGGCGCATTCCCCAGAGCCGCTGGATCGGTCCCAAGAACATGCCCCGCACCTCGCCCGCCTGGCGTCCCTTCAACGGCCCGCTCTCCGCAACGAGCCGAAGAAACGCCGTCGTGGTCGTGCGCCAGCTGCACAACTTTCTCAAGAACACCGGCTACCTCATCTTCAGCCCCTTCGACCAGGTGAGCCCCAAGGTTCCGCTCCTCAAGGGCGAAGGCGCCCCGCAGGCCTTTGCGGACCGCTCGCTCACCGACGAGCAGTGGGCCGAGATCGTCTCCCGCATCGACGATCTCCCCGAAGGATGGCCGCGCGAGCGCATGAAGCTCATCCTGATGATGGGCAAGAGCCTCGGCATGCGCGCCTCCGAAATGCTCGACGCGCGCACGGGCTGGATCGTCGAGAGGCGCGTGGGCTTCAAGGTCCGCGCCGCCATCGAGATCGTCGGCAAGGGCGCCAAGGTCAGGCGCCTGCCGCTCAACGACGAGCAGCGCACGATCATCGACGACGCGCTCAGGGCCCGCGGCATTGCGGGCGTCGCGGGGTCCGATCCCGAAACGCCGCTTCTCGTCAACCTAGGCCGCGGCAGGAACGCACACGGCCCCATGACCCGAAGCGGACTCTACGTCGTGCTCACGAAGTTTCTCGAGGAAGTCGCGCTCGACGTCGCCGCCGAGCGTCCGATGGACGCCGCCAAGCTCCGCGCCTCGTCCACCCACTGGCTCAGGCACACCTTCGCCGTCAACGCCCTGACCGAGATGAGCGTCAACGTCGTGCAGGCCGCCATGGGACACGCCTCCGTGGCCACGACGGGCCGATACCTCTCGCCCGAAGAAGAGGCGATGAGCGAGGCGATGGAGAAGATGAAGGCGCTTTGATTCCGGGAAGGAAGGACGCCCGCAGAAGACAACACGGCCCCGTCTTCCTTTACGGAGGGCGGGGCCGCTTATTTAGATGAACCGAATGAGGCTGAGCGTCAGACCTGGCCGCCGAGCGCCCTGACGTAGACGAGCAGCACGCCCTCCCAGACCTGGCGGGGTGCGAGCGGATGCTCGGCCGAACGGCGCATTTCGGCGACGGCGGCATTGAGCGAGAGAAGGTTCTTCATCGTCGCATCGGCGGCGATCTTCTCGAGCACGTCCTTCTCGCGGATGAAGAAGTGCGGCTCGGCGCCCGACTTCACGCGCAGCAGGTCGTAGCACCAGCGGGAGAGATAAAGCGCAACTGCGGGAATGCCCATCGAGGCCGAGTAGCCGCGCACGATGCTGTCGGGCGTGAGGCTGCGGCCGCGGGCGAGCAGGTCCCTGAGCGTGGCGGAGGCCTTCGCGTCGAGCGTGAGGCCCGTGATGTCCTTCACGGCGTTGAGGGGCGCGCCGCCCGCCATGGCGAGCGCGACCTCGGGATCGCCCTTGAGGCGCTTCTGGGTCGAGAGCCATGCAAGCGCGTCCTCCTTCGACGGAACGCCCACGCGCAGCAGGCGCGACCTCGAGCGGATCGTCGGGAGCACGGCGTCGATGTCGTCGGCCGCAAGAATGAAGACGCACCCCTCGGGCGGCTCCTCCATCGACTTGAGCAGCGAGGCGGCGGCCTCGGCGCGCACCATGTCGGCGGGATAGACGAGCACGCAGCGGCGTCCTCCGCGGCTCGGCGCCATCGTGAGGAAGTCCGTGAGGGCGCGGAACTGATGAATGCGGATTTCGCGCGAAAGCTTCTTCGAGGACGAGGAGGTTTCGGGCGGGGTGTACGGCAGGTCGAGCGCGTTTGCGAGGAATTCGCTCACGACGATGCGGCAGTCGGGATGGCCGTTGGCGTGCATCATGCGGCAGCCAGGGCACTTGCCGCAGGGCGACCCGTCGGCCTTCGGGCTTTCGCAAAGAAGGCGCTCGGCGAACCAGCGGGCGAGCTCGAACGTGCCCACGCCGGGCATGCCGTGGATGAGGATCGCGTTGGGAAGCCTTTCGCGCATCGCGTCAAGGCGTGCGGCGGCCTCCTCGAGCCAGGGGTACTGCGTCAGAGCCATTTGGCGAACTCCTTCTCAAGCTGCGCGGCGATCGTCTCGGGCGCCTCCTCGGCATTGACCCTGACGAAGCGCTTCGGATCACGGGCGGCGCGGTCCAGATAGGCGTTGCGCACGCGGGCGAAGAAGTCCGCGCTCTCGCGTTCGAACCTGTCGCCTTCGCCCGCACGGATCGTGCGGCGGCGCGCAGCCACCTCGGGCGCCAGATCAAAGAGCACCGTCACGTCGGGCGCAAAGCCCGCGAGCGTCCAGGCCTCGAGCGCCTCGACGTCCTCGCCCTTCATGCCCTTGCCGCCCGTCTGATAGGCGTAGGTGGCGTCGGTGAAGCGGTCGGAGAGAACCCAGGCGCCGCGCTCAAGCGCAGGCTTGATCACCTTCTCGGCATGCTCGCAGCGGGCGGCGAAGAAGAGCAGCGTCTCCGTGCGCGGCGTCATCTCGTCCGTAAGGAGCAGGCCGCGGATCTTCTCCCCGAGCGGCGTGCCGCCGGGTTCTCGCGTGCGCACGACCTCATGCCCCGCGGCCCTGATGAGGCGCTCGAGCCCGTCGATCTGCGTGGTCTTGCCCGCCCCGTCAATGCCTTCAAAGGAAATAAAGCGTCCTGTCGCCATCTGTGAAACTCCGAATTGAAACTCTCGGGGCCGCGCTCGGACGACCCGCTACGGCATTGTAGCGGATTGGCCCGCGCCGCCACGAAGACGCACATTCAAACAAACGCTCACGACTCGGCGGGCTCCACAGGCCATGAACCGGCATCCGCCCGCGCTAAAATGTGCCGCACTTCATCCTTCGGAGGCACAAGCCGCCCGAAGGTCCCGAACACTCAACCCAGGACTTCCCGTCGTGACGCAAGAAGAGAAGAAGAACACCGAAGCCGCCGCACCCGAAGCGCAGGAGCCCGCAGAGCAGAACGCAGGCACGATGGCGGCGACCGCCCTGCCCCGGAATCAGAATGAGGCTCAGGATAAGGCTCAGCCCGAAGCGAAGGCTGAAGGCGCGCCCGACGAAAAACCGGAAGAAAAGGCGGGCGAAAAGCCGGCTGAAAAGCCCCGTCGCCGCCGTCGTTCGCTCACGCTCGTCGCGGGCGGCATGCTCGTCGTGCTCTGCGCGGCCATGGGGCTTCGCTGGGAGGCCGACCAGCGCGTCTTCGAGCGTGCGGTCGAGTCCGCCACGCCCGACACCGCCGTGCGCATCACGGTCGAGACGGGCGACTCCGCGCGCCGCGTAATGGAGCGCCTGCGGGAGGCGGGCCTTCAGGTGAAGGACTTCGACATGCGTCTGGCCGCACGCCTCGTGAAGGACCACAAGCTCTCGAGCATCCACACGGGCACTTATGAGTTCAAGCCCGACCTCACGCCCGCAGGCATTCTCGAAACGCTCGCCAGGGGACCGATCGTCGACCAGTCGCTCAGGATTCCCGACGGCGCGCCCGTCTGGGAGGTACTCGCCATCTTCAGGAACGCGACCGCGCTCAAGCAGACGGCCGCCTCGATGCCCGAGGCCGAGCTGCGCCGTGCGCTCGGCATCGACGCGGGCTCGCTCGAGGGATGGTTTGCGCCCGACACCTACCACTACACGTCGGGGAGCGCCGACCTTGCCGTCATGAAGCAGGCCGTCGCCAAGCAGAAGGCCCTTCTGGCCAAGGCCTGGGAGTCCCGCTCCGAGGCCGCTAAGGTGAAGACGCCCTATGAGGCGCTCACGCTCGCCTCCATCATCGAGAAGGAGACGGGCCTTGCCACTGATCGCCACCTCGTGAGCTCGGTCTTCAACAACCGCCTGAGCATCGGCATGCCGCTGCAGACCGACCCGACCGTCATCTACGGCCTCGGCGAGAAGTTCAGCGGCAACATCACCCGCAAGGATCTGCAGACGCCGACCCCTTACAATACGTACGTCATTCCGGCGCTTCCGCCCACGCCGATCGCCGCGCCCACCTGGGCGTCGATCGAGGCTGCGGTCAATCCCGCCGACACCAGGTTCCTCTACTTCGTCTCGAAGGGCGACGGCTCGAGCCATTTCTCGCAGAGCCTCGCCGAACACAACCGCGCCGTCAGGCAGTTCATCCTGAACCGCCCGAAGACGCAGAAGAAGGCCAAGCCCAAGGAACCGCAACCTACGAAGGAAACAGCACGGTCAATAACCCCTGTCTGAAGACAGAGGCTTGAAAGAGTCTTTATTGACTAGCCTCAGCGCCCCTCTTTCGAGAGGCGCTACGTTGGTTGGGAATGTACAGGCACCGTGGGATGTACATCCTAGTTCCACGCTCTGCGGCCTGTGATTAAAAGCTCCGAGAGGTAGGAGCGGTGTTGCAGGCACCAAACCCCTTCCAACATTGGCGAAGGATGTCAACCGGCCTTCGGGCCGTGTAAGCGGAGCCTGCGGGTATCCGCAAAGGAGATGCTTTGAAAGTATTTGTTTTGAACATGCGCGGCCGGCCCTTGATGCCGTGCTCGCCTGCAAAGGCAAGGCATCTGCTCAAGGCAGGCAAGGCCGTGGTGAGGCGACGAACGCCGTTCACGATTCAACTTCGAATCGCCACCGGTGAAACGAAGCAGAGCGTGATACTGGGCGTTGACGCCGGCGCAAAGCATGTCGGCCTTTCCGCTGCGACGGAAAAGGAAGAGGTCTTTGCGTCCGAAGTCGAACTTCGACAGGACATCACGGGGCTTCTGGCTGCCCGGTTCTCGCTGCGTCGTGAGCGCCGCCAGCGCAAGACGCGCTACCGTGCGCCGCGCTTTTTGAACCGTGTACGCTCGAAACACAATGGATGGCTTCCCCCTTCCGTTGAAAACCGCATTCAGGCGCACCTGTCGCGCATTGATGCGATCTGCGGACTGCTGCCTGTCACCAAGATCGTGATCGAGACGGCGTCCTTCGACATTCAGAAGATCAAGCATCCGGATGTCGAGGGCACGGACTATCAGCAGGGCGATCAGCTCGGCTTTTGGAACGTGCGTGAATACGTTCTCTTTAGAGACGGTCACGTTTGCCAACACTGTCACGGTCATGCGAAGGACAAGATCCTCAACGTACACCACCTCGAAAGCCGCCAAACCGGCGGCGATGCGCCCAACAACCTGATTACGCTCTGCGAGACCTGCCACAAGGCCTGTCACGCAGGGAAGATCAAGTTGAAGGTCAAGCGCGGCCAATCGTTCAGGGAGGAAGCCTTCATGGGCATCATGCGTTGGACATTGCTCGATCGCGTGCGCAAGGCGCATCCCGGCTTGCCTGTTGAGAACACCTACGGCTATCTGACGAAGAACACGCGCATCACCCTGGGACTCCCCAAAGCGCATTGCGTCGATGCCTACTGCATTGCGGGAAACCTCAAGGCCGTACGAAGAGGCGTCTATCTCCATCAGCGACAGGTTCGCAAGCACAACCGTCAGATTCACAAGTGTACGGTGCTCTCGAAGACGCTTAAGGACGGCACGAAGATCGGATACCGAAAGCTCAATCAAACACCGCATCTGGTCAAGAACTTCAGGCTCTTCGACAAGGTGAGATGTCTTGGGCAAACCGGCTTCATCTTCGGGCGAAGATCGTCCGGCTACTTCGATGTCCGGAGGCTGGACGGCGTAAAAATTTCTTCCTGCATCAACTACAGGAAGCTCACGCTTCTCGAAAAGAGAAGCACCTGTTTAACCGAACTTAGAAAGGAGGACGGCGCTTCCTCCCCTGTCTGAAGACAGAGGTTTCCGCGCCGAATTTCTATGAACTGCAACGCCAATGCCTGCACGACCGCCGACGCCGGCGACGACGCAGGCCGATTTGCCCTCACGACGACCGCCCCCTGCTGCCGCGTCACCGAATACGGTCTGATGCGCGTCTCTGGCAAGGACGCCGTCACGTTCCTGCACGGCCAGTTTACGAACGCCGTCACGGGCCTCGCCGACGAAGTCCGCAATGCGGGCTACTGCACCCCGAAGGGCCGCCTTCTCGCCACGTTCCGCGTCTGGATGGACGGCGACGACGTCATGATGCTCGTCCCGAAGGCTGTTGCGCCCGCCTTCTTCAAGCGCCTGCGCATGTACGTGCTCCGCGCCGACGTGACCTTCACGTGCACGGGCGGCGACGTCGTCATGACGGGCGTTCCCGCCGGCGCCGAGGCCTTCCTCGAAGCTGCGGGCCTGCCCGTCCCGGCGCCCAGCCGCGTCGTTCGCCACGACGGCCTCGTCATCGTCGACGCCGAACCTGCCTCCAAAGTCGAGGGCTTCTGCGCAGGAGGCCGCCGTGCGCTCATCATTGCCCCGAAGGACGACGCCCGCTTTGCCGACGCCTCGACGGACTCCGCCCTCTGGTGGGCCTCCGAAATCGCCGCAGGCAAGACCACCGTCTGGCCGGGCTCACGCGAACTCTTCGTGCCGCAGGCCGTCAACTACGAACTTTCGGGCGGCGTCGTCTTCAACAAGGGCTGCTACCCCGGACAGGAAGTCGTCTCCCGCGTCCAGCACATCGGCGAGACGAGCCGCCGCGCCGCCTTCGGCCTCGTGGCCGGCACCGAGGCCCCGCTCCCCGGCGCTTCCGTATACTGCGACGGCGCCGAAGCCGGCTTCGTGACGCAGGCCGTCGCGGGCGAAATCTCGACCCTCGTCGCCTTCTCGTCCCTGCGCTCCGCCCTCACGGGCCGCCTCACGCTCACGCCCGAAGGCGCGCCGATCTCGATCCTGCCGCTGCCCTACAAGATCCCGTCCGCAGCCTGATCGCACTGATCCGCATTCGACCGGCGGCCGTCATCCCTCTGTGGTGACGGCCGCCTTTTCCTTCATGAGCCTCACCCTTTCTCCTGCGCAACAGACAGAACATGTTATGTCGGCTTATACGGAAGGCAAAATGGCAAATTCAACCGAGCCATCTTCCGGCTCCCTGCAGGGCGGCCGTGCCGTCCCGTGAGAGGGCTTCCTTTGGATGCGTCCGCGCAACATTCCGGCACCTGCGCCTGAGGGAAAACATGGTTTTGAGCGTTTTTCCAAATTTCCTCTGCTAGACTCAGACAGACAAGGCGGACACAGCGTTCCGCCCGCATGATTCACTTATTCCCAAGCCCATGCAGAAGACCCTCACGTTCACCATCACGCTCGACGAGATCGAGGCGGGGAAGGCGGCCGAAGTGCTCGCAGGGGCCGGACTGACACCCGAGGGCGTGATCCGCCAGCTTCTCGAGCGCACTGCACGCGAAGGTGTCGTGCCGCTGCGCAAGGGGCGTGCCCGTCCGAAGAGGACGGACGGTGGGGACGCAGGCGCGCACTTCGTGCAGGGCGACCTCTTCGCCCGTCCCGATCCCGCAGAGCCCTTCTACTCGTTCAATCCCCCTGCGGCCAAGCCCGAGACGCTTCTGCCCTCGCTCGTCACGCTGCGCGCCCTGCAGGACGCGCAGGCCAAGTTGCGCTGGCGTGAACGCGAGCGCGAAAGCGCCGACGGCTCGATGCTTCAGAGCGGCCCCGACGCGCCGCTCGAGCTTCTCGAAACCAAGCAGTTCCGGTTCGACAAGTCCCTCATCGTGGGCGACCCGAGGCGTTCCGCCATCATCGCCGCCCTTGAGGCGCTCTTCACCGAGCTCACGAACAGGCGCGTACCCGAGGGGCTGCGACCCGTCGGAAACGGCGACAGCCTCTATGCGGTCCTCGACGTAGAGAGCGCTCCGCTCGGCCTCATCCTCCAGATCGGCGGCGCCGAGATCTGCCTCGTGCGCTACGGTACGCCCGAAAGTCTTCTCGAGAATCCGCACGTGCTCGAACATTGATCCCGTCGTCCGCAAACAGAACGCCCAAGCAAAAGGCGCCGACTCCTCATTCGGGAGACGGCACCTTTTTGTTCCTTCAGAAGCTGCAGCCTCAGTCCTCGACCGTGACAGTCGTGCCCTCGTGACAGACGGTGAGCACTCTGGCGGCGAAGTCGGGCCAGGTCTCGCGGACCTTCGCGACGAAGGCTTCGGCGACGGCCTCGGACTTCGTGGCAGCGATCATGGTCGAGCCCGAGCCGCTGATGAAGAAGGTGGCGGCGCCCGCCTCGAGCGCCATGGCGCGCATGGCGTTGTACTCGGCGATGAGCGTGCGGCGGTAGGGCTCGTGCAGGACGTCCGCGCAGGCGGCGCCCACCAGCGCCTCGTCGCCCGTCTCAAGGCCCCTCACCATCGCGATGGCGTGGGACATCGTGTGAACGGCGGCCGAGAGGTCGATGTCGCGCCTGACGATCCTGCGGGCCTCCTCGGTACGGACCTCGTAGTTCGGGATCACGGCCACGAAGCGCCAGGCGGGATCGGGCGAGAACGGAACGGCGACGGCCCTGCCCTCGTGCATGAAGCTCGCCGTCAGGCCGCCGAGGAAGGCCGGCGCGGCGTTGTCGGGATGGCCCTCGAAGGCCGTGCAGAGTTGGAAGAGGTCGTCGGTCGTGAACGGATTGCCGAGCATCGCGTTGGCGGCGGCCATGCCGCCCGCAATACAGGTGCTCGAAGATCCGAGACCGCGAGCGACGGGCACCTCGGAGTCGATCACGAGATGCACGGCGGGCACGGGACGGCCCGCCTTCTCGCAGACCATGCGGAAGCCCTGCATGACGAGGTTGTCGGCATTTCGGTAGGCCTCGGGACAGCCCTCGATCACGAGCTCGTCGGAGGGCTCGAACGTGAACTTCGCCTGCAGCGAGAGGGCCATGCCGAGCGAATCGTAGCCGGGACCGAGGTTCGAGGTCGAGGCGGGAACGCGGACGGTGACTTTCATGTGCGGCCTCCCCTGTCAGAATGCGCGCGCGACGGTCGCGCGGATGAAGTCGGCCATGCCCTCGGGACGCACGACGTCCTTGTGGAGCACGGGCATCGAGCGCAGCCCTGCAAGAGGCGCGGGGGCGTTTTCACTCGTGAGCCCGGAAAGCGCGTCCATGTATGCGAAGCCGTCGGGATCGCCTTCAAGCGGCCTGCCAGTGAGCGCGATGTAGACGTCGCGGCAGAACTTGAAGGGGCTCGCCGTCGAGAGCACCACGCACGGCACCGACCTGTCGGCGCGCTCGCGGGCGACCTTGAGGGCCACGGCGGTGTGCGGGTCGACGAGGCGGCCGTCCTTGCGCCAGGCCTCGCGGATCATCGCGGAGGTTTCGGCGTCGTCGGCCCAGCCGCACTTGAAGAGCGAGCGGATGCGCTCGAGCATCTCGCCCTCGACCCTGAAGACGCCCTCGTTCCTGAGGTTCTCCATGAGGCGGGCGATGAGCGCCGTGTCGCCCTCGGATGCGTAGTAGAGCATGCGCTCGAGGTTGCTCGAGATCAGGATGTCCATGCTCGGCGTGATCGTCTTCACGAACGGACGGTTGCGGTCGTAGACGCCCGTCGTCAGGAAGTCCGTGAGCACGTTGTTGGCGTTGCTCGCCACGATGAAGTGGCGCACGGGCAGGCCCATGCGGTACGCATAGTAGCCCGCGAGCACGTCGCCGAAATTGCCCGTCGGGACGCAGAAGTCGACCTTGGCGCCCTGTTCGACCTCGTTGGCCTCGACGAGCTGGCGGTAGGCGTCGAAGTAGTAGACGACCTGGGGCACGAGGCGGCCGATGTTGATCGAGTTGGCCGAGGAGAGTTCCACGCCTTCGTCGGCGAGCTCCTGCCTGAGGTCCGAGGCGAAGATCTTCTTGACGGTGCTCTGCACGTCGTCGAAGTTGCCCTCGACGGCGGCGACCGCGACGTTGCGACCCTCCTGGGTCGCCATCTGCAGGTACTGGATGTCGCTCACCTTGCCATGCGGATAGAAGACCGTGATGCCGATGCCGGGCACGTTCATGAAGCCCGAAAGGGCGGCCTTGCCCGTGTCGCCCGAGGTCGCCGTCGCGATCATGACGCGGCGGCCCGTGTCCTTGAGCGCGGCGCTCATGAGCTGCGGCAGCATGCACAGGGCGACGTCCTTGAAGGCGGACGTGGGACCGTGATGCAGCTCGAGCAGGAATTCGTCGCCCACGCGGGTCACGGGCGTCACGGCGACGCTCGCGAAGTTGTCGGCATAGGCGCGCTCGATGCCCTCGGCGAGCTCGGTCTTCGTGAAGTCGGAGAGCAGGACCGAGAAGACGCGCAGCGCCGTCTCGCGGTACGTGAGGCCCTTGAGCATGTCGGGCGTCAGGACGCAGGTGAGGAGCTCGTCGCTCACATAGAGGCCACCGTCGTCGCACAGGCCCTTGAGCAGGGCTTCGCGGGCATTCACGCCGTTTTCAAGGCTTCTCGTGCTGTGGTAGATCATGGAGGAACTTCTCCGAAATTTGGGAACAATCGGTTCATTGTGGCACAAAGCCTGCAAAAAAACCGCGTTTCACCTCAAGGCTAAAGCCTTCTAGGGCATTTCACCTAAGACATGCGCCCGAAGACGTTGGCAGAATAATCCGATATGATGCATAAGTGGTGTTTTCCGCTCAGGCTTCAATCCTGAAGCGTGAGCGAATCGCCCTTCACGAAAACGGAGCCCCAATTGAACATCGGACTGCTTGGATACGGAACCGTCGGCCGCACCGTGGCCGAACTTCTGGACGAGCGTGACTGCGGGATCAGGATCAGGCACATTCTGCGGCGACCCGGCCACGCGGACGGCCCCCTGATGACCGACTCGTTCGAGGCCGTGCTGAACGACCCCGAGGTCACATGCATCGTCGAGGCCCTCCCGGGCCGCGACCCCGCCCTCTCCTACATCCGCGCCGCGCTTGCGGCCGGCAAGCACGTCGTCACATCCAACAAGGCCGCCGTGGCCGCCGATCTCAAGGGACTCGCCGAGCTTGCCCGCGCCAACAACGTCTCGCTTCTCTTCGAAGCGAGCTGTGGAGGCGGCATGCACTGGGTCGAGATGATCAAGAAGACCGCCCGCTTCAACGAGGTCTCCGACGTCTCGGGCATCCTCAACGGCACCTGCAACTACATGCTCGACCACATGGAGAGGAGCGGCCTCTCCTTCGAGGAGGCGCTCGCACGCGCCCAGGCCCTCGGCTACGCCGAAGCCGACCCGACGGCCGACATCACGGGCGCCGACGTCCGCAACAAGGCGATCATCTCCGCCTCGCTTGCCTACCGCACCCCCGTCGTGAGCGATATTCCGACGGCGGGCATCGTGGGCGTGACGAGAGGCATCATCGCCGCGGCCCGCGAGCGTGGCCGCAGCCTCCGCCTCATGATGCTCAGCGAAAGGCGCGGCGATCGCTACGCCGTCGGCATCGTGCCGGTGCTTCTTTCCCAGGACGAAATCGCCGCACACGTTCACGACAACCTGAATTACGGCCGCATCACCGGCGACGTGGTGGGCGCCCTCTCGATCGTCGGGCAGGGCGCGGGCGGCAGGCCCACGGCCGACGCCATGATTCAGGACCTGATTTCCCTCGGACGCGGAGAGACCGGCAGGCCGGTTCTCGACCGCCCCCTGACGTACGACCCCGCCCTGCTCTGCGGCACAGGCCACTTCCCGGACGAAGTCCTTCCGGGACGCCCCCTCGCCGAGCTCATCGAGATCGCGCGTCAAAAGCAGTCCTTCCTTGCCTTTGAACCTCAGGCCACGGAGTAATCCAACATGATCAAAATCACCAAATTCGGCGGCTCGAGCGTCGCCGACGCCGAACAATTCAAGAAAGTCAAGGCCATCATCGAGGCCGATCCGTCCCGACGATTCGTCGTCTCCTCGGCCTCCGGCAAGCGCTTCAAGGGTGACAACAAGATCACCGACCTGCTCTATCTCTGCCAGGCCCACGTGACCTATCACGTCGACTATCTGCCGCTCTTCAACATGATCGCCGACCGCTTCCGCAGCATTCGCGACGAGCTCGGCCTGAAGGTCGACATCGAGACCGATCTCGCGAAGATGCGCGACAGCCTTCCCGAAATGTCCGTCGACGAAATCGTCAGCCGCGGCGAGTACTTCACCTCCCGCCTGATGGCAGACTACCTCGGGTTCCCCTTTGTCGACGCCACCGACGTTGTCTGCATCAACTTCGACGGCACCTTCAACTTCAACGAAACCACCGAACGCCTCAAGGAAATCCTCAAGAAGCACGACCGCTTCGTGATGCCCGGCTTCTACGGCCGGCTTCCCGACGGCCACGTCCGCGTCATGAGCCGCGGCGGCTCCGACATCTCGGGCTCCATCCTCGCCCGCTGCATCCAGGCCGACCTCTATGAGAATTGGACCGACGTCTCCGGCTTCCTGATGGCCGACCCGCGCATCGTCGAAAATCCCCGCAACATCGAACAGATCACCTTCTCCGAGCTGCGCGAGCTCTCCTACATGGGCGCGAGCGTGCTTCACGAAGACGCCGTCTTCCCACTGCGCGAGAGGAACATTCCGATTCAGGTCCTCAACACCAACCGCCCGCAGGATCTGGGCACGATCGTGCGCGACAAGATCCCCGCCGACCCGACGGCTCCGCTCGTCACCGGCATTGCAGGCAAGAAGGACTTCGTCTCCATCGAAATCTCGAAGAAGAACATGTCCAACCGCGTTGGCTTCGTGCGCGAGGTGCTCTCCATCCTTGAGTCCTACAACGTCTCGGTCGAGCATCTGCCTTCCGGCATCGACAGCTTCTCCGTCGTGGTCGCCAAGGCCGACGTGAAGCAGAACGTCTACGAGATCATCGCCCGCATCCAGGAGGCAATGAAGCCCGACTCCATCCGCCTCACCGAACCCTTCGCGCTGATCGCGACGGTGGGCCGCAACATGAACTCCCGCCCCGGCACCTCGGGCCGTCTCTTCGCCGCCCTCGGCAAGGCCGGCATCAACGTCCGCATGATCGCCCAGGGAAGCGCCGAGCTCAACATCATCGTCGGCGTCGAAAACAAGGACTTCAACCGCGCCGTCGCCGCCCTTTACGAAACCTTTGCCGCTGAAGCCAAAGAAGTCAGGGCCCAGCAGGCTCAGAACGCTTGACAGGAGACAATCATCATGGCCAGCTACAAAGTCGGCATTCTCGGCGCCACGGGCGCCGTCGGCGAACAGATGCGAATCGTCCTCGCCGAACGCAAGTTCCCCATCTCCGAACTCCGCCTCTTCGGCTCCGCCCGCTCCGCAGGCAAGGTGATCAACTACGAGGGCCAGGACATCGTCGTTCAGGAAGCCAGCCTCGAGGCCTTCAAGGGCCTTGACCTCCTGCTCGGCGCCGCCGACAATCCCGTCGCCAAACAGTTCCTGCCCGAAGCCGCGAAGATGGGCATCCACGTCGTGGACAACTCCAGCGCCTTCCGCCTTGATCCCGATGTTCCGCTCGTCATCCCCGAAGTGAACCCCGAGGACGTGAAGCTCTCCAAGGGCCTCATCGCAAACCCGAACTGCGCGACCATCATCGGCCTCACCGCCGTCAACTCGCTTCACCGCCACGCCCGCATCCGCCGCATGGTCGTCTCGACCTATCAGGCCGTCTCCGGCGCAGGCAAGGCCGGCATCGACGCCCTTGAGGCCGAAGTCAAGGCCGCCAACGGCCAGCGCGCCGAAGGCTCCTGCTTCCCCTATCCGATCGCCTACAACCTGATCCCGCAGATCGGCGGCTTCAACGAAATGGGCTACTCCTCGGAAGAGATGAAGATGCAGAACGAAGGCCGCAAGATGCTCCACGACGAGACCATCCGCTTCGCCTGCACCTGCGTGCGCGTGCCCATCATCCGCTCCCACTCCGAGGCCATCACCCTTGAGTTCGAGAACGACATCACGCCCGACAAGGCCCGCGAGCTCCTCGCCGAAGCTCCCGGCGTCGTCCTCTGCGACGATCCGAACAACGGCCAGTACCCGATGCCGCTCCTTACGAGCGACCAAGACCTCGTCTACGTCGGCCGCGTGCGCCGCGACCTTTCCGCCGACGCCGCGTCCTTCAACCGCTCGCTCACGCTCTTCTGCTGCGCCGACCAGGTCCGCAAGGGCGCCGCGACGAACGCCGTTCAGATCGCCGAGCTCATCTTCGGCCTGAAGTGACCCGCACCTGAGACCTGCTGAGTCCACGGCCCGTCTTCCACTGCGAAGGCGGGCCGCTTCATTTTCACGCATGCGAAACGGCGCCCCTCCGGACAGGAAGGACGCCGCGGCTTGATCCTAAAAGCAAAAGTTGCATGACACGCAAGAAGCTTTCCTCACCCCTCAGAAAACGAGGCGCATCATGCGGTGCGGGATTCCTGCCTCGTCGAACTCGTCGCCGAAGGGCTCGAAGCCGAGGCGCTCATAGAACGGCATGGCCTGCACCTGTGCGGCGAGGTGCACGTCCTTCATGCCGCGCGCCTTCGCGCGCTCGAGGACAGTCTTCATCACGGCCTCGCCGATGCCGCGGCCGCGGAAGGGACGGAGTACCGCGACGCGGCCGATGCGACCGTTGTCGAGCAGCCTTGCGCAGCCCGTGACCATGTGCCTTGCGTCGAACGAAATGAAGTGCTCGGCCGTCTTGTCGTCCTCGTCGAACTCCAGCTCGCGGGGCACCTTCTGCTCCGCGATGAAGACCATGGCGCGCACGCGCTCGGCCTCGTGCTGATAGGTCTTCCAGTCGCCGTGGACGATATTGGGTGCGGTCTGCATGAGTTGTCTCCTCGAATAATCGTGACTGCTCCCCGTCCGATTTGCCAACAAATCGGGCGAGGCTTCCTGCTTCTTCAACACCGCCTGGACGATCGTTCGGGTCTTACATGTCTCCACAGGCTTCGGCTCGTGACGTTACGAGCGCAAGACGGTCAGCCCAGCCGCCTTCAACATTCTTATGCCTTCCTGCTTGATGTTCAGGGAGGCGTTTAAGTCGCGGTCATGTTGTGCGCCGCAATGCGGACACGTCCACCTGCGGGTTGCAAGGCTCAATTCCTTGAGCTTGTGACCGCAGGCGGAACATGTCTTCGAAGACGGAAAGAAGGTGCCGATCTTTGCAAAGATTCTGCCTTCATGCTTCGCCTTGTATTCGCACTGGCGCATGAATTCAGCCCATCCTGCATCGGCAATCGCCTTTGCGAGATGGTGATTCTTCATCATGCCTTGAATTTTCAAAGTCTCGAAAATCAGCGCTTGGTTATCGTTCACCAATCGTCGAGATGTCTTGTGAAGGAAGTCGCTGCGGCGGCGCTTCACCTTGCGGTGCAGTCGCGCCAGACGCTTGCGGGCCTTTTCACGATTCTTGCTACCTTTCTGCTTTCTTGAGAAGGCGCGTTGCGCCTTCTTAAGCTTCTTTTCGGCTCTCTTGAGAGCTTTGGGAGACTTGATCTTTTCACCGTCGGAGCATGTGCCGAAGGTCTCAATGCCGACGTCGACGCCTACCGTCTTGGTCTGGCGAACGCATGTCGCAGGTACGGCTTCGGTGAGGCCGTCCTCGTAGAGAACGGAAGCCCAGTAGTCGCCGCAGGCATCCATCGAGAGCGTGATGCTCTTGACCTTGCCTTCGATCTTCCGATGCATGACGGCCTTGATCTTCTTCATCTTCGGCACCTTGACGAAGTCGTCGCCTGCCGAAACGCCGGTGCAATGGTAGCTGGACTGTTCGCCGCGTCGGGACTTGAAGCGCGGATATCCGGCTTCCTTCTTGAAGAAGCGCCCATAGGCTTTGTTCAGATTGCGAACTGATTCCTGCAATGCCATGCAGTCGTATTCCGCCAGCCAGGCGTACTTCTTCGACTTCTTCGCAATGGCGATGAGCTTCTTGAGGTCGTGAATCGGGTGAAGATTGACGCCCTTCACCTTGTAGAAATGCGTCTTGAGATACAGCGCCTTGTTGTAGCAGAACCGCACGGCACCGAAAAGACCGGCCAGATATTTCTTCTGGTCGGGCGTCGGATAGAGTCGAATGCGGATGGCGCGGATCATTCGTGACAGAGGAAGGAACGGTATGGAAATTTGATTATATGAGGCTTCCTCTTTTAACGTATGCCTCGCATTTCGCCGTCTTTTCCGCCATTCCTCCACGCCTCACCGAGGCGAGGGTTCCTGGCGGATTTAGCTGAACAATCCGACATTTTATGCCTGCGAGGGGCGTTCAGAAACGACAGCGCCCCGCTGCTCGCGTCGGAGCGGCGGGGCGCCTGATGCCGTCTGGCCCGGCAGGGAGCTACTGCTTGGAGAAGTCCTTGCCCGCTTCCCTGGCCTTCGCAAGGTCGGCGGCGAGCACGAAGGTCATCTTCGAGGGATCCGCAATGCGGCGGATCGCGGCGTTGACGTCCTTGACCGTGAGCTTCTCGATGGCGACTTCCATGTCCTTCGAGAAGGACCAGTCGCGGCCGGATTCCATGAAGTTGATCCAGCTGCCCGCGAGCGTGCCGTCCTGGGCGCGGTTCACCGCACGGTACTCGATCAGGCCGCGCTTGGCTTCGGCGAGCTCCTGCTCGGTGATGCCGTCCTTGACGGCGCGGGCGAGCTCGTCGCGCAGGCTGGCCTCAGCCTGCCTGACGTTCTGCGGAGCGACGATCGCACCGACGGACCAATGGCCGCGGTTGCCGAAGCGCGGGAGCGTGATGCCGCTGCCGGCGCCGTAGGAGAGGCCCTCCTTCTGGCGCAGACGGGTCACGATGCGGTTCGAGAGACCCGTGGAGCCGCCGAGGATCCAGTCGGCCGTGACGAGGGCCGCGGCATCGGCGTCGGCCACATTGGCCGGCAGGTCGACGCGGGCCATCAGCGTGCCGTTTTCCTTTTCAGGCGTGTCGATGACGATGCGGGCCGATGCAACGGGCTTGAACTCGTGCACGGGACGCTCGTAGACGACGGTGGAGAGCTTGCGGCCGACGACGGCGCGGCGCAGGTCGCCCGCAACCGCTTCGGGATCGAAGTCGCCGACGACGGCGATGTAGCCGCGACCCGTGCCGAAGACGTTGCGCCAGTAGTTGCGCACGTCGTCAAGCGTGAGGGCCTCGACCTCGGCGATGAGCTCGGCGCTCGTCTCCGTGCGGCGGGCGTCGCCCTTCGGATAGGTGTTGAAGTGCTCCGTGAGGGCGTCGCGGGCCTTAGTGCCCGGATCGTCCGACTTGGCGCGCAGGCCGACGAGGGTCTGGCGCTTCAGGGTCTCGAATTCCTTTTCAGGGAAGGCGGCGTCCGTGAGGATGCTGCCCGCAAGGCCCACGGCGGCCGAGAGATGCTCGCGGTCGGTCGTGAACGCAAAGGGCGAACCCTCCATGCGCAGCTGCGTGAAGGCGTCGTCGATCTCGTCGCGCGTCATCGTGGACGTGCCGCGCGAGAGCATGGCGGTCGAGAGCATCGAGACGGCGGCGTTGGCGCCCGTCTTCAAGTTGCCGTTGAGGAACCTCATCTGCACGACGACGGTCTCGCCGAGCGTCTTCTTCGGCAGCAGCGCCATCTTCACGCCGCCCGCCTCGACGAACTGCGTGCGGGCGTTGATGTTGTCCTGATCGACGTCGAAGGCTTCGGCCGTGCGGCCTTCCTGACGGAACTTGAAGCCCTTGAGGTACTCGTCGACGGAGGGCGCGGCCGTGATGTCGGCGCGCTTGAGCTCGTCCGTCGGGATGTAGCTGCCGACGACGCGGTTGTCACGCACGAAGTAGCGGGCGGCGGCCTTGTCGACCTCGGCGGTCTTCACCTGCGCGATCGCATCGCGGTCGGCGAAAAACACGCGCCAGTCGCCGAGTGCGATGTAGTCGGAAAGGCCCACGGCGAATGCTTCGGGATCGCTGATCTGGCGCTCGAACATCGTGGCCTGCTCGGCCTTCTGGCGTTCAAGCTCCTGATCGGTCACGGGCGTCCTGGCAAAGGAGTTTTCGATCACGTCGACCATCTTCGCGCGGACCGGACCGAGGTCCTCGCCCTTCTTGACCTGAGCGCCGAAGACCACGAAGCCGGGCTGGGCGCCCGGAATCGTCCAGCCGAAGACCTGCGTGGCAAGGCCCGTCTCGACGAGCTCCTTGTAGAGGCGCCCCGTCGGGGCGTCGGAAAGGATCGACGTGGCCATGGCCGCAGGCTCCCAGTCGGGATGCAGGGCGGCGGGCAGGCGGTAGCCGATCATGAGCATCTGCGTCTCGCCGGGACGGCGGACCGTGAACTCGCGCTCGCCGTCGGCGGCGGGCTCGACCGTCCACTCCTTAGGAAGCACGCGCTCGGGCTTGGCGATCGGGCCGAAGAGCTCGGCGATCCAGCCAAGCACCTCGTCCGTGTCGAACCTGCCCGAAACCGTCAGCACGGCGTTGTCGGGCTGGTAGTAGCGGCGGTAGAAGGCCTGGAGGTTCTCGATCTCGACGTTCTCGATGTCGCTTCGGGCGCCGATCGTGCTGCGGCCGTAGCTGTGCCAGTCGAAGAGCACGGACTGCATGCGCTTGAGGAGCACGCTCGTCGGACGGTTCTCGCCCATTTCATACTCGTTGCGCACGACGGTCATCTCGGTGTCGAGGTCCTTGCGGGCGATGAACGAGTTGATCATGGCGTCGGCCTGCCAGCCGAGCGCCCACTTCATGTTGTCGTCCGAGGCCGTGAAGGAGACGTGGTAGTTCGTGCGGTCGAGCCACGTCGAGCCGTTCATGCGGAAGCCGCGCTTCGTGAACTCGGCGGTCGGATTTGGATAGTTTTTCGACCCCTTGAACATCAGGTGTTCGAGAAGGTGGGCCATGCCGGTCTCGCCGTAGTTCTCGTGACGCGAGCCCACGAGATAGGTCATGTTGACCGTGGCGGTCGGCTTGCTCATGTCGGGATAGAGCACGACGCGCAGGCCGTTCGGGAGCCTGTACTCGGTCATGCCCTCGACGGTCACGACGGAAACGGGTTTGGTTGCGTTCGTCAAATCATTCTCCTTGGCTGCCGCGCCTCCTGCGGCGCCCATCATCACGACGGCGGAAAGCAGCACTATTTTTCTTGCAAATTGCATAACGAAAGTCCGTTGTTCATATCGTGTTGCGGGAGCGCGTCACAAACCGTCCCCTGACGGCCGGGAGCCCCCGACTGCACAACGATACCTGTCCCAGGTGACGAAAACGTTTCGAAGCACCTGAACAATGTTCGAAATGTTACCAAGCCTTCGGCCCCAGGGCCTCCCCCTGAAACATCAACTGCCAATTTCGCTAAAATTTCAGGATCCCGCTCCACACGAACCTCCTTACGATGAAACTTCTCTTCGACCTCTTCCCCGTCATCCTCTTCTTCGCGGCCTTCAAGATCGCCGAGGACCAGCCCGACGCCGCCATCGCGCTTGCCGAGCGCTTTATGGGCGAGGGCCTCACCGCCATGACCGCTCCGGTCTTCATCGCCACCGTCGTCGCCATCGCCGCCACCTTCCTGCAGGTGGGTTGGCTCATGCTGCGCGGCCGCAAGGTCGAGCCGATGCTCTGGATCAGCCTCGCCGTCATCGTCGTCTTCGGCAGCCTCACGCTCTATCTTCGCAACGAGATGTTCATCAAGTGGAAGCCCACGATCCTCTACTGGATCTTCGGCGGCATCCTCGTCTACGGCAACATCGCGGGCCGAAACTTCATCCGCATGCTTCTCTCCAAGGCCGAGATCGAAATGCCCGGCCACGCCTGGGGGACGCTCCAGAACATGTGGATCGGCTTCTTCGCGGCCATGGGCGTCGTCAACCTCCTCGTCGCCTACCTCTGTTCGACCGACACCTGGGTCAACTTCAAGCTCTTCGGCCTGATGGGCCTGACACTAGTCTTTACAATTGGCATCGGCGTGTTCATGACCAAACACGCCGTCACTAGGCAGAATTGACCTGCATGACGCCCGAACCCCTTATAATTTCGGGTGCAATGACTAACAACCTGATAGCGGCGTACGGTGCTGGGAAGCGCCGAACACCTGCGGCAGTTAAGGAAGAAAGAAATGGAAAAGAAACTTTTGGTTCTCGGCATGGCTGCCATGATGGCCGCCGGCGCGGCCAACGCTGAACTTCAGGCCTTCAAGGTCAACGGTGAAACCGTCAGCGTTGCCCAGCAGAAGGCACTCTACGACAGCGCCGTCGCTCAGGGCCAGCCCGCAGGCGCCGAACTTGAGCGCCAGGTGAAGAACGTCCTCACGCAGCAGACCGTCCTGCTTCAGGAAGCCAAGAAGGCCAAGCTTGACCGCAACTCCGACGTCAAGCAGGCCATCGAAGCCGCCCGCAACCAGGTCCTCATCAACGCCGTCCTGCGCGACTGGGCCAAGAAAAACCCGGTCAAGGACGAAGACGTCCGCAAGGCCTACGAGGCTGAAAAGGCCGCCTACGGCCCGACCGAATACCAGGTCCGCCACATCCTCGTCAAGACCGAAGACCAGGCCAAGAACATCATCAGCCGCCTCAACAAGGGCGCCGACTTCGACAAGCTCGCCAAGGAATTCTCCGAAGACCGCGGCAACAAGGATCGCGGCGGCCAGCTCGGCTGGGTCGTTCCCCGCTCCTTCGTTCCGACCTTCGGCAACGCCTTCGCCGGCATGAAGGAAGGCA
This sequence comes from Sutterella wadsworthensis 2_1_59BFAA, assembly GCF_000297775.1. Lineage (GTDB taxonomy): Bacteria > Pseudomonadota > Gammaproteobacteria > Burkholderiales > Burkholderiaceae_F > Sutterella > Sutterella wadsworthensis_A. The sequence goes on from NZ_JH815519.1 coordinate 135,166, forward strand.
CGGTCAGCAAGGAACCCGTGCGCACGCAGTTCGGCTTCCACGTCGTGAAGCTTGACGCCAAGCGTCCGGCCCAGCTCTTCCCGACCTTCGAGGCTCAGAAGCCCGCGCTCGTCAACGCGCTCACGAACCAGCGCGTCAACCAGCACTTCGGCGAACTCGTCAAGAACGCCAAGGTCCAGTAACGGATCCTTCGTCCCCGACGAATCGACACGAACCCAAGGGGGAGGCCCGCATCGCGGACCTCCCCCTTCTGCATTGAGCGAAAACGCGCCTTTCCACCCGCGGCCCGGCTCCGTATACTGTCAGCAAAACCACTTTTTTCAAGGTTCCCTCATGCAGAACTTCGAGTATTACAATCCGACCCGACTCATCTTCGGCCGCGGCGAAATCGCCTCCCTCACCCGCCACATCCCCGAGGGCGTGCGCGTCCTCGTCACCTTCGGCGGCGGCTCCGTGAAGCGCAACGGCGTCTACGACCAAGTCAAGGCCGCGCTCGCCGGCATCGACCACGTCGAATTCTGGGGCATCGAGGCCAACCCCAAGGTCGAAACCCTCAGGAAGTGCATCGAATTCGGCCGCGAACAGAAGGCGGGCTTCATCCTCGCCGTGGGCGGCGGCTCCGTGCTCGACGGCTCCAAGCTCGTTGCCTGCGCCCTCACCGAGGGCGAAACGCGCGACGCCTGGGACATCGTCCTCTCCCGCCGTCCCGCCCGCTGCATTCCCTACGCGAGCGTCATGACGCTCCCGGCCACGGGCTCCGAAATGAACGCCAACAGCGTCATCTCCCGCCTTGAGACGAAGGAGAAGCTTGCCTTCGTCGCGCCTGAAAATCCGTGCTTCTCGATTCTCGACCCCGAGTGCTGCCGCTCGCTCGGCGCCGCCCAGGTCGCCGCGTCCCTCGCCGACATCACCGCGCACGTGCTCGAGCAGTACATGACCGAACCCGGCCAGTCCCGTCCGATGGACCGCTGGGCCGAAGGGCTCCTTCTCACGCTCGTCGACATCGCGCCCGCGCTGCGTACGCCCGAACCCGACTACGACGTGCTCGCCGACTACATGCTCACGGCTACGCTCGGCCTCAACGACATGATCTGCATGGGCGTGAATCAGGACTGGGCCACCCACGCCATCGGCCACGAAATCACCGCCCTCACGGGCATGGCCCACGGCGCCACGCTCGCCATCGTCTTCCCCGCTCTCCTTCGCGTCCTCATCGACACGAAGGAAGCCAAGCTCGTGCAGATGGGCGAACGCGTCTTCGACGTGCATTACGGCACCGACCGCGAGCGCGCCCTCGAAACCATCGTGAGGCTCGAGGCCTTCTTCGCCTCCCTCGGTCTGCCGACCCGCCTTGACGAGGCAGGCGTCGGTGAAGACGTCGAACGCGAGATCGTCCGCCGCTTCGAGGAACGCAACTGGAAGCTCGGCGAGCACAAGAACATCACGCCCGCCCAGATCGCCGCGATCCTCGCCTCGGCCCGCCCCGCAAAGGCCTGAGGCTGAAGATCCTCTGCAAGCCCGCCCCCGCGGACAGCTGCGTGGAGAACAGCCAAAAGGAGAAGGGCGCCTGCAGCGTTTTCGCGCTGCGGGCGCCCTTTTCTTCTTTTGTTGTGCCGCCCGCGAGGGACGGACGGCACGGCTCTCAATCGGCCTTACTGTTTTTTGGCGACTTCCTGGCCGGCGATGTGGCCGAAGACCAGAAGGTCGGTCAGGGCGTTGCGGCCGAGGCGATTGCCGCCGTGGATGCCGCCCGTGTCTCACATGCGGCGTAGAGGCCCGGGATCACGTTGCCGTTCTTGTCGAGGATCTGGGTCTTCTCGTTGATGCGAAGACCGCCCATCGTGTGGTGGATGGTCGTCGTGATCGGCACGGCGTAGAACGGCGCCTTCACGACCGGATTGCCGATGAGGATCTTCGGCACGGGGAGAGACTTCGTATTCTGGGACACGGAGGCCTCGTTGTAGGCCTTCATGGTCTTCTCGAAGTTCTTCCAGTCGATGCCGGCCTGGCGGGCAAGGTCTTCAAGCGTGTCGGCCTTGAAGGCATAGCCGTGGGCGATGGCGGACTCGATCTTCTTCTCCTCGATCGTGCGTTGGTCGTAGATCGAGAAGGCAACCTGACCGGTCTGCTTCAGGATGCCGTAGGAGATCTCGTCGCGGCGACCCGTTTCGTCGACGAAGCGCAAGCCGTCGCAGTTAACGTACGGCGTGTCGGACGGACGGGCGGCGATGGTGGACTCAAGCTCGCCGTTCTTCGGGTTGCCGTGCGGATGGATCTGGATCCACTCCATGCCCGTGAGGCCGGCGCCTGCGGCGACGGCTTCCTCAAGCACTTCGCCGGTGGTAGCCGGAGAGTTTGAGGTCACGGTGACGGAGATGTCGTTGTACTTCTTGACCATCTGCAGGTTGGCGCCGTAGCCGCCTGCGGCGAGGACCACGCTGCGGCCGGAGAAGACGCGCTCGACGCCCTTGCGGTCGAGGGCCTTCACGCCCGTGACGCGGCCGGAGGCGTCACGCTCGACGCTCACGACCTTCATGTTCTTGTAGATCGGGTTGCCTGCGGCCTCGACCTTGGCGGCGAGCGGACGGATGTAGGCGTCGTACGTGGAGATCGGCGTCTTGCCGTCGGCCTGACACGGCCACTGCCCGCGCGGATAAAGGCCGCCAATGCCGACATCGACCCAGCTGCGCGGCACGTGGAACCACGTCATGTCGGACTGGACGTCAAGCCACTTCATGGCGGCCGTGGCGTTGCGGGTCATCGTGAGAACGAGCTTGGCGTCGTTCTTGCAGTTGCCGCCGACGATCGTCTGAAGCGCAAAGAGCTCGGGAGAGTCGAAGATGTACTTCTTGCCGCTCTGCGAGCTGCTTGAGAACCGTCTTCTGAAGCTCGGCTTCGGGTTCGTGTACTTGGCGATGATGTCGCGCACGGCCTGCGTCATCGGCAGAAGCTTTTCGGGTTCGGGGTCCATGGCGGACATGTTGCCTTCGGAGCGGGCGGTGTTGCCGCCGAGCATGACCATCTTCTCAAGGACGATCACGGTCGCGCCGTTGTCGACGGCCGTCGCGGCGGCAACCATGCCGGCGCCGCCCGCACCGACGACGAGCCGCCCATGAGGGCAGTCTGCCTGCAGGTCCCCGTCAGGCGGGACGGGCGGTCTGTTCCGCCTGAACGTCCTGCGGCTCCTCGTCGATGGTGAAGACCTCGTCTAGGGGCTTCGCGAGCATTTCGGCGGACATGAAGCCGCGGTACCAGTCAAAGAGCATCCCTTCATCTCGGGACGACGAGGCGCGCTTGGGACTAGTGAGATGGTTGGTGCCGTCGACGAGAAGCGCCGTGCAGGCGTCCCTGAGGCTCTTGGCGGACGGATCGCACAGAAGCGCCCAGTCGCTGTGACTCTTGGGCTTCTCGCTCATGATCTCGACGCAGTAACCCTTTTCGGCGAGCCTGAGCAGAATGCGGCGGGCGGCCTGCGGGTAGCTGTCGACCTCGTCGGCGAGCGTCGTGATGCCCACCGAGGTCTCGCCCTCGCGGCGATGGCGCCAGAGCGTCTTCAGGAGCGCGACGCCCGTAAGGAAGTCATTGCCGCGCTTGTAGCTGTCGGCGAAGCGCCCCGAAGTGAGAAGCGGGATCGTCGCCGTGATGGCTGCGCCGCCGAAGACGATGAGCCAGGAGACGTAGAACCAGAGCAGGAGCACGGGGAAGGCCACGAACGCGCCGTAGATCGACGTGAGCGTGCCCGCCGAGACGTAGTGCCCGAAGGCCTCGCGCACGGCGAGTCCCGCGAAGGAAGCGGAGACGCCGCCCACGGCCGCGTGCGAAAGCTGCACGTGGCAGTTGGGCACGAACTTGTAGAGGAAGGTGTAGGAGGCGACCTGGATCGCAAACTGCAGAACGGCCATGCCCCACTCGACCGACGTCGCGTCAACGCCCTCCGAGGCGGAGCGGATCGCCTGCGTCGAGACGGTGAGCGAGAAGGCGATCACCAGGGGCCCGAGCGTGATGAGCGCCCAGTAGAGCAGCGCCCTCTGTCCCCAGGGGCGCATGCGGCGCACCTGATAGATGCGGTTGACCGTCACGAAGAACTTGTCAATCAGGAGAAGCGCCGTCACGGCCAGACCCGCCAGACCGAAGATGCCGAGTCCCGAGGCGTGGTCCGTGAAGTTGCGCAGATACGTGACGATCGTCTCCGTGTACTGCTGCGGCAGCACGCCCGAGATGATCGCCTCCTCAAGCGCGTGGCGCGAGTCCGCGAAGCTCGGGAAGAGCGCAAAGGCCGACATCGCGACCGCGATGAGCGGAACGAGCGAAAGGAGCGTCGTGAGCGTCATCGAGGACGCCACCTCCTGAAGCTGAGTCTCGCGCATGCGGTCCATCGCAAAGCGGATGATCGTGCGCACGGCCTCGATGCCGTGCTGCCGCCGAGCCCGCTTCACAAGCTCCGCACTCCTCGTTCCGGCCTCTCCCTCTGCATGGCCCTCGGAGGCCGTCTTCTCTTCCGACATCGTCTGCATGCTATCTCTTCTTCTCCATGACGCCCGTCGTTGATGTCACGAGCTCTTGCGCTCATTGTACAGGCCGCCAACTCCCGCAGGCCCGCGCGGCCTCCGCGACACAAAAGAGCGGCAGTCGACGCGATCCTTCGCCCGAATGGTCGACAAATGATTTTCTCCTGCAACACATGGGCTTTGCCCGCACCATTCTCAGAAAACCCCAGGCTCTTCGCATCACGGGTCTTGAATTGCCGACAATTTGTAAACTTTGCTCGACAAGTCGCTAAAACTTGTGTATAGTTCACCCCTATCGACGGACCGACTCTAAGCGGTTCGTCGTCTTTTCGGTCAGACGCGGCTCCTGTCAGGGGCGCCTGCGTCAGCGGCAGTAAGGCGCCGCTCCGAAAAAGGGGGAACGAAAAGGCCGGTTTTCGACGAAACCGGCCTTTTTCATTTTGTACGCCGCGGACATGAAAAACGCCGCGGACCGCGGCGTTTTTTTTTGATTTCCGGATTCGCTTCCGGGTTCGTCTCGGGAGTCGTTCTCAGAGTGCGTCGGACGCGGGAGCCGTGAGAGCCTTGCGGGCGGCCATGAGGTAGACGTACATCGAATAGATGGTGAGCACGGCGGCGACGATGATGAGGACGCGGCCGAGGAAGGCGATGTTGAGCTCGCCGCTCAGGAGGCTCGTGCTAACGACGACGGGATCCCACCAGAGGAGCATCGGGATGGCGGTCATCTGGGCAATGGTCTTGATCTTGCCGAACCAGTTGACCTTGACGGCGCCCGAGGCGCCGACCTTGGCCATCCACTCGCGCAGGGCGGAGACCGTGATCTCGCGGCCGATGATGACGAGGGCGACGAGCATGTCGCATCGGTCGAGGCCCACGAGGGCGACGAGCGCGGCGCTCACGAGGAGCTTGTCGGCGACGGGATCGAGGAAGGCGCCCATGGGCGTGGCCCAGCCCTGATAGCGGCGGGCGAGGAAGCCGTCAAGCGCGTCGGTGATGGCGGCGATGACGAACATCAGCATGGCGGTCGCGTTCTTCGTCCCCATCGTCATCCACGTTTCGGGAAGATAGAAGATGCCGATGACGAGCGGAATCATCGCGATGCGCATCCAGGTGAGGAGCATCGGGACGTTGAGCTTGAATGGGGGCTTGAGTTTGGGCATGTGCGGGTCCTTGTCGCTTTTTACTGGCTCCCGTGGAGCTGAGCATAGATTTTAGCCGCGAGCGCGGCGGAAATGCCGTCGACTCGCGCAATATCTTCGGCCGAGGCGTTCGAAAGCTGCTTCATGCCGCCAAAATGCGTGAGAAGCTTCGCGCGGCGCTTGGGTCCGATCCCCTCGAGATCCTCGAGCCGGCTCGACTGACGGGTCTTCGCGCGCTTGGCGCGCATGCCCGTGATGGCGAAGCGGTGGGCCTCGTCGCGGATCTCGGCGATGAGCATGAGCGCGCGGCTCATGGTGCCGAGCACGAGCGGCTCGCGGCGCACGCCGTCGATCTCGGGGAAGATCAGGGTCTCGAGACCCACCTTGCGGCCCTCGCCCTTGGCGACGCCGACGATGACGGAAAGATCGAGTCCGAGCTCAGTGAAGACCTGTCTGGCCATCTCGACCTGCCCCTTGCCGCCGTCGACGAGCACGACGCTCGGCAGCACGGCCTCGCCGCGCGTCACGGGCCTGTAGCGGCGCTCGAGCACCTGGCGCATGGCCGCGTAGTCGTCACCTGGCTCGATGCCCGTGATGTTGAAGCGCCTGTAGAGGGCGGACTGCATGCGACCCTCGGAGAAGACGACGCAGGAGGCCTGCGTGGCCTCGCCCGCCGTGTGCGAGATGTCGAAGCACTCGACGCGGAAGTTCATCGGATCGCCGTCGTCGGGCTCGAACCCGAGGATGTCGATGAGCTCCCTGAGTCTTGCGAGCTGGCTGCCTTCCTCCTGAAGGTGGCGCGCGAGCGCGATCTCGGCACCCTTCGCGCACATCTCGAGCCAGCGCCTGCGCGTCTCGCGCGGCTCCGCCACCACCGTGACGCGCCTTCCGGCCGCGGCCGACATCGCCTCGGCGACGGCCTCGACCGTCTCGTGGCGCTCCTCGTCGGACATGACGGCACCGTCGAGGATGATGACGTTGGGCACCGGCATCCCGTCGCCGTAGTGCTGGCGCACGAAGGCCGTCATAATCTCGGCCTTCGAGGGCATGAGCGACTCGCTCCTCACGCCGAGCTTCGGGAAGCACGGACGGTCGCCGAGATGGCGCCCGCCCCTGACCATCGCGAGGTTGACGCAGGCGACGGCGCCCGAAACGGCGACCGCCACGACGTCCGCGTCGGTGTCGCCGCCCGTCGTCTCGATCGCCTGCTGGTGCTGCACGGTCGTGAGCGCCGCGATGCGGTCCCTGTAGAAGGCGGCCTTCTCGAAGGCCCAGGCCTCGGAGGCCTCCCACATGCGCCTTTCATAGTCCTCGACGATGTCGCGCGTGCGCCCCTCGAGAAAGGCGGCGGCGCGCTCGATGTCCTTCGCGTAGTCCTCCTTCGTGACGGCGCCCACGCAGGGCGCCGAGCAGCGGCCGATCTGGCCGAGCAGGCACGCGCGGTCGCGGTTCGAGAAGACGGAGTTCTCGCAGGTCCTCAGGCCGAAGACCTTCTGCATGATCTGGATCGCCTCGCGCACGGCCGTCCCGTTGGGATAGGGCCCGAAGAAGCGGGACTTGCGGTCGACGCCGCCGCGATAGTAGGAGAGCCGCGGAAACGCCTCGGGACCGAGCCTCAGATAGGGATAGCTCTTGTCGTCCCTGAAGAGGATGTTGTACTTCGGGCTCAGCGTCTTGATGAGGTTGTTCTCAAGAAGAAGGGCCTCCGCCTCGCTGCGCGTGACGGTGGTCTCGAGTCTGGCGATCTGGCTCACCATGATCGCGATGCGCGGGGAGAGCCCCGCGGGATTGCGGAAGTAGGACGAGACGCGCTTCTTGAGGTCGCGCGCCTTGCCGACGTAGAGGCATGCGCCCGCTGTGTCGAAGTAGCGGTAGCATCCGGGCAGGTTCGGAAGGGTCCTGATCTCCTGATGCGGATCGAAGGCGGTCTTCGGCGCGGCGTCCTCGGCGAGGACGATCCCGCCGGCGGCATCTTTTTCTGTCATGGCTCGGCTCTGGTGAACGTCCGATGATTTTAACGCGCGCCCGCGCGCTACAATGCGCGCACGTTCAACTCGTTACGCTTCTGCAAAGGCTTCAGCACCATGTCCCAAAGAGCCGAATCCGCCGACACCGTCCTTGCGCCCGCAGGCGCCGTCATCTTCTGCCGCGTCATCGACAACTTCGGCGACGCGGGCGTCACCTGGCGACTCTCCAAGCGCCTGCGCGACCTCGGCCTGCCCGTCACGCTCGTCATCGACGCCGTCGACGTGCTCGCGAGGCTCGTGCACGACCTCGACCCCGCCGCCACGGACGCGCTCGTGCGCGGCATCCGCATCGCCGACTGGGACGCCTTCGAGGCCGAGGTTTCGGCAGGCGACCTCTCCCGCATCGGCGGCGTCTGGCCCTCGCTCGTCTTCGAGACCTTCGGCTGCCGCCTGCCCGACGCCGTCGAGGCAGGTCTCTGCGACGGCCGCACCCGCCTCTGGGTCAATCTCGACTACCTCTCCGCCGAGGAATGGGTCGAGGGCTCGCACATGGTCTGGGGCCTGCATCCGACGCTGCCCGTCAAAAAGCTCTGGTTCTTCCCGGGCTTCACCGACAGGACGGGCGGCCTTCTCATCGAGGACGGGCTCGACGAGGCCCGCAGGGCCTTCGACGCAGCCGCCTGGCGCCGTGCGCACGGTGCAAGGGACGGGCTTCGCACGCTCTTCTTCTTCGTCTACCCCGTCAACGCGATCGACCGCCTTGCCGCCGGCCTCAGGGCCGCGGGCGAGCCCCTCAACCTGATGCTCGCGCCGGGCGAGGCCTCCGACATGCTCGAGCGCGCCCTCAAGGGCGACGCCCGCTTCAACGTCGTGCGCCTGCCCTTCGTGCCGCAGGAGGAGTTCGACGACATCCTGCGCGCCGTCGACGGCGCAGTCATCCGCGGCGAGGACAGCTTCGTGCGCGCCCAGCTCGCGGGGACGCCGCTCCTCTGGGCCACCTACCCGACCGAGGACAAGGCTCACGAGATCAAGCTCGACGCCTGGCTCGCAAGGTTCAGGGAGGCCTGGCCTGCGGACGCCGCCGTCCCCTTCGAGACCTACGAGGCCGCCTCCCGCCACTGGGTCGACGGCACGCTCGAGCCCGCCGAGGTGAAGGCCTGGCTCGACCAGCTGCCCGTCCAGAAGAGGGCCGCCGAAGTCTGGCGCGAGTCGCTTCTCAGGCGCGGCGACCTTGCCCGCCGCATACTCGAACTCGTCCCGCGCGCCTGAGGCGCAGGCAGGCGTCAGGGCTGCAGGGGCGCCTCCGCATCAAAACCCGGGCCCAAATTAACAGTTCAAGGGCCGGAAAATTTGGTAGAATCGTCTGCTATTGATTTTTTGCTTCTTGCGCCCTCTTGCAAACGGGCGCGGGAAAAATTCTCGCAACACTGCAATTAGGGAATCTGATAAATGAAAACCGCTCAGGAACTCCGCCTCGGCAACGTCTTCATGGTCGGCAAGGACCCGATGGTCGTTGTCAAGTCCGAATACTCGAAGGGTGGCCGCGGTGCCTCCACGGTCAAGATGAAGATGAAGAACCTTCTCACGAACGCCATGACGGAAACCGTTTTCCGTGCTGACGACAAGTTTGAAGACCTCATCCTCGAACGCAAGGAAGTGACGTACTCCTACTTCGCCGATCCGCACTATGTCTGGATGGACGAGGAATACAACCAGTACGAAGTCGAAGCCGACGTCATGGCTGAAGCCCTCAAGTACCTTGAGGACGGCATGGCTGCTGAAGCCGTCTTCTACGAAGGCCGCGCCATCTCCATCGAACTCCCGACGATCCTCGTCCGTGAAGTCACCTACACGGAACCGGCCGTCAAGGGCGACACCTCCGGCAAGGTCATGAAGCCCGCCAAGATCGCCACCGGCTACGAACTCTCCGTCCCGGCCTTCGTTGAAGCTGGCGACAAGATCGAAATCGACACCCGTACGGGCGAATACCGCAACCGCGTGAAGTAATCTTCACCGATCGGTCGATCGAACAGAAAACCCGACGCTCCTCACAGGACGTCGGGTTTTTCTTTTGTTCCGGCTTGCGCTACACTGCGAGGCGTCTCAGCATCAACGCACTCCGCAGGTTCTACCACCATGGACATCCAGAAAGACAACCGCATGTACATGCAGATCGCGCTTCTCACTTCCCAGAGAAGCTACGCCCGCCGCCTCAAGGTGGGTTGCGTAATCGTCAAGAACCACTCCATCATCTCATTCGGCTGGAACGGCATGCCCACGGGCTACGACAACTGCTGCGAAATGGAGGTGGACGGCCGTCTCGTGACCCGTCCCGAAGTGCAGCACGCCGAGCTCAACGCCATCGCGAAGCTCGCGGAGAACGGCTACTCCAGCAAGGGTGCCGCCATCTTCATCACGCACAGCCCCTGCATCCACTGCGCACTCCTCATCCAGAAGTGCGGCATCACCGACGTCTACTACCACACGCTCTACCGCAGCAGCGAGGGCCTTGAATTCCTCAAGCGCGCGGGCGTCAACGTCACGCACCTTGACGTCGAGCCGCCGTTCCCGATGCAGCCGTGCGACTGCAGGATCGAGGGCTGCGACTGCGGCGGCACGGGTTCCGTGCACTAGGATCCCGCATCCGGCCCGATCAGGTCGGATCACTTCTCCACTTTTTCGCCTTTGGCTTGAGCGCGAGCGACCTTTCAGCCGCCGCGCGGCCCGCGTCGCGTCCCTGCACGAGGCAGGTGATGAGCGACATGCCGCCCGGACGCCCGCGTCCGAAGATCCCGCCCGTCGTCTCGCCCGCCGCCCAGAATCCCGGGATCGGCATGCCCCTGCGGTCCAGAAGCCGCGCCTCGGAACTCACCGCGAGGCCGCCCAGCGTCATGTGCACGTACACCGCCTCCCGTCCCCAGTAGTAGGGCGGCGAATCGATCGCCTGCGTGAAGATCCGCTTGCCGAACCTGCGGTCAAGGCCCTTGGCGGCGTCCTCGTTGTATTCGCTGATCGTGCGCCTGAGGGGGTTGACGGGCACGTCCATGGCCCTTGCCATCTCCTCGATCGTGTTCGAGCGGCGCACCGTGCCGTCGGCGAGCTTGAGGCCGAGCGTCCCGCCCTTTCTCGAGCGGCTGTCCGTGATCACCCAGCACGTGCGGCCGGGCTGCGCCAGAATGGCCTCGCTGATGTCGTAGATGGGCATCTCCTCGTTCATGAAGCGCTCGCCCGAGCTGTTGACGTAGATGTCACCGCCCACGTAGTCGAGAAGACGCCCGCCCGCGTAGGGCAGCAGGATGATGTTGCTCATTCCGACCGTGTGACCGCCCACCATGGCGCCCAAATCGAGCCCGTCGCCCGTGGCACCGTCGAAGTAAAGTCCCTGCGGATTGGCCGTGGTGGGCACGTCGACCGTGAGACGATCGTCGTAGAGCAGGCGCCTGCCCACGTCGGCCGTGAAGCCGCCCGTGGCGATCACGATGCCGCCCGCGCGGAGCACCTCGTCCCTCACTTCGCCGCCGGGCAGCGTGCGCTTCACCGCAACCCTGACGAGTCCGTCCTCCTCGGCCCTGCCGAGCCGCACGGCGCGCGTGTTGAGCGCCGTCGTCACGCCGAGCATTCTTGCGTTCTCGTGAAGCGCGATCACGAAGCGGCGGCCTGCGGCAAGACCGAGCGCCGTCACGCTTCGCGGATGCATGTCGCCCACGGCCTGATAGGCGGTGCGCGTCATGACGAGACCGAGCCCCTCGAGCCAGTCGACGGCCGCCTCGGACTCGGTCGCAATGCGGGTGATGTGCGGTCTCAGGACCGTGCCGCCCGCCTTGATCGCGTCCTGGATCCAGAGCTCCACGGAGTCCGTGAAGCCGATGGGCGCCTGACGCCTCGGACTCAGCACGGCGACGGAGCCCGCCGCATAGAGCGTGTGCCCGCCCACGAGCGGCCCCTTTTCAAGAAGCAGCACGCGCACGGCACCCGCCTCTCTGGCGGAGACCGCGGCCGTGAGGCCGGCCATGCCCGTGCCGATCACGATCACGTCCCAGTCCTGCTGCAGGTCCTCCCTGTGGCCGGCAAGCGCGTGCGCGGGGCAGAGCGCCGCTGCGGCGCCTGCCGCCAGCAGCCTGCGCCTCAGGCGGTCGGGTCCTTCCTTGCTCTTGTTGCGGGCGAACGTCATGATCGGATCCTCAGTCCCTGCTCCTGCCCGCGCCCTTTTCGACGACGCCGATCGTCTCGAGCATCCAGTAGGCCTCAAGGGCGCTCTTGACGCCGAGCTTCGTGAAGGCGCTGCTGCGGTGCATCTTGACCGTGGGAAGCGAAATGAAGAGCTTCTCGCCGATGTCCTTGTTGCTCATGTCCATGGCGGCGAGCTTCACCACGTCCTGCTCGCGGGCGGTGAGCGAGTCGTAGAGCGCGCGGATCATCTCCTCGCTCCTCGTCTGCTCGTGGAGCGCGATCGAATGCTCGACCGCGCGTGAGACGACCTCGTTCAGCTTCTCGGGATCGACGGGCTTCTGCAGGAAGTCGAAGGCCCCGTGCTGCAGCGCATGCACGGCCATGTTCACGTCGCCGTGCCCCGTGAGAAAGATGATCGGCAGCGGCGCGCCGCGGGCGACGAGCGCCGTCTGCAGCTCAAGCCCCGTCATCTCGGGCATGCGCATGTCGAGAATGAGGCAGCCCGGCTGCGAGGGATCGTCGTCCTCAAGAAAGGTCTTCGCGCTGTTGTAGATCAGCACGAACCATCCCATCGCCTGAAGAAACATCTTCTGCGACATGCAGAAGGTTTCATCGTCGTCGACGATTCGCACGATCGGTATGACTTTGGCCATTGTTGTCCGTCTCCTTTGTTTTGTCCGGTCTTTTCGTTCAGTTCCTTCCCGCGTCGATCGCGCCCGCGGCCCTCGCGGCCGCCTCCTCGTCGAGCTCGTCGAAGAGCACGCTCACCACGACGCCGCCCGCGGGCTTCGCCACGAACTCGATCTTCGCCCCGTGGCTGTCGGCAATGCCGCGCACGATCGAGAGGCCGAGTCCGAGCCCGTCGGGCTTGACGCTCTCGAGCGAGTGCATGAGGCACGCCTTCTCAGCTTCGGTGAGCTTTCGCCCGTTGTCGGCCACCGTCAGCATCCACTGCCTGCGGCCGCACCCCTCGGGCGGAGTCTCGGTCCTGATCGCCGCGAGCGTCACGATGACGCGGCCCGTGGCGCGTCCGTGCTCGTCCGTCTGCTCGTGCACAGCCTCGGCCGCGTTCTTCACGAGGTTGAGAACGAGAAGCTCAAGCTCGAGTCCGTCGCCGAGCACCGTTGCGGGCTCGTTGGGCATCTGCACGAGGACGGGCACCGAGGCGAGCTTGCCGAGCTTGAAGGCACGAACGCCTCGGTCGACGGCACGCTTGAGGTCCGCCAGGACGTGGTTGGCCGTGCGGTTCTTCACGTAGCCTCTCACGCGGTCGACGATCCCCGCAATCTTGAGCGCCTCGGCGTCGATCCCCTCGACGGCCGTCCTCGCATTGGGATTCTGCGCGATGGCGTCCTTTAGAAGAATCTTCACCACGGCGGCGAAGTTGCGGATCGCGCCCACGGGCGACTTGATCTCGTGAGCGATCATGCCCGACATCTGCGCGGCGATGTTCTTGCGTTCAAGCGCGCCGAGCTGGTCGCGCACGACCGCGGCCTCGGCCTGCGACGCCTCAAGCGCCGAGAGCGCGTCGGAGAGCTCCGACGTGCGCTTCGCGACGAGTCCGCGCAGGCGGAATTCGTTCAGGATGAGCAGAAGCAGGACGAGAAGACCGACGTGGATCTCGGTCTGCCAGCGCTTGTAGACCGCCATGGGCGACATGTCGCGCAGGTGGCGGTAGGGCCCGATCTCAAGAAGCCTGTAGAGTTCGCGCAAGTCCGACGTTCCCACCATGGCCGACCACTCGTAGTTCGCGTCCCCGCCATTCGTGAGGAGCGAGACCGTCATGCGGTTGACGAGGGGCTCGGGCGTCCAGGGGAAGGCCACGAGGCTGATGTCGGGATAGAGCGCCGTCGAGTGACGGCAGACGATGGCGTCCGACTTCTTCACGCCGATGGCCTTGAGGTCGGCGGCGTTGACGAGTCCACGCGAGTCGAGAAGCTCGAGCAGGCACGTGGGCAGCACGGCCGCGTCGGCGCTGCCGTGAAGCACGGCGGAAAGAACGCCGGGATAGGCGAAGCTAAGAAACGTGGTCCTGCCGAAGAACTTCTCCGGATCGTGCCCCGCGCGGGCGATCTCGCCCTGCAGCGCAAGCCAGCCCGTGAGGCTCGTCGGCGTGTCGGCAGCGATGTGCCTGCCCGCCAGATCCTCGAGCGTGTTGATGTCCGTCCTGTCGGCGCGGGTGACGACGAGCGAGCCCACCGCGTGCGCGGCGTCGGTCGCCGTCCACGGCTTGCGGGTCGCGATGCGGAAGGTCTGAACCCCCTGCTCCTCCATCAGATCGATCTGCTCGGTGGGCAGCATCAGGAAGTCGGGCTTCTGATGAAGCACCTCCTGGGCCGCATCAGGCGTGACGATGTCGCGCCATGAGATGCGGAAGTCCTTCTCGAGCGGATTCGAGAGCAGCACGAGGCCTTCCCTCAGGCTCGCCGTGTCGACGGCCGTGCTGATCGTGTCCATGATGCCGATCTTCACGTCGCCTTCGCCCGAGCCCGTCTGCGATGCGGACGAGACGGCCGCAACGCCGCCGTGGGAGGGCGCGGCCTGCACGGCCGCAGCGCCGAGCACTGCGGCGGCGAGAGCTGAAAGCTGGATTCGAAGGGACGGCATGGCGGAAAAGGCGGTCTGGTTCAGAGAATCTTAGCCTGCCCGCACGGCCTCGGGCAAGACGCTCGGGAAAGCGGGAATAAATTCGCGTTTTATTGAGGTATTACTTTGCCGCAGGAAAGTTCAGGGTAGTAAATTGTATGAACCGCAGTCGTTTCGGGCCGCCTCGACGCCCCTGACGCCTTCCAACAACACATTAGAAAAGGAACCGCACCATGCCCCATGTTCTTCCCCCGTACCGTGCCGACGTCGTCGGAAGCTTCCTTCGTCCCGCCGCCGTCGCACAGGCCCGCGCCGCGTTCGCCAGGGGCGAGCTCTCCCGCGAAGCCCTCACCGCCGTCGAGGACGAGGAGATCGCCGCGCTCGTGAAGAAGGAGCTCGACAACGGCCTCACCGCCGTCACCGACGGCGAATTCCGCCGCGCCTTCTGGCACCTCGACTTCCTTGCCGGCCTCAAGGGCATCCGCCACGTCAAGGCCGAGGCCTGGTCCGTTCACTTCGAAGGTCGTCAGCCCAAGGCCGAGACGGTCGTCATCGAGGACCGCCTCTCCTTCCCCGCCGACCATCCGTTCCTCGAGGCCTTCGACCGCCTGAAGAAAATCGCGGGCGACGCCGCCGTGAAGTACACGATCCCGTCTCCGTCGATGCTGCACCTCATCTGCTGCGTGCGCGCCACGGACTATGAGCCGATCGCCGCCTACAAGGACAACGAGGAGCTTCTTCTCGACGACCTCGCACAAACCTGGACCGACGCCATGCTGGCGCTCTACGAGCGCGGCTGCCGCTACCTGCAGCTCGACGACACGAGCTGGGGCGAATTCTGCTCCGCTGAAAAGCGCGCCGCCTACGCCGCCCGCGGCATCGACGTCGACGCCGTGGCCCGCAGCTACGTCGGCGTCCTCAACAGGATCATCGCCGCCAAGCCCGCCGACCTGACGCTCACGATGCACATCTGCCGCGGCAACTTCCGCTCCACGTGGTTCTCCTCCGGCGGCTACGAACCCATCGCCGAGATCCTCTTCGCGAACTGCCCCGTCGACGGCTTCTTCCTCGAGTACGACAGCGAGCGCTCGGGCGGATTCGAGCCGCTGCGCTTCATCAAGGACCAGACGGTCGTCCTCGGCCTCATCACCTCCAAGTTCCCCGAACTCGAGGACAAGGAGGCCGTCAAGGCCCGCATCGCCGAAGCAGCGAAGTACGTTCCGCTCGTACAGCTCTGTCTCTCTCCGCAGTGCGGCTTCTCCTCGACCGAGGAAGGCAACATCATGACCGAGGAGGAACAGTGGGCCAAGGTCCGTCTCGTGGTCGAGATCGCCCGCGAGGTCTGGCAGGACGCGTAACGGACTTTCCAGCCTGAACGGATGCCCTCGGGCTCCAAAAGGCCGCTGCCCTGATTCAGGGACGCGGCCTTTTCATAGAAACGCCGCAAGGAAACATCTGACTTCAGTCAGGTGAGGAATTGCGGCCCATGCATTTCACAGCCCATGCATTTCACACTACCACGTGATAAAACTAAGGATATGGTGGAAATAGTATACAACCGAAATTGCGTTTACCAGACGGCATACCATGTGATATGGTGTCCGAAGTACCGCAAACGGATACTTAAAGGTGAAATAGCC
>NZ_JH815519.1:153835-217692 GCF_000297775.1 Sutterella wadsworthensis 2_1_59BFAA
TGATATGGTGTCCGAAGTACCGCAAACGGATACTTAAAGGTGAAATAGCCGAGGCTTTGCGTCTTGCCATCACCGCGATCTGCATTGAGCGCGAGTGGCCGATTCTGACCTAGGAAATCCAACCTGACCATATCCATTTGTTCGTAACCATCCCTCCGTCACAGGCTGTAGCCGATGCCGTAAAGATTTTGAAGGGTTCGACGGCCCGGAAGCTGTTTGTGGCTTTCCCGGCGTTGAAGGATCAGCTTTACGGCGGGCATTTGTGGTCTCCGTCCTATTACGTAGGTACGGCTGGCAATGTCAGTGCGGAAACCATCAGGCATTACATTGAAAGGACTGAACATATCAAAGGGCGCAGGTAAGCTCGTTCGACGCAAAGTCGACGTGCGTACCGTCTGCATTGCCTTGGAGGTCGATGCCGATGCTTCCGAAAAGATGCATCAGACCCGTCGTCTCTACGGGCAGGCCTGCAATTTGCTCGTCCCAATCGTCGTGTCCGATACAGATAGGAAAAAACGGCTCTGGCAACGGTACAACCTGCACAAGGCCGCTTATCCGATGGTTCGAACCAAAATGTCCGTTCTTGGTGCACAGCTCGCCTGCAACGTCATGCGTTCGGTGTCGAGCATGTACCAGTCGTGGATCAGCAACCATCCGAACTTCTCGAAGGATAAGAAGATGGTGCTCCCGAGCATCAGCTTCAGGAATCCTGTTGTTCACCTGGACAAGAACACCATTCGCTTCTTCAACAACTACACCGAGGCGTCGGTCTATACGGTGAATGGGCGTGTCGGCGTTCGTCTTCGTCCGGGAAAGTTTCAGCTGAGCCAATTGGCCGGTTTTCTGGCTGAAGAGCTTGCCGGAACGTCGAAGGAGAATCGGATTTACAGGCTTGGCGAATGCAACCTCGTTTGGAAGTGCGGCATCAAAGGCACGCCTTCCAGATGGGAGCTGCACATTGCCATAGAGAAGAAACTCAAGGAAGTATCTCTCGACAACTTGTCTTTGAATCAAGTCATGGGCGTTGATGTTGGCGAAAACAACGCCGCCGCACTGTCTACCGGCCGAATCTTCAAAGCCGGGAAGATGAAGGACGACCGTGACAAATACCTGAGCAGTCGGGCTCGTTTCCAGCGCAATGGCTCCAGAAGCGCCAGACAGGCACTTCGAAAGGCTTCCGGCCGAGAGAAACGACATGTGGAACAAATCAACGACGAAATCAGCAAGTCCATTATTGAAGATGCGGCAGAACGCAATATTCGCCTGATCGTTCTTGAAGATCTTACGAACATCCGCGAGCGAATCAAGGCCGGGCTGAAGGTTCGCGCACGCCTGCACCGCTGGCCCTTCAGGGAGCTTCAGCAGAAGATAGTGGACAAAGCTTGTAGAGCGGGTATCGAAGTGATCTTCGCTGACCCTCGCTATACGTCGCAAACCTGTCCGCATTGCAATGCCATCGGACGCTCGGCCTAGAACCAAATGACTATGCCGCAGAGGCCGGGCGGCGCTACCATTGAAGGATCCCGCAAGTCTTCACCCGCCGGCCGCGTCTCATGATTCTCGAAGCCTTTCTTCTGTCCCTCAACTGCGTCGTCATCCTGCTGATTCTCGGCGGCGCAGGCTACGTGACGGCCGCACGGGGCTGGTACGACAAGAGCTCCCGCGTCCTGCTTGCGCGCCTCGTGACCTTTCTCTCCCTGCCCGCCTACCTCTTCTCGAGCGTCATGCAGACGCTTGACCACGACGGACTCCTGACGCTTGTGGGTTCGATGGCGACGCCCTTCATCTCGATCTGGACCTGCTTCCTGCTGAGCCGCATCATCGCGCGCGTCTGCCATGTCGAGGGGGTGCATTCGGGCGTCTTTTCGAGCGCCTTCACGGCAACGAACAACATGTTCATCGGCCTGCCCGTCTCGCTCGCGCTCTTCGGCACCGAGGCGATGGTGCCCACGCTCCTCTACTTCTTTGCGAACACCACGTTCTTCTGGACGGTCGGCAACTACATGGAGGCGGCCGACGGGAGGCTTGCCACGATGCAGAAGCCCCAGAAGGTGTTCTCGGCGCAGACCTTCAAACGTATCTTCACGCCGCCGCTCCTCGGCTTCCTCACGGCCATCGTGTTCATCCTGCTCGACTTCACGCCTCCGAAGGCGATCATGGACGCCGCGCACTACATGGGCGGCATCACGACTCCGCTCGCGCTCGTCTTCGTGGGCTGCATGCTCTACAACATCGGCATCCGCAACATCCGCGTCACGAAGGACATGCTCTGGGTCTACATCGGGCGCTTCGTGATCTGCCCGCTCGTGTGCCTTGTGCTCACGTACGTCATTCCCATTCCGCCGCTCTTTGCGAAGGTCTACGTCATTCAGGCGGCGCTGCCCTGCATCACGCAGATCGCCGTGCTCGCCGAATTCCACCACGCCGATGTCAAGTTCGC
The DNA here is from genome assembly GCF_000297775.1 of Sutterella wadsworthensis 2_1_59BFAA. Taxonomy (GTDB): domain Bacteria; phylum Pseudomonadota; class Gammaproteobacteria; order Burkholderiales; family Burkholderiaceae_F; genus Sutterella; species Sutterella wadsworthensis_A. Next base: position 156,276 of record NZ_JH815519.1, read on the forward strand.
GACGACGGCCGTCGCCTCGACGACGCTCTTCTCGCTCGCCGTGATCCCTGCGTGGATGATCCTCGTGACGATGCTCATCCCGAGCTGATCACGGCGGACCTTCCGACCTATTCCGCGGCCTGCTTCTTCGAAAGCGCGTCGAACTCTTCCTTCCTCGCGACCACGTCGGCAAGGTCACGGTCGAGCTGCTCGATGTCACGCTCGAGATCGCGGATGTCCTCTTCGTCCGCCTCGATCTCCTCCATGAACTCGATTTCGCCCTCGATGTTGTTGCGCCTGAGCGCCATCGCGTCAAGAATCTGCTCGAAGTCCGAGGCCGTCAGCGCCTCGAGCGGCGCGTCGAGCACGCGGATGCCGCGAAGAACGGGGGCCGTGCCGGGCGCCCAGTCCTCCTCGGGCGACATGAAGGGCTCGCCCGTGTTGGGACCGAATCCCGGCGGCAGGCTCCTCAAGGCCTTCTTTCCGAGCGCCTCATAGGGATTGATGAGATTCACGCCCTCGGTCCCCGGAATCGGGTGCGGAAGCGGCGCGGTGCCAGGCGTCTCGGGTCTGGGCACGAAGGCCTCGTCGGGCAGGTCCGCCAGGGGATCGGCGGGCCGGGCGGGGAGTTCACAGGCGGGGGCCTGCGCTGCAGCAACGGCGGGAGCGTGCGCCGCACCCGCAACCTCGAGGGGCCTAGGCCCGAGCGTCATCGACATCTCGATTTCGCCGAGCACGAGCGGACCCGACTCGGCGGAAAGCCTCAGAATCTGCCCCGTCTCCTCGTTCTTGAGAATGACGGTGCCTTCGGGAAGAATGACAGTAAAGCGGGACATTCGGATCGGACCTCGTGACGGGAAAGAACGCTGTAATCTAATATTAAGCGCAAAGACCTACCATTATCGGGCAACAGAGTCATTCCAACCCGTGCCTGCCGCACGATGACCAACAAAGGATTTTTTCGATGTACACCTTCTTCTCCATCGTTTTCGGCCTCATCTGGGCTGTCGCCTCGTTCCTCCTTCTCTTCAAGGTCTGGGATGTTCTCGGCCCGATCGTGCTCGGCATCTCGAAGAACCACATCGTGCAGGCCGCCGCGCTCGTCATCACCTACATCGTGATCTTCGGCGTCCCCGCCTGGTGCTGGGTGAAGCTCTTCGGCTGACCCGCAGCCCGTACATGACGCCCTCGCCATGAATCCGCGCCCGCCCATCCTCGACCGATGCGGCGGGCGCCGTCGTCATGGGCCATGCGTCGAGCAGGCCGAACCCGTTTTTCAGCATTTGAGAAAAGCGACTTGTCAAATTCTGAAAGTTCCCGTGGGAAGTCAACAATTTTCAAAATTTCCGTCGACGCCTAAACTTCCTCACACAGTTGAGGCGGGCCCGTATCCTGCGGCCGCCGACCATGCTTGACATTCCGACCGAGGAGAACACCATGACCTTCACGAAATTCGCCGTCGCCGCCGCAGCCGCCCTGCTCTGCGCAGGCTCCGTCATCGCCGCCCCCGTCGAGGGCACCGACTACGTCGTCCTTGAAAAGCCGATCCCGAACGCCTCGGGCACCTTCATCAAGGTCTACTCCTACGACTGCCCGTTCTGCTACAAATACGACAAGTCCGTCGTTCCGGCCGTCAAGGCCAAGCTCGACAAGGAAATGAAGTTCCTCGACTACCATCTCCATACCAAGGGCAAGTACGGCAAGGAAGGCTCCGAGGTCCTCGCCGTGATGTGGGTCGCCGACGAAGCCGCCGGCCGCGATCCGTATGCTGCCGACGCCATGCACAAGAAGGCGAAGTTCGCCCTCTACAAGGCCTACCACGACAAGAAGCAGCGCTGGGATGACGGCGCCGACGCCTTCCGCGCAACCGCCCTCGAGGCCGTCGGCATGTCCAAGGCCGATTTCGACGCCAAAAAGAATGATCCGAAGGTTCAGGCGCTCGTGAAGGCCTGGGCCGACAGCACCTACGACGTCGCCAAGATCCAGGGCGTGCCGGCCTTCGTGGTCAACGGCAAGTACCTCCTGAAGACAGCCTCCATCCGCTCCATCGACGGTCTCGTGGAAAACATCCGCGAACTCTCCAAGAAGTAAGAGGTCCTGACAAATGAAGGGATTCTGCGAAAGCTTCCGAAAGAGTCCGATGACGGCCTTCGCCGACTGGCAGGAGACGCGCGAGCCGTGGATCCTCTTCGGCGTGACCTCGATCATCCTGGTGCTTCTGGCCCACTACCTCTTCCAGGGCTGGCTCTACATGCTGCCCTGCGAGCAGTGCGTCTACATCCGCTACGGCAACATCGTCATGGCGATCGGCGCCTTCCTCATCACGATCAATCCGAAGCAGGCTCTGCTGAAGATCGCCGGCATCGGCGTCTTCCTCTACGGCCTCATCTACACGATGATCTGCTCCTGGAAGCTCATGGGCATCCATGACGCCGTCCACTCCGACGACCCGATGGCCATGTTCGGCATGCAGGGCTGCTCGACGGAGCCGACTTATCACTTCGGCCTTCCGCTCGACAAGTGGGCTCCCGACTGGTTCAAGCAGACGGGCGACTGCGGCTACGACGCCCCCGTCGTGCCCGACGGCACCCAGCTCGGCGACTTCCAGCGCTGGCTCATCGAGGTCTATCAGGCGAGCGACGGCTGGTACCTCTTCCCGCAGTGGAAGTTCATGGACATGGCTGAATGCTGCATGCTCGCCTGCGTCTGCTACGCGGCGCTTCTCCTGGTTCTTCTCGCCGCCTGGGGCATGCGCGCCATGAAGAAGGCCTGATCCTCCACAGTGTCTTCACCCGGCCGCTCCGAGCAAAGCCGGCGGCGGTTCCAGTTCAACCGCCAACCGGCTGACGCAGCGTCTCTGGTCCGACGCCACGCCGGCCATCCTCCCAAGCAATGGGCGCCCGACGGCATCAACCGTCAGACGCCCATTGTCCATTTGGCGTCAGGTCACCCCTTCACGCAGAGGAACTGCTTGAAGACGGTCACGGGTCTCACGAGGTCGGCCTGCTGCGCCATCACCTCGTCGATGGACTTGTAGGCCGACGGAATCTCGTCGAGCACGCCGGGATCGTGCCTGCAGACGACGCCCGCCGTCTCGCGCTTCAGGTCGGCAACCGTGAAGACCTTTTTGGCCTGCGTGCGGCTCATCGTGCGGCCCGCGCCGTGCGCGGACGACATGAAGGACTCCTCGGAGCCGAGTCCCTCGACCAGATACGAGGCGGCGCCCATGCTCCCCGGGATGATGCCGAGCTCGCCCCTGCCCGCATGAACGGCGCCCTTGCGCGTCACCCATACGTCGCGCCCGTAATGCGTCTCGCGAGCCACGTAGTTGTGATGGCAGTCGACGACGGGCTCGTCGGAGGAGATCTCCGCCCCCGGCATCACCTCTCGCACCGCGGCCATGACGTCCTCCATCATGATCTCGCGGTTGATCTTCGCATAGGCCTGCGCCCAGTTGACCGCATCCATGTAGTCGTTGAAGTCATCGGTGCCCTCATCGAACCAAGCGAGCGCGGGATCGGGCAGCCGGACCTTCCCTCCAAGTGCCTTCTCGCGGGCGATGCCGATGAAGCGCGAGGCCATGACGTTGCCCACGCCGCGCGAACCCGAATGGAGCATCACGCGCACGACGCCGTCTGCATCAGAGGTGAGTTCGATGAAGTGGTTGCCCGCTCCCAAGCTTCCGAGCTGGCTCTGCCAGGTCATGGACACCATGCGCTCGAGGAGTTCGGGATGACGGTCGAGAAGGCTCTTCATGCCTTCCTCGAAGGGCTCCGTGCGGTCGTGACGCACGGCGTCGGGCCTCCTCTCGGTCATGCCGACGGGCACGTGCCGCAGAATCGCCTCGTAGACAGCGCGGACCGCGCGGTCGTCAAGGTCGCCGCGCCTGAAGTTGAGTCGTGCAAGGCGCATGCCGCAGCCGATGTCGACGCCGACGGCGCTCGGGATGACGGCGCCTTCGGTCGCGATCACGCTGCCTATGGTGGCGCCCAGACCTGCATGAACGTCGGGCATCGCCGCGACGTGATGAAAGACGAACGGCAACGAGGCCGTGTTGAGAAGCTGCTCACGCGACTTGTCGTCGAGCGTCTTCGCCCAGACGTGAACAGGGACGCTTCCTTCGCGTCCGATGATGGAAAAGGCCGCCATGGCGGTACCTCCACATTAGTTCTTTTTAGTTTCAGTTGATATATTTCACCTTTTTCGCAACAAGGGTTCAATTATATGAAGAAGTGCTCGCCCGCACACGCGGGAAAACACCTGAAACGCAAAGGCCGCCGTCGTTCAGTCGAACGCGGCGGCCTTTTCTGAGGCTGTCGAATGTCAGCGGACGGTGCCGATGACGAGGTCGATGCCTTCGGTGCCCGTCTGGACGGGAGCGGAAGTCTCGCCCTCGAGGTCGCCCGCCTGCGGCATGAAGTTGCCGGTGCGGGAGATTCGGGCTCCGACGATCACGTCCTTGACGTCGGCGAGCGTCGTGGCGCCCATGGCCATCGTCATGTCGCTCGTGAGCTTGAACTCAAAGGGGAGCTCCTTGGCGGTGATGCGCATGAAGGCGACCGGCATTTTCGAGCCCGTGGTCGGGCGTGCGTAGATGAAGACAGTGTCCTCGGGCTTGACCTTGTCGGCGTGGGCCTTGTCGAGCGTCACGCGGCCGGAGACAAACGAGGGCTCGGCGGCCTGGACGGTCGGGACGCTCTCGCCCTTGAAGGCTTCGGCCTCAGCCTGACGGGCTGCGGGATCCATGCCGGCGAGGCGGCGGGCCTCGTCGATGTTGTTGCGGATCTGCTGGGCGTCGCCGAAGTCCTCGGGAAGCACGACGAGGAGCTTTTCCCAGTAGGCGGCGGCTTCGGCGTACTTCTCATGATCCCAGGCGTCGATGGCAAGGAGCGCGAGCGCCTTCCACTGGCCCGGATCGATCTTGAGGGCGCGTTGCAGAAGCGCACGGGCCTCGTCCGTGATCACCTTGTTGTTCGCGGCGGCCGTCATGTCGGCCATGTCGGCGATGATGTCGGCGTTGTTCGGCACCAGACGGTCGACCTCGCGGAAGGCGTCAAGCGCCTCGGCGAAGCGACCCACGTTGGAGAGCGTGCGCGCGAGCATGTACCAGGTCTGGGCGTCGTCGGGCGTCTCCTTCAGGCGGTTCTGAAGGCGCTCGATGGCGGCCATCATGTCGGACTGGCTGTGGCCCTGCGTCTGGCGCTGCTGGTTCTGGACGGCCTCGAGGAAGGCGGGGTCCATGGCGTTGTAGCGGCCTAGCGCAAGATAACCGAAGACGGCGGAGGCGGGAATCACGACGGCGAGCACGACGGCGATGATTCGGGCGACCTTGGACTGGTCCTTGACTTCGGCGTCGGTGTCGCGGGCGGTTTCCTCAAGCACGCGGCGCTCGAGTTCGAGGCGGGACTCCTCGTACTCGTCGAGGTCGATGCGGCCGGCCTCACGCTCCTTTTCAAGGTCCGCGGCCTGCTGACGCAGGATGCCGAGAATCGTTTCGTGGCGGTCTTCGGCGTCAGCGGCCTTGCGGCCGCCGAACCAGAGCGGCAGCGCCACGGCGGCCATCGCGATCAGGCAGAAGACGACGCAGATGATGATGAAGGTTGTCAGCATCGGTTACTCCTTGTCGCCCGAGAGCAGCTTGTCCGCGCGGGCCTTTTCCTCGGCGGTGAGCGGACGGACGGTCTTGGCGACGGCCGACTTGCGGCGGCGGAGGTTGAGGTAGAACGCGGCGAGGCCCACGAGGAAGAGTGCGACGGGGCCGAGCCAGAGGATGACCGTGTTGGCCTTGAAGGGCGGCTTGTAGAGCACGAAGTCGCCGTAGCGTTCGACCATGTAGTCCACGATCTCCTTGTTGGTCTTGCCGGCCTTGACCTGCTCGATCACCTGGTTGCGCAGGTCGACGGCGAGCTCGGCGTTGGAGTCGGCGATGGACTGGTTCTGGCAGACGAGGCAGCGGAGCTGCTCGGAAACCTCGACGACGCGCTGGTGGGCGATCGGGTCAAAGGCGGTCGGAGCGGCTTCGCGCGGAGCTGCGAAGGCCGTGCCGGCCATCAGTGCGCAGGCCGCGAGGGCGGCGCCCATAAGCTTGACGGACTTCATGTTATTCGGCCTCCAGCTGCTTGATGAGGGGCTTGAGCTGCTCGTTCCAGATCTGCGGATCGAGCGGGTAGCTCACCTTGGCCCGGATCACGCCCTTCTTGTCGATGACGAAGGTCTCGGGAACGCCCGTGACGCCGAGGTCAAGACCGACCCGGTTCTTCACCTCGAAGACGACCATGTCGTAAGGATTGCCCTGCTGGCGCAGCATGTTGAGGGCGGCGCCAGGATTGTCCTTGTAGACGAAGCCAACGATCGGGGTCTTGAGGCCGTCCTTCTTGAGCTTGACCATGTAGGGGTGCTCCTGCTTGCAGGGAATGCACCACGTGGCCCAGACGTTGAGCATCCAGACCTTGCCCTTCATCTCCTCGGTGGAGAGCGTCTTCGTGGTGTCGAAGAGCGTCGGGAGCGACCACTGCGGCATCGGCTTGTTGATGAGCACGCTGGGCAACTGTCGCGGATCCATGTAGAGCCCCTTGAAGAGGAAGCCCGCGAGGACAATGAAGATTCCGAAAGGAATCAGATACTTGAGAGACTTGCTCATGACTTATTCTCCGTCAGCTTCGTTCTTCTGCTTGCGGCGGCGGTAGCGTCGGTCGGACGCGGCCCAAAGGCCAGCGGCGGCCATGATGATGCAGCCCCACCAGATCCAGGTGACGTAAGGCTTGTAGTAGGCGCGCACGACCCAGCCGCCGTCATTGGTCGGCGTGCCGAGGCTCACGTACACGTCGCCCGTGATCGAGTGGCGGATGGCGGACTCGGTCATCGGCATCGAGTTTGAGCTGTAGTACTTGCGCTTTTCAGGATAGAGGTGCTGGAGCTCCCTGCCGTTCACGGAGAGCGTGAAATCGCCGCGGTCGGCCGTGTAGTTCGGGCCGCGGACGGTTTCGACGCCGTTGAACGTGAAGGTGTAGCCGGCGACCGTCACGGTCTCGCCTTCGTACATGCGCACGTCGCGTTCGGACTGGTAGCCCTTGACGAGCGCCACACCGATGATGAAGACGGCCACGCCGATGTGGGCGAGCTGCATGCCCCAGAAGGCGCGCGGCTGGCGCATCAGGCGGGCGAAGACATTGCCCGGCTGGTTGCGGATCTGATGACGGAACGTCTGGATCACGGCAAAGAAGACGAACATCGCGGACGTGCAGCCGAGGAAGACCCAGTGGCCGAACTCGCCCATGAGGAGCGGGATGGCGGCGCCGGCCACGATGGCGGCGACGAGGCACCAGGCGAGCTCGCGGGCGAGCGCCTTCGGATCGGCGTCCTTCCAGCGGGCGAGCGGACCCACGCCCATCAGGAACACGCACGGCAGCATGAGCGGACCGAAGACGGCGTCAAAGTACGGGGGGCCGACCGAGATCTTGCCTGCGTTGAGCGCGTCGAGGAAGAGCGGATAGAGCGTGCCGAGAAGCACGGCACCCATGGCCACGACGAGCAGCACGTTGTTGACGAGGAGCATCGACTCGCGGGAGATGAGCGAGAAGTTGCCGCCCAGACCCACCGTCGGGGCGCGCCATGCAAAGAGCAGGAACGAGAGGCCGATGACGATGATGAGGAAGGCCAGAATGAAGAGACCGCGCTCGGGGTCGGTCGCGAAGGCGTGCACCGAGGTGAGCACGCCGGAGCGCACGAGGAAGGTGCCGAGGAGCGAGAGCGAGAACGTCAGGATCGCGAGGAGCACCGTCCAGATGCGGAAGCAACCGCGCTTTTCGGTGACGGCGAGCGAGTGGATGAGCGCGGTGCCCGTGAGCCACGGCATGAACGAGGAGTTCTCGACCGGGTCCCAGAACCACCAGCCGCCCCAGCCGAGCTCGTAGTAGGCCCAGTAGGAGCCGAGCGCGATGCCGAGCGTGAGGAGCACCCAGGCGGCCGTCGTCCACGGACGCATCCAGCGGGCCCAGGCGGCGTCAAGACGACCGGAGATGAGCGCGGCGATCGCGAAGGCGAACGGCACGGCGAAGCCCACGTAGCCCAGATAGAGGAGCGGCGGATGGAAAACCATGCCCGGGTCCTGCAGCAGCGGATTGAGGTCCGCGCCCTCGGCGGGCGCAGGGAAGAGGCGCAGGAACGGATTGGAGGTGAGCAGCATGAAGAGGAGGAAGCCCATGCCGACGAGGCCGAGCACGCCCGTCACGCGGGCGACCATCTCGGCGGGCAGGCGGCGGGCGCAGAAGGCGACCGCGGCGCCCCACCATCCGAGCGTCACCGTCCAGAAGAGGATCGAGCCTTCGTGGGAGCCCCAGGTCGCGGCCACCTTGTAGTACCAGGGCAGAAGCGAGTTGGAGTTGTTCGCCACGTTGAGGACGGTGAAGTCCGACAGGTAGAACGAGTAGGCAAGGCAGCCAATGGCCACCGTGCCGAAGAACGCGTTGGCGGCAGCGGCGGGACGGGCGACCGCCATCAGCGCGCGGTTGCCCTTGGCAGCGCCGACAAGCGGGAGCACGCCCTGGACGATGCTCAACGCAAGGCACAGGATCAGTGCGAAGTGACCGATTTCAGGAATCACTTGTTTTCTCCGGTTTGTGTATGGGGACGGATGCTTCCGTCTTCTCTCTTTATGCAAGCAAGGGCATGGCCGCTTTGCCTGGCCCTCGGGTCAGGCGGGCGGTCACACCCGGCTCAATAAAAACTCAATTGACTGGAAGGGCAGGCATCAGGACTTCGCGGCCTGGGCCTGCTCGGCCTGCTTCTTGGCTACGCCCGCCTTGTGGGCGTCTTCGAGAGCCTTGGCAGCCTCGGGCGGCATGTAGTTCTCGTCGTGCTTGGCGAGCACTTCGGAGGCGCAGAAGACGCCCTGCTCGTCGAGCTTGCCCTGGGCCACGACGCCCTGGCCTTCGGCGAAGAGGTCGGGGAGGATGCCCTTGTACTGGACGGGAACGATCTTGGCGGTGTCGGTGATACCGAAGGTGACGGTCACGCCGTCGGCCTGGCGCTTGACGCTGCCGGGCTCGACCACGCCGCCGAGCCTGAACGTGCGGCCCGTCGGGGCTTCCTTCGCGGCCACCTGCGTGGGCGAGAAGAAGAAGACGAGGTTTTCATTGAATGCCTGCAGGGCGAGCGTCACGCCGGCGCCGACGGCCACGACGGCCGCGCCGATGAGGGCGAGTTTCTTGGTCTTCGAGTCCATGGTTTACATCTCCAGCGTCGATTTGGCTGCACGGGCCTCGCGGGCGAGGCGAGCGCAGATCTTGGCGCGGCGGGCGCGCAGGGAAAAGATTTCGTAGATCACGGCGACGAGCAGCGCGCCGTAGGCGCACCAAACGAAGTAGCCGTGGCCGTTCATGTAGATGAAGTCGGAAAGACTGTTCCAGTTGTTCACAGCTTGCCCTCCAAGGCCGCTTCCTTGGTCCAGTTCTCGCGGCGTTCGCGTTCGAGGATGATGGAGCGGGTGCGGGCGAGGACCATGCCGGCACCGTAGCACATGCCCGCCACGACCATGATGAGGAGCGTGTAGAGCATGATGGGCGCAATGGAGGAGCCCCTCGACGTGATCGAGGCGCCCTGATGGAGCGTGTTCCACCACTGCACGGAGAAGTAGATGATCGGCACGTTGATCACGCCCACGATGCTGATGACGCTCGCGGCGCGGTCGGCGCGGCGCTTGTCGTCAATGGCGGAGTGCAGCGCGATGAAGCCGAGATAGAGGAAGAAGAGGATGAGCTCCGACGTCAGGCGAGCGTCCCACACCCAGTACGTGCCCCAGGTCGGACGGCCCCAGAAGGCGCCAGAGAAGAGCGCGATGAAGGCCATCAGCGCGCCCGTGGGGGCCATCGCCTGGGCAAGCATGAAGCAGATGCGGTTGTTGCGCCACAGACCGATGGCGCTGAAGACAGCCATCAGCACGTAGAGCAGCATCGAGAGCCAGGCGGCCGAGACGTGGATGAAGATGATGCGGTAGGAGTTGCCCTGGCGCGCATCGACCGGGCACACGAAGAAGCCCAGGTAGAAGCCCACGACGAAGAGCACGAGTGCCAGCCCGAGAATCCACGGGATGACCTTGCCTGCGAGGCGGTAGAAGTTCTGAGGGTCGGATAAGCTCATCTTGATCAGGTCTCCGAATATATTTTCAAAAGTCTTTCCAGCGTTCGCTTCGCCCGCATCAACTTTCGGCGATGCGAAGGGCCGCGGACACGGCCATCGGGGCGAGCGCGAGACTCAGCAGCGTCAGGCCGCCCACGATCATGAAGTGCGCGGCGGGGCTCATCGAGACGGCGACCGCCTGGCTGGCGCCCGCGCCGAAGATGAGGACGGGAATGTAGAGCGGAAGCACGAGCAGGCTCGTGAGCACGCCGCCTCCGCGAAGGCCGAGCGTGAGTGCGGCGCCCACGGCTCCCACGAGGGAGAGGACCGGCGTGCCGAGGAAGAGGCTCGCGACCATCACAAGGGTCACGTCGAGCGGCAGGTCGAAGAGGATGCCGAAAACCGCGGCGAAGATCGTCATCGGAACGCCCGTGACGAGCCAGTGCGCGAAGACCTTGGCTACGACCACCACGGGAAGCGGCTCGGCGGTGACGAGCATCTGCTCGAGCGTGCCGTCGGCATGATCGGCCTCGAACATGCGCGGCAGCGAGAGAAGCGCGGCGAGAAGCGCGGCGACCCACACGACGCCGGGGGCGATCGAGCGGAGGATGTTGGTTTCGGCGCCCACGCCGAGCGGCACGAGCGTCACGACGACCGCAAAGAAGAAGATCACCTGCGCAAGGTCGGACTTGCGGCGGAAGGCGAGCATCAGGTCGCGGCGGAGGATGATTCGGAAAAGCTTGAACATGACTGCGGCGCTCCTTACCTTGCGTTGTCCGCTTCAAGAGCGCTTTCGTTGTCGAGCGCAGCCTCGACCGCCGTGCGGCGGCGCGGGGACCAGCGTTCGGGCTCGATGACGAGGTATTCGACGCCGTCGACGGACACTTCCTGATGGGTGACGAGCATCACGATGCCGCCCGACCTGACATGCTCGCCCACGAGGTCCGCAAGGCGGGCGACGCCGCGCACGTCGAGCGCGGTGAAGGGCTCGTCGAGAACCCAGAGCGTCACGGAGCGGGAAAGCCAGAGGCGGGCGAGCGCGACGCGGCGGCGCTGGCCCTGAGAGAGCTGGCCCGCGGGCACGTCGACGAAGTCGGCCAGGCCCACGGCGTCAAGTGCGTCAAGCGCGGCGTTCTCCGTGACGGGCACGGCCGCCACGTTGGCATTGATCATCACGTTCTCGAGCACCGACAGGTCGTCCTTGACGCCGTTGCGGTGTCCGATGTAGCAGAGCTCGCGCCAGAAGTCCTGGGCGGCCTTCTCGACGGGAACACCCCTCCAGCGCACCTCACCCTCGACGGGACGCATGAGGCCCGTCATCAGTCGCAGAAGCGTCGTCTTGCCCGCACCGTTGCTGCCGGCGATGCGCACGAGCGTGCCGGGCTTCACGGCGAACGAGAGATTCCTAAAAAGCGTCCTCTCCCCGCGCTCGCAGGTAAGGCCGCAGACTTCAAGAATGGCTTCTGACATGTGTGAAACGGAGGGTCCTGTTGACGTTGTTGACGGGCACGGTTCGGGCCCGGATGGTCTTGTGTCAGGAAGTGTAGGGAGGCCGTATTAAGCATTGCTTACAAAATGTCTCTTCTTCCAACCGTGCCAACCCTAGTGGCACAGGGCCCGAGAACCCGAAAAACTCACAGAGCAGCAGGCATTTTCAGCAAATCACCGCCCCTTCGGCCCGTCTTTCCTCATCTCCCCGAACCTTATGAAACGAGGACGCGGGCGCCCGCATGCGGCCGCGGCCTTCTCAGAGGCCCCGACGCCTATCGGCGAGATTGAGAAAGCCTTCCCTTTTCGTCCATTTTTCTGTTTCTTGCTCCATGCACCGCGCCTCGCGACGCCCGGGCGGAATCCCGCTAAAATGTCGGAACCATCGCCCGCCCGTATGCGGCGCGGCCTCCGACCATTCGACAGACTTTCTACCCATGCATATGAAGCGCACTCTGATCATCGGCACCGCCCTCGCCGCCCTTCTTCTCTCCGGTTGCGAAGCCCTTCAGGAGGAACGCCAGAACTTCCTCGACCGCGAGGAGAAGATCACGAACGTGGTCGGCAACGTCTGGCGCATCGAGGCCGTCTGGCCCGGACACGTCGAGGGCAACCGCCTCGCCGACCACCTCCATGAACGCGCCCGCATGCACTGCGACCGCCAGCACATGGCCATGCTGCCCGTCAACGGTTCCTCGACCAACGGCAAGAAGGACGGCAGCCGTCCCGCCTCCGCATGGCTCGAATTCCGCTGCCAGCCGGGTCTGGACTACCGCCCCGAATACAAGGGCCTCACCGGCACCTTCGAGATTGACGACCTGACGACGCTCGAAAACACGCAGGGCAAGTGAGCCCGAGTGCCCCTTCCGGCTCCCGCACCGCCCGCACGCCTTCGTGCGGGCTTTTTTGCACCTCCCCGCCAACGCCCGCCGCTCAGGCGTTTTCGTACGGAAGGGAGTTTCCCTCAGTGTTTTCCCCGCCCGCAAGGGGGTTGGGACTGCTTAAATAACGGACATACAATAAGAGAATGTCCGTCTCGCCAAGCTCATCCGCCCGACTCGCAGGGGCGGCCGCCGCCATCCTTCTTGCGTCCGCACCGGTCTTCGTCCATGCGGCCCCGGGAGCCGTGCCGCCCGTCGTGGTCGCCGTGCAGGCCTCGGGCTCGGGTGCGATCGAGCGAAGCTTCATCAGTGCGAGCGTGGACCATCTCACCTATGCGCTTCCGGACACGCCGCTCGTATTCCGCTACCTGCCGCTCGGCGAGATCCAGAAGCTCGCCGAGTCGAGAAGAGTCGACTTCGTGCTCGCGCCGCCCGACGGCTACGTCGTTCTCGAACGCTTCTTCGGCGCCCGCTCGCTCGTGAGCCAGACGATCCGCGAATCCTCCTCGGCCGACTCGGTCCTGGGCATCGTCGTCGCCGTGAACGCCGCGAAGGCTCCCGACGCCTCCGCCTCCGTCCTCAACGGCGCCTCCATTCTCGTGCCTGAACTTGACGGCATGCCCGCCCGCATGCTCAGGCGAGAGCTCATGCACGCAGGCGTCGAGCGCGCCGTGCCCGAAGCCCTGCGCACGAAGACGGACGATCCCGAAGGCGCCATTCTTGAAGCCGTCGCCTCGGGACGCGCCGACGCGGGCATCCTGCCCGCCTGCTACGTCGAGCGGCTCTCCGCGACCGATCCCAAAAGACTTTCGGGCATCAGGCTCGTCACGACCGACCGTGCCTCGCAGACGAGGTGCAGGTCCTTCTCCGTCTTCTATCCCGGCTGGACGCTCGCCTCCTTTCCGCACACGCCGCCCGAACTCAACGCGCTCGTCTCGGGCACGCTGCTGGGCATGCCCACGGACGCCGACGGCTGCGACTGGCGGCCGGGCGCACGATACGACGCCGTGCACGAGCTTCTTGAGGCGCTCGGCGACGCGGCCTACCTGCGCCAGTCCCAGTTCAGCTGGGAGGCCTTCGTCAGAAACTACGGCGTCTGGCTCGCATTTCTCGCCGCCGTGCTGCTCGGCATCGTCGTGCACAGCGTGCGCGCCGAATACCTGATCCGCCGCCGCACCACGGAGCTGATGCGGGCCGTGGAGGAGAAGCGGCGCGTCGAGGAGGAAGCCAAACGCTACAACGAAAGGCTCGTCGCGATGGAGCGTGCGGGCCTCGTGGGCGAGCTCTCCTCGATGATCGCGCACGAGCTCAAGCAGCCGCTCGCCGTCATCCGCAACTACGCCCGCGGCCTCTCCCGCACCATGGCCCACGGCGGCTCCACCGACCCCGAGGTCTTCAGGACCGTACTCGCCAAGATCGACTCCCAGAGCACGAAGGCCTCGGACATCATCGACCACGTCAGAAGCTTCGCAAGACAGCCCGCCCAACCCGTGCCGACGTCTCTCTCGGACCTTGCCGAAAAGGCGATCGCACAGTTCTGCGCCACGCGCGGACTCGAGGTCTCCAGGCGCATCGAGCCCGGCGTCACGATCCTCGCCGACGCGCTCGAGATGGAGCTTCTCATCAGCAATCTTCTCAAGAACGCCGCAGACGCCACGGCAGGCACTGATGACGCCGTCATCCGCGCGAGCCTCTCCGCAGAGGACGGCACGGCCATGCTCACGATCTCGGACAACGGCCCGAGGCTCACCGACGAGCAGTTCGCCCGCCTCACCATCCCGCTCAACACCTCGAAGCCCCAGGGCCTCGGCCTCGGACTCGTGATCGTGCGCCGCATCGCCGAATCCGCACGCGGCCGCGTACTCTTCGAGCGGCTTCCCGAACGAGGTCTCGCCATCACCGTCAGCCTGCCCGTCTGCGAACAAAACAACAGGACTTGAAATGCCGGCAAACTCGCTTTCCCTCATCCGCATCGTCGACGACGACGCAGAAATGCGCGAATCGCTCGAATTCCTGCTCTCCACCGAAGGGTGGAAGTCCCGCAGCTACGCATCGGCCGAGGCCTTCCTCGAGACCGACGACGTCATGGTGCCGGGATGCCTCATCCTCGACATCCGCATGCCCGGCCTGAGCGGCCTGCAGCTTCAGGAGCTTCTGAAGAAGAAGGACTATTCGCTTCCCATCCTCTTCATCACCGCGCACGGCGACATCACGATGGCCGTCGAGGCGGTCAAGAACGGCGCCTTCGACTTCCTGCCCAAGCCGCTCGATGATGAAAAGCTGCTCGCGAGCGTCGAGAAGGCCATCGCGCTCGATTGGGAGCGGCGCTCGCACCACACGAGTCACACCGCCGCCATGAAGGACCTCGCCACGCTCACGCCGCGCGAGCGCGAAGTTGCGGGCCTTGTCGCCGAAGGCCTCCTCAACAAGGTGATCGCCGAACGCCTCGGCATTGCGGAAAAGACCGTCCAGATCCACCGCGGGCAGGTCTGCCGCAAGCTCAAGGTCCGCTCCGCAGTCGAGATCTCCCGCATTCTGGATCAGGCCGAAGGCCGCTGAGGCCGGCCCGCATTCTTCCTGCCGTCAGGCGCTGCGGCCCGCCGCAGCAAAGCCCGCCTCGCGGCCGAAGACGACCGACTCGAGCGAAAGGTTTCCGGGCACGCAGCGCATGCCGTGCACGCCGCCCGTGATCTCGCCTGCCGCGAAGAGCCCCTCGACGTGCTCGCCCGAGGCGGTCAGCACGCGCCCGCCCCCGTCGATCCTCACGCCTCCGAGCGTCGCCGATCGACCGAGCATGACGGGCATCACCAGCATGTCGTTGTCATCGATGCGCACACGCCAGCTCTTACCCAGACGGTCTCCGGGCCCTTCGCCGTACGTTCTCACGGCATCGACGATCGAGGCTCGCGACGGGGCGCCCTCCATGCCCGCCATGTCTTCCGAGCCCGTCACGCGCCTTGCCGTTCCTTCGGCAAGCAGCGCCTCGATCCGGCCGCGGCGAACCTCGGGCAGCCGTGCGACGTCCGAGAAGGAGGCCGCAAGCCACAGCACGTTGCCCGGCGCATCGAGGAGCGCCTCGACGACGGCCTCCCTGTCCTGCTCGTTGACCACGCGTCCGCCCGAGGCGTCGACGAGGATGAAGCGCAGCGGATGGAAGGGACACACCGCAAAACCCGCGCGGCCGGCCGTGCCCATGGTGAGCGAAAAGTAGTCCGTGCCAACGAGGTAGGCGCCCGCCTTCACCGCTGCCCTGAGGCCGAGCCCCGAGGCGCGTCCCCCGCGCATGTCGAAAAGCGCGCCAAGGCGCCTGTCGTGCCTTGCGCAGAGCGCCGCATCGGACGCAAAGCCGCCCGTGGCGAGCACCGTTGCGGGCGCCCTGAGGATGCGGCGCCGTCCGTCCGCATCCTCGGCCGCAACGCCCGTGACGCGTCCCTGCGCATCAAGCACGAGTTCCCTGAAGGTGAGTCCCTGCAGGACCGTCACGCCCGCATCCAGAGCAGCGTTCATCATCGCGAGACGTCCCGCCCTGTAGTCGGAGGCGACGCAAGTTCTCGGATAGACGCCGCCCGGAATCTGGCGGACCTTGTTCTCGAATCCGACGCCGAAGCCCTCGAGCCACTTGAGTGCAATATAGGCCTGATAGCAGAGGATCTTGACGAGCGCGGGATCGGCGCGCCCGCCGCCCGCAGCCAGCGTCTGGCGGTAGAAGAGTTCCGGACTGTCCGTGATGCCCAGGTCGCCCTGACGCTCCGGGTCGACGGCGTTGAAGTAGAGCCTGTCGGCCACGTCGTTCGTGGCGAACAGATCGCTCGAGCTGTCGAAGAGCACGACCCGGGCACGCCTCTGGGCTGCGGCCAGAGCGGCTGAGAGGCCCGCAAGGCCGCAGCCTACGACGATGACGTCCGCGTCCGCCGCAGCGGACGAAAACCCCTGTTGTGCGTCCGTTCTTCTCATGCCGGCACCTCCGAGGCGGCCTCCCGGCCTGCAATGCGTCCGAAGACGTGAACGTCGGCGATCGCGTTGCCGCCGAGACGGCTTGCGCCGTGCACGCCACCCGCGACCTCGCCTGCGGCATAGAGCCGGCCGACGGGCTTCGAATCCCAGTCGAGCACCCGCGCCCTTGCATCGATCGAAACGCCGCCCATGGTGTGATGGCGGCTCATACTGGCCCTGCAGGCCCAGAACGGCGGTTTGCGGATTTCATGGATCATGCTCTCGACGCCTCGACCGAAGTCCTCGTCCCTGCCCGACCTCACGAATCCGTTATAGCGGTTCACGGTCTCGACGAAGTTGTTGACCGGAAGCCTCAGCAGCTGCGCCATCTCCTCGAGCGTCTGGGCCCTGTAGACCTCCTGTCGCTCGAGTCCCTCGTGGAGCTCGCGCCTGAAGGACGGCGGATTGCTCTCGAATCCGTCGTGGTCGACGATCACGAAGCCGACGCGCGAGGGCAACGAAAGGATCGTGTCGCGCAGGATGTCGCGCCTGTCGTCCTCACGCACGAAGCGGCGTCCCTGCTGGTCGACGAAGATGCAGCGCTCGACGAGAATTGCAAAGCGCGCGTAATGAACGTGAAGCGGAATGCACTCGATCCAGTCGCAGCCCGTCAGATAGGCGCCCGCCTCGCGGGCGGCGAGCATCACCTCGCCGGTCGAGCCCGCGGGATTGGTCGTATCAAGGTCTCCGAGCCTCGGATCATGCAGGCGGCAGAGCTCGGCGTTGGCCGAAAACCCGCCCGAAGCCAGCACGACGGCCCGCGAGGCCCTGAGCGTACACCTCGTGCCCGAAGCGTCGCGCCATACGACTCCTGCGGCCGAACCGTCCTCGTTGAGCACGAGGGAGAGGACGGGGCTTGAAGTCAGGATCTCGATGCCGCGGCTTCTGCAGGCGTCGAGCAGCACGTCGATGTAGCTCGCCTGCGGGTCGGAGAGCTTCGGCAGGTGGCTTCTCGGAAAGAGGCCGCCGTAGATCTGCGAGCAGAAGGGCTCGTACTTGACGCCGTAGCCCTCGACCCAGTGGAGCGCGTCGAGCGCCTCCGAGCAGAGGATCCTGACGAGTTCGGGGTCGCCGCGCCCGCGGCCTGAGGCGTTCGTGTCGGCGATGTGCCGCTCGAGCGAATCCTCGATGCCCTGGGCCCGCTGTCTTTCGGGGTCGACCGCATTGAAATAGCCGCATGAAAAGCGCGTGCTTCCGCCCGTGACGCCGAGCTTCTCGAGAATGACGATGCGTCCCTTCGTGCGCTCCCTTGCGGCGAGCGCTGCGGAAACGCCCGCGCCGCCGCTTCCCACGATCACGATCTCCGCTTCGCCGTCCCAGCGAAGCCCTGCGGCCCGCACGGGCGGCATGCCCGCCGTGAGGCCTGCGGCCGCCGCGCCCGCAAGAAGCGTGCGGCGGGATAGTGTCGGAAGCCGGGAGAGAGGTTCGGTCATGGGTGTCTGCCTCGAAAAAGGTGCTGCACTCTAGTCTATAAGAACATGCCGTGCCTGCAGTCTCGGGAAAATGCCTACGTGCGGGGCGCGGAGCCCGAAACGAAGACGGGCGGCCCGAAGGCCGCCCGCCGTCTCACGCCGAGACTTCAGGAGGAGAGGTTACTTGGCGACTTCCTGACCGCAGATGCGGCCGTTGACAAGGCAGTCGAGGATGGCGCAGGAGCCCAGACGCACGGCGCCGTGGATGCCGCCCGTGGCTTCGCCGGCGGCATAGAGACCCGGAATCGGTTCCTGATCCATGATGTCGAGGACCTGGCCCTTCATGTTGGTGAGCAGACCGCCCATGCAGTGATGGACCTTCGGGCTCGTGATGGCTGCGTACCACGGACCTTCGGTGAGCGGCTTGAACTCGTTGTTGATGTAGCGGCCGAACGGCTTGTCGTTCTTGGTCTTCGCGGATTCGTTCACCTGGGCGAGCGTCTTCTTGAGTTCGTCGAGCGGGATATTGAAGTCCTTGGCGAGGGCTTCGAGCGTGTCGTACTTGCTGACGATGTTCGGTTCGACGAGCTTCTTCATGATGCCCGGACGTGCGGCTTCGAGCTTGTCGGCGCCGTACTGGTTGGCGATGGCGACGGCCTTGAGGCCCTTGGCTTCTTCAGCGAAGATGGCGTCGGCGCGGACCTTGCGGTTTGCAAGCTCGTTGACGAAACGCTGGCCCTTCGTGTTGACCCACAGGCCGTATTCAGCCGCAGCGGACTGCGTGAACGTCCAGCCGATGCCCATGCCCTTTTCCTTCGGGTTGGACCACGGACCGCACTGGATCCAGTCGTTCTGGATCTGGGCGCAGCCGATGTTGTAGGTTTCACGCCAGAGTTCGCCCGTGGCGCCCGGCTGGTTCGTCGTGCTGAACTTGTCCGTGAGCTTCGGGTCGTGCATCTGGCGGAACTTGACGTCGGCCGAGAAGCCGCCGTAGCAGAGAACGACGCCCTTCCTGGCGGCGATGAACTTCACCTTGCCGGAGTCTTTCTTCGGGAAGCGATAGCCTTCTCGGACTTCGAGACCGACCACGCGGCCCTTGTCGTCGCGGATGATGTGTTCGACGTAGGCACGCAGGCGGACTTCAACGCCGAGTTCCTTGCACTTGTCGAGTTCCTTGCGCACGATGCCCGAACCGGAGCCGTTCTTCGTGAAGACATAGCGCGGAACGGAGTGGCCGCCTTCCTGACCGATCGCGTCGAGGTTGTATTCGACGCCGAGTTCCTTCACCGTCCATTCATAGTTGGAGAGGGCATGTTCGGCGAGGACGCGAACCTTCGCGGGGTCGTTGAGGTAGGCGCCGGCAACGAGGATGTCCTGAGCGAGCAGGTCGACGGAGTCCTTGATGCCGTGCTTGAGCTGTTGCGGGCAGCCCGTGGCGGTCAGAATGCCGCCATTGATGATGGAGTTGCCGCCCGGGGTCGGCATCTTCTCGAGAACGACGACCTTGGCGCCCGCCTTGCGGGCTTCAATGGCGGCGGCAAGACCGGCAAAGCCGGAGCCGACGACGATCACGTCGACGGTTTCATCCCACTTGGCGGGAACCTTCGAGCGCGGGGCGGCCTGAACGACGGAAGCGGAGGCAAGCGCGGCGGCGCCGACGATGGAGCCCTGCAGGAAGGAACGACGGGACTGGTTGGTCATGATGTACTTCTCCTTATCTTGGTCAAGGAGCGGATGCACCGAGGTCAGCCGGCGCACCGCTTGAGAATCAGTCTAAGGAGGCTCGTCCCGAAACAAAAGAGGATCTTCATCTGAGCTTGAAAACGCCCGAAAACCGCCCGAAACGACTGTCCTTCGGGGCAGGATCCCGTTCAGGGCGTCCGGACGGCATAGGATGAACATCCTATGTTCCTAGGAGGTCCACGCCGTCCGCAGGCTCCGTCGGAGACCTCTCACATCACCGTTTACGCCCGAGGGAGCGCCGCCGCGGCGGCCTCGACGAAGCGCCTGCCCGCCTCGCTCGAGGGGCTGCCCATGCGTGCGGCGTCCATCACCTCGACGATGCGGCCTTCGGAGAGCACGGCGACCCTGTCGCAGAGCCTTGCAACGGCCTTGAGGTCGTGCGAGATGAAGAGCCAGCCGGCATGATCGGGCTTGAGCTCGGCAAGAAGCTCCATGATCTCGTCCTGCACGGAGGCGTCGAGGCTGCTGAGCGCCTCGTCGAAGACGACGAGCGACGGGCCGCCCGCCATGGCGCGCGCGATCGCGACGCGCTGGAGCTCTCCGCCCGAGAGCTGGTGGGGACGGCGCGACGCGTACTCGGCGGGAAGTCCCACGCGCCTGAGAAGGTCCCGCACATCGACGCGGCCGCCCGCAAGCCTCACGGGCTCCTCGATCACGTCCCCGACCGTCCAGACGGGATCGGCCGAGTCAAGATAGTTCTGGAAGACGACGCTCGCCTCGCCCGAACGAAGCTCGGAGCGGTCAGCGCCCCTCACGAGAATGCGGCCCGCCGTCGGCGCCTCGAGCCCGAGGATGAGGCGCGAGAGCGTCGACTTTCCCTCGCCCGAGCCGCCGATGAGTCCGACGACCTCGCCCCTGCGGACCTCAAGGTTCACGCCGCGGAGCACCTCGTGCACGCTCCGCCGCAGGAAGGATCCAGAGGCATAGTACTTCGTGACGCCCTCGATCCGGAGCACGGGCTCAGCTTCCGGCGCACGCTGCGGCTCCTCCGCTGCGGGCGCAGGGCCTGCAGCCAGGGATTCCTGCAGAACGGCGTTCGCACGCCGCCAGGCGAGCGCAAGCCTCTGCGTATAGGGATGCGAGGGGCGCTCAAAGATCTCGCGGCCGCCCTTTTCGACGATTCCGCCCGACATGAGGATCACGAAGCGGTCCGCAAGGCCCGCCGCGAGGCCGAGGTCGTGCGTGACGAGCACGAGCGCCGAGCCCGTCGTCCTCCTCACCTCCTGAAGGCTCGCGAGGACGGCCCTGACGTTGACGACGTCAAGCGCGCTCGTGGGTTCGTCGGCGAGAATCACGTCGGGCCTGAGGATGAGGACGCAGGCGGTCATGACGCGTTGGAGCATCCCGCCCGAAAGCTCGCACGGGAAGGCCCTGAGGATGCGGGCGGGATCGAGCCCGACCGCACGAAGCGCTCTGCTCACGGCCTCATCGGCCTTCGAGCCCGAAAGTCCTGCGGCCGAAGCGGTTTCGCCGAGCTGCACGCCGATCCTCACGAGGGGGTCAAAGGCGGTCATCGCCTGCTGGGCCATGTAGAGGATGCGCCTGCCGCGCACTGCGGCGAAGGCGCCCGGTGCGCAGAGCGTCCGGCCCTCGAAGTCCATCGTCCCCGAGACCGTGAAGCCGTGCGGAAGAAGCCCCGCAAGCGCCCTCAGGGTCAGGGACTTCCCTGCGCCCGACTCGCCCACGAGCGCAAGGCACTCGCCCCTGCGCACGTCGAGGTCGAGCCCGTGCAGGATTTCCCTGTCCCAGGAATCACGGACGCGAAGGCCCGCGACACTGAGAATCACGTCGTCTGCGTCCGTCATTCGGTCCTCCTCACGTCGAAGGCGTCGCGAAGCGCGTCGCCGAGGAAGTTGAGCGCCGCCACCACGAGCAGGATCGCGAGGCCGGGCACGAACATCTGTCCCGGATAAAGCGTCATCACGTTCTTCGCGTCCGCGAGCATGGAGCCCCACTCGGGCATGGGCGGCTGTGCGCCGAGGCCGAGGAAGGAGAGCGCCGAGATCATGAGGACGACGCTGCCCGTGTCGATCGTGCCGAGCACGAAGCATTCGCCCGCCGCATTGGGCACGAGGTGTCCGAAGAGCACCTTCATGTTGGAGGCGCCGGTCACACGCGCGAACTGCACGAAGCCGGCCGAATTGAGGTGAAGGATGAGGCCGCGCATCATGCGTGCGTACCAAGGCCACTTGGCGAGCAGGCAGGCGATGAGCACGTTCTCAAGCCCCGGGCCCATCATGCCGACGAGGGCCAGGATGAGCACTTCGCTCGGAAACGACATCCACACGTCGCAAAAGCGCATGATGAGCGCATCGACCCTGCCTCGGGCCGCTGCCGCAGCGCCGCCAGCGATCATGCCGACGCCCGCCGTCACGATCATCGTGAGGAGCGCCGTCACGAAGGTGGTGCGGATGCCCCAGATCATGCGCGAGAGCATGTCGCGGCCGAGA
This sequence comes from Sutterella wadsworthensis 2_1_59BFAA, assembly GCF_000297775.1. Taxonomy (GTDB): domain Bacteria; phylum Pseudomonadota; class Gammaproteobacteria; order Burkholderiales; family Burkholderiaceae_F; genus Sutterella; species Sutterella wadsworthensis_A. The sequence goes on from NZ_JH815519.1 coordinate 178,338, forward strand.
AGATCGGTGCCGAAGGGATGCTCGAGGCTCGGCGGCAGGAACTTCGACGAAATGTCGATGGCCGTCGGATCGGCGAGCGGCAGCAGGGGCGCCGCAAGGCCTGCAGCGAGCACGGCGAGAAGGAAGAGGCCCGACGGGGCGGCCAGCGCCCTGCGCCAGCGGTTCGTCATGCCGCCTCCCCTGCGCCGCCTCTGCGGGCGCGCGGATCAAGCGCTGCCAGCGCAAGGTCCGAAAGCAGATTGAAGAGGATGAAGAACACGGCCATCACGAGCACGTAGGCGATGATCACGGGCAGATCCCTGTTGAAGATGGCGGAGACGCAGAGCCTGCCGATGCCGGGCCAGGCGAAGATGTTCTCGATCACGAAGGTGCCCGCGACGAGCTTCGGAATCGACATGCCGAGTGCGGTGACGGTACCCCTGAGGCTGTTGAGCATCATGTGAAGCGAGATCCGCCCCTCGGAGAGTCCGCGCGCCCTGGCGAACATCACCCAGTCGGACTCGGCCGTCCTCAGCATTTCGGTGCGGATGAGGCGAACGTAAGTGCCGACGTAGGCGAGCGAGAGCGAGACGGCGGGCAGAATCACCGACTCGGGAGTCCTCATGCCGTTCGTCGGAAGCCACCCGAGCGTGAGCGAGAAGAGCCACATCAGAAGGAGCGCGGCCCAGAAGTTGGGCAGCGCCGAGATCGTGAAGAGGACGCTGCGGATCGCCCTGTCGACGGGACCGCCCGCATGCCTTGCGCAGAGCCACCCGCACACCCCGCCCGTCACGAGCACGATCAGAAGGGTCGCGCCCGCGAGCGCCAGCGTGGGCGGGAAGGCTCGCAGGAAGTCGTCCGTCACCTTGTGCCCCGTCACGAAGCTCGTGCCGAGGTCACCCTGCAGCACGCCCGCGAGCCACTCGAAGTAGCGCGTCATGAGAGGGCGGTCGAGCCCGAGTTCATGACGCGTCTGGGCGATGAGCTCGGGCGTGGGCACCATCGCGTTCACGCGGATCGACACCTCGGCGGGATCAGAGGGCGAGAGTTCACCCAGCATGAACGCGATGAAGGTGATGCCCAGAAGCATCGGCACGAGGAGCGCGAGGCGCCGCACGAGCATGCCGCCCATTTATTTGCCCGCCTCCGTGAAGCTCATCTTCTCGAACGGGATCTCGTACTGCGTCACCGCAAAGGAGACGTCCTTGATCCTGTTCGAATAAACGGCCTTCGTGCGCGAATAGGAGACGGGGATGTAGACCGCCGCATCCGTGATGCGCGTGAGCACGTCGCGAACCATGGCGGCGCGCTTCTTCTCGTCGGCCTCGGTCATGAGGGCCGTGATGGTCGCGTCGATGTGCGCCTTGTCGGCAAGCCCGATCTGGGACTGATAGTCGCCGTGCGCGGGAATGCGCCAGGAGGAGAGATAGCTCTGCGGGTCGTACGGCGCGCCCCAGGAGAGCGAGTACTGCAGGTCGAATTCGCCCGTGCGCTGGCGGTCGAGGAAGGCCTGCTTCTCCTCGCCGATCACGCGAAGCTCGACGCCGATCTTGAGCAGGTCGCCCTGCATGGCCTCGGCGATCGTCTTTTCCTGGGCGTTGTTGGAGTTGAAGTAGAAGTCGAGCACGAGCCTTGCGCCGTCCTTCGTGCGGATGCCGTCGGCACCGGCCTTCCAGCCCGCCGCATCAAGAATCTCGGCGGCCTTCTTCGGATCATGGCCGCGCTCCTTGAGCGGAACGTCGCAGTAGGGCACGCTCTTCGCAAAGAGCGTCATGGCGGCCGCCTCCGTGCCATTGAGAATGCCGTCGACCACGGCCTGACGGTTGAAGGCGTAGGCCAGCGCCTCGCGCACGCGCACGTCCTTCGTGATCGGGCGCTTCGAGTTGACGAGAATGGCGCGGGAGGCGATCGGCTCGCTCACCGCCGTGTTGAGGCGCTTCTCGTCCGTGAGCTTCTTGAACGCGTCGCCCGTGAGCTGGTCGCCGTCGGCGCCGAAGACGAGGTCGATCTCGCCCTTTTCAAGCGCCATCAGCATGGTCTGCGTGTCGGGCACGACGTTCCAGCGAACGGTGGGTACGATCGGCTTATCACCCCAGTAGCCCTCGTTGCGGCTGAAGAGCGCGTACTGCTGGTCCTTATGTTCGGAGAGCACCCAGGGACCCGTGCCTGCGAGACAGGTCACGCCGTCCTTCGTCCCGCCGTCCTTCATGCAGGCGGGCGAGATGAAGCGGAAAGGGCGCGAGAGCCCGAGCTCGATGAGTGCGGGGAAGTACGGATGCCTGAGATGCAGGCGCCAGGTGTGCTCGTCGACCACTTCGCTCGACTCGATCTCGTTGATCATGTCGAGCCAGGCGTGGCGCGTGCGGTTGGCCATGACGGCATCGATGTTCTTCTTGACGGCGTCGGCCGTAAACGGCGTGCCGTCCGTGAACTTGACGCCGCGGCGCAGATGGAAGGTGTAGGTGCGGCCGTCCCCGGAGATCTCCCAGCGCTCGGCAAGCGCGGGCTTAACCCCTTCGGGCGTATTGAAGACGAGCGGCTCGAAGACCATGGCCTGAGCGGCCATCTCGCCCAGATAAAGATGCGGATTGATGTTGCGGATGTCCTTCATGCTCGCATATTCGAGCACGGTCTTCTTCCGGGCTTCCCCGGGCGCGTCGGATTCTCCGCAGCCCTCAAGCACGAGTGCGCAGGCGACGGCAAGAGCAAGCGTTCGCTTCATGTCATGTTGTCCTTCCGTAAGGAGTGAATGGAGGGGCCCGCGGCCCTCAGAGCCCGTCCCCGTCCCGACATCATACTATTTTGAGAATCTTCATACATCCGCCAACAGAACTAGCAGAGGCGTGCATAAGGATCGGTTTCGCGAAGCCGGCATGATCCCGTCATTGTCCTGAAACGAAAAAAGGAGCACGGTCCCTAAGGCGTGCTCCTTTTTCCCTGTATTCCTCTTGTGCCGGCTCTTGGCGGTCGGTCATCCTGTCCGAGGGGATGGACGCAGGAGGATTACTTCATAGCGGCGAAGTTTTCGCCAGCGATCATGCCGAAGGTCAGGGCGTCGATGACGGCCACCGTACCGAGACGGGAGGCGCCGTGGACGCCGCCGGTCACTTCACCGCCGGCGTAGAGGCCCTTGATCGGCTTCTGCGTCGTGGCGGAGATGACCTCGGCCTTTTCGTTGATCATGACGCCGCCCATCGTGTGGTGGATCTTCGGGCAGCATTCGATGCCGTAGAACGGGCCCTGGGAGACGGTCAGACCGTTGTTGAAGGAGAGGATGCGGCCGAAGTCCTTGTCTTCGCCGGCCTTGACGAAGCCGTTGAACTTCTTGACTTCTTCGAGGAAGGCGTCCTTCTTGATGCCGAAGTGGTCGGCGAGGGCTTCGAGCGTGTCGAACTTCTTGACCGTGCCCATTTCAAGCGGGAGCTTGACAAAGGACGGGTTGATGGCCTTCACGATAGAGTCGTCGCAGACGGCGATCGGGTAGTTTTCGTCCGTGCCGATGACCTTGAAGAGGGCGTCGGACTTGATCTTGCGGCCGGCGTGTTCGTCCATGAAGCGGCGGCCGGTCTTGCGGTCGACGACGAGGCCGAGGTCCATGCAGGCGTGGTTCGTGAAGTTCACGGAAACGCCGAAGCCCTTTTCACGCGGGTTGCAGTACGGCAGGAACTGGAGCCAACAGAGCTGAACCGGAGCGGCGCCAATGCCAAGGGCCTTGATCAGCACGCCGGCCGTGGCGCCGGGCTGGTTCGTGGAGTCGGTCGTCGGGACGACGCGCGGGTCCTGGATCTGACGGAAGAAGATGTCGCGGGAGAAGCCACCGGCGGCGAGCATGACGCCCTTCGTGGCGCGGACGACGGACTTCTTGCCGGTCTTGTTTTCGAGGTCGTCGGAGACGGCCTTGTTGTTGAAGCGGTAGCCCGTGCGGCAGACGATGCCGGCGACGGAGCCGTCTTCTTCCATGACGAAGTCGTCGAACTTGCAGCGGGTGCGGATCACGACGTTCTTGAGCTTCTTGAGCTCTTCGTGCATCGGACGGATGTAGCCGGAGCCGGTGCCGGCCTTGATTTCATAGGAACGCGGAACCGAGTGGCCGCCTTCGAAGAGCATCTTGTTGGGCACGAATTCGCAGCCGCAGTCGACGACCATCTGGATCGTGTCGTTGCAGCGGTCGGCGATGGTGGAGAGGAGGTTCGTGTGGTTGATGCCGAGACCGTCCTTCAGGCAGTCGGCGATGAAGAGCTCCTTGCTGTCCTTGATGCCCTGGGCCTTCTGGACCGGGTTGACCGGGCAGGCGACGTTGCCGCCGCAGATGGCTGAGTTGCCGCCGACCGTGGACATCTTCTCAATCATGAGGACTTTGAGACCGGCGCGGCCGGCCTTGAGGGCGCAGGCCATGCCGGCAAAGCCGGAGCCGATGATCACGACGTCGAACGTTTCGTCGTACTTGGCAACGGACTTGGCGGGAATGCCGGCGTGCACGGCGGCAGCGGACATCATGGCGGCGGAGGCGGCGACGGCGGACTTGAGGAAGCCGCGGCGGCTGGTATCGATCTGGGTCATTCTGAGGATTCTCCATTCGGATTGGGAACACAACCGGCGGGGCGGATTCTCTCGCTCGCTCCTCGTCGGCGACACCGCTATTCTTCTCCTCCGCCCTCCTTTCGGCTACATACCGCGGTATGGACCTTGCACATACCAAAGTATGCAGGGTTTACCCTTCCCTTTCCCCAAACCCTTGAAAACACGCCCTCTCCGGCGGAAAGCCTCCTGTGGACGACACGTTGAAGGAGGGTTTCCCCCAGGGGACCGCCCCCTCCGCTCCCCCGCATCCGCCCCGCAGCAAAAGTCCGGCGAACATCCGCCGCAGTCCCTCCGCACCGATAACAATTACTCTCCTTCAGACGTTTCTTATTGACCAACCGAAAACCCCATACCCGGGTATGCATGAAATACATACTTTGGTAGGTAGGAAACGCCGGCGCGCCTGCATATGATTTGACCCAACGAAAGCGCATCGGACGGACAGCCCGTCCGGAGCTCCAGACTCCGCGCTTCCGGTCTCAGAACCCAGAAAGGAAAACAAAAATGAAGATGACGACGCTGATCATCGCCTCGCTCTGCGCCGCGACGTTCGCCTTCGGCACCGCTCAGGCTGCCGACCAGAAGTTCGGTGCCGACCGCCATGTCGGCATGGGCCTCTCCTGCGAGACCTGCCACGGTCCGGACAAGGCCAATCCCCAGGAACCCACGATCGACACGTGCAAGCAGTGCCACGACGTCAAGGCCCTCGTTGAAAAGACGAAGGACGTCAAGCCGGCCAACCCGCACATGTCCCCGCACTACCGCGACGAACTTGAATGCACGAACTGCCACATCATGCACGGCGAGACGGAAAACTTCTGCGACCAGTGCCACCAGTTCGGCTACAAGGTTCCGTAATCACCCGAACCGTCATGCAGGTTCTCCCACACCTTCGGTGAGGATGCTCTCCTCCATATCTCCTGCCTCACCGAAAGCCTCTCCCCCGAAAGCGCTCTCCGGCCGGTCACCGGAAGAGCGCTTTTTTCTTCCCCGCGCCCATCTGCATGCCTCATGACATGGCGCAAGGTCTTTGACGCTCCTTTGACGGACGCTTCACGGCGCGTTGACGAGGCCTCACGCGGTTTTGACGCCTCACGCCCGATACTGCGGACATCAAGCAAAAACACGCCGAAGGCATCCGCATGTCCGTCCAAGACCATCTCTGCTCCGCACGCATTCCGACGCCCGTCCTCACGGGCCTTCTCATTCCCGCGTCGCTTCTCATCATCCTCGCCATCGTGCCGCCGCACGCCTTCGACCTCTCCGTCTCGAAGCTCTTCTTCAGCGACGGCTGGCCCTGGCACAGGAACGAAGTCTTCACGACGATCTTCTACCGGCTTCCGAAGCTCGTGCCCGCCATCGTTGCGACGGTGCTTCTCGTCCGTCTCGCCGTCGTGCTCGCCCAGGGCCGCAGGATTCTCGAGGAGGAGGCCTCGAGACGCGCACTCTACGTCGTCATCGCAATGGGCGCCTGTGCCGCCGCAGTCTGGTGGCTCAAGAGCACGACGGGCGTCGCGTGCCCCTGGTCGGTCGAGCCCTTCGGCGGCGCCCTTCCGATGACGGATCCCGCCTTCGGCCTCACGGACGTTCCCGGCCGCTGCTGGCCCTCGGGACACGCGGGCACGGGCTTCGTCTTCATTGCCTTCTACTTTGCGCTCAAGGACGTCCGCCCGCGTGCTGCAGCAGGCGCACTTCTCTTCGCCGTCGCCTTCGGGCTCCTGTGCGGCGCGGTCCGCGTCATGGAAGGCGCGCACTTCGTCTCGCACGTGCTCGTCACGGGCATCGTCGACTGGCTCATCTGCGCGGCGCTCCACGCGCTCATCCTCGAGGACCGCAGCTCGCCCGCCTTCGCAAAGCCGCTCTCCGAAAGGGGCCTCGTCCTCCTGACAGCCTTCTGGTGGACGTTCGTCCTCAACATGCCGTTTCTTGCACGCGCCGCAGACCTCTCCGAGCCGAACTTCGCCTGGAGCATGCGCGAGGCCCTGACGCTCGCGGGCCTCTCCTTCGGCCTTCTCTTCATCTCCATAGCGCTCCTCACGCTCGTCATGGCGCTGCCTCGTCCCGTGCGCCGCGCCGTTCTCGTGCTCCTGAGCCTGACCGGCGCGATCTTCTTCGCGGGCACGCTCGTCTACGGCATTGCGTTCGACCCGAACATGGCCCGCAACGTCATCTCCACCGACGTACACGAGGCCTCGGCCTATTTCTCCGCACGCACGCTCCTGCTCGCTCTGGCCGCAGGCCTTCCGCCCGTCCTCGCTGCCTCCGCGGCCGACATGACGCCCGCCGGCCTCAGGCCGGCCGCCGTGCGTGGCGGCGTCGCCATCCTTGCACTCGCCGCAGGTGCAGGCGCGCTATTCACGCAGATGAACACGCTTGCGGCCGTCATGCGAAACGACAAGGCGCTGCGCTACCTCATCACGCCCGTCAACGTCCCCTACAGCCTCGCCACCACGCTCGCAAGGGACGCCTCGCCCGATGCGGCCCAAAAGCGCATCGTCGATCCGAAGCCCGAGTTCTCCGTCAGGCTCAGCCGTCCCGCCGTCCTTCTCGTCGTCATCGGCGAGACCACCCGCTCGGCGAGCTGGGGGCTCGCAGGCTACGCCCGCGACACCACGCCCGCGCTTCGCGCCGAAGGCGTGATCAGCCATCCGTCCGTCACGGCCTGCGGCTCGAGCACCGACGTTTCGCTTCCCTGCATGCTGAGCAGGATCGGCCGCTCCGACTACGACCGCAGCCGCATCATCGGCGAGGAGGCTCTGCCGTCGCTCCTCGCCCGTGCGGGCGCGCACGTCGTCTGGGTCGACAACCAGAGCGGCTGCAAGGGCACGTGTGCGGGCACCGAGGTGCGAAGCCCCGACCCGAAGAGCGCCGCCTGCGCCTCGGGCCGGTGCTTTGACGGCGTCCTTCTCGACGAGCTCGACGCCGACCTCGCGAACCTTCCCGCCGACCGTCCGACGGTGCTCTTCTACCACATGTACGGCGAGCACGGCCCGCGCTACCACGAGGACTCGCCCGCGCACGCCAAGGTCTGGACGCCCGAATGCACCGACGCAGACCTCGGCGCCTGCACGAAGGAGAGCATCATCAACGCCTACGACAACGCCGTGCGCTACACCGACGGCGTGCTGGCGGGCCTCGTGAAAAGGCTCAAGGCCCGAACGGACATCGACGCGGGCTTCGTCTACGTCTCCGACCACGGCGAGAGCCTCGGCGAAGGCGGCCTCTACCTGCACGGCGCCCCGTACTTCATGGCGCCGTCCGAGCAGATCCGCGTGCCGATGGTCATGTGGCTCTCGAAGGACTGGAGCCGCACCTTCGGGTTTGATGCGGCGAATCTTGCCCGCGAGCCTGCGGGCGGCGTCACGCACGAGCACCTCTACTCGACCGTGCTCGGCATGCTCGGCGTGCAGTCGACGACCCGACGCCCCAGATGGGACCTGACGAACAATCGGTCGAGCGCCGCACAATGACGCGCGCAGGCTGCAAGGCGTAACATCCCTGCAGGAAGACTAATCAGAAAAGAAGCACTCTCATGAGCATCCGCATTCTCGTCGTCGACGACAATCCCGACATCCTTGCCAACGTCCGCGACTTCCTTTCCATGAAGGACGGCTGGGCGCCCGAGACGGCCTCCACGGGGCTCGAGGCCCTCGAGCGCATCGACCGCTCGACCTTCGACCTCGTCATCCTCGACGTGGGGCTGCCCGACACCGACGGCATGACGCTCACCCGAAGGCTTCGCGCCTCGGGCTTCACCGCGCCGATCCTCATGCTCACGGCGCGCGACACGATCGACGACCGCGTCGAGGGGCTCACGAGCGGCGCAGACGACTATCTGATCAAGCCCTTCTCGCTTCGCGAGCTCGCCGCCCGCGTCGAGGCCCTGCTGCGCCGAAGCGGCGCGAATCCGGCGGGGCGCCTCACTGCGGGCCCGCTCTCGCTTGACCTCAAAACGCTTCGCGTCGAGCGCGAAGGCCGTGACATCAAGCTCAACCCGACCTGCCTGCAGCTCCTTCGCGAGCTCATGCAGCAGAGTCCCGGCATCGTCTCGCGCCGTCGACTCGAGGCGGTCCTCTGGCAGGGCGAGCCGCCCGCCTCCGACAGCCTGCGCTCGAACCTTTATCTTCTGCGCCAGGCGGTCGACAAGCCGTTCGACCATCCGCTCATCCACACGCATCCTGGCCTCGGCTGGTCCGTTGCCGATCTTCCCGACTCCGTCTCCTGAAGCGCCGCCATGCCCGTCCGACATTCGCCTCCGCGCAGCCTGGCCCAGCGCATCATGCTGAGCTTCGCGCTCCTCGTCACCTTCGTGGCTGGGTTCTACGCATTCGCGCTCTACCAGTCGATCGAATTCACCGAGCAGCAGCTCATCTCGGGCATCCTCAGGGACGAGGTCGCCAGGGCGGTCGACACGCTTGAGCGCGGCGAGACGCCGAGGCTCCCCGAGGACACCCGGCTCTACGGCGCGCCTCCCCTTGAGGCGCCTCCGCCCGCCATGCGCGGCCTGCCCGAAGGCTTCGGAGAACTTTCGAACAACGGCGACTTCTTCGTCCATACAGGCGCCTGGCGCGGTGAGCCGCTCGTGCTCACGCGCGATCAGCTCGGCTTCGAGGACACGGAACGCGTCTTCAGGCGGATCACGCTCTTTTCCGTTCTCGCCGTCTTCTTCCTCGGCCTTCTCGCGGGCTGGATCCTTGCGCGCAACATCATGAAGCCCGTAAAGACGCTCTCCGACGAGGTGAGAAAGGCCAGCGCTGCGCGCACCTACGAGCCGCTTTCGGTCGAGCTCACCAACGACGAGGTGGGCGAACTCGCCCGCATCTGCGACGGCGCCATGAAGAGGCTCCACGAGGCCCTGCAGCGCGAGAAGGCCTTCACGGGCGACGTGAGCCACGAACTCAGGACGCCGCTCACCGTGATCGAGACGAGCGCCGAGCTTCTCTCAATGACGCCGCTCTCGCCCGCTCAGGCGAAGCAGGTCGAGCGCATCACGCGCTCTGCGGGCGACATGCGCGAGCTGATGTCGCTCTTTCTCTCCTTCGCCCGCCTCTCGAACGAGACGACGGGCCCCGAGCCCGACTCCGCCGCGGGCATTCTCAAGGCCGTCGCCGACACATGGGAGCCGTTTGCGGCCGAAAAGGGCCTCGCGCTCGTGCTTCGCCGCGAGGCCGAGTGCCCCGGCGCCTACTCGCCCGTCATGCTCGGCACCGTCGCCAACAACCTCGTGAAGAACGCCGTCGCCTACACCGAAAGCGGCGTTGTCACGATCACGGAAACGTCCGAAGGCTTCATTGTCTCCGACTCGGGACCGGGGCTCGCCGGCGACGAGGCCGCCCGCATCTTCGAGCACGGCGTGCGCGGCAGTGCGGCCGTCGCCGACACCTCGGGCGCAGGACTCGGCCTTTCGATCATCTCTCGCATCTGCCACCGCTCGGGCTGGACGGTCACGGCGGGCAAGGCCCGTGAAGGCGGCGCCGCCTTCACGGTCACGATGACAAAGGCGGCCGACGCACGACGCGCCGACCGCCTTTGAGAAAACGCTCCTGAGAGAAAGGCCTCTGGTAGAACTTCCTCTCTGCGACTCAGTGCTTGTGATGCAAATTGAGAGACTCGCCCTTGCTTTCGACGGGCTTCGTCTTTCGCACCGACGTCCAGCACACGAGCGAACCGAGCACAACGAGCGCAACGCCCTGCCAGAACGTGGCGCTCAGGTCCGACCCGATGTAGATGGAGGCGAAGACGCAGGAGAGGACGGGCGTGAAGTAGGAACCGATCCCCAGAAGCGTCATGTTGCCGTACTGCATGCCGTAGGTCCATACGCCGTAGCCGAGCCCCGTCGCGGCCGCGCCGAGGAAGACACCGAGCCAGCCGGGATGCATCCACTCGACGGGCGGCGTGGGCGTAAGCATCCAGATGAGCCCGAAGATCAGCATGTCGTTGAAGAAGATGATGACCACGGGATTGTGTCCGCCCGACCAGGCCCTGGTCATCGAGCCGTAGCCCGCCCAGAGCACGGCGCCCACGAGGGCGATCGTGTAGCTCCACGGATTCTTCATCCAGTTGGTCGCGACGTGCATCGGATTGAATCCGTCTTCGCCGCCGAGCACCACCATGACGCCCAGCAGGCTCAGCAGCACGCCCGGCACGATCCACCACCTCGCCCGCTCGCCGTTGAAGAGCACCGCGAAGACGATCGTCAGGCAGGGCCACAGATAGTTGACCATGCCGACTTGCATGGTCTGCGTGGCGTCCTCGGCCATCGACAACGAGAAGATGAAGCAGATGGCGCAGACGTTTGCGGCGCCCACGCCCAGAAGGAGGTACTTGAGGGAGAAGGCCCGCAAATGCGGGCGTCCGAAGATGAAAAGAAGCAGAAGACAGGCCGCGGCGTACATCACCGTGAAGCCCGGGCCTCGCCCGAAGTCCTCGGCGATGCCGCGGCAGATCCCGACGCTCATGCCCCAGAGGACGGGTGCGAGAAGACCGACTGCAGTTGCGCGTGCTGATGCGTCCATTTGCGAAAAAGGTCCGCCGCTTGAATGTTCGCGGCGGACCTGAGTGAGGTCAGTTGCGGTTGTTGCTCAGGACATTATGCCCGATGTTCATTCCTCAAAGGCGCCCTTGACGATCACTTCGCCGGCGCGCATGCACTGGACGCCGCCCATGAAGACGTCGGTGATCTTGTGTTCGGCGTTGAAGATGAGCAGGTCGGCGTCGGCGCCGACCTCGATGACGCCCTTGCCTTCGAGCGTGAGCGCTTCGGCGACGGTGCGGGTCATCGGCAGCAGGGCGGTCGTCAGGTCGTGGCGGCGCGCAAGTTCCTGAACGGTCTCGATGTTGCACATGATGGAGCCGACGCCGAGACCGACCATTTCGCCCGCCTCGTTGAAGCGCGGCATGGAGCCGTGGCCGTCGGAGCTCATCGTGATGCGGTTGACGGGCACGCCGTTTTCGACGGCCATGTCATAGGCGTCGGCCGCGCAGCCCATGTAGTTGCCGCCGCCCGTGGTGATGTCGATCCAGCCGCCCTGCTTCGCGAAACCCATCGCGCGCTCGAAGACGGCGGGATGACGGGCGACGTGCGTCGGACGGATGTGCTTGATCGGCAGGCCGGAGGCGACGATGCCGTCAAAGATGTCGAAGGACGACGTGTAGTCGCCGAGATGAACGTGCACGAAGCCGGTCTTGCCCGTGAGCATGCCCGCGACGCGGACGTCGGCGACGATCGAGCGGACCTCCTCCATCGACGGGAAGGAGCAGCGGTGATCGCCCAGGGCGATCTTGACGCCGAGCACTTCGGGAATGGCGAAGAGTTCGGTCTTGACGGAATCCGTGATCGTCGTGACGGGGTAGGAGTAATTGCTCGTCCACATCCAACCCGAGGCGCCTTCCTGCTTGAGGCCACGCACCTTGGCGAGGAGGTTCTCGATCGAGCGGGACATGCTGTCCGTGCCCGAGACGCCGAGGAAGGTCGTCACGCCGGCCTTGACGAGCTCGGAGAAGACGAGCTCGGGGCAGCGGCTCTTCCAACCGCCTTCACCGCCGCCGCCCGTGACGTGGATGTGCTGGTCGATGAGACCCGGGGTCACGATGGCGCCGCAGGCGTCGATCGTCTCGAGGCCGGGGACGGAAAGGCCCTCAAGGCTCTCCTCCATGGCGACGATCCTGCCGCCTGCGATGAAGATGTCGCGACGGCCGAGCTTTTCGGGGGCGAAGACTTCGGCGTTCTTGATGAGGATGGGACGGGTCATTCTTTCTCCTTTGGTCCTGCCCGCGGCCGGAAGTGAAAGGGATGAGGCCGCGCGCGCAATGAGGCAATTCTACCAGCCCGACGCCTGCAGGAAGCCCCGTGCCAGTACGCCTGAAAACCCTCAGGGGTTTACCCGTAGGTATGCTTCGAACGAGGAGACAGATAAAGATACAGGACGGCGCCCGCCGTGAGGACGACCGAGACGGCGAGGCGGGAGACGTCGCCCGTGCCCGCCTGCAGCATCCAGGCCTCGGCGACGGGGCCTGAGGCCAGGCACCCGAGCGAGGCTTCAAGACGAACGGAGGGCGTGCGGCCCGAAAGAAGGCGGAGCATCGCCCAGACGAGGCCCGCGAAGCTCAGGATTCCCGGCAGCCCCGTCCTGATCCAGAAGCCCTCGGGCACCGCGCCCATGACGGCCGAGACCATGAGGCCGAACCCCGTCGCATTGAAGAGGACGGCGGCGGCCATGAGGCCCACGAGCACGATGAGGCCGCCCTCGACGCCCGAGGGCTCGCGCTCGTGCGCAGGCGGAAACTGACGGCTCCACTTCCAGAAGGAATGGATTACCATCAGGAAGACCAGAAGGAGCATCAGGCTCCCGATCACGGGCTTCATCAGCGCTCCCCAACGGCGGAGCCGCCGCGCGAGAGCGCAAGCCTGCGGCCCGAGGCGGTGCCGTAGGTGAGTGCGGGACGATTGGAGAAGAGAAGATAGAGGGTCACGACCACCGTGAGGAAGAGGAGCCCCGTAGGCTCGCCCGCAAGCTCGATCGGAAGGCCGAGGTAGATCGTGCGCAGGACGGCGACGAGCGGGCCGCCGAGCCAGGCGCAGACGACGGCGGTGCCCAGGGCGACGGACGAGCGGCCGAAGACGAGCGCACCGATCGCGATCAGCAGGAAGAACGAGGCGGCAAAGTCCGGAATGAGCGTCTGCGCGACGGGCCAGAGATAGTCGGTGCTCATCGAGATGACGCGCGCGGCCTCGCCCGCGGCGCGGCCGAAGTGATAGAGCGCGTTGACGGCCTCGACGATGAGAAGCACGATCGTGAAGAGCAGCAGGCCGCCGACCCCGCTCGGAATGCCCGGCACCTGATAGACGGGCGGGACGGCGCGAGCGATGCGGCGGATGGCCCAGACGGGCACGAGAACGGCGATCGCACAGAGCGCGATCATCAGCATGACCTGCATGCCGGAAAAGTGGACCACGGTGGTTTCCATAGAATTGCCGCGAGGGAACATCCGACTTCAGTCGGGTGAGGAATCGCGGCTTACTCCTTTCGTAGTTCAGTCAAAAAAGTTTTGCGTGTTTCGAGAAGACTCAGTTTTTTGCAATTGATGTCTGTCCCGGTCACAGTTTTGTCAAGGCGACGAATGTTGAATATGCCTCTAACGCGTCGCCCGAAAACAAAACCAATCTGTCCGCCGATTCTTACCTTGTCGAATAGGCGGAACCCCTTGACGAGGAATGGCGCCTGATTGAGTTTTCGCACTCCGCCTTTGAGAATCGAACACCTGTGTATCTGTCGGTTGTGCTTTCGCGTCTGTTGTTGGAAGAGGAAATCTCCTCTTCCAACGCTTTCAGATTTCCCGCAATGCAGAAGGCGTCGGCGCAATGCGTCTTGGGCAAGCCAAGAGCAATGCGCTTGTGCTTCGTCAGATAGCCGTAGGTGTTCTCGACAGGCAGTTCAGGGTGCGTCTTGCGCACGCGGTCAAGCAGCGTCCAGCGCATGATGCCCATGAAGGCTTCCGCCCTGAACGATTGACCGCACTTGACCTTCAACTTGATCTTCAACTTGATCTTTCCTGCGTGATAAGCCTTGTGGCATGTCTCGCACAGCGTGATCAGGTTGTTTGGCGCATCACCGCCCGTTTTCCGACTCTCAAGATGATGCACGTTGAGGATCCTGTCCCTCGAACGACCATGACAGTGCTGGCAAACATGACCGTCTCTGAAAAGAACGTACTCGCGCACGTTCCAGAATCCAAGCTGGTCGCCCTGCTGATAGTCCGTGCCTTCAATAGTCGGATTCTTGATCTTCTGAACGTCGAACGATGCCGTCGTAATCACGATCTTGGTGACGGGAAGCAGTCTGCAGACCGCATCGATGCGCGACATGTGCGCTTGGATACGGTTCTCCACGGACGGCGCAAGCCATCCCTTGTGCTTTGATCGAACGCGATTGTTGAAGCGCGGGGAGCGGTAGCGCGTCTTGCGATTGCGCCTTGCACGTCGGAATGCCAGACGATCGGCCAGAAGTCCCGTGATGTCCTGTCGAAGCTTGACTTCGGACGCGAAGACCTCCTCCTTTTCCGTCGTAGTGGCAATTCCAACGTGCCTTGCGCCTGCATCGACGCCAAGCGTCACGTCCTGCTTCGTCTCGCCTGTGGCGATGGTCAGCTTGATCGTGAACGGCGTTCGACTCACGACGACGGCCTTGCCCGCCTTCAGCATGTGTCGCGCCTTTGCTGGCGAACACGGCATCAGCGACTTGCCGCGCATGTTCAAAACAAATACTTTCAAAGTATCTCCTTTGCGGATACCCGCAGGCTCCGCTTGCTCGGCCTGAAGGCCGGTTGACATCCTTCGTCAATGTTGGAAAGGGTTTCTTGCCAGCAGCACTGTTCCTACCTCTCAGAACTTTTAGACACAGACCGCAGAGCGTGGGACTAGGATGAACATCCCACGGTGCCTGTACATTCCAAACCAACGTAGCTCCCCTCACAGAGGAGGTTTGCTGAGACTAGTCAATAAAGGCTCTTTCAAGCCTCCGCCTTTTGGCGGGGGTTATTGACCAGGTTTTCGACTCCAGAAAAGAGGCTCCTCAAGCGGAGCACAGCAGAGGCATTCTACACAAGGACATTCGTCCGAACGGCCTTCCACACAGGGCGTTCAAAGATTTTTCCTTTTTTTCTCAGGGCACGTCCGGGCCGTCGTCTGCGCCGCCAGGATGCGAAAGGCGCTCAAGCAGGCCGCAGGGCTCGCCCTCGGCGTGGCGCCCGCAGCAGGCGCCCGCGAGCGAGCAGAGCTGCTCGCGCAGCCGCCTGAGCTCCGCCATGCGCGCTTCAACCGCCTCGAGGTGCCTGTGGATCATCACGTGCGCGCGGTCGGCCCCCTCGGGACTCCCGTCCTCAATGCTCTCGAGCAGCAAGCGGATCTCGTCGAGACTGATGTCGAGCGTGCGGCAGTGCCTGATGAACTCGAGCCTGCCGACATGGACCTCGCCGTAGTCGCGGTAGTTGTTCGCAAAACGCCTGGGCGCGGGCAGAAGCCCCATCCGCTCGTAGTAGCGGATCGTCTCCGCCGTGTGCAACGTGCGTCTGGCCAGTTCGCCGATCTTCATGACTCATCCCTGAAAAAATGATGCTGATTCGCATTATCGCAAAAAAGTACTTGACCTTGTAGCGACTTCAGGGTGTGTAATGCCATCCATCAGGAATTCACGACGGACCTCGTCCGCAGAAAAATCATGTCCACTCTGATCATCTCCATCTCCGCCATGTGCTGTCCCGCCGAGGGCGGTCCCGTCGAGCGGGTCCTCAGGGCCGCCCCGGGCGTAGCGGACGTCACGCTCGACTACTCCACCCGCACGGCTCGGGTCACGGGCGACAGGCTCTTGGGCGAAGCCCTGCTTGAGGCGCTCCTCTCCATCGGCATGCCCGGCGAACTTGTCGTCACGAGCGCAAGACGCATCGTGCTCTCCGTCCCCGAAATGGACTGCCCCGTCGAGGCGGGCGAGATTCAGAAGGCCTTTGCGGCCGCAGGGATCACGGGCGCGGACTTCAACGTGATGACCCGCACCGTCACGCTCTCTGGCGACGACGATCTCGAGGCCGCCGCAGTGCGCGCCGTCGAATCCTGCGGCTACACGGCAAAGGCCGCAGCCTCGGGCCCCGGGACGATCGAAAGCGCGCCGATTCCCTGGGCGCTCTACATCAGCGCCCTCTTCGTCGCCTTCATGTCCGAAGCGGTCGAGCTTGTGAGTGAATACTCGCCCGGACTCATCCCCCTCGAGCACGGCACGATCGACCTCATCACGCTCGCACTTGCCGTCGTCGCGATCCTGATGGCGGGGCTCGAGGTGTTCAAAAACGGCGTTCTGGCGCTCGTTCACCGCAACCTCAACATGAACGCCCTGATGGCGGTGGCCGTCGTAGGCGGCGTGCTCATCGGCGCCTGGCCCGAAGCCGCCATGGTGATGGTGCTCTTCCAGATTTCCGAGTCGATCGAGCAGCTCTCGATGACGAAGGCCCGCCGCTCTATCCGAGACCTGATGAGCGCCGCCCCCGAAACGGCCGAAGTCAAGGACGGCCGAAGCTGGCGCAGGGTCCCCTCGGCCGAGGTGGGCGCGGGAGCCGTCGTTCGCGTTGGACCGGGCGACCGCGTGCCGCTTGACGGCAGGATCGTCAGGGGAGCAACCGCGCTCGACCAGTCCATGGTGACGGGCGAAGGCATGCCCGCCGAGAAGTCCGAGGGCGACAACGTCTGGTCGGGCACGGTGAACCTCACCTCCACGATCGAGGTGATGGTGACTGCGGCCGCGAGCGAGAGCCTCACGGCCCGCATCATCGACGCCGTCGAGAACGCCCAGGCCTCGAAGTCTCCCGTTCAGCGCTTCGTCGACCGCTTTGCAGCCGTCTACACGCCGATCGTCTTCTTCATCGCAGCCGCCGTCGCGATCGTGCCGGGCCTCGTGACGGGCGAGTGGAGCACGTGGATCTACCGCGCGCTCTGCCTGCTCGTCATCTCCTGCCCCTGCGCGCTCGTGATCTCCACGCCCGTGACCGTCGTCTCTGCGCTCGCCACGGCCACGCGCTGCGGCCTGCTCATCAAGGGCGGCCTCTATCTTGAGGAGGCGCGCAAGCTCGTCAATATCGGCCTCGACAAGACCGGCACGCTCACGAAGGGCGAGCCCGCCGTCGCAGGCGTGAAGTACCTCGCCACCTTCGACGAAAGGCTCACGGGCGCGATGGCCGCCAGCCTCGCCGCCATGAACAAGCATCCGCTCTCCCAGGCCATCGCACGCTGGGCGCATGAAAGGCACCTGCCCGTCTATCAGGTCGAGGGCTTCACGGCCATCCCGGGCGCAGGCGTCGAGGGCCGCATCGAGCGCGGCATGGTGAGGCTCGTCAACCTGCGCTGGCTAGAGGAACAGGGCCTTGCCGACGAGGAGGTCCGCCGCACGTTCGCGCACTATACAAACGAGGGCATGTCCGCCGTCGCCGTCGCCGACGCCTTCGGCGTGCAGGCGGTCTTCGGACTCGCCGACGTCGTGAAGGAGGACACGGTCGAGGGCCTGCGCCAGCTCGCCTCCGTGGGCATCCGCCCGTGGCTCCTCACGGGCGACAACGAGGCGGCCGCCCGCGCGCTCGCCGAAAAGGTCGGTCTCAAGGACGTCAGGGCGGACCTGCTGCCCGAGGACAAGCTCAAGGCCATCGAGGAGCTTCAGAAGAGCGGCCTCACCGCCATGGCGGGCGACGGCATCAACGACGCCCCCGCGCTTGCCCGAGCCGACATCGGCATCGCCATGGGCGTGCGCGGCACGGACAGCGCCATCGAGGCCGCCCACATTGCCGTGATGGACGACAGGATCTCGTCGATCGCAACGCTCGTGCGCCTCTCCCGCATCACCCACGGCGTGCTCGTCGAGAACATCGCCTTCGCCATCGGCGTCAAGATCATCTTCGCGCTCCTCGCGCTCACGGGCAACGCCACCATGTGGATGGCCGTCTTCGCCGACACGGGCACCTGCCTGATCGTGGTCGCCAACGCCATGCGCATGCTGCGCATGAAGCCGAGGCTCGACCGCATGGCCGAGGAGGCCCGCAGGGCCGCCTGACGCGGGCCCCCGCACGCATCCGGCTTCAAGCGCCTCCGGCATTCCCGGAGGCGCTGCCGTCATCTCTCAGCGGCGCCGCCCGAAGGCATTGCCGACTCCTCTCCGAAGATTGCCGTCTTCTCTCATTTCGATGAGCTGAGCTTCTTGAAACGCCCGCTGTGGAACTATCATCCTCTCACGACAGGGAGAAAATCATGACGGAACCCGACGAAAGCACGATTGCCGAACTCAATCTTCTGGCCGACGACATACGCGCCCGCCTTGATGCCGCAGGCGGGCAGACGCTTGAAACAGGTCTTCTCATCCTCGACCGCAGAAAGGCCGACTGCAGCACCTGCAGGACGATCGCCAGGCCGAGCATCACGATCATGGCCTCGGGCGCCAAGGAGGCGGACTTCGCGGGTCACAAGGTCGCCTTCAGGAAGGGCACGCTCTTCGTGCTGGCCGTCGACCTGCCCGACGCCTTCACCGTCAGGCGCTCGGACGATCCGGACCTGACGTGCATCTCGCTCGTGATCGAAGAGGAGATGCTTCAGCGGGCGCTCGAAGCCCATCCCGTCAGACCCGACGATTCGGTGCCGCCCGCCGCCACGCTGCAGGCGGGGCTCGACCTCGTCTGCGCCTTCAGGCGCCGGCTTGCCGCAGACGAACATCCTGCGGGCAAGGCCATCTCAAGACTCATCGCCGAGGAGATCATCCTGCGCGTCCTCGTCACGCCGGCGGGTCCCATGCTCAAGCGCCTCTACAACCCGTCGTCGGTCGAAAACCGCATCCGCAGGTCGGTCGGCTGGATGCAGAAGCACTACCGAGAATCCTTCGACGTGTCCATGCTTGCAGCCGATGCGGGCATGAGCGAGGCAACCTACTACAGGCACTTCAAGAGCCTCATCAACGTCTCGCCGCGTCAGTACATCAAGCACCTGAGGCTCACCCACGCCAGGCGCCTGATGATCGACGAGAAGCTCGACGCCTCCAGAGCCGCCTTCGAGGTCGGCTACGAAAGTCCTGCGCATTTCAACCGTGAGTTCAAGCGCCTCTTCGGCGATTCGCCGAAGCGCCACGTCCAGCAGGAAGCAGCCGCCGAGGCCTGAGGATCACGGGGACTGCGGCCCCCTCAAACGACAAGCGCCCGTCGGCATCGGGCCAAGACGGGCGCTCTTCATGGCTTCGTGAAGCGGCGGGGTGCTCAGCGGTCGCTGGTCCAGCCGTTTTGGCGGGCTCAGGCCTTGATCTGGAGCTTGTCCTTGTACATGGCCGAATCGGCGCGCGAGAGCAATATGGGGTGCGAAAAACCTTGCCGCAATTTTTTGACGCTCTGAACGAACGTAACCGTTTTAGCAAAAAAACGTACGCGGTCTGGTTGCGTACCGGGCCCCGTTCCTTTTCATCATAGAGGGTGAGGACTGGCTTGTCCTCATTTACATTTTTTGTCGGTCTGGCATTATAGCGGCCGCACGGGCGCCTGTATATAGCGTTTCCAATCGAAAACGCTCTCGGCAAGTAGCTTTCCGACGCGCTATCCTTGTATGGACACCCACCATTTTCAATCGCCCGCCATGACCGATCCCACAAGGCTTGAACCCAGAAACGGCGACTTCGTCGCCTACGTCGAGGCGCTCCAGGAAGAGTCGCTCGAGGCGCTTCGCCGCGCCAATCAGGCTGCAATCGCAAATCCCCTGCAGGTGCCCGACGCCTCCGAGGGCGGGGCCGACCTGGGCAGGATCGCGGCCGCAATGCAGCGCAGGGCCCGCGCCGAGCGCGGGGACGAGGCAACGCATGACGCCGCGCAGGCGGACATGCTGCGAAGGACGAAGGAATCCGTGGCGGAGAGCTTCCGCCGCATGGGCGGCGCAACCCGCGGAAGCACCCGGGCGCCCGCCCCTCAGCCCCAGTCTCCCGCCGCCGGGCGCGCTCCTCAGGCGCGCAGACGGGGCGCGCCCCTTGGTTTCATCGCCTCCACCTGCATCATGATCGGCTTCTTCATGACCTTCGCCGCCATGGCGGAGGGCCGCGAGGATCTCGCCGGCCCCTTCATTTTTCTGATGATCGTAGGAGCGCTCATCGGCCGCATCGCGAAGGCCCGCAAGTAGCTCAGCAGCCCGCCTTTCTGGCTTCGGCCCTGCAGCGCTCGTAGGACGCGCCCCCAAGTCCCTTCACCTTGTCGACGGGATAGCGGGCGGCGCTCTTGACGAGCTTCGCCCTCACGATTTCGTCCATTGAGAGTCCGGCCCTGTCGGCGAGCATCGCCGCATAGATCAGCACGTCAGCGAGCTCGTCGGCAAGCTCTCCGCGCCTCTCCCCGCGTTCAAGGTCGGTGCCCGACCACTGGAAGACCTCGAGCAGCTCGCCCGCCTCAATCGCGACCGACATCGCGAGGTCCTTGGGATTGTGGTAGGGAAGCCACTGGCGGTCGTCCCTGAAGGCGAGGATTTCGGCTGCGGTCGCCTCGGAGATGCCCTTGAGAGGCTCGGTTTCGGATGTTTCGGAGGTTTCGGCCTGCATGGCGATGCTCCCAGAAGAAAAAGCGGAAGAACAGCGGAAAAAATGAAAGCCCGAAGGTTGAGCGACTTCGGGCTTTTGCGTCTCAAGCGAGGGTCAGTGCTCGAGCACGAGAAGGGCCGAGACCTCATTCCTTTCGTTGAGCCTCACGGCGTAGCGGCGCGGACGGCCCTGAAGAATCAGGTAGCGGTCGATCGCGGCCTGCAAGCGCTCGACGTCGGCCTTGAGACGCTCGACGGACTCGTCGTGGGCGCGACCGAGCTCGTCGGCGTCACGCTTGACCTGACCCGCGATGTCCATGGCAGGGGCATTCATGCCTCGGCTCTGGACCTCGAGCGCGTCGTAGACGATGTGGCGCGCCTTGTCGAGGAGCGAGTGGACGTCGGGGAAATGCTCGACATTGCGACGGATGTGTGCGGAGCAATGCATGCCGTGGATGTAGTTGTCGCCCGAGATCACGCGGATGACGGCGAGCGTGCGAAGGAAGAGCACAGAGAGTTCGCGCTCGAGCATGTGCGGAATGCTGCTCGTGAGCGCCACGTCGGCCTCCTCAGGCGTTGTCATGTTTTTCTCAAGAGTGGCGAGGCTCTCATCGATGCGGCGGTTGATGGCGTACATGTCCTTCGCAAGGGCGTCTGTGCGCTCCGTGCGCATGAGGGCCTGGCCCTCGCCCGCACCGAGACGGCGGACGTCGCGCACCAGATCAAAGAGCTTGTCCCAGTAGTCGCCCCACTTCATCGCGTCGAGCGCGGTCACAAGAAGCTTCACGCGCGGCAGAAGATTGCGGATACCGTTGAGCTCGTACTCGAGCAAGTCGTCGAGCTCGTGCTTCTTGTCGGTCGGATCGACCATCATCCAGAGCTGCGTGACGTGCGGGAAGCCGCCCACGCCGAAGTCCTCCACCGCCATAGGATTGCCAAGCGGCTCGCAGCCGTTGGCGAGCGCGATGATCTGCAGGTCGTTGGAGGTGGCGTTCGGGTGCGGCATGAAGCCCGAGCGGAGCTGCTCAACGATCATCGTCGAGAAGTTGAGGGAGAAAACGTCCTTCGAGAGGCCGTCGCCCGGCACGACGTCGAGCGTGCGGCAGCGGGCGAAGAGCCCCTTGAGGGCCTTGAGCTGCTCGGCTTCGGCGGGAAGTTCCCTGTAGTAGGGCTCGTCCACCTCAAGGGCTCGCTGAATGAAGAGGTCGGCCGCGATCACACTGTTCTCAAGCGTCGTAAGCGCGAGCATCGAGGGACGGCGAACGCCGTGCTGGGGCTTGCGCTCCTTGGGCGCGGGCGAGGCCTTGACGGGGCGGGCGGCCACCTTGTCGACGTTCCTGCGGGTGCGCGCGGGCGCGCGGCGGCGCATGGCCTGCCAGGCGGCACCGCCGCCGAAGCCTGCGGCGCAAGCCGCGATCAAAAGCCAGGTGAGAATTTCGCTGTCCATAGAATTGCCGCGAGGGAACATCCGACTTCAGTCGGGTGAGGAATCGCGGCTTACTCCTTTCGTAGTTCAGTCAAAAAAGTTTTGCGTGTTTCGAGAAGACTTAGCTTTTTGCAATTGATGTCTGTCCCGATCACAGTTTTGTCAAGGCGACGAATGTTGAATATGCCTCTAACGCGTCGCCCGAAAACAAAACCAATCTGTCCGCCGATTCTTACCTTGTCGAATAGGCGGAACCCCTTGACGAGGAATGGCGCCTGATTGAGTTTTCGCACTCCGCCTTTGAGAATCGAGCACTTATGGATCTGACGGTTGTGCTTGCGCGTCTGGCGTTGGAAGAGAAAGTCTCCTCTTCGCAGCGCATTCAGATTTCCGGTAATGCAGAAGGCGTCGGCGCAATGCGTCTTGGGCAAGCCAAGAGCAATGCGCTTGTGCTTCGTCAGATAGCCGTAGGTGTTCTCGACAGGCAGTTCAGGGTGCGTCTTGCGTACGCGGTCAAGCAACGTCCAGCGCATGATGCCCATGAAGGCTTCCGCCCTGAACGATTGACCGCGCTTGACCTTCAACTTGATCTTTCCCGCGTGATAAGCCTTGTGGCATGTCTCGCACAGCGTGATCAGGTTGTTTGGCGCATCACCGCCCGTTTTCCGACTCTCAAGATGATGCACGTTGAGGATCTTGTCCCTCGAACGACCATGACAGTGCTGGCAAACATGACCGTCTCTGAAAAGAACGTACTCGCGCACGTTCCAGAATCCAAGCTGGTCGCCCTGCTGATAGTCCGTGCCTTCAATAGTCGGATTCTTGATCTTCTGAACGTCGAACGATGCCGTCTCAATCACGATCTTGGTGACGGGAAGCAGTCTGCAGACCGCATCGATGCGCGACATGTGCGCCTGAATGCGGTTTTCAACGGACGGCGCAAGCCATCCCTTGTGCTTTGATCGAACGCGATTGTTGAAGCGCGGAGCGCGGTAGCGCGTCTTTCGATTGCGCCTTGCACGTCGGAATGCCAGACGATCGGCCAGAAGTCCCGTGATGTCCTGTCGAAGCGCGACTTCGGACGCGAAGACCTCCTCCTTTTTCGTCGTGGCGGAAATGCCAACGTGCCTTGCGCCTGCATCGACGCCAAGCGTCACGTCCTGCTTCGTCTCGCCTGTGGCGATGGTCAGCTTGATCGTGAACGGCGTTCGACGCACGACGACGGCCTTGCCCGCCTTCAGCATGTGTCGCGCCTTTGCTGGCGAACACGGCATCAGCGGCTTGCCGCGCATGTTCAAAACAAATACTTTCAAAGTATCTCCTTTGCGGATACCCGCAGGCTCCGCTTGCTCGGCCCGAAGGCCGATTGTCATCCTTCGTCAATGTTGGAAAGGGTTTCTTGTCTGCATCACCGTTCCTACCTCTCAGAACTTTTAAACACAGACCGCAGAGCGTGGGACTAGGATGAACATCCCACGGTGCCTGTACATTCCAAACCAACGTAGCTCCCCTCCCAGAGGAGGTTTGCTGAGACTAGTCAATAAAGGCTCTTTCAAGCCTCCGCCTTTTGGCGGGGGTTATTGACCTCTTCTTGTCTGTGTAGTTGCAGTTGCGGAGTCCGCGCCGTCCGGCGCGAGGGCGGCCGGTTGTGGAGCGCTTCGTCCGAATGATAGCGTCGACTTTCAATTATGCGTCTTTCAGGGCGCTTGTGGTACATGCCGAAGACTGTTTTTCCTGTTTTCCCCAGTCGTTTGCGTTGAACGCCTTCGACATTCGTCAAGACTTTTTCTCAAAAGCTAATCTACAATGATCTGGTTCCATTCAACCATCAGGCCGTCCGGATCCGCGGCCGCCCTACAGCAGAGGAGTTTTCCCGTGTTCTCGTCCCTTGCCGACAAGCTCGTGCTTTCCAACGGCGTCCAGATGCCGGGCATCGGCTTTGGCACTTGGCAGGTGCCCACCGACAGCACGCTTGAAAACGCCGTCTCGGCGGCCCTCAAGCTCGGCTACCGCTTCTTCGACACCGCACAGATCTACGGCAACGCCTCCGCCATCGGCCGCGGCGTGTTGCTGAGCGATCTGCCGCGCGCTGAGATCTTCATCTCGAGCAAGATCTGGACGTCGCACCGAAGCTACGACGGTGTGATGCGGGCCTTCACCGACATCATCGAGCAGCTCAAGACCACGTACCTCGACCAGCTCCTCATCCACTGGCCCGCCACTCAGGGCGAGCCCATGATCTGGCAGAGCCAGAACGCGGGCACCTGGCGCGCCCTCGAAGACCTCTACGAACAGGGCGCGGTCAAGGTGATCGGCGTCTCGAACTTCCTGCCGCACCACCTCGTGCCGCTGCTCGCCCGCGCGCGCATCCGCCCGATGGTCAACCAGCTCGAGATCCACCCCGGCTATCCGCAATTCGCGGCCGTCAACTTCTGCTTCAAGCAGAACATTGCCGTTCAGGCCTGGAGCCCGCTCGGCCGCGGCGGTCTCACACACCACCCGCTCCTCATCGAACTTGGTGAGAAGTACGGCGTCTCCCCCGCCCTCATCGCCCTGCGCTGGAGCCTGCAGCACGGCTTCATACCTGTCGTGAAAGCACTCGATGCGGAACACATGAAGTCCAATCTCGACGCCTTCGGCCTCACACTCGAGGACGAGGACATGACGCGCCTCGACACGATGCAGCAGGTCGCCTTCTCGGGACTGCACCCCGACACCGTCACCTTCTGACGACGCCCAGCCACGAAAGCCCGCCCTTCACGAAGGCGGGCTTTTTGGTAACCGAAAACCGACATGCTCTCAGGTCGGTTTTTGTACCTCTTGAAAATTTCGAGCCAGTCTGACTTCGGAGAAGAACATTCTCGCCCGAGGGAAACGCCGCCCATCTCCATCGGACCAAGTCGATACCTCTTTGGAGGTAGCACCGCAATTCTATTACAGAATAGCGTCATTACCTCTCCCACAGTCAAATCAGGGCTTCGAGCCGCCTCACCGCCTTCAGGGAAAGATGCTGCCACGGGGCCAACCCCTATCTCCAAAGAGCCTCCCGCACCTCTCTTCAAGCGTCTAGGCGGTGCGTGCGCAGCTCCCTACAATCAGCTCATCGGAACGTGAAAAAGGCCACCGAATGAACTACTCCTCCGTTGTCATCACGCTCGGCGCCGAAAGCCGTGCGCTCAAAGCACTTTCTGCCCTCGAAGGACTCGAGGTCCACCACGTCGACGAGGCGTCCCGCAGAGTCGTCGCCGTCATCGAGGCCGAGACCACGGGACTCGAGGCTGACGTCTTCGAAAGGATCCGCCGCACCGAAGGCGTCATCGACGTCAGCCTGCACGCCCACTACTTCGAGGACGAGGCGACAGCCGAGTAGTCCCTTCCCTTCACGACAGACCCCGACAGCATTCAAGCAAAGGAGACCTCCATGTCAGTCCATCAAGTCAACGAGAAGCGCCGCGCCCTCATCAAGTCCGGCCTCGCCGCAGGCGCCGCCATGTCGATCGGCATTCCCGTCACGTCCGTTCAGGCCGCCAGCGCCCGCAAGTCCGAAGAGGGCATCTCCTGGCACAAGGGCGTGTGCCGCTTCTGCGGCACGGGCTGCGGCCTCCAGGTCGGCGTCCGCGACGGCCGCATCATCGCCACGAAGGGCGACCCCGACGCGCCCGTCAACCGCGGCCTCAACTGCGTCAAGGGCTACTTCAACGCCAAGATCATGTACGGCAGGGACCGTCTGACGCAACCGCTCATGCGCCGCACCAACGGCAAGTTCGACAAGAACGGCAAGTTCGAACCCGTCTCCTGGGACGAGGCCTTCGACGAAATGGCGCGCCAGTTCAAGCGTGTCTACGCCGAAAAGGGGCCCTCGGGCGTCGCGCTCGTGGGCTCCGGCCAGTACACCATTCCCGAGGCCTACACCGCCACGAAGCTCTGGAAGGGCGGCTTCCGCTCCAACAACATCGACCCGAACGCCCGACTCTGCATGGCGTCCGCTGTCGTGGGCTTCTACCAGACCTTCGGCGTCGACGAGCCCGCCAACAACTACAGCGACATCGAGTTCGCCAACACGATGATCCTCTGGGGCAACAACATGGCCGAGGCCCACCCCGTGCTCTGGTCGCGCGTGGCCAACCGCAAGCTCACGGACCCGAACACGAAGGTCATCAACCTGACGACCTACCGCAACATGTCGTCCGACCTCGCCGACGAGACCATCATCTTCAAGCCCAACGGCGACCTTGCTATCGCGAACTACCTGATCCGCGAGATCATCAGCCGCGGCGCCGTCGACGAGGACTTCGTCTCGAAGCACACCATCTTCACCGCCGGCGTCACCGACATCGGCTACGGCCTGCGCAACACCGACAAGTACGCCTACCCCGCCGAACGCGACATTCTTGAAAAGCAGAAGCGCATCCGCCTGAGCCCCGCCGAGGCGACCGCCATGGGCCTCAAGGCCGGCACCGAGGTCGAGCAAAAGAACTCGGGCGGCTCCGCCGGCGCCCACTGGCAGATCGAGTTCGAGGAGTTCCGCAAGGCCGTCGAGCCATACACCCTCGACTTCGTCGCCCCGCTCGTCAAGGGCGATGACGACGAAACGCTCGAAAGCTTCAAGGCCCGCCTCGTGCGCCTCGCCGACCTCGTCTGCGACCGCAAGCGCGACCTGCTGAGCTTCTGGTGCATGGGCTTCAACCAGCACCAGCGCGGCGTCTGGGCCAACGAGCTCGTCTACTCGATCCATCTTCTCATGGGCAAGCACGCCAAGCCAGGCAACGGCGCCTTCTCGCTCACGGGCCAGCCTTCCGCCTGCGGCTCTGCCCGCGAGGTCGGCACGTTCTGCCACCGTCTTCCCTCCGACATGCTCGTCGCCAACGGCGAGCACAGGAAGAAGACCGAAAGCATCTGGAATCTGCCCGCCGGCACGCTCAACCCCAAGGTCGGCTACTCCGTCATGGAGATCATGCGCGGCCTTGAGGACGGCTCCGTCAACTTCATGTGGACCCAGGTCGTCAACATCCTCCAGTCGACGCCCAACAACACCCACTGGGTGCGCGCCGCCCGCGATCCGAAGAACTTCGTGGTCGTCTCCGACGTCTATCCGACCTACTCCGCCCGCGCGGCCGACCTGATCCTGCCCGCCGCCATGCACTTCGAGAAGTGGGGCCTCTACGGCAACGCCGAACGCCGCACCCAGGGCTGGCACCAGCTCGTCAAGGCGCCCGGCGAAGCGAAGACCGACATCTGGATGATGATGGAGTTCGCCCGCCGCTTCACGGTCGACGAGCTCTACCGTGCGCAGCCCCTCAAGGGCGTCCCGGGCGATGCGCTCCCCGACGTGCGAGAAGCCGCCGCGGCCATGGGTCTCAAGGGCGACGCCACGCTCTTCGACGTGCTCTTCGCGCCGTCCGCAGCCCGTCAGGCCGCCTGGCCCGACCCGCTCTACAAGAAGGAGCTCAACGCCACGGGCGAGGCCCTCGGCCTCCCGTACTTCCCGGAAAAGGCGCTCTTCGGCGAATACCGTCAGTTCACGCTAGGCAACGGCCACGACCTCGCCGACTTCGACACGTACATGCGCGAGGACGTGCGCGGCCTGCTCTGGCCCGTCGTCAACGGCCGCGAGACGCTCTACCGCTTCAACGTCGAGTACGACCCGTACGCCAAGCCCGACAACCTCTTCTACGGCAAGCTCATGAAGCCCGTCGGCAAGGGCACGCGCCATGCGCTCACGGACAAGAACGCCGTCGCACATCCCGGCACCGCCAAGATCTTCTTCCGTCCCTACATGGACCCGGTCGAGATGCCCGACGCCAACTACGACCTCTGGCTCTGCACGGGCCGCATCCTCGAGCACTGGCACACGGGCTCGATGACCCGCCGCGTGCCCGAGCTCGACCGTGCAGCTCCGCGCGCCGTGCTCTACATGAACCCGGCCGACGCCGAGCGCCGCGGCATCAGGCGCGGCGACACCGCCACCGTCACGAGCCGCCACGGCGAGTGCAAGGCCGTCGTCGAAACCAAGGTGCGCAACATCATGCCGCGAGGCATGACCTGGCTCGCCTTCTTCGACGACAAGGTGCTCTGCAACTCCGTCGTCATCGACGCCATGGACCCGATCTCCCTTGAACCCGACTTCAAGAAGACCGCGGTCAAGGTTGTCCGCGACATCTGACCGGAGTCCTCATGACGGGAAGCGCCAAGACCACCCGCCGCGAATTCCTCACGAAGGCCTGCGAACTTTCGGCTGCAGGCTTCGTGACGGCCTTCGCCTGGGGCTCGCTCAGCCTTCGCGACGCCAACGCGCGCTGGATGCCAAGGCCTCCTGGCGCCGTCGACGGCAAGGACTTCCTCGCACTCTGCTCGCGCTGCGGGCAGTGCGTGACGTCCTGTCCGTACGAAACGCTCAGGCTGGCGGGGCCGTTCGATCCCGCTCCCGGCGGCACACCCTTCTTCGTTCCCGAGGAGATCCCCTGCTACATGTGCAAGGACATCCCCTGCGTGAAGGCCTGCCCGACGGGTGCGCTCTCGCCTGCGCTCACCGGCATCAGCGACGCCCGCATGGGCATCGCCGTCGTCGACCCCGCCTCGTGCCTCTCGCACCAGGGACTTCGCTGCGAGGTGTGCTACCGCGCCTGCCCCGAGGAGGAGAAGGCGCTCACGATCGAAATGCATCCGCGCGGCATCAGCCGTCACGCGATGTTCATCCCGGTCGTGCACCCCGAGCACTGCACGGGCTGTGGCCTGTGCACGAAGAGCTGTCCCACGGGCACGCCCGCCATCCGCATTGCGGACAGAAAGGCCGTGCTCGGCGAGATCGGCGGTCACTACCGCCTCGGCTGGCTACCCGACGATGATCCGAAGAACCGGCGCGGGGACGCCCCCGCAGACGCCCCCGAGGCTTCCGCCCAGGGCGCAGGCGGCCTCGACTACCTCAATGAGAATGCGCTATGAAGCGGCTCTACAACATGCGTTGGACGCTTGCCCGCCGCGCACTTCAGCTTGCGGTGCTCGGGCTCTTTGCGGGCACGGCGCGCCTCGGGTGGACGCTCGCGGGCGAGCCTCTCCTTGACGGCACGCTCTCGGCCTCCGAAGTTGCCGGCACGATTCCACTCTCCGACCCGCTTGCGCTCCTCGAGCGCCTTGCGGCGGGGCACATGCCGACGCTCACGGCCGGACTCGGCGCCCTCATCGTCCTCGTGCTCTACAGCCTTCTGGGCTCGCGCACCTTCTGCGGCTGGATCTGCCCCATGGACATGGTGGCCGACGCCGCCGAGTGGCTTCGCGTTCGCCTAGAGCTCAAGGCCGACGTCGTGCGCATCTCGAACAAGGTCCGCTACGGCCTTCTCGCCGCCGCGCTCATTCTGAGCGCCGCCACGGGCACGGCCGCCTTCGAGGCGGTGAGCCCGCAGGCCTGGATCTGGCGTGATCTCGTCTTCGGCACGGGGCTCGCAGCGCTCTCGGCCGCCTCCGCGGTCTTCGCGCTCGACCTTGCGCTCATGAAGCACGGCTGGTGCGGTCACCTCTGCCCGCTCGGCGCCTTCTGGTCGCTCGTCGGTCGCCTGACGCGCTCCCCCGTCGTGCGCGTCAGCTTTGACGACGCAGCTTGCAACCGCTGCGGCGACTGCCTGCGCGCCTGTCCCGAACCCCACGTCATCCGCTTCGCCAGCCTGAAGGAAACGGGCCGCATTCCCGCCGGCGACTGCCTCAACTGCGGCCGCTGCATCGAGGCCTGCGGCGAAAACGCGCTCAAGTTCCGCATCGGCCCCGCCCCCAGGATCAGGACTTCCTCCGACACCCATCAAGGAGAAAACCATCATGATTAAGAAACTCGCCCCGCTTTTCGCGACCCTCTGTCTTCTCTCGGGCGCCACCGTCGTCCAGGCAGGCGACACCGACATCATCGGCGCGCCGGGCATCATCCCGCATCCGATCGAGAGTTACCTCCCGATCACGGCCGAACGCAACAGCTGCCTCATGTGCCACAAGAACGCCGTGGCCAAGGACCGCAAGGCGGGTGAAATCCCGCTCACCCACCTCAAGGACGGCAAGATCACGGGCGACCGCTGGA
This sequence comes from Sutterella wadsworthensis 2_1_59BFAA, assembly GCF_000297775.1. GTDB lineage: Bacteria > Pseudomonadota > Gammaproteobacteria > Burkholderiales > Burkholderiaceae_F > Sutterella > Sutterella wadsworthensis_A. The sequence goes on from NZ_JH815519.1 coordinate 208,449, forward strand.
ACTGCACGCTCTGCCACGCGCCGAGCATGCCCGCCGAAACCAACGCCAAGGCCAAGTAAGCGCTGCGTCGTCCAATCGGGCGGCACGCATCCTCAAAGAACAAAGGCCGCAGGAGATTCGCTCCTGCGGCCTTTGTTCATTCGTCATCCGTCGCCTTTCATTCGGCGGTCTTCTGCTGTGCGGCCCAGACGGCGGCCTCGACGCGGCTGCGGCAGCCGAGCTTCTTGAGCAGATGCTTCACGTGGCCCTTGACGGTGCCCTCCGTGATGTCGAGCCTGCGGGCGATGACCTTGTTGGTGCAGCCCTTGGCGATCAGGTCGAGCACCTCGGCCTCGCGCCCCGTGAGCGTGGGTCGCTCCTCAAGCGTGGAGGACATCTTCGCGCGAAGCGTGGTCGTGAGGAAAGCAAGCATCGACGCATCCACGACGGTCTGCCCCTCGAGCGCCCTTCGGATCGACTTCAGGAACTCCTCGGGCTCCATGTCCTTGAGGAAGTACCCGTCCGCGCCCGCCTGGATGCAGGCCGTCAGGTCCTTGCCCGAGTCGCTCACCGTGAGGACCACGATGCGGCGCGACGGATCCTCGTCCTTGAGTGTCGAGAGGATCTCCACGCCCGAGCAGCCCTTCATATTGAGGTCGAGGATCGTCAGGTCGGGTTCGGTGCGTCTGACAAGCTTGATCGCCTCCTCGCGCGTGCCCGCCTCGCCCACGACGTCAAGCCCCTGCTCTAGGTCGAGGAGCTCGCGCACGCCGCGGCGAAAGAGCGGATGGTCGTCGATGATCGCGATCGTATGGCGTTCCTTGCTGGTCATTTGCTGGCCGTTCCCTGAAGAAAATTGCATTCTTTAATTCTACCGCTGCACGCAGGCGCCTTCAGTCCCGTCTTTCGGGGACGACGAGCGTGACGCAGGTGCCGCCACCCTCGGCCGGCGCCACCGTGAGCGTGCCGTGCAGCGCCTCGGCGCGCTCCTTCATGATCGAGAGCCCGAAGTGCTTGTAGCGTCCGGGGGCAGCGGGGATGCCGACGCCGTCGTCCTGAACCCTGAGCACGAACATGTCGTCCGCTCCGCGCGAAAGCGTCACGCGTACGCTGCTCGCACGCGCATGCTTCTCGACGTTGACGAGTGCCTCCCGCAGGATGTGCACGAAGTGGATCTGCTCGTTGGGCGTGAGCTCGAGTCCGAGAAGTGCGTTCGAAACCGTTGTCGCAATGCCCGTGCGGCCGCGGAACTCCTCGACCGTCTCCTCGACGGCGCCGTTGAGACCCGAGCTGCTGATCTGTAGCCTGAAGGTCGTGAGCACCTCGCGAAGCTGCCTGTAGGCCGTCGTGATGCCCTCGGAAAGCTCGTTGACAGCCTCCATCACCTTCTCCTGAGGCTCGCCGCGCTCGATGAAGACCTTGAGGCGGTGCATCTGAATGCGCGAATAGGAGAGCGACTGCGCGATCGAGTCGTGGAGCTCGCGCGCGATCGTCGAGCGCTCCTCAAGCACCGCCAGACGCCTGTCGTCCGACTGCCGGGTGCTGCGCTCGATGCCGCGCCCGATCGTCTGTGCAAGCGCCTCGCCGAAACCGGTCTGCCAGTCCTCGGGCTCTGCATCAAAGACCGCCTCGAGCGTGCCCATCGACGGATTGGCATTGGAGAGTACGAAGCGCACGACGCCCGTCTCGGGTTCGTCCTCAGGCCAAGCGTCCGATTCTCCGAGAACCGCGGCCGTACCGTCCGTGCTGACGACGAGCCTCACGGCTCTCGCTCCGAACTGTACGCAGGACTCCTCGAGCAGGTCGTCGAGCGAATGGCGCTTGAAGACCGCGCCCCAGGCCGCCGACTGCGCCACGCGGCTCAGGAACTGAAGACCTGCGTTGCGGCGGTTGAGGTCCTCGGTCTTCTTCTCGACCTCATGCTCAAGATTGCCGTAAAGACGGCCGAGCTCGTCGACCATGAAGTTGAAGCTCGTCGCGAGCCTGCCGATCTCATCGGGCGCCGGGACCTTCGCCCTCACCGAGAAGTCGCCCTTTCTCACCGCATCGGCAGCCGAGCCGATGGCCAGCAACGGCCTGAAGATGCTCCTCTGCATGACGAGAAGCATCACGAAGCTCACGCCCATGGCGCCGAAGAGAATGAGGGTGAGGATCTTCTGCAGGAGTGCAAGACGCTCGTTGAGCCCGTTCTCAAGCGTCTGGACGAACCGGTCGACGTCCTCCACGAACGAAGGAATCTGCTCCGTGAAGCGCCGCCTGGCCTCAAGACTGTCGATGCTCGCCTCCGCAAGTGGACGCACGCCCTTTTCGAATCTATCCTTGAGGGCTACGTACTGGATGTAGGCGGGATTGCCCGAATCGTGGGGCACGCCGTTGAGAAGGCCCGGGCTCATGAGCTTGACGCCGAACTCGTCGAGCGCCGTCATGGTCTTCTCCCTTCGCTGCTCGAAGGAGGAGAAAGGATCCGCAACGGCAAGCGCAAGCTTGTAGCTCTGCATGCGCATGCTGCCCGAGACGTTGATGGCGCCCCCAGATCCCGTCGAGCGCTCCGTGAGAATCAGAGCGGGGGCCGCGGCGAGTACGGCCAGAAGACCGATCACGGCCAGAACGACGAAGCACTGTCGGACAATGGAGGCGCGAAGCCATTTGATGATGCGCATGGCGGATCCTTGAAGCGGAGGTTGTACGGGCGGATCCTTCGATTTTACAAAGGCGCCGGTGCGGGACGAAAGATGATGCAGGAAAAGCGAAGGGGCCGCTCCATCAATGTGGAGAGCCCCCTGCAGAATGCTCCGTGCGTTCTCAGGCTCAGAGCGTGTCGATGCCCGTCACCTTGAAGCCCGCGCCCGTCACGACGGCCGAGAGCATCACGTCGGAGACGCCGGCTGCAGCCTTGACGCGGGCCTCCTTCTTCTCAAGGTCCGCCACCGCGGACTCGACGCCGGGCAGCGCGCGAAGCGCCTTCTCGACAGCGGCCGTGCAGTGACCGCAGTGCATGCCTTCAATGTGAATCACCTTTTCCATCATGGAACTCCCTGTAGTGGATGCGCCGTCCGTCCCGCTGTCGGAGACGAGGACGGGCGCCTTGAAGAATCGGAGGCGAAGCGCGTTCGTGACGACGCTCACCGAGCTCATGCTCATGGCCGCCGCCGCAATCATCGGATTGAGGAGGAGACCGAACATGGGATAGAGGACGCCTGCCGCGATCGGAATACCGATCACATTGTAGGCAAACGCCCAGAAGAGGTTCTGCCTGATGTTGCGCATGACGGCGCGGGAAAGATCCACTGCGCCCACGACGCCCTCGGGCGAATCGCGCATGAGGACGACGTCGGCGCTCGCGCGCGCGGCATCCGTGCCGCCGCCCACTGCAACGCCCGCATCGGCTTGGGCGAGCGCAGGCGCGTCATTGACGCCGTCGCCCACCATGGCGCACGGTCCGTCGGCCTGAAGCGCCTTCACGTGCGCGGCCTTTTCGGCGGGCCTCACGTCGGCGACGATGTCCTCGGACGCAATGCCGAGCCTTGCGCCGACGGCCTCGGCCGTGCGGCGGTTGTCGCCCGTGAGCATCACGACCCTGAGGCCGCGTCCGCGCAGCGCCGAGACGGCGGCCCTCGATTCGGGCCTCACCCTGTCGGCGACGGCGATGATGCCGATAACGCTCCCTGCCGAAGCAATGAAGAGCGGCGTCGCGCCCTGCGAGGCCTCTGCGAGTGCGAGCGCGGAAAGCGCCTCGGGCACCTCAAGGCCGAGCGTCTCCATGAGACGGGCGTTGCCCGCCGCCACCGGCGTGCCCGACATCAGGCCCCTGAGGCCGCCGCCCGGAATCTGCTCGAACTCATCGACATCCTGCGCGGTCAGTCCCCTCGCCTCGGCCTCGGCGAGCACCGCCTGCGCGAGCGGATGCTCGGAGGGCTTTTCAAGCGCGGCTGCGACGAGCATCACCACGGTTTCGAGTCCGGGCACCGCTGCCGCCACCTTCGTGACGACGGGCCTGCCCTCGGTGAGCGTGCCCGTCTTGTCGAAGACGACGGTCTTGAGCCCGGAGAAGACCTCGAGCGCCTCGGCGCTCTTGAAGAGAACGCCCATGCCTGCGCCTCGGCCCATGCCGACCATGACGGCCGTGGGCGTCGCCAGTCCGAGTGCGCACGGGCAGGAAATGACGAGGACGCTCACCGCGGCGTTGAGCGCGAACTCTAGGTCTCCGCCGATCCAGTACCAGACAAGGCCCGACACCAGAGCGATTGTCATCACGACAGGCACGAAGATGCCGCTCACCTTGTCGGCAAGCCTCGCCACGGGAGCCTTCGAGGCCGTCGCCTCCTCAACGAGCCTGATGATGCCCGCCAGCACCGTGTCGTCGCCCACGCGCGTGGCGCGCATTCTGAAGGCGCCCGCCGCCAGAAGCGTCACGCCCGTCACGGCCTCGCCCGGCCCTCTCGTCACGGGAAGGCTCTCGCCCGTAAGGGCCGACTCGTTCAGAAGCGCAGTTCCCTCCAGAATCACGCCGTCGACGGGCACCGTCTCGCCTGTCTTCACGACGACGATGTCACCCGAGGCGACCTCATCCGTTCCAATGCGGACCTCCGCGCCGTCCCTCACCACGAGGGCCGTCGGCGGCGCAAGCTTCATGAGCGCCGTCACCGCCTCGGTCGTGCGGCGCTTGGCGCGCGCCTCGAAGAACTTGCCGAGCGAAATGAGCGTGACGATCGTCGCCGCCCCCTCGAAGTAGAGGCTGTGCGCAAAGTGGTGGAGCGCCGCTTCGTCACCCGCAGCCTGGGCCGCAAGAAGCCTGTAGATCACGTAGACGCCAAAGAGCAGCGCTGTGCCCGATCCAACCGCGATGAGGCTGTCCATGTTGGGCGCGCGGTTGACGAGCGCCCTGAGGCCGCCCGTGAAGTAGCGGCGGTTGAGAAGCACGATGGGCAGCGTGAGCAGGAACTGCGTGAAGGCCATCATCGGAGCGCCCTGCGCCCCCGTGAGCATGACGGGCACGGGCAGGCCCGCCATCGGCCCCATCGAAAGCCACATGAGGGGTGCGAGCAGCGCAAAGGACCAGATGAGGCGCACGCGCACGGCTTCGGCCGCCGCCTCCGCGTCCGCCTCGGGCGCCGTCGCGGCCGCAGTCCTCCCTCGCCCCGCAAAGCCCTTCTCGCTCGCCCCGTAGCCCGCATCTTCCACCGCACGCTCGATGTCCTCGACGCCGAGCACGCCTTCGTCAAACGTCGCCTTGAGCGAATTCGTGAGCAGGTTCACCTCGGCCGCACTCACGCCGCGAAGGGCGCACACGGCCTTCTCCACGCGGCTCGAGCAGGCCGCGCAACTCATGCCCGTCACGTTGAACTGTCTGGTTTCCATCGTTCTGAATGAGAATGATTATTCGGTTCAGGGAGTGTATCCTTGACAAGTTCCTTTTCGCAAGAACGTACAATTTTGATATCCAGTACCCAAAAGGATACCGTCATGACCGACAAAACCCCTGCAGAAGAAGTGCTCTGTCCCGTCGCGCTCACGCTCAGCCTCATCGGCGGCAAGTGGAAGGCACTCATTCTCTGGAACCTGCTCGAAGGCACGATGCGCTACTCGGCGCTGCGAAAGGCCGTGCCCGACGCCACGCCCAAGATGCTCACGCAGCAGCTTCGCGAACTCGAGGCGGACGGCCTCGTCTCGCGCACCGTCTGGCCCGTCGTTCCGCCTCGTGTCGACTACGCGCTCACGCCCACGGGCGAGAGCATCAAACCCATTCTCACGGCCATGTACCGCTGGGGCGACGCCTATCTGGCGAAAAGAAACCGGAAGTCCTGCTGCTCGATGAAGCCGCCCGCCGACGAATAGGCGCGCCCGGAAAGAAAAAGGCCCGCCTGCAGACGATGCTGCGGCGGGCCCTGATTGTTCAGAGGTTCAATGCCGGGATCAGAAGGCCGGAACCACGGCACCCTTGTATTCGGTTTCGATGAACTTCTTGACTTCGGCGGACGTCAGAGCGGCCTTGAGCTTCTGGATCTCGGCGCGGCTGTCGTCACCCGTGCGGATGGCCACGATGTTGGCGTAGGGCGAATCCTTGCTTTCGATGGCAAGGGCGTCCTTCACCGGGTTGAGACCGGCGCCCAGGGCGTAGTTGGAGTTGATGACGGCGAGCGCGACATCGTCAAGGGCGCGCGGAAGCTGGGCGGCCTCGATCTCGCGGAACTTGATCTTCTTGGGATTGTCGACCACGTCGTTGATCGTGGCCGTCACGCCGGCTTCAGGACGAACCTTGATGAGGCCGGCCGTCTCGAGCACCTTGAGGGCGCGGCCGCCGTTGGTCGGGTCGTTCGGAATGGCGACTTCAGAGCCCTCGGCAACGTCGGCAACGTTCTTCACCTTGTGGGAGTACACGCCCATCGGCTCGATGTGAACGGCGACGAGGCTCGTGAGCTTGAGGCCGCGGTCCTTGCTGAAGGAGTCGAGATAGGGCTTGTGTTGGAAGAAGTTGGCGTCAAGCTCCTTGTCGTTGAGCGAGAGGTTCGGCTGAATGTAGTCGGAGAACTCGATCACCTTGAGCGTGATGCCCTCCTTCTGGAGCTGCGGGGCGATGAGATTCAGAATGTCCGCGTGCGGAACGGGGCTCGCACCGACCGTGAGGGTCTTGGCGTCGCCGCTCTTGGGAGCATTGTCGTCACCGCAGCCGGCAAGACCGAAGGCGAGGCCGGCAGCCACGCACACAGAAGCGAAAAGCTTGAATTTCATGATTAATCCACCTTGAATAATGAGAAACAGGACAAAAGCCTCCGGCATGCGAGGGCGTTGAAAGGAAGTTGACCGGAGAGGATCCGGTGCCCCGACTGCATGTCTTGTTCTGGAAGCCCTGCCGGTTCCCGCGGATCCGGCGAAGTACCGACGATTCTACCTTAAGATCGCACTTTTCGCTCTACTGCAAACAACCTAGAAAAGGGACGACGGAATGTCGTGCATCGGCATGATCCAGTGGAAACACCACCAAAACCATTGTGGCGCAACAGTTTTATCGACAAAACCCGCACTTTTCACAGGATCATTTCACGATTCTGATACGGCACTTTTGGCGCAGGTCATGCAACCTTCAAATAGTTCGATGTCCTTCGGCGAACTGCCCCATACTCGAATCCAAGGCGAAGCATCGCGTTGCAGCGCGCCCTCGCCGTCAACATTCGTTCGAGTTCCGTACTTCCGTTTCAGTCCGCCATGTCAAACATCACGCTTCCCATGGAGCTCATGCTCCGCGCCACGCTCCCCACCCGCTCCGAACAGCTTCTCAACAACCTGCGCTTCCTGCCCCGCGAGCTTCATCCCCAGTCCGTCAACGGCCTCAGGTCCCTGGGGTTCGACGCGAATCTCTGCGCTGACCTCAACAGCTTCAAGGCGGACAGGAATGTCGACACGCCGCTCATCCTCGCGCTCTTCATCAACGAATTCTTCAAGGCCGCAGGATCCGACTACGCCGCCAGCCAGAGCATCGCCAAGTACCTCCGTCGCCGCGCCCGCAAGATCGACGTCGAACCCTTCGGCCAGGAGGTCGCAGAGATCGTGAAGAAGCACTGCAAGGAGCTCAGGAGCGCAGCCATCGGCCCCTTCATCAGGGACGCCGAGCCATACCGCGTCGTGCAGCTCTACTGACAGGAGAAAACTCCGAAGAGCTCAGGCTAAACAACCTCACCACTGAAGTGGGAGGGTTTCGATACAGTCGAGGCTTTTCGCCTCGGGGTTGTCCCCGATTTGCTGTCACTCCGACCACGAAATCCTTGCTGACGCAGCCCTTGTACGGTAAGGGACGGAATCCCCCGCCGTCGGAACCTCCCGAACTCGCGCTCGGTAATCCCTTTTCGGGTTTGAATGACTACGACACCGGCGTCAAGCCAGGCTGTTACTCCGGCTGGAACGGCCTCACGGATCCGTTCCGGGGCGTAGGTTTGTTTTTCAAGATCTGCGTACAACAGATTCAGACAAGCCGCCGCATCGCGGTCGATCCAGCGATCGTCCTCATCGTTGCCCAATCGTACGCGGCGCTCCCAAAGTTCGTGCTTGACAAATTGGCCCGTCAGCAGATTGTGCTGCGTGGGCTTGAGCTTCTTTGGCGATACGACTTCCACCAACAAACCGGCGCTTTCAGCCTTGTTCGTCAGTTGTGCGTATAACGCTGCCGGCGCATGTCGCCCGATGGTCTTGCCGAACCGTCCCCTCTGGAACGCCTTATAACTGTTGTCCTCCACAATGATGTGGCCCGCATGGCCGAGAAGCCAGTTGCAGACTTCACCGTGCTCGCGCTTTCGCGTGGCGGCGCAAAGACGAAGCATCTCCGCAAGTTCAGACCGGAGTTTTTCGTAGCGCTTCGAGAAACGCCACTGAAGCCTTCCGGACTTCACCTTCAGAGACTTGTGCTTCTTGCCGTGACGAACCACCTCAACCGTTTCGTAGTTGTCGGGATTCGTCGCTTGGCGGCTGCGCTCCATCGCACGCTGAAGCTTGCGCACGGCACGGTGATCCGTGTCCGCGCTCGGCGCGATCTGCACTTTGGCAATTGTCCCGTCCTCAGTCGCATAGGTGAGCGAACCGAGTCCCGGATCAATGGCCATGCGCAGATCCTTGCCGGCGTAGGCGTGCTTCAGGGGGCTTGACCCTTCGGCAACGAGCTGAAGGAAAAAGCGCTCCTTGCCTTTGCGCATTTCACGCACGATCCGACAGTATTTCACTTTTCTGGGCTTTGTGGGATCCGTCGGATCCTGCAAAGCCCGGGTGAGCCAGTCGTCGCGCTTGTCAACGCGAACACGGTACACGTGCTTGCAGACGGTTACGCACTGCTGATCTGCTTTCCAGATGATGCCGGTGCGATTGGTCTTCCCTTCGATCGAATGCAGTCCGCGTCGAGAGCTGATGAACCTCGGAGAGCCGCCGTTGTAGAGGTGGCGTTCCACCGAGATCCACGCTCTCGAAGCGAGTTTTTGACCCTCGTTGATGCCGAGCAGGTGGCCGCGTCCCGAAGCCTTGTGGTGCTTGGCGACGTCGGCATGAAAGTCATGCTCGCTCAAGCGGAACCGCACGCGAAGATCACGGGGAGTGTCAGGATTTCTGTGTCTGGGGAGGTTATTCCAGGGGCAGCCCAACGAGGCTGCCCTTTGTTTTTTGTGATGCAGTATGCCAGACCTGATGCGATAGCGCGGGTAGTCTAATCATACCCCTTGTCTTACTCCATGGCACCTGTAAAGCGCTCGCCAAACAGCAGAGCGAACTGAGGCATGGCAGCAGACCA
>NZ_JH815520.1:0-511 GCF_000297775.1 Sutterella wadsworthensis 2_1_59BFAA
GATGATAGTTGGTTGTATTTCCAGTGAAAGTAGGACATCGTCAGGCTCACCATTCCAAGAACCCCGGTTTCGAAAGAGATCGGGGTTTTTGCTTTATCAGCCTGAAAAGTCCGCGCAGCCGCCATCCGCCGAACCGTGTATGCACGGGGAGGCCCAGGTTCTCCTCCCGGCCTCCCGAGGACTTTTCCCTCGACCGCACTCCCCGGGTTCCGAGCGGCCATTCGAGTCCCACCTCGCGCTGTCATGATGGCTGCGGACGCTTTCCCGGCGTACGCGTACGGAACTGAAAGCCTGCGCTTGTGCGCGCTTCCTGAGGATCGCCTGCATCAACTGCAGCGGCTGCCCGTTCCTGCGCCCGTGCCGCCCGCTGCGGCATCCGTTCCGTTTTCAGCCAAATCCGCCAGGAATCCTCGCCTCTGTGAGGCGGGGAGGAATGGCGGAAAAGACAGCAAAATGCGAGGCATACGCCAAAATAGGAAGCCTCATATAATCAAATAGCAATACCTTTCCT
>NZ_JH815520.1:3031-31172 GCF_000297775.1 Sutterella wadsworthensis 2_1_59BFAA
GCGGCGAACAGTCCAGCTACCATTGCACCGGCGTTTCGGCAGGCGACGACTTCGTCAAGGTGCCGAAGATGAAGAAGATCAAGGCCGTCATGCATCGGAAGATCGAAGGCAAGGTCAAGAGCATCACGCTCTCGATGGATGCCTGCGGCGACTACTGGGCTTCCGTTCTCTACGAGGACGGCCTCACCGAAGCCGTACCTGCGACATGCGTTCGCCAGACCAAGACGGTAGGCGTCGACGTCGGCATTGAGACCTTCGGCACATGTTCCGACGGTGAAAAGATCAAGTCTCCCAAGGCTCTCAAGAGCGCCGAAAAGAAGCTTAAGAAGGCGCAACGCGCCTTCTCAAGAAAGCAGAAAGGTAGCAAGAATCGTGAAAAGGCCCGCAAGCGTCTGGCGCGACTGCACCGCAAGGTGAAGCGCCGCCGCAGCGACTTCCTTCACAAGACATCTCGACGATTGGTGAACGATAACCAAGCGCTGATTTTCGAGACTTTGAAAATTCAAGGTATGATGAAGAATCACCATCTGGCAAAGGCGATTGCCGATGCGGGATGGGCTGAATTCATGCGCCAGTGCGAATACAAGGCGAAGCATGAAGGCAGAATCTTTGCAAAGATCGGCACCTTCTTTCCGTCTTCGAAGACGTGTTCCTCCTGCGGTCACAAGCTCAAGGAATTGAGCCTTGCAACACGCAGCTGGACGTGTCCGCATTGCGGCGCTCATCATGACCGAGACATAAACGCCTCTCTGAATATCAAACAGGAAGGCATAAGAATGTTGAAGGCGGCTGGGCTGACCGTCTTGCGCTCGTAACGTCACGAGCCAAAGCCTGTGGAGACATGTAAGACCCGAACGATCGTCCGGGCTGTGTTGAAGAAGCAGGAAGCCTCGCCCGATTTGTTACAAATCGGACGGGGAGCAGTCACAGAAGCAATCGATTCGTCCGGCCCATGCGGACATCATTCGGACAGCAAGCGGGTGATGAGGGACGCAAATCGCAGCTTTCGAACGGGAATATGGCGAAAAACCTCGCCTTTTGCGGAATGAATTGCATTGACCGGGATGTTTTGAGTATTTGCAAAGTCCCCCGAATTTATTTATACTGAATTCAAATTAAATCAATCGGGCTTTCTCAAAGGCCTTTCCCGCGCCGGAATCTGCCGGCGCAATCAGGAGTTCAGACATGTCCATCAAGGAAAAGGTTGCTCAGATCCAGTCCATGGAGCGTGAGCTCGAGGAGACCCGTGCCGCCGCTGTCAAGGAAGCCATCGCCGAGGTCCAGACTCTCATCAATCTCTTCAACATCACGGCATCCGACGTGCGCTTCCCCGAACCCGGTGCCAAGCCTCGCGCCAAGCGCTCCGCCGGCCCCGTCATGTACGCCTTCGGCGACAAGACCTGGACCGGCCACGGCCGCACGCCCAACTGGATCAAGGAGCACGAGGCCAATGGCGGCAATCGCAGTGACTTCCTCGTCAACAAGGAAGATTGAGATTCGCTCAATTGAAGGAAATTGAATTCGCTGCCGACGGTGAGGAATTCTGACGAAACATCTCATCGCGCGCGGTCGATTTCCCGTTCATAAATGAAAAAGCCCCGCAGGCCTGATCTGGACCCCGAAACTTGGACTACAAAATAAACTCCAAGTTGAGTGCGGCCGATTTTAACGCTCGCCGCTTGGCATAGCCGGGACAAGCAAGTCCCGGCTACGCCGATAGCGTATTTTATCTGGGGCGCGTCAAGGGACGACCGAACAACTTAGATCCTCCCAAAGGGCCCCTCCAACTTCTTCGGTCAACCCTTGACCCGACTCATCGCTCTCAGACCGCTGAGAACGCTCTTATTCCGCTTTAACATAACGCTGACGGTACTCGGATGGTGCGTATCCATCCAAACGCTCCTGAGGTCTCTTCGTGTTCCAATGGGCGATATAAGCCGTCAGATCGCTCTTGAAGGCGTCAAAGCTATCCCAGCACTGCCCCCTGAAGAACTCGTCCTTCATATGGCCAAATGCCTGCTCTGTTGCCGCATTGTCCAAACAGTTACCCTTGCGAGACATGCTTCGCGTGACGTTGTGCTCCTTGGTCCATTTAATCCAATCAGGATTCTGATATTGCCATCCCATATCGCTGTGAAGGATGGGACTAGCCCCAAGGGGTAACGCCTTCACCAACGCGTCGAACATCTCTTCTTGCTGATCCATGTTGGGCGATCGACTGATGGAGAAAGCCAGAATCTCATTGGAGTAAAAGTCAACGACCTGAGCGAGGTATACCTTACCGAAGGACAAAGCGAACTCTGTCACATCGGTACCGATCTTCGTGAAGGGGCAGGCTGTTTTGAAATCGCGTGCCAAGAGATTGGGAACGGTACGATTGTCGCCTTTATAAGAGCTGTACTTTCCAAACCCCTGTCGCCTAATCTTACAGATCAACCCCAATTCTCGCATTACCTTCAATACCGTCTTTTTCGCGATGACGATGTTGAACTCACGACGTAAACGCATGAAGATCTGGCGATGGCCGCAACCATTTGACGTGCGGTTGAAGATTTCCTTGACCTTCTCATGAACGTCCGGGCGTGTAGCTGCCTTCGGATGTTTACGGGCATAGTAGTAGCTCGACCGGGGCAACCCAATGATCTTCAACAGAAGATCAAGATCATGTTGCCCTGAAAGAGAATAAACGATCTCTGCTTTCTCTCGATTGCTCAGTTTCGCCAATCTTTCAGGGCCGCGACTTTTTTTAAGATGGCATTCTCCGCTTCAAGTTGCTTGATACGAAGTTCCAGCTTCTCCATGGGGGTCAACTCTTGCACGGGCTTCTGCTTGGCCCCTAACTGACGTCCCCTTTTCTTCGGTTGCAGACCTGCTTCGCCATGTTCACTATAAATCTTGCACCAACGTCGAAGAAGCTTGGGAGCAACGCCATATGCAGCCAAGATGTCTTGGTACGAGACCTGATCTTCAATGCGAGCTTTGACTGCTGCCAGCTTGGTTTCGTAGGAATATGTCGTTTTGACGGTATGTGACATTAGAAATCGAGAAACGCCCAAAATACGAATTGTAGCGCGCCAATCCCTAAGATCATGCTCATCCAGCCCAAGCTGGGTCATTATCTCTTGATAGCTTGCGCCATCCTCATAGAGCTCGAGAAACCTCAGCTTTCTAGCTTCAACTGTTCCCTTCCATTTATGTCCCATACAGATGGTCCCCAATTCTTTGTCCAAGAATCGGGGACCACATCAGCCTGCATGCCGCGGGTTTTTTCCCTTTCATCGTTTTGTGCATGCCGCCCGGTTCGATTGGGCTGCGGGCCAAAATAAAGCGCCGGATCCCCCGAAGGAGAATCCGGCGTTTTTTCTCATGCGTCAGTCAAGTCGAAGCATCAACGCACGATGCGCGGTTCGCGGTAGACGCTGACGTCGGGCAGCTCGCCCGTCCACTTGGACACTTCGACGTTGGCCGTCGAGGCGATGTTGCCGCAAGCGAGCTTCGAGGTGGGCTCGTCCATCGTGAGCGTGTTGGAGTTGCCGTGCACGTCGATGCGGCGGCCCTTGACGTCCTGCGGATCGAACCAGGCGCCGTGGTGGAGGACGACGACGCCCTTGAGGATGCGCTCCGTCACATAGGCGCCCGCAAGCGCTGCGCCGCGCTTGTTGGAGACGAGCACGATGTCGCCGTTCCTGATGCCGCGTGCGGCGGCGTCATCGGGATGGATCCAGAGCGGCTCGCGGTCCTCGATGTTGGCGAAGTCGTGGCTCACCGTGCCGTCGAGCTGGCTGTGCATGCGGTAGCGGCTCTTGCAGGCCATGAGGGCGAGAGGCGCGTCCTTGGTGGCTCTGGAGACGCCTTCGGTCGGCTCGAAGAAGCACGGATGCCCCTTGCAGTCGTCATAGCCGTAGCTCGCGATCTTCGGCGAGTAGAGCTGGATGAGACCGCTTTCGGTCGAGAGTGCATTGGCCTTCGGGTCCTTGCGGAAGGCCTCGAAGGCGACGTAGTTGCGGTCCTTGTCGGCGACGTCAAACATGACGTAGCCCTTCTTCCAGAATTCGTCGAAGTCGGGCATGGCGATCTTGCCGGCCCTGCCCATCTTCATGGCGCCTTCGTAGAGGCGGCGGATCCAGCCCATTTCGTCGAGTCCTTCCGTGTACTGGGACTCGACGCCGAGACGCTTGGCGAGCTCGGTGAAGATCCAGTAGTCGGAGCGGGACTCGAAGCGCGGTTCGATGGCCTGCTTCATGGCGACGAAGCCGTCGTTCGTGTAGGTGCCGATGCTCGTGATGTCGTTGTGCTCGAAGGTCGTGCAGGCGGGAAGCACGATGTCGGCGTGGCGGGCCGTAGCGGTCCAGACCGTGTCGGTGACGACGACCGTTTCGGGCTCCTTCCAGGCACGCTCGAGCTTCATCGTGTCGGGCTGGTGCGCGAAGGGATTGCCGCCCGCCCACATCACAAGCTTGACTTCAGGATACGTGACCTTGCGGCCGTTGAAGTCGATGGTCTTGCCCGGATTGAGGAAGCATTCGACGAAGCGCGCGACCGGAATCGTGGTTGAACCCTTCCAGTTTTCGTTGAACGGAAGCGCCGGCTTCACCTTGGCGGGAACGCCCGCAAGGAACGGGCCCTTTGCCAACGGAGCGCCGCCGCTCGAATACTGGTAGTTCGTGCCGATGCCGCCGCCCGGCAGGCCGATCTGGCCCAGAACGCTCGCGAGCGCGAAGGCCATCCAGTGAGGCTGTTCGCCGTACTGAATGCGTTGGATGCCCCAGCCGACCATGAGCATCGTGCGGTGCTCATGCAGGTCGTGCGCAAGCTTGCGGATGCGATCGGCGGGCACGCCTGTCTTTTCGGCGGCCCATTCGGGCGTCTTGGCGACGCCGTCCTCATCGCCCATGATGTAGGCGCGAAGCTCCTTACAGCCGCTGCAGCACTTCTCAAGGAAGGCGTGGTCGGCCTTGCCCGTGGCTTCGAGCTCGTGCATCATGCCGAGCATCATGGCGCAGTCCGTGCCGGGACGCGGCGCGATCCATTCGCTTCCGAGGTATTCGGCCGTGTCGGTCTGGACGGGATTGATCGAGATGGTCGTGACGCCCTTGTCGCGCAGCGCACGAATGTAGCCCGCAGCATTGTGAATCGTCGTGTGCCAGTCGATGTCGTTCGTCACCAGCGGGTCGCAACCCCAGAAGACCACGCGCTCGCTGTGCCCGATCACGACGTCCCAGGACGTGGAGCGCGGATCGCCCGTGCCGACGACGTACGGAAGAATCTTGCTGATGGCGGCCGTCGAGTAGGAGTTCTCACACTGGATGAAGCCGCCGCAGAGGTTGAGGAGACGCTGCTGCAGGTTGATGGCGGCGTTGACGCGGCCCGTGCTCATCCAGCCGTGAAGACGGCGCTCGGACCGTAGTCCTTGTAGACGCGCTTCATTTCGCCTGCCACGAGGTCGAGTGCCTTTTCTCAGGAGACGGGCACGAACTTCTCTTCGCCGCGGCTGCGACGGCTCTTCGGGCCGTTCTTGAGCCAGCCTTCGCGAACCATCGGCTGACGGATGCGAGACGGCGAGTACGGAAGATGGCAGAGATGAGATTGGGACTCGGCGCATAGTCGAACTCGAACGGACGCAGATGCGTCATCTTGCCGCCCTGAACATGCGCGTAGACGACGCCCCAGCGGGAGGCGTTGATCACTTCGCCTTCGTTGAGCGTGGACGCACCGAGGTCGTACGTGCCGGAGAGCCTCGCTTCGGGTTCGGGCATCGGAGCGGGCTGGCCGAGGGCTGCGCTCCTGCGGCCGGCGGGATAGTCCTTCTTCAGAAGCTCTTCGTCCGCGTCAACGCGGGCGGCATGTGCGGGAACGGCGGCGAGGCCCGTGGCTGCTGCTGCGCCAAAGAGCCTGCGGCGGAAGATGTCTGTCATGTCTGACTCCTTCTTCTTTTCTAAACAACCTCGCCACTGAAGTGGGAGGGTTTCGATACAGTCGAGGCTTTTCGCCTCGGGGTTGCCCCCGATTTGCTGTCACTCCGACCACGAAATCCTTGCTGACGCAACCCTTGTACGGTGGAGGACGGAATCCCCCGCCGTCGGAACCTCCCGAACTCGCGCTCGGTGATCCCTTCTCGGGCTTGAATGACTACGACACCGGCGTCAAGCCAGGCTGTTACTCCGGCTAGAACGGCCTCACGGATCCGTTCCGGGGCGTAGGTTTGTTTTTCAAGATCTGCGTACAACAGATTCAGACAAGCCGCCGCATCGCGGTCGATCCAGCGATCGTCGTCATCGTTGCCCAATAGTACGCAGCGCTCCCAAAGTTCGTGCTTGACAAACGTGTCCGTCAGCAGATTGTGCTGAGAGGGCTTGAGCTTCCTTGGCGATACAACCGTTACCTGCAAACCGGCGCTTTCAGCCTTGCTTGTCAGTTGGGTGTAGAACGCCGCCGGAGCATGTCGCCTGATGGACTTGCCAAAATGTCCTTTTTGGAACGCCTTGAAGGAGTTGTCCTCCACAATGATGCTGCCCGCATGGCCGAGAAGCCAGTTGCAGACCTCGCCGCGCTCGCGCTTGCGAGTTGCGGCCGAAAGACGAAAAATCTCCGCTAGTTCTGCCCGCAGACTTTCATAGCGCTTCGAGAAACGCCACTGAAGCCTTCCGGACTTCACCTTCAGAGACTTATGCTTCTTGCCGTGACGAACCACCTCAACCGTTTCGTAGTTGTCGGGATTCGTCGCTTGGCGGCTGCGCTCCATCGCACGCTGAAGCTTGCGCACGGCACGGTGATCCGTGTCCGCACTCGGCGCGATCTGCACTTTGGCAATTGTCCCGTCCTCAGTCGCATAGGTGAGCGACCCGAGTCCCGGATCAATGGCCATGCGCAGATCCTTGCCGGCGTAGGCGTGCTTCAGAGGGCTTGTTCCTTCGGCAACAAGTTGCAGGAGAAAGCGCTCCTTGCCCTTGCGCATTTCACGCACGATCCGACAGTACTTCACTTTTCTGGGCTTTGTGGGATCCGTCTGATCCTGCAAAGCCCGGGTGAGCCAGTCGTCGCGCTTGTCAACGCGAACACGGTACACTCGCTTGCAGACGGTTACGCACTGCTGATCTGCTTTCCAGATGATGCCGGTGCGATTGGTCTTCCCTTCGATCGAATGCAGTCCGCGTCGAGAACTGATGAACCTCGGAGAGCCGCCGTTGTAGAGGTGGCGTTCCACCGAGATCCACGCTCTCGAAGCGAGCTTTTGACATTCGTTGATGCCGAGCAGGTGGCCGCGTCCCGAAGCCTTGCGGTGCATGGCGACGTCGGCATGAAAGTCGTACTCGCTCAAGCGGAACCGCACGCGAAGATCGCGGAAAGCCTTGGTTCTTTCTCTGCCTTTCGGCATGGCCCTTGTGGCCTGCCACTCAGCTGTGGCACGCATCTGCAGCACACGATCCCATCCACCGCCCATGACGGCGTTCTGAAGGTTGCAGCCGAAGCTGAAGCTCTTCCGCAGCCGACGGCGGTCTTGATCTCCGGTGATGATCGGAAGACTGATGATGAAGGATTTCGTGCTCATGGGAGTACCTTAGCACAGGGGGTGGAAAGACACACGCCTTTCATCGGGGACAACCAAATAGATCGGAAGAGAGAGGTTTGCCGCATTCCTCCGTCCGAATGAATTCGGAGGCTTCCTGCGGCTGTTTCTGTGAAAAGGTCCTCCTGCTGAAGGAGGAACATGTGCATCTATTCAAGAATAGACGTCGGGGAGCAGGCGGGCGCGAACCGAATGCGCAAAGAAAACCACTCTAATTGACGGGCGTCAAGACAACAAAACCGCCATTCTGCTACTGAATAGCGGTTTTTCGAGGTGCGTGAGTTTTGGGCAGGTGAGCGGCCGTCAGCGGGTCCTGCCCTGATAGCGTCCGGAGCTGTCGTAGCGGCTGCCGTCGCGGGACTCGCGTCCCTGGTAGCGGCCGGACTGGTCGTACCAGCGTCCGCTTGAGTCCTGGTGTCCCTGATAGCGTCCGGAGCTGTCGTAGCGGCGCCCGTCGGCGTCGGTTCGGCCCTGGTAGCGGCCGGAGGCGTCGTAGCGTCGTCCGCTCGAATCCTCGCGCCCGACGTAGCGGCCCGACTGGTCGTACATGCGTCCGCTCGAGTCCATGCGGCCCTCGTAGGCACCGTTCTGGTTGTAGACGCGGCCGGGCCTCGTGTACTTCGGAGGCTCGGCGGCGAGTGCGCTGCCAAGAGGCGCCGCAAGGGCAAGGCCGAGGGCGCCGAGAAGCGTTCTTCTGTCCATGTCAATAATCCTGTGGTGCGATGCCGCTGCCTGTGACGGGCGTTCGGGTCAGCTCGGAGATGCCCGCCTTGTCCTTCCAGACGGCGATCCAGCCGTCGATGAGGGGGGAGTCGGTCAGAATGACGCTCAGGTGGAAGCTTCCGTCGGGGAGCTTCTCGAGCCTTTGCGTCCTGTTGAAGGGCGTCTCGTTGAGGTTGAGGGCCGTCACGGCGTTCGTGAAGCGGAAGGAGAGCTCGACCTTGCGGCCCGAGCCGTCCGAGTAGTTGAAGTGGCACGAGTTGACGTAGGAGTCGAGCGAAAAGTCCTTCGGACGCTCGGCCTGAAATTCGGTGACGCGGGCCTTCGTGAGGCGGTGAAGCGCGAGGTGGCGCACGTTCTCATAGCGGTCGAACATGCAGACGAGGTAGAGGCGAACGTCCTGCTGCACGAGGCCGAGCGGGGTGATGAGGCTTTTGACCTGCTTGCCTGAAGCACTGTCGTACTCGATCTCGAGCTTGAGTTCACGAAAGAGCGCCTCGCTCACGGCCTCGAAGATCGTGCGGGAGATCTTCGGCGGCATCATCGGCAGGGAGCTTCCCACGACGGCGATCTTCTTGAGCCAGGCCTTCTCATTGCGCGGGGCGGCGGAGAGAGTCTCGTTGAACTTCTGCGAGGCCATGTCGAACAGGGGCGAGAGGGACTTCGAGAGCGTCGTCGGGATCATGAAGCGCATGTGCTCCTGGGCGAGCCTCAGGAGCAGGCATTCGTGCACGGACATCTGCTGCGAGAGGAGCGTGCCGCCCGCCGTGCTCTGCTTGTAGCCGTAGGGGCGGGAGCGCATGTCGCAGTCGATGCCGAAGACGTCCGTCGAGGCCATGGTCTTGAGATAGCGCTGCAGGGTGCGGATCCGGATCGGAATGCCCGCGGCGTCGAGCTCCTGCTTGAGCTGCTGTGCCGTGATGAGGCGGCCCTTTGGAATGCGGGTGAGGATCTGGATGAGCATCACGGCTTCATCCAAAGTGGAGGATTTGCGCGGCATGTACTGCTCCGTTGAAAGAGAAGAAGGGCGCCCTTGGTCAAGGCGCCCTCCTGTTTTGTGTGGTGACGGGATCAGGCGCCGGGGTGCGAAAGTCCCGGAACGCCGAGCCACTTGAGATAGAAGTCGTCGAGCACTTCCTCGTTGATGTCGATCGCCTGGTCGGCGGGCGGCTGCGTCTGTGCGAGCGTCGTCTCGATGAAGCTCAGCACACCGGGGAAGAGCGTCTTGGGACCCGTTTCCTCAAGGGCGCCTGCGCTTCGCTGAATGTTGAGAAGCGTCTCGATCTCCGCGCGAAGGCCCTCGTCCGTGACGAGCGCGTCGGCGAGTTGCTCGAAGACCACGGGCGGCATGCTCTTGCGGGTCTCGACCCAGCGCATGGCGAGGAGCCCCTGCACGATGTAGAGGAAGCGCTTGTAGGCGATCGTCTCGTGGCCGAGCAGGAAGTGCGAGACATGGGACTGCGCCATCGAGCGGTAGGCCCAGTAGAGGCGCGGCAGCGGGGCGCCGTAGTCCAGAAGCTTCCTCATCTCGGCGAGGAAGAGCGGATGATTGCGGTAGACGATCTGCGAGTAGAGGCTCTGCACGATCGAGACGTTGCCCTTCTTGAGGAGCATCAGGCACTTCTTGAGATCCCAGCCCGAAATGTCCCACACGCCGTCCTGATCGAGTGTGATCGTGTCGGCCGGGGGCGTGAGCTTCAGATAGTTCTTGAGCGGACGCACGTAGATGAAGCGGATGTCGTAGTCCGAGCTCGGGGACGGAAAGCCCCAGCTTCGGCTGCCCGCCTCGCAGGCATAGAGGATCCTGATGCCGTGGGAGGCTTCGAGGCGCCTGAGCCGCGCCTTCGCTTCGTCAAACATTTCTTCAGCAGTGGAAGTCATAGTGAGGGCCTGAAAATCCGTACGTTTCCGACAGAAGAGGTAACGTACGCGTCAATTGAGTCTTGGATCGTGCACGTTATATCGTGCTATATATCTTCGGCATCGAACGGTGGAAAATCATGCCGAAATTCTTGATCGGCCCATTATCGCACGAAGAGCCGCGAGGAGTGTCCTATGAAGACGGAATTGTTGGCGGCGAGGACGGCCATGTATCCAATATGCAACGGGGCGAGCGCTCTGTCGGAAGGATTTCGGCAGAACGTCAGTTGAGCGTGGAGTTGACCGTGACGGTACCGATCACGTATTCGGAGGTGCGCCAGAGGCGGATGAGCTTGGTGGTGACGGGTTCGCCCGCATACTCGGGCCAGACGCGAAGGAGGTACTTCCGAAGCATTAGGGCGCCCTCGGCATCCATTTGGTCGGGGCGGTGGTACCAGCGGCCGGCGAGATAGAGGACGCGTCGCACGAAGGCGGCGTCGGGAAGCGCACCCGAATGAAGGGGCTCGGTGAGAAGGGAGATGCGCTTTTCGCGTGCTTCGCCGTCCTCGGGGATCGGGCGGATCGTCTCGAGCATGAAGCGTGCGGCGCGAAGGCGGGCATCGGGTTCGGATGCGCCCCGTGCGGTAGGCGGGAAGGGCGCGTCGATTGCGTTGATCCCGGCGGGCAGACGATCGTCCCTGGCGGCGAGCGCCGCGAGTTCGGAGATGTGCCAGTCGAAGTAGGAGCGCACGAGCGAGGCGAAGGTGGGCGTGGTGGTGAGCCTTCTGTTCCATTCCTCGCGGGTGAGCTTCAGGCCGAACTGCCGGTTGAGCAGCTCGATGTCGTCGTCGGAGAGCGAAAGAAATGTGGACATGCGGCTCCAGGGGAGGTGTTTTGCGGGTGAATGCCCGTTCATTCTACTCCGCATGAGGGCAAATCGCATGCAGTTGATCCGTCTTGGTGATGATTTTCATGAGCCGTGAGCGGTTTGTGCGATCGGTGTGCATAAGAAGGCCTGGGCGGTAGGGCGTTCTGTGAGAGCCGTCACTTCATGGGGTGTAGAACGGGGCGATTGGCCTCGATGCCGATCCAGCCGCCGCGGATGCAGTTCGCCTCCTCGAAGTGCCAGTCGGGGAGGACGGCGCGGATGACGCCGCCTGCGGTCGTGGTGATGCCGGGACGGTGGGTGTGTCCGTGGATGACGACGGCGGCCTCGAGGTTTCGGGCGGCCTCGTCGAGGGCGCGTTCGTCGACGTCGGTGATGTAGGCGGCCTTGACGGACTTGCGGGTGCGGCTGCGGGCGCGGGCGTCCTCGGCCACCTGCAGGCGTTTTTTCAGGGGAAGCCTGAGCATGATCCACTGCCACCAGACGCTGCGTACGCGGCGTCGGACCTTCTGGTAGTCGGCGTCGAACGTGCACCAGAGGTCGCCGTGGGAGAGAAGGATGCGCTCGCCGCGCAGCACGCCGACGGCGGGGTCCCTGAGGAGCGTCGCGCCGATCTCGCGCGCGAAGCGCTCGCCCATCATGAAGTCGCGGTTGCCGTGCATGATGTATAGCCCGTGCGAGGCCGAGTAGGCGCGAAGCGCATCGGCCACGGCCGCCATCGTGTAGGAGGCGTCGTCGCCGATCCAGTAGTCGAAGAAGTCCCCGAGGATGAGGAGCTCGGCATGTTCGGCCGCCTCGTGTTCGAGAAAGCGCAGGAAGGCGTTTATCGTGTCGGGCTCGGAGTGGCTCAGGTGCAGGTCGGAGATGAAGACCGGATCGTTGAGCGTCACGGGACCTGCGGTGCCTTCAAGAGCGGGAACGGTGAAAGGGGAGAGCATGGCGGAGGATCCTGTTCTAAAAAAGTTGTTCAAAAGCACACATCTTAATTTAGATTTATCTGCACTCTGTTGACGGCATCGGCGGTGAGGTTAGTCACTGCCGATGTCCCAACTAGAGCCTATTGATGCTCAGTTGCACCGGAGAGACGTCCGAGCAGGATTCTCTTCACCTCTTCTTTCGTGGCGTACCTTGAAATTTGAGTATCGTAGAATCTGTCCAGGATGTTCAGAGCAGCATTCTCGTCGGCCTGCAACACAACCCCGTCAACGCCGGTAAAACGATCGCCTTTCCTCGTGCCTTCAAGACGCTTGGTCCGACTATCAATTTGCGATGTGTACGCAGCGTTCACCTCATCGTGATAAACACCGCGCTGCAGGAAAACAGTTTTCAGAGCCCCCGTCAGGGAGCCCTTCGCCCAGCCGCTCATGCGGCGATTGTAGGTTTTTCCTTTACTTCTCCATTTGTTCGGCGACATGCCCCATGTCAGATCTTCCGACACGATATGCCCGTATTCATCTGCCAGGGCATGAGCCGTTTTGAATGCCATGTCCTTGATGCGATTGCGAAACCTCGCTCGCATTCCCTCAATTTTGATTTTCCCTAAATTGTTGGCGCGAATCCGTTGAGCCTTCTCATGATTGCCGTTGGCCTCATGCTTTTGGGCGAGCGCGAAGAGTTTGTTGCGGTTTCGCATGATCCGATCGTTTCGATCGAAATACTCCGTCAGGATCTTTCCGAAATTCGTTCCGTAATGCTTCTTGTTGCTGTCAACGACCGCTTCCGTATATCCCTTGTCGATGCCGGCTTCCTTGGTGCCGCACGGACGAGAACATGTTTTAGTGGCCGCATAATGAACGCAAACTCGATCGTGATCAAGAATGATGCGAAGATTCGTGTTTGCAAGATTCACATTCGTTCCGTTGGAATTGCAGTGCAATTCCAGATATTTACCACAGAGCCGAAGCTTGATGACCAACACATTCCTGCCGTTGATCATCCGGATTTCTTCAATGTGCTTGTCGGAGCGGACAACGAATTGATTGTCGGCATGTCCTTGACCATGCTTGAAACAGTTCCTGACCGTACGATGCAGAAATGGATCCTTCTCGTAGCTTCCCGTTTGAATCAAGCGCATCCTCTTGGAGAGTTCAGTCTTCCGCTTCTTCTCAGGTATGCCTTCGGAAACCAGACGGGCCGAAATCCTCCCCTTCATCATTTCAATCGCCGCGGCCTTGCAGGCCTTGATGTCGTTGAGGATGTCCTTGATCGACTCATTGCGCACAGTGCCGTCGATCTTTCCAAAGCCCATCTCACTCAGATTTTCATACAAGCGCGTGGTTTTGCAGCGGATATCCTTGAAAGGGAACTGCATGATCGCCTTCCCGCCGAAACGATGCCACAAGTCCTTTCTAAGCCAGCCGACGGCTTTGGCATGACGAGCAAGGGCATCGAAATCTTCCTTCGATGTCGCTGTTGCGTAGACGATGCGGGTAATGGTGACGGTGGTGCTCATGAGAAATCAATCCAGTTCAACGGTTGTCTTGGTTGCGTCGGGGTAATCTTCCTTTAGGTTCTTTTCGTACTTGCGCATGCCATAAAGTCGGCAGCTGAATGTATGAACAATGGCAAACATGTCGTCAACCATCTCTTTTTCCGGAGAAAGTTTGATCTGGTTGACGACAATGAGCGAGAGCGTCAGAAATTTTGTGTCCATGGGATAATCGGAGCCCGCCAATCGGGTGCATCCAATGAACACGAATACCAAACGCAATTCTCGTAAGAAGTCCACCAACCCCCTCGATAACCATATCGACCAGTACGTTTCCGAGCTTCGAGCATCGGGCCGCCCGCTGGGCCCCGAAGCCTTCTCCGAGGCCGTCCGTACCTTCTCCCAACGCTTCGTCGAAGCCATGCTGCAGGGAGAAATGGATGCCCATCTCACAGGCTGTCAGCCCACTGAAACGCCTCCTGAAGAGGTCGCCGCTGACGAGCTTCCCCAGCTTTCCAACAAGCGCAACGGCTTTAGCCACAAGACCCTGAAGACCGAGTTTGGTCCTCTGCCGCTGAGCGTTCCGCGCGACCGACAGAACACTTTCGACCCGATCATCGTGCCCAAGCACAGCCGCTCGTTCGGCAAGATGGACGAGCAGATCATCGCCATGTACGCCAGGGGCATGAGCACCCGTGACATCCAGGCCTTCATCGACAACCTCTACGGGGTGGACATCAGCCCCGACTACGTCAGCAAGGTTACTGACAGAGTGCTTGAGGACGTCCGGGAGTGGCAGAATCGCCCGCTCGCAAGTGTGTATCCCGTCGCTTTCTTCGACGCCCTTCGAGTCAAAATCCGCAGCGGCGCAGCCGTAAAGAACATGGCTGTTCATCTCGGGATTGGTGTTCGCACGGACGGTACGCGTGAGGTTCTGGGCATGTGGATCGCCGAGAACGAGGGCGCAAGCTTCTGGGCGAGCGTGTTCAACGGGCTCAAGGCCCGAGGCGTGGAGGACATCCTCATCGCCGTTACGGACGGCCTGAAGGGCATGACGGAGGCTCTTGAAACCGTGTATCCGCAGACCCTCCACCAGACCTGCATCGTCCACCTTATCCGCGCATCCACCTCATTCGTCTCTCAGAAGGACAGGGCGGCCGTATGCAAGGAGCTGAAGCCCATCTACCAGGCAGTGGATGCCGACGCTGCAGAACGCGCTCTGGAGCGTTTTGGAAGCACGGACATGGGCAAGAAGTATCCAGCCATCATCCAGATCTGGGAACGCGCCTGGGCGCAAGTGATCCCGTTCTTCCAGTTCCCGCCAGAGATCCGTACACTGATCTATACGACCAATGCGATTGAAGGGCTAAACCGCGCTGTCAGGAAGGTGATCAAGACGCGCACTCTATTCCCTAGTGAGGACGCAGCCCGGAAGCTGATCTACCTGGCTATCATGAATTTCACGACCTCCTGGAAGCGTGCTACAGCCAGGTGGTCTGCTGCCATGCCTCAGTTCGCTCTGCTGTTTGGCGAGCGCTTTACAGGTGCCATGGAGTAAGACAAGGGGTATGATTAGACTACCCGCGCTATCGCATCAGGTCTGGCATACTGCATCACAAAAAACAAAGGGCAGCCTCGTTGGGCTGCCCCTGGAATAACCTCCCCAGACACAGAAATCCTGACACTCCCCAATGAGCTCGCAGTCATGCTCGTCACAAATGTGACGAATGAGTTCGAAGCCGAAGCGCAGCAGTCGATCCTTATGGGCAACGATCAGACGGCTAATTTCACCACGGCAAATTCTGTCTATAAGAGCCAGAAACTTAGGTCGCTTGAAATTCATGCCACCGCCGATTTCCGTAATCCACTCATCGACCACCGTTCCACTGCCCACCGCCCACATCTGCATGGACTCAAGCTGGCGATCCAAATCCGGCTTCTGACCCTTGCAGCTGACTCTGCAATAGACAACCGTAACCCGGTGCTCAGCTTTGACGCCCATCACCGCACGCAAGTCTGAATCATCAAAATACCTGTGTCCGGAAGGAAGACGCTTGCTGGTGATCTTTCCCTCGGCCTCCCACCGGCGGATCGTAGCCGGTGTTCGGCGAACCAATTTAGCGAATTGACCGATCTTATCCTTAAAGTCGTCTAAAGCCCCCACGAATTACTTCACGCCCAACATCTTGAGAAAGAGCTGGTCGCGTCTCGTCGTTTCCGTTGTCCATTTGGATGCACTGGCATTCCCCGTTGCGGCGATGTAGTCGACACAACGGAACCAGTCCAAAATTTGAATGAGCGAGTGCTGATTGAGCCAAGCGAGCAGCTTTGCTTCGAGACTCAACTCCTCCTTCGTCTTTCCCTCGGTTTCTTTTTCGGAGAGCGCCTTCTTCACATCAAGGATTCTCTTCGCAAGGAAGCAGTGGTAGCCCAGACCAACGAATTGGGCAAATTGCCTGCCGTACAGATTCTCGGGATACCACGTCCTCGGCTTTCGCCCATCAAAACTGTCCTTGTACGTAGCGAAAAGCTCTTCGATCTTTTCACGGGAACGGTATGCCTTCAGCGCGTCGAAGGGATCCTTGATTTCATTGCTCACAAGGACGAAATACCCCCAATAGCGCTTTGCTTCCTCGATCCCGTCCATTTTGAAGTCGACCTTGACGCCTTTGGCCGTACGTTTCACCGTGAGGTAGCTGTCGATTTGTTTCTGGGCAGCCGGCCGAAATTCCTCGACGCCGTCCTCCAGATCCTTCTTGAGTGAGAAAAGGCTCTCGCGAAGCCTGCGCTCCTGAATCGGAGCAGCCTCCGGTTTGTGAAATACATGGACGTACAGGCGTCGCGTAAACGATTCCGTCTCCCCGGCTTCGAAATGCCCGCGCGTGCGTTTTCGCACGATGCTGAACCCGTGCTGCCTGCGGCGCATGACGCCGCTGACATCGACGTCAAACGGGCAGACGTTCCTGAAGTGCCCGAGCTCTTCGCGTGCGGCGTCGATTTCCGAGCGAACCCACTTGTCGGTACTGTTGGCGAGCATCAAGAACTTCGTGTGCTCGCGGGCAAAATGCGTCATGTTGTCCTGACTGTAGAACCCGTTGTCGGCCACGATGACCGGCGACGCCAGATCGAGCATGTCAAGCTGTCGAAGCGCATTGGCGAGCGAGATCTTGTCAGGGATGTTCCCGGGCTGCTTGCTGAAAGCGACGGGCTGACGATTTTCCACAGAGTACAGCACGAGAAGCTTGATCGTATCAAGCCCGTCCCCATCCTTGTTGAATCCCTGACGCGCTTCAATTTGATTCTTCGAATACGTCGAGAAAGTCGTGGTGTCCAACGCCAGATTCAAACCCGTCGACGAGACTCTTTGTCCACGGCACTGAAAATACGACTGCACTCCAGATTCATTTCGACCAACCGAGGCGAACAGCTTGCCGTAAACATCCTGAGTGATGGGGTGTCCGTACGGTAGCGGATTCATTACTTGCCATGATTCCATGCGCGGCAACGTGTCACCGTCAGTCGCGACCCAGTACCGAGCGATCGAACTCAACTTGAGGGCGTCGCCGATCTCGAAGCTCCTCTGGAGATCCGCATCAATACCGGATTCATGACCTGCCCACTCGAGGATTTTTTGAAGTCCGACATGGGTGCGGACGGCCTGGACGGGTGCCTCGATAACTTCGGAACGCTTCTTTTTGGGGCGGGTCGGGATCATTTCGGTCGACCCAGCCAGGATTTTGCCCAAAAGTCGGGTAGAGAGCGTCTTTGTTTTCTGAGTTTTCGGATCATATCCAGTCACACGTTCGTATACGTAGACGTCGCCATTCGAGCGGGTTTCGCGGCGAATGCCGACATGCGTTTTTCCAGTGAGAGGGCGTCCCATGAGTATCTCCAATAATGCCCTTATATTCTATCATACGTACACTATTGAAAGCAAGAAAAAGTCCGTGTATTTCACGGACTTTTCTATCAAAACGTCATTTTCACTTGAGTATCGTGACCGTTTTGAACGACTTTTAGGATCTTATATATGCTCATAATGAGCGCATACTAACACGATTCCCCATGTTTTACAAAACAGTTATCAGTTCTGGGGTTTGCAGTCCGTCCATTGTATCCGAGCATGGAAAAGCCCGCGAGGGCATACCTTGCGGGCTTCTTGTCAGGAGCGTTGCGCCGTGCGCCTTATTTGGCGGGCTGCGGAGCAGGCTGCTGCTGGGCTTCGGCCGGCTGCTGGGCCTGGGCGGTCTTGTCGTCGCCGAAAAGGGCTTCGCCGATCATGGAGCCGGCAACGGCGCCGGCGGCGGCACCCATCATGTTGGACATGAAGCCGCCGCCCTGCTGCTGGGGCTGGGCGGGAGCGGCGTTCGCGGCGGGCGCAGCCTGCTGGGCGGGCGCCTGATTGGCGGCCGGCGCGGCCTGCTTGGCCGGAGCGGCGGCGGGAGCCGTCTGCGGGGCGGCCTGCGTGGAGGCGGCGGGACGGCCCGGAACCGGATTCGTGACGGGGGCGGGTTTCTGGACGGGCTTCACGGAGGCCGGACGGCCCATGGAGAAGCCGGAGGAGCGCTTGACCTTGGCGGCTTCGGCACCGGAGGTGATGGCGAGGAGCGCGGCGGCGGTGAGGAGGACGAGCTTGGTCTTGTGCATTTCGAACTAATTCCGAAGGAGTAGAAAAAGAGTGAAGCTATTATACGGAGAGCTCGAAAAGCCGAAGGTTATTGAAGCGGTTTTGTTACATATGCCGTGAAACAGAAATGATTTCCACGAAAAAACTCACGGTTTCGCGTCTGATGTCGGAGAAAACCTGACGAATTGCGGCCAGGGAAGGGGAAGGCGGGCTCAGCCGCCGAAGAGTCGGGCGAGCAGGCCCTGCTTCACCTCTTCGGAGGAGGCGGCGCCCGTGGGATAGCCCGTCTCGCCGATGGACCTGATGCATTCGCGCACGAGGCTTTCAGAGAGCGGCGCCTCGCTCTCGATCGTCACCTCGTTCCTGCGGTGGGAGGCCCTGATGCGCCTCGCCTCGCCGTGCGAGAGGATCTTGCGGACGGCCTCGATCACGTGGGCTTCGCACATCTCGCAGGCCATGTTGCGGACTTCGATTCGGGTGCGGATCATGTTGGCGTTCCAAAGGACTTGAGAATGAATCGCATTCTATCACGTTCGAAGAGGGGCGCAAACAATCGGGGAGGGGCGTCGTAACGCCTCTCCCCTCGGGATGCGGACTGTCTCGGGAGGTTTAGTCGAGGGTGCGCAGCGCGTCGATGAGCGCGGTCTTGGCCTCGGTCTTTTCGTCCTTCATCTTGATGATGCGGGCGGGGTTGCCAACCACGACGGCGCCAGCGGGCACGTCCTTGATGACGATGGCGCCCGCACCGACGACGGCGCCGCGGCCCACGCGCACGCCTTCGATCACGACGGCGTTGGCGCCGATCATGACGTCGTCCTCGATGACGACGGGGGTGGCGGAGGCGGGTTCGACGACGCCT
This sequence comes from Sutterella wadsworthensis 2_1_59BFAA, assembly GCF_000297775.1. GTDB lineage: Bacteria > Pseudomonadota > Gammaproteobacteria > Burkholderiales > Burkholderiaceae_F > Sutterella > Sutterella wadsworthensis_A. Next base: position 21,979 of record NZ_JH815520.1, read on the forward strand.
GCGAGTACGGTGCCCGCGCCGATGTGGCATCGGTTGCCGACGATGGCGCGGCCGCCGAGCACGGCGCCCATGTCGATCATGGTGCCTTCGCCGATGACGGCGCCGATGTTGATGACGGCACCCATCATGATGACGGCGCCTTCGCCGATCTCGACCTTTTCGCGGATCACGGCGCCCGGTTCGATGCGGGCGCGGATGTTCCTGATGTCAAGGAGCGGAACGCCGGAGTTGCGGCGGTCGTTTTCGATGACGATGTCGGCGATGGCGGCGGCGTTGGCCGTGACCACGGGTTCAAGGTCGGCCCAGTTGCCGAAGACGACGAGACTGAGGCCCTCGCCGAAGACCTTGGCGCCGCAGGACGCGAAGTCGACGGGCTCCCTGAGGTTCACGTAGATCTTGACGGGGGTCTTCTTGGGAGCGGTGGCAATGTAGTTGATGATTTCCTGGGCGTTCATTTATCTAGTGGGTTCCGTTGGTGTTGAAGAGAAGGTCGTCGAGCGAATGGAAGCCCTTGGGCTCCCTGACGAGCGCGCGGGCGGCCTTGAGGGCGCCGAGCACGAAGATGCGGCGGCTCGTGGCGCGGTGCGTGAACTCGAGCTCTTCGTCGGGGCCGAAGAAGTGTACGGAATGCGTGCCTGCAACGGTGCCGCCGCGAAGCGCGTGGATGCCGATTTCGTCGGGACGGCGTTCGCCGCAGAGGCCCTCGCGGCCGTAGACGGGCGTGAGTTCGCCCGCGGGATCGAGCGCTTCGACGAGGAGCTTCGCGGTGCCGCTCGGGGCGTCCTTCTTCCTGTTGTGGTGGGTTTCGGTCACCTCGATGTCGAAGTCGGGGCGCAGCGCTGCGGTCACGAGGCGAAGCGCGCGTGCGAGCACGGCGACGCCGAGCGAGTAGTTGGCGCTCCAGACGACGGGGGCGTGTTCGCCGAGGGCGGCAACGGCGGCCTTTTCCCCGGCCGTGTAGCCCGTGGTGCCCGAGACGAGCGGGGTGCCCGTGCGGGCGACGTAGGCGGCGACGGCGGGCAGGGCCTCGGGGCCGGAGAAGTCGATGGCGACGTCGGCTGCGGGCGCGGCGGCGAGTTCGGCGATGTTTGCGCGGCCGTATTCGCCGACGACGGCGTCACCCGCGTCAAGGGCGCACTCCTTGAGGAGGCGCCCCATGCGTCCCGTTCCGATGAGGATGATGTTCATGGGGCTTCTTTCCAGAGTCTTTATTCGTTGATGAGGCCTGCCTTGACGAGCTCGGCGCGCAGGCGGGCGGCGTTGGCGGGCGACATGTCGCCAAGCGGCAGACGCATCGGACCGGCGTTGAGGCCCATCATGTTGAGCGCAGTCTTCGCAGGAATCGGATTCACTTCATAGAAGAGCGCGTTCATGAGGTCGAGGCGGCGGACCTGCTCGGTGGTCGCTTCGGCGGTGCGGCCCGCGAACCAGTCGGTGCACATCTTCGCACAGGAGGCGGGGTCGATGTTGGCGTAGACGCTGATGACGCCCGAGCCGCCCACGCTCATGATGGGGACCGTGATGTCGTCGTTGCCGGACCACATCTGGAAGTCGGGGCCGAGGAAGCGGGCGACCTCCATGGCGTAGCTCATGTTGCCCGAAGCTTCCTTGATGCCGCAGATGTTCGGGTGCTTCGCGAGGCGCTCGACGACGGAGACCGGGATGGAGCAGCCCGTGCGGCCCGGCACGTTGTAGAGGATGCAGGGCACGGAGACGGCGTCGGCCGTGTCGGCGAAGTGGCGGTACATGCCCTCGGCGTTGGCCTTGTTGTAGTACGGGGCGATGATGAGGAGCGCGTCGGCGCCCATCGCCTCGTAGCGGCGGCTCATCTCGATCTGCGTGGCCGTGCAGTTGGAGCCCGAGCCGACGATGACGGGCACGCGTCCCGCGACCGTGTCGATCGTGTGGCGCACGACGGCGGCGTCCTCCTCGTGCGTCATCGTGGAGTATTCGCCCGTCGTGCCGAGCGTGAGAATGGCGCTCGTGCCGCCGGCGATCTGGCGCTCGATGAGATGGGTGAGGGCTTCGAAGTTCACGCTTCCGTCTTCGTGGAAGGGCGTGATCATGGCGACGATGGAGCCTCGGACGTTTTCGAACTTCATAGGGGTAGTACCTCAGAAACAGGGACATGAAAAACCGTCGACAGAGGCGCTTCTGCCGACAGTCTGGCGCGGAAAGCAGGATCCGCGGCGTTTCTGAAGGGGATAGCGCAACCGGCCGGATGCCCGGACGGACAGTCCGCAGGATGTTCTCCTGCGACCCATCACCCCGGAGCGCCCTCCGCGGATGATTCGGCGGTGTTGCCTCGCCACGACGTCGTCGCCTGCCGGCTCGGTCGGGCCCTTCGTCCCCGCTCCTCTATCTGCAGGAGCAAAGTTACCACGGACGGCCCGATTTTGAAAAGGGACGGCGTCGGAAAAGACGCTCGGGTGGGTCCCGCGCAAACCGTCTAGGTGAGACGCCCTACGACCTATTGCCTAGGTGCGCGGTTTCGACTCTTCCGAAGCTCCGCCACATGATATAAATGCAGGACTTTTCATCGAGCGCCGGCTTCGGGGGCGAGAGCCTCCTGGCGGCCTTTCCGTCCTTGTGTCTGCACTTCCGGAGAACGCGTCCATGAGCCTCAATGCCGTCAACCACCGCAGGGTCCTGCACCGAATGCCCGAGCTCGACGACGAGCTGCCCGATACGACGGCCTACGTGAGGAAGGTGCTCGAGCCGCTCGGCGCCGAGGTCTTCTCGCCCATCAAGGGCAGCGTGTGCGCGTACTTCGACGCGGGCGCAGAGGAGACGGTCGCCCTGCGCGCCGACATGGATGCGCTGCCCGTGACCGAGTGCACTGGGCTTTTCTTCGCCTCCGAGAGGCCGGGGCGCATGCACGCCTGCGGGCACGACGGCCACACGGCCATCGAACTCGGTCTTGCCGAGGAGACGGCCCGCATGATCAGGGCGGGCGAGAAGCTGCCGAGGAACGTTCTCTTCGTCTTCCAGCCCGCCGAGGAGACGACGGGCGGCGCGGGACGCATCTGCGAGACGGGCGTCTTCGAGAAGTACCGCGTCACGCGAATCTTCGGCCTGCACCTCTGGCCCAACCTTCCTGAGGGAAGCGTCTGGTCGCGTCCCGGCCCGATGATGGCCCGCTCGAACGAGGTGACGCTCAAGGTGACGGGCAAGAGCGTGCACGTCTCGCGCGCCGCCGAGGGGCTCGACGCCCTGCGAGCGGGCGTCGACTGGATGAACGCCGCTTACGCCTGGACCGAGGCCCTGCCGCCGGACGTCCTGCGCACGCTGCAGTTCGGCCGCATGACGGCGGGCACGGTGCGAAACGCCGTCGCGGGCTCCGCCGAAATCCAGGGCACGCTTCGCACCTACGACGAGGATGCCGCGGAGATGATCCGCTCTCACCTCAGGACGCTCGCCGCCGAAACGGCGGAGCGAACTGGCTGTGGGCTCGAAGTGTCCTTCAGCACGGGCTACCCCGCCGTCTGGAACAACGAGACGCTCTTCGAGCGGGTCTCGAGGGACCTCGGCGCAGACGCCCCGCAGCTGCTCGCTGAACCCGTCCTCGCGGCGGAGGACTTCTCCTTCTACCAGAGGTGCATTCCCGGCGTCTTCTTCTTCCTCGGCGTGGGGCTCGCGCACGAACTCCACTCCCCGCACTTCTGCTGGAACGACGAGGCCGTGATCCCTGCGGGCATCGCCTTCATGAAGAAGATCATGGTTCTCCCTTAGAATAATGGTTCTTCCCTAAGTGGAAATTCTTATTGCATTTTGCATTAGAATGCTAGTTCCACTCTGCCGCTGACAGTGAAAGAAGGTTGGGACGGCCGGAACGGAAAACAGAACCGAATAACGAGAGGGGCCCTGCGAGGGCCCTTCGTGTCCATCTTTTCCATCCAAGCTACAAATGGATTTCCTCAATCAACTCGTCAGCGACGTCAATGGCGTCCTCTGGGGCGTCTTCTTCCTGATTCCGCTGCTTTGCGGCACGGGCATCTTCTACACCATCAAGCTGCGCTTCGTTCAGGTGCGCAAGTTCGGTCTTGCGGCCCGCTTCCTTCTGGGCGGAGCGTCGCTCTTCGGCAAGCGTGCCGACAAGTCGGGCATGAGCTCCTTTCAGGCGCTTGCCACGGCCGTTGCGGCCCAGGTGGGCACGGGCAACGTTGCGGGCACGGCCACGGCCCTCGTGGCGGGCGGTCCGGGCTCGCTCTTCTGGCTCTGGGTCGCGGCCTTCTTCGGCATGGCAACCATCTTCGCCGAAGCCGTGCTCGCGCAGACCTATCGCACGAAGGACGAGCAGGGCCGCGTGCTCGGCGGTCCCGCCTACTACATCACGCTCGGCATGGGCGAGAAGTGGCGTCCGCTTGCGGTCTTCTTCTCGATCGCAATCATCATTGCGCTGGGCTGCATCGGCAACATGGTGCAGTCCAACTCCATCGCGCACGCCATGCAGACCGCCTTCAACGTGCCGGCCGCCGTCTCGGGCGTCGTGTGCGCGGTGCTCGCGGGCCTCGTCTTCTTCGGCGGCGTCGGCCGTCTGGCGAGCGTCACCGAGAAGATCGTTCCCTTCATGGCGGCCATCTACCTCATCGGCGGCCTCTGGGTGATCGGCGCCCACATCACCGAAGTGATTCCCGCCTTCAGGCTCATCTTCGTCGCGGCCTTTGATCCCGAGGCCGTCATGGGCGGCGCGCTCGGCCTGACGGTCGCCAAGGCGATGCAGTTCGGCGTGGCCCGCGGCCTCTTCTCGAACGAGGCCGGTATGGGCTCGACCCCGCACGCGCATGCCGTCGCCCGCGTCGAGCATCCCGCCGAACAGGGCCTCGTCGCGATGTTCGGCGTCTTTACGACGGTCGTGATCGTGACCTTCACGGGCATCGTCATCCTTGTGACGGGCGTGCTCGACTTCAAGACGACGGGTATCGAGCTCACGCAGCACGCCTACACGGTGGGCCTGGGCTCCTTCGGCATGGCCTTCGTCGCCGTCTGCCTCTTCTTCTTCGCCTTCTCCACCATCATGGGCTGGTACTTCTTCGGCGAACAGAACGTGCGCTTCCTCTTCCGGTCCCGCGGCGTGCTGGCCTATCGCGTGATCGTCTGCGCCTTCATCGTCACGGGCGCCATGCTCAAGGTCGACTTCGTTTGGTCGCTTGCCGACCTCTTCAACGGCCTGATGGTGCTCCCGAACCTCGTCGCGCTCGTGGCGCTGCACAAGGTCGTGGGCGAGAGCCTCGAGGACTTCGAGAAGAAGCTCGACCACTACGAGGAGCGCAAGAGCGAGAACATCGACGACCGCATGCAGCGACTCTGACGCTGCTCTGCGCAGGATCAATACCCCCTGTCTGAAGACAGAGGTTTCCGCGCCGAGTTTCTATGAACATGACGACGGCTTGGTCCGCCGTCGCCCCTCAGGCGGCGGTCGCCGGGGTGTGTCATACTTGAAGCCCATGTTCATTAAGGAGGACGCTCATGGCCGAGCCTGAAGAAATCGTGATCGAACCGACTCGCAAGTTCCAGGGCAAGTTCTCGAGCAGCCTGGCTGCGAGGGCCGAGCTCTTCTATGCTCTCAGGAAGATGTCCGACGAGGACTACCACGCAGGCCGCCGCGTCACCGTCAACTGCCTCTACCGCGAGGGCTACGAGCTCGTCTACAAGACGGCGAGCTACCGCATCGGCGGCAAGCCCCGTCCCGAACGCTCCTGGGAGGTGATGAGCACCGAGATCGCCGAGGCGATCAAGCGCGCGTGACGCTCTGATGAAGCCTCAGGTTCAAGGAGGGGACGTTCCGAAGGGAACGTCTCTTTTTTTTGTCTTCGGGAAAAGCGTGTTTTCGGCGTCCGAAGGCGCCTCCCGGGACGTTCTGAAGAGACGGCTGCCCGCTTGCGCCTGTGCCAGAGGTGTTGAGCGGGATCAAGGGGGCAAGCTTGCCTTTGTCGGAGGTGCGGTTACAATATTCCGTCTGATTCGATGACCACGTCAGAAGAGGGGAAGAAATTGAAGAACGTGGAACCGCACTGGCAGCCCGACGGGCTCCTCAACATTGCGAGCGAACGCTACGCCAAGCGAAAGGAGACGCTGGCCGACGTGCTGCTTCTTGCCGAAAGGCTCTCTGCGGACAATCCGACCGATGCGGCCGCCGTCGAGCGCCTCATCGAGCTCGTCGAGCACGGCCGCAGGCTTGCGGTCTCGCTTCTGACCGCCTGCAAGGCGACGCAGACCCAGCAGGCCAAGAACAGCCGCGTGCCCGCCGAGAGGACGGACCTGCTTCATGCAACGGAACGCCTCGAGGCGCTTGCCGAACGCGCCCGCAACTGGGGCCGCGTCTTCCCGAAGGATCTCGAGGGCAGGCCCGCGGGTGAGTGGCTCGAATTCGAGGAGGCCGCCCAGAGCCGCGTGATCCTGCGCCCGACCGAGGCCGACCGCCGCATCGAGGAGCCGCTCGGCGCCCTCTACACCCATCTCAAGAGCAGCATGAAGATCATGGTGCAGATGCCCGACGGCACGCATCCGACGGTCATGAGCTGCTCGTCGGCCGAATCCTATCTGAAGAACAGCACCGACACGGCCACGCGCCGCCAGGTCTTCGGCGCCTACAATGCGTGGTTCGCCGAGAACGCCGCGCCCTTTGCCGCGCTGCTCAACGCCATGACGGGCCACAGGCTAAACCTCTCAGACCGCGCGGGCATGTCGATGCTCGACGCGTCCCTCAAGAGCGAGCGCATGAGCCGCCCCGCCTTCGACGCGATGATGAGGGCCGTGCGCGCTGCTGCGCCGAGGGCCCGCAACGCTGTCCAGCTCTCGGGCATGGTGCTCTCGTGCCTCGAGGGCCGCAGGTCGGGCCTTTCGGTCGCGAACCTCTTTGCCCCGCTTCCCGAAGCCGCGCCTCTTGAAGCGGCCGCCTCGTTCGACGGCGCCACCGACGCGCTGCGTCGCACCTTCAGCAGGATCGATCCCGACTTTCAGGGCTTTCTCAAGCGCCTCCTTTCGGCAGGCTGGATCGAGACGAGCAACATCTCGGGCGGCGAGGGCGGCACGTGGTGCGCGCAGGTGCCCGCCTGCAGCGCCGTGGCGGTCTATGCGGACTACCAGCCCACGCTCAACCGCGCCTGCGAGCTTGCCCACATCCTGGGCGAAGCGTCCCTGAGGGACAGGCTCATCGCCTATCCCGCCATCGCGCAGAATCCGTCCCTTCTTTCGTGCGAAATCGCGGGACGCTTCTTCATGGACGCCTTCCTCGCTCAGCTTCTCGAGGAGACGGAGTGGGAGCGCCGCGAACATGCGGCCGTACTCTGGCAGGCCCTGCGCCAGATCGGCGTCAACCTCCTGCACCTGCCCTTCAGGTTTGAACTTTCGCACAGGCTCCACGAGGAGAGAAGGCACGGCTACCTCTCGGTGAACGACATCAACAAGCTCACCAACACCATCTGGGAGGATTATTTCGCGGACACGGTCCGAGGGTCCGACCAGTACGTCTGGGCCGCCAAGCTTCATTTCTATCTGCCGCGCGAGCCCCACTACGACTGGCAGTACACGGCGGGCTACCTCATCGCGGCCGTTCTGAGGCGCAGGCTTCTGGCCGACGGCCGCACGGCCTGCGGCGGCTCGTTCGGGGACTTCCTCTCCGACTGCGCGACGATCGACTGCGACGAGCTCATCAGACGCCACCTCGGCGCCGATCCCGCCTCCGACGCCTTCTGGACGGACGCTGCCACGGAGGCGCTCAACGTCATGCGCGATGCAGACCGCCACATCCAGTCCTTCATCTCCTGAGAAGGGAAGGGCCGGAAAAGGATAAAAAGGCAAAAGACAAAAAGGAAAGCCCCGTGCGGATGATCTGGACCCCGAAACTTGGACTACAAAATAAACTCCAAGTTGAGTGCGGCCGATTTTAACGCTCGCCGCTTGGCATAGCCGGGACAAGCAAGTCCCGGCTACGCCGATAGCGTATTTTATCTGGGGCGCGTCAAGGGACGACCGAACAACTTAGATCCTCCCAAAGGGCCCCTCCAACTTCTTCGGTCAACCCTTGACCCGACTCATCGCTCTCAGACCGCTGAGAACGCTCTTATTCCGCTTTAACATAACGCTGACGGTACTCGGATGGTGCGTATCCATCCAAACGCTCCTGAGGTCTCTTCGTGTTCCAATGGGCGATATAAGCCGTCAGATCGCTCTTGAAGGCGTCAAAGCTATCCCAGCACTGCCCCCTGAAGAACTCGTCCTTCATATGGCCAAATGCCTGCTCTGTTGCCGCATTGTCCAAACAGTTACCCCTGCGAGACATGCTTCGCGTGACGTTGTGCTCCTTGGTCCATTTAATCCAATCAGGATTCTGATATTGCCATCCCATATCGCTGTGAAGGATGGGACTAGCCCCAAGGGGTAACGCCTTCACCAACGCGTCGAACATCTCTTCTTGCTGATCCATGTTGGGCGATCGACTGATGGAGAAAGCCAGAATCTCATTGGAGTAAAAGTCAACGACCTGAGCGAGGTATACCTTACCGAAGGACAAAGCGAACTCTGTCACATCGGTACCGATCTTCGTGAAGGGGCAGGCTGTTTTGAAATCGCGTGCCAAGAGATTGGGAACGGTACGATTGTCGCCTTTATAAGAGCTGTACTTTCTAAACCCCTGTCGCCTAATCTTACAGATCAACCCCAATTCTCGCATTACCTTCAATACCGTCTTTTTCGCGATGACGATGTTGAACTCACGACGTAAACGCATGAAGATCTGGCGATGGCCGCAACCATTTGACGTGCGGTTGAAGATTTCCTTGACCTTCTCATGAACGTCCGGGCGTGTAGCTGCCTTCGGATGTTTACGGGCATAGTAGTAGCTCGACCGGGGCAACCCAATGATCTTCAACAGAAGATCAAGATCATGTTGCCCTGAAAGAGAATAAACGATCTCTGCTTTCTCTCGATTGCTCAGTTTCGCCAATCTTTCAGGGCCGCGACTTTTTTTAAGATGGCATTCTCCGCTTCAAGTTGCTTGATACGAAGTTCCAGCTTCTCCATGGGGGTCAACTCTTGCACGGGCTTCTGCTTGGCCCCTAACTGACGTCCCCTTTTCTTCGGTTGCAGACCTGCTTCGCCATGTTCACTATAAATCTTGCACCAACGTCGAAGAAGCTTGGGAGCAACGCCATATGCAGCCAAGATGTCTTGGTACGAGACCTGATCTTCAA
>NZ_JH815520.1:31802-65323 GCF_000297775.1 Sutterella wadsworthensis 2_1_59BFAA
GAAACCTCAGCTTTCTAGCTTCAACTGTTCCCTTCCATTTATGTCCCATACAGATGGTCCCCAATTCTTTGTCCAAGAATCGGGGACCACATCAGGAGGACCGCCCGGGGCTTTTCTGACTTCAGGTCTCGGCCGCAGGGAGGCGCGCCCGAAGGAGAGAGGGCATTCGTCAGACGAGGAAGTAGAGCGCGCCGATCGTGCAGAGCATGACGGGGATGGAGCGCTTGACGACGTCGAGCGGAGAGGCGCCCGCGATGCCTGCGATCAGGATGACGCCGGCGGCGAGCGGAGACGAGACGCGGCCGAGCGTGGCGGAGACGCAGGCGATGAAGCCGAGGTCCTCGATCTTCATGCCGAACTCAAGGGCGTGCGGCGTGACGGATTCGTTGAAGGCGAACGCGGCGGCGTTGCCCGAGCCCGTGATGATGCCGAGCAGGTAGGGGCCGAAGGAGGCGCCGAGCTTGGCGACGTCGGAGGAGTTCTTCAGGTAGTCGATGAAGAGGCTGATGAGACCGCAACTCTTGAGGCCGGCGGCGAAGACGCCCGCGGCGATGATGAGGCCGAGGATGCTGCCGTAGCCCGAGCCCATGCCGTCGAAGAACTTCGAGCAGAGCTGCTGCGGGTTGAGGCGCGTGACGATCATCACGTAGATGAGGCCCATGAGCATGGCGGTGGCGACCGACATCTTCACGCCGGGGAAGCACAGCGAGATGACGAAGAGGAGCACGACCGGCAGGAGCGGCGCAAAGGCCATCAGCAGGTTCGGCTTTTCAGGCAGGTCGGGGAGCTTCTTCTGGATGTCTTCGCCAGGATGCACGCCCGTCGAGCCGAAGCCCTCCTTGCGGTAGTCCTTGAAGAGCAGGCAGACGATCATTACGAAGACGATGGAGAGCGCCGAGAGGATCAGCGTCGTCGGGGCGACGTACGTGACCATGTCCATCACGGGAATGTTGGCGAGCTTGGCGACGTAGATGTTGTCGGTGGAGCCCGGAGACCAGTAGTTCGGGAGCGTCGATGAGATGATCACGGCGGCGGCCATGGCGGGACGGAAGCCCGCGCGGATCATCAGACCCACGAGTGTCGGACCGATGGCGGCGCACAGGCCGGCGAGAGAGCCGATGGCGACCGAGGCGATGCCCGTCACGATCATGCAGCACGGCAGAAGCAGGATGCCGAGCTTGTTGAGCGGCTTCGTGAGCAGGGAAACGAGATGAAGGTCGCACTTCGTCATTGTGACGCAGGCGGCAAAGCCCATCGACGAACAGATCGAGATGATGAGCGCCGAGTTCGTCATCGACTTGTCGAACTGCTGGAAGGCGGCCATCGGATTCATCGATAGGCAGCACATCGCCAGACCCGCAATCAGCAGGACCAGCTTCGTGTCATAGCGGCGGATGAGCGCGGCGAGCGTGAGAATCACGACCGCAATGGCGCTCCAGACGTAGATCGTCATTTTGTTGTGTCTCCAGAACGGTTAGGGGGATTTTCTGAATCCTAGTGATCCGCGCGTTTTTGAGCCATGGGGAGTTATGAGGAAGGTTTATGTGATTACCCTTACGTATTTTTGCGGATTATTTTGCAAAGACGGCTCCGAATCTTGCGCAGGATCGGGAAATTCGCGTTTTTGTACCACTGAGGAGGTAAGGGAGAACCCGCCTAAAAAAACGGCGGCCGTGTCGGAATAATGCACGGCATCAGTTTTTCGAACCCCTTTCAACCCTCAGGAGATTATCCGATGAGCACCGTCGAGAGCATGAGCACGACCGAGCGCTTCCTGCAGTATGTTGCGTTTGACACGCAGTCCGTTCGTGAGAGCACGACCGCGCCGTCCGCCGAGAAGGAGCTTGCGCTTGCGGCGTTCCTCGTCGACGAGCTCAAGGCGCTCGGCGTCGAGGACGCGAGGATCGGCGAGGGCGGCGTGGTCTACGGATCGATTCCCGCAACGCCGGGCTGCGAGGCCAATCCCGCCATCGGCTTCATCGCCCACATGGACACATCTCCCGACGCCCCGGGCGCGAACGCGAGGCCTCAGATCGTGCGCTACGACGGCGGCGACGTGACGCTCAACGTCGAGAAGAACATCGTCTTCAGTGTCGGGCAGTTCCCCGACATCCTGAAGTACAAGGGCCAGGACGTGATCTTCACGGACGGCACGACGCTTCTGGGCGCCGACGACAAGGCGGGCATCGCCGAGATCATGCAGATGGTCGCCTGGATCAAGACCCATCCCGAGGTGCCGCATGCGCGTCTGTGCATCGGCTTCACCCCCGACGAGGAAGTGGCCCGCGGCACGGAAAACTTCGACATTCCGCTCTTCGGCGCGGCCTATGCCTACACGTTCGACGGCGGCGAAATCGGCACGCTCGAGAGCGAGAACTTCAACGCGGGCACCGCGCTCGTGACCATTAGGGGCGTGGGCGTCCATCCCGGCCTCTCCAAGGGCAAGATGGTCAATTCCGTGCGCTATGCCGCCAGGCTCATCGACCGCCTGCCGATCGATCAGGCGCCCGAGACGACCGAGGGCCACGAGGGCTTCCTGCATCCGAACATGGCAAAGGGGACGGTGGTCGAGTCCGTCGTGCGCATTCTGGTGCGCGACCACAACCGTGCGCTCTACGAGGAGAAGAAGGCCTTCCTCGTGAAGCTCGTCGACGAGATGAGCGCCGAGTTCCCCGAGGCAAAGTTCTCCCTCGAGATCAAGGACAGCTACGAGAACATGAAGCCCTATCTCGACAAGGCCCCGAAGGTGCTCGAGATTGTGCGCGCGGCCTATCGCGCCTGCGGCATGGAGCCGCAGGAGGAGCCGATCCGCGGCGGCACCGACGGCGCGCGCCTTTCCGTGCGCGGGCTGCCCTGCCCGAACGTGTTCACGGGCGGCATGAACTTCCACGGCGTCTATGAATGCATTCCCGTGAAGTCGCTCGACAAGGGCGCCGAAGTCGCCGTCATGCTCGCGAAAAAGTCCGCCGAGGTGACGTCGCTTCAATAAGCATCAGCGGATTGCAACAGTTTCTTCCGGTCCGGATGTGAGTCTATTCGGACAGGTGGAGTGGGGACGGGGCCCGTTCGAAAGAGCGGGCCCCAATTTTTTCCTGCCGTGCGCGGGCGGTCGTGATCCGTCGTGGGCTCAGGACACGCCTGCGCGCGCAATGGCTGCGCGGCCGCGCTCGGTGTAGGCGATCCAGTCCTCGCCCGTCCTGAGGGCGACGGCTTCCGCAAAGAGTCTGAGCGGCGGGCAGGCCTCCTCGCGCTCCCTGAGCGTGACGACACACATGCGCCTGGGAGCACGCTCCCAGCCAGGCATCACGGAGACGATGCGCCCCGACTCGAGCTCCTCGACAACGTGCGCAAGCGATAGATCGACGGCGATGCCTCTGTCCTCCAGGAGAAGCTCCTTGAGCGCGATCTGGTCGTGCGTGATGAAGACGTTCTTCCATTCGATGATCTCCGACTCGATCCCGTCCCTGTAGAGGCGTCTCACGGGATTGAGGTTGACGGTGCGAAGCAGCAGTCCCGTGTGGCGCGCAAGGTCGGCGGGTGTTTGCGGCGTGCCGTGTCGCCTCAGGTATGCGGGAGTCGCGAGGACGCAGGTGGAAGTGACGTGGCAGAGGCGCACGACGAGATCCTCGGCGACGGCGGGCACGTCGCTCAGCACGATCGCGTCGACGGCGCCTGCGCGAAGCCCGGCGAGCGTCGCCTCGGGCTGGAGCACGAACGAGAGGTTCGGGTGCTCCCGTGCATAGGAGACGAGCGTCTTCGAGAAGTAGAGGCGGGAGATCTCGATCGGAGCCGCGAAGCGGATGCGCATCTTCTCGCCCGTCGCCTGATGGAGTGCGCGCGCGTTTTCCAGGTTGCGCAGCGCGAGCTCGAACGCGGCGAGGAAGGCCCTGAGCTGCGGCGTCGGACGATAGGGACGCGTGCTTTTGTCGAAGAACGCAAAGCCCATCTCGCGCTCCATGCCCGAGACGAGGCGCGAGCACTTGGAGAGTTCGATGCCGAGCTGCTCGGCAGCGGCGGTGACGCTTCCCGTGCGTGCGGCGGCCGAGACGGCGCGCCAGGCGTTGAGGTTGTCGAGAACATTCATAGAAACGCCGCAAGGAAACATCTGACTTCAGTCAGGTGAGGAATTGCGGCCCATGCATTTCACACTCGAGTCTCTGAAGAGCGCAAGGGAAAAGGGGCCAGAAGTTCTGTCGGGCATGATGGAGGCGCCGGGGCGTCCCGGCTTTTGGGCGCCGAAGATCGACAACGAGGCCTGCGAGGGCCTGCGGACTGTGCCCGACCGTCTGTCCGACTGCGGCGCTAGAGGAGGAAAAGCTCAACGGCGTCACGCCCATGAAGGTGAGGCCCTCGAAATGCATCGGTTGCGGTCTCTGCGTCGACATCTGCTTCAGGAACGCCGTGCAGACGCTCCCCGTCAGACATCCCGAGGAGTCGCTCGACGAAAAGCCCGTCGTGATCTACGCAGGACGAGCCGGTTCGGGCGATTCGCCCGAGGCCGTCTGGGAGGACAAGCTCAAGACGATGATCAGCGCGCCCGTCTACCGCACCTGACCCGTCGTCCCGTCCATTGCCGAATGACTGAAAATAGATGAGAAAAGCGGGCCCGCGGCATTGCCGTCGGGCCCGCCTGCGCTTCACGCTTCAGAAGCGCATTAGAAGATCACGGGGTCGTAGACGCCCGCAAAGAGGACGGACGCGCGCAGGAGGAGTGCGCCGAGGATGGCTGCGGAGCCTGCGGCGAGCTTCGCGGCGTCGCTCCTGACGAACCCGAGCGCGAAGGGCACGACGAGGCCCAGCCCGACGGCGCCACCCCAGAAGAGCAGCGCGTTTTCGCCGCCGACGAGGGATTCGGCACCCGCAACGGCGCCCGGCGTCCCGGTGGCGATCGCCACGTGCACGAAGGCAAAGAGGATGAAGGCTTCGCCCAGGTGCGCGAGCACGGCGGTCGTACCGATCCAGCCTGCGTGCGGAAGACGTCTGCGGGACTCGAGGATTTCAACGAGACCCACCGCGCAGGAGAGGCCCGAGGCGATCCAGAGGACGGGTAGCACGGCCGTGTTCCAGAGCGCAACGCCTTCGGCCTGCGTGAGGAGGAAGCCCGAGTAGGCCGTAGCCGCAAAGCCGAGCGCGGCGTTGAAGACGAGCAGCGCATGGTTGTTGAGGAGCGCCTCGGCCTTTTCGGCGGACTTCCACGCGAGGAGAAGCTGCACGCAGCAGGCGATGCAGAGCACGGTCAGCAGGCAGATGCCAATGAACATCCAGCTGCCGCCGTTGAAGCGGCCCGTGACGATCGACTTCACCAACGCAAGAGGCAGGTTGAGCATGCGCCCGAGGTGCGAGACCACGAAGAGCGTGCCCACGATCGCGCTCACGGTGCTCGCGACGAGCACGAGCTTGGAGCGGACCCAGAAGTTTAGGAAGAGGCCCATGCCTGCGAGGCCGATGAACCAGAGGAAGAAGGCGATCGTCCAGCCCCAGTGGGCGGTCGAAGCCTGTTCGGTCAGAAGTGCGAGTTCGTAGGTCATTTTGTCACCACCACGAAGAAGTTGGGTTTCGTGCCTTTGTGCGGCAGGAGCTTTTCGGTCTTCGAGACGGCGATGCGCCTCGAGATCCTGCTCTCGGGATCATTGACGTTGCCGAAGGCCCTGGCCGAGACGGGGCAGGCCGCCACGCAGGCGGGACTCCTGCCTGCCTTGACGAGCGCCTCGCAGCCTTCGCCCATGCACTTCATCGGCACGCCCGTGTCGGGATGCGTCCAACGCACGTCGTAGGGGCAGGACGCCACGCAGTAGCTGCAGCCCACGCACAGCGACTCGTCGGTCTTGACGAGGCCGGTTTCCGGATCGCGCCAGTTGGCGCCGAACGGACACGTCGAGATGCAGGGGGCGTCCGAGCAGTGCTGGCACTGCACGAGGAGCATCTGCGGACGGCGGGCGCGTTCGAGCGTGATGCGGCGGATGTTGGAGCCGAGCCAGTCGTGGCCCGGGATGTCGCGCTCAAGGAGCTCCGGGTGGTTGGTTTCAAGACAGGCCGCAATGCAGGCCGTGCAGCCGATGCAGCGGGTCGCATCGAAGAGATGCGCCATCTGAACGTTGTTTTCCTTCGTCATGGCTTAAGCTCCCTTGCCGATGCGGCGCACGCGCACCGAAACGTTGTTGTTGACGTTGCCGCAGGCGACCTGACTGACGCCGCCCGCAAGCCACTGGGTGTTGAGACCTTCGCGGACCCATTCGTAGGCGGGGAGAAGCTTCTTCGTGCGAATGCCCGAGGAGAAGCCGTAGGAGAAGAGCACGCCCGCCATCACGCGGTTCGTGACCGTGACGGCCGAGACGCCCCTGACGCCCGTATCGAGCCCCTCGCACTCGATCATGTCGCCCGTCTCGATGCCGAGACGTTCGGCGTCGACGGGATTCATCCAGATCGTGCGGTCGCCCGTGTACTTCGACGGGAAGGTGAACATCGCAAGACCCGAGCAGCTCGCGCCGTTCTTGCCCGAGACGATGACGAACTCGTCGGAGACGGGCTTGGGCGCCGTGTAGGACTTGGTGGGCGCGTATTCGGGAAGCGCCATGATGCCCTTTGCGGTGGCGGCGCCAAGCACGTAGAAGCTCACGAGCTCGGCCTTGCCGGTCGGCGTCATGAGGGGAGAGCGATACGGGAAGGTCTCGTAGGCCTTGGCCTTGACGAGTGCGAAGCCCTTTTCCTCGACCTCGCGGGCGATGCGGTCGCCTTCGCCCGGTTCGGCCTTGTTGCGGCCTGCGATGAACTTCGCCCAGGCCTTGTTGAGGAGTCCTTCGTTGTACCACTTGAGCCATTCCTCGCGGGTCTTGATTTCGGCGGCGTAGCCCGCGCGCGCGGCGCGTTCGGGATACATGCGGCGGAGGATCTCGAGGAGCTGCCAGATGTCGTGGCGGGCCTCGACGCCCTCGGGCGGCGCAACGGTGGAGTCGGACTTCTGCACCCAGCCGTCGCGGGCGTAGGAGACGCCGAGGTACTCGGGATTTTCAAGGAAGAAGGTCGACGGGAGCACGTAGTCGGCCCAGTCGTTCGATTCGATCGGCATCAGGTCCTGCGAGACGATCAGCTCGAGCGACTTGAAGGCCTCGATGAGGCGCGCGGAGTTGGGCTCGCGGTGGAACATGGCGCAGCCCGTCATGATGAGGGCGCGAACAGGGTAGGGCTTGCCCGTCTTCATGGCCTCGAAGGTCGAGGAGAGCGTGCCAATGCCTTCCGGGAAGTAAAGCTTGTCGAGAGGCTTGCCCGGCGCGACCTCCCAGGTCACGCCCGTCGGGCCCGTGCACTTCGTGCCCGCCTTCTTGATGCCGACGCCGCCGAAGCCGCTGCCCTGAGTGCGGATGAGGCCGCCCTCGCGGTCGAAGCGCCCGGTGAGGAGATTGAGGATGTTCTGCAGCGCAAAGCCTTCGACGTCGTTGCCGTTGCGGCTGGAGTACCAGCCATCGTCACAGACGCCCCTGAGGCGGAAGAAGTCGCGGGCGATCGAGACGATGCGCGCGGCGGGAATGCCCGTGAGGGCGGAGACGGCTTCGGGCGCGTACTTCGCGTTCACGTCGGCGAAGGCCTGGAGGACCGTCTTCGCGTTGACGGTCTCGCCCGAGGCGAGCTTGACGGGGCCCTGCCAGAAGAGGGCGGGACGCACGTCGGGATTTTCTTCGAAGGCGACGGGCTGGTTCTTGTCGTTGAGCCTGAGATCCATGAAGGCGACGCTGCTCGTGCGTTCGTCGATGACGGCGAAGGCGCGTGCGCGGCCGTTGGCGCGCAGGTCGGACTCGGTGATCGGGGTGAGGTCCTCGCGAACGAGATAGGGGGCGTTCGTCCAGCGGCGCATCCACTCGAAGTCGGCGAGCTTTTCCTTGAGGCCGACGTGGATGACGGCGTGCAGGAAGGCGGCGTCGGTGCCGGGCTTGACGGGCACCCATTCGGATTCGGCAAATGCGCCTTCGGGCATGCGCGGGTCGACGAAGACGAGGCGGGCGCCGCGCTCGCGTGCTTCGGCCGCCTGGGCGAAGGAGCCGGCGGCGCAGTTGAGCGTGCGTCCGATGAGAAGGAGGTAGTCGACGTGCGCGTAGTCGGGGTCGACAGCGGCGACGCCTGCGGTGTTGGAGCCGAAGACCATGCGGCGCGCGAGCGACGAGGCCGAGTTGCAGGTCGAGGAATGATTGACGACGTTGGGCGTGCCGAGCGCGTGCGCAAACCATTTCTGGGAACCCGTGAAGGAGTGGCTCGTGAGCATGACGGCGCGTTCGCCGTCGCGCTCGACGATCGTCTTGAGCTTCGCAGCGATTTCCGTGAGAGCTTGATCCCAGGAGATCTCCTCGAATTCACCCGAGCCGCGCTCGCCCTTGCGCTTCAGGGGCTTCCTGATGCGCATCGGATGGTTCCACGCCCAGAGCGTCTGGGCGCCGCGGCCGCAGTAGCCGCGCTGGGGATGGTCGGGATTGGGCATGATGCGCACGGTCGTGCGCGAGGCGGCCTCGCCTTCGCGGCGCATGGCGAGCAGCCCGCATCGGGCGCCGCACATGCAGCATGCAACGGGATGGGCCGTCCAGCCGTCGGCCTTCATGGCGTCGACTTCGGCCTTGACGGCGGCCCAGGAAAAGCCCGAGGCCGCTGCGCCTGCTGCCGCCGCGCCGATGAGCGTGCGGCGGGAGATGCCGGGCAGGTGTTCGGTGGTCGTCATAACGATCTCTCCGGTTTCGAATGATGGGTCCAAAGGCGCCGCGGCAAAGGGTCGGAATGACGCCGCAGGCCTTTCCCCAATGATCTCAGGGAACCCTTCACGAAAATTCGCGGGGTATCCCTATAACCTTCCGTGAATAGTGCTTCCCCGCGTCATCGTGAATCGGCGATAAACGCCCGCAGTCCTGCACGTTCGGATGTTTTGCAGAATGATGAGGCGTTCAATCGGGTAAAAAGCCGAATGTTGACATGGGTCAACCTGATGCGAAATCATGAAGTGGCTTTCGATAGGGTTTGGCTATTAGCCGGTATTATGATGCGGGAACTGCAGGAAAAACGGCGTCAAAAACGTCGGAGTTGGGGCGGGATATTCAGTGAAAACGGAGAATGATGCGGATTGAGGAGCCGCGGGGCGTGGAAAGGAAAAAGGGCCCCTGCGCCATGGCGGCGCAGGGGCCCTGAGGGGGGGAGACGGCGGAGCCGGCTGCCTGCGTCAGTGTGCGGGTGCGAAGATGGCGCCCGTGCGGATGCCTCGGGCGGTGCCGAGTGCGGCGGCGGACCAGACGAAGAGCGCGAGCAGGGTGAGACCGCCCGCGACGTGAGGCAGGACCTCGAGCGCGAGGAGTTCGGAGACGCGGAAGGCGAGCACCGAGCAGGCGCCGATCGGGAAGACGAAGGCCCACCAGGAGAGTGCGAACGGAAGCTTGCCCTGACGGCGGTTGCGGATCGTCATGGAGACGGCGAGCACGAGCCACCAGAGGGCGGCGCCGAGGAAGGCGGCCGCGACGAGGGAGCCGTAGCGCAGGAGCGAGGCGTCGCCCGTGGTCTTGAGGAGCGCGAGCATCGAGAGCGGGATGACGCTCAGCGGCGCCAGGTGCACCCAGAGGGTGGGCGTCATCTTGCCCTCGACGGGGGCGCCGAGGAAGTGGCGCGCCATCGTGAGCGCGAGCAGGCCGACGTACATGAAGACGCCTGCGCCGAATCCCGTCATGTTGAGGGCGAAGGCGAGTTCGCGCAGCACGCCTTCGGAGGCGGCGGCAAGCGGGGCGCCCGCAACGGGGATCACCACGAGGCCCACGGCCGGGATGAAGTGCGCGGGCGTCACCATGCCGAGCTTGAGGCGCTCGCTCGTGAAGAGCCCGAAGAGCACCACGTAGCTCACGGCAAAGGTGCCCAGCGCACCCGTCCACCAAAGCGGCGCGATCAGGGTGGGCGAGACCCCGCGGATCGTCCACTCGGCCGCCATAACCAGCATCGCGATCGGGAAGGTCGCATAGAAGCTCCCCTCGACGGGGTGGCGCAGCTGCTCCATCACGGCGTCCCCGTGACGGATGAGGCGATAGACGGCGGCAATGCCAAGCACGGACATCATAGCAATCGCAAGCCAGTGCAGGGCGGAGGCCGCAAGGGCCACGGGGGCGGCGAGCGCGGGACCCGCGTCCGCGGCCGCGTGGGAGGCGAGGGTGAGGGCGAGGCTGGTGACGGCCGTGCCCATGACGGAGGCGAACCAGCCCGGGGCCATCGGGCGGATGAAGCGTTCCATGAGAAGACTCCAGAAAAGGGTTGTTGAAGGGCGTGCGGTCCTGTGGTTGCCGCTACGCTCTAAAAATTGTGGGAATGAATCGTAGACGAAAAGGCCGTCGCTCGTCAAATTCATGGAACGTAATTTTGAAGTCTCCCGATGGTTCGCCTTTCCAAAACGCCTTTCAGAGGCGCGTTTGAGGCGAAAAATAAAAAATAAAAGGATGGGAGCGTCGGCGCCGGCGTGGCGCGACAATCGCTTGCCTCATGAGAGGCGATCGATCCCAATGAGGCGATAAATAAAGACTAAAATGCTCTGCAAACGGAAGGTGCAAAAGCATGAGTGAGTTAGCTACTAAAGCCGACGAAATCCGATACTTTGTGATTAGATCCCCTGAAAATGCCTGTGGCAGTTGCGTTCAGGAACCATTCTCAATTGAGGACGTGGTTGGATGAACGTTCTTGAAAAATGTTGACTTGGGGTTAACCCGCAATGCGGCTGCAGATGAGGGAAAACTACAATCGAATCGTGTCGGAGAGGGCGTTTTGCCTTGATTTTGCGAGCACCTCGGATCCCTAGGCCGAAGCGCAAGGGCGGGCGCGCCTCTCCAAAGCAATTAAAACCATTTATGCAACAGGAGCTCTTCATGCTCGGACTCTATCCGACTTGGTTCGAACCCGGCGTGGGCAGCGGCTGGATCATCGGCTTCATCGCCACGATCCACGTCCTCTTCTCTCACGCCTCCGTCGGCGGCGCGGTGCTTTTCGCCTGGCTCGCCAACTATGCGGTGAGGAGGGACAAGCCCGCCTACCTCGCCTTCATCCGCCGCTACGGCCTCTTCCTCCTCATCTTCAGCTACGTGCTCGGCTCCATCACGGGTCCGGGCATCTGGTTCGCCGCCACGATCGCGTCCCCCCGCGGGATCTCGGCGCTCATCCACTCTTTCGTCTGGCTCTGGGCGAGCGAATGGGTGTTCTTCGTCATTGAGGTGATCGGCGTCTACCTGCTCGTCTATCTTGCGGGCCGCGTGGATCCTCGCACCCACACCCGCATTTCGATCATCTTCGGTCTGGCGTCCGTCGCGACGCTCCTCGTGATCGTCGGCATCCTCTCCTTCATGCTCTGGCCGGGGCAGGCCGACTGGCACCAGACCGGCGGCGTGCTCAATGCCTTCTTCGGTGAGAACACCTTCGCCCAGATGACGGCCCGCTTCATGTTCATGCTCACCATCACGGGCGTCGTCGGCGGCATGGTCGCAGGCCGCATCGCCGACCGCGAGGAGAAGGCCATGATCGCCCGCGTCCTGTCGGGCGCCGGCATCCTCGGCGTCATCGGCGGCTGGCTCGCCTTCCGTTGGTACATGACAACGCTCCCCGACATCGCCTACGAGACGATGGCGACGAGGCTTCCCGAAAGCTTCGGCATGATGATGGCCGCCTCCATCGGCGTCTCCGTCCTCTACTTCCTCGTCACCGCCTGGAAGCCGCAGGTGCTCCGTCCCTGGCTCGCCGGCGTGATGACGGTCGTCATCCTCGTGCTCGGCCTCGCGCCCGAGGAGACCGCCCGCGAAATCGTGCGCAAGCCCTGGGTCGCCGGCCAGTACGTCTACGGCAACCAGCTCGTCGGCCGCGACGTCCCTGCGCTGGGCATCCGCTCCGAACTTCCGCTCATGGCCGAGAAGGGCGTTCTCGCCACGCACCCCTTCATGCCCGAGCACCTTCGCAAGGTGACGCCTGAAAACGAGGTCGAGGCCGGCCGTGCGCTTGCACTCACGCTCTGCAGCAACTGCCACTCGCTCACGTCCACCGGCATGCGCCCCCTTGAGAGCTTCTTCCCGGCCGATGCCGATCGCGCCTTCCTCGCCGACTACCTCGGTGCGGGCCTCTACCGCGGCCACTCGGTCTACATGCCGCCCGTCCCGCTTCCCGAAGCCGAACGCGGCGCCCTTGCAGCCTACATTGAATCCATCCTTCCCAAGAAAGGAGCCGCCAAATGAATGACATGATGCTCATGGCTCTGACGGATCCCGCCGGCGCGCCCGCACACCCGCTCATCTTCCTGGTGCTCGGCGTCGTCACCTTCGCCCTTCACCTCACGGCCGTCAACGTGATGCTCGGCACCCTCGGGCTCGCCGCCTGGGGCGCCTTCTCGAAGAACCCGTACTGGCAGCGCCTCGCGGGCGCCCTCGGCACGACCGCCAAGGTCGCCGTCGCGGTCGCCATCGTGCTCGGCGTTGCGCCGCTCCTCTTCGTGCAGGTGATCTACGACCCGTTCTGGTACACCTCGAACGTGATCTCGGCCTGGTGGCTCCTCGGCTTCCTCGCCATCCTCACGGTCGCCTACCTCGCGCTTTACCGTTTCTACGGCCTCAACCACCGCTATGAAGCCGACGGCAGGCCCGTGCACCTCGAGGGCGCCCCGAAGGGCGGCGTCTGGCTCGCCGGCAGCCTCGTGCTGATGCTCGTCTGCGGCCTCATCATGCACGCCGTCGTCAACCAGTCGCTCCTGCCCGCCGAATGGATGAACTGGTACGCCCCGAACGGTGAGATCGAGCCCTACGGCAGGTCGCTGCACTCCGTGACGCCCGCCCGCGTGCTCTTCTTCCTGCTCCTCTCGCTTCC
Organism: Sutterella wadsworthensis 2_1_59BFAA; assembly: GCF_000297775.1. GTDB lineage: Bacteria > Pseudomonadota > Gammaproteobacteria > Burkholderiales > Burkholderiaceae_F > Sutterella > Sutterella wadsworthensis_A. The sequence goes on from NZ_JH815520.1 coordinate 44,646, forward strand.
CGTGACGGCAGGCTGGCTCTTCGGCATGCGCCGCTACCTCCTCTCCTCGGGCGAGACCGACTACGGTTACGTCGACTTCATCGAGGGCCTCGCCCACGGCATGGCCCGCGTGGGCTCCGCCCTGGTGCTCCTCGCCGGCGCCGCCTGGATGGTCACGCTGCCCGAGACGATGAGCTGGTTCGCCGGCTCCGTCTGGATGTGGATCGGCCTCGTTCCGCTCGTCTACTTCGGCGCGATGAGCTTCATCCAGAAGAAGCGCGTGCTCTGCATCTTCTGCAACTACATGGCCTTCGGCATGACCCTCGTCATGACGATCGTCCTCGCCGCGCTGCGCGAAGTGCTCCGCTTCGTGACGCTCCTCGAGGGCTCGGGCTACGACGCGCTCGCCTACAAGATCACCATGGACTGGCCGAGCACCGTGATCTTCTTCACGACCTTCCTCGTTGTCGGCGGCCTCAACCTGACGTACCTTCTCTCGCTCGCCTGGAAGAGCGGCCAGACCGAAGGCGTCTACCAGCCCTCCGCCGCGCTCTCGCGCGTGGGCGTCGCCGCCATCGCCTCGCTCGTCCTCTGGGTCGCAGGCTACTTCGCGATCGGCATCGCCGTCGTCAACGGTTAAGGAGTCACTGATCATGAACATCATCAATACGACATGCGCTGCGGTCCTGATCCTCGCCGCTGCGGCCTCCCAGGCCGCGCCGGATCCCGCCAAGCTTTCGGGCAATCCCACGGGCGAGGCGCTCGCGCACACCTGCGCCGCCTGCCACGGGACGTACGGGGAACTGAAGGGCGAGCACTTCGTGCCGCTCGCAGGCATGGACGAAGGGGAGTTCATCACCTCCATGAAGGAGTTCCGCTCCCACAAGCGCCCGTCCTCGATCATGAGCCACATCGCCGAAGGGTACAGCGATGAGGAGTTCGAACGCATGGCCCGCTTCTTCAACGGCGTCCGCATCAAGGGAGACGTGAAATGAAAGCCATCAACATCCAGCGCCGCCGGGTCATGACCTCGCTCGCGCTCTCCGCACTCGCCGCGGCGCCCGGCGCCTCCTGGGCCCAGGCCGCCGCCAAGGCCCTCGCACCCGCCCGTGGCGCGAGGATCGTCGTGGTGGGCGCAGGCGTGGGCGGCGCCACGGCCGCCAAGTACCTCAAGCTCTTCAACAAGGACCTTGACGTCACGCTCATCGACCGCAATCCGCACTTCATCCGCCACTACGGCTCGTCGGAACTCATCACGGGCGCCGTCACGATGGAGGACCTCACGGTCTCCTACGACGCGCTCTCCGACCGCTACGGTGTGCGCGTGGTTCAGGACACGATCGTCGGCCTCGACGCGGACCGCAGGACCGTCATCGGCGAAAAGGGCCGCTACGCCTACGACAAGCTCATCGTCTCGCCCGGCATCGAGCTGCTCTACGAAGGCATCCCGGGCTACAGCGCCGAGCTCGCCGCGACGAAGATCCCGAGCGGCTGGATCGCGGGTCCGCAGACGCAGCTCCTCGCCGACCAGCTCAAGGCCATGCCCCAGGGCGGCACCTTCTGCCTTGTCGCGCCGCCCAATCCGTATCGCTGCCCGCCCGGCCCCTACGAGCGCGCCGCGCTCGTGACCGAGTGGTGCGCGAAGCACAACCCTAGCGCGAAGATCATCGTCACCGACCCGAAGAACAGCTTCGTGACCGACGAGACGATGCTCCTCGGCTGGAACCGTCTCTACGGCTTCCCGATCCCTGCGGACTACAAGGCGAAGCTCGACAAGTACGCCTCGCCCGCACGTCCCGACTGCCGCCTCGAGTGGGTGCAGGAAAAGCAGGGCGGGCGCCCGCTCGCCATCGATGCGAGCGCCATGACCGTGACGACGGAGGCGGGCGTCATCAAGGCTGACGTCATCAACGTCATCCCGCCGATGCGCGCCGCCAACATTGCGCTCGCAATGGGCCTTGCCAACAAGACGGGCTTCTGCCCGATCGACCGCCGCACGTTCGAGAGCACGATCATTCCTGACGTCTACGTGCTCGGCGACGCCTCAATCGCCGACGCGATGCCCAAGTCGGGCTTCTCGGCCAACACGCAGGCCAAGACGACCGCGCGTGCGATCGTCGAGGAGCTCGCCGGCCGCGAGATCCCCGAGCCCGTCTGGTCCAACACCTGCTACGCGCTGGCGGGCGAGGACTACGGTCTCTTCGTCGCCGACGTCTTCCGCATCATGGACGGAAAGATTGGCCGCACCAACACGCGCGCCCGCTACCAGTACCTCAAGGCCCAGCCTGCCGAGCAGGCCCTCGCCGCCCAGTACCTCCACAGCTGGATGAACACGATCACCGCCGACAGTTTCGGCTGATCCCGGAGAAGAACAATGAATGCAAGACTGATGATTTTGAGCGCGTTCGCCGCCCTCCCGATGCTCGCCTCGGGCGCAGCCTTTACGCCCGCCGAACTCGACAAGGCCGTGGCTTCGCTCCCGAAGGCCAACGTCATGGGCGGATTCGCCGTGCACAGCAAGCAGTTCTGCGGCTCCTGCCACGGTCCCAACGGCATTGCACCCACCGCCAACTGGCCGCACGTCGCGGGCCAGCCCTTCGAGGTCACCGCCAAGGCGCTCCTCGACTACCGCGACGGCCGACGCACGGGCGGCGCCCAGGCCGCGATCATGACGGCTGCCGCCAAGCGCCTCACCGACCAGCAGATCGCCGACGTCTCGGCGCTCTACGAGATGCTCCCCGGCCCCGACGGCAAAACGTTTGACGTGGGCAAGAAGGATCGCACGCCCGTCGAGGGCGTCGACGTCGCAAGGCTCGTGCGCAAGGGTGATCCCGCCCGCGCGATCACGCCCTGCGCCGCCTGCCACGGCATGACCGGCAAGGGCCGCTCGAACGGCAAGGTGCCCGTCCTGCACGGACAGAACCCGACGTATCTCGCCGCACAGCTTCGCGACTATCGCGACGGACGTCGCGACAACGACGTCCTGAAGGAAATGCGCTTCTTCGCGCAGAAGCTCACCGACGATGAAATCAACGCGCTCGCCGATTTCTACGCGGGCGAAACCGGTTGGCCGGGCGTCAAGCCCGCCAGGCCCGCGGCCAAGGCTGCGGCAAAGTAGGCGGGAGCCGAGAAGGGGTTTGAAGCCTCCGCCTGCTGACGACAATGCGAGGGCCGCCTGTTGGAGATGGACGACGGGCGGCCCTTCGCACATCCACGAACCGTGCGGGAAAACGCGGCGGCGAAAAGCCCCTCCGACGGTCTAGACTCTCTGCACCGGACCGAGGCGGATTTCATTGAGTCGCCGTCGGTTCCTGAGAATTATCAAACATGGGAGAGCCATCATGAAGCGAGCCGCCGTCATCGGCTGCGGTGCCTTGGGCACCATTCTTGTCACGAACTTTGCCAGGGCCGAGGGCTGGACGCTCACGGGCGTCATGGCCCGAACGAAGGCGCACGCCGAGGCGCTCGCCGCCAACGCGGGCTGCCGCGCAGCAACGACGCTTGAGGAGCTCCTCGCCGACAAGCCCGACCTCGTCGTCGAGATCGCGGGCATCGGCGCCGCAAAGGCCTATGGCGAAGCCGTGCTCGAAGCAGGCTGTGACTTCGTGCTCGTCTCCGCAGGCGCGCTCGCCGACGCCGACTGGAAGGCTCGCATGACCGAAACGGCGCTGCGCACGGGCCGCCGCATCCACGTCGCCTCGGGCGCCATCGGCGGCTTCGACGTGCTGCGCACGGCCGCCCTCATGGGCGTCGAGGAGGCGACCTTCGAGAGCACCAAGTCCCCGAAGAGCCTCTCGGGCGCGCCCGGCCTCATGGGCGTGGAGCTCCCCGCCGACCGCGAGACGCTCGCCTTCGAGGGCGGCGTCGAGGAGGCCGTCAGGGGCTTCCCGAAGAACATCAACGTCGCGGCCGCCACGGTTTCCGCCGCCGACGCTCCGAATGTCAGGGTGCGCCTCGTCGCCAGTCCCGGCCTCACCGTCAACACCCATCACATCGACGTGAAGGCGGGCGAGATGCACTGCGAGCTCTTCTTCCACTCCGCCTACGATCCGAAGAACCCGCGCTCAAGCACGTCCACCGCCTGGAGCGTGCTCGCGCTTCTCAAGAACCTCGAGAGCCCGATCTCCTACTTCTGACGCGACTCCAAAACGCGCCCGCCGCCCTGCGCCGCATCGATTCAGGGTCTCAAATTGATGGTGAAACAAGTCGACATATGAGATGAGGCCGTGAAAAAAAAAGGCGCCTGCCCGCGGAGGGGAGGCGCCTTTTTGGGCTGATGTCAGACTGCGTCCGTAAGGGCGGAGCTTATTTCAGCAGCAGCTCGTTCATGAGCTTCACGAACCTGGCGGGGTCCTTGACCGTGCCCTGGTCGGCGAGGGCGGCCTGATCGAGCATCAGTTCGCACCACTTCTCGAAGCCCGCCTGGTCCTTTTCGGCCTCGGCCTTCTTGAGGAGCGGGTGGGACGGGTTGATCTCGAGGGTCACCTTGTCCTCGGGGACCTGCTGGCCTGCGGCCTCGAGCATGCGGCGCATCTGCGGCGTGAGGCGCTTGTCGGCGTCGGCCACGAGGCAGCTCGGGCTGTCGACGAGGCGGGAGGAGACGCGCACGCCTTCGACGCGGTCGCCGAGCGCCTGCTTGATGCGTTCGACGAGACCGGAGGATTCGCGAACGACTTCCTCGTGCTTCTTTTCCTCTTCGCTGTCGGCGAGCTCGCCGAGCTTGAGGTCGGAGGCGGTCACGGGGATGAACTCATGACCTTCGAACTCGGTCATGCCTTGCATCATCCACTCGTCGATGCGCTGCGTCATCAGGAGGACTTCGACGCCCTTGCGGCGGAAGGTCTCGAGGTACGGGGAGCTCACGGCGGTCTCGAAGTTGCCGGCGGTGAGGTAGTAGATGTGCTTCTGCTTCTCGGGCATGCGGGCAACGTAGTCGGCGAGGCTTACGTTCTCCTCGGGCGTGCCGGCCTTGGTGGAGGCAAAGCGCAGGAGCTTGAGGACGGCGTCGCGGTTGGCGTAGTCCTCGACGGGGCCTTCCTTCATGACGGCGCCGAAGTTCTTCCAGAAGACGGCATACTTTTCCTGATCGTCCTTCGCGAGCTTGCCGAGCATGTCGAGCGCACGCTTCGTGAGGGCGCGCTTGAGCTTCTGCGTCACGCGGCTTTCCTGGAGAAGCTCGCGGGAGACGTTGAGCGGCAGGTCGGCGGTGTCGACGAGGCCGCGGATGAAGCGCAGATAGTTCGGCAGGAACTGCTCGGCGTCGTCCATGATGAAGACGCGCTGCACGAAGAGCTTGAGGCCGTGCTGCTTTTCACGCGAGTAGAGGTCCCACGGGGCTTCGGACGGCGTGTAGAGAAGGGACGTGTACTCGAGCTCGCCCTCGACGCGGTTGTGGGCCCAGCAGAGGGGATCGCCATAGTCGTGCGTGAGGTGCTTGTAGAAGGCCTTGTACTGGTCTTCCGTCACGTCCTTCGGGGGAAGCGTCCAGAGGGCGCGGGCGTCGTTGACCTGCTCCCAGGAGCCCGTCACTTCAGCCTCGACGACGTCCTTGTCGTCCTCCTTCACGGGTTCCTTCTTCTCCCAGAGGAAGACGGGCGTGGAGATGTGGTCGGAGTACTTCGTGATCGCGTCGCGCAGGCGCCACTGGCCGAGGAACTCCTTCTCGTCCTCCTTGAGATGAAGGATGATCTCGGTGCCGCGGGCCTCGCGGGTGATGTTGCCGGAGGTGAAGGTGCCGTTGCCGTCGGACTCCCACTGCACGGCTTCCTCGGGACTCGCACCCGCCTTGCGTGAGATGACCGTCACGCGGTCGGCGACGATGAAAGAGGAGTAGAAGCCCACGCCGAACTGGCCGATGAGCTGGGAGTCCTTCTTCTCTTCGCCCGTGAGCTGGGCCATGAAGGCTTCGGTGCCGGACTTGGCGATGGTGCCGAGATGATCGTTGGCCTCGGCAAGCGTCATGCCGATGCCGTTGTCGATGACGGAGAGCGTGCCTGCTTCCGGATCGGCCTTGATGCGGATCGAGAAGGTCGGATCATCGGCAGTCAGCTCAGGCTTCGTGAGCGAGAGAAAGCGCAGCTTGTCGACGGCGTCGGACGCATTGGAAACGAGTTCGCGGAGGAACACTTCCTTGTTCGAGTAAAGGGACTTGGCGAGAAGACCGAGAAGCTTGGTGACCTCGGTCTGAAAACCATGTACTTCCTGTGCCATTTTTGAATTTTTCTCCAATATCAACAGCGCAATTTCCATTGCGTGCGGGCGTCACGGCGCCCGATACACGTAAATATGGGGACGATGTGCGGATTTTCAAGGGCGCGATTGAAGGCGATCGTGCGTCGGAGGCGACGTGCGCTCGCGCGCGTCCCCGCAATCCTGTATAGTCGAAAATCATTTCCCTTGAAATCGAGTCATCATGATGCTCCGCCTTTCTCTCATCGCCGCCCTGTCGGCCGCCGTTCTCACGGGCTGCCAGAGCGTGCCCACCGCCGACGAGATCGACCGCATGCAGGCCCCCGACGCGCACGCAAGCCACGCCAAGAACCTGATGAAGGTCTTTGCGTTCGACATGCACGACCGCGAGGACGCGGGTCGCGGACGCGCCGTGACGGTGACGCCCGAAGAGGCCGCCGCTCCCGGCGTCGACCTGCTCACGAGCGGCGGCAGCGGATTCTTCAACGGCATGCTCGAGAAGAGCGTGATGGCCGCGGATCCGCTCGAAACCGTCCACTACTTCGGATTCGTGCCCGTGACCGAGGCCGCCGACGAGCGCGCCGTCGTGAGGCACGTCGCAGCGAAGACCGTGCAGGCCGTCGCTTCGCAGTTTGCGAAGGAGGGCTGGCGCTTTGCATGGACGAGCCCCAAGGCCGACCTGAGAAGCTTCGGCTACATGGTCACGCAGGACGTCTTCTTCGAGAAGGAGGACACGGTCTGCAGGATTCCCGCCGGGATCTCCACGCTTGAACCCGGTCGTGGCGAAGGCTGCGCCGTGACGGTCGTCGTGCGCAGCCGCGACGTCTCGAAAGGCGCCGAGCCCGACGCCACGGGCTTCGAGCCCGTGCCCGCCTGGCTTGATCCCGCCCGTCCGCACGCCTGGCGCGTGCGCTCCGCCGCGCTCGGCTCCAGAATGCCCGACGGCAGCGTCTTCCTCACGCCCGAGCGCCAGCGTTCGCTCGCGCTCGCCACGGGCAGGCACACGGGTCTTTATGCCTTTGACGACAACGGCGTGCCCTACGTCGGCTGGGAGGGTGCCGTCGAGCGCTTCGCCGTGAGCCCCGAGGCTCGTGCGGCCATCGAGGCCCAGGCCCGCAGGGCGGCCGTCCCGATGACCGACAAGGTGATGGACACCGTCAAGGGCTGGTGGCCCTGGTAGGACCAAAAGTCCCTCAGGCTCATTTGACTTGAAGGCCGGCGCGCGAAGGCGTGTCGGCCTTCGTGCGTCATGGGAGGGAAGGTCGGTGCTTTTGTCCTCCTGCACAGGCCTTTTGTCGGCAATAGGCAAACCAAAATTTCGTTTGATCTCGATCATGCGGCCTAGGAGGAAGGAAGTCCTCCGCCCCGGATTCCGGGCAGAGGGCCACAGGTAGAATAACTTTCCACCAAGACGCCAGGCGGCGCCTTGAGCCTCTCGAAATCCGCACGGATTTTCGAAGATCATCCCGAAAGACAAGAAAAAACGGAGCAACCCGAAATGTTCATGAAGAAAGCCTTTGCCGCCGTCCTCGCCACCGCCGTCCTCGTCGCCGGCGCCGTTGAAGCCAAGGACCTGCGCGTCGCCTCCAATACCACCTTCCCGCCCTTTGAATTCGTCAACATGAAGACGCAGGAGATCACGGGCTTCGAAATGGATCTTATCCGCGCGATGGGCAAGCAGGCGGGCTACGAGGTCAAGATCACGAACATGGCCTTTGACGGCATCATCCCGGCAGTGCTCTCCGGCTCCGTCGACGTCGGCGCCTCCGGCTTCTCCGTCACCGAGGAGCGCAAGAAGCGCGTTCTCTTCACGGAACCGTTCTACAAGTCCGGCCTGACGGTGCTCGTCGCCAAGGGCAACGAGGACAAGATCCAGGGCTTCAAGGATCTTGACGGCAGGAAGCTCGCCGTGCAGATCGGCACGACGGCTGCCGCCAAGGCCAAGGACATCAAGGACGCCAAGGTCCAGACGTTCAACAATGCGGGCGATGCCATCCTCGAGCTCGCCAACGGCGGCTGCGAGGCCGTCATCAACGACAAGCCCGTGACGGACTACATCCTCACGCAGCAGCCGCGCCTTGCCAAGAAGGTCGTGCACCTGCCCGATATGCTCTCCGCCGACGACTTCGCCATGGTCGTCGCCAAGGATCGTCCCGAACTCGCCGCCGAACTCAACGCGGCCCTCAAGGCCCTCAAGGAAAACGGCGAATTCGACAAGCTCATGATGAAGTGGTTCGGCAAGGCGAAGTAAGGCGCGTCAATCGAACCATTCTCAGCTGCGGCGCAAGCCTGTACATGCGCCGCCCGGCGAAGCCGGTCGTCCCTCGCAGACGGCCGGCTTTGTCGGTTTCGGGTTCTGATGGCGGACTTTTTCCAAAACGTTTGTGCGGCGGCTAAAATAAGGCCCAATGACCCAGATGAAGACCTTGCCTTCGCCGTGAAGGCGGATCTTTCGACCAGAAGGAGCCCGGCCGTGAGCGCCTCCGCCCAACCGACCTTTGCTGGCACCCGATGCCTTCCCATTGAAGACTACTTCCACCGCATTCCGCTCGTGCCGTGGATCTGCCCGCCGCTCCATCCCGAGCTTCTGAGGCTTCTTGAGAACATCGGGCAGGAGGCCGTGCTCGCGCCCGGCGCGCAGATCTACCGCGAGGGCGAACCCGTGAGCCGTTTCGCGGTCGTCAAGAAGGGCCTCGTCGCGCGCAAGCTCGGCACCTACGGCGCAAAGTCCGACAATCAGATCGGCCTCGCGGGGCCCGGCAACATCGCCACGGGCAACCTCAACATCTTCTCGCACCGTCCCGCAGTCGGCGCCTACGAGGCCATCCTGCCCACCTCCATCGTCTGGTGCGAGCACCGGGAGTTCTTCGAAATCGCCAGACGCAATCCCGATCTCTTCATGCTGCTCGCCACTCAGTGCGAACTCTCAATGCTCTCCGACCGCCTTGCCTTCGCCTGTCTCACGCTCCTGAACTCCGAGCAGGCGATGAAGGTCGTACTCCTGAGCTGGACGAGCCATTTCGGGCACCTCGAAGGCGACGAGGTGATCGCGCCGCGAGTACTCACCCGCAGCATCATCCGCAGCGTGCTGGGCTGCTCCATGGGGTGGGTCGACCGCCTGGCGGCCGAGTGGAGGCGAAACGACGTGCGCCGCGTCGAGGGCGGCATCGTGCACTACAGGCTCGACATCCTGCAGGAGGCCAACGAGATCCTTTGCGATCTGGAGGAGAAGGTGAGCGGACTGCCGAGACCGCGCGACGTGAGACGATACTGGCAGCGCTCATGATCGTCCCGTGCGGCGAAAGTGCAGGGGAGGAGCGCGGAGAGGATCTGCGCTAAGCTAATCTCTTCAGACTTTTGCTTGCAGGAGAAGATCATGGCCGTCATCGTTACCCGAGACATAGAAACGCTGCTCGGCAAAATGAGAGTGGGAGCCTGCGAAGGCGCGCTGGTGTTTGCGCTCTGGCTCACGGGAGAGCCCGAAAGAGTGGAGCGCATCATCGCCCGTACGGCAGGGCGATGCGGCGCCGGGGCGGTCTTGCAGGGCAACTCGTCCCTCATCGACGAGGCCGAGGTGCAGATCATGGAGTACCTCGCGGGCCGGCGCACGATCTTCGAGCTTCCCATTCGTCTTCACGGCACCGACTTTCAGCGGCACGTCTGGCACGTGCTGACCGACATCAACTACGGCTGCGCCACCACCTACGGCATGCTCGCCCTCATGGCGGGATGCGAGGGTGGCTCGCGCGCCGTCGGCTCGGCCGTCGGCGCCAATCCCCTGCACGTCATCATTCCATGCCACCGCGTGGTCGAGAAGTCCGGCAGGATAGGCGGCTATGCGGGCGGCGGGACGGTGAAGTTCGAGCTCCTCGCGCGAGAGGGAAAGGTGGTGAGCGTCAATGCCGTGCCGGGGCGGGGTTTCACGAGACTCATCGCCGACGCCATCCCGAAGGTGATGGGGTGACGCCCGCCGCCTCTCTCCGAAGGAGGGGATGGTGCCGTTCTTAAGGCTAGCCTCAGACTGTGTTCACTAAGATCCCCTTTTTTCACAGGCGATCAGGAGAGATGCACATGACTGAGGCGAATTCTCGCATGGCAAGACTTGAGACCGATCCCGTCCTTCGCGAGGAGGCGGAGACGATCCGAATCATGACGGCGATGTATTGCAGGGACCGCCACGGCACGTCGGGGCGCCCCGACGGGCTCTGTCCCGAATGCAGCGCCTTCCTCGCGTATGCGCTCAAGCGCCTTGCGTGCTGTCCGTACGGTGCGTCGAAGCCCGTCTGCGCCAAGTGCCGCATCCATTGTTATCGCGCAAAGGAGAAGGCGCAGGCGCGTGAGGTCATGCGCCATGCGGGGCCGCGTCTTGCGGCATCGCATCCCGTGCTTTCCATCAGGCATCTTGTGAAGAGCCTCACGGTGAAGGCGCCCGAAAAGCCGAGGAACACTGCGGCGAAGAAGGAGATGGCATGATGAGGAAGGTGCTGCTCTCGATCCCGCCCGCGCTCTCGACGCTGCTCTTCTGCGCGCATCTTCTCTACCACGGCGTGCCGCTTGCGGCTGCGGCCGCGCCGCTTGGCGCACTCATCCTTCTGGCCGTGAAGGGTGCGGGCGCCACGCGCCTTCTCGCACTTCTTCACGTGCTCTTTGCCTGCGAATGGGCGAGAGCCGGCGGGAAGATCGTCATGCGAAGGCTCGAGACGGGCGGTTCGATTCATCCTGCGCTTGAAATCATGGCGGGCGTGACGCTCTTCACGATTCTGGCAGGCTGGTGCTCGCTCGCAAGGCATCGGGATTGAGGAGTTGAAAAAGGCGGTGCAGGAAGATGCACCGCCTTTTTTGACGAGCAGGTCGGACAGTCGCCAGGGAAAGTCTCAGCTCCTGACGGCGTCGGCCTCGTCGAGCCACTTCATGACGCCCTTGACGTCGCCGAGATCAAAGGCCATGGTCTGGGCGGGCGCGCCGAAGAGGTCGAGGCGGACGTAGAGCTTCCTTGCGGACGCAAGGTCCTTGAGGAAGGTCTTGTCCTGAAGAAGGACGGCGCTGCCGCCCATCAGGGCGCGGAGCGGCAGGGCGCGGGGCCTGCTCTCGTCGAACTGAACGAGGACGCGATCCGAGAAGGAGCCCACGACGGCGGGCTCGAGGTTGAGGAAGGCATGGACGTCGCCCTTCTTTTCCTTGGCGAGGACGAGAACGGGCTGCACGCGCTGGAAGAAGGCGGAGACGGCATTGTGGCTCAGGAGCTCGGCGCTGCGGGCCTGATCGCCCTCGGCGGCGTCGGGCCTGTCGTAGACCGTCCAGCCGCCTTCAAAGGCGGGAAGGCCGTCGGCCTGCGTCTTTTTGCCCGACTTTCCGGAATCGGTCGAAGGCGTCCCGGCCTTCGACTTCGAAGCGTCGCCCGAGGAAGCGCCGGGTGCGGTCTTCAGATCCGCGAGACATTCGTAGAGGCAGGTGATGAAGGCGGTGTCGTCCGGGGACTGCCTGCACTTGAGACAGGAGGCGGGAATGGCGTCGAGCGCCGAGGCGGCGCCCGGAAGAGCAAGAAGGCCCGCAAGGGCGGCGGGTGTGAAAAGCGTCCTGAAGTTCATGATGATGCGGAAAGTTGAGTCGTTCGCATTGCGAGTGAGGTCATTCTAAGCACGCGGCGTCGCGCCCGAGCGTGCGCGTAACGAATGCTGACAGACCTGACCGTTGGGAAACGCATGACGCGGCCGGCACGCCGCGGGGCATTCGGTGGCGGAGTTGCATATGGGTCATCTACAATATGAATGAATTTCTACTCCTGCAGGAGTAGAGGAGGCGCAAATGACCGTGAAACACAAGAATGAGGAAACGCACATGCTGAGGAAGACGGGGAGGCGTCTTGCCGTTGCGAGATGCCCGCTCTACGAGCAGGTGAGGAATGTGCTGGTCGAAAGGCTTCGGCATGGGGACTGGCATCCCGGCGACAGGCTTCCGACGGAGTCGGTGCTTGCCGAGGAGCTCGGCGTATCGCTCGGCACGCTCAGGCGAGCCGTGGAGCTTCTGGTTGAGGAAGGTGCGCTCATCCGCAGGCAGGGTGCGGGCACGTTTGCGGCGACCCTTGCGACGGTGGCCGAGGAGAACAGGTTCCAGCCCTTCGAGAGTTTGGACGGCAGCACGCGTTTCGACTTCAGGCGGCTCGTCTTGCTTGAGGAGGCGCCCTGTCCGGCGGAGGCTGCGGCGGGGCTCGGGATCCGGGCGGGCGACACGGTGATCCACATGGTGAGGCACATGGTCAAGCGCACGCCCGAGGGCGAGCGCATTGCGGCCTCGGACGAGATCTTCCTGCTGCCCGAATTCTTCCCCGGACTCACGGCCGAGCGCTACCGCAGGGGCTACAGGCCCGACGACTCGATCTACAGGTTCTATGCGCGCGAAATGGGCGTGGTGATCACGAGCCAGCGCTGCGCGGTGAGGTACGAGTGCGTGAAGGGGAGCGAGGCCGTGCGGCTCGCCGTTCCCGATCCGATGCCCGTGCTGAGGTTTGCGCGCATCTCGATGGCCTTCGGGCACCTGCCCGTCGAGTACCGCATCTACAGGCTCGATGCGGAGAATTCGCAGATCTGCTTCGCGCTGCCGTAGGAAGGCACGTTTCTGAAGGGGGGAATGGAAAACGGCCCGGACGCCATACAGGCGACAGGGCCGTTTCTCAATGTCGAAGGTCTTTTCGCGGCGGGGCCTTACGCGGCCTCGCCCTCAAGCTTTTCCTCAGGCTTCGCGGCCTTCGACGGGGCCGCGCACGCTTTTTTTGATTCGTCCTCCTTCTTGGCGGGGGACTTGCCGAAGACGTAGAGGGAGCACATCACGCCCACGAGCAGGATCGTGAAGCCGATGACCATCGTGATGGTGGGCCATTCGCCGCGCCAGATGAGGGCGTAGACGACGGCGGAGATGCTCTCGAAGACGATGAGCTGGCCGCCGAGGCCGGAGGGCAGGCGCTGGGACATCTGGTTCCAACAGAGCATGGCGACCCAGCTGCAGAGCAGGCCGATCATGAGGGCCACGCCGAGGAAGCGCAGCGGCGTTTCACCGAGAAGCGACACCGAGGTGTCCATCCAGCCGCACGGCCAGGCGAGGATCGCGAAGGCGATCATGACGACGGGGAGCACCGTGACGCCCTGCAGGGCCGTCCAGGCGGACGAGCTGTGCTTCGGGTGGGCGAGAAGCCATTCGCCGTTCATGATGGAGAACCAGGTCCAGGAGATCACGGCCGCGATGCCGAAGAGCACGCCGATCCAGAAGTCGAGGCCCGTGGAGCCCGAGGAGGTGATGTACTGGAATTCGGTCCAGTTGGCGATCACGAGGCCGAAGAAGATGAGCACGAGCGGCGGCGTGATGGAGCCCCACGAGAGGCCACGGCCCTCGCGCTGATAGCGCACGTTCGCCACGATGGCGACGAGCACGGGAATGACGGCCATGAACATGCCGGCAAGCGGAGCGCCCGACATGCGGATGCAGACGGTGATCAGGCTGTAGAAGACGACGTTGCCGAAGAAGGGAAGCCGGAAGGCTTCGATGATGTCGGGCTTCGTGAATCGCTTGAGGTCCTCCTTCATGAAGAACATGAAGGGCAGCGACACGAGGCCGAAGGCGATGAATCGCCCGAGGGCGACGAGAACGGGGTTGTACTGCGGTAGAAGAAGGGGCGCAATGTAAATGAGGCCCCAGAGAGCACCCGCAGCGATGCCAAGCAAAACGCCGATGAGCATGGGTTGACGATTACCGGTGCTTGCGTCCGTCTTTCACCCGGACGCGGTCCGTAACGGGCGACTGGTGTGAAAGGGATGGCGCCGCCCGTGCTTGACCCGGGTGGGCGCGCCCGCGCTCCTTTCGGAACCCGCCTGACGCTTCCCCGCCGGGCTGCCGGGAAGGTATCTTTTCCCGGCGCGACCGCCTCAATCCGCAACAGCCTTCTTCTGGTCTGAACGGCTGTTCAATGCGCTTGTTTTGGTCAGCCTCATGCTAACAAAAATGCGGGAAATACGCGAGATGCATTTAGGGGAAGTCCTTAGGTACTTCGCGTAATCCCTAGGGACGAGGGGATTCTGCTGATTTTTGGCGGAAAAGTGCAAAGAAAAACTCAGTAAAAATACGCAATCATGAGTCGAAAACGCAACTTTATTTCAAAGTGTAACGTCGGTTACCGTGAGGAAAGGGGCGTTGAGGGGTCAAAACGCCTGCGGCGTCGTCTTTCCATGTCCTGTCAAGAACTGTGGTAGTGACGTATAGGCCTGAACGGGAATTCAGTGGGAGGTGATTCGGATGCGGGTTTGTTCTCTCCCGCATTGCGCCTGTCGATAGTAGGATGATAACGAAGGGCGACAAAGTGCGCCCTGTGCTCGCCCGCGTCCCGTCGGGGCGAAGGGCGGAATCTCCGGATGCGGCCTCAGGAGAAGTCGGCTCGTCTGGAGTCAGTTTGAGGAGGAATTTACCATGACCGATCTTTCCCGCCGTCATCTCATCCAGGGTGCAGTCGCCGCCGGTGCGGCTCTTGCAGGCTCCACCGTCGCCGTCGCCTCTCCGAAGCAGAAGTGGGACGAAGTCGTCGACGTGATCGTCATCGGCTCGGGTTTTGCCGGTCTTGCCGCCGCCATTGAGGCGAAGAAGGCGGGCGCGAACGTCGTCGTTCTTGAAAAAATGGCCACGTTCGGCGGCAACTCGATCATCAACGGCGGCATTCTGACCGCCACGGGCTGCCCGCAGCAGAAGCTCCACAAGATCGAGGACTCGGTCGAGCTGCTTGAGAAGGACATTCTCACGGCCGGCAACTACATGAACTACTCGAGCAAGGTCCGCTATCTGGCCGAGCATGCGCTCTCCAACTATGAATGGACCGTCAAGGAACTCGGCGTGCAGTACCTGCCCGACGCCATCGGCCAGGAAGGCGGTCACTCCGTTCCGCGCTACGTCACGACGACGAACGGCTCGGGTTCGGGCATCGTTACGAAGGAACTCGACAAGTGCAAGGAACTCGGCATTCCGCTGCGCAACCGCGTGTTCGTCGAACACATCATCCGCGGTGACAACGGCGTCGAGGGCGTTCAGGTCCGCGAAGGCTACCGCTTCCCGAAGGCCGACTCTGGCAAGGTGAAGACGATCCGCGCGACGAAGGGCGTGGTGCTCTGCTACGGCGGCTTCTCCGCCGACGTGAAGTTCCGCATGTTCCAAGATCCGAAGCTCAACGAAACGCTCGATACGACGAACCAGCCGGGCGCCACGTCCGAAATGTGGCGTGAAACGTCCGCCATCGGCGCCCTCCAGGTCCAGAACGACTGGATCCAGTGTGGCCCGTGGGGTTGCCCGCGTGAAAAGGGCATGGGCATCGGCTGGCAGTTCAACCAGACGGCCGCCGCCGAATACGGCCTCTGGGTCAACGCCGAAGGCAAGCGCTTCGTCAACGAGCTCGCCAACCGCAAGGTCCGCGCCGACGCCATCATGGTCGAACAGGCCAACGGCAAGAAGTGCTTCGCCATCTGCAACGAACCCAACGTGCAGCCGCTCAAGAAGCAGCGCCCGGGCTTCCTTGAAAAAATGCTCGAACGCAAGATCGTCGAGAAGTACGACTCGCTCGAAGCCCTCGCCAAGGCCGCCGGCATCAAGGCCGACGCCCTCAAGGCACAGGTCGAGGAATTCAACAAGGTCGTGAAGGCCAAGGCCGACCCGGTCTGGAGCCGCTACATCAACAACGACCAGGTCCCGCTCGTCGAAGGTCCGTGGTACGTCTGCGAACTCCAGCCCAAGGTCCATCACTGCATGGGCGGCCTCGTCACGGACGACAACTGCGAAGTCCTCGACGTCCGCTCCGACAAGCCGATCGGCCATCTCTTCGCCGCCGGCGAAGCGACGGGCGGCGTGCACGGTGCAGTGCGCCTCGGCTCCGTGGCCATCCTTGACTGCCTCGTCTTCGGCCGCCTCGCCGGCCAGAAGGTCGCCGCCATCAAATAAGGCCTGACGCTCCGCCTCAGGGCGGAGCCCCCTGAACCCCGTCCTGCGCCGCAGCAGGACGCCTGAAGCGCCCGAAGGTCCCAGGCCTCCGGGCGCTCTTCATTTACGTCTCCCTGAACGCCTCCGAACGGTCCCGCCGAATCCGTCGTTCGAAAAATCAATAGTCTCTTGGGTAGGGCAGATATGCCTTGATTGAGGTAAACTATTGGGAAACATTCTCATGCAAGCGCGAAAAAAAGGAACGGCGGGGCGAAAGGCCCGCCGTGCGCAGGGAAATCCTGTGAAAAGCGAGGCGCGCCGCATGACGTCACAACAACAATGAGAAGACGACACAACATGACTGTGATGCACACCGAGGCCGAGCGCCTGGCGATGATCAGGGAGGCGCTCGAGCGCCTCACGGCGGCCGCGACGGGCCTTTTCGAGGACTGGCAGCAGGCGAGGAGCTTCCTCCCGTCGGGCTGCAGGAAGCTGATGGAGGACCTGACGTTCGAGCAGGCCTCCTGGCTTGGGCGCTTTGAGCGCGAGGCGGGCGAGGGCACGTCCTTTTCGGCGCTCGAGAGCTTCGAGGGCTTTGCCGCCAACGTGCGCAGGCTCGTCTCCGAGCACGCCGCGAGCCCGCTTGCGCTCGTGGGCGAAGTCTTTGAGAGCGACGACGAGGAGCGCCTCTTCTTCCGCCGCTGGAAGAACTTCCTTGACGCGGGCATCGGCACGATCGCGCGCAGCTTCGTGATCGACGACATCATCTTTGCGGGCCAGATCGCCGCGAGCATGCGTCTCGTGGGCCTGCTGCGCCGCATCACGGCCGAGTGGGCGCATCTCTCGCCCGAGCATCGCCACCAGCTCGGCATCGACTTTCGCGAAAACGCGCAGGCGCTGAGCGACGCCTACGGCACCGCCTCGAGCGCCGACTTCATACTGATGAAGGACCGCTGTGCCGACCGCCTCAAGGGGGAGTTCGAGGGCTTTCTCGAGGCGGCCGATCACCCCGTCGACGAGACCGACAGGGACGCCGTGATCTTCCGCGCCGCTTCCGAACGCTTCTCCAAGGGCGTTATCGCCACCGTCAAGAGCGTGGTCACGCAGTGCGAGCGCGGCGGCCCCGAGGCCGTGCGCGCCTTCGGGCTCACGCTCGACGCAGGCCGCATGTTCCTCGAGCTCCCGGGCGGCGACGAGACGGCAGAATACTGCCGCCGCACGCTTCTTCCGAGGCTCGAGCGACTCCTCGAGTCGGTCTGACCTCATCCCGGATCGAACAATGAGACGCCCGCAAGGACACGCGGTCCTGCGGACGTTCGTGCATCTGCCTTTCCCTGATTCCGGTCTCAGCCCGCGATGGGCGAGAGGCCGATGAGGACCGTCGAGATCCAGAAGGGGAGCGTCGCCATGGCGGCGAGCGTCTGGGCGGTCGTGACGTTGGCGACCGACGGGGCGTCGCCCTTCATCGAGGCCGTCATCACGTAGCAGCTCTGTGCGGTGGGAAGCGCCGCAAAGAGGATCGCGACGCCCGCCTCCACGGGGTCGAGGCCCGCGAGCGTGACGGCACCCCAGGCGATGGCGGGGACCGCAAGCAGGCGGCAGACGACGGAGGTCGTGATGAGCGCGAGGTGATCCCTGAAGTCATGGAGCCTGAGGCCCGCGCCGATGCAGAGGAGTCCCATCGCCAGCGAGTCGTTGCCCAGATGCGCGAGGAAGGTCGTGGCGGTCTGCGGGACCGTGAGGCCCGATGCCTTGACGAGAAGGCCCGCCACGGTCGCGATGATGAGCGGATTGGTCAGCACCTTGCGAAGCGTCTGAGAAGGCTCTGCATGGCGCTGTTGAGGTACGGAAATAGGATGAGAAAAAGCGGCCTGAAGACATCATGGCCTTCAGGCCGCTGCATGGACAGGCGGGAAGCTGCCGAACAGCGCTTATTCGGCGGCGCCCTCCTTCTTCCTCGGTGTGGCGGGTTCTTCCTTCACGGGATGTGCGGCGCGCCAGGCGGCGAGGTATTCGGCAATGCGGCTGATGGCCTCGCGCAGCTGGGGCTCGTGCGGCAGGAACACGACGCGGAAGTGATCGGGATGCGGCCAGTTGAAGCCCGTGCCCTGCACGAGCAGGACGCGCGTGGCTTCAAGGAGCTCCTTGAAGAACTGGCGGTCGTTCTCGATCGGGTAGATCTTCGGATCGAGCCTCGGGAACATGTAGAGCGAGCCCTGGGGCTTGACGCAGGTGACGCCCGGAATCTGCGTGAGGAGCTCCCAGGCGAGGTCGCGCTGAACGCGCAGGCGGCCGCCCTCGCAGACGAGGTCGTTGATCGACTGGTAGCCGCCGAGCGCGGTCTGGATCGCCCACTGGCCCGGCACGTTGGCGCAGAGCTTCATGTTGGCGAGCATGTTGAGGCCCTCAATGAAGTCGCGGGCGGGCAGCTTGTTGCCCGAGATGATCATCCAGCCCGCACGGTAGCCGCAGGCGCGGTAGGCCTTGGAGAGCGAATTGAACGTGATCGTGAGGACGTCGGTGGAGAGGCTCGCGATGGCGATGTGCTTCGCATCCTCGTAGAGGATCTTGTCGTAGACCTCGTCGGCGAAGATGATGAGGCCGAACTCGCGGGCGATGTCGACGAGCTTGAGAAGCGTCTCCTTCGGATAGACGGCGCCCGTCGGGTTGTTCGGGTTGATGATCACGATGCCGCGGGTCCTCGGGGTGATCTTGGCGCGGATGTCGTCAAGATCGGGCTGCCAACCGTTCTCCTCGTCGCAGAGGTAGTGCACGGGGGTGCCGCCCGAGAGGCTCGTGGTGGCTGTCCAGAGCGGATAGTCGGGCATCGGGATGAGGAGTTCGTCTCCTTCGTCGAGCAGCGCGTTCGTCGCGAGCGAGATGAGGTCCGAGGCGCCGTTGCCGAGATAAATGTCGTCGAGCGTCACGCCCCTGATGCCGAGCTCCTGCGTGTAGTGCATCACGGCCTTGCGGGCGGCGAAGATGCCCTTGCTGTCGGAGTAGCCCGCGGAGTTGGGCAGGTTGAGGATCATGTCTCGCTGGATTTCCTCGGGGACCTGGAAGTCGAACGAGGCGAGATTGCCGATGTTGAGCTTGATGAGCTGCTGGCCCTGGGCCTCCATCTCCTTGGCGCGGTCGACGATCGGGCCGCGGATGTCGTAGAGGACGTTGTTGAGCTTCTTGGATTTCTTGATGAGCTTCATGAGGTTTTCCGGCGGAGTTTCAAGCGGGGGAAAGGCCGCTCGTCAATGGCGGCGTCGAACTTCAAAGTGTACGCGCAAAGGCGACGCCGTGTGCGTGAAGGCGGCGTTTTGCTTGCATCCTGATGCAGTTCGGCCCGCCGTTTCGTTGAAAACGGCGGGCCGTCGTGAAGCCGGGAGTAGACGCGGTGCGTCGTGCGTGTCCAGAATTTAGGCGCGGGCGCGGATCCAGGCCTGGAGGTCGGCGATCGTGATGAAGGTCATGTCGTGCCTGCGGGCGAACTCGATGAGTTCGGGCGTGCGCATCATCGTGCCGTCGTCGGCCATGATCTCGCAGCACAGGCCGCAGGGCGCGAGGCCCGCGAGGCGGCACAGGTCGACGGTGGCTTCGGTGTGGCCGTTGCGCACGAGCACGCCGCCCGCCTTGGCGCGCAGCGGGAACATGTGGCCGGGGCGGCGGAAGTCCTCGGGACGGGCGTCGGGGCGAAGGGCGGCGAGCGCCGTGTGGGAGCGCTCGAAGGCGGAGATGCCCGTCGTCGTCTCGACGTGGTCGATGCTCACCGTGAAGGCGGTCTCGTGGTTGTCGGTGTTCTTCGCGACCATCGGCGCCAGGCCGAGCCTGTCGCAGAGCTCGCCCGACATGGGCATGCAGATGAGGCCGCGGCCGTGGACGGCCATGAAGTTGATGTTCTCGGGCGTGGCAAACTCGCCCGCACAGATGAAGTCGCCTTCGTTTTCACGATCGGGATCGTCGGTGACGAGGATGATCTTGCCGGCGCGAAGGTCTTCAAGCGCCTTTTCAATGGTGTCGAACGCATGGGTCATGACGTGTCTTCCTTGTCCGAAGCCAAGGGCTTCGGTTCTCTAGAGGATTGAAGGCGGGATGGGGAGCTTCCGCTCAAGGAAGAGACGAAGGCGCCCCGAACCCGGTGGTGGCCGAACGTTCAGGGCGACGGCAAAGGGCGCAGGCGCGGGCACGCGCATGCCGGACGCAGGCACGCGTCCGCCTTTGACCTGCATCTTCTTACATCCGGACTGTGACCGTCGGCCCAGGAGTTTCACCTGATCATGCGCTTCCCCTGAGGGAGAGGCGCTCGCGGGCTGTACCGCCGGTAGGGACTTTCACCCTGCCCTGAAGATTGCAGAGCGAATTTATACGGAAGGGAAGGGACGATGTCAAGAAAACGGGCGTTCGCGGAAACGAAAACGGGCGTTCGCCCGAAGGTGAACGCCCGTTTGAGGCTTGGATTCCGTTGTTCGAAACCGCGTGTTAGTATGAAAGCGGAAGCGCCGGAAACCAAAAAGAAAAAACACCCCCGGTAGGAATACTCGATTCCTATGTTGATGGGGCATTACTATGGACTC
>NZ_JH815520.1:66758-117352 GCF_000297775.1 Sutterella wadsworthensis 2_1_59BFAA
AGATTTTAGGGCGTACAACCGTGGTTGTACGCCCTAATTTAATTCCCCGCTTTCATGCGCAGGGGGGTGGCACTAAAGTGCTACACACCTCTTAGAACACGAGGCCGGCCATGAGGAAGCCGAACGGGATGGCGGCGACGAGGCCAAGGCAGCCCGGGAGGAAGAACGGATGGTTGATCACGTACGTGCCGGACCACTTGCCCATGAAGGAGCCCGTGTCGTCGCAGGAGATGGCGAAGGCGGAGGTCGGGTAGACGTTCGTGACGAAGATGCCCGAGACGGCCACGAAGCAGGCGAGGATCATCGGGGCGTCGCAGCCGAGGCTGGCGGCAACCGGGACGAGCAGGGCCGAGGTGGCACCCTGCGAGAAGAGCAGAGCGGACACGCAGAAGAAGGCGAGGGCGAGGAGGCCCGGGTACTGGCCGAGGAGGACAGTGGCCTGTTCCTTAATCGTCGGGATGTAGATGCCGATGACCGTGGAGGCGAGCCAGCAGATGCCGAGAATCACGACGAGAGATTCATAACCGCCCTTGAAGATCGAGGAGTTCTTGATCTTGGTGAGCTCGACGTCGCAGAACCAGTACATCAGCATCGAGATGAAGAGCATCGTGATGACGATGATGTCGCGGGAACCGAGGGTGTGGCCGATTTCCTTCTTGAAGAGGAGCATGGCAACGATGAACACCACGGAGAGGAGGAAGATCACGACGGAGAGCTTGGCGCCCTTCGGAAGCGGAGCTTCACGCTGTTCCTGAGAGGACATGGCGACGAGACCGGCCTTCATGCGGGCCTGGAAGATCGGGTCCTTTTCAAGGTCGACGCCCTGGAAGGCGGAGATGAGCGAAGCGACGGCGGCGCCGAAGAGGCCGGCCGGCAGAATCACGCAGAGGACCTGGCCGAAGGAGACGCCCATCGTTTCAACGACAACCCACATGGCGGCGGTGGCGGCCGAAATCGGGGAGGCGGAAATGGCGATCTGGGAGGCGACGACGGCGGAGGTCAGCGGCTGGGACGGACGAACGCCGTTCTGCTTGGCCACTTCCTGAATCACGTTCAGGATGGACATCGTCGTGAAGCCCGTGCCGGAGAGGATCGTCAGAAGGAAGGCGATCGCCGGAGCGAGGATGTTGATGTACTTCGGATTGGCGCGAAGAACGCGGGAGGCAACGCGAACCATGTAGTCCATGCCGCCGGCAACGTGCATGACGGAGCAGGCGAAGAGGACGGACATGATGATGAGGATCACGTCAAGGGGCATGGGACCCGGCGGGATGCCGAGGCAGAAGACGGCAATAGCCATGCCGAAGCCGCCGGCCATGCCGACGCCGATGCCGCCGAGCTTGGCGGCGTAGATGATGCACGCGAAGAGCAGTGCAAAGTGAATGTAGACCATACGATCTCCTTTGGCTGTGGAATCCCGCATCCCGGAGGACAGGGGAACCTGTAAATCTTTGTTATACGTGCGCACCTTATCCGACCCGTCGCCTTAAGTCAACGGGGCAAACGCGGATAAAACGGGTTGAAAGCGCTTCCTGAGGGTAAACGATCCATAGGGTTAACCCGCTGCCAAAATAATTCGATGATCTTTGCAAAGCGCTCTGCGACAGTCGTTTCAGGCGGAAAATCGGTCCGATTTTTCCGTGTTTTTCGTGTCGCTTTGAACTTCTGGGTATTTTCCCCTAAAAGTGACGCCGTGAGGCCTTTTGGGGACACCGGCGGGGCGTCGGGGAGAGTGGCCGGAGGGGATGCGGAAGTCGTGTTTTGGGCGCGGTTTCGCCTCAGAATTGCGTAGTTTTCGGTAGTTTTTCGAGAGTCGTGAGGAGTCGCGGGAAATGTTTCAAGGCATTTCGGGAAAGGCGGGCGGACACGAAAAAGGCGCCGCGTCCACGCTTCGGGAGGCGGCGCCCATGATGGGAGCGGTGCGGGTCAGGCGGCTCTGGTCTCGGGCCAGCGCTCGTTCATCCAGACGGTCATGATGTCGGCGCAGCGCACGGCGGCCTCCTCGATCTCCTCGGGCGTGACCTGCGTCTCGGGCGTGCAGAGAATGCGCATGAGAAGGGGGCCGCGGAGCATCTCGATGAAGCGGGCGGCGGCCTCCTCGAGCTCCTCGATCGGGGCGTCGACGTGGTTCTGCAGGACTCGGGCAAAGCACTGGTAGCTCTTCTTCACGCCCTCGCGATAGAAGAACTCGCCGATGTCGCGGCGGGCGAAGGACTGTGCGAAGACGAGGCGGCAGGCGCCGACGGCGCGTTCGGTGAACATGCCCGTGAGGAAGATGCGGCCGAAGGCCTCGAACTCCTCGCGCAGGCTGCGGCCGGGATGATAGTCGCTCACGTAGGCCTGATAGACGTCGTCGGCCATCATGCCGAGGGCGGCGAGGAAGAGCCCCTCCTTGTTGCCGTAGACCTGGTAGATTACGGTGCGCGAGCCGCCCGAGCGTTCGATGATGCGGGAGAGGGACGCGCCCTCGTAGCCGTACTCGATGAAGACGTCGATGGCGCAACGAAGGAGCTCGACCGCACGGTTGCGGCCTCTGGGTGTTTTCGGAAGTCTGTCGGTCATGTCTTGTTGCGGGTCCTGGTCAGCGGATCCCGATTGAATCGGTTGTGGGCCGGATTCCGTGCATTGTACCCGAGCGGCGCCATGCGGGAATGGCGGCGGGATTCGGGATGCCTCTAAAATGGTGTGATTCTCACCGACCGTCCGAGAGACCGCATGCGCCCGCTTCATTTCGCTCGAGAGCTTCTTCTCCTCGCCGCAGCCTTCCTGCTGCACGCGGGCGAGACGTTCGCGGGCGTCATCCTCACGCCCGAGCAGCTCGAGGCGCAGCCGCACAAGCCCGGCGTCGTGCGCTTCGGCTTCCTCAAGCCGATGAAGGCCTATGGCGACAACAACTACCAGCCCGGCGAAGCCGACATCCGCAGGCCGCTGATGGAGCATCTTGAAAGGACGATGCCCGACGTCACCTTCCAGTTCGTCGAATATCATCTTCCCGAGCTCTATGCGGCCGCAAGGTCCCAGAGGATCGACTTCGGGCTCATGAGCGCGGGCCACTACGTGGAGCTTCGCCCCTACGGCGCCTATGCGCTCGGCACTGTCTTCACGAGCCGCTTTCCCGATCCGAACCGCTTTGCGGGCGCGCTCTTCGTGACGACCGACAGGCATCCCGAGATCAGGACGATCGCCGACATGAAGGGCCGTCGCGCGGTGCTCAACTCGAAGGCCAACTTCATCAACTACCAGATTCCGATGGCCGCGGTCGCCGACGCGGGCTTTGATCCCGACGACTTCTTCAAGTCCGAGATCATCACGCACGACCAGCCTCAGCTCACCGTCGAGAAGCTTTTGAATGGCGATGCCGACGTCTCAGCCTTCCGCATCTGCGAGTATGAGGCGCTCCTCGAGAAGTGGCCCGAACTCGAGGGCCGGCTGCGTCCCGTCGCCCCCGCGCACGAGAACACGCGCGCCTGCCTGCGTTCGACGTCGCTCTTTCCCGGCTGGACCGTTGCACGCACCTCGAGCCTCGTCGAGCCCGCCATGACGAAGCGCATGGTCGAGGCATTGATGTCGATGCCCGTCGATCCGAAGAGCGGCATGGGCTTCAGCGTCGCGACCGAGTTCGACCGCGTCGACCGTGTCTTCAAGACGCTCAGGATTGGTCCCTACGCCTACCTGCGCGAATGGACGCTCGAGCGCATCTGGCAGAAGTATTCGGCCGTCGTCGTGACGGTCGTGCTCCTGCTCCTTGGCGGCTTCGTGCATCTTCGCATCGTCGAGCGTCAGGCGCAGGCCCGTGCGCGCGAGCTCAACGAGGCCTATGTGCGCCAGCGCGAGATCGAGAGCAAGGCGATCGAGACCGAGGAGAGGCTGCGCGCCATGTCGAGGCTCGGCGTCGTGAGCCAGCTCTCCTCCATCTTCGCCCACGAGATGGGCCAGCCGCTTTCGGCCATCCGCTACCGCACCCGCGCCATGCAGGCCCTGCTGAGGCTTCCAGAGCTCAAGAAGGGCATGATGGAGGACTGCCTCAGGACCATCGAGGAGCAGAGCGAGCGCGCCGCAGGCATCCTGCAGAAGGTGCGCGCCTACGCCAAGGGAGAGACCTCAAGGCTCGCGCCCGTAAGGCTCGACCTGCTTGTCGAGGCGACGATCGCCGATCTGAGGCAGTCGGGCAGGATCGCGTGTCCCGTCGAGGTCTCGACCGTCAGGGCTGTCGTCACGGGCGACGAGCTCGAACTCGGGCTTGCCGTGCTCAACATCCTCAAGAACGCCGCCGAGGCGGTCGGCATCGACACCGATCCCGGCATCGCCGTCGCCATGCAGGTCTCGGAGAGGAGCGTCGTCCTCGAGGTGAGGAATCGCGGTGCCGTGGTCGATCCTGCCGAATTCCAGAAGCACATCACCGGCGCGCCGAGCAGCAAGACGGGCGGCACGGGACTCGGCCTCATCATCATTCATTCGATTGCGGAGGCCCACGGCGGAAGCTTCGCGATCAGGCCGTTACCCGAAGGCGGCGCGCAGGCCCGCCTCGAGCTACCGCTCGAAGCGAAACGGGACGGGATCGAAGGAAAGAAGGGAGACGCTTTATAAAGTCGAGCCGAGAAAGCCCGCGGTTTTAACCGCCGGGCTGATAGGCGCTCAAACCCTTTTCGCACAAACTCGTGCGAAGCATGCGTTCTCGAAAGGACGGTGTAGGATTGAAGTCATGAAAGCAAACATCGCCTACAAGTTCGAACTGATGCCTACCCGGGAGCAGAAGCGAATCTTCGCTCAAGCTGTCGGGTGTCGGCGTTTCGTGTGGAACAAGGCGATAGAACTGCAGAAGCGGTGCCTAGAACAAGCGGTTCCTTTTCTCAAGTACACGGAGCTGGCTGGGCGGTTGATGCTGTGGAAAAAGGAGGTTCTTCGCAGATTTAATCACTTCCGCGGAATTCCCCATCCAATGCGAAGCGTTGGGTGGGGATGGATAGCGGGCCGAGCGTCAGCTCGGCAATTTCTGCCCTTGAATATCCCGCTTTATGACTCTATCGAGCGTCCGTCTCCGACAGAAACAGCGTAATAGCTATTGGACCAGAATCGATTTCTCCAAAGAAATGGAGCAATGGCTTTTGCATGTGTTTGGCGAATCGCTCTAGTGGTCGCCGTTTTGATGCGGTTGACAAGATCGGAAATCGCATAGCGAGGCGGAATGGAAACCAAGAGGTGGATGTGATCAGCCTCTCCGGAAAAATCGAGAATCCGAATCTCAAGTCGATCCAGAATGCGGTGTAGAACTTCCTGTATAGTACTGAATATGGCTCTTGTGATTGCTTTCATCGATAAGCTACAACCAGTACCAAATGAATGTTGATGTTGTAGACGCAGCGAAGGTTGGAAACAGAATATCAACCTCGGCAAGGTCAATAACCAAAACTTCGTGAACATTCCCTTCAACCGCCTGATTCACATGATTCGCTACAAGGCGGAGGAGTACGGGATCAAGGTGATCGTTCGAGAGGAACGCTACACTTCTCGCCAGTCGGCGCTAGATTTTGATCAGCTCCCTAATTACGGGGATAAAAATGCGAATCTTGTTCCGAGCTCGGGCAAGCGAATTGGTGGGCTCTTCATTCGATCGAATGGTCAAAAAATCAACGCCGATGTGAACGGATGCTTGAACATCGGAAGAAAAGAACTCGGTGATGGCTGGCTCAAGAAGCTTGGAGGGCTGTTTGATGCAGCCCGTTACTGCCCGTATCGGGTAGTGACTAGAATGGGGGTTCCGCCCCCGACACCCCGGCGTTCGCCGCCACGTGGCTCGGGGAAAAGGCGGGCGTTAACGCCCTTGCTTTCCCCGAACCACAGGCTATTTGCGCTGAATCACCTCGTCAATCTGCTTTCGCGGCATATGCTCGGCCTAACGGCCTGCGCTATTCCACGACAGTTTGACGATTCGATTCCGCGCGGGAATTACCCACATGAAACCGCGAAATGCCATAATCTTTGGGGCATGGAGAGGGACGCCGTCTCGAGCTCCTCTCCCGACCGATTTCCCTGACCAAAGGAGAACAGATCATGAAGCGCGTCTGGGAGGATGTCAAGAAGAAGGCAGCCGACGAGCCGCTCATCCGCATCGTGGACGACGAGGACGAGGTCCGCGAATCGCTCGGATTCATGCTTGAGTGCGAGGGCTTCAGGACGGCGTCCTACGCCTCGGGCGCCGAGTTTCTGAGGGACTTCGATTCGGGAAGGCCGGGCGTCGTGCTTCTCGACGTGCGCATGCCCGAACTTTCGGGCCCCGAGCTTCAGCAGCGCCTCAACGCCATGCACTCGAAGGTTCCCGTCGTCTTCATCACGAGCTACTCGGACATTCAGGCGGCGATCGACACGCTCAAGGCGGGCGCAGCGGACTTCCTGCTCAAGCCCGTGGATCCCGAGAAGCTCATCACGCTCGTGAGGATCCTCACGGAGCGCTCGACCCTTGCGGCCGAAGGCGCAGAGGTGCCCTCGAGCCTCGCTTCGGCCGTCGCGTCGCTCACCGACCGTCCCAGGCGCGTGCTCGAACTCATGATGCAGGGCCTCGACAATGCGGCCATCGCCGAGCATCTCGGCCTGTCCGTGAGGACCGTCGAGGTGCACCGCGCCGCCGTCTACAAGGCGCTCGGCGTCCACAGCGTCAGGCAGTTTCAGAAGCTCATGCCCGACCTAGGGAAAATACTCGGTGAGGCGGGCCCGACCTCTTGACGGCGCCAAAAGTACTTAAGCAAAACGCCGAATAATCTTTGGGTCATGGAGAGGGACGCCGTCTCGAGCTCACCTCCCGACCGATTTCCCTGACCTAAGGAGAACAGATTTTGAAGCGTGTCATTCTTGCCGCCGCCGTTGCGATGTGCTTTGCTCCGGCCTACGCCGCCAACCAGACCTACACCGTCGACCTCGTCGTGGTCGGTGCCGGTGCAGGCGGTTCCGTCGCAGCTCTTTCCGCCGTCGAAGGCGGCCTCAAGACCCTCCTTCTCGAAAAGAACGCCTTCGCGGGCGGCGCCGGCAACTTCATGGAGGGCTCGTTTGCCGCCGAATCCTTCATGCAGAAGGAAGCGGGCGTCAAGCTCACGAAGATCCAGGCCTTCAACGAAATGGCCGCCTACCATCACTGGACCATCAACGCGCCGCTCGTCAAGGCCTTCGTCGATGAATCCGCCGAAACGATCCAGTGGGTCTGGGACCACGGCGTGCACTGGAAGGAAGTAAAGACCGCCTGGCGTGAAAAGGCTGACAAGACCTGGCACATCTATCCGAGCGCCGGCTCCCTGCCCAAGGCCATGATCGAGCAGTTCAAGGCCAAGGGCGGCCAGCTGCTTCTCCAGACGCCGGCCGAAAAGCTGATCTTCAAGGACGGCAAGGTCACGGGCGTCATCGCCAAGAACAAGAAGGGTGACACGATCACCGTCAACGCCAAGAACGTCATCCTGGCCACGGGCGGCTACTCCTTCAACACCGAGATGGTGAAGAAGTACTCCGGCATCGACTCCGTTCCGGTTGGCGCTCCGGGTCGTACGGGCGACGGCATCAACATGGCGTTTGAAGTCGGCGCCGTCGGCGACAACATGGGCCCGATGATGCTCAACGGCGCATTCATGCCCGCCGAAGGCGAAGCCATCTGCAACGGCGCCAATAAGGAAGTCCGCGCGCTCTTCCGCCAGGGCCTCCTCTATGTGGACGCCGTGGGCAACCGCTTCTTCAACGAAGAACTGACGATCGACTGGCCTATGTCTTCCAACGCCATCGCCCGCACCGGCGAATGGACCTACATTGTGTTCGACGAGGCCACGAAGCGTGAATTCTCCACGAAAGGCAAGGGCTATCCGAATCCGTGCGGCAACTTCATTCTCCGCCATCAGGCCGCCACGCAGCTCGACGAGCTCCTGAAGGCCAACGAAGCCAAGGGCAACGTCTTCATCGGCAACACGATCGAAGAAGCCGCCAAAAAGGCCGGCATGGATCCGAAGGTCCTCAAGGCCACGTGCGAAAAGATGACGAAGTACGCCAAGCAGGGCAAGGACGAACAGTTCGACAAGGCCCCGTACTACCTGCGCGGTATCTCCGAAGGTCCGTTCTACATCGTCCGCGGCAAGCTCAATACGCTCACCAGTCTCAACGGCGTCAAGGTCAACGCGGGCCTGCAGGTTCTCGACAAGAACGACCACGTCATTCCGGGCCTTTATGCCATCGGTCATGACGCGGGCGGCGTGTACGGCGAAGCCTATGACCTGAAGATCGGCGAAGGCACCGCCTCCGCATTCGCCATCAACTCGGGCCGCATGGCCGTCAAGACGATCCTCGGCAACAAGTAACCGCGGTTAATCGGCGACATGAGGCAGGCCGTTCCCCTGGACCTGCCGCTCCCCAAAGGATCTTCCTGCGCAAGCGGGAAGGTCCTTTCGATTTCTCGGAAGGCGTACAATCGTCAGACACCAAGACCATTGTTCAAAAAATGGAGAACCCCAAATGGCTCTGCTTCTTCAAGACCGTCTTCTGCCCGGCGTCGCCGAACTCGTGCCCGAGCTCGAGGAGATCCGTCACGACATTCATGCACACCCCGAGCTCGGCTTCGAGACCGAGCGCACCGTGGGCCTGATCTGCGACTATCACAGGAAGAGCGGCATCGTCGAGATCGACACGGAGCTCGTCAAGGGCTGCGTCATCGCCGTGATCGAGGGCAGCCGTCCCGGCCACACCATCGCCATCCGTGCCGACATGGACGCCCTGCCGATGAACGACGGCTGCGGCAAGCCCTGGGCGAGCACGGTTGCCGGCCGCGGCCACTGCTGCGGCCATGACGGCCACACGACGTGGCTTCTCGGCGCCGCCCGCTGGCTCGCCGCGCACAACGACTTCCCCGGCCGCATCGTGCTCGTACACCAGGCCGCCGAAGAGGCCGGCACGGGTGCGAAGGCCCTCGTCGAGGCGGGCCTCATCGAGAAGTACGGCATCGAGGAGATCTACGGCGGCCACACCGAGCCCAATCTTCCCAAGGGCGTGATCGGCTTCAAGCCGGGTCCCCTCCAGGCCGCGAGCGACAGCGTCTACATCACGCTGCGCGGCAAGGGCACGCACGGCGGCCGTCCGCACCTCGGCGTCGACCCGATTCCCGTCGCCGCCCAGATCGTGACGGCGCTCCAGACGATCGTCTCCCGCAAGGTCGACCCGATCGAGTCCGCCGTCGTCTCCATCTGCTCGATCAACTGCGGCAACTTCAAGGCCAACAACGTCGTGCAGAGCGAACTGACGATGAGCGGCACGGTGCGCACCTTCCTGCCCGAGATCCGCGACCTCGCCGAGGAGAACATCCGCGCGATGGTGACGGGCATCGCCACCGCCAACGGCTGCACGGTCGAGCTCGTCTACGACCGCATGATCGGCTCCGTCATCAACGGCGAGGAGCAGACGATCGCCGCCCACGAGGTCACGAAGGCCCTGCTCGGTGAGGACAACGTCCGCATCATCCGTCCGTTCATGTCGAGCGAGGACTTCTCCGAGTACCTCAACCGCATCCCAGGCGCGATCATCCGCGTGGGCATCCGCGACGAGGAGCACCAGGTGTCGCTCCACAATCAGCAGATGGACTTCAACGACGAGGTCCTCCCCGTCGCCGTGAGCGTCGTGGCCAACATGGCCGTCAGGCGCCTCGAGGCGCTCGCCGCCCGATGAGATCCTGAACAAGGATCGGCATTGAAAAGGGGCGTCCGATCTGCATGAACGGGCGCCCCTTCTTCGTGGGTGCGGGCGTTGCGCGCAGCTTTCTTTTCGAGATCCGGATCAGACGAAATGCACGATGAAGAGCATCACGGGCAGGGCCGGGATGATGCCGAGTGTGGTCACGCCGATCGCTCTTGAGGCGAAGCGCTCGTCGCCGCCGTAAGTGCGTGCGAGAACGGCGATGACCGACGAGACGGGCAGGGCGGCGGCCGCGACGAAGACCTTGCGCATGATGGGCTCGAGGTCGAACGGGATCGTGACGAGGTACATCACGAGCGGGCGGATCACGAAGCAGGAGAGGAGCACGAAGACGAGTTCGCGGGGCATGCGCTTCATCTCGGAGACGCCGATTTTGAAGATCGTCATGCCGATGAAGAAGAGCGCGAGCGGCGAGGTGACGGAGCCGAAGCTCTTCACGGTGGCCGCGACGAAGTGCGGGATCGGAATCGAAAGGACGACGAAGGCGATGCCGACGATGAAGGAGAGAAGCGGCGGCGAGAAGAGCATTCTGACGCTCTTCATAGAAACGAGCTTTGGACGCGCGCCGCCCGTCTTCGCGACGCCGTCGGTCTGGATGGCGTAGAGGCCGACGGTCCAGATGAAGACGCAGTTGGCGAAGAAGTAGACGAGCAGGTAGGGAATGCCTTCTTCGCCGAAGAGCGCGGTCGTCATGGGCACGCCCACGAAGAGCACGGTTGAGCCCGTGAAGGCCGCGGTGAAGGTGCCCGAGAGCTCCCTGCGCACGAGGCCGAGCCTGATGAGCGCGAGCGAGATGAGAAGGTTGAGGCAGACCGTCACGAACGGCAGCCAGGCCATGCCGAGGAGCTCGACGAGCTGGTCGTGCGTGAACTTCGTCGTGACGGAATTGAAGAGGAAGAACGGAATCGAGAGATTCACGATCTTCGCCGTCGTGATGCGGCCCGTGTCGTCGAGCTTGCCCGTTTGGGCGGCAAGCCAGCCGATCCCCGCCGTGAGGACGAGGACGAGCACGTTGGAGATCGTATGAAGCAGTGCGTCGGACATTTCGTATGTCGTCTTGTAGGAATCCGAGGATCAAATGATTGTAACAGCACGAGGATTCCTTATCCTCAGGACGGACACCTGCGTCGAAATCGGCGGCGGGGATCCTGATCAGGACGTCGTGCTTCGGGCGGGCGCGAATTTTTCCCGCCCGCAAATCGGTGCGGGACGCGGGCTGCGGTACAATAAGCGGCCGGCGGCAACGCCCGCCTGTCTCCGTACGTCATCTCTGGAAAACCCCGGTCATGCTCACGCAGCTCGTCCTCATCACGCTTCTCATCATAGGCGCGGCGTACTTCGCCATGTCTGAAATCGCCCTCGCAGGCTCCCGCAAGGTGAGGCTCGAGCGCATGGCCGAAGAGGGCGACCACCGCGCCAGGCTCGTTCTCAACCTCAAGGAGAATCCGGGTTACTTCTTCTCGGTGGTGCAGGTCGGCATCAACGCCGTGGCCATTCTCGGCGGCGTGGTCGGCGAGGCGGTCTTCACGGACGTCTTCGCCGCAGTGTTCGCCTACGTCGTGCCGCCGGAGGCCCTCACGCCCGTCTCCTTCTTCTGCTCGTTCCTGCTCGTCACGATTCTCTTCGTGATGTTCGCGGACCTCATTCCGAAGCGCGTCGCCATGAGCTGCCCCGAAAAGGTGGCCGTGCGCTGCATCAGTCCGATGGTGACGCTCATCATGCTCCTCAAGCCGCTCGTCTGGCTCCTGACGGTGCTCGCCAACGCGATCATGCGCATGATGCGCGTGCCGCTCAACAACCAGGACCAGATCACCAACGAGGACGTAATCGCGACGGTCGAGGCGGGCGCCAAGGCGGGCGTCATCGCGCCGCTTGAGCATACCGCCATCACGAACATGATGGGCCTTGAAAACCATCTGGTACCCAGCGCCATGACGGCCCGCGACAGCATCATCTACTTCAGCCTCGACGAGAGTGACGAGAGCATCCGCGAGAAGATCTCGCTCACGCCCCACAACAAGTTCCTCGTCGTCGACGGCGACATCGATCACGTTTTGGGCGTCGTCGACGGGAAGCAGCTCCTCAAGCTCTATGCCGACGGCGAGTCCCTCTCGATCCGCAAGCCCGGCATCGTGCAGCCCATCATCACGATCCCCGACTCGCTCACGCTCACCGAGACGCTCGACCTCTTCAAGAAGGAGAGCTCCGACTTCGCGGTCGTCATCAACGAATACGGCCTCACGGTCGGCATCATCACCCTCAAGGACATCCTCTGGCCCGTGATGGGCAACTACGACGTCTGGGCCGACGACCAGCTCCTCGTCGAGCGCGCCGACGGCACCTGGCTCGTTGACGGCTCGACGCCCGTCGACGACATCGAGCGCGAGTTCGGCATCGAGAGCATGCCCGAGGAGGAGACCTACGAGACGGTCTCGGGCTTCATCATGTACATGCTCCGCCGCGTACCCAAGCGCGGGGACTTCGTCGAGTATGCGGGCTACCGCTTCGAGGTCACCAACATGGACGGCTTCCACATCGACCAGGTGCTCATGCGTCGTGCGGACCACCACGTCAAGCACGCCGACAAGGCCGAGAAGGTCGAGAAGGCCCCCGAGGGCGGCGCCGACGCATCCGCCGCCGACCAGATCAATCCGGGCGGCACGAAGTGACGGGCGCCGTTCGCCTTATTGCGGGCCGCTGCGTGCGTGAGCGGCACGCGGGCGCCAAATGCACCGCCTGCGCCGACGCCTGTCCTGCACGCGCCCTCTCGTTCGAAGGGGCCGCGCTTCGCATCATCTCGCCCGCCTGCGAGGGTTGCGGCGCCTGTGCCGCGGCCTGTCCGCGCGACGCGCTCGAGCTGCCCGGGGCGGGCTGGCGCGAGGCCGTTGCGGCCGTGCCTTCCTCAGGCGTTCTCGAATGCCGCTGCAGTCATGCTGCTCAGGGGCCGGGCACGCCCGTTCCCTGCATCGGAGGCCTTTGTGCCACGACGAGGCTCGAGCTTCTTCGGGGCGGGCTTCGCACGCTCAGGATCGCGACGGGCGTTTGCGAGGGCTGTCCTGCCGAGGTGCGGTGCGAAGGCGTCACGCTGCGGAACGCATTCGTCAGGGATCTCAGGGAGATGGCCGGGGCCTTCGGGCGCACGGTTGACGTCGTCTTTAGCACCGAGCCCGTTCCCGAGGTCGACGGCGGCCGCCGTCATCTTCTGGGCATCGTCGTCAGAAAGTCCACCGCGCCCGTTTCGCCTGAAAGGATTGCGGAGCACGCGCCCGACAAATCCGCGGGCCACCTGCTTGTGACGGAGGGCTCAAGGCGCAGGCTCATGGCGGCAAGGGGGCTTCTTTCGGGCATGCAGGATGCCGAAGGCGTGCGCGCTGCGAAGGCAGCGTGCCTTGCCGGCCTCAGGGTGCCTCAATTCGATTCGGAAAAGTGTACGGCCTGCGGGCTCTGCGCCGCGGCCTGTCCCCAGTACGCGCTCTCGGCGAAAACCGAGGGCGAAGGCTTCACGATCGCGGCTGTCGAGACGGCCTGCACGGGCTGCGGCCTCTGCGCCGACATCTGCACGTCGAAGGCGGTCTCCTTCGGTGCGCCCGACTCGGCTGACGCCTGGCTTTCGGGAAGACCGGTCGTCAAGCTCGCCGTGAAGGGGAGAAGGCGCGCGTCCGCTTGGGAGGGAATCGTGGAGCGAAGCTTCACGTCGGGATACTTCAACCGATAACTGAACAAGAAAAGGGGGCCTGACATCCGGAAGATGCAGGCCCTTCCTTTTGTGAGGCTTCGTCAGGGGCGTCAGCGGATCCGGCCGATCGCTTCGCAGAGCGCGCGGTGGCACTCGTTGAGCGTGGGGATGGCGCCTTCACCGTCGATGAAGCTCTGCACAGAGATGTCGTCCGACTCGGCGATCTCGATGCGGTCGGGTGCGGCCCCCTGGAAGGCCAGGAGCATGTTCCTGAGACCGTCGACGATGTGCAGCGGCGTGCCCACGGGGGCGGAGATTCGCACGAATCCCATGTCGTCGCGCTTGATGCTGAAGCCGATGCCGTTGGCGAGAAGCGCCACGACGCTGTCGGCGCTCCAGAAGACGCTCCCGATCGATTCGGGGTCGTGCAGTTCGGAGTGCACGCGCACGAGGTCGTCGAAGGCGACGCGCAGCGCCATGGCGCCGTCGCGGAACTCGAGTCTGTTGAGGGCGTTGATGCCTGTGAGCACGAAGTTCTTCTTCACGAGAATGCCGAAGTCGGACTCGACGTCGGCTCGCGCGTCGGCAAACTGCTTGGGCGTGATGCGCACGTTGACGAGCTCGGGCTGGTGCTTGAGCCACATGATCACGTCGTCCATCGTGCGGCAGACGCGGTTCTCGCTCTTGAGGCGGCCGTTTTCAAAAAGGCGCACGAACCACTCGAACGAGTTGTGCCAGGCGTTGTACTTGTTGACGAAGTCCTCAAGGATGTCCTCGGGCACGTTCTTCGTGCCGAAGGTCTCGTAGATGCGGTGCACGTCGATCACGGCGACGGCCGAGACGTTGAGCCCCGTGCTCATGTGCTCCTCAAGCGCATCCCTGAAGGGCACGATTCGCAGTTCGCGGCGAAGGTTGATGACGCCGAAGAGGACTGCATAGACGCGCCAGCGCTTGGTATCCTTGGAGAAGAAGCGAAGCCGCTCGGAGATGTCCTCCACCATCTCGGTGTTCCACAGGAGTCCGTAGGAACGCTCGTTCCAGATGAGGACGTGACTGACGAGCGCCTCGAAGTAGGCGCGCATCACGCTGTAGACGATCTCGTGATGAAAGCTCATCACCGAAACGCGCAGCGAACTGTCTTTGAGAAGGAGCGTTTTCATGGTGGAAAACCGTGTTGTGCCGCGTTGAAGTGCCGTTTTATTGAAAACTTCAATTTGACAAGTGGATCCGAAAGAAACCGGCTTGAAAACACTTTAGCCTGTTTTGAGCGTCATTGTGTCGAAAACGTGCCCGAAACGCGCATTTTCTTGCAAAAAAGACGGGAAAGTCCCGATCCCGCGCTCGTTTTCAGACCGCCCGTCACAGAGGCGGGCGGAAATCGTCACATTGATTCGGGCTGAACGAGTCCGAGGCGGCGTGCGGTCTTTCTGAGGGCGGCGGCCCACCACTTCGCGAAGACGGGCGGGACCTCGTCCTTCTTGGTGCGCAGGATGAGGCGCTCGGGCGGCAGGTCGAAGGGGGCCGAGAGGAGCGCGAGAGAGGAGCGCAGGCCCGGCTGCGTCATCGCGACGGCGCGGGGCACGATCGTCCAGCCCACGCCTCTGGCGGCAAGCCCGATCGCCCACTGTGCGCCGTCGACCTCCCAGACGTCGGGGCTCACGGTGATCGGGGACTCCGACTCGCTGTCGCGGGCGTTGACGACGATCTGCCGCACGCCCTGAAGTGCCTCGATCGAGG
Source organism: Sutterella wadsworthensis 2_1_59BFAA (assembly GCF_000297775.1). Taxonomy (GTDB): domain Bacteria; phylum Pseudomonadota; class Gammaproteobacteria; order Burkholderiales; family Burkholderiaceae_F; genus Sutterella; species Sutterella wadsworthensis_A. The sequence goes on from NZ_JH815520.1 coordinate 81,883, forward strand.
GGCGCTCGACTGCCGCGAGCGGATGCTTCTTCGAGACCGCCACCGCGCGGGGCGCGAGTCCGATGAGATGCTCCTCGCACTCGGGGTCGGGCCTCGAGGAGAAGATGACCGCCATCGTCATGTGCGAACGCCGGAAGAACCAGTTCGACTCCGAGCTCGAGATGTTCTCGAGCTGCAGGCGCGCCGACGGGAACTGGCGCGAGAAGTCGCGCAGCAGATCAAGGAGAAGCGGCAGCTCGAGCGCCATGTCGATGCCCATGTAGAGAAGGGGCTCGGGCAGCCTGAAGAGCTCCGAGGCGCGGCTCTCGAACCGCTCGGCCTCCCTGAGCACCCGCAGGGCGCCGGGCAGGAGCTCCTCGCCCGCAGGGGTGAGCTTCGCGGGCGTGCCTCTCACGAAAAGCCTGATGCCGAGCTCGTTCTCCATGCCCGCAATGTGGGTCGAGACCACCGACTGGCTGCGCCCGAGAGCACGGGCCGCGGCCGAAAAGGTGCCCTGCGCCGCAACGGCGGCAAAGCTCCTCATCTCTTCGATCGAAATCGTCATGACTGAAAACGCTCCGTTTTGAATGGGACCGAATGCCCGAAGTCCGCCCAGGACGGGCGATGGCGCTTTCAGTCTATCAAAAATCCGATGGAATCCATCTTGAGAGATCGAATTTTGAATGAGAAAATGACGGTGTCCTGACTACCCACGCAGGTCCTTATGTCGATACAAGAACAAAACACCACTCGTCTTTCCAATCAGAACACCCTTCACAACAGCCCGAAGAAGGCTCCGGACAGCACGCCGCAGCATGATGCGAAGATGCGCCGCAGGCTCTTCGCCGCGCGCGCGGGCTTCTTCACCGGCGGCTTCACCGTCGCGAGCTGGGCGCCCATCATTCCCTTCGTGCAGACCGAGCTTTCGCTCGAACCCGCGGTGCTCGGCACGCTGCTCTTCGGCCTCGGCATCGGCTCCTTCTTCGGCATGCCGATTGCGGGCACGGTCTCGACGCGCTTCGGCAATCGCGCGGCGCTTGCCGCCTCGGGCGTGCTCTCCTGCCTGCTGCTCGTCGTGCTGGCGATGATTCCGGGTTTCCGCATCGAGTGTGCGGCCCTTCTTCTCTACGGCGTCACGCTCGGCTGCCTCGAGGTGAGCGCGAACATCTACGGCGCGCAGCTTGAGAAGGAGGCGGGGCATCCCCTCATGTCGGGCCTTCACGCCGCGTACTCCGTGGGCGAAGTCGTCTCCGCGGGCGCCATCACGGGCCTGCTCGTGCTCGGCGTGCCGCTCCTCTGGGTCGTGGGCGGCCTGATGGTCGTGCTCGCCGCCGTTCTTCTGTGGGCGCTTTCGGGCGTCTCCCCCGCCGAGGGCCGTTCGGCTGTGAAGAGCGAGGGCATGGTCTTTGCGCCCGCCAGGGGACGCATCCTGATGCTGAGCCTCGTGTGCATGTCGGTCTTCCTCGCCGAAGGCGCCATGCTCGACTGGTCCGCGATCTACGTCCACCAGGTGGGCGGCGTCGACCTCAAGGCCGCAGGCGTCGGTTACACGCTCTTCGTGATCGCGATGGCCATTGCCCGCCTGATGGGCGACCGTATGGTCGAGCGCTTCGGCCGCGCCCGCGTGCTCGTCACGGGCATGCTGCTCAACATCGGCACGCTCGTCGCGATGGTCCTCACCGACAGTCCGGTCGTGCTCTTCGCAAGCCTCTTCGTGATGGGGCTGGGCATCGCCAACATCGCGCCCGTGCTCATCTCCGCCGCCTCGTCTGTCAAGGGATGCGATCCCACGGCCGCGATCACGACCGTCACGACGATCGGCTACGGCGGCCTGATGGCCGGCCCCGCTCTGCTCGGCTTCATCGCCCAACACAAGTCGCTCGAGACCGCGTTTCTCTTCATCGCCGCGCTGCTCATGATGGCGCTTCTCAACGAAATCCGCGTGAGCAGGCAGCTCACCGCGAAATCTTGAACCGCCGTCAGGCGTAGAATGTGAGTCTCCCGCCGCAGGCGGGCCCGGGACGCCGCCTTCACACAAGCGTGAGGCGGCGTCTTCGACTTGCGTGCGCACGCAAATTCTGCGTCATCCAACCCACAGCCAGCCAAAAAAAGACAAAATGAAGAGCGACGTCCATCGTCCCGTAGACCTCCGGGCCTTCCTCATCTGCGTGGTTCTCAGCATGATCTGGGGCTTTCAGCAGACCGCCATCAAGGCGAGCGCGCCCGACATCGGCCCCCTGATGCAGGTGGCCCTGCGCTCGGGCGGCGCGGCCTTCCTGCTCTGGTGTGCCAACCGCTTCTGGCTCAGGGAGAAGTGGAACATGAACGTGAAGTTCACGGACGCCCTCAAGGTGGGCTTGGGCTTTGCGGGCGAATTCTTCTTCGTGGCGCTCGGCCTCCAGTACACGAACGCCTCGCACATTTCGGTGCTGCTCTACACGGCCCCCTTCTTTGCGGCGATCGGGCTCTCGATCAAGCTCCCCGAGGAGCGTCTCTCGGCCATTCAGTGGGCGGGCCTCGTGACGGCCTTCACGGGCATTGCGACCGCGTTCCTGCTGCCCGTGTTTCTTTCGGGGAGTGCGGTGCCCGAGGGCGAGATGTGGCTGCTCGGCGACTTCTTCGGCCTGATGTCGGGCTTCTGCTGGGGGCTCACGACGATCTCGATGCGCGCCACGACGATGAACGAGGCGCCCGCCTCGCAGATGCTCTTCTGCCAGCTCGCCTCGGGCTTCGCGGTGCTCCTGCCCTGCGCGATCCTCTTCGGACAGACGCACATCGGGCTCACGCCCCTCATGCTCTCGTCCATGGGCTTCCAGACCTTCGTCGTGGCGTTCGCGAGCTACCTCGTCTGGTGTCAGCTCCTCAAGCAGTATCTGGCGGCAAGGCTCGGGATCCTCGTCTTCATGACGCCGCTCTTCGGCGTGCTCTTCTCGGTCTTCATCCTCGGCGACAGGATCGGACTGCCGTTCGTGGCGGGCTCGCTCCTCGTGCTCGCGGGCCTCTTCATGGTTCAGACAAAGCACATTGGCCTCGTGCGCCGCAGAAGGCGCATGTCCGCGCAGGCGGACAAATAGCAGAGGAAATCCGACGGAAAACGAAAAAAGGCGGCTTTGTGAGAAGCCGCCTTTCTTGTCTTGGTGCGCCCTGCTGGACTTGAACCAGCGACCAAGCGATTATGAGTCGCCTGCTCTAACCGACTGAGCTAAGGGCGCAGGAGCGCGAATTGTATCATGAGGCCTCGGCAAGATCAAATGCCGTCTCAAGTCCTGGGGGCGTCGCGCACCGGCGGGAAGGCGTTTTGCGACGGGATGGGATATCATACGGGGACCTTTCCACATACAGGCTTGAGACATGAGCGACACTACCGAATGCCGCATGGTGACGGGCGGCGAAATCGCAGACGAACTCTCGGACGCGTTTCCGGACATTCCGACGAGCAAGGCGCGCGACGCGTTCCGCACCATCCTCCATGCGATGCAGAACGCGCTGATTCGCGGCGACCGCATCGAGATCAGGGGCTTCGGCTCCTTCGCACCTCGCTACCGTCAGGGCGGCATGCGCCGCAATCCGCGCTCGGGCGAGAAGGTCTACGCCCCCGCACGCTGGGTCGTGATCTTCAGGGCCGGCAAGGACCTGCGCGAGGCGATCGACGCGCGCACGGAACGAAAGGCCTGATTGCGTCCTGACGATCCGAATCAAACGAAACGAAGCCCCTGCACCTTGCGGTGCGGGGGCTTCGGCTTTTCCGGGAACCGGTCCCGTGTGCTCGGGACCGGAGGTTCGGTGCATTACGCTGCGTTGGCGGCGCCGGTTGCGTCCTGCTTGCCGCCCTTGAAGAGGCGGCCGACGCAGTGGTAGACGACGAGCAGCGCGAGCACGATGAGCGCGATGGCGATGATGGCCTGCAGACCGTGCGTCATGAAGACGAAGGTGCCTGCGCTCCAGGCGGCGGCGATCTTGAGGAGCGCCTGGACGAGGGCCGTCATCGTGACGACGAACATGACGGTCATCGGAACCCACAGCATCCAGCCCTTGCGGCCCGTGCTCTGGAGGAACACGGCGAGCGCGGTGAGGACGAGGGCGCCGAGGAGCTGGTTGGCGGAGCCGAAGAGCGGCCAGATGTTCATGTAGCCGGCGAGGCAGAGGAACCAGCCGCCGCCCAGCGTGAGCAGCGTGGAGACCCAGGTGTTGCTGAGGAACTTCGCAACGGGGCCCTTTTCCCTGCCGTCGGTCGTGGCGAAGAGCTCTTGGAAGCTCATGCGGCCGATGCGGGCAACGGCGTCGACCGTGGTCATGGCGAGGGCGGAGACGCACATCGTCAGAACGCAGGCGGAGATGTCGGCGGGGAGCCCGAAGGTGTTCGTCAGGAAGCCGGCAACAGCGCCCGAGAAGAGCTGGAACGGGGTGCCCGAGGGCAGCTGGCCCGTCGTGGAGGCGGCGGCGCAGACGATGGTCAGGGCAAGGGCGCCGAGGACGCATTCGACGAGCATGGCGCCGTAGCCGACGGGACGCATGTCGGTTTCATTGGCGATCATCTTGGAGGACGTGCCGGAGGACACCAGGCTGTGGAAGCCCGATATGGCGCCGCAGGCGATCGTCACGAAGAGGATCGGGAAGAGATCAAGCCCCTTCACCTCCCAGCCCACGAAGGCGGGCATGTTGATGGTCGGGTTCGTCACGAACACGCCGACGACGCCGGCGATGATCATGCCGAAGAGCAGGAACATCGAGAGGAAGTCACGCGGCTGCTTGAGGATCCACATCGGCATCACGGAAGCGGCGAAGGCGTAGAGGAAGACCACGACGCGCCAGGTGTCGGCATCGGCGTAGATCGGCCAGGCGATGCCCATGGCGAGCATGGCGATCATCATGGCGATGCCGACGGCGAGCTGCAGGCCGCTCGAGGGCTTGACGTACTTCTGGAAGAGGCCGAAGATCACGGCGCCGACGATGTAGATCATGGAGATCGAGGCGGCGGCAGCGTTGGGCATGTTCTGTTCGCCTGTCTTTGTGAAGCCGTTGAACGTTGCGGCGATCATGTCGGCGAAGGCGGCGATGACGAGAAGCGTGAAGAGCCAGCAGAAGGCGAGGAAGAGCTGGCGGCCGAAGCGGCCGACGTACTGCTCGATGATCATGCCCATGGACTTGCCGCCGTTCCTGACGGAGGCGTAAAGAGCCGTGAAGTCCTGGACGGCGCCGAAGAAGATGCCGCCAATGATGATCCACAAAAGCGCGGGAAGCCAGCCGAACATGGCGGCAATGATGGGACCCGTGACGGGACCGGCGCCCGTAATGGACGTGAACTGGTGCGCGAAAACGGAGAGGCGGGAGGCGGGCTGATAGTCCTTGCCGTCGTTGCGAAGCGCGGCGGGTGTTTTGGCGTTCGGATCGATGCCCCATGTCTTTTCGAGCCAGCGACCGTAGAAGTGGTAGCCGAGCCAGAGGCAGACGATCACGACAGCCATGAGAGTGAGACCGTTCATCTGTAGATCATCCTGAAAAGTTGTTCTTGTATGTCGGGAGGTCGAGAGGGCCTCCTTCATTTGCTACTCTAAATGCCTGTCGCACAGAGGTGACTAGGCTCTTTGCCTTATAAGGCATAGGGCTTAGGGAGAAAGCCTCATGGATGTTCAGCCTAGGCGGCTTGAGGAAAGCTGGCCCTTCCTTGGAACATCGGCTTATCCCGAAAGTGTCGCCTATAAGTGACGGTCAAATGAAAACGCTCGTCGGGAGGTCGTTTTCGGGCGGTCGTCGCTCGAAAACGCATCGGACGTGCGCCCGAAGGGGCGCGGGAGGCGGATATTGCGGAAATCTATCGGAGGATGTTCGCCCTGAGTTTTTCTTGAGGGCGAGAAGGGGATTTCTGCACCGTGAAGGGGAGCGGCGCGAGGCGTTGATGGTGCGTGCGCACGCAGATGGTACGCGGGGGAGGAAAGGAAAAAATCGGGCCGGCTCCCTGCAGGGAGCCGGCCCGATCAAGCACTGACGGCTGGCAAGAATTACTTCTTGAGCGTGACGATGCGGTTCGTGTCGACGACTTCGAACGTGTCGCCCGTCTTCACGAGGCCGCGGACGTCGGTGAGCTCGGCCGGGATCGACCAGGCGTTGACGACCTTTTCAGCGGCCACGTCGATTTCGACGAGGACGTTGTGGTTCTTGGAGACGGCGAAGAGGCTGCCGTTCTCGTAGACCATGCCGGTCACGTAGAGTTCGCCGAGCGTGCGGCCTTCCTTGAGGTCGGCGGACGGGACGAATTCACCGGAGAGCATCCAGTCGGACATGAGGGCCTTCGAGATCACGAAGGTCTTCTTGTTGCGGTTGTCGGGCACCGTGGCGGTGTAGACGTAGCGGCCGTCGGAGGCGGCGGAGTGCACGTAGGAGAACTTGGCGCGTTCAGTGCCGACGCGGGCGCGGCCAAGACCGCCGACATGCTCGACCTGGGTGCGGCCGGCCGTGAAGTTGCCCCAGTTCTTGACGTCGTCGCCGTTCGGGGTGAGACGAGCGCGCAGGAGCGACTTGTTGGAGCCCATGAGGATGAAGGCGTCGTCCTTGTACGGCGTGATGGCCACGAGGTCGAGGACGTTGGCGGAGTACCACGGATCATAAGCGGCGGAGACGACCGGCTTGAGGGACTCGTCAAGAGCCCAGAAGCTGTACTTGGAGCCGATGAGGTACTGGCCGTTGATCTTCGAGATCGTGTTGACCTTGGCGTCCACGCCTTCGATCGGACGGATGTTCGCGATCGAGAGGGCGCCGGTCAGCTTGACGGGCGCGTCGGCGGCGTCATGCTTGAACTCGATGCCGAGCTTGGCGGCATTGGGCTTGTAGGCGAAGTCGGGATCCTTCACGTTGCGCTTGCCGAGGAAGTCGATGCCGGACCACATGCCTTCCCAGCTGTCCGAAGACCAGATCACATACTTCGGGTTGAAGGAGAAGCGGACCGGGTCACCCTGGCCCCAAAACGGAGGAACGCCGGTGGACCAGAGGGCCTGGAAGCAGTTCGAGGCGATGATGGCCGTGACGATGCCGAAGGCGACGCGGTTGAACTTCGTCATCGGACGGAAGGCCTTGCCCTTGAATTCGGCCACGAGGGCGTCGAAGCGCGGGGCGAGGTAGACGGCGAGACCGAAAAGGAAGACGACGCACCAGAAGACGATTTCGGCCCAGAACTGGGTGTGGATGCCGAAGACGTCAAGACCGAAGCCCTGGCCGACGTCACGCATGGCGTGGTTGCCGTAGTGGCGGAAGCTCATGTAGAGGCCGACGGCAGCCATCACGAGCATCGTGGCGAGGTACTTGGGCTTGAAGCCATAGCGCACCATAAAGAGCGCGACGACGCCGATGTAGGCCATTTCCTGACGCTGACCCCAGCACAGCGTGCAGGGAGAGTCGCCCATGAAGTAGCCGAGGATCACGTTGGCGATGCCGACGGGAAGAAGAACGATGAGGAGACCGCCCCAGCAGATGAGGTCGTAGAAGGTCTTGGCCTTCGAGATGTCCTTGTCGTTGACGGGAAGAGCATAGTTCGTCATGATCGGCTCTCCTTAGATGTTGAGGACGCCGAGGATGGCGTTGGAGACGTGACCGACGTACATGAGGACGACGACGGCCCAGGACACGATGAGGAGCCCCCACGCAAGCTTTTCCTTCTCAGGCTTGAAGATGAGAAGCAGCATGGCGGCGGTGAGCATAAGAAATTCCAGGAATTCCATGATCAGCCTATAAGGTTGAGTACTTCGAGCCCGCCGTATCAGGCGGGGAACGGAAATGCACCAAGGAAACATGTACTGCATCGTTGCATAACGCAAACCCCTGCAACACAGTGTTTCTTGACTACGCAGGCCGTGGATTATATACAATGGGCGGGGCTAGGGAGAATGCCGTAGCGTGTATGCGGTACGAACTTTGTATCTCACGCAAACGGCTCTTGCACAGCGTTTTCACCCGCAATGCGTCCGAACGTGAAGACGTCGGAGAGGGCGTTGCCGCCCATGTAGTTTGCGCCGTGGACGCCGCCCGTGACCTCGCCCGCGGCGTAGAGGCGGGGGATGACGCGGCCGTGTCGGTCGAGCACTTCGGCCCGCGGGGTGATGGCAATGCCGCCGAGCGTGCAGTTGACGCACATGGTGACCTTGGCGCCGTAGAAGGGGCGTCGGGCGATGCGGTGCATGAGGACGACGGCCCTGCGGCCGACGGGGTCGTGCCCCGTTTCGACGGCTTCGTTGTAGGCTTCGACGGTGGCGACGAGGGCTTCGGCGGGGATCTGAAGCAGGGAGGCGAGTTCGGGGATGGAGTTCGCCTCGAAGGCGTCGCCGCGCATGAGGGCGCGGTCGAACATGGCGCGCGAGAGCGTGCGCATGGCCGAGTAGCCGTTGGCGTCGAGAACGGGGAAGGCGATGCCGCCGGGCTGGGCGAGGACGGCGGCGGAAAGCTTCGAGCTCGGGCTGTCCTCAGCGATGAAGCGTTCGCCCGCGCGGTTGACGAAGATCATGCGCTCGACGGTGGAGGCGGCGCCGATGAAGCGGCCGTCCTCCGCGCTGCCGGGGAGAAGCTGGAAGAAGTCCATGCCGACGGCGGCCGCGCCGATGTCCTCGAGCGGCGCGATCAGGTCGCCCGTGGTGCCGGGCAGGTTCGTCGAGCGAAGGTGCCCGAGCCTCGGGGCGAAGCGCCCGACGAGTTCGGCGTTCGCGCCGAATCCGCCCGTGGCCACCACGACGCCGCGCCTGGCGCGGATGAAGAGGCGCCGTCCGTTCATGCGCTCGGCTTCGACGCCGAGGACGGGGCCCTCGAGCCCGTTGCGGATGACGCGCAGCACCTTCGTGCCCGTTCTGATCGAGACGCCAAGCTCGCGGCACTTGAAGAGGAGCGGACGGATGTAGCCCGAGCCCTCGGGTTCGGACGGACTGTGCGTGCGGGGCCAGAGGGAGCCGTAGACCTGATAGACGCCGGGCTCGAACCGCACGCCGAGCTCCTTGAGCCAGGCGAGCGCACGGGGCGCACCCGTGGCGACGGTCTCGACGAGCTTCGGATCCGCACACCAGCGGCCCGTCTCGAGCATCTGGCGGGCGTGCAGCTCGGGCGAGTCCTCGATGCCGAGCGGCTTCTGGACCGCGGGGTCGACCGCATTGAAGGCGTCGGCAAGACGCGTGTTGCCGCCCACGTCCTGGGTCTTCTCGAGGACGACGACGTCCTTTGAAATGCTGCCCGCCATGACGGCGGCGGCAAGACCTGCGCCGCCCGCGCCCGCAATCACCACGTCGTGAACCTCGCTCCAGCGGACGGCGTTCGCATCGGCCGCGAGCACGGCGGGTGCGGCAGCGGCTGCGCCCGCCGAGACGGCGGTCTTGAGCAGGGTTCGGCGGTCGATCTTGAGGTCTTCGGGCATGTGGCTCCTGTGCTGGGCAAGTGGAAGGGACAGAAAGTTTCGGCCGCATGGTCCCGACTCTCCGTACAATAGGAGTCCGGGCCACACCCGAAATGCGTTCCACAATGATAAGTCAATCCCGAACACCTGCAGGAATCCTCCGCACGCTCACCGCCATCCTCTGCCTGGCGGCCATTCTGATGTCCGTGACGGGCTCGTCGGCATGGGCGGCGCCCAGAGTCGTGCGCGTCGTCGGCATCCAGGACGGCATCTCCGATTCGCAGGCCGACTACTTCAGGCGCACGATTGCCGAACTCAACGACCTCACCGAGGACCGCATCTTCGTGACGAGACCCATTCCCGCCGCCTCGAGCCTTGACCTCAACGCCTATCAGGGACTCGACTTCGCGATCGTGAGTCCGCGCGTCTTTGCGCTCCTCGAGCGCTACAACGGCTTCATTCCGATGGCGTCGCTGAGCGTGGACATCCCCGACTGTGAGCCCGGCGCCGAGCTTCGCCCCGTCGTCTCCGCGCTCGTCTTCGCGACGCCCGACGCCGATGAGGACGGTCTGGCGAAGCCGCACCTGAGCGACATCGCGGGCGAGACCGTCACCGTGGTCAAGGGCGACGAGGTCGACACGACCTTCCTCCTTCAGAACGAGCTTTCGAGCCGTCGCCTAGCGCCCGTCAAGGTGCGTGTCGCCTCCGATGGCGGGACGCCCTCCGAGATCATCAGAAGGGCGGTCGAGCGCGGCGACAAGCTCTTCGCGGTCTCGACCGACCTATTGCGCGAGACGAGTTCCGACCTCTTCAGCGGCTTCGTCAAGGTCGACATGCGCGTCGACGACGAGACGGGGCTCGTGAGTTCCGTGACCCCGATGCCGGGACGCGTGTTCGCGGCGGGTCTTTCGGTCGCGCGCATGGGGCTGCTCGAATTTGCCGCAACGCTCTTCGCGCTTGACATCGCTCCCGACATCCGCTGGGTGCGTCCTGCGGACTATCGCTCCGTGCATCTGGCGGCCGAGCGCATGCGCGATCCCGTCTACATGAGCTATCAGACGAAGACGCTTCTCGAGGAGATGCGCGAGCACGCCGCCTGGGTGATCCTCGCCGCGGCGATCCTCATCGGCATGATCTGGCATTCGGTCGCGGCCGAGCGGCTCGTGCGTCGCCGCAGCGCCGAACTCATGGAGACGGTCAAGCGCCAGCAGGCCTCCGAGCGCCAGTGCGAGGCCCTCGAGCGCATGACAGCCGTCTCCCAGATGTCGAACATCGTGGCCCATGAGCTCAGGCAGCCGCTCGCCGCCGTCACCAACTTCGCGATGGGCGTCAGGCGCCGCATCGCCAACGGCACGCTCACCGCCGACTCGCTCGAATTCGCGCTCGGCAGGATCCTCGCCGAGAACGAGCGCGCGAGCGACATCGTCGAGCACGTGCGCGACTACGCCCGAAAGCGCCGCCGCCAGATCACCCCCGTAGACCTCACGCAGATGAGCGCCATCGATGCGCGCCTCCAACGCCAGGGTCTCCTTCGAGTCCGAGGTGCCCGCAGGCCTCTTCGTCGAGGGCGATTCGCTCGAAATCGAACTCGTGCTCAGAAACCTCGTGAAGAATGCGGGCGAGAGCGCCGCACAGGCGGACGGGGTGCCCCGCGTCGTTTTGGCGGGCGAAAGGATAGGCGATGAAGTCGTCATCACCGTCACCGACAACGGTCCCGTGAGGACGAAGGCCGAGATCGACGCCTTCCTCGTTCCTCTCAGGAGCGAGAAGTCGGGCGGCCTCGGACTCGGCCTTGCGATCGTTCGCCGCATCATCGAGGCCTACGGCGGTACGATCGTCTTCGACGTCGTCGAGCCGCAGGGCGTCAGGGTGGAGGCGAGGCTTCCCGCCCGCCCCGATCTCTGAGCCTCAACACCAAGAAAATCGAATCATGGAAAAGATCAATCTTTCGGATCTCCTTGAACCGGAGCACATGGATCCCGTCAAGCGCATCGCGCTCATTCGCATCGTCGACGACGACGGCGGCGTGCGCGAGTCCTACAAGTTCCTGATTGAAAGCGAGGGCTGGCGCGTGAAGACCTACCCGAGCGCCGAGGCCTTCCTCGAGGAGGACGACCCGACGGTGCCGGGCTGCGGCGTCTTCGACGTCCGCATGACGGGCATCACGGGCATGGAGCTGCACCAGAAGCTCATCGAGCTCGCAAACCGCCTGCCCGTCATCTTCGTGAGCGCCCACGGCGACATCGAGATGGCCGTCAAGGCGATGAGGCGCGGCGCGGTGGACTTCCTCACGAAGCCCGTCGTCGACGAGAAGCTCCTCTCCTCGATCGACCGCGCCGTCGCAAGAAGCTGCGAGGAAGCGGCCGAGGCCGAAACGGTCCGCGAACTTGCGGGCCTCTGGCAGGCGCTCAGTCCCCGCGAGTGCCAGGTCGCGCAGCTCGCCGCCGAGGGCCTCACCACGAAGGCCGTCTCCGACGTACTCGGCATCGCCGAGCGCACCGCACAGGTCCACGTCGCCCACGTCTGCTCGAAGCTCGGCGTTGAGAACGCCGTGGGTGTCGCGCAGATCATCGCGCGCCTGCGCGCCCGCGGAGTCCTGCAGTGAAGCGGCTCCTCAGATCCGACGGCTTCGACGTCATCGTCGTGGGCTCGGGACTTGCGGGCCTCTCCGCCGCGCTCACCGTCGCCGAGTTCGGCTACAGTCCCGTCATCCTCGAGAAGGCCTGCGAGCCCGGCGGCCTCACCCGCCGCGCCTACGGCTTCTTCAACGCCGCGGACGCCCGCAGGCAGATTGCGCTCGGCATTGACGACAGTCCCGAGAAGCACCTGAGGCAGGCCCTCGAAGTCTCGAGGGGCAAGGCCCGCGAGCCGCTGATGCGCACGCTCTGCTATGAGGCGTACTCGACGCTCCAGTGGCTCGAGGCGCTCGGGCTTGAGTTCGAGCCCGGCATCCGCCGCGTACTGGGCGGCGTCTATCCGCGCACGCACATGCCCCTGAGGGGCGCGGGCGAGGCCTATCTGAGCGCGCTGCGCTCCGCCCTCAGGCCCTTCGGCGTTCCCATCGTCTGCAATGCTGAGGTGACGGCGCTCAGAAAGTCGGGCGACGCCGTGACGGGCGTCGAGGGGCTGCTTTCGGGCGAGCCTTTCAGGCTCACCTCGAGGCTCGGCGTCGTGCTCGCGGGCGGCGGCTTCTCTCGGAACATGGAGATGATGCGGCTTTATGCGCCGGGCCTCTCCGACGTTCTCCCCGCCCTTGACGAAGGTGCGGACGGGAGTCTCATTCAGGCCGCTGCCGACATCGGCGCGGCGCTCGTGGGCATGTCCTATTTCGAGGTCCGACTCTTTGCGTCCACGCTCGGTCTTCCGGGGGATCCGTCCGACTACATCCTCGTCAACGCGCGAGGCGAACGCTTCATGCGCGAGGACCGTCGCCGATCCACGCTCGCCGAGGCCGTCGTCAGACAGCCGGACGGCATGGCCTGGATGGTGATCAATGCACCGGGCGCCGAACCCCTCAGGCCCACGACGGCCTTCAGGGAGACGGTCATCGCGACGATCTCGGGTTACAACGACTGCATTCGTACGAAGGAAAGGGATTCCCTCGGACGCGATCCCCTCACGATGAGGCCGATCGGTCCGGGCGTCGAGATCAGGCCCGTTCTGCCGAGAATCCTCTGGTCCTACGGCGGTCTCGAGATCAACGAGAAGGCCGAGGTGATCGACCGCAGGGGCAGACCCATGAAGGGACTTGCGGCCGCGGGCGACATTACGGGCGGCATTCACGGCGAACACGCCCTCATGGGCGACATGCTCGCGTCGGCTGCGGTCTTCGGACGAATCGCGGCGAGAACACTCGTGAAGAACGGCAGGGCCGTCAAGCGTAAGGACTGAGGGACGGACGGCGAAGAAACGCAGGAAGAAGGGCACGGCTCGAATCGAGTCCGCGCCCTTGTCAGTGTGCTCGGCATGGGCACGTTCTAAGCCGGGAGCAGGCCCGGGCTTCGGAGAGACGCTCGGGATCAGAAGTGGTGCACGAGCCCCGCGCCTACGTCCCAGGCCTTCGTCGGATCCTTTTCGAATTCGCGGGCCTTCTTGTAGAGACCGCCGCTCTGGGAGGTGCTTGCGGACGCCCAGAAGTGCGTGCGCTTGCTCAGGTAGTAGCGGTAGATCGTCGCGGGAATGACGCGCCAACCTTCGCGGTCGCCGTCGACGGCGCTGTCGCCCTTGTATTCGACCTTGTTGCCCATGAGAACGATCGAGATCTTCTGGGCGCCGAAGCGCTTGGAGAAGCCGAGCGAGAGCGCGTGCGTGTCGACGCCGCGTTCGGACTTGGCGATGCCCGGGCCGCCGGCGGCGGCCGGCGTGAAGTAGTTGAAGTAGCTGCCGCCGAGCGCGCGGCCGTCACGAACGAACTGATAGCCGAAGTGCAGGCCCATCGTGGGTTCGGGCCAGTAGCTGCCCAGAAGCGCGATGCCGTATTCGTCATTAGGTGTGACGGTCGCCGTCTTCAGCGAGTCGCTGTCGATGTAGGTCGGAATGACCGCGAACTTGAAGCTCTCGCCGATGTAGGTGAGGGCGAGCGCGCTGAACTGGTCGCTCTTGCCGCGGCTCACGGAGTCGTCGTCACGGCCGTTCGAATACATGGCGGCGACGTGGAAGCCGTTGACGCGGGGCGAGTTGTAGATGACCGAATTGTTGTAGTAGTAGCCCGAGGAGAAGATCGGCGTGAGGCCGGCGTTCGGGAAGTTCGTGCCCATGGGCGACGGGTTGATGTGCGGGCACAGACCGAAGTCGCCGTTGCCCGAGAAGATGTTCGCAAGACGTCCTGCGGCGAGCTCGCCCCATTCGCCGCCCACGGCGACGAAGGCTTCGTTGAAGAGAATCGGATCCCCGGACGTGTTCTTGTTGTTGAATTCGCCGCTGTCGGGCTTGAAGGGCGCGGAGAGCTTCAGACGGACGTAGTTGCCGCCGTGGAGGTTTTCACGGGCGCGCAGGTGGAAGGCCGAGGTTTCGTCACCGTTGGGCATCATGCGGGCGCTCGTGGTGCCGTTGGCGTGATGGATCTGGAAGCCGGTGTCGATGAGGCCGTGGATGCTGAAGCCTTCCTGGAGGGCGGGAGCGGGGAGGTTGATGCCGGGGCCGCCGGCGAAGGCCGCGCCGGCGAAAGCCATGGCGACGGCGGCGGCAAGGGCGCCGCGGGTGCAGAGAACGGGGTCCATGATGGTCTAATCCTTGTGTGTTGGTTGGGTCGCAAAAACGAGGGGGCGCCTGCGTTTGCAGGCGGCCTGAGTTTGGTCGGCCGTTTTTGCGACAAAACGAAGACTAGAGAATGCTGTGGGCCCTGTCTCTTGTGAGGATTCCCGTGCCGATTGTCTGAAAGCGATGTTGTGTTTCTCGAAAATCGGCAAATCCTCGGGAAACTACGAAGTCGGATATTGGAAGGTCGGACCCTCCTTTTCCTCATGAAAGACGTACACGAAGAGTGCCATCACCCAGCGAAGCAACGTGTCGCCGTCGTTGCGTTCGTGCCAGAGAAGGTGCGGCCTGTGCACCATGCCCGAGAAGATGGGCGAGAGCGCCGAAATGGCGATGCCCGCGTCCTGCGCGCCGCGGATCAGGACTTCTCGGGCATGATGCCCACGAGGTCCGTCGCCGCAATGAGCGCGGGCTGAGGCAGGATGTAGGCCGAGCGGACCTGCGTGCGGCCGGGCAGGTTGCGGCGCGCTTGGTCGGTGTGAGCCGGCGGGGCGATCCCGCTCCCGGGCGGAACGTGCACGCTGATGTTGGGCCAGCGCGCGAGGTCCTCCTCGGTGAGCTTCCTTTCGGCGTGGTAGATCGCCTCGAGCGGATGCCCGCGGCGCACGACGTAGCGGTACGGCGACTCGAGAATGCGCACGCTGCGGATCCCGGGCGACGTCTTTTCCGTCGGGAAGATGCCGAAGTCGATTTCGCCCGTGCTCAGCTTGCCGACGAGGTCCGATTCGATTGGCAGGATCTGGAAGTCGAGATGCGGCGCCTTGTCAATGATGGCGGGAATCACCTTCGTGAGAATCGAAACCGCGCCGAAGTCTGCGCAGGCGATGCGGATGAGGCGCTGGGCCTGCGCGGGATCGAAGACGGGAGGCTCGAACAGGTCGTCGAAGCCGTCAAGCAGCATGATCGCCTTGGGCAGAAGGGCCATGGCGCCCGGCGTGGGCATGAGGCCGTTGCGGCTGCGTACGAAGAGCGGCTCTCCGAAGGTCTCGCGAAGGTGCGTGAGCATGCGGCAGGCGGACGACAGGCTGAGGTTGAGCTTTTGGGCGCTGACGGTCAGGGACTGAAGGCGGCAGAGCGTCACGAAGAAGAGAAGGTCCTGCTGGCTCAGGGAGGACTGAATCATGGTGCTGGTCCCGGGCTGAAAAAAAAAAACGACGTTCGGGTGGATGCTCCGAACTCCTTCTGCGGCAGGTGCTTTGATGGATCCATGAGGTTAGCACGAAGCGTTTCTCCGGTGTGGGCGAGCCGGTTGGGAATAACCCGAACGGCGCGCACGAAATCGCCAGATCTGACAAAAGGCTCATGGCCGAATTCGCAAAATGGAGGAGGAATGAGCTTATGGAAGGCAGAAAACACGCTCTGTAACATTCGGAACGTAGGGCGGCGGCTTGACTCGTCCCGCCTCATCCGACCAGTGCGTCGGGCGTTTCGCGGATGCGGACGTCCGCGCGACATTCACAAAGGAATAGAGAAGATGAACCGCAGAAAGTTTTTGAGCTGTGCCGTGCTTGCGGCGACCGCGGGCGCCACGGGCGGCGCCATGGCCATGGGCACCGCCTCGGGCTACAACGTCGTGGGCTTTGCGGCCCTTTACGGTCCGTTGGGCGAAGTGCTCGTCAATCCGTACGGCATTGCGCCGCTCACTGCCATCATCAAGAACGGCGGCTATGAACTTCTCGATGCCGACGTGCGCGTCGTGCCGAAGAAGGGCGGTCAGGAAATCGCCTACAAGGTCTCCCGCTCCCAGCTCCTCACGCACGGCGGCGTGCCGGTCTTCGGTTTGTACGCCGATTACCAGAACCAGGTCGAAGTGACCGCCAAGAAGCGCTTCAAGGGCCAGGTCGAAACCGTCAAGTTCACCTACACGATCTACGCCGGCCCGATCACCGGCATTCCGTCCGGCGCCCCGCACGAAAAGAGCCTGATGTTCAAGGCCAACGTGAAGAAGGTCTCCAAGAAGTTCGCCGACCGCCTCTACTTCGTCAACAACCTCGGCACGCCGAACGCCCAGACCATGCGCACCATCTGGAACAACCCGATGGGCGGCGCCATGACCTGGCAGTTCCCGCCCAAGACGGTCATCATCGACACGAAGGGCGAAATCCGTTGGTTCCTCGACTACCGCGACCTCTGGAAGCCCGAGGATCCGTATTCCAACGGCGTGATGATGGGCTTCCACCAGAATCCGGACGGCTGCCTCACTTTCGGCTTCGGCCAGCGCTACGCCAAGTACGACCTCATGGGCCGCAAGATCTGGAACCGCCGTCTGCCCAACGCCTACGCCGACTTCTCCCACGCCCTGGATCCCGCCCAGAACGGCCACTACTTCCTGCGCGTCTCCTCCGCCGACCTGCGTCGCGCCGATGAAAAGCGCGTGCACACGGTGCGCGACGTGATCATCGAAGTCGACCAGAACGGCACGGTAGTCGACGAATGGCGTCTCTTCGACATCCTCGACCCGTATCGCTCCGACGTGATCAAGGCCCTTGACCAGGGCGCCGTGTGCCTGAACATCGACCCGTCGAAGTCCGGCCACACGCTCTCCGCCGAAGAGCTCGCCAAGCAGGAGGCCGAAGGCGAATTCGGCGACATCGCCGGCGTGGGTCCGGGCCGCAACTGGGCTCACGTCAACTCCGTCGACTACGACCCGACCGACGACTCGATCATCATCTCCTCGCGCCATCAGTCCGCCTGCATCAAGATCGGCCGCGACAAGAAGGTCAAGTGGATCCTCGGCGCGCCCAAGGGCTGGCGCTCTCCCTGGAAGGAGGCTCTGCTCACGCCGGTCTCCGCCAAGGGCCAGAAGCTCAACTGCACGGACGTCGAGTGCACGGACACCGACTTCGACTGGACGTACACGCAGCACACGGCCTTCCGCGTTGATGAAAAGTCCGACAAGCGCTACTGCATGATCTCCGTCTTCGACAACGGCGACGCCCGCAATCTCGACCAGCCGGCCCTCGCCTCGATGAAGTACAGCCGCGCCGTCATCTACAAGATCGACCAGAAGAACATGACCGTCGAGCAGGTCTGGGAATACGGCAAGGAACGCGGCCACGACTGGTACAGCCCGGTCACGTCGCTCACCCGCTACGAAGCCGACAAGGACTCCGTCATGGTGTACTCCGCCACGGCCGGCATGGACTTCAGCCTCTCGGGTGGCTCCTCGACGCCTCCGCGTCCTGTTCTTAATGAATTCGAATGGGGCGCCAAGGAGCCCGCCGTCGAAATTCAGATGAGCCCGGGCAGCGGCTACCGCGCCTTCCCGATCAGCGTGAAGAAGGCCTTCACGGAAAACTGATCCTGAGGCATCCGCACGGGCCTCGTGCGGCCCCATGAAGAAAGAAGGACCTCCGGCGACTGCCAGCGCCGGAGGTCCTTCACATTCCGAGGAATGCGTCCCTGAGTCAGAGGCGCCGCTCGACGAGAAGGCCTGGCTCGCCCGCATGGGGCTCGAGGTCCTCGCGGAACAAGAGCGGGGCGTGCTTTGCGGCCGTCTCTGCGGGAATACGTCCGCCCGAGCCAGGCAGGATCGTCTTGAGTTGTGCGAGAGAGAAGCCCCATCGGAATGTGGGCGAGAAGAATCAGGACGCCCGCCTTGAAGGCAAAACTGTGGGCAGCGAGCGCGCCCTGATAGAACGGCGACTGCTCATGAGGCTGGTGCAGGATGAAGAGGAGCACGCCCGTGCCGATCAGCGTGAGGTTGAGGAGCACGAGGAGCGCGTAGGCGATGCGCTGGCCCGCGTTGTAGCGGCCTTGCGGCGCGGTCGAGGGTTCGGCCTTCGTGAGGCGCAGGAACCTGAGAAGCTTTGTTGGATAGCCGCCGAGATTGTGCAGCCAGGCGAGGAACGGGCGCTCGGTGCGTAGGATTTCGTGCACGAAGCGCCTTGCCCTCGCGTGCGAGAAGACGAGCCATGCGGCGATGACGATGATGAGCGCGAAGCCCGCGATGAAGTGGACGGAGACGTCGAGGCGTTCCGGGCGTATGCCTGCGCGTGCGGCGGATCCGAGCGCAATGCCTGAGGCGGCGAGCGCCCCGGCAGATGAGGTTGAGGAAGTGGACGATCTGGTCGGAGGGATGGAAGCGCTTGACCGAGGCGTGCCTGACGAGCGTTTGCATAAGGGGACTCCTGTACGGGTTGTGCCGCGGAGCGCCCTCAAGGCGGAATGACGGATCTGCGGCGGGTTGAACGAGCGGCGGGGAGCGAAAGGCCTCCCGAGCGTGTTTTCAATCGCGCCACGAGGTCTTGGGGCAATGTTGGTTCAGACCCGTGTAAAGAAGCGCAAGGACGTGTCGGCAAAGTGGGAGGAAATCCGGGAAGGACATGTTGAGGGCATGAAAAGGGCGCGGTTCCCGGCGGGAGCCGCGCCCATGCGTGCATTTGTGAACGGTCTGATGAGTTTGCCGCGGTCAGGCCGACTTGGCGGGCAGGAAGGCCCTGACGGCGAGGATCAGGTCGCGCACGCCGTAGATCGTCATGAAGAAGGCCGAGACGGGGATGGCGGCGTAGGCCCAGCGGACCTGCAGCCAGGGGATCGACTGGAAGGTGGCCTGTGCGCGCAGGACCCAGACGATGCCGTACCAGCAGATGAGCGCGTAGGTGACGAGCTCGATCACGGTGACGGCGAGGCGGCAGCAGTGGCCGAAGTTCGTGCCCGCGACGCGGTCGGTGATGACGTCGACGACGAAGTGGCCGCGCGTGCGCACGAGTTCCATGGCGCCGGGGAAGATCATCCAGACGAGCAGGATCTGGATCCAGTCGTCGGTCTGGGTGAAGTTGTAGACGGGCACGAAGCGCACGAAGACGTTGGCGATGAACATCACGAAGATGCCTGCGAGCGCGAGCGTGCTCACGGTGCGCGCGGTGACGGAGACGCAGCGGTCGGCCGCCTTGAGAAGGTTCATGACGGCGGACATCAGGGCACCCATTTGGCGAAGCCGAGCGAGAGCTCGGGGATGAAGGCGACGAGGATCGCCACGATGATCATGATGAGGACGTAGCCCACGGCCTCCTTCGCGATGGCAAGGACGTGCTCGCCCGTGATCGAGCTCATCACGTAGAGGTTGAGGCCTACGGGCGGCGTGAGCACGCCGATGGCGAGCGAGATGCACATCACGATGCCGAGCTGAACGATGTCGTAGCCGAAGCTCTTGGCGAGCGGCACGAAGATCGGGACGGTGATGAGGAGGATGGCCGTGCCCTCCATGAAGCAGCCCATCAGCACGAGGAGCGCGATGATGAGAAGGAGCACGGGCGCCGCAGTCGCAAAGGAGGTCGACATGAAGGCGATCGCCTGCTGCGGAATGCGGGTGTAGAGGAGTACGTACTGGAAGAAGCCCGCGGTGGCAATGACGAACATCACCTTGGCGGTCTGCTCGACCGTGTTCCAGAAGATGGCGGGAAGGTCGCGCACCCTGAGCGTTCCGTAAACGAAGAAGCCGAGGAACATCACGTAGAGGGACGCGACGGCGGCCGCTTCGGTCGCCGTGAAGATGCCGCCGAACATGCCGCCCATCACGATGACGGGGGTCATGAGCGCGAAGAAGGCCTCCCTGAAGGCCTGAAGGCGCTCGCGCCAGGGCGCTGGCTCGGTCTTGGCGTAGTTTCGGCGCGCAGAGACCCAGGAGGACCAGCCCATGAACATGATGCCGAGCAGGAGGCCCGGCACGGCGCCCGCCGCAAAGAGCGAGTTGACGCTCGTCTGCGTGAGGCCCGCGTAGAGGATGAGCGTGATCGAGGGCGGGATGATGGGGCCGAGGGCGCCGCCCGCCGCGATCGTCGCGCAGCTGAACGGGCGCCCGTAGCCCGACTTCGTCATTTCGTTGATGGCGATCATGCCGATGCCCGCCGCGCAGGCGGCCGCCGAGCCGCTCATGGCGGCCATGACGACGCAGGCGACGATGGCAGCGTTGGAGAGTCCGCCCCAGCGGTGGCCGAGGCAGACGCGTCCGAAGCCGAAGAGCGACTTGCTCACGCCGCCCACGGTCATCAGGTTCCCCATGAGAAGGAAGAACGGAATCGACATGAGCGTGATCCCCGAGACCTGCGCGAACATGCGCTGCGGCACGAGGAAGAGGCGTGTGGGGTCGCCGCCCGCGAAGAGGAAGGTCGCGATCGAGGCGAATCCCATGGTCACGGCCGTGCTGACGCCGAGAAGCATCAGCAGGAGCACCGCCCCGAAAATGACGAACATCAGCATGGATGAGCTTCCGTGCTTACTTGGCGCGGTTGGCCTCGACGGCGTCGAGGAGCTTCTTCATCTCGTCCTTGCCCGCGAGCTCGCCAATCTTGTCGTAGGCGGGCTTCATGAGCTTCACGAAGGAGTCGCGGTCGGGGTTCGTCACGTGCATGCCCTTCTTCTTGAGCTCCTCGATGACGGCGGCTTCACCGTGGCTGATGCGGTCGCGGGTGAGGTTCTGCGCCTTGACGGCCTCTTCCTTCAGGATGGCCTGCAGTTCGGGCTGGAGGCCCTCGAGGAACATCTTGTTGAAGAGAAGGACCTGGCAGTCGAAGTAGTGGTTCGTGAGCGCGAGCTCGTCCTGGGTTTCAAAGAGCGAGTCGGCGAGAATCGTGAAGACGGGGTTTTCCTCGCCCGTCACGACGCCCTGCTTGAGGCTGGTGTAGAGCTCGGAGTAGGCGATCTTCTGCGTGTTGGCGCCGACGGCGTCGAAGGCGGCGAGAAGGCCCGTGGCGGGCGGAACGCGGATCTTGACGCCCTTGAGGTCGGCGGCGGAGTTGACGGGCACGCCCTTGGTCGTCGTCTGGCGGAAGCCGTAGTCGAACATGGAGAGGCCGACGGCGTCGTGCTGGGCGAGGCCCTCGTTCATCCAGGGCATGACGAAGGCGTCGATCGTGCGGTGGGCGTGATCATAGTCCTTGAAGAGGAACGGAGCCGTCATGGCGTTGAGCTTCTTCGAGTACATGGCGAGGTTGCCGAGGCTCACGACCGCGCTGTCGAGCGCGCCGAGCGTGACCTGTTCGGCAAGCGCGGGCTGGTCGCCGAGCTCGCCTGCGGGGTAGACCTCGACCTTGACCTTGCCGCCCGTGCGCTCGGAGACGTTCTTCGCGAACTGAAGCGCGGCCTCGTGGTGGGCGTGCGAGACGGCCGCGGTGTGGGCGAGGCGGATCGTCTGGGCGGAGAAGTCGGCGGCACCGGCGACGGCGCACGCAAGGGCGGCCGCGACGGCCACGGCGGCGGTCTTGATGAAGTTGGGCATTGTGTGGGCTCCCGCTGTTGTCTGTCCTGAACCTCCGCCCATGGGCGAAGGCACATGTCGTTTTTTTGAAGCTAACCATTATAACGGGAGCCGCCTGCGGCCGAAAGACGGTGATAACGCGCGCCCGCAACAGATTCGCGAGGCTCTCCATATGCAGACGACTGCCGCAGAGGGATGAAGAATAGGAGGACAATTTCATGTCATCGTATGGGAGCACGTACCGTATGAAGATTTCGCGGACCATATGATAATTCCCCCGAGGTAGTACTTTGGGGGTAGGCCTCATATGTCCAATGCGCGACTTTTGCCGTATGAGAGGCGCTTCGGGGACGTTTAGACTGTGCTCAAACGGTCGCAAAAGGCGGACGGGTGCCCTCGCTCCCGCTTGCCGGCTCAGACGCACGGACCGTTGAAACGACGGGCCCGGCGCAGCGGGAGAGCTGCCAGGAGGCCCTCACCGGAGAAGATCCTATGTTTGAAACGCAATACGAAGCGCTGCGGCGTCAGGGCATTTCCCGACGCAGCTTCCTGCAGTTCTGCTCCCTCACGGCCGCGAGCCTGGGGATTGGAAGCGCGGGCGCCAAGGACATCGCCGAGGCGATGGAGACGAAGCCCCGCACGCCGGTCATCTGGCTCCACGGCCTTGAATGCACCTGCTGCACCGAATCCTTCATCCGCAGCTACCATCCGGTCGCCAAGGACTTGGTGCTCTCGATGATCTCGCTCGATTACGACGACACGATCATGGCCGCCGCCGGTCATCAGGCCGAGGCCGCCCTCGAGGACACGATCGAGAAGTACAAGGGCAACTACATCCTTGCCGTTGAGGGCAACGTGCCGCTCAACGACGACGGCGTGAACTGCATTCCCGGCGGCGAGACCTTCCTGAGGAAGATCAAGCACGTCGCTGCGGGCGCCAAGGCCGTCATCGGCTGGGGCTCCTGCGCCGCCTGGGGCTGCGTGCAGGCCGCCAAGCCCAATCCCACGCACGCCGTGCCGATCACGGAGATCATCACGGACAAGCCCATCGTGCTCGTGCCCGGCTGCCCGCCGATTCCCGAAGTGATGACGGGCGTGGTCACCTACATCCTCACGTACGACCGCCTGCCGCCGCTTGACCGCATGGGCCGTCCGAAGATGTTCTACGGCCAGCGCATTCACGACAAGTGCTACCGCCGCGCCCACTTCGACGCGGGCCAGTTCGTCGAGAAGTTCGACGACGAGGGCGCCAAGCTCGGCTACTGCCTCTACAAGGTGGGCTGCAAGGGACCGACGTCCTACAACGCCTGCTCGGCCATCCGCTGGAACGAGGGCCTCTCCTGGCCGGTCCAGTCGGGCCACGGCTGCATCGGCTGCTCCGAGCCCAACTTCTTCGACAAGGGCTCCTTCTACGAGCACGAGACGACGGTCCTGCCTCCGGGCTGGGGCGGCATCGAGGCGACCGCCGACAAGGTGGGCCTCGCGACGCTCGGCGTCGTCGGCGTCGCGGCTGCCGCGCACGTGGCCATGTCCGCCGTGTCGCAGGCCCGCGCCAAGAAGACCAACAAGGACATCGGAGGTAAGGAAGAATGAGTGAACGCAGAATTGTTGTGGATCCGGTCACCCGAATCGAGGGTCACCTGCGCGTCCAGGTCACGCTCGGCGACGACGGACGAATCGCCGACTCCATGAGCACCGGCACGATGTGGCGAGGCCTCGAGGTCATTCTCAAGGGCCGCGACCCGCGCGACGCCTGGGCCTTCGTCGAACGCATCTGCGGCGTCTGCACGGGCATTCACGCCCTTGCGGCCGTGCGCAGCGTCGAGGACGCCCTCGGGATCAAGATCCCGAAGAACGCCAACATCATGCGCAACCTGGTCAATGCCACGCTCTACGTGCACGACCATCTGGTGCACTTCTACCAGCTCTCCGCGCTCGACTGGGTCGACGTGGTCTCGGCGCTTGAGGCCGATCCCCGCGAAACCGCGGCGATCCAGCAGAAAATCTCCCCGAGTCATCCGCTTGCCTCCGTGGGCTACTTCCGCGACGTCCAGAACCGCTTGAAGAAGTTCGTCGCGAGCGGCCAGCTCGGCATCTTCAAGAACGGCTACTGGGGCCATCCGGCCATGAAGCTGCCGCCCGCCGTGAACCTTCTTGCCGTCACGCACTATCTTGAAGTGCTCGACTTCCAGAAGGAGATCATCAAGATCCACACGATCCTTGGCGGCAAGAACCCGCATCCGAACTATCTGGTCGGCGGCATGGCCTGCCCGATCAACATGCACGATACGGGCGCCCAGGGCACGATGGTCAACGAGGTGACGCTCAACTACATGCGCGACATTGCGAAGCGCTCGCTCGAGATCGTCGAGAACGTCTATCTGCCGGACATCAAGGCCATCGCGGGCTTCTATCCCGAATGGTTCAAGTACGGCGCGGGCCTCTCCAACAAGAATGTCCTCTGCTACGGCGAATTTCCCGAAATCGCCAACGACTGGTCCGATGCCTCGATGCAGCTGCCGCGGGGCGCGATCATCAACGGCAACCTCAACGAGGTGCACGACGTCGACCTGCGCGACCTCAACGAGATCCAGGAATTCGTGGACCACTCGTGGTACCGCTATCCGGACGCCGGCAAGGGCCTGCATCCGTGGGAAGGCATCACCGAGCAGGCCTTCGAGCTCTCGAAGGGCTCCGTGGGCGACAAGACGAAGTTCGAATGGCTCGGCGCCGACGGCAAGTACTCCTGGATCAAGAGCCCGCGCTGGAAGGGCCACATGATGGAAGTCGGTCCGCTCTCGCGCCTCGTCATGGGCGTCGCCAAGAACGTGCCGCACATCAAGGAGCCCGCCATGGCGCTCCTCGAGGAGCTCAACGCGCCGCTCGAGGCCGTCTTCTCGACGCTCGGCCGTCACGCAGCCCGCGCGCTCGAGTGCCGTTGGGCCGCCCAGAAGATGGTCCAGTACGTCGACGATCTGACGGCCAACATCCGTGCGGGCGACGAATGCGCCGCCAACATGGAGAAGTGGGAGCCCAGCACCTGGCCCAAGGAAGCCCGCGGCGTGGGCTTCTGCGAGGCCCCGCGCGGCGCCCTCGGCCACTGGTGCGTCATCAAGGACACGCGCATCGCCAACTGGCAGGCCATCGTGCCGACGACGTGGAACGCGTCGCCGCGCTCTCCCTCGGGCGAGCTCGGCGCCTTCGAGCAGAGCCTCATCGGCACCCCGGTCGCCGTCGAGGACCAGCCGCTCGAAATCATCCGCACGATCCACAGCTTCGACCCGTGCCTGGCCTGCGCCACTCATCTCCTGAGCCCGAAGGGCGAGGAACTCTGCAGCGTCAAGGTGCGCTGATGGGAGGCCGCTATGAAAATCGATCCCGTCACTTTTGAAGTCGATGCGAGCGGAGGCACCCGGCCCGTATACGTCTGGGAGGCCCCGGTCCGAGTCTGGCACTGGCTGATGGCCGTCGCGATGTTCGCGATGATCATCACCGGCTACCTGATCGGCCGACCGCTTGTCTCCAACCTCGGGGACACGTGGATCACCTACGACTTCGGCTACGTGCGCATGGTGCACTTCGCCGCGGGGCTGTTCTTCACGGCGCTCTTCATCTACCGCCTCTTCTGGGTGGCGGTGGGCAACCGCTACGCGAGGATGATCTTCTTCCCGCCGCTGTTGTCGATGAAGTGGTGGAAGGGCGTGTTCGCCCAGGTCGCCTACTACCTCTTCATGAGGAAGTCCGCACCTGAATACGCCGGCCACAACCCGCTTGCGCAGCTCGCCATGTTCGCGATGTTCGTGCTCGGCTCCTTCGTGATCATCATCACGGGCCTCGCGCTCTACGCGCAGTCCTGGGGCTGGGACACGAGCTGGATGGCCTGGTTCGGCTGGGTGTTCGTCCTCTTCGGAGACGCCCAGGCGGTCCGCACGGTGCATCACGTGATGATGTACGTGTTCATCCTCTTCAGCATCGCCCATATCTACATGAGCTTCCGCGAAGACGTCATGGGCGGCGCCACCACGCTCTCCTCGATGAGCACCGGCCTGCGCATGTTCAAGGAGGACCATCACGGTTGAGCCTGATTGTCTCAGGTGACTGAAGCCGCAAAACAAAGGGGCCCGTTCAGGCAGTAATGCCGGGACGGGCCTCTTTTTGTTGTCTTGTTTCTTCTTTTCTGGTCCTGAAGTGGGTTGGGATGCTGAGGACGCAGTCGGGCGTCCGAGGATGCGGAGCCGGGCCAGCCCGACACTTTTTCCCCTGCGGGCGGCCGCTCCATGGGTCCGCATTATGCTCCTAAAAACCGACTGAGCGGTATTTGTTGTTGAGGGAAAGTGTCATGAGGGAAATTCCGACCTGTGGCACAGATTTTGCATAAGCCTTGATGCTCAAGGGAAGGGTAATCGTTATTGGTGAAAATCCTAAGGGATTGTCCTAGGTTTTTAGCTGATATAAAACCGACCGGACGGAATGTATTGGTGTATGATGCGTACCGTCGTGTTCTCCCACACTCCAAGCAGTTCCTCAGAGGACCGTCCTCAGGGGAACTCATCTTAAGGACCAGCCAAAATGTTCAAGAAGACTCTTCTCTCCGCCGCCGCTCTTCTCGCGGCCGGCACGCTTTCCGCTTCCGTCTTCGCCGCTCCGGTGACCGCTGAGGGCACGGGCGTCGGCAAGCATGGCGACATCACGGTCGCCGTGACGTTCGATGCCGGCAAGATCCAAGACATCAAGATCGTCAAGAACGCCGAAAACCCGATTCTCGCCAAGAAGGTCTTCACGGACCTCAAGGATCAGGTCGTGGCCCTCTCCTCCACGGACGTTGATCTCGTCTCCGGCGCCACGTTCTCCGCCAAGGGCTTCATCGACGCCGTCAACGACGCCGCCAAGAAGGCCGGCGTGACGCTCGCCAAGGCCGACAAGAAGGCTCTCAAGAAGGCCGCCCGCGAACTTCCGAAGACCTCGAACTACGACGTCGTCGTGATCGGTGCGGGCGGTGCGGGCTTCTCCGCCGCCATCACCGCCAGGAATGCCGGTGCCAACGTCGTCCTTCTCGAAAAGATGCCCGCCGTCGGCGGCAACTCGCTCATCTCGGGCGCTGAAATGAACGTCGCCAAGAACTGGGTCCAGCCCAAGCTCGGCATCAACGACGACTCTCCCGAACTGCATGCCCAGGACACGTTCAAGGGCGGCGACGGCAAGGGCGACATGAAGGTCATCAACGTCATGACGCACGAAGCGCTTGACGCCGCCAAGTGGTGCCGCGACTACCTCGGCGTGCGCTTCGAGGACGACAACCTCTTCTTCTTCGGCGGCCACAGCCGCAAGCGCGCCCTGATTCCGGTCGGCCACACCGGCACGGAATTCATCGCCAAGTTCCAGGCCAAGGCCGATGAGCTCGGCATCCCGGTCATCACCAACATGAAGGCCGAAGAGCTCATCAAGGACAAGGACGGCCGCGTCGTCGGCGTCAAGGCCACGATGGACGGCTCCGAATACACCTTCAACGCCAAGGGCGGCGTCGTGCTCGCCACGGGCGGCTTCGGCGCGAACCCCGAAATGGTCAAGAAGTACAACCCGAAGATCGACGAGCGCTTCAAGACGACCGACGCTCCGGGCACCACAGGCGAAGCCCTTTACATGGCCGAACGCGCGGGCGCCGAGCTCGTGAACATGGGCTACATCCAGACCTACCCGATCTGCGACCCGATCTCGGGCGCCATTGAGCTCATCGCCGACGCCCGCTTCGACGGCGCCATCATGCTCAACCAGGAAGGCAAGCGCTTCGTCGAGGAACTCCAGCGCCGCGACGTGCTCTCCGAAGCCATCCTCAACCAGACCGGCCGCTACTGCTGGGTGCTCTGGAACGACAAGATCGGCAGCATCTCCAACACGGTCAAGGCTCACGCCAACGAGTACGAAGCCTTCACGAAGCAGGGCGTCATGACGACCTGCGACGACCTGAAGTGCATCGCCGACTTCACGAAGATCCCGTTCGACCAGCTCCAGAAGACGGTCAAGCGCGTCTCCGACATGGCCGGCAAGGGCAATGACAAGGACTTCAACCACCGCTCCGGTCTCGTCGACATGCAGCAGGGCAAGTACTACGTCATCAAGGCCGTCCCGTCCACCCACCACACGATGGGCGGCGTGCGCATCAACGAAAAGGCCGAGGCCCTGACGGCCGAAGGCAAGGTCATCCCGGGTCTCTGGGCCGCGGGTGAAGTGACCGGCGTCACGCACGGCACGAACCGCCTCGGCGGCAATGCCTACACGGACATCATCGTCTTCGGCCGCATCGCCGGTGAAGCCGCCGCCAAGGCTGCGAAGTAATTCGCGAAAAGGCTCCTTCAGGGTCCCATGCCTCCTCTCCGGGACCCTGATCAAGGTCAGCGGCCCGCGCCAGTCTCCGGCGCGGGCCGTTGTCCATATGCGGCGTCCTCCCTGCAAACCCATGCGCCGCGCCCGTTTCAACGCATCAGGGCGTAAAATCGGGTCAGTGACCACCATCTACCTACATTTCCGGCAAGCATTTCCCATGAGCAGTGAAAAGGCCCTCCGAACCCGCGCAGCCATCATCGCCGCCGCCCGCGGCATCATCCTCAAGGAAGGCATCGGTGCGCTCACCATGGACCGCGCGGCCCAGGCCGCAGGCATGAGCAAGGGCGCGTGCATGTACCACTTCAAGAACAAGCGCGCGCTCCACGCCGCGCTCATCGAGGACTACGCCGCTCATCTCGACGGCCAGATGAAGCGCCACGAGGCGCTCTTCGAGGGCCGTCCCGACGAGACGCTCGTGCCGGGATTCGTCGAGTGGTTCAAGACCTTCGAAGCCGACAGCCGCGACTGGGCCGACGTGGGCGTCGCGCTGCTCTCCAACTTCGTGCACGACGACGAGCTCATGAAGCCCGTGCACGACTGGTACCAGAAGCTCTGGTTCCGCATCCAGGCGCTGCCCGAAGCGGAGCGCCTGCCTCGATTCGTGGCCATCATGGCGCTCGAGGGCTTCTTCTATACTCGCAAGTTCGGCGTCAATCCGCCCTTTGCGGAACTCAACGCGCAGGCCTACGGCTTCATCAACGAAAAGCTCGTGGGCGAGGGCGCCGTCAGAAGAACGAAGGACGTCGCCTGATTCACGTCTTCCCCAAGCATGCATTGTCCTGCGGCCCGGAGCGCCGGCTTCGGGCCGTCTTCGTTGCGCGTTTTGCGCATCCCGAAGAATGCGCATAGACTTTGCAGTCTCACCACTCAGGTTTTTTTCAAGGAGCCGTCCATGACCGCCATGACCGAACTTTTCTATCGTGACCCCTATGCCTGCAAATTCACTTCGAAGGTGACCTCGTGCGTGGAAGGCGAAATGGGCTTCGAGGTCATGCTTGAAGACACGGCCTTTTATCCGGAAGGCGGCGGACAGCCTGCGGACCACGGCACGATCGACGGCGCAGCCGTGTTCGACGTGCGCCGCACGCCGGCGGGCATCGTGCACTATTGTGAAAAGGCGTTCGATGTCGGGCAGGACGTCAAGGGAGTGCTTGACTGGGAGCGCCGCTTTGACAACATGCAGAACCACACGGGCGAGCACGTCTTCTCGGGCATCGTCAACGCGAAGTTCGGCTTTGACAACGTGGGCTTTCACATGGACGACGATGTTATTACCTGCGACTTCAGCGGCGTGATGACCGAAGAGGAGGTGGCCGAAGTCGAGCGCATCGCAAACGATGCCGTCATAGCGAACGTTCCCGTCAACGTGTCCTTTCCCGATGCGGAGGCGCTCGAGAAGCTCGTCTACAGAAGCAAGAAGGCCCTCAAGGGCGACGTGCGCATCGTGGACGTGCCCGGATGCGACCGTTGCGCATGCTGCGGCGTGCACGTGAGGAGCACGGGCGAGATCGGCCTCATCAAGGTGCTCTCCTCGATGAAGCACCGCGGCGGCACCCGCGTCTTCTTCGTATGCGGCATCCGCGCCCTCAGGGACTACGAGGCCCGCATCCGCGAGACCCGCGCCGTCTCCGCGCTTCTCTCCGCGAAGCCCCTCGAGATCTCCTCGGCCGTCGAGCGCGTGCTCGCCGAGTCGGCCGCCAAGGACGCGAGGATTGCGGCGATGAACCGCACGATCTTCGACCTCAAGGCCGACGCCATTCCCGCTCAGGAGACGCCGCTCGTCGTCCTGGAGGAAGGCTTCCCCCCGTTTGAGCTCCGCCAGTTCTGCGTGCAGCTCTCCGAAGCGAAGAAGGCTCCCTTCATCGCCGTCATGTCCGAGACCGAGCCCGGCGTCATGAGCTACGTCTGCGCCATCCCCGACGACCTTCTGCGCCCCGTGAGCATCGCGCTCAACAAGCGCCTCAACGGCCGCGGCGGCGGTGCGAAGGGCTTCGTGCAGGGCAGTTGGAAGGCGGACGAGACCGCCGTCAGGGAGGCGGTCGCCGCCGTCTGGGCCGAGCACACCGCTTAACACTAATATTGCAAGGAGGAACGGCCTTGATCCGCTCCGTGAGCCTCCGCGGCTTTATGAACATCAATGACGGGCGCCATGCGTTTGCGCCCGGTCTCAACGTCATCGTCGCGCCCAATGGCGCAGGCGGACACAACCTGCTCAAGCTGCTGTGCGCCGTCGAGTCCGCGGGCGCCTTCACGACGCGCTGGATGACGAAGCTCGGATACGCGCAGTCGATCACGGGCCGGCTGAGGGAGAACTTTCGTCCGGGCTGCGTGGGCGACCTCGCGCGCGGCGAGTGCGCCGTCGAGCTCGAGCACGAGGAGGCCCAGGGCACGCTCGCCTTCGGCTTCAAGAGCGGCTCCGAATTCGTCTCCGTCGACGCCATGCCGTCGGGCACGGCCCCTGGCCGCCCCGTCTTCATTCCCATGCAGGAGCTCGCCTCCTTCGTGCCCTGGTTCCCGAAGCTCTTCGAGATGTGGCATGTCGGGTTCGAGGGCGTCTGGCGCGACACCTGCTCGGTGCTCGGCGCCGAGGACACGAAGTCCGAACCCGCAGCCCCGCTTGCGGCGCTCCTTGACCGACTCGAAAAGAGGCTCGGCGGCCGCGTCGCCGAGCATCCTGACGACAAGAGTCTGGTCGTCATCCGTGGGGGCGCCGTGGTGCCGATGTCTGAACTCGACTCGGGCGAGCGCAGGATCGTGATGCTCGCGAGGCTCGTTCGCAACGGCATGATCTCGCCGGGCATGATCCTCTTCTGGAACGAGCCCGACGCCTGCATGGACGACGAGTTGCGCAGGCTCGTCGCAGCCTCCGCGGCCGCCTTCGTCGAAGCCGGCGTGCAGGTCTTCGCGTGCACGCACTCCGAGGCGCTCGCCGACCTGATGATCGGCCGTTGCCCGCCGGGACTAGCCGCGCGCATCAGGCTGTGACGCAAAGAAGACTGTGAAAACGGAATGCGGGACGTCCATGGTTAGGCGTCCCGCATTTTTTGAGCAGGATGAAGAGGACGGCGGGTTTTCGTCCTTGACGGAAGACGGCGGGCGTATCATGTCGGAAAGTCCCGCACGGTCCGCCGCGCACACGGCGCGTCATGCGCACTCCCTCGGTTACACCCATCAATACAAGACGACAACACGGTCATGCTTGACTTCATCGAGCTCTTCATTCTCGGCATCGGCGTCGGCTCCTTCGGCGCTCTCGTCGGCATCGGCGGCGGCCTCATCATGGTGCCGCTCTTCATGTACTTCATGATGCCGCCTTCGGGCAGCACCTTCGCGAACGTTCAGGAGGTCGTGGGCACGAGCCTCTTCGGCGTGCTCCTCAATGCCCTCTCGGGCACCTGGGCCTACTTCAGGCAGAAGCGCATCATCCTTAGCGTGGCGATGCCCTTTGCACTCGCCACGGTGCCGGGCGCCTTCCTCGGGAGCTACGTGAGCGAATGGTTCTCGGGCCCCGCCTTCTCGATCACCTTCGGCGCGTCGCTCGCCTTCCTCGGCTGCTTCATGTACTGGAGCTCCCGCAACAAGGCCGCCAACCGCTCGGCCGACGAGTTCGATCCGAACGAGCTCCCCAGAAGCAAGATCTGGCTCGGCATCGGCTGCTCCTTCTTCGTGGGCTTCATCAGCTCCATTCTGGGCATCGGCGGCGGCGTCGTGCACGTTCCGATGATGGTCTTCCTGCTCGGCTTCCCGCCGCTCGTCGCCGTGGCCACCTCTACCTTCGTGCTCATGGTGAGCGCCGCCATCGGCGTCGTCGGCCATGCGCTACTCGCCCACATCGTCTGGGCCCCCGCCGTCGCAGTGGGCTGCGGCGCCATCGTGGGCGCACAGCTCGGCGCACGCCTTGCTCGAAAGAGCAAGCCCCGCCTCATCGTCATCCTGCTCTCCTGCGTGATGGTCGCCCTCGGCTGCCAGCTTGTCTGGCGCGGATTTTCGCTCTGATCAGGGACAGACTACTTCCGTCCCGCATGTCTTTTCCACGCCCGGCCCAGCGCCGGGCGCGTCCCTTCAGGGGCTGTGCCTTCTTCGCCGTTCTCCAAAGTTCCGGACTCCTCGTGTGAGAATGGTTTGCATCAGGACCGCTCATCTGCTACATTATCCCGACAAATTTACTCGGGTATGACCGTAGCCGTCTCCGGTCCGCTCGCTCCGACATGAACCGTTCATCGCTTCCTTTACTGGGCCTTGTCATCCCGGCGGCGCTTCTTGCCGCCTGGTGGCTCGCCGCGCACTCGGGCGGGATCGCGCCCGTTCTCCTGCCGTCGCCCGAGGCGGTGTGGGAGGCGTTCGTGCGCATGGCGGCCGACGGGTCGCTGGCGGCGCACATCGGCATGAGTGCGATGCGCACGATGACGGGCTTCGTGCTTGCGGCCGCCTTCGGGATCGGCTGCGGCGTCTGGTTCGCGGTGAGGCCCGCAGCCGCGGCGGCCTCGCATTTCGTCATCGAATTCCTGAGGCTCACGCCTCCGCTTGCGCTCATTCCCGTTCTCATTCTCTGGCTCGGCATCGACGAGGCGCCCAAGATCGCGATCGTCTTTCTCTCGAGCTTCTTTCCGATCTATCTGAGCGCGCTCACGGCGGTGAAGGGCATCGACCCGAAGCTTGCCGAAGTGGCCGAGCTTCTCAGGTTTACGTCCGCCGAGCGCTTCAGGATGCTCACGCTTCCTGCGGCCATGCCCGGGATTCTGGCGGGCCTTCGCATGGGCTTCGGGTACAGCTGGCGCGCCCTCGTAGGTGCCGAGCTCATCGCCGCCTCATCGGGGCTGGGTTTTCTCATTACGGAGAGCTCCGAATTCGGCAAGACCGACGTCGTGTTCGTCGGCATCTTCACGATCGTGGGGCTCGGCATTGCGGCCGACGCCGTGATCTCGAGGCTCGTTTCGGCGCTCTCGCGCCGCATTTCGGAAGCTGCGTAGATGGTGAAGGTTGAAATCAGAAATCTCAGGAAGGCCTTTTCGTCCGACAGCCGCACGACGGCTCCGATCGACGGACTGTCGCTCGAGATGCCCGCGGGCGGCATCACGGCTGTGATCGGCCGCAGCGGCTGCGGGAAGACGACGCTGCTGAGGCTCCTTGCGGGACTTGAGAAGCCCGATTCGGGCGAAATCCGCATGGAGGACGCGCAGGGTCGCGCCGCCGCGCCCCGCACGGCCGTGGTCTTTCAGGAGCACAGGCTGTTTCCCTGGATGAGCGTGAGAAGAAACGTGGAGGTGGCCGTGAGACACCTGCCCGCCGACGAGCGGCGCGCGAAGGTCGACGCCGTGCTTGCGCTCACGGGCCTCGCGCATGCCTCCGAGTCGATGCCCGCCGCGCTCTCGGGCGGCATGAGCCAGCGAGTGGGCCTTGCCCGAGCGCTCGCCGCCGAGCCCGAACTCCTCCTGCTCGACGAGGCGTTCAGTTCGCTCGACGCTCTGACTCGCCGCCAGCTCTATGACGAATTCGTTCGCATTCACGCCGCGCGTCCCGTCACGACTGTGCTCGTCACGCACGACGTGACCGAGGCCGTGCTGCTCTCGAGCCGCATCTGCAGGCTTGAGAACGGCGTGATCGCGCGCACCTACGACAATCCCGCGCCTTATCCGAGGAGCTTCGCGACTCCTGGACTCGGCGCGCTTTCCGAAGAAATCCTCCGCGGCTTCCTTGAAGAGGAGCCGCTTCTATAAAAAGGAAATCCTGAAAATGATGAAGAAGCTTCTTGCCGCCGCCGTCTGCGGCGCCTTTGCCGCGTCCGCCCTCGCCGCCATGCCCGAAAAGGTGACGATCGTCTACGTGAAGAGCCCGTTCAACCTTCAGAACATGGTCATGAAGGAAAAAGGCATGCTCGAGAAGGCCTTTGAGAAGGACGGCGTCAAGGTCGAGTGGAAGTCCATCAACTCGGGCGCCAAGCAGGCCCAGGCCATGGCGGCCGGCGCCGTCGACGTCTCCGCCGTCATGAACACCGCCTCGCTCCTCATGGCCAACGGCTCGGGCAATCCCGTCTACGTCGCCTCGGGCGTCTCGCACCCGACGGACACCTTCGCCATCGTGGGCAAGCCCGGCGCCAGTCTCTCCGTGAAGGACCTCAAGGGCAAGAAGGTCGCGGGTCCCCGCGGCACCGTGCTCCATCAGCTCCTCATCGCCGCTCTGGTGAAGGAAGGCATGTCGGCCGATGACGTCGAGTTCCTCTCCATGGACATTCCCGCCGCCATGACCGCCGTCACGAGCGGCCGCGTCGACGCGGCGCTTCTTGCCGCGAGCGGCATCATCAAGGCCGAGGAGGCGGGCTGCCGCGTCGTGACTACCGCCAAGGGCCTCGTCGACGTCAACCTCGTCATGACCGCCTCGAAGCAGTTCGCCGAAAAGCATCCCGAGGCGCTCGAAACCGTCGTGCGCGTCGAGCGTGAGGCCGACGAGTGGATCAAGGCCAACTGGCAGGAGGCCGTCGCCATCGGCGCGAAGGAACACGGCATCTCGCTCGCCGACGCCGAAAAGCTCGCGGGCTGGTCCCACTACTACGGCGTGCTGACCGACGCCGACGTCAAGGGCCTTGAGGCCGACCAGAAGTTCCTCATCGAGAACGGCCTGATGACGACGCCCGTCGACGTGAAGAGCATCGTGCTTCCGATCGCTCTGGGCAAGTAAGCCCGGACAGCGTTCAAGTTCAGCGCCGTCACGAAGGTCCGGCCCGCATTCCGGCGGCGTCCCGGGCCTTTTTTCTGATTGTTCAGGAGGATTTTCCGGGTATTGCTCTTTTAGGGTTGGATCCTTGAGAAGATCCAGCCCTTTTTTAGGTTCATCTCGGAAGTCCGTGGAACGCGGCCTTGACTTTTAAGAAAAAGTCTGGTCGGCTCCCTCCAAGGAAAAAAAAGTAGCGCTCACTCCAAATTTCAGGCAGATTCAAGTTACTAGAGAAGAACCGCGAAAAAAGGATGAGCGCTATGACCAATATTGTAGGGCAACTTTTCAAATCTCTCGATCCATGGCCCGGCTTCCAGATCACTTCTTTCAAGATTCAAGTCTCGCCCGTAGATGGCAGGAAGACTCTCATTCTTGATTTGCGACCTGTCGAAGGATCAATGCCGATATGTTCGCGCTGCCGCCATGAGGCACCGCTCGTTCACAGCTATGTTTCCAGAAGAATCAAGGAGTGCTCCCTTTTAGGGTATTTTGTTGAGCTCAACGTGACATTTCGACGAGTGGACTGCCTTCATTGCAAAGGACATCCAATGGAAGCCGTAGAATGGCTTGCGCCGTTCAAG
>NZ_JH815520.1:118247-173985 GCF_000297775.1 Sutterella wadsworthensis 2_1_59BFAA
GAAGGAGCATACAAAACTGGCGGAGCTTTCGAAACTTAATACGCCGTTGCTCAAATGCTATCTCATGGGAGACGAGCTTCGACATCTCTGGAGTTTGGGAACACGCGGACAAGCAATTGCTTTGGTTATGGACTGGATTCACCGAGCCACTCACAGCAGGATCAAGCCCTTGGTAGATTTCGGCAAGAACCTCAGGCGCTATGTGCAGGGCATCATTGCAGCCGCGGACTTTAAGATCAACACCTCTGTACTTGAAGGTGTCAACAATAAAATCAAGCAAATTAAGCGACGAGCTTATGGCTTCCGAGACGATCTGTACTTTTTCTTAAAAGTCAAGGCCGCGTTCCACGGACTTCCGAGATGAACCCTTTTTTAGTGGTCATATGACCATCAAAGCGGCAGTTTGGAGTGCACAAAAAAAATCAAATCCTCACCAAGGGTTGGAGTCAGGCGCACGCTATGCTCCATTGATCTCCGCAGTCGTTGCCTCGCCGCGCCAGCCGACCCTATGCAGGAAATAAAATTAGATACTCTTTTAGGGTTGGGTTTGCTAGAATGGGTGCACTTAACCAAATTCAGGGATATGTCACACCATGGCTCAAAATGACCTGCATCTCCAAAACTTTTCGGATCTGATTTGGAGCGTTGCCGATATGCTCCGGGGATCGTTCCAAGAAGATGACTACGGGGCGATCATTCTTCCGTTCGCTCTTCTGCGTCGAATCGAATGCGCACTAGCGCCTACCAGACAAGCCACGGTTGCACAGTACGAGTTCCTGCGCAGTGCCGGCATGCTCTTGGAATCGCATTATTCCGATGCATTGAAGAAGGTAACGGGAGCTCCGTTCTTCAATACGACCAACATGACTCTGGACATAATCGGCGCAACCAATACCAGATCCGATATGGATGCGTATCTTGATGGCTTCTCTTGCAATATCCGTGAGATTTTCGACAAGATGAACTTCAGGAATATCTGCGACCAGTTGCAGGCCACCGATCACCTTTACGCCACGATTCAACACTTCAAGAATCTTGATTTGAGCCCGGCAACGGTTCCAACGCGCGTCATGAGCAACATTTACGAAGAGTTGATCTGGCGCTTTGCTGCAACTAAACACAAGCAGAGCAAGGAGTTCTTGACGCCTAGAGACATTGTGCGTCTAGCTACGACGCTGGTGCTTGAAGCCGATGATGGGCTTCTGACTTCTGACAATGGACAAATTCGAACCGTTTATGACCCTACTTGCGGTAGCTGCGGATTCATCAGCGATGCCATCGAACTGATCCAAGAGTACGCAGACCGAAGTGGTGCCAAGTATCCCCCGATGCTGCTCCCTTATGGTCAGGAAATCGCGCCAGTTTCCTGGGCGATTGGCAAGGCCATGATGTTGCTTCAATCCATGGTCGATAATTCAAGCAATTCGAATGTAATTCCAGTCGATAAATCAACTGGAATTAGCTTGGGCAACACACTAATTGACGACAAGCATCAGGGTGAGACATTCCATTATGTCTTTTCAAATCCGCCCTTCGGGATGGATTGGGCCAAAGAATATCCTGTCGTATCCAAAGATCTGCGTTTTTCCGCTGTTGGTTTGCCCCCGAAGTCTGATGGGTCGATGCTCTTCCTAACGCATGTAGCCAAGAAACTTGCTGAGGATGGCAAAGGTGCGATTGTCTTGTCTGGATCCCCGCTCTTCACTGGCGGAGCAGGATCTGGCAGCTCGAACATTCGTCGTTGGCTGTTTGAGTCGGATATTGTTGAAGCAATTGTTCAGCTTCCTGGGAGTTTGTTCTACAACACTAGCATTCAGACATATCTGTGGTTGTTGAACAAGGCAAAGCCCGCACACAAGAAGAACAAAGTTCAACTCATCAATGCTTCGGATTTCAAGACCCTTATTCGTAATATTGGTAGCAAGCGTTACGTCATTTCCGATAAAGACATTGAAGCCATCGCCCGCGAAGTTGCCAATTACAAGGACTCTGAAATCAGCAAGGTCTGTGATTATCGAGACTTTGGCTATCGTGCTGTCACGATTCAACGTCCGTTACGCGTGAAGTGCGTCATCTCTGACGGAAATATTGCGATCCTACTTGCTCATAAGGCTTTGAGCAAAGTGTCAGATGCAGATCGAGCCCAGATTCGTAGTGAACTTGAAACGTCTTTGGGCGATGAAAAACCGTTCTCTTGGATTGACTCTACCTTTTCTGCTCTGAAAAAACAGGGGGTGAAGCTCGGCGCACCTGTACGAAAAGCATTCATGGAAACCTTCACTATCGAAGATCCTGAAGGAGAAGTAGCCAAGGATGCGAAGGGAAGCGTTATCTCTAACGCCTCAGCAAAGCAAGTGGAAAACATCCCTCTTGGTGAGGATATTGACGCCTATGTTACACGTGAAGTGCTTCCGTTTATGCCAGATGCATTCGTCGATCCAACTGTCGCAGATCCTCAGGATAACGTGAGTGGAATTGTTGGATATGAAGTGAATTTCAACAAATATTTTTACAAGCACACCACGCTTCGGAATCCTGAAGATATTGCTGCAGATATCAAAATTCTAGAAATTGAAACGACTAAGCTGATGAAGGAGTTGTTTGAATGATCGTTCAATCTAGAAGCTCTTTGAAATTCACTCTTCCCAATGATTGGACGATCTCTCGCCTTGGACTTTTCGGAAGATTTATATCTGGCTCAGCATTCCCTGATCAATATCAAGGAAAGACTGATGAAGAAATTCCTTTTTACAAGGTCTCCGACCTCTCTAGAAGCACTGATGGTATTCATCTGCCTGAACCGCAACATACTATTTCGGAAAATACCAGACAAATTTTGAAGGCAAGGCTAGTGCCTGCTGGAGCGATTGTTTATGCAAAAATTGGGGCAGCTTCGCTACTAAATCGTAGACGAGTAACGACCCGAATTTGTTGTATTGATAATAATATGACTGCTTATATTCCTGATGCAGTTCAGGATAATTGGGCATTTTTGTGGCTTCGTTGTTTAGATTTCGGCGCATATATGTGTCCTGCAACAGTTCCGTCTATCAGCGAAGGGATCCAGTCAGATCTCCCACTTGCCATTCCGCCAAAAGAATACCAACAAAAAATCTTTTCACATTTAAATGCTCTTCTACCCAAAATCGAAGCAATAATTTTACAAACCAATAAAGAGCTTGCTCTGCTTTCCTCCTATCGCCAATCTCTGATCGCCCAAGTCGTGACCAAAGGCCTTGATCCGAATACTGAGATGAAAGATAGCGGTCTTAACTGGCTTGGCAGCATTCCTAAAGATTGGCGGATATCAACAATTGGAAAAGTGATGGATGTCACGCTAGGAAAAATGTTAGAAAATAAGAAGGCCAATGATTCCTACACTTTAGAAAGATATTTATGTGCAGGCAGTATTGATTGGGGTGGAGTGAAGCAAGATTACTTCAAACACATGTGGTTTTCTCCTGCAGAAAAAAATGCTCTACTGCTTAAACCTGATGACTGCTTGATTGTCGAGGGGGGAGCGGGGTTTGGTACAGTCGCTTTATATAAAGGTGAAAATTACCCGTGCTATTTTCAAAATTCTATTATTCGTTTGAGAGAGCATGGTAAGGTATTGTCGAGATTT
Organism: Sutterella wadsworthensis 2_1_59BFAA; assembly: GCF_000297775.1. GTDB lineage: Bacteria > Pseudomonadota > Gammaproteobacteria > Burkholderiales > Burkholderiaceae_F > Sutterella > Sutterella wadsworthensis_A. Next base: position 121,873 of record NZ_JH815520.1, read on the forward strand.
GCAAAATATTGGCTACATATAACTTATGATTCGTATTTGGATACTGTATGCAATAAAGCTACTTTTTCTCATTACACAAAGGAAAAGGTTTCTGCAACTCCGATACTTATTCCTCCGCTGAATGAACAAGAAGAAATCGTTGATTATCTTGACAAGCGGGCCGAAGCAATTGATGCAGTATCAAAAAAACTGGAAAATATTACAGATAAGTTAACAGAATATCGGTCTAGCTTAATCAACGCCGCAGTCACCGGGAAACTGAACATAGAAGAGGTCACACATGGCGAATAAACCCGTAATTCACGAAGGAGCAAGTGGAACCGTTGTTATCTATCAAGATGATGCGGAGAAAATCCGTGTCCAGGCTCTTCTGTATGACGAAACGCTGTGGTTGACGCAAAAGTTGTTGGCCGAGCTTTTCGACACCAGCAAGCAGAACATCTCTAAGCATCTGAGGCGCATTTTTGAAGACGGAGAACTTATCGAAAATTCAGTTGTCAACGATTTGTTGACAACTGCCTCGGATGGCAAGAGTTACCGGACGAAACTCTACAATCTGGATGCTGTCATCGCAGTCGGCTACCGCGTTAATTCGAAGCGTGCGACCTCCTTCCGCATCTGGGCAACGCAGATCCTTCGCGAGTACATCGTCAAGGGGTTTGCAATGGATGACGAACGTATGAAGAATCCGGAGTATTTCCTTGGTAAGGATTACTTCGACGAGATGCTTGAACGCATCCGCGACATTCGCTCCAGCGAACGCCGGTTCTATCAGAAGATCACCGATATCTACGCTCAATGTTCTGTCGACTACAACCAAAATGCTGAGATTACTCGCCGCTTCTTTGCAACGGTACAGAACAAGATGCATTGGGCGACATCTCGTCAGACAGCGGCGGAAATCATCTACTCGCGTGCCGACCATACAAAGCCGAACATGGGACTGACAACATGGAAGCATGCGCCGGAAGGCCGGATTTATCAGGCAGATGTCACGATTGCCAAGAATTACCTCGGCAGCGAAGAGATGGAAAAGCTCAACCGGTTGGTGTCGATGTACCTGGATTATGCAGAAAACCAAGCCAAGAAGGGCATTCCGATGACCATGGCCGACTGGGTGAAGCGCCTTGACGCCTTCCTGCAGTTCAACGAAGAAGAGTTGCTTCAGGACCCTCAAGGGAAAGTTTCCAAGGCTGTGGCAGATGCCTTTGCCATTAAGGAATATCAACTTTATCGGAAAGGGCTTCTGGAAAGCTATCAATCCGACTTCGATCTATTTGTGGTCGAACAATCGTTGAACGAAATCGAAAAGCTGGCCAAGCCATAAAGCAGGACCACGACAGAGTTTGAAAGAGACAGGGTTAAAAAGATGATCAGCAATGCCGACCATAAAGAAAAAGCGTTCGAGAATGCAATTGTGCAGGGGTTTGTGCGCCAGGGATGGCAGCATTCTTCCAACGACTCTGGGTTTGATCCCAAGACAGGGTTGTACGCGCCAGACTTGTTCGCGTGGATGGACGCTACATATCGAGATGAATTCGAACAATTCAAACAGACAAATGCCAAGTGGCAGGAAACGTTTCTGAGTCGAATTGAGCAGTGTCTTATCCAGAAGGGAACGCTTCGTACGCTTCAGGATGCCGTCGGCATTACAGGGATGCCATTCTTCAAACTCAGCGAGAAGGAACCGGAAAACCTTGAAAATCACGCGGTGGTTGAGCGCTATGGCCACAATATCCTTCGTGTGATGCAACAGGTTCATTTCCGCGTCGAAACGACTGAATCGATAGATTTGGTGTTCTTCATCAATGGTATTCCTGTTGCGACAGCTGAAGTCAAGACGAACTTCACGCAGGACATCAATGACGCCGTGGAGGAATATCGCAGGAATCGTCATCCGAAACTTCACAAAACGGGTTCTTACAGCGCTCTGCTGAAACCGGGGCGCGGCGCAATTGTGCATTTCGCAATCAGCGAAACGGATATTCAGATGACGACGAAGCTGGAAGGGGAAACCACCCGCTTCCTTCCCTTCAACATGGGCAACGATGGCCATGCCGGCAACCCTTCCGCTACCGTGGACAATCCTTATCCGGTGTCTTACTTCTGGGAAGTCGTCGGGCGTCCAAAGACCTGGTTACGCCTTTTCCATTCGTTTGTGTTCACTGAAGCACATCGGGTCCAGACGCAATTTGGCAATTGGAAAACCGATAATAGGCTGATTTTTCCTCGCTACCACCAGCTTCGTGCCGTCACCAAAATTGTGGATGATGCGATTGAGTATGGAGTTGGCAGGAACTATCTGATCGAACACTCGCCCGGTTCTGGCAAGACCAAGACAATCACCTGGACGGCATTCCGCTTGACAGAAATTCGTGAGCCGAATGGTAAAGCCGTATTCGACACGATTCTGATCATCACGGATCGCACCAACCTCAACGACCAACTCTTGGCCGCCGTAAACGGCTTTAATCGCACGCCTGGGCTTGTTCAAGGCATAGACCGCAAGGCAGGTACGTCCAAGACCGCATCCCTTCAGAAAGCGCTTGAAAAGGGCGTGCGCATCGTTGTCGTGACCATCCAGACCTTCCCGTTCGCGATGGAGCAGATCATTCTCAATGAAAAGCTTCGCGATCGTTCGTTCGCCGTCATTATTGACGAGGCTCACAACTCTCAGAGCAGCACCAGCTCTTCGAAGCTCAATGCTGCTCTAGGGCTTGCAGGCAAGCAGACAACAAACCAGTCCCTTGATGACTTCATCGAGACCATTCAGAAGTCGCACAAACGTCCCGCCAACGTATCCTTCCTAGGGTTTACGGCTACGCCGCGACATCAAACGATGATGTTGTTCGGTCGTACTGAGGACGGTTCTCCTGTCAATCTGACATGTCCGGGTGAAGAAAAGGTTGTGAGCTTCGACCTGTATTCCATGCGACAGGCTATTGAAGAAGGTTTCATCATTGATGTCCTCAAGGGGTACACACCCTATGAAGAGGCCTGGAAGCTGGAACATTCAAATCCCAAAAATCCATTAGTGAACGAAAGGGATGCCAAGAGATCCATTGCAAAATGGAAGAACCTTCATCCCACGAATGTCAGTCAGAAAACCGATTTCATCATCAACCATTTTGTTCGTAATGTCGCTGGGCTTCTGAATGGTCAGGCGAAAGCCATGATTGTGACCAGCTCACGTGCTGCGGTCGTGCGCTACAAGATGGCTTTCGATAAATACTTTGAAACTCATCCCGATCTGAACAAGGTGCCGGCATTGCGTCTTGGTGTGCCCATCGCCGCGTTCTCTGGGGATGTTCAGGGAACGGATGTCATTCATGAAGCAGATCGAGAACAAGGCTTTACGCTGATCGACCCGGAAGCGGTGTTCAATGAGGAAAATCTCAATCCTGAAATTCGAGGGGCTTTGGAAGAAGCGTTCGATAAGGAGGAATATCGCCTGATGATTGTGGCCAATAAGTTCCAGACTGGGTTCGACCAGCCGAAACTTTGTGCCATGTACATCGACAAAGCTCTCGGTTCGGAGATTGAAATCGTCCAGACTTACAGTCGCCTCAATCGCATCTATCCCGCCAAGGACGCGGTTTTTATCGTTGACTTCGTGAATCAACCGAAGGATGTACAGAAAGCATTCAAGAAGTACGATGCGGGTGCGACCGTCAATGAAATCCAAAATAGCGATGTGATCTTCTCTTTGAGGGAGTCCGTCCTTGCTGCTAGTGTCTTCACTGAAGCCGACGTTACCGATTTCAAGGCTTCGTACTATTTCAGCAAGTTGCGCACATTGGTTGAAAACAAGAAGAGCAAGGATGACCATGCGGTGTTGAATCGCATTTTCGAACCCTTGGCGACGAACTTCAATCTGCAGTTGCGTGAATGCTATGAAGGATGCAGCCTGCTGACTGCACAGCTGGAAAAGGATGAGGAAAGCGGCAATGAAGCTCGTATTGCCGCTACGAGAGAGGCCTTGGAAGAGCAAACGACGGATCTCAATCTTTTGGAAAACTTCCGCAAGACGCTCAACAAGACGGTTAGTACCTATAACTACTTGGCTCAAATGGTGGATTACAACAATCCCGACCTAGAAGTCTTTGTCGCTTTCTGCAGCCTCTTGTCGAAGTATCTCAAGCATGCTCCCAAGGAAGAGATCGACTTGTCTGGTGTGCTCTTAACGAATTACACGATTCGTCAGCTTCCTAAGGACACGCCGGAAGAGGCAGAAAAGGACGCGACACCGCTAAAGCCCATTCGCGATACGCCCCATGATCCACATCCGGAAATGCCCGAACATCTGAAGACGATCCTGGAAAAGATCAGTAACTTCGCAGGCGACATCATAGGCAGTGAGGACGCTGTCCGCTATTGTTGCAGCATCACGAAAAAAATGCAGGAAAACGATCAGGTAATGGTTCAAGTGCTGAACAATGACTCTGAAAGTGCCCGTAAGGGACTTCTGGAGCCTGCTGTGCATGGTGCAGTCATTGATCTTTTTGATCAATACAAGAAACTCACGCAGGCTGTCATGCTTGACAACCATAAGAAGGACGAATTGGTAGACATAGTGCTTTCTTTGTTGAAGACCAAGACGACCGAAACTCAGTTGCGTGGAGCATGAAGCTATGTCAGAAGAAGCGAATAGCCTTGACATGCCTGGTCGGGTTTTGGATCTTGACGGCATTGTCGTTACAAATATTGTTACCGATCATATTGCGAAACGAACCGTTCTTTACGCCACGACCAACTTTGAGATTCCGAATACATGTCCGGATTGCCATGTGAATTTGCATTCACATTCAAGCAAAAAGGTTTGCATAAGCCATGCGCCGATGAGCGGGTATCCCAGCCAGATCGAGTTGATCAAACATCGGAAGCGATGTCCTAAATGCGGGAAGGTCTTCAACTGTGGGGCTCTGCCTTTTATGGCGAATAAGAGAAACATTACGAAGGCGCTCGTTCGTAACCTCATAGAATTTGGCATGAGAACAACTTTTCTTCATGCCCAGGAACATTTCGGGATTTCAGACAGTACGGCTCAACGAGTAGTCGCTGACTATTTCGGCGAAATGGATAAAAAACATAAGTTTGAATTGCCGTACTCTTTGGGTCTGGATGAAGTCAAAATTGGCAAGACGTTTCGAACAACTGTGACAAACCTGCAAAAGCGTACGTTGGTAGACTTCCTTGAACGACGGCAGGGGGATTTCTTAAAGGATGCGTTTGAGAAGCGTTACTCAGAAGCAGAGCGCGCGAAGGTTCGCTGGGTGTGCACGGATATGTACCGTCCTTTTGAAAAGCCGCTTAGAGCATTGTTCCCGAATGCCGAATGGGTTATTGATCATTTCCACGTTGTCCGGTATGGAAACGAATGCATTGAAGAAATCCGCCGCTCTCTTCAAAGTCAGATTCCGGAACGTAAGCTGGCTAAGGGGATTAAAAAAAGACTCCGCTACACCCTTCTGAAAAGACAGAAAGACCTTACGGAAGATGAACGTCAAAAAATAGATGCGATTAGCGTATTCGTCCCAGAGCTGAAGATTGCCTACGGCATCAAAGAAGATTTCTTCGAAATTTACGATCAGGGCAATCGTCAGGATGCGGAAGCAGCATTTGCCAATTGGGAGAGCAACCTTCCCACAGAATCGGTTTACGACCCGTTTCGGAACGTAGCCAACATGGTTCATAATTTTTATGAACCTATTTTCCGGTATTGGGATTCGAACGGTCTGACCAACGGATACACCGAATGTGCTAATGCGCTTGCGCGCGCGGTTGATCGCCGTGCCAGAGGCATGCGTTTCAACATGCTTCGAGGCATGCTTCTCTACAATCCGAAAGCGCTTGCTGACGGTACTATCGGAAAGCGCGAGTACGGGGCAAAGTTGGATTACAAGCCCGATCAAGACGACAGCCAAACCTCCATCACAAACAATGCGCTCAAGGAGCACGTCGTCGCTTCCGGAGCGCTGATGGAAGGAGATCAGGATGAGAACTGACGAATACCACGCGACGGATCTGCTCGAAACCGGGGGTAGCCTCGAAGCAGTCATAAAACTGATCGACGACAATGCTCGGGCCAATACGGAGTGCATGCTGGCCTGTGCAGACTCTGGCGGCGGCGAAAGCGGAGACGCCTCTCTTCAATCCGAAAAAGCTCTCGAAGAACTTTCCGACGAAGAGCTTCTGGTGTTGGGAAAGCATGCTGAACTTTTGATTCGTCATGAGCTGGTTATGCATCCTGGTTGGCGTCTGCTCGCTGCATATGCTCATCTAGAATTTTCTAGAGCTCAGCAAATGGAGGCGTGTCTCCAGGTCATGGCCGCACGGGTTGAGAAGTTGAAACGCGAACTTGATGCACGGCAGTCTGCTCATAAATAACGAATAACACGTTACATGTTATCGAAGGCTTCACGTACATGATCGCCACAGACTCTCGCACAGACAAGCAGCCTCTGGACAAACTCAGCGGCCTCGTAGAGCGCGTCACTTTTCACAACGAGACGAACGGCTACTGCGTCCTTCGTCTGAAGGTAAAAGGCGAACGCGACCTTATCACGGTGCTTGGCCATACACCCTCCGTAACGCCAGGAGAGTACGCATCTGCGTCGGGCATCTGGGTGATGGACAAAGAGTACGGACGACAATTCCGCGCTCAGTTCCTACGCATCCATGCGCCTACGACGCTTCACGGAATCGAAAAGTACCTCGGCTCTGGCATGGTGAAAGGCATCGGCCCCTTCTGCGCTAAGACGCTGGTCTCGGCCTTCGGGACCGATGTCTTCACCGTCATTGAAGAACAGCCTGAACGCCTGAAGGGATTGCGAGGCATTGGACCAAAGCGCATTCAGAAGATCACATCCGGATGGGCAGACCAGAAGGTCATTCGGGAAATCATGGTATTTCTGCACAGCCATGGTGTGAGCACGTCGAAGTCTGTTCGCATCTACAAGAAGTACGGGAAGGATGCTGTCAAGACCGTCAAGGAAAATCCGTATCGCTTGGCCAAGGACATCAGAGGCATCGGCTTCAAGTCTGCCGACACCATTGCGCAGAACATCGGCATTGAACCTACCTCTCCTATTCGCGCTCAAGCGGGCGTAGCCTTTGCCTTGTCGGAAGCCTCAGGCAATCAAGGCCACTGCTGCCTGCCACGGCCCTTGCTCATAAGTCAGGCGTCAGAGCTTCTGAACATCCCCGAAAGCGTTATCTCTAACGCTATCGACCATGAGATTGACGAAGGCGAACTGATCGAGGCCGATTTCCCAGTGCAAGGGTGCATCTATTTGGCTTCGCTCTATCTCTCGGAAAAGTCTGTCGGACGCAACTTGAGGGAGTTGGTCAAAGGTACACCGCCGTGGCCGAACATCGACCCGGAGAAGGCAATTCCATGGGTGGAGAAGAAGCTCAACCTCACCCTTGCCGCAAGCCAGCGGGAAGCCGTAGCAGCGGCTCTAAAGTCCAAGGTGATGGTCATCACCGGCGGACCAGGCGTAGGCAAGACGACGATCGTGAGGGCCATCCTCACTATTCTTCGTGCCAAGGGCGTCAATATGATGCTTTGTGCGCCCACCGGACGTGCGGCGAAGCGCCTTTCCGAGTCGTCCGGCATGGAAGCCAAGACGATTCACCGGCTCCTTGAGATTGATCCTGCCACGATGGAGTTCAAGCGCAACGAGGATAACCCGTTGGACTGCGATCTGCTCGTAGCGGACGAGTGCTCAATGGTTGACATTCCACTGGCGAACAACCTCATCAAGGCAATCTCATCGAGGACGGCGGTCATTTTCGTTGGCGACGTCGATCAGTTGCCGTCTGTCGGGCCCGGTGCATTTCTTTCCGACTTGATCGAGTCGAACGCCGTCCCGGTCATTCGGCTTACAGAAGTCTTCCGACAGGCTGCGACCTCTTGGATTATCAAGGCCGCGCATCAAATCAACGCTGGCAGAATGCCGGTCTTCCCGAGCAAGGAAGAGAAAGGCGATTGCTACTTCCTCTCGGTTGAAGACAACGAGCAGATGCCTGAAATCCTCACCGGCCTGGTGAGGACACGCCTGCCGAAGGCATACGGCGTGAATCCCATCAAGGACATCCAAATCCTTTGCCCGATGAATCGTGGAAGTGCCGGTGCCCGCACGCTCAACGAAGTTCTCCAGCTTGCGCTCAACCCTCCCACAGAAGCGTCCGTTCTCAAATTCGGCACGAAATTCTCTGTTGGCGACAAGGTCATGCAGATCGAGAACAACTACGACCGCGACGTGTTCAACGGCGACATCGGCTTTGTGACGCGGCTTGACGCTGAGGAAGAAGAGCTAACAGTTGACTTCGACGGGCATGAAGTTGTTTACCCCTACGGAGAGCTGGACGAGCTTGTGCTCTGCTATGCCACGACCATTCACAAGTCCCAGGGGAGCGAATATCCGATCGTGATATTGCCAATCACAATGCAACACTATGTGATGCTCAAGCGCAACCTCATTTATACGGGCGTGACGCGCGGGAAGAAGCTGGTGATCCTCGTCGGTCAGAAGAAGGCGTTGGCAATGGCGGTTCGGGGAAAGCAGACCATTACGCGAAATACGGGCTTGAAGCACTGGCTCCAGAACGAGAATCCAACCCAACATGAGTTTTGACGGTTATCGCGCACAGCTGGAAGTCCGTAGGATCGATCAGCGTGGTTACTGAGGCATGACGACCTGACTTCTTGGCCACTTCCAACCCAAATTGACTTTTCGGACTCGAATCGACAGCACGATTTTCAGGGGGGCAAAAAAATCGAGGTTGGACTTGACATTTCAAATCCAACCTCAAAAGAGTAATACCCGATTTTCCCGATGTCCCGCCGTCCCGTCGTTCCGCTCTCCTTCACGCGTCATGGTGATGCGTCCCGTCCCGCCGTCATTCTTCTGCAGGGACTCGGCATGGCGTCGAACGCCTGGCCCGCCGAACTCGTCGATGCGCTTGTCGAGACGGGACTTCAGGTAGTGCTGCCCGACAACAGGGACGCAGGAAAAAGCCCGCGCGTGACGGGCGTTCGCGTCAGGGATGTCGAGGTGCTCGGCGCTGTGGCGAGAACGCTCGCGCGCAGGAAGGTTTCGGCTGCCTACGATCTTGACGACATGGCGGACGACGTCGTGGCGCTCGCCGACGGTCTCGGCATCGGGCGCTTTCACGTCGCGGGCTTTTCCATGGGCGGGATGATCGCGCAGACGCTCGCCCTGCGTCATCCCGAGAGGATTCTCTCGCTCGCGTCGCTCTCGTCCGCGACGGGCAATCCCGCCACGGGCCTCGGCAGGCTCGGCACGATCTGGAAGATCATCCGCCCGAGAGGACCCGCGCGGACGAAGGAAGAGGCGAGGGAGGAGATGCGGGAGATCCTGCTTGCGCTCTCGGGGCCCGCCTTTCGCGGCGACGTCGAGGCGCTCGAGCGGATGCTCGACCGCATCGAGGACACGCCGCTCGACATGGAGGCGACGAAGCGGCAGCTGCTTGCGATCCTCGCGAGCGGAAACAGGTCGGAGGCGCTCGGGCAGATTCGGGTTCCGACGCTTGTCATTCACGGCACGGCGGATCCGCTGCTGCCGTTCGCGGCGGGCGAAGAGACGGCGGCCGTGATTCCGGGCGCGAGGCTCGAGCCCGTGGAAGGCATGGGCCACGAAGTGCCTGCGGCGCTCGGACGGCGTTATGCTGAGCTTGTCGCAGGGAATGCGGCTCGGGCCGAACCGAAGGGGGGAGCCTGATCAAAGAGGCTTGTACCAAGAGGCGCGGGCGTCGCGGCGAAGCGGGCAGGTCTCGACGAGCCTCCTGACGGCGTCGGCGAAGGCCTCGGGCGTCTTTGACTTGAAGATCTCCTTGGCGGGGCGCTCGCTCTCGTCATAAAGGGCGAGCTGGTAGAACCAGTATTCCTTCATGCGCATCATGGCGTTCTTGAGGCTGCCGAAGGCGGCCGTGTAGCTTTCGAAGAGATCGCGCCGGAAGTCGTCGAGCTCGGCTTCGGTCGCGGGCTCGCCACCACGGATCTTGCGAAGCAGCGCGGGGTCGGCCATCAGGGCGCGGCCTATCATCATCTGGTCGATGCCCGGATAGCGCTCCGTCATCGCGACCGCGTCGGCGGGCGTGACGACGTCGCCGTTGTAGCCCACCTTCATCCTGAGGCTCGGATAGAGGCGGTCGAGCGTCTCGAGGCGCACGCTACCCTTGTAGTGGTCGCTCTTGAGGCGCGGGTGCACCGTGAGGCGCTTCATCGGAAAGCGGTTGTAGACGTCGACGAGACGGTCGAACTCGTCCTCGGAGGCCCAGCCGAGGCGAGTCTTCACTGAAATCGCGATCGGAAGGTCCGCGCTGAAGATCTCGTCGAGAAAGCGGATCATGGCCTCGGGCTCGCGCAGAAAGCCCGAACCCTTGCCCTTGGCGACGACTGTGCCCGCGGGACAGCCGAAGTTGAGGTTCACCTCGTCGTAGCCCATGTCGGCGAGCGCCTTCGCGGACCAGAGGAAGTCGGCCGTGCGGCGCGTCAGAAGCTGCGGAACCGCATGAATGCCCGCATTGGCCTCGGGCGCGAGCTCGCGCATCTGGCGGTCCGTGAACTGCGGCAGGGTCGTGGGCGTCACGAAAGGAATGAACCAGTCGTCCGCGCCCGTGAAGTGGCGGCTGAAAACCTGCCTGAAGACGAAGCCCGTGAGGCCCTCCATGGGGGCGACGGCAAGCGGCGGAACGATCGTGGCGGACATGTCGGTTTGCTTTGGAAAAAAGATTGGAAATGGATGCGTGGCTGATGGGATTCGGGATTCTACCCGATCGGCGCCTCGGGCACGCATTCGGGACGGTGCGGCGGACCGGAATGAGGAAGGGGAGGCGAAAGGCGACCGGTGCGTCGAAATTGGGGGTGTTGCGGATGAAAAAACGAGGAGTTTCCCAACGGTTCTTAAATGACACATTTGTTGACGTTCTCTCCGCCGTGAACGACGGAGATTCTCTACTGTGTCAGCAGCATGCGCTGCTGATCACTTCGGTGGATTCCTGCTGCTGATTCGGCGCCGGTTTTTTAGACCGACCCGGATTCACTTGAGCCTGAGCATTCTTCTCAGACTCCCCACAGGCTAACGAGCTTCGTCCGCGCTCTTTGCTGTTGATCGCAGCCACGACGTCCGCGTTTCCCTGATGTCCGCAGGAGATGCATTTGAACAACGCCTGCGTCTTGCGATTGTCTTTGGAAACACAGCCGCATATCGGGCAGGTGCGACTTGTATTCTGCGGCGGCACCGTATGAACGTGTCCGCCCAGTCTCAACGCCTTCCATTCAAGCTTGTTGAAGAAAATCCCCCAGCCTTGATCGAGAATGGAACGGTTGAGACCGCTCTTTTGTGCAACGCGACTGCCGGGCTCCTCAACAGTTCCCTTCGCGGATGCCGTCATGTTCTTGATCTTCAAGTCCTCTCTGAAAATTTCTGCGTGGTTCTTGCAGATTTCCAGCGAGACCTTTTCGATGAAATCACGACGGACATTGGCGATATGCTGATGAAGCCTTGCAATCGCGGCCTTCTGTTTGCGCCAATTCTTCCCGAACTTCTGCATTCTTGCGAGCCTGCGCTGCATCCAAGCAAGCTTCTTAAGCTGCTTCTTGAGTGCGCCGCACGGCTCGAAGAACGTGCCGTCGGAAAGCGTGCAGAAACGGACGCATCCCATGTCAATGCCGACACTGTCGCCGGCATGCTTGGGAGGTTCCATTTCGTACTCGGTCTGGATGGAAACATGCCATCCGTCGGCTTGTCGGGAAACCGTCACGTTCTTGGCTTTGCCTTGGATGAAGCGGCTTCGCTTGTATTTGACCCAGCCGATGCTCGGCAGATAAATCTGCCGCCGTCCTTCGTCAATCTTGAAGCCCTGCGGGAAGCGGAAGGAGTCCGTGGTCACGAACTTCTTGTGCATCTTCGGGAAGGTCGACAGACCTTTGAAGAACTTTTGGAAGCCGCCCATCAGATCCTTCAGCGACTGTTGGAGAACCTGAGAGTGCGTTTCCCTCAACCAGGGATTCTGCTCCTTCCAAACCATCAGTTCGGAGCAAAGCTTCGAATAGCTGATATGGAAGGCGGGATCCGCTGTTCGGCGCTCTTCGTTCCAAGCAAGCCCTTGGTTGTACACCCAACGCGTACAACCGGCGAAGCGGGACATTTTCCTGTCTTGAGCTCCGTCGGGTTTCAGTTTGAACGAAAAGCCTTGGCGAATAATCAAGCCTATATGATACTAGCGTTCATCGAAAAACCCGCGGCTTATATCTCCGCCCTGAACGGAGCTTTACGCTGCAATTTGGTAAAATCTTCGGCCTGTACACAACAGGCGGCCGCGGAGCGGTCCGGCAGAGCGGATTCCGGCATCGGAGGAGGCTCCCGGAATCACCGCGGCGGACTGCGGACATCCGACACAACCACGCTGCGCAGCGCCCGCGGGGCATGCTGCGGCAGGAGACAATCCCATGAACATTACCATCGGTCTGGCGCTTCTCGTCGTGTGCGCCACCGTCTATGCGCTCATCAAGCGCTATGAAACGCGACTCGTGCTTCTCACCGCCGGTCTGGTGATGACCCTCATCGCCATGGATCCGATGGCGGCCTTCAAGCAGTTCGATAAGTCGATGACGAACGGCTCGCTCATCATCGCAATCTGCTCGGCGCTCGGCTTTGCCGGCGTCATTTCGCTCACGGGCTGCGACCGTCACCTCGTCCGTCTCCTCACGAAGCCGCTCGGCAAGCTCGGCATCTTCCTGCTTCCGGCCTGTATCCTCGTGGGCTTCGTCGTCGCCACCGCCATTCCGTCGATGGCCGGCATGTCCGCCGCCGTTGGCCCGACGCTCATCCCGCTTCTCGTTCGCGCGGGCTTCCGTCCGGCCATGGCCGCCGCTGCCGTCGCCTCCTGCGTGATGGCCGGCTACTTCAATCCGGGCGTCTCCCACAACCCGTTCATCGCCAAGCTCGCCGGCATGGAGGTGATGGAGTTCGTGGGCGGGTACGCCAACGTGACCTTCATGGTCTGCGGCTGCCTCGTCGTCCTGATGACGGGCGTCTGCGTCGCCTACGGCGACTTCAAGAAGGGCGGTTTTGAAGACGCCGCCCAGACCGAAGAAGAACATCAGGACGAAAAGGTCAACGTGCTCTGCGCGCTTGCTCCGCTCGTTCCGGTCGCTCTGCTTCTGGGCTTCTCCTTCTACATTCCGTCCGTCAAGATCTCCGTTGCGACCGCCATGCTCATCGGCATGATGTACGCGATGCTCGTCACCCGCGCCGACCCGCAGAAGACCATCTCCAAGTTCTTCGACGGCATGGGCAAGGGCTACGGCAGCATCCTCGGCATCATCATTGCCGCCGGCGTGTTCGCCTCCGGTCTTCGCGCCACGGGCGTGATCGACCTCTTCGTCAACTACCTGACGCACGCCAATGAAGTCGCCAAGATCGGCGGTTCCGTCGGCCCGTACGTCTTCGGCGTCCTGACGGGCTCCGGCGACGCCGCCGCGTTCGCCTTCAACGAAGCCGTCACGCCTCACGCCGCCGAATTCGGCATGAAGATCGACGGTCTGGGCTACCTCGCCATGATCGCCGCCGGCCTCGGCCGCATGTCCTCTCCGCTCGCGGGCGGCCTGATCCTGCTCTCGGGCATCGCAGGCGTCTCCCCGATCGAAGTCGTCAAGCGCACGGCTCCCGCCGCCATCATCACGCTCGGCATCCTGTACTTCCTCGTCTAATTCCGGACGTCGGAACCCGCCTCATCCACGAGGCGGGACGGGGGGCTGAAAAAAGGATCCGCGGTGAAACACAAGTGAAGGGCCCGCAGGCTTTCCAAAGCCTGCAGGCCCTTGCTCTTTCCATCCCCGTCATCCAGGACTCATCCATCGATTTTCGCGTCCCTGAGCGCCTTCATCCTCGAGAGCACGGTGCGGGCCGCAGCGCCCGCGTACCCGCATCCGCTTGCGGCGAAGGCCGCGAGGCACCAGATGGTGGAGCCCGCGCCGATCCAGTTGCCGAGGAGCCCGGCGAGGACGGGAAAGACCGACTTGCCGAGGTTGAGCGCCATGATGCGAAGGCCGATGGCTTCGCCGATGCGCTCGGGCGGCGAGAAGAGGTAGACGAGGGACATCATGTTGGGAAGTGACGCCCCGAGGCCGAGCCCGAGCACGAAGGCGGCGCCCATCATGGCGCCCTGGGTGGTGACGAGCGGCATGACGGCAAAGGCCGCCGTGGCGAGCAGGAGCGAGAGCACGATCATGTGCCACTCGAGCACGACCTTGAGGAGGAACGGCGTCACGAAGCGCACGATGAACGTGGCCGCCGCGAAGCTCCCGAGCACCCAGCCGATTTCGGAGGGCGTAAGCCCCACGCCCGCGGCGTAGATCGGGATGAGCAGGTTGCCGACCTCCCAGGCGATCGAGATGATGACCGAGGCGACGAGCACGGCGCGCATCGGGCCGTCGCGCAGGAAGTCCGCGGCTGACCCCTTCGTGCGTCCCGCCTCCGCCCTGACGGCGCGGGGCCTTGCCTTCATGACGATCCCGAAGGCGGGCACGAAGAGGAGCACGGAGAGAATGAGGGGCGCAACCGCGCTCCAGACGTAGACGGCCGTGTAGGAGAGCCGCTCGATCACGTAGCCCGCGACGACGGGGGCCGCAAGGTTCGAGCTCGCGGTCGTGAGCGAGAGCGCCGTGAAGGCGAAGCGGCGGTTTTTCGGCGTCGTGACGTCGCCCGTGAGGCGCTGGATCACGACGTTCGTGAGCATGAAGGACAGGCCCGTGAGGACGCAGGCGCCGAAAAGAGGCGCGATCCCGAGGTCGGATGCGGGAAGCAGGATGGCGCAGCCCGCAGCCGCCATGACGGAGAGCCGTGAGGCGAGCATCGGAGCGCGCGGACCCGAACGGTCGAGCCAGCGGCCCGCGGCGATCGCAAGGAACATGGGCCCGAACGAGATCGAGGCGAGCATGAGGCCCACCTCGAAGGACGAGGCCCCTGCATGAATGGCGTCAAGCGTCGCGGTAAAGCGCAGCGACGTGCACGCCGTGTGCATCAGAAGCGTGAAGAGAAGAAGTTTGAGGAGCGCTGCCATAGAATTGCCGCGAGGGAACATCCGCCTTAGGCGGGGGTTATTGACGTCTGCTTCAATCTTTCGCGTGTCTCTCATATTCTACTCGGGAGGATCGCCTTTCCCGACCGGGGCGGGCTTGCAAATGAGAGTCACCCTCAGGCGGGTGAGCCGCTAAAATGACGGGAGGCAGGGCGGCGCGCGGTGCGCCGTCCGCAAAAGACGTGAAAGGTGACGAATGCTCGCGAACCCTCGGCAGACGGCGGACGACCTTGCGGAATGGATCCGCAGGTATTTTGAAGAGAACGGCCCGAAGTGCAGCGCCGTGGTGGGGCTCTCGGGCGGCAAGGACTCGACCGTGACGGCCGCGCTCTGCGTGAAGGCGCTCGGCGCCGGGCGCGTCGTGGGCGTGCTCATGCCTGACGGCGTGCAGGCCGACATCGAGGATGCGAGGGAGATTGCGCGCGTGCTCGGCATCAGGATCGTCGAGGTCAACATTCATGCGGCGGTCGAGGGCCTCAGGGGCGCGCTCGAGGCTTCGCCGGGACTGCTCGAGCTGTCGGGCACGGACGGCCTCACGCGGGACGCCGCGATCAACATGCCCGCCCGCATCCGCATGACGACGCTCTATGCCGTCGGCCAGATGCTCCCGCAGGGCGGGCGCGTCGCCAACACCTGCAATCTTTCCGAGGACTGGGTCGGCTACTCGACGAAGTACGGCGACGCCGCGGGCGACTTCAGCCCGCTCTCGCACCTTCTCGTGCACGAGGTTCGCCAGATCGGCCATGCGCTCGGACTGCCCGGGTCGCTCGTCGACAAGACGCCCTCGGACGGCCTCTCGGGCTCGACCGACGAGGAGCGCCTCGGCTTCACCTATGCCGTGCTTGACCGCTACGTGCTCACGGGCGAGTGCCCCGATGAGGCAGTCAGGGCCCGCATCGACAGGCTCCACGCCCTGAACCTCCACAAGCTGCGCCTCATGCCGTCCTTCGAGCCGGCCGAAGACGCCCGCCTCGCATGACGGCGCCCGCGTCCGGCGACAAGGCCGCGAAAACCAGAGGCGAGCTCCTCACGGGGCCCGTCTTCCCGATGGTCGTCAAGTTCGGCGTGCCCACCATGGTGAGCATGCTCACGCCCGCCATCTACAACCTGACGGGGGCCTACTTCGTCTCGACCCTGGGTACGACGGCTGTCGCCGCGCTCGGCATCGTCTTCTCGCTCCACATGATCCTCGCCGCCGTCGGCATCATGACGGGACAGGGCTGCGCGAGCCAGACCTCGCGCCTCCTCGGTGCGGGCGAATACGAGGCCGCGGGCTTCATCGCGGGCACGGGCATTCTCCTCTCCGTGCTGGGCGGCGTGGCTATCGGCGTGCTGGGCCTACTCTTTGACGAGCCGCTCCTCAGGGTCCTGGGCGCGACGCCCACGATCATGCCCGACGCCGTGCGCTACGCCGAGGTTCTTCTCATCGGCTCGCCCGTCGTGTGCGCGAGCTTCACCTTCAACAACCTGCTCAGAAGCGAGGGCCTTGCCGTCGTCGGCATGCGCGCGCTGCTCGCGGGCGGCATCCTCAATCTTGCGCTCACGCCCGCCTTCATCCTCGGACTGGGCTTCGGCATCGAGGGCGCGGCCTGGGCCGCCGTCCTCTCCCAGGCGGCGGGTCTGCTCATCCTCGTCAATCACTACCGCAGGAAGGCGGGGCTCCTCAGGATCATTCCGCCCACGCTCGAGCGCTTGCGCAGGCTCTCGCCCACGATTCTGCGAAACGGCATGCCGAGCCTTCTGAGAAACGCGCTCGCAGCCGTCGCGGCCTCGATCCTCAACCTCACCGCAGGCGGCTTCGGCGACGCGGCCGTGGCGGCGATGAGCATCGTGGGCCGCGTGCTCATGACGGTGAACGCCGTGATGGTGGGCCTCGGCCAGGGCTACCAGCCCGTGGCGGGCTTCAACTGGGGCGCGGGCAACTACGCGCGCGTCAAGAAGGCGCTCGTCTCGACCATCGTCGCGGGCACCGCCTTCACGACGGCGGCTGCGATTCCGGGCTTCATCTTTTCGGAGAGCATCGTCTCGGTGTTCGCGGGCGGAGACCCCGAGGTGATGGAGACGGGCACGACGGCCATGCGCTGGGCGTTCGCGGGCTTCCCCTTCATCGCCGTCTCGATGATCGCCAACATGACCTATCAGGTCCTCGGCCGCCCCAAGGCCGCGTCCTTCCTCTCGAGCCTCAGGCAGGGCTGGTGCTTCCTGCCGCTCATCCTCACGCTCCCGGGATGGTTCGGCCTCACGGGCCTGTGCGCCTCCCAGCCTCTTGCTGAGGTGCTTGCAACCCTCGTGAGTCTCAGGTGGATTCGAGCCATCGTGCTCGAGGCCGACGACCTCACGGCGAAGAAGAACGCCTCGCGCAAGGTCTGAAAACCTCGCAGAACGTCGCGCGGCCTCTCCTCCATAGTGCGTAGTGGATTCGCTACGCCTGACTGATGCCGACCGAGGCGTGCTGGTCTATATTAAAGGGCAGGACAATCAACGGGGGGCATTCATGGCGCTTGACGTACTAGACGACCGATGCGAAGTGCTCGTGCTCGGCATCGGCAACATCCTCTGGGCCGACGAGGGGTTCGGGCCTCGCTGCGTCGAACACTTTCACAGGCTCTATGAGGACAGGCCTGAGGTGCGCGTCGAGGACGGCGGCACGCTGGGCTTTTATCTGATGAACCTCATCACGTCCGCGCGCCGCATCCTCGTCTTCGACTGCTGCGACTTCCACGAGGAGCCCGGCACGATGATGGTGCTGCGCGACGACGACGTCGAGCCATGGCTCACCACCAAGATCTCCCCGCATCAGACGGGATTCTCCGAACTGCTCGCCACTGCGGCCCTGATGGGCCGCGCCCCCGAGAGCCTGGTCGTCGTGGGTGTTCAGCCCGAAAGGCTCGACGACTACGGCGGAAGCCTTTCCGACACGCTCAGGAACCTGCTTGACGAGGCGGTCGAGCTCGGTCGTGCCGAAGTGGCGCGCTGGGGCTTTGATCTTGCCCGCCGTCCCGAAGGGGCCGAAGTCGCGCCGCTCATGGCCGCCTGCGTGGAGGAGGCGCCCTATGAGGAAGGCCGTCCCTGCGAGGCCGAGGCCTGCCGTATCGGCGACGAGCGCTTCCTCGTGAGGCCCGCGGGCGTACACGTCGAGGATCCGTCCTTCGAGAGAAAATGAGGCCTCCCGCAGGAGGCCCGCATAAAAAGGAGGCATGGCATGTGCATTGCCGTTCCCATGCGGATCGTTGAGGCCGAGGGCCTCTCGGCCGTTGCAAGGCGCGAGGGCGCGCCCGACCTGAAGGTCGACACGTCGCTAGTGGGCGAACTCGCGCCGGGCGACTGGGTGCTCGTCTTTCGCGAGAGCGTCATCCGCACCGTGAGCGAAGAGGAGGCCGAAAGGATCGGCCGAGCGCTCGCGTGCGTCTCCGCCGTGATGGCGGGCGACGAATCGGCGGCGGCCGAGGCCGCCGGCTTTGAGGACTTGACGGGCGAGCCTCGGCTCCCGCCGCATCTGCAGGCGCTCGTCGGAAAGAAAGGAGCCTGATCCATGGCAAAACCCAAGCCGCCCGTCGAGGCCGTCGTCGACACGGCCGTTCATCCGCTCTTTGCGCGCCTGCGCGAAGAGGCGGGCTTTGCGGAATTCTCGGGCGCCACGCTCGAGACGATGCTCGAGGCGCCCGGCCTCAAGATGGTCCTCTTTGCGGAGGATCCGAACCTGAGGCGCGAGACGCTCGACATCGCCGTGATCGGCCCCGAGCTCAGGAAGGCGCTCGGCGCCGCCGTCGCCTCGGGCTGGTACACGGCCGTCTCCGAGGGCAGGGCCCTCGGCGCACGCTACGGCATCCGCAAGTTTCCCGCCGTCGCGCTCTTCAGGGGCGCGGAGTACCTCGGCGCCGCCGAGGGACTGATGGGCTGGGACGAATACATACAGGCGCTCGTCGAGATCGGGTCCCGTGAGAAGGGCCCTTCGCGCACGATTGCGATCCTGCAGAAAACGGAAGATTGAGTTAGGAGATCCCCCATGTCCAGTCTGACTTTGGACGGCGCCGGCCGCTGGGCCGAGGTGCCGCAGCTCCCGCCCGAGGTAGAGCGCGCAGCCGCGCGGGCGCTCGTTGACTTTCTGCGCGAGGTCGAGAAGGCCGTGCTCGAGGCGAAGGCCGCCGGGCCCGAAGTCCTCGAGGAGCTTCACCGCGTCTGGGACTTCAGGAGCTTCGACCGCGCCTGGCTGCCCTTCATCCTGCCGATGCTCGGCAGCGGTGAGGTGCGCATCACGCTCCACGACGGGCTCGCCCGCATGGAGGAAACGGGCATTCCCGCCCTCTGGCGCCTGCAGATGGGCGGCCACGACTCCTTCATTCTCGGACGCATCCCGCGCTGCGTGTGGCTTGCCGCCCGGAGCGGCGAAGAGACGGTCGGCACTATCGTCAACAATGGCTCTGACGTCTTCGCGGCTCCCGCGATTCTGGAGGAGCTGCGCGCCGCACAGCAGAAGATCGACTGGTCGAGGCTCCCCGAGAGCCCCGCCCACATGGTCGAACTCACCAAGCAGCCGCTCTCGCCGGGCGACTCCCGCGCGATTCTCTCCACGCTCGGCACGGGCGACATCCGGGCCGAGATCACGGGCTTTGCGAAAAGCACGATCAACCGCACGGGCGTGCGCGGCATCTGGCACACGAAGATGCTCAACAATGCGGGCAAGCCGCTCCTTGACGCCTACGTCTGCGCGGTGATCCCGCCCGAGGTGGCCTCGCCCTGCGAGGCCTTCGACGACACCGTCGAGCGCTGCCGCGAGATGGTCGACTGGGTCGAAAAGGACCTCGAGCGCGGCGCCATCGGCGGAGAACCCGTGGAGGAGGCCCGATGAACGACAATGAAGTGAGCGACGACGTCCTTCCGACGAGCCTTTCAGGCTCGGACGTGAGCGACGGTCTCGACCGCCTGATGCGCGCACGCATCACGCCGGAGATGCACATGCAGTGCAAGGTGTGTTGGTTCGTCTACGATCCCGAAGAGGGGCTTCCCGAATTCGGCATCGAGCCGGGCACTCCCTTCAACGATCTCCCCGAGGACTGGACCTGCCCCGAGTGCGGCCATCCCAAGGCGAGCTTCATTCCGGCAGAAGGCTTCTGACGGGCGCTGCAGGGAAGAGGCGCATCATCAAGACTCATCGGGCGTCGCTGACAAGGCGGCGCCCGATGCATTTTCTGCGTTGTCGCGAGCTCCCGTTCCGCCTGATAAGATAACGAAACAGGCGTGGAAAACCACGCAGATTTCATTTTTTTTATGCCAGTCGACCGTTCCAACCTCACGGGCGTCGCGCTAGTCCTCCTCGCAGGCATTCTGTGGGGCGCGATGGGCACGTCCGTGCAGTATCTCTTTTCCTCGGGCGCCTTCGAGACGCCGCTCGAGCTCGTAACGCTGCGCCAGCTCTGCGCAGGCTCGCTCTTCGTGCTCGTCATGAGCCTCGTGCGCCCGCGGGCGATCTGGAGGCTCTGGACCGACCGCCGGATGGTGATCGACGCCGCCGTGAGCGGCGCGCTCCTCTTCGGCGCGCACAATGCGTTCTTCGAGTCCATCTACTATTCGAACGCAGGCACGGGCGCGATCCTGCTCGTGACCGTTTCGCTCTGGTGCGGACTCTGGAGCGCGATCGTGAACCGAAGGCCCGTGCCGCGGCTTGAGATCGCGTGCTTCCTGCTCGCTGCCGCAGGCGTCTCCCTCATCGTGACCGACGGCGACT
Organism: Sutterella wadsworthensis 2_1_59BFAA; assembly: GCF_000297775.1. Lineage (GTDB taxonomy): Bacteria > Pseudomonadota > Gammaproteobacteria > Burkholderiales > Burkholderiaceae_F > Sutterella > Sutterella wadsworthensis_A. The sequence continues at coordinate 142,709 of NZ_JH815520.1, forward strand.
TCTCCGGGCTTGTCTTCTCGCCGATGGCGATCGTCTGGGGACTCGTTTCGTCCTTCATGGCCGCCGCCTACAACATCCAGTCCAAGCGCCTCGTCGCCCGCGCGGGCGTTGTGCCCGCGCTTGCGTGGGGTCTGGTCTTCGGCGGCGTCTGGGCGTCCGTCTTCTGCAATCCGCTCTCGATTTCGGCCGAATGGACCGCGGCGTCCGCAGGCGCCTTCGCCTTTCTCGTTCTATTCGGCACGATGTTTGCCTTCTGGAGCTTTCTCGCGGGCCTGAGGCACGTCTCGCCCGTGGTGGCGGGGCTGCTCAACAGCGCCGAGCCGCTTGCGGGCTATTTCTTCTCGATGCTCTTTCTGGGCGACGTGCTCGGCTTCTGGCAGACCGCGGGCATCGCGCTTGTCATCGCCAACGTGGCGCTCCTGGCCTTCAGGAAGAATTGAGCGAATGCTTTGTCAACTCAACTTCATGAGATGGGCCGCCATCGTCATGCGCACCGGATGGGAAAAGGCCTGCAGGCTCCTATAATATGGCGCGTACGAAACACTCTGAGGAAAATCCCATGCTGACCGTCCGCCCCGCCGCGATGAGCGACCTTGACGCCATGACCGACATCGAAGCGCAGTCCTTCCCGCCCGAGGAGAAGGCCACGCGCGAGAGCTTCGAGGCTCGCATGAAGGTCTTTCCCGAGTGCTTCATGCTTCTGTGCGAGGACGGCCGTCCCGTTGGTCTCATCGACGGCATGGTGACGAACGACGCGACGATCTCCGATCCGATGTTCGAGAACGCCTCCCTGCACGACCCGAAGGGCGCCTGGCAGTCGATTTTCGGCTTCTGCGTGCTTCCTGAAATGCGCGGCAGGGGCGCCGCGCCCCTGCTGATGCGCGCCTTCATCGAGAAGGCGAGGGCCGAGGGCCGCCGCGGCCTCATCCTCACCTGCAAGGAAAGGCTCATCCATTATTACGAACAGTTCGGCTTCGTCAACATGGGCGTCTCCGCTTCCGAACACGGCGGCGCCGTCTGGTACGACATGACGCTCGAATTCTGACGGCCTCCTGCTGGTCAATAACCCCTGTCTGAAGACAGAGGTTCCCGCGCCGAATTTCTATGCATCCTGAGCCCGCGGCGCACCTTCGGACGTGATGAGTGCAAATGAGGGTTTTTGAGGGGGAGTTCGAGCCAAAAGACGCTTGACGAAAGCTTCGTGCGGGCGTACCATAGTATCAACCGCAGGACACTAGGTCCCGGTTTTCAAGAGTCCGGCTCCCCATCGCCGGCATCCCGGAAGGTACCGTAAGACCTTCCCACGATAGAGCCCCGTCGGCATTGTGATCTGGACCCCGAAACTTGGACTACAAAATAAACTCCAAGTTGAGTGCGGCCGATTTTAACGCTCGCCGCTTGGCATAGCCGGGACAAGCAAGTCCCGGCTACGCCGATAGCGTATTTTATCTGGGGCGCGTCAAGGGACGACCGAACAACTTAGATCCTCCCAAAGGGCCCCTCCAACTTCTTCGGTCAACCCTTGACCCGACTCATCGCTCTCAGACCGCTGAGAACGCTCTTATTCCGCTTTAACATAACGCTGACGGTACTCGGATGGTGCGTATCCATCCAAACGCTCCTGAGGTCTCTTCGTGTTCCAATGGGCGATATAAGCCGTCAGATCGCTCTTGAAGGCGTCAAAGCTATCCCAGCACTGCCCCCTGAAGAACTCGTCCTTCATATGGCCAAATGCCTGCTCTGTTGCCGCATTGTCCAAACAGTTACCCTTGCGAGACATGCTTCGCGTGACGTTGTGCTCCTTGGTCCATTTAATCCAATCAGGATTCTGATATTGCCATCCCATATCGCTGTGAAGGATGGGACTAGCCCCAAGGGGTAACGCCTTCACCAACGCGTCGAACATCTCTTCTTGCTGATCCATGTTGGGCGATCGACTGATGGAGAAAGCCAGAATCTCATTGGAGTAAAAGTCAACGACCTGAGCGAGGTATACCTTACCGAAGGACAAAGCGAACTCTGTCACATCGGTACCGATCTTCGTGAAGGGGCAGGCTGTTTTGAAATCGCGTGCCAAGAGATTGGGAACGGTACGATTGTCGCCTTTATAAGAGCTGTACTTTCCAAACCCCTGTCGCCTAATCTTACAGATCAACCCCAATTCTCGCATTACCTTCAATACCGTCTTTTTCGCGATGACGATGTTGAACTCACGACGTAAACGCATGAAGATCTGGCGATGGCCGCAACCATTTGACGTGCGGTTGAAGATTTCCTTGACCTTCTCATGAACGTCCGGGCGTGTAGCTGCCTTCGGATGTTTACGGGCATAGTAGTAGCTCGACCGGGGCAACCCAATGATCTTCAACAGAAGATCAAGATCATGTTGCCCTGAAAGAGAATAAACGATCTCTGCTTTCTCTCGATTGCTCAGTTTCGCCAATCTTTCAGGGCCGCGACTTTTTTTAAGATGGCATTCTCCGCTTCAAGTTGCTTGATACGAAGTTCCAGCTTCTCCATGGGGGTCAACTCTTGCACGGGCTTCTGCTTGGCCCCTAACTGACGTCCCCTTTTCTTCGGTTGCAGACCTGCTTCGCCATGTTCACTATAAATCTTGCACCAACGTCGAAGAAGCTTGGGAGCAACGCCATATGCAGCCAAGATGTCTTGGTACGAGACCTGATCTTCAATGCGAGCTTTGACTGCTGCCAGCTTGGTTTCGTAGGAATATGTCGTTTTGACGGTATGTGACATTAGAAATCGAGAAACGCCCAAAATACGAATTGTAGCGCGCCAATCCCTAAGATCATGCTCATCCAGCCCAAGCTGGGTCATTATCTCTTGATAGCTTGCGCCATCCTCATAGAGCTCGAGAAACCTCAGCTTTCTAGCTTCAACTGTTCCCTTCCATTTATGTCCCATACAGATGGTCCCCAATTCTTTGTCCAAGAATCGGGGACCACATCATTGCCTCGGGGCTCTTCCATTTTGGCTCATTTTGTGCGTGATGAATGCAGATGAGTGCGAATGCGGGTATTTCCTGCCGTCTAGCTTGCGAAATCGTGCGTGTTGAGGCTTGACGGGAAGGGCTCGCGGGCGTACCATAATATCAACCGCAGGACGCAAGGTCCCGGTTTTTCAAAGTCCGGCCGCCCATCGCCGGCATCCCGGAAGGACAGCAACGCCTTCCCACGATAGAGCCCCGTCGGCATTCGCCTCGGGGCTCTTCTCTTGTGTGCTCGGCATGGGCACGTTCTAACGGGTGAAAGTCCCGAGAGGGGCCGGCAGTGGCAACCTCATAGCCAAAAGCAAGGTGTGCGTCGCGAGGCGTAGGCTGAAAGAAGCTGGAGGCAAACCCTTGAGCTGATGAACAAGAACCTCATCAGGCATACGACGGCGGATAAGCTCGCAAGGCAGAGTGAAGTCCGACAACTGCACGGAGCCGTTGGTGTAAATGAGGCAGCTGCATGAGGGAAAAGAGCGTGTTTCTTACCCGAGGAGGTCTCACGGACGCCGTTCCATTCGGAGCGTCGGAGTAAAGCTTGTCGTGAGAAGGCCATAGTACCGAGCGGGATGGTGCTCGGGAAGGGCTGAAATCAATAACAGGAGGCGTCCGACGTAGCCGACAACCCGTTTATTGCTGAAAAAATCCCGAAGGGGGACCCCTGCGGAACAGGGGAGGACCGGAGGGGAGCAAAGGGAAGAAGGACGAGAAAGAACAAACGCCGCCACATGCGAAGGCAACGAATGGTAACCCTAGAAGCCATCCTTGAACGGAACAACTTGAACCGAGCTTATAAGCAGGTCAAGGCAAACAGAGGCGGTCCGGGCGTCGACGGCATGACCGTAGACGAGCTCCTGGACTATCTGCGTGCGCACGCCGTCGAGATAGTGGAAACCGTGAAGGCGGGGAAATTCAAACCTCAGCCCGTACGCCGAGTCATGATCCCGAAGGAGGAGAAAGGCAAGTTCAGACCGTTGGAAATTCCAACTGCTGTCGATCGAGTCATCCAACAGGCGATCGCGCAGAAACTGAGCGACGAATACGAACCAGTATTCAGTTTGCACAGTCATGGCTTTCGCCCGTGCAGGAGTTGCCGGACGGCCATTGACGAGGCCCTCGATATCGCAAATCAGGGTTACGTCTGGGTCGTGGACCTCGACCTGTCGAAGTTCTTCGACACGGTCAGCCACTCCAAGCTCCTGCAACTCTTGTCGGACAAGCTCAAGGACGGACGAGTAGTCTCACTCATCCACAAGATCCTGAGAGCACCGATACAAGAAGGGGACAAGATCACGCCATGCGAAATAGGAACGCCGCAAGGCGGTCCGGTCAGCCCCGTTCTCGCCAACATCATGCTCAATGAGCTCGACCATGAGCTCGAACGCAGAGGGCACCGTTTCGTTCGGTACGCCGACGACATGATGATCTTCTGCAGGAGCAGGAAGGCGGCGGAGCGGACTCTCAGACACCTCAAGCCCTACGTGGAGGGAAAGCTGTTTCTGAAACTCAACGAACAGAAGACGAAGATCTGCCGCATGACGGATCCGAACCTGAAGTTCCTTGGGTTTGGCTGCTGGCAAAGCCGAGACGTCGTGAAAGCACGACCGCATCAGAAGTCCAAGGCCAAATGCAGACAGCGCCTGAAGGCCATTACCTCACGCAGTCGAGGCAGAAGCCTTGAAGCGTACAGGAAGGAGCTGAAGGCTTTCGTCTGCGGATGGGTCAACTATTTCGCGGAGTCGTCGATGGCGATATTCGTCAGAAGCACCGATGAATGGTTGCGCAGACGCATCCGACAGATCTACTGGAAACAGTGGAAGAAGGTTCGGACAAAGTTTGCGGCGCTCAGGAAACTGGGCCTAGACGACAAGGTGGCTTGGGAGTGGGCCGATACCCGCAAGTCGTACTGGCATACGGCAAACAGTTGGATACTCTCGACCTCGCTGACAAATGGCCGACTCCGAGAATTGGGATGGACGTGCCTGGGGGACGTCTACAAGTAGGAAGTTCTCTGAGGTTATTGATAACCGCCCACTGCGGATCCGCACGGTGGGTGGTGTGGAAGGGGCTGAGGATCAAAAGTCCTCACCCCTATCCGATTTCAGACGGCAGGAAAAAGGCCTCCGGATCCCTGGGATCAGAGGCCTTTGTCGCAGACGTCGCCTGATGGAGCTCTGAGGATCAGAGACGCTTGAGGAGGTTGACGATCATGATGATGCGTTCCTCGACGGTTTCAAGGCGCAGGAACTCGCGTTCGGAGTGAAAGCCACCACCGGCGGGGCCGCAGCCGTCGACGACGGGGATGCCGGCCTCGGCCATGTGGTTGCCGTCGGAGGCGCCGCCGGCGTCGACCCACCGGGCGTCAAAGCCCGCTTCGGAGGCGGCGTCGGTGATCTTCTCGACGAGTGCCCTGGTGTTTTCGGAAAGCGGCATGGCGGGCGAGTAGCTCAGCTGCTCGATGGTCTGCGTGACGCCCTCGACCCAGGTCTTTTCGGCGAGCGCGCGGATCTTCGAGATGAGTTCGCGGCCGTCCTCGTCGTTCCAGAAGCGCAGGTCGAGCGTCACTTCGGCGTGGTCGGAGATGATGTTGGCGCCCGTGCCGCCGTGGATGAGGCCGGGATTGACCGTCGTGCCGCGGGTCTTGTCGTCGAGCTCGTAGGCGGCGAGCGCAAGGCGCATGGCGGCGACGTTGGCGTTGCGGCCGTCCTGAGGATTGTTGCCTGCGTGCGCCGTGAGGCCCTTGAAGGTGAAGCGGATGTTGGAGGAGCCCTTGCGGGAGCGCACGAGTTCGCCGCCGGCACGCGCGGCTTCAAAGACGAGCGCGGCCTTCGCGTGCGTGGAGAGCTCGCGGAGCCATTCCTTGGAGGCGCGGGAGCCGAGCTCCTCGTCGGGATTGAAGACGCACCAGACGCTCAGACGCTCGAGGTCTTCGGGACGGGCGTTTCGGCAGGCGTAGAAGATGGCGAGCACGCCGCTCTTGCAGTCGGAGCAGCCCGGACCGTGAGCAGTCGTGCCCTCGATCGAGAAGGGGCGCGCGGCGGCCGTGCCGTCGGGGAAGACCGTGTCGAGATGGGCGTTGAAGATGACGTCGCATTCGGTCGAGCCCGGCTTGTTGCGGCAGATGAGGCCGCGGCCCGCCGTCGGGCCCAGGTCGACGAGCTCGGCCTCCCAGCCGATCGATTCGAAGTGACGCTTCATCACCTCGGCTGCGGACGTGACACCCGCACAGTTGGTCGTGCCGCAGTCGCGGTTGACGAGTTCGGCGAGGTCGCGCACGTATTCTTCAAGCATGCTCATGGATAATCCTTGTTTTCAATCCGGACTTTGGGCCCGGGCGGTTGAGTCGAATTCCAAAAGGATACCAAGTGATCCGCAGCGCCGCATCGGGATTTCCGAGAACTGGGACGGGGACGGGCCCGCAGGCGGCTGCCTGACGGGCCCTGAGAACCTTGCGAAGGCGGTCTGGCCGTCAATCAAGCCACTTTGCCTCGATGGACTTGAGTTCGCCGCGGCGATCCAGAAGGTCCCAGAGATAGTTCATCACGCGCGTGTAGTCGGGGTCGTCGACGGGCAGCATGAAGCCCATGTAGTTGACGGGCGTTAGCGGGTTTTCGAGGAAGGCGGCGTGGAGGCGCTTGTCCTTCTTCGCGTAGAGCTTCGCCTCGGCGTTTTCCGTGATCATGACGTCGCCCCTGCCTTCGGCGATGAGGCCCGGGATCTCGAAGTTCTTGTCATGGGTCGAGACTTTGGCGCGGGTGAGGTTGGCGAGCACGAAGGCCTCGTTGGTGCCGCCCGGATTCTTGATGACGCGCACGTCGGGCTGGTTGAGGTCGTCGAGCGTCCTGAACTTGTTCTTCATCTTCACGTTAACGAGCGCGACCTTGCCGAACGGCGCGTAGGCGGGCAGGAAGTCGGCGATGAGCGCGCGAGCGGGACTGCGGGTGATGCCGCCCACGGCCACGTCGAACCTGTTGTCCTTGAGGTCGGCCGCCATCTGCTTCCAGGTGGTCGGGACGAACTCGACCTTCCAGCCGTAGACCTCGGCCATCGCCTTGACGACGTCAATGTCGTGGCCCGCGTAGCCTGAATCCTCCTTCATCGCGAATGGCCTGTAGTCGCCCGGCGTGCCGACGCGAAGCGTGTTGTTCTTAACGATGTTGTCGAGTCTTTCGCCCGCTGCGGCGGGAACGGAGCCAAGGGAGGCGAGGGCTGCGATGGCGCAGGCGAAGGTCGTGAGTGCGCGTGCGTTCATGATTGTTTTGAGACGAAAAAAAAGACAGTCCGCATCCGCTGCCGGCTCGGACGAGGATGGATCGGGGCTGCGAGGGGCCGGCGCAGCCGGGATGCGGCGGGAAGGTGCGAATCCTGAGTGTCGTCAGTCAGGCGTCAGTCTGCGGCGGCCGCCTTCCTGGCGGGCTCGGAGAGAATGGCGAGACAGGCCTCGAACTCGTCCTTGGAGATGAGGAAGGACTTTTCCTCAAGCCTTTCGGAGAAGAGCTCGTGCAGGGCCTCGAGCACGACCGCTTCGGGCGTCCTGCCTTCGCGTTCGGCGATGTTGGCAAGCAGCTCGGCGTCGAAGTCGCTCAATTTGATTCTGATATCGGAAGACATGTCCGTTCCTCCAACCAAACATTTCCACTTTGCATTGTATGTAGGCGTAATGCGTTTTGGAAGGCAGTAGGTGTTCGAACCTAGGCAGAAGTGCGCAGGCGCATTGAGCGCGCAGGGCGGCGCGCGGGGCGCTGACGAGAAAAGGGGCCCGAAGCCGATTGGAGAGCTTCGGGCCCGGAAGTCGGGAGCCGCCGTTGCGGGGCGGCCCCGATGGGGAAGAGAAGTGGTTGGGAAGGTTCGTCGCCCCTTACTTGGCGACGGCTTCCTTGATGGCGTCCGCAGCGACACGGCCGGAGGTGAGGGCCCAGCCCACGTTGGCGCCGGCCGGGGAGTCGTCGCCCATCACGCCGCCGACGAGTTCACCCGCAACGTAGAGACCCGGGATGAGCTTGCCGTCCTTGGTGATGACGTTGAGCTTGTCGTTCGTGCAGAGGCCGCCCATCGTGGTGGCGAAGCGGGGACGCTGCTCGACGATGTAGTACGGGCCTTCGGCGGAGATTTCGGCCTTCATGTACTGGACCGGACGGTCGAAGTCGGCGTCCTTCTTGGCCTTGACGAAGCCGTTGTAGCGGGCGACGGTGGCCTTGAGGGCGGCGGCGTTGATGCCGGCCTTGGCGGCGACTTCTTCAACCGTGGCGCCCTTCACGAAGAGCGGAGCGGTCTTGCCGTCCTGGGCGAGGTACTTGTCGGCATCCTCATGGGAGACGCCCGTTTCAGGCAGGCGCTTGTAGAAGCCTTCCCAGGACTTCTGGTCCATGAAGACGTAGCCTTGGCCGTTGGCGTTCTGGAGCATCGGATCGAGGATGTGGCGGTTCGAGGCCTTTTCGTTCACGAAGCGCTTGCCGTCGATGTTGACGAGAATGCCGGCTTGGTCGAAGGCGCCGACGTTGGCGTAGATGGTGGACTTGGCCTTGCCCGGCGCGACTTCAATGCCGTTCGGGTAGCGCTTGCCGTATTGCATGAGCTGCGTCTTGGCGCCGAGTTCCATGGCCATGCGGTGGCCGTCGCCCGTGGAGGAGACGGGACCGTAGTAGAGCGTGGACTTGATCGGCTCGACGAGCATGTCCTTGTTGTTGCCGAAGCCGCCCGTGGTGAGCAGCGTGGCCTTGGACTTGATCGTGTACTTGACGCCGTTGTCGTCCGTGGCTTCAACGCCGATCACGCGGCCGTCCTTGTCCTGAAGGAGCTTTTCGACGCGGGTGCTGTAGAGCACCTGGGCGCCGTTGCCGGCGATGACTTCACGAAGGTGCTGGGCCATCGTCTTAGCGCCGCCTTCGAATTCAAGGGCGCGGCGGTGGGAGTACTCGGCGAGGAACGGCAGGTCGTTCGGGATGAACTTCACGCCTACCTTTTCATGCAGCCAGTCGATCGTGGCACCGACATTGTTGGCGTAGAGCGAGATCTTGGCCGGGTCGTTGAGGTTGTGGCCGTTGGCCATGAAGTCCTTGATCATGGACTCGGGAGAGTCTTCCGTGGAGCCGAAGGCCTTCTGGAGCTTGGAGCCCTGGGCGACGACCTGACCGCCGGAGATGGCGGCGGCGCCGCCGATGTACGGCATCTTCTCGACGAGGATGACGTTCATGCCGTTCATGCGGCCGCGGATCGTGGCGGACATGCCGGAACCGCCGCCGCCCACGACGACCATGTCGGTTTCAAGCGTCTTCTGGCCGCCGGTCTTCTTGACGGCGAGCGGAACGAGGTTGGCGGGATCGACGCCGGCCTGCTTGACGCAGTCGGAGACGGCTTTGCGGATGGCTTCGGTGGTGATGGTGGCGCCCGTCACGCCGTCAACGGCGGGAGACTGGGCGGCGACCATGCGGCCGGGAAGGAGTTCAACGGCCTTGGAGCCGATGCCCACGGTCTCGGACTGCTTCGTGACCTTGATGTCGGCGAGCTTGTCGGCGGTGAACGTCACTTCGACGGTGACGTCGCCGTGGATGCCGGGGGCGGTGGCCGTGTAGGTGCCGGCCTTGAAGCTCGCGGCGGAGGCGGCGGACGCAAAGGCCGCGGCAACTGCAAAGGCGATCAGAGTCTTCTTCATAATAAATTCCTGAACTTGTGATGAGTCGTAGGTTGATGAAAAAGGAGAACGTTTGTCCTTCGGATCGAAGGAGACGGGCCCGCGCCCCCGGGGGATGGAGGCGGGCGCAGGCCCGCAGGAGGAAGAGGAGCCTTACGGGTTCATGGCCTTGTGAAGCGTTTCAAGAACCCTGAGGCAGTCCTCGGCCGGGATCTGGCCCGGAGCCGAGGCCTTGCCGCCCACGCTCGCGAACGTCATGTCGCTGCCGAAGCCCTCGCCCGTGATGCGGGTGAGGACGCCTGCACGGCCCATGGCCATCGTGAGCATCGGACGGGCGGAGTGGTAGTGGCGCATCTTGGCCGTGGCGCTCATCACCGCGAGGGCGTCCTCGGGGCTGTGGGCCATGACGGCGATCTTGAGGATGTCGGCGCCGGCCTGTTCTTCGAGCATCAGGCGGCGGATGATTTCATCCTCGTCGGGCGTGAAGTTGAATTCATGATCGGAGATGATGACCTTGACGCCCTGCTTGCGGGCAAGCTTGACGAGACGGTCGATCATGGCGCGGTCACGGAAGAGCTCAAGGTCGACGATGTCGGCGCGGCCTTCCGTGAGGACGGCCTCGTAGACGCAGCCGTACCATTCGTCGTCGGCGATGAAGGGACCGCCGTCCGTGCCGTTGCGCAGCGTGACGAGCACGACCTTGTCGCCTGCGGCGGCATAGGCGTCGCGGGTAATGCGGGCGTAGTCCTTCGGATCAATCTTGCCGAGGTAGTCGATGCGGACCTCGATCACGTTGAGCGCGGGCATGTCCGCAAACTTCTTCACCGTGGCAATCAGGTCGGCTTCGGTCTTGGAGGTCGTCGGTGCAATGAGCTTCGGACGACCTTCGCCGATGCGCACGCCCTTGATGTCGATCACTTCGACGCTGCCGTTCGTCCAACCGCCGATGCGGTTCATGGTGTCGACGGGACGCGTCTTCTTGGAGAAGGCTTCGGAGGTGCTGGCCTGAGCAAGGCCCGTGTGCGCAAGAGCGGCGGTGCCGGCGGCAAGGCCCGTGATGAAGGAGCGGCGGTCCATTGTGGATGTCCTTGTGTTGCAGGTTCGCGTTGGAATGCTGAAAGTTTGGGTCGAACTGTTTTTCCGAGGAGCGGTCCGCTCTTCGGCGGACTTGAAAATGAAGTTCTGCTTCAGGTCCAAATTCTGCTAGAGTTTTCTAAAATCGCCTACCCCTGCATGGGGGTAAGCGTAAACCCTAGGGTTCTTCCTCCTCTCGGAAGCATCATGAATCCTCTCGACGTCAAGCGTTTTTCGGCTGCGGGTTTTCTTGCGGCGCTGTTCTGGACCGTGCTTTCGGGCCCGGTCGGCGCAGTCGTGCCGGGATCTTCCGGAGCGGCTCCGGACGGGCTTTCGCACCCGTCCCTGACGGCGCCCGCCGACGACACCCGCCCCGTGATGACGGTGGCCTGGCCCGACACGCTCGTCAATCCGTACGACGCCTTTACCATCCACGAGACCATCGCCGCCCTCAAGGAGAGGCTGCGCGGCTACCGCATCAGGACGGCGACCTTCGCGGCCGCCGAGAGTGCGGAGCAGCTCGAGAGGCTCAGGCCCGACTTCATCTTTGCGCGTTCGGTGTTTCCGCTCGACGCGGGCGTCTCCTCGGTGCGCATCGCCACGAGGCGCCTCAAGGGGCTCGCTGAGGCCGAGCGCGCCGTGGGCGCGGCCTTCGTCGTGAGGAGCGATTCGCACTACAGGACGCTCCGTGACCTCAAGGACCGCACGGTCTTTTCGTCTCTGCCCACGGCCATCGACGGTTGGCTTGCCGCCGAGCGCGTCTTCAGGCGCGAAGGCATCGATCCCACGCGGCTGTTTGCCAGAGTCGTGCGCCGCAACAACGACTATCCCGACGTCGTGGGCGCCATTCTCTCAGGGAGGGCCGACGTGGCGGTCGTGCCGGCATGTCTGCTCGAGACGCTCGGCGACGAGGGCCTCGCGGACGTCTCAGGCCTGAGGGTGCTCGAGAGCGAGGAGTCGAAGAGCGCGCCCGTCATTCCGTGCAGGTACTCGACGGAGCTCTATCCCGACATCAGTCTTCTGGCACTGCCGCACGCGCCGTCCGAAATGGTGCGCGACATGACGATCGCCATTCTGAGCCTCAGGAACACTGCGGGCGCCGAATGGCTCACCAACGTTTCCCACGCAGGCGTCGACGCGCTTCTCAAGGAGCTGCGCTCGGCCCCTGGGCCTATCTGAGGGACATGAGTCCCGCCGCGCTCTATGCAAGGCACAGAACCGCCTTCTGGCTGGCGGCGGGGCTTCTTCTGTTTCTCATCTTCAACGAGCTGAGGCTCGACAGGCTCGTGAGGCGCAGGACCGAGGACCTCAGGCGCTCGATGGCCGAGCAGGAAAGGCTTTCGGCGGTCGCGGCCGCCACGCGAACCCAGCTCGCGATGTTCGAGCGCAGAAGCGTCGTGCAGCAGATGTCGGGCATGATCGCCCATGAGATCAATGCGCCCGTAGGCGCGATCCGCACTTGGGCCGCCCTTGCAAGAATCAAGTGCCCGACGGCGGCGGTGGCCGATCCGGCGGCGGCCGAGGCGCTCTCCAATGCACTCTCGCGCATCGACGGCGAGGCGACGAGGATCGCCGACATCGTCTCGAGGGTCCGAAAGTATGCAAGGCGCGAGCACGAGCGCGTCGCGATCTGCGAACTCGACGCCATCGTTGAGAGCGCCGTCAGGGCCTACAGGGCCGAAGAGCGAAGCGACGCCCGCGTCCCGATCAATGTTGCAGTCGCCGAGCGCCAGGCGGGCGTCTTCGGACAGCCGCTCGAACTCGAGGTGCTCGTCCTCAACCTCGTTCGCAATGCGGCCTCCGCCGTGAGGCGCCTCGACTGCCTCAAGGGCCCCGAGGTTGCCGTCGGGGTCGAGCTCGTGAGGGCCGCGGACGGCAGGTGGCGCATCACGGTCGAGAATCCGGGGCCCGTCCTCTCGGCGCAGGTCTTCGAAAAACTCAACGCCCGCGCCGAAGGTCTTGCCTGCGAGGTGCTCGACGGCGAGGCCGACCGTGAGATTCCGGAAGGCCTCGGACTCGGACTCACGATCTGCAGGGGTATTGCCGACAGTCACGGTGCGACGCTGCGCTTCGAGGCAAGACCCGAGGGCGGCGTGCGGGCCACGGTCGAGATCGACGCGGCAGGCCCCGCAGGAGAGGACACCGAAGGCAGGAAAACCATGAAGGTGAATGAACAGGGAGAAGATGCATGAAGCGGATGATCAGGACGCCGCTCGTGAGGCTTGTCGACGACGATGATGCGTTTCGCGAGAGCTAGCGCGAGTTTCTGAAGGCCATGGGCTGGCAGGTCGAGGACTATGCGGGTGCGGCCGACCTTCTCGAGCGCGACGACCTCTCGAGGCCGGGCTGCCTCGTGCTCGACATCCGCATGCCCGGCATGACGGGCGTGGAGCTTCAGCGCAGGCTCTTTGACGCGAAATGCACGCTGCCCGTCATCTTCCTCACGGGGCACGGCGACATCACGACGGCCGTGCACACGATGAAGTACGGCGCAGCCGACTTTCTTGAAAAGCGCGGCGATCCGCTTGCGCTTGCGGGCGCCGTCGAGCGCGCCTGCGCGAAGTCGATGGCCGCAGAGAGCGATGCGGCCGAGGCGGACGACTACAGGAGGACCTTCGAGTCGCTTACACAGAGGGAGCGCGAGGTGTTCATGCTCGCCGCCGAGGGACTCACCAACAAGGACGTTGCCGAAAGGCTCGGCATCGGCGCCGAGACGGTGAAGATGCACAAGGCCAACGCCTACGCCAAGCTCGGCGTCGCAAGCGCGCTCGACGCCTACCGCTGGCTCGAGAACCTGCCTGCGGACTACAGGGCGGGCCTTGCGGGGACGGGCAAATGATGAAGGACACGAGAGGCGGCGTCATGACGCAGAGGCGCCGTCTTCTGGCGGGCGCGGGTCTTGCGGCGGCGGTGCCGGGCCGGCTTCTTGCCGCGGGCGCGCCCGACACGCTCGATCCGGGCGCCTCGGGCGTTTGGGACGTGATCGTCGCGGGCTCGGGTGCGGCGGGGCTCTCGGCTGCGGCCGCAGCTCTGGAGTCGGGCGCGGGCCACGTGCTGGTTCTTGAAAAGGGGCCGCTCGTGGGCGGACATTCGATCTATTCGAGCGGTTCGGTTTCGGCCGTGGCGCCCTCGCGCTCGCACGATCCGAACGACACGCTCGGCAGGTTCGTCGAGGATGCGCTCGAGGTCGGCGGCGACACGGGAGACGCGGCGGTGCTCGCGAAGATCGGCGAGGATTCGGCGGGCGTGCTCGACTGGCTCGAGAGCCTCGGCGTGTTCTGGAGCGAACCGTTCATCGCGTATTCGGGCAAGCAGGCCAAGAGCTACGCGATGCCGGGCAACTCGGCGGGCCGCAGCTACGTGCTTGCGCTCATGGCGCATCTGAGGCGCTTCGGCTGCAGGCTTGCGCTCTCGACGCCCGTGACGGGCTTCAGACCCGAGGGGCATGCGTGGGTTGTCGAAGTGAAATCGCCGCAGGGCGCAAGAACGCTCAGGACGCGAAGCCTTGTCATCGCCTGCGGGGGCTTCACGGCCAACGTCGAGGCGCGCATGAAGATCAATCCCCTGCTCACGCCCGACGTTCCGACGAGCGCCAATCCGGCGGGCACGGTCTTTGATGGGGCAACGGGCGAACTCATCGCGTGCGCGGGACGAAACGGCGCGTTCGTGACGACGGGCTTCGGCCTTCAGGCGCTTCCGTTCTGGGGCGGACGCCTGCTCGACTATCAGGGCGCCGACATCTACGTCGACATGCACGGCAGGCGATTCGTCAACGAGAACAGTCCCTGGAACGTGATTTCGAACGCCATTCTGTCGCTTCCCGAAAGGCGCTGCTGGGTGATCACGGACGACCGCTCCTTCAAGGGAGCGACGCTCGGCGTCAAGCTCATCAATGGCGTCGTGAGGAAGTCGGACTCGATCGACGCGATGGCGGCCGCCATGGACATCGAGCCCGTCGTGCTCGCGAGGACGATCGAGGACTACAACAGGGCGGCGGACAAGGGGTACGACGCACGCACGGGCAAGAGGCTCTTTCGCCAGAGGATCGAGCGGCCGCCCTTCTACTGGGGAGCCGAGCGCATCTACGTGCACACGACGCTCGACGGCATCAGGACGAACCGTGCGGCCGAAGTAATTGCGTCCTCGGGCGGCCTCGTGCCCGGACTCTACGCTGCCGGCGAATGCGCGGGCGGCATCTTCGGCGGCGACCGACTCGGCGGCGCAGGCATGACCGCCTGCTTCGTGATGGGACGCGAGGCTGGAAGACAGGCTGCGGCAAGAGCGAAGGAGCTCCAGGCCGCAGCGTGAGCATCCGCGCGCATGGACGCAGGGCACGGCGGAGAAGCCCGCAGGCTTCGCGCCGCGCTTTTTTGCGGCCTGCGTCAGTGAATGACGTGGCCTGCGTGCGTCTCAGGCATCGCGTGAGCGCCGTGCGTCATGTGCATGTCGTCCGAAGCCCGCCAGCCGAACTGCACGGGATCGAACATCCCGAAGACCATGGCGGCGTGGGAGAGGACGAGATAGACGACCATCGCCGCGACGGCCGAGCGTCCCTTCCAGACGGCCGTCCTGCTGCGGGCGACGAGGCCGCCTCGAGAAGGCCGACGTAGATGAACGGAAGGCCCGCGGCCACGTAGGCGAGGGCCGAAACGGCGTCGACCCAGGTGCGCCATGCGACGACCGACGAGAACTGAAGGGCCACGCAGCCCGAGAGGAGCGCGATGCCGAGCGCGGTTGCATAGGCCGAGGCCTTGTTGAAGGCGGCGAGGGCGTCGCCCTGACGCGGCTTGATGAGCAGAAGGATTTCGCTCACGACGTAGCACTCCGCGAGCAGCATCGGTGCGGCCATGAAGAGGACGAGCATGTGCCAGGAGCCCATCATGAGCTCCATATAGTGGGTCATTTCCATTTTGTGTGTCTCCGAAAAAAGAAGCTTGAGTGACGCGGACGGACGGCTGTCCGTCCGGAAGGCGTGCGGGCGCAGGGCCCGAAGCTTCAGGCTTTCGGAGGCGGAGAGTCCCTGCCGAGGATGACGCTCGTGTCGGCGGGACGGGAACCTGTGGCGGGCGGGAGGACGGAGGCGGAGTACGCAGTCCGGCACTCGGGCGCGGGCGCCGCGGGCGGCGTCACGCAGCAGAGGCGATCGGTGCAGGGCGCTTCGGGCGCCGCTGCGGAACATTCGGCCCGAACGGCCGCCTCGTGACGCGAGGCGTGTGACCCGACTGAGGCGGGTTCTCCCTGCCATGAGGCGGAGACCGCCTGCACGACGGCGGCATGATCCGGACAGGCGTGCGCACCGCAAGGCAGCGCAAGGAGCGCGGCTGCAGCGAATACGAAGGCCATTAAGCGGATCAATATTGTGAAAACGCCTCTGAAAGAATTGAAGACGGAATAGATTGTAGCTCCGATGCATTCGGGCGGCATAGGGCGAACGCAGTAGGCGGTGCGGGCGGCGGATAAAAAAAAGCGCCGTGCCCGAAGGCGCGGCGCGAGAAGGAGGGAGGCGCCTGATGACGGTGCGCCTCCTGAGGAGGCCTGCGGTTCCAAAGAGAAGAGAGACCGCAGGACTGAATCCGCCGATGCTTATCGGCTGAAGGCCTTGTCGAGCGAGATCGGAAGCGCGCGGTAGCCCATGGTGGACTTGAGCACGATTTCGACGGACGGTTCCGTGGAACCCCACTTGAACTCGTTGATGACGGGGTTCGGGCTCACGCTCTTAAACTGCTTCATGTTGAGCGAGGCGGTGGCCGAGTAGACGAAGACGGAGTTCTTGTCGGCCTGGTATTCGGTCACGGAGGTAATCGGGCTGTACCATTCGAAGCCGCGTTCCTTGCCGTATTCCCAGACCTGCTCGATGGTCATCTTCTTCTGGTCGATCCTGTAGATCACGGCGCGGGAGTACTTCATTTCAGGCAGCGCCGGCTGTTCCATGCCGCGTGCATCACCGTTGTCGAAGACGGAGAGGTAGAAGACGTCCTTGTCGGACTTGGAGTCGATGCGCCAGCCGGTGTGCTGCGTCCAGGTCCAGTCGAAGCCGCCCTCGCACTTGGAGCCTTCGCACTTGAGCGGCTTGCCGTTCTTGTCGATCGGCGTGAGAAGCTTGTCCTGGAACTCCTTCTTCCAGCCTTCATGCGAGCCGACGATCCACTTCACCTTCTTGTCGCGGCCGATCTTGATGAGGGCCGACTGGTGGCGGGAGGAGATGATGATCGAGTCGTCTGACGGGTCATAGTCGACGGAGTTGACGTGGGCCCAGTTGCGGCCCGGACCGACGCCCGCGATGTCGCCGAACTGATTGTTCGTATCCATCTTCGCGAGTTCTTCGGCGGAGAGCGTCTGGCCGGACTTGGAGGCGTCGACGTTGAGGCACACGGCGCCCTGGTCCATCGCCTTGATGACGTTGTCGCGATACGGGTCGAGGATGTCGAAGAGACGGAAGTCGTCGACGGCGCAGCCGTTCTGGTCGACCTCAAGGATCACGTCGCGGACCGTGTGGACGCGCTTGCCGTCGGGACGGCGGTAGTCGGCCGAGGAAACGCGCAGGAAGTAGTGGCCGTTCTGGGCCGGGTCCATGGCGTGCGAGAAGTCCGCGTAGCCGGCGGGCAGGCGGCGGTTGAAGACCTCGCGGCCCATCAGGTCGTACTTGGCGTAGCGCTGGCCGTAGCCGAAGGTGAGGAAGCCGTCGTCGGCCTGATGGAAGCCCATCATGATGCCGGACTTGTAGATGTTCTCGGGATCGTAGATCGGCGAGACGAACATGTACCAGCGGACGTCGCCCGCCGTGTCGATCACGGCGTTCTGCGGATAGTAGACCCACTCGAGGGCGCCGCCCATCGGATTGTTCCATGTCGTGCGTGCGACGTTGCCGCCCGAAGGCAGGAAGTTGTTGATGAAGTAGAGGCGGTCCTTGAATTCGGGCGCAACCTTCTTCACTTCGGTTTCGAACATGGCGTGGTGCTGGGCGGCCGTGCCGTTCGTCTCAGTGTGGATCCCGGGCGCGTAGATGCGGTAGACCTCGTTTTCGACGCGGGTTTCCTTCGTGCCGTCGACGAGCGTGTAAGACACCTCGACCGTGTTGTTGTAGTCGGGATAGAGGCCGAAGACCGGGATGCCCGCATGGGTGCGCAGCTGAACATCGCTCACGTTGTACTTGATTTCGGCGCCGCCGTGCTTGGGAACGATGCGGACCGCGGCATCCTTGAGCTGGTAGCCGCCGTTGCGGATGACGGCCGTGAGCGGCGCGATCTTGTACGGGTTCGTGATGACTTCGCCGATCTTGCCCTGGACGGCGTACTGGACGTTTGGGCCGGAGCCGCCGCCCGAGGCGGAGGCGGTGCCCGGAAGAATGCAGGCGGCGGCAACGGCCGCGGCGGCGAGCTTCAGTGTGAAGGACTTCATGAGGAAACTCCTTTGGATCCCTGGTCGGGGAGATGAAAGCGTGGTTTTGTCTTCTGGCGCGGACGTACTTTAGGTCGCGGCATTCTCTGCCGGGAGGCTGTCGCGCCATGGCTGTAAGGTTAGAGAAGACCGGAATTTCCAACCATTGTGAATTTCAGACGTGTTCAGGTCATATTTGACGAATGGAACCGTTCAAAAATGAGAAAAGAACCGAGGGAACCTCTCGACCGCGACCATTTGCTTCTCTTCAGGACGCTCTGCGCGCCGCACAACCTTCAGCGGGCCGTCTCGCAGCTCGGCATGCCGCAGGCGACGGCGTCGCGCTCGCTCACGAAGCTTCGCGAGGCCTTTGAGGACGAGCTCTTCACGCGATGCTCGGGCGGCCTCACGCCCACGCCAAAGGCGCTCGCGCTCGAGCCGAAGGTGGCGGCCGTGATCGCAAGCTTCGAGGACCTCTTCGTCGAGGAGACCGTCGATCCCGCGAGTCTGGTGCGCGAATTCAGGATCGCGTGCGCGGATCATGCGATGTTCTACATCGGGCCCGCCGTCACGCTCGCTTCCAGAACGGCGCCGGGCGTCACGTTCAGGCTCTCGCCCAACGGAGACGACTGGGTCGTGGAGCTCCAGAAAGGCGATCTGGACTTCCTAAACAACCTCGCCACTGAAGTGGGAGGCTTCCTGCGGCTGTTTCTGTGATCTTTCCCATCGAGCGCGCGCCCGAAGGCTGCGCATGCCTGCCGCTTTCGTCGTGCAGGAGCGTGCTCGTCGTGCGAAGCGGTCATTCGCTGGCCCGAAGGTTCGACGAGGCGGGCGCACTCACGCTCGAAGAGTGTCTTGCGCACAGATACGTGGAAGTCCGACCGGGCCCCGAATGGGTGCTTAGGGCAATGGACGCGTCGGTTTCCGAGGCCTGGATCGCAAGGCCGCGTGCGGTGAGAACGCCGTACTTCTTCAGCGCCGTGCAGATGGTGAGGCGTTCCGACCTCTGCTTGACCTGTTCCGAGACGCTTGCGCGTGAAGTCGCGGGCACGGATGAATTCAGGATTCTGCCGCTTCCCGAGGAGTGTTCGAAGAAATGGGTTCCGAAGCTCGTCTGGCACGAGCGCGGACATCGGGATCCCGCCATGCAGTGGCTGAGGAGCGTGATCACCTCGCTCGTGCACGAGCAGGATTCGGGTCGGTGAGGAAAGAGCTGCAGATGGAAATGAAGGGCCGGTTCCGTGAAGAACCGACCCCTTTCCGTACGTCTGCCTGCCGGGCCGTTGGAGGAGCGTGGGTCCGGCCGGGCGGGCGTGCATGCATGCGGCGGAGAAGTCCGCATGCGTGAGGTCGATGCCGGGCGCCGTGAGGAGAGAGGACGGCGCCCGGCACTTCTCAGTCGTGAGACCTGGAGGTCTCGTCAGGCGACTTCCTTCGCGGCGTTTTCGCCGGCGATCTGGCCGAAGACGAAGCAGTCGAGAACGGCGTTGCCGCCGACGCGGTTCGTGCCGTGGATGCCGCCCGTGATTTCGCCTGCGGCGTAGAGGCCCGGAATGACCTTGCCTTCCCAGTCAAGGGCCTGAGCCTTGACGTTGGTGTTGATGCCGCCCATCGTGTGATGGACCGTCATGCCGGTGTAGCAGGCCCAGAAGGGACCGTCCTCGATGCGCTTGGTGAGGTTGACGGGCTGCTTGTGGAAGTCGTCGTCGCGGCCGTTCTTGACGAAGACCTCGTTGTAGCGCTTGATCGTCTTCTCGAGGCCGGCGGGATCGACGCCCATCTTTTCGGCGAGTTCGCGGATTGTCGGGGCCGTCCAGGCCTCGTTGATCTTGATGCCTTCCATGATGGCCTTGCGGTTGACCGCGTCGTAGCTCATGAAGTTCGTGTTGTCGCAGACCGTGTAGCCGTAGCGTTCCGGCGTGCCGAGCACGGCGTCGCGGATCACGTCGCGGCGTTCGCCTTCGTTGACGATGCGGTTGCCGCGCTTGTCGACGTAGATGGAGCCGTTGACGTTGAAGTTGAGGAGAAGCTTCATCTTCTTGCCGGCGGGAGCACCCGGAGTCGACTGGATGAAGTCCATGCCGACGAGGTAGGCGCCGACGCGCACGGCGGCCATAGCGACTTCGCCCGTGGAGCCGGGGAGGTTGTCGGTGCCGAGCCCCTTGACGCGCGGGTCATGCAGCTCGCGCAGGTAGCGGTTGCCGGAGAAGCCGCCGGCGGCGAGAACGACCGCCTTCGTGGCGCGGATGAAGCGGGCGGGGCCCTTGGCGGGCTGGACCTTGACGCCGATCACGCGGCCCGCAAACTGCTCTTCGCGGATGATTTCGGTCACGCCGAGGCCCGTG
This sequence comes from Sutterella wadsworthensis 2_1_59BFAA, assembly GCF_000297775.1. Classification (GTDB taxonomy): domain Bacteria; phylum Pseudomonadota; class Gammaproteobacteria; order Burkholderiales; family Burkholderiaceae_F; genus Sutterella; species Sutterella wadsworthensis_A. The sequence continues at coordinate 163,140 of NZ_JH815520.1, forward strand.
CGGACCTGAACGCCGAGTTCCTTGGTAGCCTTCGTGAGGACGGTGCCGTAGCCCTGGCCCTTCGGAAGCGCAGGGATGTGCGAGCGCGGATAGAGCGCGCCGAAGATCTGGATGACGTTGTCCTTGAACTTCATGCCGAGGGATTCGAGCCAGGTGATGGCGCCGTAGGCGTTGTCGCAGAGGACCTTGACGCGTTCGGGATCGCCGCGGAAGTCGCCGGCAGCGAGCGTCTGCTTCATGTGGTTTTCGGGCGAGTCCTTGATGCCCTGGCGCGGCTGGCGCACGGGGTCGGCGGCGTTGATGAAGCCCTGGGCGATGAGCGTGTTGCCGCCCGTGAAGGCGAGCTTCTCGAGGACGAGGATGTCCTTGGCGCCAGTCTGGGCGGCCTTGACGGCGGCGGCCATGCCGGCGCCGCCCGCGCCCACGACGACGATTTCGTGGGTTTCGTCCCATTTGAGGTCGTTGCGGCACTGTGCGGATGCGGCGCCCGAGAAGGCGGCTGCGGCGGTGCCGATGCCTGCGGCGGCGAGCATGCGGCGGCGGGTGAGATTCGCGGTCATGATGTTTCTCCTGCTGGAGCGAAGCAGCGGGTGGTCTTGTTCGACGGGGCCCCTTCTGGGGACCCCGAAGCCCGCGGGCTGCGCTCGGTTTGTCATGACTGCATTGTCGGCCGACGGATTACGCGCGTAACTCGGAAAAGGTCAACGGGAGGCGATTTCGTCCCGTGCGTGAAGAAGAGAGCGGCGGGCGGCGGCGAAGAACGGCGGGGCCGGCCTCATCTGCCGATGAGGCGCATGATGTCGGGCAGCATGGCCTCGAGGACCTTGCCCGAATGAATTCCGAACTTCCGGTAGATTTTGGCGCGGTGGCCCTGCACGGTGCGCTCAGAGATGCCGAGCTCGGAGGCGATGCGCGCGTCGCTGCGGCCGAGCGAGATGAGTTCGAGCAGATGTCTTTCCCGGTCGCTCAGGGCCTTGGCGCCCGCCTTGAGGAGCTCGGCCGAGAGGCCTTCGCGGCGCAGGCGGTCCTTGTGCACGGCCGAGGAGATGGCGGCGAGGAGCTTCTCGTCGTCGACGGGCTTGAGCAGAAAGTCGACCGCGCCGCGCTTGAGGCTCTGGATCGCGGTGTCGAGGTCGCCGTGGCCCGTGAGGAAGATGACGGGCAGCTCAATCCCGCGCTCCTCCATCGCCTGCTGAAGTTCGAGGCCGCTCATGCCCGGCATGCGCACGTCGAGGACGAGGCAGCCGGGAGAGTCCATATTCTCGACAAGGAACTCCCGCGCGCTCGCGTAGCTCACGCATCGCCAGCCTTCGATCTCGAGCATCAGGGATAGTGCGGCGCGCACGTCGGGCTCGTCGTCGACGAGGCGGATGAGTGCCGAGTCGCGCTCGGCGGGATCGAATTCGGATTCGGTCATGGCAGATTTCCGTAGTTTTCATGCAGAGGCGCTTCGCTTCGGGCGGGCATCGTCAGCGTGACGGCGAGTCCGCCGCCGTCCCTTGCGGTGCGGGCCGAGAAGGCGAGCGTGGCGAGGTGGGCCTCGGCGATCGACTTGCAGATCATGAGTCCGAGTCCGAGGCCCGAGGACTTGGAGCTTGCGAGCGGACGTCCGATCTCGGCGAGCGCTTCGGGCGTGAGAAGCGCGCCCGTGTTGGCGACGGTGAGGCGTACGGCGGTGCCTTCATCTGCCGCGTCGAGCGTGATGAAGAGGCCGTAGGGACGGCCTCCGGAGGCTTGCGCGGGCTCGGGCGCCGAGAGTACCGCCTCCTGGGCGTTCTTTACGAGATTGATGACGAGGACCCGAAGCTCCACGGCGTCGCCCGAGACGATGAGGTCGGGGCGGATGTCCGCGGCGACGGGCACCTTGAGGCGGTCGGACTTCGTCATGTCGGCGAGGCACTCGGAGAGGAGTGCGGGCAGGTCGACGGGGAGGTCGCGCCTGGCGCCCTCTCTGGCGTAGCTTCTCACGCGGTCGATGATCGCGCCCGCTTTGTCGAGCTCGGCCGACATGCCCGAGAGGCAGCGTTCGGCGAGCACCGGGTCGGGTGCGCCGCGGCGCATGAGCGTGCGCATGCCGCGCAGGTAGCAGCGAACGGCCGAGAGCGGCTGGCAGAGTTCGTGCGCGAACATCGAGCTCAGCTGCCCGACAATGCCCGCGCGCTGCAGGCTGTCGAGCCTCGCGCCCGTCTCGCGCACCTGTTCGCGGGCGGCCTTTTCGCGCTCGAGTGCGGCGCTGAGGTCGGCGGTGCGGCGCCTGACGAGCTTCTCGAGTCTTGCGAAGTGCAGGATCCAGGCGGCGAGAAAGCCGAGGAGCAGGAGGACGCCGCCTCTGGCCTCGTTCCAGACCCGCTCGAGCGTCCAGTGGTTGAGATAGGCGAAGGGGCCGGCCTTGAGCGAGCGGAAGAGGTCGTTGACGCGGTCGAACTCGGTCGCGATCGAGACGGTGAAGCCGCCCGGCGTCATGTCGGGCCTGAGGTTGAGCAGGAGCATGGCGACATGCTTCGTGATGACGGGCGGCGTGTGCGGCACGCTCGCGATCGTCCATCCCGGATACATGTCCGTCGAGTAGCGGCAGCCGAGCGCCTCGGCGCGAAGGCCGGGCTTGTCGTTGACGACGGTCCAGCGGCCCGCGAACTCGGGATGGCGCTCCGTGATGGCCTCGGGCATGCAGGCGCGAAGAAGACCTGCGTCGGCGCGTCCCTCGACGACCGCGCGCAGGACCTCGACGGGATGGTTGTCGGTTTCGGTGACGGCGCTGAAGAATTTGTCGGGCCTGAAGCCTGCGGCGGCGATCTCGCCCATGTTGAGCATGTATGTCATGAAGTTCGCGCGGCTCGTCGTGACGGCCGTCATGCCTTCGAGGCTCGCGAGGTCCGTGATGTCGGGTCGCCCGCTCCTGACGACGATCACGCCCGCAACGCAGCGGTTCGGATCGGGAAAGGCTCTGGATGTGATGGTGCCGATGTCGCGCGCGCCCATCGGACGCATCTGCACGAAGAAGCCGGAGCTGCCGAGAAAGAACTCGACCTCGCCTTTTCTCGCCGCTTCGGAGAGCGCTTCGGTCGTGTAGAAGCGCGGAACGATCCGGAGACCGGGCGAATTTTCCTGCAGATGGCGGACGATCGTTTCCTGAATGTTTTCGCGCCTGCTCAGGTAGGATGCCTCCGACTCGAAGTCAAGCAGGCCGATGCGCACGACGGTGCGGGCCTCGCTGCGGAGCGGGGCGTCGGGCTCGATCGTGGCGGACGGTGCTGCAAGGGCCGCGCCGAGCGGAACGAGGAGTGCTGCAGAAAGGAGGCAAAAGGCTTTCATGAGGGAGGTGAAGGCGAAATCCCGTTCAGGACGAGGCGCGGACGCAGCCCGAAACGATTGATTGTGCTGCAGGAATTCTACGCGACGCGCGAGACGATCATGCCGAATTCGCCGGCGTGTTTCAGAGGACGGTGAGGCCGGGGCTCAGACAGGATGATGCCGTCTGCGGCGTCGAGGCGGCCGCATGGCTGCGGTCGTGCAGGGACGTCGTCGGGATCAATGTGCGATATAGTTAGGTCACCTGAACAGACACATGAGAGACACGCAGATGGCCTCCACCACCGAGTATGAAGACGAGAGGATCAACCTCTCGAAGGACGCCCCGAAACAGGCTCGTCCCCGCAAGAAGATCCTCGTGCCGCCCAAGCCGCATGAGAAGCGCTACTCGAGCTTCAACAAGCCGCAGATCACGCTCGATACGGAAACGACGGGTCTTGATCCCGACAAGGGCGACCGTATTCTCGAGATCGGCTGCGTGAGGCTCAACGGCCGCGAGATCTCGCTTGATCCCGACGACTATCTGCAGATCTACATTAATCCCGAGCGCGACATTCCCGAGGAGACGACGGCCATTCACGGCATCACGAACGAGAAGGTGAAGGACTGTCCCGTCTTTGCGGACATCGTGGACGAGTTCCTCGACTTCGTCTCCGACACGGAGCTGCTCATTCACAACGCGAAGTTCGACGTGGGCTTCATCAACATGGAGCTTGAGCGTCTCGGCAGGGGCAGGCTCGAGGACTACGTCGCGCAGATCACGGACACGCTTGAGATCGCCCGCGAGATGTATCCCGGCCGCCGCGTGAGCCTTGACGGCCTGTGCCTGATGCACAAGATCGACAACTCCGCCCGCGTGTTCCACGGCGCACTGCTCGACAGCCAGCTTCTTGCCGAAGTGTATCTGACGATGACCCGAGGCCAGGGCGAGATCGACCTCGACAACTGGGGCGACGCGGTCGAGATTCCGCCCGAGATCATCGCCCGCCTGACCATGCCCGAGCCCTCGCCCGAGGAGCTTGCCGAGCACGAGAAGATGCTCGACAAGGCCGACAAGCAGTGCAAGGCGACCTGCGCATGGCGCAAGGCGCTCGGCATCGGCGTCGAGGAGAAGGCGTCGTAGGCTTCGCCGCCTGCGCGAAACGGGCGCGGCGTCCTATACTTTCTTTTTCCAGCTTCCTGAACGAATCCCGACATGACCGAGAAGCCCCTGATCATCATCAGCTCCCGCACCGGCAACACGCTGGCCGTGGGACATGCCGTCTGCGACGCGCTGCCCGGCGCCGTCATGATGCGCCCCTCCGAGGTTCCCGACGACCTCACGCCCTACAATCCCGTCCTGCTCGGCTTCTGGTGCGACAGGGGCGATGCGCCCGAGGAGATCCTCAGGATCGCGCCCCGCCTCAGGAACAAGACGATCGGCTGCTTCGCCACCATGGGCGGCGACCCCGAGGGCGAGAAGTCGAAGGCCTGGATGCAGAAGACGAGCGAGAAGCTCGTCGCGATGGGCGAGGGCAATACGCTTGCGGAGACCTTCCTCTGCCGCGGCCGCATCGACCCCGAGGTCTTCCAGCGCATGACCGACATGCTCGGCGGCACCGTGAGTCCCGAGCGCGAGGCCGGCCGCAGACTGAGCGAAACCCACCCCGACAGGCTCGACCTCGACAGGGCCGCGCAGATCTTCGGCGGCTTCTTCGGCGGCAGCTGGTAGAAGCGTCCGCAAGACGCGATCGAACGGGATCAAAGAAAATCGAAAGGGCCGTGCCTCATCAGCACGGCCTTTTCTCGCATTTTGCGTGCGCCTTGCCGTGTCGCGCTATCATGAGGACCTCTCGGAACCCAAAGCCCGCCCCTCGGGCAACAACAGGAGACAACACGGATGAAGATCCTTCTCATCAACGGCAGTCCGCGCGAAGGCAACACCGCCCGCGTGCTTGAGGCCCTCGCCGCCAGGCTCGGCGGCCATGATGTCGAGACGCTCAGGCTCGGCGAACTCGGCATCAGGGGTTGCATCGGCTGCCTGCGCTGCCAGCAGGATGTGGAGCACTTCGTCTGTCATCAGACGGGCGACGACGCCAATGCGGTGCTCGCGAAGATCGTGGCGGCCGACGTCGTGCTCATGGCGACGCCGCTCTACGGGCATTGCTTCACGGCCCAGATGAAGTGCCTCGACGACCGCATGTCGGCCCTGATGAAGTGGGTGGGCGGCGAGCATCCGCACGTCGTCTCGGCGCTCAAGGACAAGCCGATGGGCCTTGCGGTCACCTGCGGAGGACCGTCCGCAGGAAACGCCGACCTGCTCCTCGCGCTCTTTGACAAAACCGCCGAAGGCCGTCAGGCCCGCGTGTTCGGCAAGTACGTCTTCGAATTCTGTCCAGGCGATCCTGCGGGCTTCACGCCCGACGAGGCGCTCCTCGCGCGCATGGCGGCCGATGTCGCCGCGCTGGGCTGAGTCTTGCAAATACCCGCCCGTTTTCGGCGGAACTCGATGCGCATCATGTTAGAATGCGCTCCTTTCGCGCCTGCGCTCCGCGTGCAGGCGCCCGCAACTCAGAAACCCAACAGAAACAACAGTTCAAGGACACCGCCATGACCTCTCTTCCGCCTTGCCCGAAGTGCAGCTCCGAGTACGTGTACGAGGATGCCGGCCATCTCGTCTGCCGTGACTGCTCCCCGTCCGATTTGTAACAAATCGGGCGAGGCTTCCTGCTTCTTCAACACAGCCCGGACGATCGTTCGGGTCTTACATGTCTCCACAGGCTTTGGCTCGTGACGTTACGAGCGCAAGACGGTCAGCCCAGCCGCCTTCAACATTCTTATGCCTTCCTGTTTGATATTCAGAGAGGCGTTTAGGTCTCGGGCATGATGTGAGCCGCAATGCGGACAAGTCCAGCTGCGGGTTGCAAGGCTCAGTTCCTTGAGCTTGTGACCGCAGGCGGAACACGTCTTCGAAGACGGATAGAAGGTGCCGATCTTTGCAAAGATCCTGCCTTCATGCTTCGCCTTGTATTCGCATTGGCGCATGAATTCACCCCATCCGGCATCGGCAATCGCCTTTGCCAGATGGTGATTCTTCATCATGCCTTGAATTTTCAAAGTCTCGAAAATCAGCGCTTGGTTTTCGTTCACCAATCGTCGAGATGTCTTGTGAAGGAAGTCGCTGCGGCGGCGCTTCACCTTGCGGTGCAGTTTTGCCAGACGCTTGCGGGCCTTCTCACGATTCTTGCTACCTTTCTGCTTTCTTGAGAAGGCGCGTTGCGCCTTCTTGAGCTTCTTTTCGGCTCTCTTGAGAGCTTTGGGAGACTTGATCTTTTCACCGTCGGAGCATGTACCGAAGGTCTCAATGCCGACGTCAACGCCAACCGTTTTGGACTGACGAACGCATGTCGCAGGCACGGCTTCGGGCAGACCGTCCTCGTAGAGAACGGAAGCCCAGTAGTCGCCGCAGGCATCCATCGAGAGCGTGATGCTCTTGACCTTGCCTTCGATCTTCCGATGCATGACGGCCTTGATCTTCTTCATCTTCGGCACCTTGACGAAGTCGTCGCCTGCCGAAACGCCGGTGCAATGGTAGCTGGACTGTTCGCCGCGTCGGGACTTGAAGCGCGGATATCCGGCTTCCTTCTTGAAGAAGCGGCTATAGGCTTTGTTCAGATTGCGAACAGATTCCTGTAACGCCATGCAGTCGTATTCCGCCAGCCAAGCGTACTTCTCCGTATTTTTAGCAATGGCGATGAGCTTCTTGAGGTCGTGAATCGGGTGAAGATTGACACCCTTCACCTTGTAGAAATGCGTCTTGAGATACAGCGCCTTGTTGAAGCAGAATCGTACGGCACCGAAAAGACCGGCCAGATATTTTTTCTGGTCGGGCGTCGGATAGAGTCGAATTCGGATGGCGCGGATCATTCGGACAAAGGCAGGAAAGGTATTGCTATTTGATTATATGAGGCTTCCTATTTTGGCGTATGCCTCGCATTTTGCTGTCTTTTCCGCCATTCCTCCCCGCCTCACAGGCGAGGGTTCCTGGCGGATTTGGCTGAATGCGCCCATGACTGGACGCCCGGCGAGGAAGCCGCCCATGACGAGGAGAAGCTCGTCGTGAAGGACGCCAACGGCACGCTGCTCGCCGACGGCGACTCCGTCACCATCGTGAAGACCCTCAAGGTGAAGGGTGCCTCGACGCCGCTCAAGATCGGCACCAAGGTGAAGAACAGCCGCCTCGTCGAAGGCGACCACAACATCGACTGCAGGATCGACGGCTTCGGCGCGATGCAGCTCAAGTCCGAGTTCGTTAAGAAGCTCTGACGCAGGACGTCGTCCTGCGAGGATCCATCCGGACGCGAAAGGTTCCGCTTCTCTCCGTTTCGACGGAGGAAGGCGGAGCCTTCTTCGTTTGAGGGCCGCGCGGGTCTTCCGGACGATCAGCAGACCGTATCGAGCGGTGGCGGCTCGTCGGGCATGTTCGGGGCGGGCGCTTCGGGCGACGGCTCGCGGGACGGTGCGGGTGCGGGCCTTGCCGCTCCGGTGCGTGCGGAGCCGCTCGGGGCCGTGCGGCCTGCGCGGACCTTCTGCAGTTCGGCCGCGATGAAGGCCTCGTATTCGCTCACGAAGTTGTCGAGCTGCTCGGCGCCCGACTCGACGAGCCTGAGGCGCTCCTCGAAGTGTGCGGTCATGGCGGCCGAGCGGATGCGGGGCGAAACCCGCTTGAGGAGCCTGCGGCCCGATTCGGTGCAGTGCAGGTACTTGCCTTCGGTCTCGAGGTATTCCTTGCGCCTGAGTTCGGCGATGATGGCCGCGCGGGTGGCCGGCGTGCCGATGCCGCCCGCCTCCTTGAGCATGGCCTGTCCCTTCGGGTCGTCGAAGCTGCGCCAGATGTTCTCCATGGCGGCGATGAGCGTGCCCTCGGTGAAGAACTGCGGCGGCTTCGTCTTGTCCTCGCGTCCCTTGACGGCGCGCACGTCGCAGACGTCGCCCTTTTTGAGTGCGGGGAGCGTCTGGGCGTCGTCCTCGTCCTCGCCGTCCGGATCTCGGCCGCCTGCGGCCTTCGGGTTCTTCCTGCGCTTTTCCTCGGCAGCCCTGCGGTCCTTCTCGAAGAGGATGCGCCAGCCTTCGACGCGCACGACGCGGCCCTTGGCGGTGAAGGTCTCGCCGCCGATGCCGAGCACGACCTCGGTTGCGTCGAACTCGTGCACCGGGAAGAACTGCGCGATGTAGCGCCTCACGATGAGGCGGTAGATGTCGGCCTCCTCGCGGGTGAGCGTGGCGGGATCGATCGTGTTGGCGACGGGCACGATGCCGTGGTGCGCCGTCACCTTCTTGTCGTTGAAGGTCGGGCTCTTGAGCTTCGGGTCGGCCTTGGCGCAGGCGGGGGCTGCGGCGGGGAAGTTCCTGGCGACGGCGGCGAGCACGGCGGGCGCGTCCGCGTGCTGGGATTCGGGCAGATAGCCGCAGTCGGTACGAGGATAGCTCGTGATCTTCCTGACTTCGTAGAGCGACTGGCAGACCTTGAGCGTGTTCTCGGCCGTCATGCCGAAGCGCTTGCTCGCCTCGATCTGGATGTCGGCGAGCGAGTAGGCCTTGGGCGGATTGGCCTTGCGGCGCTTCGTCTCGGCGGAGAGCACCGTGGCGGTCTTTTCCTTCGAGAGACGCTCGACGAGCGCGCGGCCGACGTCGAGGTCGATGAGGAGCCTGCCTTCCTCGTCGAGGCCCTTCTGGTCGGGACCGGGCTTCCAGCGTGCGGTGAAGGGGACGGTCTCCTTGGCGAGGTCCGCCGTGATCGAGAGGTAGGGCACGGGCGTGAAGTTGCGCACCACGTAGTCGCGTCGCGCGACCATGAAGAGCGTCGGCGTCTGCACGCGGCCCACGGCGAGGAGTCCGTCGCCGCCCGCGAGCGTGTAGGCGCGTGAGAGGTTCATGCCGAGCAGCCAGTCGGCGCGGGAGCGTCCGCGCGCGGCGTCGCGCATGCCCGCGTAGCTGCGGTTGTCGCCGAGCTTGGCGAGGCCTTTTCGGATGGAGGCGGGGTCCACCGCCGAAACCCAGAATCGCTCGACGGGCTGTCGGGCCCTGAAGTGCTCGAGCACCTCGTCGACGAGGAGCTGTCCCTCGCGGTCGGGGTCGCCCGCGTTGACGACCGTTGCCGCAGACTTGAGCAATTTGCCGATCACCGAGAGCTGCTTCTTCGCACCGCGCTCGGTCTTCGCCTCCATCAGCCAGTGCTGCGGAAAGATGGGCAGGTCCTGCATGCGCCAGATCTTGCGCCCCTTCTTCGTCTTCGGAATGTCGTCGGGCAGGTAGGCGTCGGGCTCGGCCTGCTCGAGAAGATGGCCGAAGCACCAGGTGACGACCACGTCGTTTCGGCAGTTGATGAACCCGTCGCCTCGGCCCGATACGCCGAGCTCGGCGGCGATGGCCTTGGCAACGGAGGGCTTTTCGGCGATGAAGAGCTTCATGAGGGATCCGTTCGAGATTATCGGAGCAGTGTACAGATTTCGCGCTCCGGACGCACGGCCCGCTCAAAAAAGCCTTCAATTTCGACTTACGATTGTATGGAAAGGCAACGGACTTGATCCAGCCGATGTTTATAGACAATCTTTACACTTGTCGTTCGCTTTTGTCGAACATTAAGTTCGAGGTATTCGAGCGTTCTGCCAATTGAAAAAATCAATCGCTAAAAACTAGGGAAAAATACGCAAGTCGAAGGTCGAGCCCCGCGTGGTTTTTCTTGAGCTTCGTCAAGGTCGGGAAAACCCTCCGAATGTCGCGTCGGAAAAAGCGAAGGGATGTTGGGTAAAAACCCTGAGTCTAGGTGCGACTTTTGAGCAACTGCCCCCTGTGGGAGAGGGACGTCGGAGGCGTTCACGTGTTAGCATCGAATCCGTCCCCCCGACAAGGGGGCTTGACAAACAGGAGGCAAACATGACTGAATTCTGTTCGATTGACCGGGTGACCTACCCGCTGCCGTGCCAGCAGTCCTACATGCGGTGGAGTGCTCATTCGCTCCCCCCGCTTGACACCGTGTCGCAGGGTCGACGCGAAAGCGGCCTGCAGCAGATGCATCCCGAAGCGCTTCAGAACGTTCGCAAGCGCGCATTCGAGATGCTTGACGCCGGCATGAACTGCGTTGAGATCGCAAGAAAGCTCAGCGCGCACCCGCAGACGATCCGCAAGTGGAAGAAGCATCGCGAGACCTTCGGTGAAGAGCTCTCGGTGATCGGCCTCAAGCGGGGCCCGAAGAAGCTCCGTCCGGAGGTGCTCTAAAAAGAGGGTTCATCTCGGAAGTCCGTGGAACGCGGCCTTGACTTTTAAGAAAAAGTCTGGTCGGCTCCCTCCAAGAAAAAAAAGTAGCGCTCACTCCCAATTTCAGGCAGATTCAAGTTACTAGAGAAGAACCGCGAAAAAAGGATGAGCGCTATGACCAATATTGTAGGGCAACTTTTCAAATCTCTCGATCCATGGCCCGGCTTCCAGATCACTTCTTTCAAGATTCAAGTCTCGCCCGTAGATGGCAGGAAGACTCTAATTCTTGATTTGCGACCTG
>NZ_JH815520.1:175020-193996 GCF_000297775.1 Sutterella wadsworthensis 2_1_59BFAA
TCAGGGGCTATGTGCAGGGCATCATTGCAGCCGCGGACTTTAAGATCAACACCTCTGTACTTGAAGGTGTCAACAATAAAATCAAGCAAATTAAGCGACGAGCTTATGGCTTCCGAGACGATCTGTACTTTTTCTTAAAAGTCAAGGCCGCGTTCCACGGACTTCCGAGATGAACCAAAAAGAGACGCAGTCACTGCGACTGCAAGGCGGACGGCCCGCAGGATTGAGAGGAATCCTGCGGGCCGTCCGCTTTTTTTGAGATTCGCAAATGGTGATGCGGAACGGGGTTTTCGGGTGACGCGGCTTTTAATTTGATTTTTGAGCTACAATTCCGGCATTGGATGAGGTTGTCTGAAGGAGGCCGGGATGTCGGAAGAGGACAAGAGGGAAGCGGGTTCGCCCGCGAGGGGCGGTGCGCGCACGGGCGCGGGCCGTCCGAAGGGATCGGGAACCTATTCCGAGGTGAGAAGCGTGAGGCTCAGGCCCGATGAGGCCGAGCACTGCAGGCGAAAGGGCGGCAACCGCTACCTGAGGGGCCTCATTCGTGCGGACATGACGCGGGAGGAGGCGCCCGAAGGGGAGGACCGGCCTGCGGACGTGCTGCCTCGCGAGCACCTCAACGTACGCGTCGTCGGGCGCGTGCCGCTTGAAACCGATCCGAAGGACAACGTCACGCGCGTCGAGATGAAGGGCTCGTGCGGCTTTCCGTCTCCGGCAGACGACTATGCGAGCGAGGAGTTCAACCTGAACGATTTCTTCGTGCGCAAGCCCCACACGACCTTCGTGATCGAGGCGGACGGCGACTCGATGATCGACGCGGGGATCTCCTCGGGCGACATTCTGCTCGTCGACAGCTCGAAGGAGCCCGTCGACGGCGACATCGTGCTCGCCTATCTCGGCGGCGCGCTCACGATCAAGCGCTTCAAGCGCATTGACGGCGTCATTGAGCTGAGGCCCGAGAACAAGGAGGGCAACTACAGGATCCTGCGTCCCACCGAGTGGGACGACTTCAGGGTGGCTGGCGTCGTGACGGCGCTCGGCCGCATTCTCGGGCGCGGCCCCTAGGCCGTGCGCCTGTCGACGGGAGGAGTCCTGCATGACGACGCGCTTTCTTCACATTGACGGCAACACCTTCTATGCCTCGGTGCACAGGGTGTTCGATCCCACGCTCAGGCGCCGCCCCGTGGTGGTCCTCTCGAACAACGACGGCTGCGTCGTGACGAGGACGGCCGAGGCGAAGGCGCTCGGCATTGCGCGGGGCGTCCCGTACTTTCAGATCAGGGAGCTCGCCGAGCGGCACGGCGTCGCGGTGCTCTCGAGCAACTACGAGCTCTATCAGTCGATGTCGGACCGCATGATGGCGGTGATCCGCACGCTCGTGCCGAGGCAGGAGATCTATTCGATCGACGAGCAGTTTGCGGACGTCTCGGGCATGGAGAATCTTACGGCGCTCGGCCGCGAGGCGAGGGCTCGCGTGCTCAAGTGGACGGGGATTCCGACCTGTGCGGGCATTGCGCCCACGAAGACGCTCGCCAAGCTCTGCGACCACTGGGCCAAGGTTCATTCCGTCTTCGGGGGCGTCCTCAACTGGGACGACCTTTCGCCCGCGCGCAGGGAGAAGGCCTTTGCGGTGACGCCCGTCTCGGAGGTCTGGGGCGTGGGAGGCAGGACGGCCGCCAAGCTCGAGGCCCTCGGCGTGCGGACGGTGCTCGACTTCGTGAGGGTGCCGGGCGGCGTCGTGAGGCGCCTGGGCGGCGTGGTGCTCGAGCGAACCTGGCTCGAACTCCAGGGGCGCTGCTGCATCGAGCTTGAGGAGACGCCGCCGGGGAGAAAGCAGATCGTGCGCTCCCGCAGCTTCTCGGCGCCCGTCTCCGACCTCGACGGCCTGCTGTGCGCGGCCTCCGTGCGCATGGAGAGCGCGGCCCGCGTGCTTCGGCGCGAGGGAAGCGAGGCGACGCACGTGGGCGTTCTCTTCAGCACGAGCCGCTTCAGGGAGAACGAGCCGCAGCATTCGGCCGAGGTGGGCGAAAGGCTCCTGCGGCCGACAGCCGACACCATCGAGCTCACGGCGGTCGCCGAGGCGCTCGTGAGAAGGGCCTGGCGAAGGGGCTTCGCCTACTGCAGGCTCGGCGTGGTGCTCTCGGGACTCGTGCCCGCCGTCGACGGCGCAGCGCGATGCGTGCAGCCGCAGTCCCTCTTCGACGAGCCCGAGGACGATTCGGCCCGTGAGCGGCGCAGAAGGCTCATGATGACCGCCGACATGATCACGGGACGCTTCGGGCGGGACGCGATCAGGACGGCGGCCTGCCTGCAGGCGGACGGCTGGGAGATGCGCAGGGACCGCATGACGCCCTGCAGCACGACGTGCTGGGACGAGATGTCGGGCGTCGACTGAGGACGAAATGCATGCCCGGCCTCCGAAGGAAGGACGCAGCACGATTCGTGGTCATGGATAGTGTTTGTGTGTGAAACAGGGTGCTTCGACATTTCCCCACTCGTTCGAGCCGGCCGGTTATGTCCTCATCGGACCGGCGCTCGATGGCGATCTGATCGGGGACAAAGAAAAAGGGCCTCCGGAAGGGAGGCCCTTTGTTCTGATCGCTGCTTAGCGGATGTGCTTCACGGAAACCGTGGAGAGCACCTTGCCGAGAATGACGATCTTGTCGTCGGTGGCGATTTCGTTCGCAAAGCGCTTGGGATTGTCGATGCGGATGTCGAGCGTGCCGTCAACGAGCGGCTGGATGCGGCGAAGTTCCTTCGTTTCGCCGACCTGGACGAGGTAGACGCCGGAGCCGATCACCTTGTTGATCGTATGGTTGATGACCACGAGGCTGCCGCTGCGGATCGTCGGAGCCATGTCGTCGGATCCCTGCGTGAAGAGCGAGAGCTTGTTGGCTTCCGTGCCGAAGGTGCGCTTGGCGCTGTCGGCCGTGAGCGACAGGCCGATCGTTTCGGAGGATTCGGGACGCGGGCGGATGACGACTTCGTCACGGCCGGAGGCGTGCTCGCCGTAGGTGAGCCAGTGGGCGGAAACGCCGAAGACCTTGGCCATGCGCTCAAGATAGATGACGCGCGGAACGGCCTGGTTGGAGCACCACTTGGAAATGGAAGGCTGGGCGATGTCGATGCGGCGGGCGAGCTCGCGCATGGAGATGCCGGAACGCTTGAGTTCGGAGCCAATGCGGCCGCCGAGTGTGTCGGTCGAGGTGGAATTCACGATAGTCCCCTTGTGAATGTGTAATGAGATCAGCTGGTTTTTCGGATATCGACGGCTTTTGTGGGTCCGTTGATATCTCTTGTTGCTTATAAAATACCTCAAACAGCTGAATCGCGATTCGGAGTATGCACCTAGGTGAACGGGAATCGGCGATACTTTGCGTCAAAATCCTGTTCCCGATGCGGATTCATTTTACACAGAATGAGAGAGTCGAACTAAGAAAACGCTATCGTCGCCGCAAGACGCACGGAACCTTGCGCAAACCGCAATTGGCTAATCTCCCCAGTCGCAGAGGCCTTTACACGGATCTATGGGGTAATTCGGAAATAAACGGTTACAAACTTTGGGTGTGTGTGGACGGAAATTGACGGGTGATCCGGTCGGGAATAGGGGAAGTCGGGAATGACTGCGGTCCGGGCGGGGCGGGGGAAGGGAGTACGTCGTCTGCGGGGTGGTCTCCGGGGGGCTGATCCTGAAGGTATCAGCGGGAGTGTATTCGCTGTGAACGCCAGTGGGACTAGGTCCTTGAGTGGATTTTGTCCCACCGGAAGTTCGATTCGGGCTCGGCTGGCGGGCTCAGCGGCCGGCCTTGGGGCAGCTCGAGCGAAGGCCGCTCGAGCAGGCAATGTTGTGGTAGAACCTGGCGCGGACATCGTCCTTGTCGACGCCCTCGCCCGAGAGGTAGAGGTCGCCGAGGATGGCGCAGGCGCGGGTCTGGCGCATCTGGCAGGCCTTGTCGTACCAGACGGCGGCGGCCTTCGGATCGGCCTTGACGCCGTCGCCAGAGCGCAGGATCTTGGCGGCGCGGAAGCACGACGGGGCGTTGCTCAGGCGGCAGGCGGCCTGGTAGTTCTGAAGGGCAAGCTTCATGTCGACGGGCACGCCGTTGCCGTTCTGGCGGTGCTCGGCCGCGTCGAGGCAGGCGTCCATGCGGCCGAGCCTGCAGGCCTCCTCACCAGCGCACACGGTCGTCGGAGCGGTCGAGGGTGGCGGTGCGCATGCAGGACGTCTCGTTGCCGAGCATGCAGGATTTGCCGAGCCAGGAGACCAACGCCTCGTGCTCGCCCGCGTCGTTGGCGATGCGGGCCATTTCACGGCAGCTGCGGTCGTCGCCGATCGTGCAGCCGCGCGAGAGAAGTTCCTTTGCGGCCGGAAGGTCGGCCGAATAGATCCTGCCCTCGGCAAGCAGAAGACCGAGATGACGGCAGGACTCGGGGTCCCCGCCTCTGCAGCCCTTCTCAAAGAGGGCGCGGGCCTCGCCGACGGCCTTTTGCTCACTCCGGGCCTTGTCGACGGGCGGAAGCACGCGAAGCGCGGCCACCGTGCAGGCGGCGGCCTCGCCGCGGGCGCAGGCGGCCTCGGGCGTCTCGCGGGCCGTCATGACCATGGTCCCGGAAGCAGGTTCGGCCGATGCGGCGGGAGCGGCGGCCGGTGCGGCGTGCGCTGCGTAAGAAAGGGCGGCGGCCGAAAGCATCAGGGAGAAAAGAAGAGCGGATTTGATTTGAAGGGACGTCATGGCGGTCAGCGTCTGTGTGTAAGAAATCTTGGAATTCTGCCCAAGGAGGATGGTGTTTTGCTTAATATCTCGATGAGGGAAAACCCGCACGGGGTCTCGAGGTCATTGCGGCAGAAGCGCCTTGTAGGCCTCGAGGTCCTCGTCGGTGTAGGCGCAGACGGTCACGCGGCCCGCAAAATCGTGCGCAAGCATCGCCTCGAGCGTGGTCTTCGCGGCGAGGTCCACAGGAAAGCGGTGGATGCCGCGGCTGATGCAGCAGCAGGCAACGGTCTCGAACTTCATGTCTCGCGCAATGTCGAGTGCGGACGTGACGGCGCGGCGAAGCGTCTCGACCTCGTCCGATGCGCCGCCGAGCCAGACGGGGCCGACGGTGTGGATCACGTGACGGGCGGGGAGCGCGTAGCCCTTCGTGAGCCGGCTCTCGCCCACGGGACAGCCGCAGAGCTCGATGCACTCGGCGAGGAGCTCGCGGCCCGCGGCGCGGTGGATGGCGCGGTCCACGCCGCCGCCTCCGAGAAGCGAGCGGTTGGCGGAATTGATGATGGCGTCGACATCGAGCGTCGTGATGTCGCCCTTGATGACGGAGATGGCACAAGGCTGCATGGCGGATTCCCGAAATGTTCTGATCCATGGATTGTAGTCTCGAGACTTCGGCATTCGCGGTTTCGTATTCGGAAGGAAGGGAAAATCCGAACGCAGTTCGGCGCAACCGTCCATCCTTTGTGCGCTATCATCGGAAGGTTCTGCCGCAAAACGTGCGGCAGGTCTTGAATTCAATCATCATCAAACGAAACGGATTCGTCATGAACACTCGACTTCTTCTCGGCGCCCTTGCGACTGCCGCCGTGCTGGCCTCACCCGCTCATGCGAAGCTCGACGGCAAGGTGCCCGAGCCCGGCATGGTGACCTTCGTCACCTTCAGCGCGGACGGCTGCCAGCCCTGCCGCCTGATGGAGCCCGCGCTCAGGAAGCTTGACCAGGAGTACGAGGGCCGCGCCGCCATCCGCGAGATCAACACCTCCGAATACCCCGAACTCGTGCCGTACTTCCGCATCGCGGCCGTGCCCACCCAGATCCTCTTCGACAAGGACGGCAAGGAGCTCGGCTGGCACCAGGGCTACATGGACGAGTCGAGCATGAGGCAGGCGATCGAGGGAGCCCTCAAGGCCGCTGAAGCGAAGCCCGACGAGGCGAAGGCCGCAAAGTAGTCGGCAGGATCCGCTCCTTCCTCTCTCCGTCTCTCCGGACGGGAGGCTGAAGGACGAGGACAAGGGACAATTGAAGGGGCGCCGGATGCTGAATCCGCGCCCCTTCGTGCATTCCACCGAATGTGAAAACGGGCGCCCTCCGGCATGGAGGACGCCCGTTTCGATATGGACTTTCGGGATCAGGCCGATCAGAAGACCAGCTTGGAGATGCCCCAGCCGATGAACGTGCCGCAGGTCACGAAGACGAGGCCCGGACGCAGGTAGGAGTGGTTGATCACGAAGGTGCCCAGACGCGTCGTGCCCGTGCGGTCGAAGGCCGTGCAGCCGATCTGCGCGCCGCCCGGGATGATGAAGTCGCCGTAGCAGCAGGCCCAGGTGCCGACGAGGAACTCGGGCGGCAGGCCGAACTTGAGGCCGAGCGGGATCATGATCGTCGTGGAGACCGTCGGGGAGAAGATGACGGTGGAGACGCAGAAGGTCGCAAGGCAGAAGACGAACGGCGCATCCTTGGCGAGGCCGGCGAAGGCGTCGGCGAGGACCTTGGTGTGCTGGTCGAAGAACGTGCCCGTACACCAGGCGATGCCGAAGACGCCCACGACGCCGATGAGGCCGGAGCGGAACACGGAGCCCGAGGCGAACTTCGCGGACGGGACGCGGCAGAGCATGATGATGAAGAAGGCCGTGGCGAGCATCACCATCTGGATGATGTTCGGGATAGGAAGAAGCGTGGTCTTTTCGCCGACCGTCCAGGACGGACGCAGGTCGGAGACGGAGCCCACGAGAATCGAGACCAGAATGCCGAGCAGGAAGATGCAGACGGCACGGCGGGCAAACGGAGCCTCCGCGAACTTCATTTCAGTCGTGGAGTGCGTGGCGAGCCACTGGTAGTCGCCGTTGGCGAGGCGGGCCTTGAATTCCGGGTCGTCCTCGAGCTCCTTGCCGCGCCAGAACACGGAGAGGGCGGCGCAGAAGAGCGAGAGGATGAAGGTCGGGATCGTCACGGCCAGAATCTGATGGAATTCGACGCCCTGAGTGGCCATGATGCCCACCATGGCGGCCATGGCGGCGGACATGGGCGAGGCCATCACGGCGATGCCGGCGCAGATCACGGATGCCGAAACGGCGCGCTCGGGGCGCACGCGAGCCGAGGCCGCCACTTCGGCGACCACGGGATAGACCGCGAAGGCCACGTAGGACGTGCCCACGACCATCACGAAGAAGGAGCACACGAGCGGCCCCACGATGGTAATCATCTTCGGCCAGCGGCGAAGGAGCTTCTCGGCCCAACGGACCATCAGGTCAAGACCGCCCGAACCCTGAAGGACGGACGTACAGGCGATGACCGCCGTGATGATGAGCAGGACGGAAATCGGAGGAGAACCCGGGGGAACGCCAAGAACGAGGACGAGAAGGCACACGCCGAGACCGCCGGCCGCACCGAGGCCGACGCCGCCCAGACGGCCGCCGATGGCTACGCAGACCATAACGATGGCGAACTGGAGCCAGAAGTTGAAATCCATTTCCATGGTTGTAAAGCTTTCTTTTTGGTTGTTGGAGGGAGGCGGCAGTATTTCAGTCAGGGGCCGCCACGCGGTATTTTACAGTTTGTTGCACTGACACACATCATGGTTTTTACGGGGTGCCTGGCGCTCGTTGTGTTCGAAGGCTCCGCATGCACGTCGGCAGCGGGCTTTCGGTATTATTGGCGTGACCCGTGGGCAGTCATGGATTGCCCTGACGACTGAATTCACGAAAGGAGCCTGAAGTGACTGAAACCGCTGTTCCGAATGTTCTCAAGAGCGAGGTGCTCGCCCGATTCGTCGTGGAGACGCCCTCCGAGGCCGTGCCCGACGCGATGGTGAAGAAGGCCGTGCGCCACATTCTCGACTCCATCGGCGCGGGCGTTGCGGGGGCCGTCTCGGTTGAGGCGCAGCGCCTGACGGCCGTGCTTCGCGAAGAAGGCGAGGGGCCCGGCAGGGCCACGCTCTGGGGCCGCGGCGAGACGATGACGCCCGTCAACGCCGCGCTCGTCAACGGCACGGCCTCGCATGCCTTCGAGCTTGACGACACGGGCGGATGCGACCATTCGGGCGCCGTGGTGGTGCCTGCGGCCGTCGCCGCGGTGGAGCTTGCGGACCGTCCCGTGACGGGGCGCGAGTTCATCGACGCGGTGGTGATCGGCTACGACGTCGCCCGCCGTCCGCTCGAGGCCTGCGGCGCCTATGAACCGCACAACGGCGCGGGCTTCCACTCGACGGGCACCTGCGGCACGTTCGGTGCGGCCGCAGCCGCAGCCCGCATTCTGGGCCTTTCCGTGAGGGAGACGCAGAATGCGCTCGGCCTTGCCTCGTCCTTCTCCTCCGGCCTCTGGTGCTGCGTGCACGACGGCGCGCAGAGCAAGCGCATGCATGCGGGCCATGCAGCCTGGGGCGGCCTGATGAGCGCCGTGCTCGCACGCCGCGGCTTCACGGGGCCGACGCACGTCTTCGAGGAGGTCTGGGGCGGCTTCAACCATTCCTTCGCGCCGACCTCGAGCGACCCGGATGCCTATCTGCGCGAACTCGGCGAGAACTGGAAGCTCGGGCGCGTCTCCATCAAGCCTCACGCCTCCTGCCGCTCCACCCATGCCGCAATCGACGCCGTCGACAACCTGCGCGCCGCACACGGCTTCACGGCCGATGACGTCGAGGAGGTGCACGTGATCATCAATCCGTTCGTCTACGGCATGTGCGGTCACGCGACGCTTCATCCGATGAACTCGGCCCAGCTCTCCATCCCCTACAGCGTGGCGGCCGACCTCGTCTTCGGCTCCGCGGGCCTTCCCTCGTTTGCGCGCGCCCGGCGCGAGGACCCGCGCGTCGCCGCCATGATGGCGCGCGTGCGCTTCACGGTCGACAAGAGCCAGAAGGACGACGACGAGCCGATCGTCGAGGTGACGCTCAAGGACGGCCGCAGCTGGCGCGAACACGTGCCGATGCCGCTCGGCGCACCGACCAATCCCGTCACTGACGAGGCGCTTCTCAGGAAGTTCAGGGGCGTGGTCGGCATGGTCTTCACCGAGGAGGAGACCGAGGAGCTCGCACGCACGCTCATGGCGCTCGAAGAGGTCTCCGACTTCAGGACCGAGGTGGCGAGCCTGCTCGCCCGCGAGCCGAGGACGCGCGAGCAGTTCGACGCATAAAGTGCTCGAACATGGTGTGATAAAATCACGGGTTCGCAACCTGCTCTCGGATGGTTCAGCAGTCACCGCGCGAGTTGCAGATGACGACGGCCTCGGCCCGGTAGACGTCTTCGAAATTCTGGGAGAGGCAAAACAAGACGGCCTGCATTCCACATTCGGATTGCAGGCCGTCTTATTTGGTGCTTGTCCCGTCGGAGCGTCAGGCGTCGAGCGCGAGCTTCGATGCAAAGAGCAGGAACATGCTGCCCATGGCGGTGTTGCCGAGCTTCGCGACGGACGGACGACGGCCGAAGAACTTGAGAAGGTCGGCGCCCGCGGTGATGAGGAGCGTCATCCAGGCCATGCTGAAGCATTCAAGGATCAGGGCGAGGATGGTGTAGGAGATCGCCGGATTGTCGAAAGCCGGATCGATGAACTGCACGAAGAAGGAGACGTAGAAGAGAATCGACTTCGGGTTCGTGAGGCTCAGCGCAAGGGCGTTGCGGTAGACCTTGACGAGGCTGCGGCTCTTCTTGACGACGACTTCGGATTCGCCTTCGGCCTTTTCGGCCTTCTTGGCGAAGAACGTGGCGTGGATGGCCTTGCCGCCGAGCCAGGCGAGGTACGCGGCGCCGAGGATCTTGAGCCAGAAGAAGACCTCGGGGTGCGCGAGCACGAGGGCCGCGATGCCGAGGTAGGCGAGGAAGACCAGAACGGCGTCGCCCGTGAAGACGCCCGCAGCGGCGGTGAAGCCCGCGCGGCGGCCGTCGACGATGCTCGTCTTGAGCACGAAGAGCGTGTTCGGGCCGGGGATCATGACGATGATCAGAGCGCCGAGCGCATAGGCCCAGATGTTGAGGATGCCAAAAGTTTCAAGCATGATGGAGATGATCCGTGCGAAAAAAAGACCGCACTCCCTCGGAGTCCGGCCGGCAGATGAATTTTTGCGGTTGGGACGCATTCGACCCCGCGGGCCTTCCTGCATCGGACGACGAAGTATACAGGTTTTCGCCTAGGGGACAACCCCGAAATGAGACATTTTCCGGAGAATTTCCTGCACGCGGAAGGTCGATGTCGTGAAGACGATTGCGGCCGTGGCGAAGCGGGGCGATTGTCGTCTGGATACCGCGTTTGCGGGACTTGCTAAACAACCTCCCCACTGAATTTCGGTACAGTCGAGGCTTTTCGCCTCGGGGTTGTCCCCGATTTGCTGTCACTCCGACCACGAAATCCCTGCTGACGCAGCCCTTGTACGGCAAGGGAAGGAATCTCCCGCCCTCGGAACCTCCCGAACTCGCGCTCGGTGATGCCTTCTCGAGCTTGAATGACTACGACACCGGCGTCAAGCCAGGCTGTTACTCCGGCTAGGACAGTACTTCACCTTTCTGGGCTTTGTGGGATCCGTCGGATCCTGCAAAGCTCGGGTGAGCCAGTCGTCGTGCTTGGCAACGCGAACACGGTACACGTGCTTGCAGACGGTTACGCATTGCGGATCTGCTTTCCATATGATGCCGGTGCGATTGGTCTTCCCTTCGAACGAATGCAGTCCGCGTCCAGAACTGATGAACCTCGGGGAGCCGCCTTCGTAGAGGTGGCGCTCCACCGAGATCCACGCTCTCGAAGCGAATACTAAAGGATCGGTCAGGATCTTGGAGATGTCAAGACATAAAAGAGGCCCGGGTGAAGGATCTGACCCGAGCCTCAGGAAGGAGCCGCCCAAAGGAGAGGAGGGCGGCGCCTTTTTCGAGGAGAAGCTCCCTGCGCTTAGAGCCCAGGGAATCGGCTGCTGCCGGTTAGGCTTCCTTGTAGCCCGTTATGTACTTGCCGGCCATGTACCCGGAAGTGTGGGCGAAGCCGCAGGCGTTGCCGCCGCAGTAGAAGGCGCCGTGGACGCCGGCCACCGTTTCACCCGTAGCGTAGAAGCCGTTGACGGGCTTCATGTCCCAGCCGAGGACTTCGAAGTGCTCGGTGACGCGCACGCCGCCGCAGGAGAGGTTGTTCCACGGGAACATGCGGATCATGCGGTACGGACCGGCACCGATCTTGTGCTGCTGGTCGGTACGGCCGAACTGCGTGTCGTTCTTCGTTTCGACGGCCTTGTTCCAGAGTTCGATCTGGCTCTTGAGGCCTTCGAGGTTCATGCCGGACTTCTGGCAGAGCTCTTCAAGCGTGTCGGCCTTCCAGAGGTTCTTGCCGAGTTCGAATTCCTTGAGGACGCGTTCTTCGGTCCAGGAGGGCAGGCCGACAAGAGCAGAGAGCTTGATCGTCTTGAGCGTGCGGTCCCAGGTGGCCTGGTCGGCGAGCACGTAGTGGCAGCCGTCCGGGTTGTGGGCGAGGTGCGGCGTGACGTGGCAGATGCCTTCCTTTTCCGTCACGAAGCGCTTGCCGTTCTTGTTGACGAGGATGCCGCCCTGGTTGGTGATGAACCACCAGCGGCAGTACGGGCCGTTGCGGCCGCCGGTGACGATGCCGCAGGGATACGAGGCGATGTACTGCATGTGGGAGAGCGGAACGCCGACGTCGCGCACGGCGGTGAGCATGGCGGAGCCGTCGTTGTTCGGGCCGCCGATTACGACGCCCTTGCCGGCGACGGACGGAACCCAGCGGTCAAGAGACTCGGGCGTGCCCGTGATGCCGCCCGTGGCCATGATGACGCCGAGGCGGGCGCGGCAGTTGACGACCTTGTCGTCGCGGCCGCACTGGACGCCGACAACGCGGTTGGCCTTTTCATCAAACCAGAAGCGCGTGACGGGCATGGAGTGATGGATCTCGATTTTGCGTTCGGCGAACTGCTTCACGAGGCATTCGATGTAGTCGCGCCCCTTGAAGGAATCCTGACGATGGGCGCGGCGATGCGTGTGGCCGGCGTAGTTTTCAAGATGATGAGCGGCAAGACCGTGGTCGGAAAGCCAGTCGAAGGCTTCGCCGGAGTGCTTGGCGAAGGCGTAGACCGGTTCCTTGAGGCTCATGTAGTTGCCGTAGGCCATGATGTCTTCTGCAAAGGCCTCCCAGCTGTCCTTGATGGTCGGGTCGGCCTTCTGGAGCTTGGAGCCGTAGGCGGTGAAGAGGCCGCCGCAGAGATTGGTGGCAGTATGGAACGGGGAGAGGCCGGCGTCGAAGACTTCGACCTTCTTGCCTGCGTCGACAACCTGGCAGGCGGCCATCATGCCGGCGCCGCCGCAGCCGAGAACGACGACATCGGTTTCCATGTCCCACTTGGCGGGCATGCCGGAGGCGGAGGTGGAGGCGGCAAAGGCCGGAGCGACGGCGCCTGCAGCGGCGGCGGTGGCGGCGGTGCCGAGAAAATGGCGGCGGGAAAGCATCTTTTCAGTCATGATCATTCACCCTTCATGCGGATCGCAAAGTTGTGGCAGTCGTTGCATTCGAAATGGGACTTGCCGTGCATGCTGTGGCAGGCATTGCAATCCTTTTCGCCGCGGTGATTGCTGTGCGGGTTGGGATTCATCTTGGCGGTGCGTTCAGCGACAGTCTGATAGGACTGGTGGCACTGGAAGCAGGTTTCCTTGGCGGGGGCCTTGAACTGGCCGTTGGCGTGGCAGGTCGTGCAGTCGAGAGAGGCGTGCGGACCATTGATCGTGACCGCGGCGGCATGAGCGCCGGATGCAAGACCAAAGGTCAGGACGACGGCTGCCAGATAAGACTTCAAAAGCATGTCATTCTCCTTGTGGGGCCGCCCGGATTCATGAGGCGCGCCGCAGGAAGTGGAGGATCAGCCTGACGCGCCCGGGGGTGAATGCGGGCAGATGGGTTGGAAGCGGGCGGATGATTCCGCTTCCTTCTGTGCCAAATCTTAAGGATTGCTAAGAAAGAAAAATACGGCTCGGGGGAGGTGGCCGTGGGAGGTGGTGTTAACCCTGAAGAAGGGGCAGGAGACGGGATTTGGACCGCCTCGAGAGCGAGGCCGCGTCGTCTTGAAACGACTCGGGGAGAGGGGAGACGGGCGTTTTCGAAGGGGGCGGGCAGAGACTCGGGGGAGGCTGAGGAATGTCGATAAGGCAGATGGGAGCGTCACGCGGGTGCGCGGCTCCCTGTGCGGATGGAGTGCGGGCTGATGCAGGGCAATCGCATGACTTTTTCGAGGGTTAGCCCTTGACACCGTCAAGCAAACCTTGTAGGCCCAGGGCCGTGCCCATGGTTTCGATGGCGCCAGCGGGCGTCGAGCAGAGTTGCTGCATCGTCTTGACGGAGTTTCGCCGGCCGTTGACGTCCGTAGCGTTCTGTGCCGCGCGGAGCACGTTGAGCGCGATCTTGTTGAGCGTCACACGGTTGCTCAGGTAGTTCGCGTTAGTGCACTGCATCCGGTCCTGATCGAAGCTCACGTCGAGCGCCCAGTGCACGTTGTTTTCGATGCTCCAATGGCGGCGAATGATTTCGCCGGCAACCGCGGCCGCGTCCTCGGAGAACGGAATCGTGGTCATGAAGTAGCGAGTCTGACTTGAATTTCGCCCTCGCTTCCCCTTGGCTTCCGTGTTGTTCGTGACCTTGACGATGCAACCGCCTTTAAGGCCGTTCCACTCTTGGTGGAAGCGATTGGACAAGAGGGAAGCTGGCAGGACGGTCACGCTTCGCTCCTCGATTCGACCTCGATCCGCATCAAGCGTCCGGCACTTGCGCCTGCGGCTCTCTTCGACAGTTGCGAAAAGAAAGTGAACTTCCTTTTGAAGCGTCGGGTGGTTCTCTTTGATCGCGAGGCAGTACCCGACGCCTCTCTCAGCGAGGTACTGAACCAAGGCTTTCTGCGTGTTCATGGCATCGGCGGTGATGAGGTCGCCCGGTTTGAGATCGAGCATGGAGAGAAGCTCAATGGCCGTTGAGATCTCGTTCTTTTTCTCTTCTATGAGCAGGCTAGCCACGACGACCTGATTGATCGAGTCGTACGCGTTGAACACATAGCGCCCCTTGAGCGCGGTGTCGGACTTGGAGGCGGTGACAGCCTGACCGTCGATGTGGAAGACGCGATTGACCGCTTGAGAGATAAGTCCGCTCGTCATACGAGTCAGTAGGCCGTGGAATTGTTCGGCATCGATGAGCTGAAGAACACGGTTGATCGTGTCGTGCGAGATATCCTCTTCCGGGAAGTCGTCGATGAGTTCGGCAAGCTCCGCACGATGTTGCCTCCAGTAGACCGCGGCGCTCACCGCACTGGTGAGACCGGCAAAGGCGGCGAGCAGTACCACCGTCAAAACGGTCTGCAGGGGGTACGCCACCTTCTTTCGGTGCAGACGGGGATCGACGACGGGCTCGAGCGCTTTCTGAATTTCTCGTACAACCTTCGGCTTGACCACGGTCGTTGGTTCGGGGCGCCTCGTCTCACCGGAGGCGGCGGACTTGGATAGCGTCTCGTTTTGTTCCTGAAGCTTGGCGATTTTGAGCGTCTTGAGGTAAGACGGGCTATACGTGAAGACGCCGTCCTTAATGCTCCCCAACGCGACGCGCTTGACTGACGAGCGCTTCTTCGACGGATCGTAGACATGGGCAACGTCACGGAACACGTAGTAGCGCTCGCCTTTGGAACTCCAGTAGATACCGTACTTGGAGCGAAGTTCTTCAGGGACGAGTTCGTGGATCTCGGCGGGGACTTTGAATGCCATTTTATCACCTACGTTATGGGCCATAGGTCTGTTCTAACAGAAGGGCTCGGCATATCAAGCCTTTTTCTGAAGATTTCGCTAGTGCCGCAGGCGACTACAACCCGAGGCCACCTCTCAAATCATACAATCGCCCTGAGGACGGACTTGGTCTCAAGGATGTCGTGAGGTAATTTTGCCAGAATGCAACGAGGAGTTAGACGAACAAACACCTGTAACAGAGGCGATTTCGGCGAAGGGGGAGTTCTTTAGGTAACCCCCCCCCCCCCATCCAGATAATTGCGATTTGCAGTATAATTACATTTACTGTTGTTTTGTTGTTAACAACGTGCATTAACCTTTGATATCAAGGAATTTTCTAGAATGCAAAAGACAATGATCAAATCGATTCTTGCAGTTGCGGTCGTTGGTGCTTTCTCGGCTACAGCATTTGCTGCCATGCCTTCGGTCGATAATGGATCCGGTGTTGCCGACGTGACCAAAATTAATAATAACTTCACGACTTTGGATAACTCGAAGCTGGATAAGTCGACCTATGCCAACAATGCTTTGCTCGTAAACTCCAAGCTTGCTGAGAAGGTCGACACCGCGACGTTCAACACGGCCGTCGACAAGAACAAGACCAACATCAAGGCTAATACCGACGATATTCATAAGCTCCAGAACAAGCTTGTTGAGAATGAATTCCACGACCATGCTCAGGATCAGAACATTGGCGTGAATAAGAACAATATCGAAAAGAACAAGGCCAACATCGAAGCCAATAAGAATGCCATCGCGGCGAATTACGCTGAAATGAAGAACAACTTCGCGGCCGTCAATTCCCGTATTGACAAGCTCGACGACAAGATGAAGAAGGGCTTCGCTGCTCAGGCTGCTCTTAACGGTCTCTTCCAGCCGTACAGCGTTGGCAAGTTCAACGTCACCGCTGCTATCGGTGGTTATGACTCCGAACAGGCAATGGCTCTTGGTACTGGCTATCGCTTCAATGAAAACTTCGCCCTTAAGGCCGGTATTGCTTCCGACCTCAGCGGTTTCGATCATGTCACCTACAATATCGGTGCCAACTTCGAATTCTAAGAAGTCCATTGAGCTTAGCTCGTAACTTACCGAGACGACTTTGTTCCCTCGGTTGGTAATCCCAAAAAACAAACTCCCGGGGTGCTAGATCACGAAAACTAATCTAAGCGCTTCGGGAGTTTTGCTAATCACAACAGAGAGAACAAGTCACGATCCTGCTTGGCAACAGCCTTAACGATGAAGGTATTCGGTGTTTGGTGGGGGAGTAGAACGTCAAATTGTTGCCCACGGTGCTATTCTGCTTGGGAACAAGCCCAATGGAGGCGGCAAACTTGATACGCCCGATGTCGCGGCCGATGTGCACTAGCATTCCAACTGCCGTCTGAGCTCTAACTCCCGGACCGGTCATAATGCGTTGGGCATCGTCATCCGTCTTGGCAATTTCCTCCATGCGCATTTTAGCTTCCTCTTCTTGCTCAAACAGGTTTAGCCACATGTCGCGTCGGCGGTGAAAAGAAGACATCACTTCCTCAGGGATTAGTTCCGTATTTTTCTCCAGATGAGCAATCATGCGTTTTTGAACGAATGATTGGGACTTGGGTCGAGAATAGCCGAACTCTTCGAGACAGGTGTGGATCTGATTCCCCTACTAAGATCCGCAACTCCTGAAGGCTCTTGTACTCGTTCTGCAGGAATTGCAGCGACTGCTGGCGTTGATTCTTCACGAAGACATATTTAGTGCCGGGGACGTAGAAGAGTCGAGCAATGTAGTCCGCATCGCGTATGTCGTCCTTTTGACAAACATTGCGCAATGCTTTGACATCAGCCCCCTTGACAAGGCGTGAGTCATGGCCGAGATCGGCAATCTTGCGTGCACGAACCGTGGAACCTTTGCATGACTCCATCAAGACAACGGCAGGATTACAGTTCGCAAGCCATTCCATTCGTGAATTTCCTCTAGAACGGTAACAACAGCTACAGCTTCAGAGGAAATATTCAGCCTTCATCCAGACCGTCTCGAGCCTTTTTCATAGCCTCTGCTGCTTCCTTGGCTTCGCGTTCCAAGGTCGCCTTGTTCTTGCTCCCTTTCGGTCTGCCGCGGCCTCGCTTTTGCCCAGCTTGTTCAAGCAGCGCGCGTTCACGCGCCTCCCGTTCCAGCGTCTTCTTGTTCTTGCTGCCTTTGGGGCGACCGGGCTTGCGCTTTACTTTTTCAGGCGGCAGTACACCTTTTGCCGCAGTTTCCGCCGCCAGGCGTTCACGCTCGAGCGTTTTTTTATTTTTACTGCCCTTGGGTCGCCCCGGCTTGCGCCTTGGCTTGTCATCGTCCTCTGCCGACTTCTCTTTGCGAGGTCTGCCCCTGGGAGGCTTGGGAGCGTCGGCTCCCTGCGGGAGCCGACGAATTTGGCTCTGCATCGGATTGCTCAGGCGAGCATTCGTTTCCTCGCTCAGGCGCTTCAGAATCTCGGGCGTCACTCCAAACTCTTCGAGGAAGCGCTTCAGTCGAGCCGACAGATTGTCCACAAAGGCATAGACGCCATCGGGCAGGAGCATGAGCTGACAGCGATCGCAATGCCGGATCATCTGGTTGACATCGAGTTCCAGCTTTCTGCAGGCAATCAGGATCTCAGTGCGGATGACGCTCGCAATGAAAGCCACGGCGAGCTTACTTTCGATGCTCTGGCGACTTTGTACACGGGTAACGTGCGAGCCGAGCTGAGACTTCAGCATGGAGAACTGCTTTTCCGAGGCATCACGCAGGCCGTAAAGACTGTGGATCTCGGCAGCTGAAAGCTCATCGGAGGACGCAATGGCGTAGAAGCCCTTGCGGTCTGCCTCTTGCTGCCAGGCCTCGTAGCGAAAGAGTACTTCCTTCTTGCCGTTGATTTCTGCAATCTCAATGAATTTCTTCATTGCCGCAGGGACATTAACTTTGGGCTTGCCGGCGGCAATCTCGGCGCGCAGCGTCATGGAGCAGTCGAGCACTTTGTTGATGAAACGCACGGCACGCGGCGCACTGCTCAAGCCGTCGAAGAAGAGCCCGATGCAGTTTTCCTTAGAACTGTTGGCAAAGATCTTGGCCTTGTCCGTCGTGCCGAAGATGCCGTTCTTGTTGAGAATATTGCGAACGTTCCAACGCACCTCTGCGCCGTGGCGCTCGAAGAGTGTCTGTGCTCCGTTGGTGGAGCCCTTAAGCATGATGATGTAGCGAAGTCCGCACTCCTCTGCCAGGTCGATGACATCCTGCGTGCAGAAGCCGCGATCAGAGATGAGGCCTTCGACACTAATGGACGAAGCAGCGAGGAACTGGGCGATGCCTCGAAAAGCCTTGGCATCGATCATGCTGCCAGGGTTAACGAACCAAGTGATGGGCCGTCCGGTAGTGGCATCGACAGCCCACATGTAGCTGACGATAGGCACGTCCTTGAGTGACTTGGCTTTCCCGAACTCATTGATTTCGCCTGCTTCCGACTCGCAGTTGTTATTCGAGCCATCAATGCAGAGCCAAACCTTGCTACAGCCTTGCTTGGCGCATTGTTTGATCCAGTCGATCTTGAACTGGTGCAGGGCATCAAGCGGGAGGTTCTTGCTGAAGAGTTCAGAGTACCAGGAGTCAGCGTGTCGATCCTTGGAGAAGCACACGCGCATGCGCATGGCGTCCTCAAAGAGATGCGTGCTGTTGGAGCGATCGGCCGCGGAAAACATGGCATAGTCCATGACGGTGTTGCCATAGAGCGGTCCGAAGTGTTTATGCAGCAAGTCATAAAGGCCGTTGCGTTCAGCGATTGCAAGGAAGGTTGCATACGGGCCAAGCGAGAGCATATGAGGCGGCAGGGACTGCTTCTCACCGTAGTGTTCCTTCCAAAGATTTGGGAACAAGAAGCGGAAGGTATCGTTGGGATACATGTTCCCGTTACCGGTAGCGTGTCCGATGGACTTGCGGCGACGCACGTTTCGACTGTCACGTGACATAAGGAAGACGCGTCCGTCGTTCTTGTTGACGTATGCCTGCGGCGGGATCGGAATCTCAGGGAGTTCCCAGTAAATATGACCCATAAAAATTCAAAATTCCGGTGTTATCCTTTTGGATATTTACAGTAGCATATTCTACACGATATTTCAACAAAACAATAAGAAGGCGATCTTCCTGAACCACAGGAGATCGCCAGAATTTTTATCGGTGCGGGATACGATTTTTTAAAGTTTGCGTGTTACCATTCTACAGGAAGTTCACATCATAGAAGAGAA
>NZ_JH815521.1:0-36841 GCF_000297775.1 Sutterella wadsworthensis 2_1_59BFAA
CAAACCTACGCCCCGGAACGGATCCGTGAGGCCGTTCTAGCCGGAGTAACAGCCTGGCTTGACGCCGGTGTCGTAGTCATTCAAGCCCGAGAAGGGATCACCGAGCGCGAGTTCGGGAGGTTCCGACGGCGGGGGATTCCGTCCCTTACCGTACAAGGGCTGCGTCAGCAAGGATTTCGTGGTCGGAGTGACAGCAAATCGGGGGCAACCCCGAGGCGAAAAGCCTCGACTGTATCGAAACCCTCCCACTTAAGTGCCGAGGTTGTTTAGAGGTATCTTTCGAAGTTCGTCCACAAGTGTATCGTCGTAATGCCGGCTCTGAATTTTCTCACCGATGGTTTCGTTGATCCAGACCTGATGGTCTGCCTCGTTGGCGATAACGGTAGTTGGAGAGTCCCAGCCGCCCAGCCTGTTCTGGTTGCTCAACCACGAAACATGGTAGCCGGCTGCTCGGGCAATTTCCACGATCGAGGGGCTCTCGGCGAGAGGTCTGTCGGTGAATTGTGAGCGGGCCGTAAGTGCCTGTTCAAGGGATCGAACAGTATTTGGGTAGCAGGAATAGGCATTCTGCATGAGAACGAAATGATTGTCTACCGCCTGACGTGTCAACCACAGGGTAGTATCTTTCTCATAGCCGTAGGCAGACATCCTGTCGCGAGTCTGGGATTCCCCGACAATGACGACGTAAAGACCGTGGCGCCCCTGTTCTCGGATGCCCTCGAGGGATGCAATCAGGGATTTCCGTTCCTCCAGCTTGCTTTCGAATGAATTGAGTTCCTGCACTTTTTCGACAGCAGCAGTCACGATGTTCGTAGTGAGATTCCCTGCGTTTTTCATGGCTGCTGCGATGCTCGTGGCCAGCATGATGACGGATATGACTGGAACAGCCCGGCTGAAGATGCCAATGCTTTGACGACAGGTTAGCGCTCTGATTGAGATGGCGGACAAAAGGACGGCAAAAAAACAAACGCCGACCGTAAACATCGCGCCCTTATACGAGAAGTATTCGACCGCTTCGCTGGGATTGGTCTGCCAGATCGCAATCAACGTGTCGGCGTTCATCAAGCCATCATGAGACAACCAGTATGCAATGAAAGCAAGCGGCAATGAGACGGCAGCACCCCAGAGTACTGCGGAAACCAGACGGATCAGCCTCTGTACGAATCTGTTCTGGAAAAAGCACGAAGATGCCGTAAAAAACATAATTAATACGGCAAGCGAGATCGCACAACAGTTGTTCTTCGTGAGGCTCCGTGGCAGACCGAAGACATCTCTAACATTCGAATCTGCATCCCAGTACATCATGGCGCCCGGCACATTCAGAAGCAAATACAAGATCAGCGTGGCCGCAAGATCTCGTCGATC
Source organism: Sutterella wadsworthensis 2_1_59BFAA (assembly GCF_000297775.1). Lineage (GTDB taxonomy): Bacteria > Pseudomonadota > Gammaproteobacteria > Burkholderiales > Burkholderiaceae_F > Sutterella > Sutterella wadsworthensis_A. The sequence continues at coordinate 1,366 of NZ_JH815521.1, forward strand.
CTTGCGAAAGACGTACAAAAATCCGGCAAGACCGACGGCTGTCAACAAAGTGTAGCCAGCGTGTCCGAAAGCATGTTTGTATGTGCCGAGCAGAAAGGCATTTGTCAGAAAAATGAAGGAGACTGCGAAAAGATAGAGCGTGATCGGCAGAATTAAAGCATTAACCTATGCTCTGAAAGGCAAGTTGAATCGTAACTTAGAGGGGGGTATCATTATGCTATTCATTTTAATATTGCAATTCGCTTTATAGATCGCCTCGACAATTTTTACGACAGGCTGACTAGGAGGCTCAATGAGAGAGCCGGACGCGCCCATATCCGCTTCTCTATGAGGAATTCCTCGAGGTCGAAATGATCACGGACAGAGCTGCATGCATGATCGGAAGCAGGTCGATGAAAACGCAGAATCGAAATCTGCCCCTGCAGTAGAAAGTTTCAGGGCATCGCGACAATGACGAATGGGAACCTACTATACCAGTATGGCAGGCAATTTTCCATTGGCTTTTGGACTGGAGACGCGTGACTTTATGACGTCCGGATGGTTGACGCCCGGGCGGCCCGTCATCAGTCCCGGAAATAGGTTGTCAATCTGAACTCCCATGATTAGAGAACTGCATTTTCTGCCGCCCTTCTCATTGCATCATCACCTCGACGGTCGTACATGGCGGTGGTCGAAATGTTCGAGTGCCCCATCATGTTCTTGACGGTCACGATGTCGACATTGTTCGCGAAAAGTCGTGTGGCGAATGTTCGTCGGAGATCATGTGCCGTCGCCGACTCATGGTTCGCGGACTCCATGCGGCGTTTCGTAATCCGACCGATCGAACTCGAATCGAGAGCGTCGGTAATGGAAATCCGGCCGTTCTTGTAGATCCGTCCGAAAAGCAATCCTGGTTCTGTGCCACGCCAGCTACGAATCCAGATTTCGACTGCCTGTGCGACTGGCGGCGGAAGAAACACCCTCCTCTCCTTGTCGCCCTTGCCTATCAGGGTGAGGGAACGGTTGTAGAGATCGAGCTTGTCGATGCGGATGCCGGGAATTTCTCCGCGGCGAAGTCCGCAGCCGAGCATGAGTGAAATGACGGCGCGGTCGCGGGCGCCGATCGCCGTGTCCGCATCGCACCCCGCGAGAAGATTTCGGGATTCGTCAAAGGAAAGCGCGCGCCCCGTAGGTAGTCGATAGATACGCCTCTGCTTCAGGGACTTGATGCGAAGGTAGTCCTCGTGCTCCATCGATCGTGCGAGCCAGGCAGCCTGAGCGACCCCCTTGAGGGCAGCCAAATAACAGTTCGAAGTTGAGCCCGAAATGCCGTCGCGCTCCTGTTTAGCGAGAAACGCGAGCACGTGTTCGGTCTTCATCTCTCCCCAACGGCAGTCTCGAAGATCGGCGGCGCCGGTCCATCGGGCGAAGACATTGAGTTTTGACGCCACCGACTTGCGCGACTGCGGCGAATGAAGCGTCGCGAGATAGGCGAGCGCCGCATTGACCTGTCCCGAATTTGCAGCGGCCGTTGCCGACAGCATGCCTTTCTGAGTTGCGCCCGAATCGGCGCCCTCCGGCGGAACCATGACCTCAAAATCCGTTGACATTTCTGAAAACCCCTGATGGAGAACGAAGACGCGAGTTTCTTGGTGCGGGCGACGGACGCTCCAAATAACGCACGAGAATGAACATTCTACGACATTAACATATTATATCTCTTCCTTCGATCCGATTTACCCCTTGAGGGGTTCAGGACTACAGGATTTTCAAGAGGGGCTTCAAGGATGATTGTGCTCGGGCGACGGCGCAAAAAAAACAGAAACGGCACTTCACATGGCGCGGTTGAATGGTTTGAGATGAATGGATGATGGCCTGCAGTAGAAAGATCGCGTTTATTTGCGTCCAGATGAACATGAAAATCCTTTCTTTAGCTGTGCGACAAGGAGAGAGAGGCATTTGAGAACGTGAAAAAATAGGCCCTTTTGGGCTTCCGGGCTCTGAAAACGCCTCGTTCGGGCACGTTTTCGCCACAGCAGGTAGAATGTCGAGATAGCAAAAACAAAACAAAGCCAGGAAGCCTCCATGCAAGAACAAAAAAACAATGAAGACACTCTGACTGACGATGCCATTGAGGCCGGCATCGAGGAACTGACCCTCGCGCTCCTTTATCTGAAGCGCTTCAAGTGGAACCATGACGACCAGGTCGCCCGTGCCAGCTGGCGTAGCTTCGACTGGGAGACGCTCGACAATCTTTTGCAGTCCTCCGATCTTTCCGGTTGTGACCACAAGGCGGTCTGGATTTCCGACGAAGGCATCAGGCGGGCGCGCAACATTCTGGAGAAGTACGGCCTTTCTCATCTTGAAGGTGCTGCAGAAGCTTAATGACCAAACGACTGGAGCCGGACTTCCGGCTCGGACTTACCGGAGCCATCGTCTCCTATCTCAGCTGGGGGCTCATGCCCATCTACTGGAACCTGCTCGAAGGAGCCGGCTCCGTAGAGGTGATTGCCCATCGCATTCTCTGGTCGCTTCTCTTCATCCCGCTCGTGATGGCGGTCCGCGGAAAACTCCGCTCCGCCTGGTCCGACATCAAGTCGATTTTCACCTCCCCCGTCACAGCCCTTCTGCTCGCGACCGCCGCGTGCTTCGCCGGTCTCAACTGGTGGATAAACGTGATCGCCGTTCTGAGCGGTCACGTTGTGGAGCTCGGCATCGGCACTTTCCTCACGCCGCTCATCTCCGTTTCCTGCGGTGTTCTCTTTTTCCATGAACGCCTCTCGCGCACGAAGACCGCTGGCGTGATGCTCGCCATGACCGGCGTGCTCATCATGATCGTCTCCTTCGGCCACTTCCCCTGGATTTCGCTCGGCGTCTCGGCGACCTGGGGAATTTACGGGGCGCTCAAGAAAAAGCTCATGCTCGACGCCTGGGTGAGCATTCTGCTTGAAGGCCTCATGATGATGCCCGTTGCTTTGGGTTATGTCTTCTGGCTTTCGTCGATCGGTGAAAATCACTTCCTGCCGACGGTCAATCCCGAGCTTTCGCTCTGTCTCGCCGGCACCGGCATCGTCGCCTCCATCCCGCTTATCTTCTTTACGATCGCAGCGGTCAACCTCCCGATGAACGTGCTCGGATTCTGCCAGTACATCTCGCCGATCCTCACGCTTTTGCTCGGAATCCTATTCTTCAACGAGCGTTTCGGCTGGGGCGAACTCTTCACCCTCCTCTTCATCTGGAGCGGCATCGCTGTCTTCCTTTTAGCAGAAGTTCACGAACATCGCAAGGCTCATTGATCACTTCGGGTGTTCATGCTGAGTGCTCAGGAGTTACGATGATCGTCCTTTCCTGCGTTCAATTCAATGCCATCAGCGTAATGAATTCTTCATCTCTGATGACGCGAGGAGAACGCTCAATCCTCAATTTTGATCCCCGGTGTTTCTGTTCGTTAATGCCTCCCCGATGCGCGTTTTGTGTTCCAGAGTGTTTTTGACTTCCTCCCCGTCCTAAAGGGCGGGGATTCCTTGGACCACGCGGTCTCGTGGTTCAAGGGCGGTTCCCATTGATGGCATCGAGTCCTTAGGCCGAAAGCCTTGCTCCCCAACACTCACTACATGGGCGATGTGCTTTTGTTGTGTGCACTCGGGCCTGTCCGGCCCTTCCTCAACACGTTCAGGGCGCCCACCACGTCGGCATTCGCTTCGAAGCCGCAACTTTCGTTGACGCACTTGAAAATCGCCTGCGTCGGGCGGTTGCGTTTGTCCCTGCTCTGACAGTGCGGGCAGGTGATGCTCGTCCCTCTCGGATCGACGGGAATCATCACACCACCCACTTTCAGAAGTTGCCATTCGATTGTTTGGCGAAGACTGTAGAACCCCGTGCGCAGGATGGCGCGGTTGAGCCCGCTTTTCTGCTTCACATTCTTGCCGGGATTCGCAACGGTGCCCTTGGCAGACGCCGTCATGTTCTTCACCTTCAGGTCCTCGACGTACACGCAGCCGTACTCCTGCGCGAGCGCATGCGCCGTCTTCCTGTGGAAATCCTGTCGAATGCAACGAATCTTTCGGTATAGGTTTTGAATCCTCTCCTTGAGCTGACGGCGCTTGCGACTCGGCTGCTTCTTGTCAAAAGGCTCCGCCAGTCCCAACTTCGCGAGTTTCTTTCGCGACTCCTGGTTGAGCGAAAGCTTGCGTTTCAAGCCCGCAATGCGTTTCTCGATCGAGCGAATCTTCTCCGTGTCGAGATCGTAGAATCGTCCGTCGCTCGTCGCGACGGCATGCACGACGCCGACGTCGATTCCGACATCGAGCGCCTTCATGTCGGGAGCCTGGACTTCGAACTCAACCGTGAAGATCACGAACCAGCGGCCGCAGTCCTTCTTGACGTGAATCTGTTTCACGACACCGGGAACGAGCGTCCCGTTCGCACACTCAAACGCGATGGCACGCGTTCTACGGTATCGAATCCAGCCGATCTTCGGGAGCTTGACTCGCCCGTTGGCATCGTCGATGTGTTCTGGAGCAAACTGCGGAACCCGAAAGCCGTCTCCGATATCTTTCGCCTTGAACTTCGGCCATCCTTTGTGTGCCGGATCGCTCTTGGGACGGAAGCTGTCGCTGATGGCGCGATCGAGATCGAGCAGGGCTTGCTGGAGCGGTTGGGCCATGGCCTCGCGAAGGAAGGCGGTCTCGGGTTGTTTTTTCCAGAGCACCAACTCGTGGGCGAGCTCCTTGTAGGTGAGAAGCTTTTCACCTTTAGACTTGCGCTCGTTTTGGATCCCCAACGCCTTGTTGAAGACAAACCTGCGGCAACCGGCGTTTCGGCTCAAGGCCGCACGTCGGGTCTCGTCAACATAGAGTTCGTATTGAAAGGCGCAGGTGATCTTCATATGAACATCATGGCACACTTCCTTTAAGAATGCGTGCTTTACGACCAAATGCCCATTTGGGCCTTATATCCTCCCCATGAATGGAGAGGTTTTACGGCCCGTTAGATAAAGTCGAGCCGAGAAAACCCGCGGTTTTAACCGCCGGGATGATAGGTGCTCAAATCCCCTTCGCACAAACTCGTGCGAAGCATGCGTCCTCGAAAAGGACGGTGTAGGATTGAAATCATGAAAGCCAACATCGCCTACAAGTTCGAACTGATGCCTACCCGGGAGCAGAAGCGAATCTTCGCTCAAGCTGCCGGGTGTCGGCGTTTCGTGTGGAACAAGGCGATAGAACTGCAGAAGCGGTGCCTTGAACAAGAGGTTCCTTTTCTCAAGTACACGGAGCTGGCCGGACGGTTGGTGCTGTGGAAAAAGGAAGACGACATGTTGTGGTTGCAGGAAGCGCCTTCTCAGGCACTTCAACAGTGCCTGATGGACGCGTCTGCTGCAATCCAAGCGTTCAAGGCTAAGAAACGGGCTTCCCAAAGTTCCAAGCTCGGGGCGACAGGGATTCCTTCCGCATTCCGCAAGTTCGCCCGACGGATTGGGACGAGGCCAACGGTCGAGTCCGCATCCCGAAGGCAGGCTTCGTGCGATTCAGAAAGTCGCGTCCGATTCAAGGCAAGATCAAGCAGATGACGGTTTCCGTCGAATGCGGGCATTGGTTTGAGGGATCAGCTCAGGCGCCTGCCGCCGGCATCAGGAATGCCTGCGTACTTCATGGTGGCGTACTCGATCTTCGAGACCGAGCCGCAGCCGTCGTGCCTGAAGGCGCTTTTCTCCTCCGCATCAAGGAAGCCCACGATGTAGGGGGCGTAGTTGGCGAGCGTGTTGAGGTCGATCTGAAGGAGTTTCGAGGACGTGAGGTTCTCGTCCATGCGTTCGCTTGTGCCGAGGAACACCCAGCCCGAGAATGCCCCGTCGGGCTTCCTGCGGTAGAAAATGCCGATGTCCTCACCCTTCTGAAGAACGCCCGGCGTCACCCAGGCATAGGCCGTGGCCATCGGACCCTCGATCATCGGGCGGATCTGGCTCTTGGGAATGAGCGGGCGCCATTCGGCCGAGGCGCAGCAGTCTTCTCGATCAATCGACACGGGCCAGAAGTTCGTCTTCTGCAGGCGCTCAAGAAGCTTCTCATGGCCGTAGAGCGCGGCAAAATCGCACTCGTTGGCGTAGAGCGGCACGAGCTCATATATGGCGATCGAGTTGAGCGAGGCCGAGACGGCGTCCCAGGCTTCGCAAAGGCACATGCCGGCAAACGGCGTGTTGGGGAACGTGGGCGAACTGGTGCACGTGACCATGTAGCCGGGCTCGGGCATCTTGCCTTCCTGGTTCATCTGACGTGAGATGGCGTCAAGAAGAAGCACTCTCCAGTCGCTTGCGTTGATTTTCTTCACCTCTTCTGCGGGGGCGGCAATCGTGAGCACGGACAGCTTGACCGCATCGGCCTCTTCGTTCGTGATCGCTCCGGAGACTTCGGCCTGGGCGCCATCAATCACATGCTTCATCGCCAGTTCGGCCACGGCCACGATGCGCACGATGTGCTTGTCTACAGGATGAGAGCAGACCATGATGGCGGGGCCGTTCGGGTTCGGGATCATGCGTTCGACCTTGAGGTGCGACTTGTCGAGCTCAGCGACGGTGCTCTTGTTGAAGAAATCCTTGATGGAGTCGTGATCCTTGAGAATGGTTTCAATAATCGCGAGGTTCCGACGAAGCATGTTCAGCTCGGACTGGGTGCCGTAATACCCCTGCGCCTCGGCCTGCTCGATCAGGTTCCTGGCGTATTCGTCGAGGAACTTCCTCGTCTTGGCTGCGACCTTTTTCGCCTCGTCGTAATCTTCGGCAAGAACCAGGCACCTGAGCATCAGGAAGAACCAGTCGGCATCCCTGCCCTCTTCGGGCAGGGCTTCAAGAAGGCCCCTGGCCTTTTTCACGCGGTCTTCCTTGCTGCCGAAGCTACTCTCGAGGATCTCACCTGCGGCCGCCATGGAGACGAGTTGGCGAAGCATGCCCCACTCAGGCTTGATGTTATTGACGAAAGTGTCAATCACCGACATGTCACCATCCTGCTTGAAACCTTCGACGACGTACGTGAAGAGCAGCAGCCCCGTGTCGACGGCAAAATGCTGCTCAATGTTCCCGTCAAAGAGCAAGCGCGCAGCCAAGGATGCGGTATGGCGCGCCTCCTTCCAGTTACCCTTCAGCTGGAGCAGACCGCAGACGAGCGAGAGCCTGATGAGGTTGCCGTCCTTGTTGTTGCCGGAAACATCCAGAACTGCCTCAAGTTTCTGCGGGTCCTGCATGTCAAGTGCGGCACGCGCGATGAAATCAAGCTCGACGCGGCTGAAGTTGTCGAGAGGAATCGGCGACGTCACTTCGAGAATCGCGCGCTTGCCCTCGTCACCGCGCTCATACTGGCTGCGCATCCACTCGATGCGCTCGGCCTTCGTCAAGTCGAGTGCGTAGTCCCTCGGCGTTTCGTCGCAGAGCCGGTCGCCTCCGGTGACTGCGGCACGGCACATGACCGAGAGAGTCAGCACGCCGTCGCTGTCCTCAAAGTCGACCACCGAGTCGAGACCGTCCTCAAGCGTTTCGATCATCTCGGCCTTGTTGCCCAGCCTGCTCAAAATGACGGCCGTAACCTGGTAGGCCCTGGGCGCAGACCCTCCTGCCACGAAGTAGAGACCGAAAGTCTCGAGGGCCTTGCTGAGGTTCTTCTCGAAGAGTTCATGATCCTCTTCCTCCTTGAAGAAGCCCTGGAAGGCCCATGTCTCGGCCATGTGACGAAGAACGAACGGGTCTTCCATCTGCTCTTCGAAAGTGAGCTTGTTGAAGAGCTTTTCGGCCTTGTCTTCCTTGTGTTCATACAAGGCACGGATGATCTGAAGGGTGTGCTTGCGAGCCTTCACCAGGCTGCGAAGATCATATCCGTAGGAGTTGCCTTCGACCTTCGCCAAGCTCTCGGCTGCCTTGAGGTGTGCGGCAGCGTTGTCGACCTCGTTCCTGAGCAGGTACGATTCCGCACAGAGAAGATGCACCAGACCGCACTCGCCGCCGCATTCAAGGATGTGCAGACAGATCCGGTTGAAGTTGTAGACGTCGGCGCAGTGCTCCGTGAGGCTGAGTTCCATGGAGGCGGAAGCGATCCAGGGAATGATGACGTCAAGAGCCTCAAACATCACGTCCTCGGTGTCGGTCTGCTCGAATCGAGCGGTCAGGTCGCTGTAGGGCTTCTCCCCTTGAATGATCTTCAGGGCTTCCTGCCGGTCAAACGTTCTGCTGGGGCAGTTCCTGGATATCCGACTTCCCGTCATTCGATGTCTCCGTTTTTGATTGCCGTCGTGGATTCAGAGGGTCGCCCCGATCGTCGAGGCGGATCCGGTATTATAACAAAGCACACAGGATGCCGATTCCTTTATGCTCTAATCGTGAGCATTTTGTGCAGATCGGAGCCTCTGCGGTAGAGACGTTTCACGGGGCTGGCCTGAGGGCAGCCGCAATACGTTTTGCAACGTCTCGTTTTGGCCGCCCGGCACCGCTTCAGGTAAAATGTATTATCGATGGCATGCCGTGCGTAGAGGGCGTTTCAGGAGCCCGCCTCACGGCAGAAGCCTGCCCGCAACAAGTCAAGAAGACAGGCCCTACATGCGAATCGGATCCTTCATCGTCATCGTGCTCTCCCTCATCGCGACAGCCTTTTCCGTCGCGGTCACCGCAGTTGGTTGGGAGCGCATCCTCTTTTACACGGGATGGATGTCCTCATCCTTCGTCTACCCCGCCTCGATCCTTCTCTACATTCTTCTCTTCGGCCTCGCCATGATGCGCTGCAGGACGATCACCCGTGCTGCGGGCGCCTCTCTCATCGCCTCCATCGTCGCCCTCCTCGTCTGTGTCTTCATCTCGGCCGTCGACCAGTACTACGGCGGCCCGCTCGTCGCCATGATGACCGGCTGGTTCGGCATGGAGAGCATCATCGTTGAAGAAACCTCGCTGAACATCATCGCCGTCCTGGGCGGCGTCCTCTGGCCCCTTCTCTACACCGTTACCCTCTTCATCGCCACCCTCTTCACGAAGCGCAGGGTGCCGAGGTACCTCAAGTAGCCGCTCGCCACATTCATGCAAGGCCGCAGGTTCCCATTTCCTGCGGCCATTTTGCCGACCGCCTTTTACCTGAAGAGTGCACCTTTCGAACCTCAACGCACTTCGGTCACGCCTTCCAATCCATTCGGGCATGTTCTTGAGCGCCAGATATGCCTTCCCTGCCACGCAGCTCAGAAAGCATGCCCTGACATGTCGTCCACAATGAGGGATGTTTCTTGCACCACGGCACTGATTCATTTCATCAGGCATTTGTCTATCCGGCAATGGCACAGTCGCACAAAAAAAACTATCCCGAACGGAATCAGAATAGGCGCATCCCGGAACCGCATCGCTGACTGTCGGCATCAAGCGAATCACAAATTATCGACCATTCCCCGAGAATGATCCCTTTAGGTTAGTGTTGCAAGCAAGCCACACCTTCAAAAAAGATTTGTCAATTCATATCAACAGCACATTTTCGTTTGTTACACAGTGATAATCAATTGAAATTAACTGCCCCCCAAGAGTAAGGGTTTACCCTTATCGGAGGGTAGTGTGTGTAGAGCCGAAACTGTGTACCGCGTATTCATCACAACCGATGGACACGTTCAAAAATCTCGACATGCAACTGGAGATTGTAATGAACTCGACATTCAAAGTTGTTTTCAACAAGGCGCGTGGTGCCCTGATGGTGGTAAATGAAGCCACATCCTCCGTCCAGGCGAAGGGAACGAAGACGGTGATTGCGGCCGCCGTGACGGCACTGATGGCCGGCGGTACGATGGCCGGCGACCTCACTTATGACTCGATCGTCAAAAACGAGGGAACGTTCAAGTTCCTCAACGGCAAGGGTGAGACAACGCATATTCTGACCAACGCCAGCGTTCCGCAGCTTATTGTTGACCTTAACAATGCAAAAGATAAAGGTCTTTCCGTCATAATCGAGGCCTTGGGGCAGTTTAACGAGGAAAACAAGACCGGCACCGTGTTTGGTTATGCCGGCGGCCAGAACTACATGGAAAAGAGTAGTCATGACTTGATGGGAATAGCAGCCGAGGTCACTGATAACAAGACCTACAAGCACATCATTGAAATTATGCAGAAGCAGTTCGAGCCTCTGGATTCGAACTCGATCCTCATCCTTGACAAGGGGACGCATACGATTATCGGCGACGCGGAAGATAATACATCCCCGATTGTTTTGGGAATGGTAGGCGCTGACCGAGTGCTCAATCCTGCCCTCAATCTAGCTCTCGACAAAAATGAGATTGGCAAGCAGGCTTCACGCTCTACGGAAATTGTCCGTCATGGCAACTCTGTTGTTGAAATCGAATCCGGCAACGTTATCGGCGCGATCGGAGCGAGAGCGTCAGAAATTTTGTGTCCATGGGATAATCGGAGCCCGCCAATCGGGTGCATCCAATGAACACGAATACCAAACGCAATTCTCGTAAGAAGTCCACCAACCCCCTCGATAACCATATCGACCAGTACGTTTCCGAGCTTCGAGCATCGGGCCGCCCGCTGGGCCCCGAAGCCTTCTCCGAGGCCGTCCGTACCTTCTCCCAACGCTTCGTCGAAGCCATGCTGCAGGGAGAAATGGATGCCCATCTCACAGGCTGTCAGCCCACTGAAACGCCTCCTGAAGAGGTCGCCGCTGACGAGCTTCCCCAGCTTTCCAACAAGCGCAACGGCTTTAGCCACAAGACCCTGAAGACCGAGTTTGGTCCTCTGCCGCTGAGCGTTCCGCGCGACCGACAGAACACTTTCGACCCGATCATCGTGCCCAAGCACAGCCGCTCGTTCGGCAAGATGGACGAGCAGATCATCGCCATGTACGCCAGGGGCATGAGCACCCGTGACATCCAGGCCTTCATCGACAACCTCTACGGGGTGGACATCAGCCCCGACTACGTCAGCAAGGTTACTGACAGAGTGCTTGAGGACGTCCGGGAGTGGCAGAATCGCCCGCTCGCAAGTGTGTATCCCGTCGCTTTCTTCGACGCCCTTCGAGTCAAAATCCGCAGCGGCGCAGCCGTAAAGAACATGGCTGTTCATCTCGGGATTGGTGTTCGCACGGACGGTACGCGTGAGGTTCTGGGCATGTGGATCGCCGAGAACGAGGGCGCAAGCTTCTGGGCGAGCGTGTTCAACGGGCTCAAGGCCCGAGGCGTGGAGGACATCCTCATCGCCGTTACGGACGGCCTGAAGGGCATGACGGAGGCTCTTGAAACCGTGTATCCGCAGACCCTCCACCAGACCTGCATCGTCCACCTTATCCGCGCATCCACCTCATTCGTCTCTCAGAAGGACAGGGCGGCCGTATGCAAGGAGCTGAAGCCCATCTACCAGGCAGTGGATGCCGACGCTGCAGAACGCGCTCTGGAGCGTTTTGGAAGCACGGACATGGGCAAGAAGTATCCAGCCATCATCCAGATCTGGGAACGCGCCTGGGCGCAAGTGATCCCGTTCTTCCAGTTCCCGCCAGAGATCCGTACACTGATCTATACGACCAATGCGATTGAAGGGCTAAACCGCGCTGTCAGGAAGGTGATCAAGACGCGCACTCTATTCCCTAGTGAGGACGCAGCCCGGAAGCTGATCTACCTGGCTATCATGAATTTCACGACCTCCTGGAAGCGTGCTACAGCCAGGTGGTCTGCTGCCATGCCTCAGTTCGCTCTGCTGTTTGGCGAGCGCTTTACAGGTGCCATGGAGTAAGACAAGGGGTATGATTAGACTACCCGCGCTATCGCATCAGGTCTGGCATACTGCATCACAAAAAACAAAGGGCAGCCTCGTTGGGCTGCCCCTGGAATAACCTCCCCAGACACAGAAATCCTGACACTCCCATCGGAGCTAGTTCCGCCGTCAACATTGGCAGTGGCTTGACGATCTCCAAGAAAAAGAGTTTAGGACCTGTCGAGATCACAGGCTATGTTTATACCAATGCAAGCAACACCACGACGACTCTCAACGGCGATTCCATTCTGAACGTCAAGGGTACGGGGTGCGTTGCCGGTGCCTTCGCAGGTGGATCGTCCATTGCTGTTTTTGACGGCGTTTCCAATTCCACCGTGACGGGCAACTCTTACTTCACCCTCAACAACTCCAAGGGTAACGAAGCCCATGGCTCCATCAACACTCTTGCTGCCGGCATTGCCGGCGGCGGTCTTGCGATCGGCATGGCCAGTGGCGACGCCGTGTCCAAGGTCGAGGGCTCCACTGTCATCGATCTTCAGAATGGTCTCGCAGCAGGCGTCATGGGCGGCGGCATGGCCCTTTCCGTTGACGGCGGCACGATGATGGATTTTTTCAACGGGACGCTTGATGCGGAGAACGATGCCTTCAAGCCCATCAACGAACTGGGCAAGAAGATCTCCGAAAAGCTGAAGGGATTCAGTCCTGAACTCACAGAGACCGTCAAGACGGAATCGGGCACGGCTTTGGCCGAATCGCACGACATCACCATCAAGGTCGGCACCGGCATGACGACGCTCGGCCTTGTGGGCGGCGGGATTGCAGCGACCTATCAGAACAACCATCCTGCTTCTTCGGCAGTCAGTACGGCCAAGGCTGACAATGTCACGATCCTTCTCGGCGGCAACGAAGCAAAGCCGGATCAGACGTTTGACGTCGCCTGGAAGAGCGGTCTTATCAGTGCCATCAAGAATTTGGGTGCCTCCGGTGGCAAGGCCAAGGTTGACAAGGTCGTCGAATTTGCCACGGCCATTGACGATTACGACGGCGCTACCATTGGCGTTCTCGGCGGTGGCATTGCCCTTGGCTATGACGACAGCGTGCGTGGCGATAATGGCGAACATTCGCCCAAGGCTGACGCTTCCGTGAAGAATGTCGGCATCCAGGTCAACAGCGGTTACAACGTTGCCCTCGTTGCCGGCGGGTTCGCGGTTGGTTCCGGTCACTCTCTCACGGGCAAAGACGTTCTTGCTTCTGCCAATGTTGATGAGGATGTTCTCGTCAACATCGCCGGCGGTGAAACGATCGGCCTGATGGGCGGTGGTGTTGCTGTCTGGACGGGTTCCAAGGAAGCCCATAAGGGCCTCGGCGTTCAGGCGAACGTTGACAATGTAACGTTTAACGTGATGGGTGGCTCCGTCGACGGTCTCTTCGGCGGCGGTCTCGCTGTTGACGATTCCAACCCTGAGGTTGGTGGTGTCTATGAAGACGCCCGCAACGCCGAAGCCAATGTCGGCAATGTCAACATCAACGTTGCCGGCGGCAAGGTCGGCCGTCTCCATGTTGAGGTCTTCAACGAGGTCGAAAATTATCCCAGCGGTGAAGGCAAGGATACGCCTGACATGAAGCTGTACCTCAAGGCCGGGCTCAAGGCCATTCAGGACGGCAAGGCTGCCATCGTCGGCGGCGGCATGGCTGCGGGCAACAGCATCGCCATCGCTGAAGATGGCTCTGCCAAGGATGCCGCGGGCGCGCGTGTTGAAGTTGCCAACATCAACATCTCCGGCGGCGTCATCGGTGAAGAAAAGGCCGGCATGCAGGGCAACATCTATGGCGGCGGCATCGCCTCCACGGGTGGCACGACCTGGGTCGGCACGTCCAACATCACGGTTGCCGGCGGTACGATCCACGGCGACATCTACGGCGGCGGCCTCTCGATCGGCGGCAACTATGGCAAAGGTCATGAGTGCTACAACGACGCCCTCTCTGCGGTTGACACGACCAACATCACACTCGACGCCGGCAGCCTGAATGGCAACGTCTACCTTGGTGGTCGCGTGCTTGAGGAAGGCGCCAATGCCAATAACAAGGGCAAGGCCAATGCAACTGTCGCTGCTGGCACGCTCACGATCTACAAGGACTTCAAGTTCTTGAAGGCCGACGCCGTCATCGACGGTTCCGGCGCTGATTCGGCAACGCTCAACTTCGTGAACGGCTATGACTTCTCCAAGACTGAAGCCTCTGAAGTCGCCCTGCTCGATGGCTCTGACCGCATCGTGATCAAGGGCTTCGACAAGCTCGAGTCCGGCGACCTCGTTACCGGCGCAGACTATGACATGGGCGGCAAGACCAGCGTCGAGGTCACCGGCAATTACGAGTTTGGTGCAATCAGTAGTGCCAACGATTCGCAGACGTTGACCGTCAAGGAAGGTGGTGCCCTCGCCGTTCAGTCTACGGTCGCTCCTACCAACAAGTTCGTGGTCGAGGAAGGCGTTCTTGCTCTTGGCACAACCGCCAGGACTTCTGACGCCCGCGACGGCCTCGGCAAGTACAACGAAAAGGCCGGTCTCTACCTGAGCGGACAGGTCAATCTCGCCAACGCCAGCATCAACGTTGGCGAGACCAAAGCCAAGAATGGCGTGAACATTGGTTCCAACGGCACGCTGATTGTTGATGCCTCTGTTGATGACGGTCAGGAAGGCAATCTTTCCACCGACGTGACCGGCAAGATCACTGGCGAAAAGGGTTCCACGATTCATTACGTGCACGTGGCCGACAAGGGTGTCGTTGAGGTCGAACATGAAGGCTTCACGACCGTCACGGTCGACAACCTCCTCTACAAGGTTGTCAAGGTTGAAAACGAGGACAACCAGTACACGTTCAAGATCGCCACGGGTTCCGAACTCGCCGGTACGGGCCTTGAACACTTTGACGGCGCTGCCCTTGACGGCATGGCCGACAACGAAGTGATCGGTTCCCTCCTTGACCAAGCCAACACTGCCATCACGTCCGGCAGCCAGCGCGAAGCCCGCCTCAACGGCGCCCTCAACCTCGCTACTGCGGGTGGCGTCCAGACGGCCGGCATTGAAGCCGCCACGATGGGCATCGACCAGGCCACGAAGCGTGCTGCGCTCACCAACGTCTTCCTGGACGGCTGGACGGGTTTCGCTGAAGTGACGGGCACCTCCCTCAAGATGGGCGGCGACTCCGGCGCTCTTGAAACGAAGACCGAGCTCGGCGGCATCACGGTCGGCGGTGAATACACGATGGGCGACATGACGTTCGGCGTCATGGGCAACTTCGGAACCGGCGACGTTGAAGGCGAAGGCGACAACGACGGCGTCAAGAACGACGTGGACTACTACGGCGTTCAGGGCTACGCTGCCAAGCGCATGGGCCAGTTCAACCTCGTTGGCCAGATGGGCCTCATGACGACGAAGAACGATGTCACGTCCGCTGACGGCGACTCCGCCGACATCGACGCCACGATCTTCACGATCGGTGCCCGCAGCGAAATGGCCTTCCAGATCAGCAAGTCCTGTCAGGCTGTTCCGTACGTCGGTCTCAACTACCTGCGCGTCGCCACTGACGGCTACAACACCGCCAAGGGCCTCTCCGTGGATGACATGGACCAGAACCTCGTGAGCATGCCGATCGGCGTGGCCTTCTCGGGCAACATGGACCTCGCCTCCGGCTGGACGCTCCGTCCGACGGTCGACGTGGCCTATGTCCACACGTTCGGTGACACGGACGTCGAAGCCACGACGAAGTTCGGCGCTGCCGCCATCAACACCAACCTCGACGTCTGGAGCGAAAACGTCGGCCGCGTGGGCTTCGGTCTTGAAGCCCGCAAGGACGCCCTCTCCTTCGGCGGCCAGATCGGTGGTGCCTTCGGCGACAACGACCATCGCGAGTTCTATGGCCAGCTCAACATGAAGTATCTCTTCTGATACTGATCGTCTCCCTCTCCGCCGCCTTCTCCCTCTCTCCATCCGGGGCGGCGGGGATCCCCGCCTCCGGCATCCTTCGGAATGCCGGAGGTTTTTTGTACCCGGCATTCCGCACTTCGACGATCTGCAGGATTCGTCACCGGCTACCGCATGGCTTCGCGCTCCGCAGAACCCTTCATCAGCTCAGGTCCATCGAGGGGTACACTTGAACAATCAATCCAATCCAACCGATCCCTACTCCACTCACTCCAGCCGAAACCAATAGGAAGAGGAACCGCCTCATGACCGAATTCGCCGACCACGTTGAAGACTTCTGCACTCGTCTCTTTGAAGACATCCGCAAGCTCACCGCCGACACCTGCGGCGTCACGCGCGAGGGGTATACGCCCGAAGAAGACAAGGTGCACGAGAGACTCGCCGAGGCCGCGCGCGAGATCGGTCTTGAAGTCCATGCTGATGCTGCGCTCAACCTCTGGATGACTTTGCCAGGTCGCAACAGGGATTTGCCAGCCTTCGTCTCGGGATCGCACTCCGACTCCGTTCCGCAGGGCGGCAATTACGATGGGCTTGCCGGCATCGTCGCGCCGCTCGCCGTGGCCAAATATCTGAAGGATACGAATAGGGTACCCGAACGGGACTTCTGTATCGTTGCATTCCGAATGGAGGAGTGCCCGGAATTCGGACGTGCCTATGCGGGCAGTCTGGCGCTGACGGGCCAGCTCAAGCCCTTTGAGCTCGAACTCCCTCGCAGGGATTCGGGGAGACTTCTGAAGGACGTTCTTCTTGAGCGCGGGGTCGACGTCGAGCGCATCGCGTCGGGAGAGCCGCTCATGGATCTCTCGAAGATTGCGGCCTTTGTCGAGCTTCACATCGAGCAGGGACCGAGGCTTGACAAGGAGCCCGTCAACCGTGCGGCGGTGGTTACCGGCATTCGCGGGTATCTGAGGCACAAGCGTTGCCGCGTCGAGGGCGAGACCGCGCATTCGGGCGCAGTCGATCATGAATTCAGGCACGACGCCGTCGCGGCCCTGACGGACCTGCTTTACGTGATGAACAGGCACTGGGAGGCCTGGCTCCATGACGGCAAGGATCTGGTCTTCACCTGCGGCGTCATCAACACGCCTTCGACGGCCGACATCTCGATCATCTCGGGCGACGTCTGCTTCGGGCTCGACATGAGAAGCCTTTCCATGGAGACGATCCGCGCCTTCCACGACCTCCTTCTTCAAGAGGCGACCGCCATCGAAGAAAAGCGCGGCGTGAAGTTCAGTTTCGACGACGTCATCGTAGGCGAGGCGGCACGTCCCGACGCAATCCTTTTCAATCGGCTCGTCAAGGCCGCGACGGATCACGGCATACCTCATCTTCAGATGGCGAGCGGAGCGGGCCACGACGCCGCGGTCATGACGAGCGCGGGCGTGCCCACGTGCATGCTCTTCGTCGCCAACCAGAACGGGTCCCACAACCCGCATGAGGCGATGCGAATTTCGGATTTCCTCTCAGGTGCGGAAATTCTCATGCGCGCCGTCGTGGATTATGATTGACGGCAACGGGAGCCATTCTCCCTTGCAGATCGCCTGCGGCGGTTCCATGAGTCAGGACCGCGCGTCGTAACGTTTAGGGGACATCGCCCATAACATTTCGTTACAGGCGGCGATAATATTATCCCACGTGCTTATGCGTGACAGCGAAAATCAGAAAGGAGTACGCACATGGCCAAGGATCATTCTCACAAGTCTGCCGTCGAACCCACCGGCGGCAGCACCCTTGAAGTCGTTGACGTTGATAGGAAGCCCTTCTATCCCGTGGCTGCCCTTGAACCCAAGCATGTCGAACCCCATTCGTTCGACTCGATGACGCAGGTCGTCACCTATCTTCGCGACAAGCTTCGCGACACGCCGCTCGTCTCCCCCGAAGAGTCGGCCGCCGAAGTGTTCAAGATGCTCAACCGCGACCTGACGCAGACGGAGCGTGACGCGCTCTTCAAGCTGCTGCTCGTCAAGGAGGCGCATCAGGCGGGCCTCTTCCCGAAGAAGCCCATCGACATGAACGCTCTTTCGGACAAGCTCCGCGAAGGCGCCTATCCGTACAAGAACCGCTACCCGAACAAGCTCTATGAGAAGGAACTCTATGACCTGCAGGTCGAGCTTCTGAAGCTTCAGGACTGGGTCAAGCGCACGAACTCGAAGATCATCGTGCTCTTTGAAGGCCGTGACGCGGCCGGCAAGGGCGGCACGATCCGCCGCTTCACCGAGAACCTCAATCCTCGCGGCGCGCGCACGGTGGCCCTTTCGAAGCCGACCGAGAATGAAGCGGGCCAGTGGTACTTCCAGCGCTATTGCGCGCACCTGCCCAATCCTGGCGAGATCTGCTTCTTCGACCGCTCCTGGTACAACCGCGCCGTGGTCGAACCCGTGATGGGATTCTGCACGCCCGAGCAGACCGAAATCTTCCTCAACGAAGTGACGGGCTTCGAGCAGTCCCTCATCAGGGGCGGCACGCACATCATCAAGTTCTGGCTCGCCGTGAGCCAGGACGAACAGCGCCGCCGCTTCCGCGAACGCCGCGAGAACCCGTTGAAGCGCTGGAAGCTCTCTCCCGTCGACATCGCGTCCATGGACCGCTGGGACGACTATTCGAAGGCCATTCGCCGCATGTTCCAGATGACCGACACGGCCGAAACGCCCTGGACGGTGATCCGCAACGAAGACAAACGCCGCGGTCGTCTCAACGCCATCCGCGTGCTGCTGCAATCGATTCCGTACGACAACCGCGACATGAAGAAGGTGGGCAACATCGACCCGCTCATCGTCGGTCGCGCAGGCAGCCTCTTCGCCTCTAACGGTGATCCGCTGCGCTTTGACATCAACAACGAGATCGGCAACAGCTGATCGACCTGAAACCGTTGTTTCGATGGCCCGCAGATACGACATCTTCGGGCCCTTTGATTTTTCACCCTCCTCTTATCGCTGACCGTGGGCTTTCGGCCACTGCCGCACGTCATGCGAACTGAATCGGGCGTTTGGCGCCCGATCGGGAACGATGCCCCCAAAGCGCGCGCCCTACATATAAAATTATGCGCTTTGCGCCTCTGAAGGCCCGGCTGCCGTCGGCAGAAGGTGCGATTTCAGGCGTTGATTCCTGCAACTTTTGCGAAACAGCAGAGCCTTTTTGGGGCGGAATCCATGTCCCGCAACGGGTTCAAAGTGACGGAACCTTGCAGAAATCCGCCTCATGTAAGCTGTTTGCCCTATGTAACCATAAGCTACATGTCCATATAATCCTATTCAAGGACATCGGTCACAAGGCCCGCACCGTCTCTGCTGAAAACGACGGACGGTCCCGAAGGCGCCCCACACAAGAGTCCTACAACACCTCCCGCATTAGAAAAGCTATGCAAAACACAGACAACAAGCGCTTTGTCGCGATCGGCCTGATGCTGTTCGCGATCCTGTTCGGCGCAGGCAATCTCATCTTCCCCGCCTCCATGGGCCAGGCTTCCGGCGATCACTTCGTTTGGGCTTTCATTGGCTTCTGCATTACGGGTGTAGGCCTTCCCCTTCTCGCCATCATGGCGATGGCTTATGCGGGATGCAATGACCTGCAGGAGGCTGCCGGCCGCGCACATCCCCTTTATGGTCTGTTCTATACGGTCGTGGTCTACATGTCCATCGGCCCCTGCTTCGCCATTCCGCGTACGGGCACGGTGGCTTTTGAAATCGGCCTGCGTCCCTTCCTCACCGAAGGTCAGGTTGAAATGGGCCTGTGGATCTTCCTCGTCCTCTTCTTCGTGGTTTCCTACTGGCTTGCCGCCACGCCGCAGAAGCTCGTCGACCGCGTCGGCAAGATCCTGACGCCGGCCCTCGTGCTCACGCTCGGTGCTCTGATCGTCAAGTCCGTCGTAGATCCGCTCGGCGTTCCGCAGGCCGCCCAGCCGAACTATGCGGGCGTCCTCACCGCCACGGTTGCGGGCATCCTTGACGGTTACAACACGCTCGACGCCATCGCCGCGTTCGTCTTCGCCACGCTCGTCACGAACTTCGTCCGTGAAGGCGGTGCCAAGACCGCGAAGGAAGTCACCTCCCAGGTCTACAAGTCCGGCATCCTCGCCGTGTCGCTCCTCGCCGTGATCTACTTCTTCATCGCGAAGATCGGCGCTGAGTCCGTCACCGCCATCGGCATGCAGGACACGGGTGCTCCTGTGCTCGCTGAAACCGCCAAGATCCTCTTCGGCAACTTCGGCGCCATCCTTCTCTCGGTCATCGTGCTGCTCGCCTGCCTGACGACGTCCATTGGCCTCATCACCTGCTGCGCCGCCTACTTCATGCGCATCGTCGGCCGCCTGACGTACAAGCAGTACTGCCTGCTCTTCACGATCGTCTCGTTCCTGATCGGCATGTTCGGCCTCAAGACCATCATCGTCTCCACGATCCCGGTCCTGATGTTCGTCTACCCGCTCTGCGTGATCCTGATCGTGCTGCTCTTCACGGACAAGCTCTTCGACGGCCGCCAGTGCGTCTACGCCTTCACCACCGCCTTCACGTTCGTGATGGCCGCGGTCTCCGGTCTCGAAACCGCCGGCGTGAACCTCGGCGCGATCTCCGAAGCCATCAAGGCCTACGTCCCGTTCGCCCAGTACGGCCTCGCCTGGGTCCCGTTCGCCGTCACCGGCTACGTCCTCGGCCTCGCCTACAAGGCCGCCGTCCCCTGCAAGGCCTGCTGCAAGCCGGCCTGACAACCTGACTCTCAAGTGAAGCCCCCGGTCAGGACTCACTGAGAAAACCCAAAGGGCCCCGCACTTTTCCCCGAAGCGCGGGGCCTTCTCTTTTCCGGCTTTCGGGCTTTTGCGCCTCTCTTCACCGTATTCGAGGACCTCTCCGCCTCCTTCAGGCGATCCCTGCAGCAGACCGTCTGCGTGGTCCGATTCTCTTTCAGATAAACTACGGGCACCGTTCCCCCATCAAGGATCCATCGCATGCTCCGATTTCCCGTTCCCGGCGCGCCTCTGACGCCCACAGACAACGAGCGTACGCTCATGAAGCCCCTCATCCGCATCCTGGAAAAAGGCAGCATCCGCTGGGGCATCGGCTGCGCCGACTGGCTCCCCATCGATCCGCAGCACTGCGCGGCCGAGATCGGGCTCAATCTCAGGCACGTCAAGCTGAGTGAAATTGGGGATACGGCCGAACTCGAAGCCTTTTTTGATGAGTTTGCCAATCCGGAAGCGCCCTGCCTCTTCCTTTCCGACATCGACGTTCCCGTCCTTGCGGCCTGGGACGACGAGGAGGAGCGAGAGGCAATGCGCGGGATCATCGTGCGCGGGCTTGCACGCATCGCCGCGACACATGGACATCATTTCATCGTGACGGGCCTCACGAGCCTCACAAAGGACATCTGCCGCGAAGCGTTTGAGAACGCCGAGCCTCTTGCGCCTCACGAGACCGAGGAGCTCTTCACGATCTCCCATGAGCAGGTCGGCCTTCTCTACGGCGCGGACCTTGCCCGCATCTCCGAGGAAAGGACAATGGTTCCCGACCTCGTCATGATGGAGTTGGACCGCCATGCCGCACTCGGCGCACGCTACGTCGAACCGTACATTCTTCAATGGGTTCGCCAGGGGAAGGCCGGGATCCTCCCGCCCGTGCCCGCCGCGCTCACGCCCCGCTTCCTCGAGCGACTCCAAAACGCAGGCCTGATGGATCTGAAGCGCATGGCGCTCTTTCAGGAAATCCCCGCTGTTTTCGGCAAGGATAGGCTCGACCTTCTTGCCGAGGCGATGGTGACGCTCGGCTTCTGGACGCCGCTTCCCGCCGGGGCTGCGGACGAGCAGCCTGACGATGTGAGGCTCTACGATTACGCCTCCGTCTGGGGCGTTCGCCTGCTGGCCGTCCTGGCGCTCAGGTTCGTGATGAGCGAAGGAGCCGACTGGATGACGCCCACGCGCGAACTCATGCGAGCCATGTGGTCGGGCGAGCCCAACGAGGCCATGGATGCCCTCTGCGAAATGCTTGACTGCATCGAGGACCAGGATGCCGACCTCGACATCGGCGGGCTTTGCGCCGCCTGCATCCTCGCGCTCGACCTTGACCTCACGCGCGTGGTCAATGAAGATGAAGGCCTCGACATCCTCGCCGTGAGGCTCCCGGGCGGCATCTGCGAGCTCGTCTTCGCGCCCGAGGATCGTGATCCCGCCGAACTCGGAAGCCCCGACGGCACGCCCCGCATGGTCCTTACCATCGGTTGACGCGCGTTCTTCTTCTCCTTTGGGGAACTTCCTGAGCGCTTTCGAAGGGCCTGTCTCTCCATTCCGAGGGCAGGCCCTCTTTTCATGGCGGATGATGCCTTGTCCGGAACAAGCGTTCCCCTCTAAGCGCCCGTCCCGCAGGGATGGAGCCTCAAGGCACGTGTTGCAAAAGCGAGACAGTGCGTTCTTCGGACTTCGATCTTCGACGTCTGGGATAAAGCGCCTCCCCTTTCAATTTGTCCTGTTTTTTGAATAGAATTCCCCAAAGGGGATTCTATTCGAGTGAACTTATCGGCCTTGGCTCTGGTACCAGAGCTCGATTTCGCGCGGATTCTCGCCCGGCCCCGCGGGCACGCGCGAAGCGGTGAGTTCGTCTCGGGTGAGCGGTCGGATGTCGGTGATGACGAGTGGAAGCATCTTGTGCTTCACTTGGACGTAGAAGGTCCCGACCACCTCTACGTCGGTGACGACAGCATCGCTGTTGCGTCGCCAGACGTGGATTTCCTTCTTGACGGTGGGCGTCATGTAGGGGCGGTCATTGAGATTGCTGCAAAACGACGGCCTCGTCGCCACCCATTCCCACACGTAGCCCTTCTGGTCGGGATGGCGCACGTGGTCGTTCATACGGCGAAGGGGCCGGCCGTAGACGGCGACGAAGTCGCGCACGTAGGTCTTCCCTTTGGCCGTTGCCTTGAGCGCCTCCGGGGTGAAGACAGTACCCGGCATCATGCGGTTGTCGGCGTGTTGTTGGGGACCGCTGCAGCCTGCGAGCATCGGAGCTCCGAGAGAGGCGCTGAGAATGGCCGCGGCCTTTGCGAGCGTTCTGCGCTTGAAGTCAATCGTCATCCTTGCTACTCCGAGAAATGATCGAGCTCGGCGGGCGTGAGCGGCCTGAAGCTGTGTGGCGCGTCCGTGCCGACAAGTGGCGCGCGGTAGATGTAGAAGACGCCCGTGAATTCATGCCGCTTCACGACGCCCGTCTTGTCGAACCAGATGCGCAGGTTCTTCTGCGTGATAGGAAATTCCGAGATCGGGTTGAAGGGGATGAAGTTCTTGGCGGAGGGGCGTCCCCTCATCCAGCTGTAGTGGCGCACGATCTCGTGGCCCATGTGGATTTCATAGTCGGGTTCGCCGAGCTCCGCATCGATCTGCGCCATGGTGGTCCGGCCGTCGATGATGAGCCTCGCGGCCTTCTCGGTCGAGAGGTCACGCACCTCGCCGCTTCCGACGGCACAGCCGCCGAGCATCGAGGCGCAGGCTGCCAGAAGCAGCAGAGTGCGGACGCGGCCAGCGTCGGTCCGCGGGCCCCTTGTGGTTCCTTCCGGCAAGGTCTTCTCCTTTTGTAGCGCTCGTTCAGTCCTGTGCGTGCCCGGTGCGATGAAATTCATTTTGAACTCGCTCGGGTCCCATTGAACACCCCTCGCTTCGCGCAGAGGCAGCCTCAAGGGGGCCGACAGCCCAAAACGAGCGTGGTTCAGGGGAAGTTCCTGACCAACGTTCACACTTTTGCCGCGCAAATTTCATTAAGTCGAGTTATTATAGTTGTCATGAACGTCGGCGTGGTTCTCACGCCCCGTTCAGCATTTTTCAAAGTGTTGGCCTCCGGAGGTAAAGGTCATGTCCGACAACGATAAGAACCGCATCAAGATCAAGCTGCCCGCCGTCTCCTACGACATCGTGAAACTTGCCGCCACTCTCACCGGTACGTCCGTGAAGTCCTTCGCGGCCCAGGCGGTGATCAACGCAGCCCTGCATGTCACGGCTGAAATCGAAAACCGCTCCCTCGGCTCCAACATCGAAGCCGACATTCATCTCACCGAGGAAGAGGCTCAGGCTCTTCTTGCCCTCGTCGAAAGCCTCGACACGCACGACGGCAAGGACGAAGACGTCGAGGAAGCCACCGCCGAGGACTTCGAGGAAGAAGAACCGGCGGAATGCGAATGTGATTGCGAAGTCGAATGCAAGTGTGACTGCGACTGCAAGTGCGAGGACGACGCCGAATGCAAGTGCGAAGAGTCCGAAAAGGCTGAAGAGCCTGCCGCTGAGGCCGCTCCCGCTGCCCAGCCCAAGGCCAGGCACGGCCGCAACCACCGCTGATCTTTCGACTTGAGTCCCTTGTCGCAAGGGACCTGAGAACACAAAGGGGATCCATCAACAACGGGTCCCCTTCTCTTTTCCATCATTCGTCGGGCCTCAGGCGACCTGCGGACTTCCGGCGGTCAGCCTGCCGCTGCGTTAAGTGCGGCCATCGCCTGAGCGCTCACGACAAGCTCGATGCGTGCGGACGCCCTGGTGAGGCCCAGATAAAGCAGCCTGCGCACGCGATCGTCCATCGTTTCTGGGCCTTGAGTGATCTTTTGACGACTTGCAGGTTTCAGACGGCCCGACTTTGCCGCCTCCCTTCCCAACCTGCTATCCTTTGCCATTAACGAAAAACGGGGCCGCTCCCTTGAGAAGCAGCCCCGTTCGGGACTTGAAGTCGGATCGGGCGTCAGGCCTTGCGGTCAAGCTCGATGGGCTCGCCCGAGGCCTTTTCCTCCTTGGGTTCGCCGAGCGACATGACGGCGTTGAGGATGATCGCGCCGAAGGTCGCGGTACCGATGCCGCCGAGGCTGAAGAAGCCGAGGTTGAGGGTAAAGTCGCCGCCGCCGAGAATCAGCGTGACGGCAGCCACGATCAGGTTGCGGCTGTTGCCGAAGTCGACTTTGTTGACGACCCAGACGCGAGCGCCGGCCACGGCGATGAGGCCGAAGACCACGATCGAGGTGCCGCCGAGGACGGGCTGCGGAATCGTCTGGATCACAGCGCCGAACTTCGGGGAGAAGCCGAGGATGATCGCGAAGATCGCGGCGACCGGGAAGAGCAGCGTGGAGTAGACGCGCGTGGCGGCCATCACGCCGATGTTTTCACCGTAGGTCGTCACGCCCGTCCCGCCGAAGGAGCCCGAGAGCATCGTCGCGATGCCGTCGCCGAGGAACGCACGGCCCATGTACGGGTCAAGGTTGCGGCCCGTCATGGCGGTCACGGCCTTCACGTGGCCGAGGTTCTCGGCAACGAGAATGATCACGACCGGAACGATGAGCGCGATGGCGTGCATCTCGAAGACCGGTGTGTGAACCGTCGGAACGCCGAACCAGGCGGCGTTGGAGATGATCGAGAAGTCGATCGGCTTGCCCATGCCGAAGCCGTTGGCGAGCACCGCGTAGATGAAGTACGCGATCACAAGGCCGATGAGGATGAGGAGCTTCTGGATGAAGCCGCGCGTCCACACGGCAACGCCGCCCACGCTCATGAAGGTGACGACGGCCATCCAGGCGTCGAAGTCCGTCGGACCCACCGAACGGCAGGCCGTCGGGGCGAGGTTGAGGCCGATCACGGCGACGACCGCCCCCGTCACGACGGGAGGCATCAGCTTTTCAATCCACTTAACGCCCGTAAGCATCACGATGAGGCCCACGACACAGTAGACGAGACCGCAGACCACGATGCCGCCCAGCGCAACGGGAATGTTGCCGTTGAGGCCCGAGCCCGCAACGTAGCCCGTCGCTGCGATCACCACGCCGATGAACGCAAAGGATGAACCCAGATAGCTCGGCACCCTGCCGCCCACGATGGCGAAAAAAATGAGCGTGCCGATGCCGCTCATCAAAACCGCCATGTTGGGGTCAAAGCCCATGAGAATCGGGGCGAGAATGGTGGAGCCGAACATGGCCACCACGTGCTGAACGCCCATCGCCACCGTCTGGCCGGTGGGAAGACGCTCGTCAGGGGCCACCACGCCCTTTTCCTTGAGCTTCCACTGCGGGAAATAACCCATTTTTCCTTACTCCTCAAACACGTTGAATCTACACGCACAGGCGCCTCGTCCTTCGGCTTTCCGGACAAAACGCCTCGCGCTCAAAGAGTCGTAAGGGTTCCTCCTAAGGACGAATCGTCTGTGCAAACTTTCGTATTATAAGCACACATTTCGAAAAATAAACATAAGGTGTTTTGACTAGACGGGCGGACGCCGCTCCGGAGCGAAGCCTGCGTGCGCAAAAAAGGGACGGCATCCATTTCGGACGGCGTCCCCTTTTGTCTCTCTGGTGCCTGAGCGTCAGAGCGTCTTCATGGCGTCTTCGACGGCCGCGACGAGGTTCGGGCTGGCGGTGAAGCAGACCTTGTTGCGTTCCGGAATCACGACGGACTTGCCGGTCTTGAATTCACGACCGACGCGAGCGGCGGTAGTCTTCAATTCCCAGCGGCCGAAGTTCCAGAACGTGACGCGTTCGCCGCGGGCCATGGCCTCGACGATCTCTTCATGCACGGCATCAACGATGCCCTCTACGAGGGAGGGCGAGAGCACGAGGCGTTCTGCGACAGCCTGCGCGATTTCCTTCTTGTTCATTGCGGTAGTCCTTCTCTTTATTCTTGGGGACGGGCTGCCCGTCCGGGCACCCTCTTTCGGCGACGCTTTCCGTTCAGGTCCTGTGGAACGTCTGTGTTGTGGTCCGCCTGTCACGTTAAGGTGACATCCCAATTGTACCTGCGGGGAAATATGCTTGGGGGTGTCACCCAGACGAATTGTAATGTTTTCCAAAACGACTCGCCTGCAAATGCTTCTCGTCTGGGTCTCCATTCCTGAACGGCCCGTCAGTCCCGGGAAATCCCCTGCATTTCACATGATTCCCGGCGGTGCGGCCTCAAATCGGTTTCGATTTAACATTGCTGACGTTCACAGGAGGCTGATCATTTTGAAAATGCGCGTGGCACAGGCGTTTGTAGTGTTTGCTGAGCAACAGTACCCGAAAGGTACCTTAGTCACCGAGCTTTAATACGCCTTGAATTCAGTCCGAGAGAGGGTTCTCCGAAATTCCATGCGCCGTGTCATGATTTTTTACAAACCGCCTGTGGTTTTTCCCCTCAACTGCAGCCGTTTGAAGGCCGAGAACCCCTGCGCACCCTCTTCTCCCCTCTCCTGAGGGCGGATTGAGGTCGCCTCACGCCGTAGTTCTACCGATTGTTTTCCGCCAATGCGAAAGGGCCTGCCGACGGCGATTTACGCGGGCAGGCCCCTCTCAATGCGGATACACCGGATGCAGGATCAGCGGATTATTCCTTCCCGGTCCAGCAGTACGTGCAGAGCTTCTCAGGGTCAAGGCCGATGGCTTCGATGAGGCCTTCGACGGACTGGAAGCCGAGCGAGTCGAAGCCCATCTTGTCGCAGATGGACTTGAGCATGCACTGGCCGCGCTCGGTCTTGGCGTCGGCGTACTCGGCGAGGTGCTTGTGATCCTCGTCGCCTTCAAGCTCCTGAATGACGCGACGGGCGAGGAGCTCCATGTCGGAGTTGCCGCGGGAGAAGTTCAGGTACTTGCAGCTGTACATGATCGGCGGGCAGGCGGAGCGCATGTGCACTTCCTTCGCGCCGGACTTGTAGAGGAAGTCGACCGTTTCACGAAGCTGGGTGCCGCGCACGATGGAGTCGTCGATGAGAAGAAGCTTCTTGTCCTTGATGAGTTCGGGGACCGGAATCTGCTTCATCTTGGCGACCTGATTGCGGATTTGCTGGTTCGCGGGCATGAAGGAGCGGGACCAGGTCGGCGTGTACTTGATGAAGGGACGGGCGAACTTCTTGCCGCTTTCATTGGCGTAGCCGATGCCGTGCGGAAGGCCGGAGTCGGGAACACCCGCCACGTAGTCGACGTCGGGAGCCGTGCCGTCGGCCATGGCGTTGCGGGCCATGATCTCGCCGTTGCGGTAGCGCATCACCTCGACGTTCTTGCCTTCGTAGTTGGAGTTCGGATAACCGTAGTACGTCCAGAGGAAGGC
The DNA here is from genome assembly GCF_000297775.1 of Sutterella wadsworthensis 2_1_59BFAA. Classification (GTDB taxonomy): domain Bacteria; phylum Pseudomonadota; class Gammaproteobacteria; order Burkholderiales; family Burkholderiaceae_F; genus Sutterella; species Sutterella wadsworthensis_A. Next base: position 29,063 of record NZ_JH815521.1, read on the forward strand.
GCACAGACGCATCTTCTCGGCAGCGGGCGAGAGAACCTCGATGCCCTCGGGCGTGATCTTGACGATTTCCTGAGGTCCGAGCTCATAGTGGTCCTCGTAGCCGAGCTTGTGGTAGACGAAGCTCTCGAACGAGACGCAGTAGCCGTTTTCATCCTTGCCGATGAGAACGGGCAGACGACCGAGCTTGTCGCGGGCGACGATGATGCCGTCGGGTTGCAGGAGCATGATCGTTTCGGAGCCCTGAATAATGTCCTGGGCGTAGCGAATGCCCTCGACGATAGACTGCTTGCGGTTGATGAGCGCGCCGACGAGTTCGGTGGAGTTCACCTTGCCCGAGCCCATCGCGAGGAACTGGGAATTGTTGTTGCTGAAGTAGCGCTCGATCAGGTCGTCGGCATTGTTGATGATGCCGACCGTCGTGATCGCAAAGAGGCCGAGATGGGACCTCAGGAGCAGAGGCTGCGGATCGTCGTCCGAAATGCAGCCGATGCCGCAGTTGCCCTTCATGTCCGCAATGTCCGGCTCGAAGCGGGTGCGGAACGGCGTGTTCGTGATGTTGTGGATCTGACGCTGGAAGCCCTTCTCAGGGTGGTAGATCGTCATGCCGCCGAACTTGGTGCCGAGGTGGGAGTGGTAGTCGACGCCGAAGAAGGTGTCGAGAACGATGTCGCGCTTGGATACAGCGCCGAAGAAGCCGCCCATTTTTGCTGTACTCTTGTATGGAAGTTGAAGATCTGAGTCGCGGACGCATGGCGTCGTGAGATTCGCCTGAACGGGGTCGTCCGCAAATGTTGGCGTGATTATCGCAAACAAACAGCCGTTTGTGGGGGCCTCGAACACTTTAGAACGGCAAATCTGTCCTTGGGTCAAGGATCCATACCGCCCGATCTAAGGTCTTTCCCTTAGGCGACTGAAAAACTGGCGTGAGATACGCCTTCTGACGATTTTGTGCCAGAGAGGATGAGGCGATGCCTCATGCGCAAGCGGGGTCCCCTTTCGGAGACCCCGTTTCCGTTGGCTAAGAAGCCACTAACGCTTGCGGGAAGCAATCACCCAGACAACGCCGATAATGATGGCGAGGCCCAAAAGCCCCAGCCAATCAACGCCTCCGCCGGTCATCGCAACATTGAGAACAATGTCGCCGTTCCAAACGAAGTTTGCCTGTGCTAAACTTCCTAACAAGGAAAAGAATGCAGCACACATCCTACTTTCCTTTCTAAAGACTAAGCCCGGTGTTGGTAGCACTGGGCTTTGTCGTTTTTGAACCCCTTGCGGGGACCCCTTCCGATGCCGAAGGCTCGTCATCGAAAATTTCGTGAGCCTTGCCGGAGAGTGGGGTGGATTTCAGAATGGCGTTTGCAAGCGATCCCTGCTGCCGATATTTTGCCAGAGTCAATCCTGGAGCGCCCGCTTCGCTCAAAGCGCCACCTTCCTCGTTGCTTCCTCCACCAGATGCTCATCACGCTTGTCGTAGCGTCGGGTCGTCACGACGGAGGAATGTCCCAGCGCCTGCCACACGGTGTTGATGTCGGCGCCGGACTCAAGGAGCCGCGTCGCAAAGGTTCGGCGAAGATCATGCGGCGTGAAGGACGAAACCGGAGATTCGTCTGCCCTGGCGCGCAGCAGCTGATGGATGGCGCCGGCCGTAATCGCCCCGCAGGGCTGGATGTTGTCGCCCTACTTCCACCGCCCCTGCTGTCAGCATGGCACACTTTGGCCCTCGCGCAACATCCGGATGATCCACCTCTCCGCGTCGTCAACGCCGAACCACGGAATTCTTCTGTTGAGGGCCGCGTAGACCGTGGCCGGCATCGGCACCTCAACGGTGTTGTGCGCCATCATGCTCCAGGCCACGGGAACTCTGGTGCCGTCGACAGACGGGACCCGGGAATACCACGCTCCCGGCACTACGGACGTCGTGAGCCAGGCATCGTCGATCACCATGATTTTCATGAGTGCCTCAATGCTGAGCTCGTAATGAAGTTCGCCGTCAATCTCTTCAATTTCCGTATCGACCCACACGGTCTTTACGGTCCCGTTCACGATGCTGATGATTCCCAAAGACGGAGACCAATGGGTCAAACCCAAATCTTCCGCCAAAGCGCCCACCACGTTCAGGACCAGATGGGGCTTCGGCTCGAGTTCCAGGCGCAACGTTGCGGGCTCGGCTGAAGATCCGAGCAGCGCCCGCTCCTTTTCGCTCAGACGTGCAACGCTCGGCAGCTTGATGTCATGCTTCATGTCGCTGGCAGAGAACCGGTCCCAGACCTTCGTGACTTTTTCTCTGTCCCCCTTCTTCACTCTGATGCGCCATCCCCGCGGACTCTCCTCGGCCCCGGGCTCGATGATCGCACAGCGTCCGGATGCGACCGCCAGCCTATGCCCGATGATGAGGGACGGAAGGTCCCAATCAGCCTGCTCTGCGTCATCAGTTCTCCCCTTGAGGAGGTGCTCGTTGATGAAGGCGATCGAGTCGGGATTGGCCTTTGCAAGGCCTTCGCAGAGCATCTCATAGCCTTCCGGATCCGTCTCCTTGAGGAACGCAGCGGCAATCCTCACCATCTTCGAACAAAGGACGACAGGTTCACTGCCCTTGTCGGACGAGGCCGCACATTCCTTGTTGAAATCCTGCATTCACGAACTCCTTGATGAAACTCTACTCCCTGAAGCAGTGGACAGTGGCTGACTTGAGGAAAGCTGCCGCCGATTGATTCCATCCTCGTCAGACATTATCTTCCGAGACACTCCCTCTCTTTCTTCCCGATTCCTGATGAGTTCATTATGAGGACTCGTGCGTCAACTGCTGTCGCACGGAAAATCCCGCAGGCCGCCTTCTTTCGCCGTCGTCTCGGGTGCCCTCCATATCCCCGACAACAAGACGGGAGATTGAAGTCTGGTGGCGGCTTCGCAGGGCAAACGGCGTCTAGAGCAGACATCTCTCCGTGGCTGATCGTGTCGACCTGACTGTTGCACCCCCTTTTAGAACGTCGTTCTCGCTCAGCGGAACGGTTGGACTCTCTGTGTTGAGATGGGCATTGAGGTCAGGACACGGTGAAGGCCCCTACGTCAAGCAATAGGGCCGGGCCTCGCAGCGACTGATCAGAATAAAACAACGGCCTGCAGCTCCGAAGAACTACAGGCCGTTTTCAGTCATCCGCAGGTGATGTCACCTGCTTCAAAACCCGAAGGCTTAGTATGAAAGCGGAAGCGCCGGAAACCAAAAAGAAAAAACACCCCCGGTAGGAATACTCGATTCCTATGTTGATGGGGCATTACTATGGACTCGCCCGGCCTGTGTCCCCGATTGTGTGTGCTGATTCAGGATTAAGGGCAACTCCAAGTATGAAGTGGCTTATGCCTTAGCGATTATCCATCCTCGAGCGGCTTTTTCCTTTTCGACGTCTGCAAGTGTCATCAGCCCATAACGCCTTAACGCGCGAATCCACCGAGGCCGGCGTTGACCATCCTGTTTAAAGACGCCTGTGTAATCGAACTCTTTGTCGATGTATGGTTTCTGATTCACAACCACCCAGTGGATCAGCAATGCCAGCTTGTGAGCTACTGCCATAACGGCCTTGCAGAATCCCTTGTGCTTCCACCCTCCGAATAGGACGGCAAGATGTGAGCCTTTGGTATGACACGCTGCTTGAGCGCATTCGGTAAGCACCTTTTTGATTAACCTTTGCCCATGAGGAGTCCTTCCGCTTTTGATTTGTCCGGCCGATTCGTTATTTCCCGGGCATACGCCCAGCCAACGAGCAAAAGCGTGTGGCGAGGAAAAATTTTCTACGAAGTCCGGTCCGATCATTGACATCAGCAACTGCGCAGATTTTTCACTGACGCCCGGGATAGTCGTCATTAGGCGAATGTTTTGTTTGACTTTCTCGCACTTCTTCAATTCACGGATGACCGTTTGTTCGAGAGTTTCGATTTCTTTGGTATGCGTCTCGATCAGTCTCAGGATTGATTGGACGATGTCCTTGTTAATTTGGGATAGTTCTCCGGAAACGGCATCCAGGATCTCCTCGATTGATTTTTTGCACAACGGATCAATCATGAGGGCGAGTTCTTCTCGGGGTGCATCTTCCAGAATGCCGGCGATGAGACTTTGGGAGGAAGCGCCGCCGATGTCGGCGAAAGCAACCGTAAATCTGAACCCGGAGTCATCCAGGACTTTCACAAGGCGATTTTTGAGGCGTTGACGTTCAGCAACAAGCGATTTGATTTGGGACTGAACCAATCTCAGCGAACGGTAAGGTTCTGCTGGAATAAACGAGGCTCGATAGAGGCCAAGGCGAGCAAGGTTGGCCAGCCATGTGGCATCACTTTTGTCGGTTTTGCGCTTGTCCGAACCACGATTAAAGATTCGCGGATTGATGAGGACTGGATGCAAATCAGCTTTTTCAAGATCACGGAAAGGCGCCTTCCAGAAAATGCCGGTGCTCTCCATAAGGATCAAGTCGGCGTTCTGTGAAGAGCACCATTCGGTAAGTCGTTGTCTACCGGAGTATGTGCCGGTGGATTCGAAGTATTCCTTTTCATGGACCTCGCGCCCTTTGGCGTCGTGCTGAACATGAACGGCGCAAGCGACCAGACGATTTTTGTGAACGTCCAGTCCTATCGTGCTGAAGTTGACGGTTGAGAGGTCATCGTTGCATTTGGCACGCATAACTGCCTCCGATGTATAGTTGAAGCATGGGGGGCAGTCTGCGAGTTAGTAGCCTATGAAGACTTTGTCAACAAGGTCTATTTAGTATTCGAGCAATGACGCTCAGACAGGGGATCGATACTCGCAGGCTCATTTTAGAAACGCGAAGGGATCGCACATCCAGCACCGAGCAACTACTGTCCCCCATAAGATTTTAGGGCGTACAACCGTGGTTGTACGCCCTAATTTAATTCCCCGCTTTCATGCGCAGGGGGGTGGCACTAAAGTGCTACACACCTCTTAGAAGTTGAAGCGGACGTTGGCGAAGATGCCGTGCGTGTTGATGTCGCTGCCCCAGGAACCGGAGTAGGAAACACCAACCGTGGCGTGCTTCGCAACCTGACCGACGATGCCGAGACCGAGGTTGGCCTGATCCTTGAGTTCAGAGCCTTCGATCGTGGCGAACTTGCCGCCTTCGCCCATCTGGACGTTCACGAGACCTTCGGTGTCACCGAAGTAGTGAGACCAGCCGAGGTCGGCCGTCAGAGCGACAGGCATGTTGCCCATGGCGAACGGAACGGCGGTACGAACACCGAGCGTAGCGATCTGAATGTCGTCCTTGATTTCGTCGGTCTTGAAGCTGTGGCCGAGCGTATTGTCAGTCATGGCATCCGTTTCGACGCGGGCCCAGGTGAAGCCGACGTACGGGGAGATCTTCGCAACGCTCAGGTCAAAGTTGTACGCACCTTCAACGAAGCCCTGAAGGACGGAGGCGTTTTCGCTGTGCTGGTTCACCGTACCGCCCCAGACACGGGTCGTGTCACGATCCTGATCCGTGTAGGCAACACCGTAGGTCATCGTCACATTGCCGATGTCCGTCAGACCGTAGACGCCGAAGTGCGTGTCATCGCCGTCGATCTTGTTGGCGCCGGACTTGTAGTCCGTCGTACCGTAGCCGAAGAAGGCGCCGAACTTCGTGTTGTCAAGGACAAGAGCTTCAGCACCGAGGAAGCCGGCGCGGAAGTCGACGTCCATCGTGTCGCTATTGCCATCGGCTTCGCCCCAGTGACCGATCCCAGCAGCCCAGATGCGGGCGCGGCCGTTGTCAACTTCGGCGGAGCGACCTTCACCCATGCCGCGGGCCTGATCCATGACCGTGCGGGACACGGCCGTGGCGTTCACGACGAGAGCATTGCGGGCCGTGGCGTAGAAGTCATCGTCAAGCGTGGCCAACGTGTCGCCAATAAGCGAGACCTGATCTTTCTTGGTGCTGAGAATCTGGCCGGTAAGACTGCTACCGGAAGCAGCGATGGCAGAAGCAATGCGCTGTTCGTTGGCGGTCTTGGCGAACTGTTCAACGGTGACACCATCCTTCTTGGTCATCGTCACCGTGGCCTTGTTACCGGAACCCGTAGCCTTGGCAACGTCAAAGAAGACGAAGTCAGAGTTGGCTTCAGCGTTCAAATTGTCGAACAACTTGTCCTCGGCCTTGTTGTTCTTGGCTTCAAAGGAACCTGTGATGGCATCCTTTTCACCATTGAAGACAGCGGCCAGTGTGGAACCGTCGGCACCTTCAAGCGACAGCTCAAACTTCTTGTCGCCGTTGAACGTAACGGAGTCAACAATGACGTTGGAAGCAGCATCAATGACGAGCGTACCACCATTCGCAATGTCAACCTTCAGTTTGCCTGCCGCGGCTTCCTTGCTGACAAGCTGACCCTTCATCGTGAACTGGTCGTTGTAGCTCGAGAGAACGCCGAATTTACCACCATTCTGCACCGTAACCTTGTTGTCAATGCCGATGGATTCAGCAAAGACGAGAAGCGTGCCGCCCCCAACGGTCGTCGTGCCGGCGTAGGAGTTGTTACCCGTCATGACGAGGGTGCCTTCACCCTGCTTGACAAGCGTGCCCTTGTAGCCAGCATTGTCGTTAGCACGCTTATCCTTGATGGCTTGAGCGCGTTCAGCATACGCAGCGAGAAGAGTCGACTTTTCATGATCGCCAACGATATGGCTAGTGCGATCGCTTTCAGTCACCTCGCCGTCACCATCCTTGACGACAAAATCCTTACCCGTGATGATCTCGCCATACGCCAGCTTGGTACCGTCTGCCGTTGCCTTCATCCATGCGTCATCTTCGGCCTTGCGCTGGTCAAGAGCCACGTTGGAGATGTCGTTCGACCAAACGTCAAGAGAACCAGCCTTGGCCATGTTGTATTCGAACTTGCCGAGGAACTGGCCAGGACCATACATGCCCTTGTCAAGGTCGGGCACGCCCCAACCCATGCGGTCGGAAACTTCGCCGTCCTTGCGGACAGTACCGTCAACGTCAGTCCAGCCTTCCATATTGGTGCCGTCAGCATTCTTATGGTTGGCCGTCGTGAACATGACGTCACGAACCTGAAGCGCATTCATCTGGTCATAGCGGGACATCAGGACGCCCATGGCACCGGCAACGTGCGGTGCAGCCATGGAGGTACCACCCCAGGAAGCGTAGCCAGGATTGCCGTGATCGTCCGTCGTGCTCGAGTAAATGCCGTTGCCCGGAGCGGCAACCGTCCACCACTTGCCCTGACCGGCTTCGTTGAAGTTCTTGATGAGTTCGTAAGAACCGGCCTTAGAACCCTTCTTCAAACCGGCAACAGCAATCCAGTGCTTTTCAGCGGCCGGGTTGTAGAGCGGATGGGAGTGTCAGGATTTCTGTGTCTGGGGAGGTTATTCCAGGGGCAGCCCAACGAGGCTGCCCTTTGTATTTGAGATGCAGTATGCCAGACCTGATGCGATAGCGGGGGCTAAGGTGGAGGGGCCCGCGCGGAGCGCGGGAGGATCCTCCTTAGCCCCCGCTATCGCGCGCCGCGAAGCGGCTGGCGCGTTAGCGCGAGAGGTCTAATCATATCCCTTCCTTACTCCATGGCACCTGTAAAGCGCTCACCAAACAGCAGAGCGAACTGGGGCATGGCAGCAGCCCACTTGGGCGTAGCACGCTTCCAGGAGGCCGTGAAATTCATGATGGCCAGGTAAATCAGCTTCTTGGCAGCGTCCTCATTGGGGAACAGAGTGCGCGTCTTGATCACCTTCCTGATAGCACGGTTGAGCCCTTCAATCGCATTGGTCGTATAGATCAGCGTACG
>NZ_JH815521.1:37706-39601 GCF_000297775.1 Sutterella wadsworthensis 2_1_59BFAA
TGGTGGACTTCTTACGAGAATTGCGTTTGGTGTTCGTGTTCATTGGATGCACCCGTTTGGCGGGCTCCGATTATCCCATGGACACAAAATTTCTGACGCTCTCGAGCGGATAGAGAGCACGGTAGTACGGGTTCTTCATGTCGCGGTTGCCCGTCGTCATGATCTGAACGATGTTCCTGTCCTTGACGGCTTCATAAGCAGCATAAACAAAGGAATTGTTGTCCACAATGCCGTTATTCGGAACAGTGTCGAAGCTACCATAACGCTTGGCGAAGAGCATGAACTCGTAGTCCGTTTCAGCTTCTGTATTCACGTTGAGGTGAACGCCGGTGTTGTAGCCGTCATGGCCCTTGTCCTTCTGGTCAACAACACGGGTGTTCGTACCCCAGGAGTTGTTGATCACGCCGCCGCGTTCGCCATTGGCCTTGGCAACCTTATCAGCGAGGTCGCCCCAGGCAGCCTTGAAGTATTGGTAATCCTGGAACGGACCGTAGTTGTTGTCGTCCGTAGCACCAGTGTTGCCGACGATGATGTTGGAACCCCAGGCCACGCCATGGAATTCGCTGCCGTCACGATTGCCGCCAACGGTACCCGTCACGTGCGTGCCGTGAGAGTCATTGACGCCTTCCTTCCAATTGCCATCGATGTCGAACTCTTCGTCTTTGTTGAAGGGATTGCCGACAGTTCCTTTATCCTTATCAACAGCCTGAGGATAGCGGTTGCCAACGGAACCGTATTCGCCCTTGGCGCTGGAAACGCTGAAACGATCGCCCGTAAGGTCAGGATGAATGTTCAGGAGTGCGCCAGAGTCCATGACGCCGACGGTCACGCCCTTGCCGTTAAAACCAAGAGCGTATGCCTTGGAGGCGTGCATAGCCGTAAGGCCCCAGTCCTTCTGGTATTCTGACGTTTCAAAAGATTTCTGAGCTTCAGTCACTTGCGTGCTGTTCTCAGCAACGAAGCCAGGTTCCATATAAGCGGCCTGAGCGCCGGTAGCCATCATGATCGAAGCAACGGCAATTGCCAGAGTACTCTTGGCAGCCTTGCCCTTTGTGGCGTGATGTTCGTCGGTGACAACATACTGCTGATGGGCAGCACTCCATTTGGTCTTGTAAACGCGATTCATCTGCGTAACTCCAAACAAATTTGGTCTATGGTTGGTCCATTGCCCCTAGCTCGTTTTGAGCGGGGACCTGCGCAGAATAAGTCGTCACAAAACTCACAAACGGCCAATAGCCTTAAAAAGGCAAATACGTCGTTTCTTTACAACATCATCGTTTTCCCTCGTTTTACCCGTATATCGTTGACTGATCATCCCCGAAACTTGACAAACTCATCCGGCTTCCGGCCGCCTTTTTTCTACTAAATTCATGTTGACATGGATCAAGTGTTGAAGGTCCACCACCGAGCAATGAATTGCGGGTTCTAAAGAATCCAATAACTAGGGCAACTACTGATGTCTTTAGGAGACAGGTCGGGTTTGCCCGAGGGGCGACATGATCTATTGATAGGGGGGGGGGGGGGGTATAGGTAATGACTATTTCGATCTCCTTCGGATCTCGCACCGAACGAAGCCATCCGCGAAACGAGGATTTCGTTCAGCTGGCCCCCTCTGACGCCCCCTTTTCCGCCCTCCGTTCTCCGAATTGGATGCGTACTCGCGGGGCCAAACCCGACACCGCCAGTCGCCAGCAAAGAAAAAGGTTCATCTCGGAAGTCCGTGGAACGCGGCCTTGACTTTTAAGAAAAAGTACAGATCGTCTCGGAAGCCATAAGCTCGTCGCTTAATTTGCTTGATTTTATTGTTGACACCTTCAAGTACAGAGGTGTTGATCTTAAAGTCCGCGGCTGCAATGATGCCCTGCACATAGCCCCTGAGGTTCTTGCCGAAATCT
>NZ_JH815521.1:41211-84837 GCF_000297775.1 Sutterella wadsworthensis 2_1_59BFAA
TCGACAGGTCGCAAATCAAGAATTAGAGTCTTCCTGCCATCTACGGGCGAGACTTGAATCTTGAAAGAAGTGATCTGGAAGCCGGGCCATGGATCGAGAGATTTGAAAAGTTGCCCTACAATATTGGTCATAGCGCTCATCCTTTTTTCGCGGTTCTTCTCTAGTAACTTGAATCTGCCTGAAATTGGGAGTGAGCGCTACTTTTTTTTCTTGGAGGGAGCCGACCAGACTTTTTCTTAAAAGTCAAGGCCGCGTTCCACGGACTTCCGAGATGAACCAAGAAAAAGGCCGTCCGAGTCGTGAGACAGGGGCGGCCTTTAAAGATTGATGGGTTGTATTTGCGTCAGTACTCGGGCTCGAGCACATCCTCGGCCCTGCACACGTCGATGCAGGCAAGTCGCCAGGCGGCTTCGGCCTTCTCAAGGCTGCCGTTGGCGTCGATCGCGGCGGAGGCGTCGGTGATGACATGGGTGTCGAACCCTTCGCGAGCTGCATCGATTGCGGTGAACGAGACGCAGTAGTCAAGTGCAAGGCCGCACACCCAGACGTCAGTGATGCCGCGCTCGCGCAGACACCCCGCCAGCCCCGTCTTCGTCTCGTTGTCGGCCGCACAGAAGGCGGAGTAGCTGTCGATGTTGAGTTCCCTGCCCTTTCTAAGGACGAGGTCGGCCTTCATCGTGTCGACGCCCTCGATGGCAGCACCGTCGGTGCCTTCAACGCAGTGAACGGGCCAGAGCATCTGCATGCCGTATGGAAGTTCAATGACGTCGAGCACGTGCCTGCCTTCATGGTTCCGGGCAAAGGAGACGTGACCCGCAGGATGCCAGTCCTGGGTCATGACGATGCAGTCCCAGGAATTCTTTTCGAGCACTTCACGGATGACGGGCACGATCTTGTCGCCGCCGGGTACCGCCAGCGCGCCCCCGGGCAGAAAATCCTTCTGCAGGTCGACGATGATCAGGGCGTGCTTTCGTGAGGTTTGTGCCATTTCTTAGACTCCGGCAGCGGTTGAACGTTTGTGATTCCGCGGACGACTTCCACGGCAGTTGTTCGATTTTAAGGGACCTGGTGCGGACCTTGAGCCCGAGTCAGGATAAACCCTGCAGGGTTTGGCCTTTGATTGAGAAATGTCGACTCCCCTTGGGCGAATGCCTTAGGGAAGGCACCTTGAGCCCCTTTCCCGCACTGCTAGACTTTTCATCAGTTTGCCTGAAAATCAGGCGTTCGCAACAACCAACAATAAGAGATAGAATCATGACAGATATGGCAGGAACGGTGCCGGTCATCGCAGTGGACAAGGTGCAGGCCGTCGCGCTCGCAGTATGCACCTATTATTTTGGCGTCTGGCTCAAGGGGAAGGTCGGCGTGCTTTCACGCTATTCCATCCCGAGTCCCGTGGTGGGCGGCATGTCCTTTGCCATCGTCGTCTCCTTCCTCGAGTACTTCAACATTGTCAAGGTTCAGATCGACTCGACGCTGCAGACCGTGCTCATGCTCGGCTTCTTCACGACCATCGGCCTGATGGCCAGCCTTCGCGTCGTCAAGGACGGCGGCAGGCTCCTTCTCGGCTTCCTCCTCGCGGTCACGGTACTTGTGTTTCTCCAGAACGGCATGGGCATGGCCATAGCGGAAGCCATGGGCTTTGACAAGCACTACGGCATTCTCGCGGGCTCCGTCTCCATGATGGGCGGCCTCGGCACCGCCGCTGCCTTCGGTCCCTATTTTGAGGAAACCTACGGCATCACGGGCGGCACCGCCGTTGCCGTCACCGCCGCCACCTTCGGCATGGTCGCCGCCCTTCTCATCGGCGGCCCGTTCGGCGAATGGTGCATTCGCCGCTACAAGGTGAAGACTCCCGACGAAGTCCAGCAGCCTGAACCCGAGTTGCACCTCCCCGACGACATGGACACCGACATTACGGAACAGCACGCATCCGCGAAGCCAAACTTCACGAATGAGATCATGCGGGCGGTCTCCGTCACGGCGCTCGCCATGGGCCTCGGCACGATCGTCTCGAACTTCCTCGGCCACTACATCACGCTGCCCGCCTACATCGGTGCCATGATCGTCGCCACCGTCATCCGCAACGTCGGCGACTTCTCGGGGATGTACAAGGTCGAAGGCAAGGGCCTCAACGCAGTGGCCGACATCACGCTCGTCCTCTTCGTCACGATGGCCATCAACAACCTGAAGCTCCACGAGCTCGTGCACCTCGCGCTCCCGCTCGTAGTGATCCTCGCCTGCCAGACGATCCTGATGCTCATCTACGCCTGGACAGTGCTCTTCACGGCCTTCGGCCGCTCCTACGACGCCGTCATGCTCTCCGTGGGCGGCATCGGCTTCTCCATGGGTGCTACGGCCAACGGTCTTGCCAACATGCAGGCCATCAGCGAAAAGTACGGCTCGTCCCCGCGCGCCTGGCTCATCGTCTCGGTCGTGGGCGCATTCCTCATCGACCTGATCAACGCCGTCGTCATCACGTGGTTCGGCACGTTGTAACGACAGGCTCTCTTCTGATCTGAAGATGTCAGACCAAGCTCTCGTTTCACAACCCGACACGGCGCAGGAGGTCCTCAGGGGCCTTCGTGCCGCCGTGCCCGTCATGACGGGCTTCGTTCCGGTCGGCCTCATTCTCGGCTCTACGGGGACACATGCCGGGCTCTCGCCCTTCACCTCGGGCTTCATAGAAACGCCGCAAGGAGACATCTGACTTCAGGAAGCCGCGGCCAAGGCATTTCGAAAATCGTGTCAACCTCGTGCACGGCTTCCGTAGCCGATCAGGCTTTTTCGGGCTTCCTGATTGAAAGACCGCCCGCTTCGCGCCAAAGGGAGTGGAACCCGAGCTCGAGCACGTCATCGCGACCTTCTGCAAATTCCCGCGCAGCCTCGAGCACTGCGGGGAGATCCCAGGCAAGGAACACGTCATAGGCATACCGCCTGCCGTCGACCTTGACGACATCGGCGAGGATCTTGACCTTGTTGGGCATCAGGCGGGCGTTTTCGGCCTGCACGATCTTGAGGACATGGTCACAGGACTTCTTGTTGTAGTCGTGCAGGAACTTCGTGCGTTCCTCACCCTTGAGGCAGGCGGCCTTCTTCGTCACGGCGGCTCGGTCCTTCATGAACTTGGCTTCCTCAGCCTGGATGAGCTGCGTGCGTTTGGCGAGTTCGTCGCCGCGCAGGTAGTCGATGGCGTTGTTGGAGGCGCTGAAGACGCTGTGCGGCGTGAAGTCGGCACGGAAGTCGAACATGGCGGGAGTGCCTGCGAAGTGTTCCTTCGTCGCCGTGGCCGGATCCGTGAAGGCGGTGCCCTTGGCGGGGCCCGCGAGCGGATAGAGCGGCACGAAGACGGACTGGCACGGACGGCCGAGCGTCTTCCAGGCTTCGGTGAGCGTCGGATCGGCCGTCAGGTTGTAGACGATCGAGTCATGGGACGTCGTGCGGCAGATGCCTTCGGACTTGGAGTGATAGAGCTCCTGGTCCTGACCGATGTAGTCCTCGTGAAGGCGCAGGAGGGCCATGGCGTCCTTGACACCGAGCTTGCGGTCGATGACGGCGCTGTACGGGAACTTTTCAGGATCGTTGTATTCGACGCCCGTAAGGAACTTCCAGGCGAGCACGTTGCGGTTGGCGTTCCAGCGTTCGTGCCGAACGGATTCCTGAGCCACGACCATGCGCCAGTTGAAGATCGGGTTCTTGGCGTCGTGGCGGCCGTCTTTGACGGCACGCTCGACCTGCTTGGGCTCGATCCGCCAGGTTTCCTTGTCGTTGAGGTCCACCTTGTCCATCATGAAGTTGTTCGGGATGTAGACGACTTCGTTGTCATGGATCTTGCGGACGGCCCAGCTATTGCCCTGATGGATGGCGAGCTGCCAGGCTTCGTTGGCGTCGGCGAACGTATACGTGCGCCCGTCGTGGAAGTAGCCGAATTCGGCGAGCAGCTTCGTCGCGATGTCCACTGCCTCGCGGGCGGAGTGAGCGCGCTCGGCCACCAGACGGCGAATGCCGTAGCCGATGCCGCCGTCCTTCACCTCCATGCGGTCAGCGTCGAAGATTTCACCGCACCAGTTGGTGGCGACCACGACGCCCGCATCGTTGAAGAAGCCGTCAGCAAAGCTCGCGCCGTTGGGCACGAAGGTCTGCGTCCAGTAGAAGCCCAGCGTTTCCTCAACCTGCGGGATCTCGGCCGCGAACTTTTCGAACTTCACGGTCTCGCCCTTCTTGTGCTTGGCGGGCGGGACGTAGTGCTGCATGTTGAAGAGACGCCCGCCGTTGTCTTCGTAGTGGGCGACGATGATGCTCCACCGTCGAAGTTGAGTTTGAGGAAGCCTTCGAAAGCTTCTGAGAACGCAACTTCGACATGGGACGAAGAAAGCCCCGCCGAACAGATTATCGGGGGGACTTTTTTTGATGACAACGAGTGGACACGGGGTCCTGTCGGAAGTACAATACAACTACATTGTAAGTGCATTATTCTTTAGGAGGTAATATGGGAACTTTCACGATGCGTATGGACGATGAATTCAAAAAGGAATTCAGCGAGGCCTGCAAGGAATTGGGATGCAACATTTCGACTGTCGTGACGATGCTAGGGACCAAAATGATTCGCGAACGCCGCATTCCTTTTGAGGTCTGTTCGGATCCGTTTTATTCCGAAGCAAATATGGCTCACTTGAAGCGGTCAATTGCTCAGTTGGAGGCTGGTCAAGGAAAGGTTCATGAACTCATCAAACCCGAGGATTGATCATGCCTTTTACTTGGTCCGACGATGCGTGGAACGACTATGTTTGGTGGCAGTCTCAAGATCGCAAAACGCTGAAGCGAATTAATCTTTTGCTCAAAGATATTCAACGGAACCGATACGAAGGGTTGGGAAAGCCTGAGCCGTTGGAGTTTGAAAGATCCGGATGGTGGTCGCGACGAATCGATCAAAAAAACCGTCTGGTTTACAGGGTTTTGGACAATGGTTTCATCGACATTGCCTCCTGCAAGTCGCACTACGACGATTGAGAGAAAGCCCCGCCGCAAGACACTGATCTGGACCCCGAAACTTGGACTACAAAATAAACTCCAAGTTGAGTGCGGCCGATTTTAACGCTCGCCGCTTGGCATAGCCGGGACAAGCAAGTCCCGGCTACGCCGATAGCGTATTTTATCTGGGGCGCGTCAAGGGACGACCGAACAACTTAGATCCTCCCAAAGGGCCCCTCCAACTTCTTCGGTCAACCCTTGACCCGACTCATCGCTCTCAGACCGCTGAGAACGCTCTTATTCCGCTTTAACATAACGCTGACGGTACTCGGATGGTGCGTATCCATCCAAACGCTCCTGAGGTCTCTTCGTGTTCCAATGGGCGATATAAGCCGTCAGATCGCTCTTGAAGGCGTCAAAGCTATCCCAGCACTGCCCCCTGAAGAACTCGTCCTTCATATGGCCAAATGCCTGCTCTGTTGCCGCATTGTCCAAACAGTTACCCTTGCGAGACATGCTTCGCGTGACGTTGTGCTCCTTGGTCCATTTAATCCAATCAGGATTCTGATATTGCCATCCCATATCGCTGTGAAGGATGGGACTAGCCCCAAGGGGTAACGCCTTCACCAACGCGTCGAACATCTCTTCTTGCTGATCCATGTTGGGCGATCGACTGATGGAGAAAGCCAGAATCTCATTGGAGTAAAAGTCAACGACCTGAGCGAGGTATACCTTACCGAAGGACAAAGCGAACTCTGTCACATCGGTACCGATCTTCGTGAAGGGGCAGGCTGTTTTGAAATCGCGTGCCAAGAGATTGGGAACGGTACGATTGTCGCCTTTATAAGAGCTGTACTTTCCAAACCCCTGTCGCCTAATCTTACAGATCAACCCCAATTCTCGCATTACCTTCAATACCGTCTTTTTCGCGATGACGATGTTGAACTCACGACGTAAACGCATGAAGATCTGGCGATGGCCGCAACCATTTGACGTGCGGTTGAAGATTTCCTTGACCTTCTCATGAACGTCCGGGCGTGTAGCTGCCTTCGGATGTTTACGGGCATAGTAGTAGCTCGACCGGGGCAACCCAATGATCTTCAACAGAAGATCAAGATCATGTTGCCCTGAAAGAGAATAAACGATCTCTGCTTTCTCTCGATTGCTCAGTTTCGCCAATCTTTCAGGGCCGCGACTTTTTTTAAGATGGCATTCTCCGCTTCAAGTTGCTTGATACGAAGTTCCAGCTTCTCCATGGGGGTCAACTCTTGCACGGGCTTCTGCTTGGCCCCTAACTGACGTCCCCTTTTCTTCGGTTGCAGACCTGCTTCGCCATGTTCACTATAAATCTTGCACCAACGTCGAAGAAGCTTGGGAGCAACGCCATATGCAGCCAAGATGTCTTGGTACGAGACCTGATCTTCAATGCGAGCTTTGACTGCTGCCAGCTTGGTTTCGTAGGAATGTGTCGTTTTGACGGTATGTGACATTAGAAATCGAGAAACGCCCAAAATACGAATTGTAGCGCGCCAATCCCTAAGATCATGCTCATCCAGCCCAAGCTGGGTCATTATCTCTTGATAGCTTGCGCCATCCTCATAGAGCTCGAGAAACCTCAGCTTTCTAGCTTCAACTGTTCCCTTCCATTTATGTCCCATACAGATGGTCCCCAATTCTTTGTCCAAGAATCGGGGACCACATCACTTCCTCATCGTGAAGCGCACAAGCAAAGGCGTCAAGGTTTCCTTCAAGAATGAAAAGATCGAAGAAGCCAAGCGATACTGGGGGTACTTTGTCCTCGTGAGCAACGAAATTTGCGATCCCTTTGAAGCTCTGAAAGCATACCGCTCCCGCGAAAAGATTGAAGAGTTGTTCGCGACCTACAAGGACAGCTTCGACGGACGCAAGCCCAGAACGTGGTATCCGGAAAACCTTTACGGCAGACAATTCGCACAATTCGTCGGGCTGGGCTATCACTGCTTCCTGACGAAGAGAATTCAGGATGTGAAAAAGGGGCTTGCCCAAAAGAGCACTGAAAAGAAAACGAAGGAAGAGTTGAATCTCGAAGAAAAGCTGCTTGCTTGGCTCGATCAGCACTCACTGATTCAAATTCTTGATTGGTTCCGTTGCGTCGACTACGTTGCTACGACAGGTAACGACAGTGCTTCCAAATGGGCCACGGAAACAACCAAACGCGATCAGCTATTCCTCAAGCTGCTTGGTGTCAGTTGAATCGTGGCCGCATTAGACGACTTTTAGGGTACTACGGCGTCGCCCTCAAGTACGAATACCCGCTTTCCAAGCGCACCTCCGTCTATGGCGGCACGGGCTGGTACAAGGCCAAGGTCGACTACTCCGCCGACGACGTCTACAAGGAAGAGGGCTACCAGGCCTACCTCGGCCTCACGCACTGCTTCTGATGAGGCTCACGCATTGATCCTTCGGTCCGCATGGGAAAGATCGGTTCCGCGGACCGGGATTCAGGTTTGAAATACAGGACGGGCGGCTCCCGGTGAGGAGTCGCCCGTTTCCTTTGCGCCGATCGACACCCATCGAGTCTCGTCCCCTATGCGGATGTACGGAAGGGTGTCATTTACAAACAACTGCAGTAGAGCGCTTTACAAGACACCTTCCCCCGCCCTTGAACGTCAGTCTCCTGGGCCGGTTGTTGCAAATTAGCAACACTCCGCACGCAAAACACATATTTTTACAACCGAGGCTGACGTCACGATCGCCCCTTTCTGAAGGCCACTCTTACCGCCCTTCGGGAATACCCTTTCTTCGCAAAAAGAAGGCGGCAAACCCTTGCGCATCAAGGGGAGCGCTCATTTCGTCCGGATCCGTCGAGGTATTTCCGAAATGCCCTGCGTCGCTCGTGGACTTCGCCTTCATTTGCCCGGACGTCGTTGAGATGGGTTTGCGTACCGCCCGCATCGGCACTAGATTTGCGTTGCGATCAATTCAAACCCCTCGATCCTCCGGAAACGGAGGAAATTGGAGAAATACACAAATGTTCAAGAAGTCTCTTGCCGCGCTCGCCGTTCTCGGCGCTGCCGCCGGCTATGCCTCCGCTGCTGATGTGACCCTCTTCGGCGTCGTCGACACGGGCCTCATCTACACGCACCAGACCTTTGCTGACGACTCCAAGGCTGACGTCAACAAGTTCTCCATGGACTCCGGCGTCTCCTCCGCCTCCCGCTTCGGCCTGAAGGGCACGGAAGAACTCGGCAACGGCCTCAAGGTCGGCTTCAAGCTCGAAAACGGCTTCCAGTCCGATTCCGGCGCACTCAAGTCCGAAAAGCGCATCTTCGACCGCGAAGCTTCCGTCTCCGTCTACTCCGACTTTGGTACGCTCTCCATGGGCCGCATGGGCGGCGTTGGCTCCGGTGCCGGCACGTATGACCTCGTCCTCGCCACGGCTGATGCCTTCGACGGCGGCGACAACAACGTCTTCGGCTTCGCCACGTCCGACCGCTACGACAACATGGTCACGTACCAGACCCCGAAGTTCGCCGGTCTCCAGGCTACGGTCCAGTACTCCTTCAACGAAGACTCCGTCGAGGAAACGGCTCGTGAAGGCTCCTCCGCCGTGAACCGCTACAGCTCCGCCGCTCTTACCGGCGACTTCGGCGCTCTCCAGACGGTCCTCGCCTACGAATTCCAGAACTACAAGTCCTTCGGTGCTGCTGAACATGACGACGGCCAGATCGTCTACCTCGGCGGCAACTACGACTGCGGCTTCGCCAAGACCTTCGTCATGGGCCAGTACTTCAAGGGCATCAAGGCCGCTCAGCTCACCGCCATTACTGAAGCCGATGCCGATCGCATCGACACCGCTGTTGATCCGGAAGAATCCGCTGCCGCCGGCGTCAAGGGCTACGGCGTTCACCTCGGCACGATCGTCCCGGTTGCCGGCGGCGACCTGACGGTTGCGGCCTACTTCACGGACTTCACCGTCGAATTCGATGATGGTGTTGACGGTGATGCCAAGAGCTACGCCTTCGGTGCTAAGTACGAGTACTACCTCTCCAAGCGCACGTCCGTCTACACGGGTGCCGGCTTCGCTCAGGTCAAGTATGACGATGACGGCTCCGACAAGACGACCCAGGCTTACCTCGGTCTGACGCACCGCTTCTAACCGGATCCTTCAGTGCTCGGACCTGATCCTCAGCACTGAGTCATCCTGAAGCAAGGGCCGGCGGGCTCCGAAAGGAGCCGCCGGCCTTTTTCATGCCCGCCGTTTTCGTTCGCCTTACCCTTCCCTCTCATCATCGACGGCCTTCGCGATTCCGGACCGCGCCGCCCTCCGACAAAGCACCCGACCAAAAGAAAGACCGCCCTGCGTGATGCAGGACGGTCTTGTCATCTGTACCCTCAAGAGAAGGGATGATCGTGTCAGCGGACGATCAGAAGCGGTACGTCACACTCGCTCGCAACCGTCATCGTGACGGAGCCGAGCAGCGTGGCGGAGACGGAACTGTAGCCGTGGGAGCCCATGACGATCATGTCGTAGTTCTCTTCCTCGGCGTGTTCGGCGATGACGTCGCCCACGTCACCGTAGAGCGTCTTGGTCGAGACATTCATGCCGGCGCGTGTGAGAATGGCCTCGACCTCGTTGGCGATCGTGCCCGTTTCGGCAAAGCCGTTGGCCTGTTCGTCCTCAGCGCTCTTCTGAACGTGGATCAGCGTGAAGGACGTGCCCTGTTCGAAGAGGTCGACATGCTCCGTGAAGAAGCCCTGGACGCGAAGCGACTGGTCGGACTCATCAAGGCAGATCGCGATGCGCTTCAGGGACTCGGAAGTCGGCATGCGTTCGCGGATGAGCAGAATGGGACGATGAGAGTGCGCCACGACGTCGTTCGAGACGGAGCCGAAGAGCAGGCTGTCAAGCGGGCCCTTGCCGTGCGTGCCCATCACGACCATGTCGGCCGAAAGCTTGTCGCCGGCGGAAACAATGGTCTGGACGGGAGAGCCGACGCCGTAGTCGAGCGTCACGCTGGCGGGAAGCGTGCCGCAGCGGTCAATGATGGAGTCGAAGACGGTCTTCGCCTCCTCGCGGTAGAACTCGTCAAGGGTGTCAGGGTCCGTCGCAAAGCGGATGCGGTCCGAAGCGGGCTCCTGCGCGTAGAAAATGTGGATCTCGGGATCCTTGCCGAAGAGAGCGGGCTTGCCCGTCGCCCAGAAGGCGGCGTTCTTGCTGCATTCGGACGCGTCGATGGGAATAAGAATCTTCATTTTTTGGTCCTCCTCAGAGGTGCTCCTCGACGCAGGGTCCGTCGGAACGGTCGGAACGAAAGGGAGGCGTCGAATAACACCCTTGTGCCCCTTATCTTATAGAAAGAATCGGACCTTCGGGAGGAAAAATCGACATATACCCCCTATTTGATAGCACTTTTGCGTCACGAGTGAGCGCCCCTTGACCCCGCCCTCCTTCACGGGCCGTCTTTACACGGGAAAATCCCTCCAAAGGTCATGCAGGAAACGAGACACGCATAGGAAAAGAGCCGCCGGAAGCTTCCGTTCCGACGGCTCCTGATTGTTTGGACCGGGTCTTTTTTACCTGTCTTTGGCTTCCGCCACAACGAGCGTGAGACCGACTGCACGCAACGAGTCGAGCAGCACCTGAAGCGTCGGATTGCCGGACTTGCCGAAGGACCTGTAGAGGACCGCGCGGCCGATGCCGCTCGCCATGGAAACCTGGCTCATGCCGCGGCAGCGAAAGAGCTGGCCGATGCTCGCAGCGGCATCGGAGGCGGATCCATTGTTGAAGGCCTTGCAGATGTTGTCCATCTGAACCTGGTTATCCTCGAGGGACTTGGGCATGAGGACCGTCTTGTGCGAATTCATTCTGATCATCAGTTTCTCTCTGTATATTTTCGAGTTGAGATTCGGCCTTCAGCGGCGGCTCCTTGACGCAAGGCCCTGTCGTTCCTGCCTTTGAGGGGTATTGTGCGTATCCCCGACAGGCGCGACAGTCTCGAATCCGAGGGACCGTCAGGCCGTGTTTAAATTCGCGTATATGATACAGTCGCGCCGCCCCCTGCTGTCTACGACAAACACCTGAGTCGGGCCCATAAAGAAAAAATTTCTTGCGCCTGATCAAGGGTTTTTCCCAAAATTAACCTTTTCGCCGATGATTGAGCACGGCGTTTGGTTGTCGTCTTTAGGTTTCTCCCAAGCGTCATGAGACTGATTCTCGAGTCCTGAAGACTTCTGCAGGAGCGGTGTTTCGACCCGATTGTCGTGAAAAGGCGAACAATCTGAAGGATTTGGTTGCATTTGCCCGCCCTCTCCAGTTCTCCGGAGGACTTGTGGGTTCTTACCAGACTAAACAGTCCTATAAGGATAAAAATTTCTATATCAAAACACGGCTTTTCGGCCGGCAAAAAGGCCGCTTCGCGATGACGGCGAAACGGCCTTTTGGGGAGTCGTGAACGGGCGGAACTCGGGATCAGGCTCCGAGGCTCGCGACGAGTTCGGGCGCGAACTGTTGGCACCAGCCGTAGGCAGTGAGCAGGATGCCCGCGACGGGCACGAGCGCGTAGATGAGGAACTTCTCGAACGCGCCCCAGGTCTGGACCTTCGAGCGGAAGACGAAGGCAAAGACCACGGCTGCGCCGAAGATGAAGGAGCCCTGGCGGAAGTTCTGGCGGGCCTCCTCGATCGTGAAGTCGAACATCATCGAGAGGGAGACCGAGAGGGCCCAGGCGCAGATGATCGCGCCGGCCACCCAGAGAGCAGTGCCGATTCTGTCTTTCATAATTGGATTTCAGTCGGGTTCTTGTGGTTGGAAAAGGATTCAGTATTGTAGTCCTACGGAACGAGCGCCGTTGAAGCCGATCCGATTGCCGCGCCGCCCTCGCCCGCCGCCTTGCCCATGACGAAGGCTTGCCGATGCACGTTTTCTCCTTTTGCAGAGGACATTCGCCTTAGAATGACGTCATCAAGCAATTCACGAAGAGGACGCCATGCAGAGCCCGAAGCCGAAGATCCACGACCTTGCCATTCTCAACGCCCGCGTGCTCGACGTCTTCACGGGAGCGCTCGATACGAAGACAGTACTTGTTGAAGACGTCCTCATCCACGGGTTCGGTTCGGAACCCGCAAAAGAAACTTTCGAAGCAAAGGGCGCTGTGCTTCTGCCGAGCCTCATCGACTCGAACGTGCACATCGAGAGCCCGATGCTCTCCCCCGCCAGCTTCGCCTCACTGGTTCTTCCGTTCGGTACGACGACTGTCACCGCCGACCCTCATGAAATGACCAACCTACGCCATGCACGGGCTCGTCGAGGCCTGCCGGGACCTCCCGCTTGTCGTGAAGCTCATGGTGCCGTCCTGTGTTCCGGCCCTGCCCTTCGAGGATGAAGGCGCTTTCATTGATGCCGGGCAGACACAGGCGCTGCTCGAACACCCCGAGTTTTTTCGGTCTTGGCGAAATGATGAACGTGCCCGGCATCCTCAATGGCAACCCCGAGGCCTGCAGCAAGGTCGCGGCTGCCCTAAATCTCGACAAGCCCGTCGACGGCCACGCGCCGCTTTGCTCGGGCGCGGATCTCGAAGCCTATGCCCGTGCCGGCATCCGCACGGACCATGAATGCACGACGAGCTCAAAGCTTAGGGAACGCATTTCACTTGGCATGTACGTCTCGATCAGTGAAGGCTCGCTCGCGAGAAACCGTCTTCCCTTGATCGAGAACCTCATTGCCGACCTTTCGCGGCGCTGCAGCTTCTGCACCGACGACAGGCACCTCGCCGACACGCTTGAGCGCGGGAACATCAACGGCATGCTGGCGATGGCCGTTGAGGCGGGCATCCATCCCGTTGACGCCGTGAGGATGGCGACTCTCAATACCGCCGAATGTAATGGCCTTCAGGACCGCGGCGTGAGTGCGCCCGGACGCAGAGCCGACCTGCTGCTTCTCGACAACCTTGATGACTTCAGTCCGCTCGCCGTCTGGACGAAGGGCAGGCTCGTCGCGCGCAACGGGAGCCTTGTCATCGACGCTCCGAAGCAGAAGCCCGGATTTCTTGCGGACACGGTGAGGATTGCGCCCGTCACGGCCGAATCCTTCGACTTCCAAGCTCGTCAGGGAATGCCAGGATGATCGGCCTTCTGCCTCACAGCCTCATCACGGAGGAGGAGATTGCCTCGGTGAAGACGCTTCGCGACGGTACGGTAAGGCTCTCCGACAATCCGGGACTCGTGAAGCTTGCGGTCGTCGAACGGCGCAGGCGCACGGGCCGCATCGGCACGTGTCTTCTTGATCCCGCCTATAGGCTCAGAGGTGGCGCGATCGCCACGTCGGTTTCCCACGACTCGCACAACATCGTTGTAGCTGGTGACGACGAAGAGGACATGGCGCTCGCCGTTCAAAAGATTGAGGAAATGCAGGGCGGGATTGTCATGGTTGCGAGGGGAGAAGTACTCGACGCGCTGCCGCTTCCCGTCGCGGGCCTCATAAGCGATGGGACACCCGAAGAGACGGCGGCGGCCATCAGGCGGCTCACGAAGCTCGCCCACGGGCACTACGGCATTTCGCAGGACAGCGACGCCTTCATGACCCTCTGGTTCCTTGCGCTCCCCGTTATTCCGTACCTCAAGCTCACGACGAAGGGACTTTTCGACGTCACCCGATTTGATTTCGTGCCAAACGACGCGGCGCTTGAAGACAATCGCGGACGAGTGGGAGACCGGATTTCATCCCGACCCGCCGCATTTTTTGCCTGCCGTCATGCATTTCCGGCGATTCGAGCGTTTTCTTCGTATTTTTTGGCTTTCCCTCGTGTACACTTGAGCTCATTCGTTATTTAAGCAAGATCAGGAACATGTCCAACGTCTTCATCACCGGCGCTTCAAGCGGCATCGGTGCGGCACTTGCCCGCCAGTATGCGCAGCGAGGCGACGTCCTCGGGCTCGTCGCCCGCAATCCCGAAAAGCTGCAGGCCCTCATCGACACGCTTCCCGGCGACAAGTCTCGCTACCACGCGATTCCCGCCGACGTGACGAAAAAGGATGAGATCATTGCGGCCGCACAGAAGTTCGAGGCCCTTTCCGGGGGCGCTGACATCGTGATCGCCAACGCGGGCATTTCCATCGGCTGCAAGACCGAGTTCTACGAGGACCTTGAGGTGATGGAAGCCATCTACAGGACGAACGTCTTCGCGATGGCCTACACCTTCCACGGCTTCATCGAGCCGATGACGAAGCGCGGCCGCGGCAAGCTCGTGGGCATCGCCTCGGTCTCCGGCATTCGAGGCCTTCCCGGCAGCGAAGCCTACGGCGCATCCAAGTCCGCCGTCATCACCTACAACGAAAGCCTTCGCGTCGGCCTCAGGAAGACGGGCATCAAGGTCCAGACGATCAGTCCGGGCTTTGTGAGGACGCCTCTCACGAGCGCCAATCCCTACAAGATGCCCTTCGTACTCACGCCCGACGAATTCGCCGAGCGCGCCGTCAAGGCCATCGACAGCGACGCCTCCTACCGCACGATTCCCTGGCAGATGGGCCTTCTCGCGAAGGCCATGCGCATTGCGCCCAACTGTCTCTGGGACAAGATCGTCGCCAACCGCAAGCAGAAGCCCCGCCTCGCCGACAAGCAGAAGGCCGAAGCCGAGGCCGCGCAGAGGAAATGAGCGCGCCTGAACACTATGCTGATTGAACCGGTCCATTACAAAGAAAATGACCAGCGACCTTCCGGCTGCTCGACGTTGTGAGCAGGTTCATGCGCGACATGAATCCGCGCAGCACGCCGACCCTCATGGAGATTCACATGACCACCTACAAGCCCACCGGTGAGAAGCCCGACGAATTCAACCTTTATCTTCAGGGACGCATGTCCGCGCTCGGTCTCGATCCGAAGACCATCGCGGCAAACACGGGCATTGCGCTCCCCACGGTTCTCACCCATCTGAACCTAAAAGTCGTTCAAAACGGTCACGATACTCAAGTGAAAATGACGTTTTGATAGAAAAATCCGTGAAATACACGGACTTTTTCTTGCTTTCAATAGTGTACGTATGATAGAATATAAGGGCATTATTGGAGATACTCATGGGACGCCCTCTCACTGGAAAAACGCATGTCGGCATTCGCCGCGAAACCCGCTCGAATGGCGACGTCTACGTATACGAACGTGTGACTGGATATGATCCGAAAACTCAGAAAACAAAGACGCTCTCTACCCGACTTTTAGGCAAAATCCTGGCTAGGTCGACCGAAATGATCCCGACCCGCCCCAAAAAGAAGCGTTCCGAAGTTATCGAGGCACCCGTCCAGGCCGTCCGCACCCATGTCGGACTTCAAAAAATCCTCGAGTGGGCAGGTCATGAATCCGGTATTGATGCGGATCTCCAGAGGAGCTTCGAGATCGGCGACGCCCTCAAGTTGAGTTCGATCGCTCGGTACTGGGTCGCGACTGACGGTGACACGTTGCCGCGCATGGAATCATGGCAAGTAATGAATCCGCTACCGTACGGACACCCCATCACTCAGGATGTTTACGGCAAGCTGTTCGCCTCGGTTGGTCGAAATGAATCTGGAGTGCAGTCGTATTTTCAGTGCCGTGGACAAAGAGTCTCGTCGACGGGTTTGAATCTGGCGTTGGACACCACGACTTTCTCGACGTATTCGAAGAATCAAATTGAAGCGCGTCAGGGATTCAACAAGGATGGGGACGGGCTTGATACGATCAAGCTTCTCGTGCTGTACTCTGTGGAAAATCGTCAGCCCGTCGCTTTCAGCAAGCAGCCCGGGAACATCCCTGACAAGATCTCGCTCGCCAATGCGCTTCGACAGCTTGACATGCTCGATCTGGCGTCGCCGGTCATCGTGGCCGACAACGGGTTCTACAGTCAGGACAACATGACGCATTTTGCCCGCGAGCACACGAAGTTCTTGATGCTCGCCAACAGTACCGACAAGTGGGTTCGCTCGGAAATCGACGCCGCACGCGAAGAGCTCGGGCACTTCAGGAACGTCTGCCCGTTTGACGTCGATGTCAGCGGCGTCATGCGCCGCAGGCAGCACGGGTTCAGCATCGTGCGAAAACGCACGCGCGGGAATTTCGAAGCCGGGGAGACGGAATCGTTTACGCGACGCCTGTACGTCCATGTATTTCACAAACCGGAGGCTGCTCCGATTCAGGAGCGCAGGCTTCGCGAGAGCCTTTTCTCACTCAAGAAGGATCTAGAGGACGGCGTCGAGGAATTTCGGCCGGCTGCCCAGAAACAAATCGACAGCTACCTCACGGTGAAACGTACGGCCAAAGGCGTCAAGGTCGACTTCAAAATGGACGGGATCGAGGAAGCAAAGCGCTATTGGGGGTATTTCGTCCTTGTGAGCAATGAAATCAAGGATCCCTTCGACGCGCTGAAGGCATACCGTTCCCGTGAAAAGATCGAAGAGCTTTTCGCTACGTACAAGGACAGTTTTGATGGGCGAAAGCCGAGGACGTGGTATCCCGAGAATCTGTACGGCAGGCAATTTGCCCAATTCGTTGGTCTGGGCTACCACTGCTTCCTTGCGAAGAGAATCCTTGATGTGAAGAAGGCGCTCTCCGAAAAAGAAACCGAGGGAAAGACGAAGGAGGAGTTGAGTCTCGAAGCAAAGCTGCTCGCTTGGCTCAATCAGCACTCGCTCATTCAAATTTTGGACTGGTTCCGTTGTGTCGACTACATCGCCGCAACGGGGAATGCCAGTGCATCCAAATGGACAACGGAAACGACGAGACGCGACCAGCTCTTTCTCAAGATGTTGGGCGTGAAGTAATTCGTGGGGGCTTTAGACGACTTTAAGGATCTGAACCTCCCCGGCAAGCCCATCAAGCCCCAGAGCATCCAGAAGTTCGCAGCCGAGCTCAACGTTCCTTATGCGGTGCTTCGCGACCTCTACACGCGCGTGCGCTGCCAGGGCAAGGTTCGCACGAAGTACGTCATCGGCATGATGCCCAAGGGCGAGACCGCCCTGCTCGCCATGATGATCAAAAACACCCTGACCTACAGGTCCATTCCGATGACCGATTTCTCGGAGATGACGGGCATTCCTCTTGATCAGCTCATGTATCCCCCGAGAAAGCCCTCCGACGCCTTTGTCGCAGCCCTTGCACAGGGTTTTGACGTCGGCGAAGACGCCATCCGTGAACATACCACCAGTCTCGTGGGCACGAAGGACAGGACGCCCATCGTGCTCTCCGAGCTCCAGAAGCGGGGACTTTGCTTCAGAGACTGGATCGCCATGATCAACTGCTCCGTCGAGAACGCCTACAGGCTCCTTGTCGGCAGATTTCCGCTCGATCCCGACCTCAAGATCACGGCTGCTCTGGCCCTGCGCATCGATCCCGAAGAATTCATCTTCAGATACGACACCTCGAAGAGCACCACTGCCTCCGAAGCCAAGCGTGCGAAGCGCTTCTGCGAGCTTGTCATTGCCATGATGGAGCACAAGAAGCTCACGAAGTCCGAGTTCATTCACAAGAGCGGCGTGCACTCCTTCACGGCCGACACCATGCTGGCCGGCGAGACGACCTCGCTCCTCTACAGAACGCTGGAAAAGACCTCGGCGGCCCTGGAGATCCCCATCGAAACGATCATCGATCATATTTCGGGACTCAAGCCCGCCATTTGACGTCTCCTCGACGTCATCCTTCAGCGGTGACGACCGGGTCGCGGAAGACGAATCCCTCAGGACTAGGTCCGGCGGCAGCCCTTGGTGTGGAAATATCCGGTGGAATCCTTTTCAAAGATCGTACCGTCCGGATACGGTATTTTGCCGTCATAGCACATGCTGCGCATTTCAGGTGAAATCGAAATCGAGAAGCGAATTTTCATCATCTGTTGACGCGTGAGTTTGACACCCGCCTTCCTGGGTGCGTCGGCCGACACCCCGGCCGAGATCCTGACGCACGGACCGCCGTTAATGACGGCCGTACGCTGAAAGGCTCCGCACTTCTCCAGCATGGCCAGAACGAGGAACGCCGTCTGTTCGGTGGTGATCAGGCGCGCCAGCGCCTCGAGGCCACCCTCGGCCTGAAGGACGCGGGCGGCGTTTTCAAGGTGTTCGGGATTCCTGCAGAGTGGCGCAACCTGATGGATGGTTCGGTTGAGTGAAAGCCATTGCTCGTCGACGACAGGTTTCCTGAGGGTCATGTTTTTTATGTATGGTGTCATTTCTGTAGCTTGTGTTATTGCGAAGAAATGTCGAAACGCCTGAGCGGTTGCGACGCGAACATCGTGCCATGCAGATCAAAAGTTTTCAACCCGAGCAAATGACGGAAATGTCGTCTCAAGACGCATCCAAGGCGGTTTTCGCCTTTTGAAATCAATTTTCAGGGTGAAGATCTCTGCCGCTTCAATAGAACGTGATCGCCGTCAACGCCTGAAAGACAGAGGCCTTAAGGCGATGTTCACTTCCGGATTTCATCAGGAGCATCGACGAGACTTCGATTTCTTGATTCAAATCAAGCCTTTCTGAAATCACCCTCGAGATCAAGGATCAAGCTAAAAAAAATGGACCGCCTGCAGGCAGCCCTCTTGAGTGTCGAATGGAGCGCAAAATGCACGGTCGTCAGCGCATCATGCCATCGCAGGCCGTGCAGAGTTCTTCAATGTAGTCGATGCGGGAAAGCGCATGAGACCAGCAGACGGGAATGCCGTTGTCGCCGTCTTGGCCGTAGATGATGCCGGCAAGGCCGCCGGTAACCGCACCGATCGTGTCGGCGTCACCGCCCAGATTGACGGCCTTGAGGACGGCATCGACGTAGTTGTCGGAGTTGATGAGGCACCAGAGGGACGCCATGAAGACGTCGGAGACGAAGCCGGAGTTCGGCACGGAGACGCGCGAGAGGTGCGGCATGAGCTGCAGCTTCGGGAGGTAGTAGTCCGGAATCTCGACGAAGTGGTTCTCAATGAGCGCTTCAAGCGCCTCGGCGGGCTTGTGCCCCTGAAGGAGCTCGTCGACGTAGCACGAGTAGAGACGGCAGATGACGATGCTGATCTGGTGGCTGTGCGTGAGCGAACCAGCCGCATCGACGATCTCGAGGCGGTCGGGGCTGTTGAGAAGCGCATAGGGAAGCATGCGCATGAGTGCGCCTGCGCCGTTGTCGAGAATGTCGCCACCGCCGCAGATGTCGGCGGGCGTGCCGCTCCGATGGCGCGAGACGGCCCTGGCCGTCGTGCGGCCCCAGCCGTAGGCCTTGCCGTCGGGGGTGTAGGCCCCCTCGTGCAGCCAGCGGTCGAACTTCATCATCACGTCCTCGGCATCGTAGCCCTGCCTTTCACGAAGGCTGTCGAGCTCGGCCAGAATCATGGCCGTATCGTCCGACCAGAAACCGACGGGCTTTTCATGCCAGCCAAGGGGGTGCATGTTCTCGCAGACGTAGGTGTCCCTTTCCTGCCCTTCATAGGGCACGCCAAGAGCGTCGCCGACTGCTGCGCCGACAACGGCCTGCAAAAGATGCGACATCGAGAATTTCCTCCAATCCCGGAACGACCATCGTCCTAGGGTTTTCATTTGCTTCACGATTGTAGCCCATTCGCGTTAACCCTGAAGGGGACCGGTTCTCAATTCCCCTGACCTTTTCCCTGCAAAGCGGCTGCCCTGACCCGCCCTCTTCCGAAATTTTACGTTTTTCTACCGATCGCCATCCCATGAATGGGTTACGGCTCAGCCGCTCCGCTCCCCCTCACCGAAGGGGCCCGAGCGGCTCACCCGCTCTGTTTTGACACCTTTGCACGGCAGTCGATCGGCTCGAAACGACTGCAGGAGTAAAAACCGCTTCCTCTGAAAACCCAAATTCGAGGGTTTTCCCCAACGGGGCTGAAGCTTAATGAATGTCCCGTATGGCGAAAGGTTTTTGCCGAAGCGTACATTTGCTCTCGCCGGCAAACGAAAAACCCCGCCAACCGTCTCGAATCAACCGAACGTCGGCGGTTTTCTCAAAAAATCAGATGAAAATCATATGAAAATCAATTTCCATCAACTAGTATCCGCCGTGGGATCAAAGAAAGACAAGATCGCCGCAGGCCTTCTTGTTCTGTACGCCCAAGCAGCTTCCGCGGGGGACGTGCAGGCCTTCGACAAACTGTACACCCAGCTCACGGGCTGGGCCCAGGGCTCCCTGGGGAAGTCCATCGCCATCATCTTCCTGCTTGTCGGCCTCGCTGTCGGGCTCGCCAAGGGGAGTCTCTATGCTGCAGTTGTATCCATCGCCTGCGGCTTGACCTTGATGATCGCACCCTCCGTCATTGACAGCATCTTTACTGTCTGATGGCGGCACCCGAGGGCGTTCGCGTCCCGACCGGCCTTGACGATCCTCCTCGATTTCTCTTTTTCGATGCGGACCTCGTCGCCGTGGTCCTCACCGTGACCTATCTCGGTGCGGTGCTGGACCACATTGGGGCCGGCGTCTTTCTGGGCGCGCTGTCGGCCTACGGCTGGCACAAGGTCTCGGGCCTTCACGGCCGCGGCTACGGCGCAGCGCTCGCCTACTGGCACCTCGGCGCGTCTTCCTTCGGGCGGACGCCCCCGAGCTCGGCCAGACACTTCGTGCGCTGAAGCCCGTCCGCCGACGGTCAGGCCCGAACGTCAATCACTTCCCCCCATTCCCCAGGGCCGCAGCCGTACGTCCGCGCATGCGCAGCCGCCTCGGGGATCCTTCTCATGCTCTACACATCCATCGTCGCCGAACGCATCGGCTTGAGACGAAGCTTTGCCGTCATCATGGCGATGAGCTTTGCGCTCAACTTCATCCTCGCCCTCGCGCTTCTCCTGCAGCAGCCCGAGACGCGCACCATCGTCGTTCCGCCCACGCTCGCCGCCGAGCGCGAGGTCTGGACCTTCGACGAGGCGGGTCCCGGAGCGCCGTACCTCGAGCGTTGGGCCCTCTCCGTCCTCTCCCATGCGGCAAGCGTCACGCCCGAAACCGTCGACTCCTCCCGCCGCGTCGTCCTTCAGCACGTTGACCCGGGCTTCTACGGAAAGCTCGAGGAGGCCCTCATCGTTGAGGCCGACCGCATCAAGAAGGACCACTCCTCCACGATCTTCTATCCCGACCGCGCCCGCGTGAACACGTCCGACCTCTCCGTCGAGGTCGAAGGCGTCCAGAAGACGCTCGTCGGCAGCACCGTCACGAGCTCGAGAAAGAAGACCTGGCGACTGACGTTCCGCTACGACGCAGGACGCCTCTTCCTCACGTCCCTCACCGACCAGCCGTCGTCTGGGTCCTGACAAAACCTTCCCTCACGGAGCCCTCATGATCGTCACTCGCTCTGACATTGAGTCCTTCAAGCGATTCGTCCCGAAGCTCGCGCTCGCAGGCGCAGCCATCCTGATCCTCTCGGCCTTCGCCCCGTCGTCCGACGCCGCCGTCTTCACGGCCCGTGAAGGCGACGCACCCCTTGAATTCACGCTGCCCGCGCACGAGACCACCATGGTCGCCATTCCGGCCGACCCCATTGCCTCGGCCGTCTACGACCGTCACCTGATCGACGTTCAGACGGATGCCGCGAGCGGCATGCTCTACGTCCTCCCGAAGATGGAGGGCTCGGCCATGGTCTACGTCACCTGCAGGTCGGGCGAGACTGCGCCCCTGCATCTCACCTTCACCGCGGATGCGGAGCCCCGCACCATCATCCTCGAAAAGAGCGTGCGCAGGGCCGAACAGGCGAATGCGCCCGTTCGCGTGCCCGCTGCGCCCCTTCGCGCCGAAGGCTTCCCCGCCGAGATGAAACGCCTCGTGACGCTCGTCCTCAGGGGCGAAGAGACCGATGAAGTCTCCCGCACCGCCATGACCGAGCCCGCTCAGGGTGCGGCCGCCGCCATGAAGAGGCTCGCACCGCTTCGCGTGCGCATCGAAGGCATCTGGCGCTCCCGCCATGCCGAGGCGGTTGAACTCACCGTCAAAAACGGAACGGTCTTTCCCGTTGAGATCAATCCCGAGCTTCTCTCAGGCTCGGTCTGGGCTGCTGCCGCAACCGAAACCTCTCTTGAGCCGGGCGACAGCTGCAGGCTCGTCCTCGTGGAGAACGCCCGTGAATGAGATCAGAACGAACGATTGCGCATGCACCGTGCGCAACGCTGACGCCGGCCATCTTCCCGGAGTGTCGTCATGCAGCTGAAGGACATTTTCTCCGCGTCTTCTGACGGCGTCTCCCAGCCCTCGAACAGCAGTCTAAGGTTCAAGCAGAAGGCGCTCGCCGCCACGATCCTCGCCACTCTGGCGATCATCGCCTTCATTGCTGTCGAGGCATCCGACACCAAGCCCGCCCGCAAGGCTCCGACCGAAGCGGCCATGATCACGCTGCGCCCCGACGGCACGGACAAGGACGTGCTCATCGCCCGCTATGACGCAAACTTCCTTGCGCTCAGCCGCAGGATCGAGGAAGTGCAGCGCGAGGCCGCCGCAACCGAGACGCGACTGCGCGCGATCATCGCCGACCAGAAGTCCCGGCTCGAGACGCAGACAAGCGAAGTCAAGGACCTCAAGGCGATCGCAGGACGCGCGGGCCTTACGCCCCGTCCGGGCGAAACGCCCGAGGAGACCGAGGCCCGCATCAAGAGCCTGCTCAAGGCAAACGACGATGCGGCCTACATCTCGAAGCTCTCCTCCCAGTTCGGCTCGAAGACTCCCGGAAAGGTCTTTCACACCGATCCCGCCAGGAACACGAACGAACCCGCCTCTTCAATCGTCCCCGCGCTTCCCGACATCTCGGGCGGCGTGAAGGTTCCGGATGAAGCGCATGCGGCGGCGCGACAGGCGGTCTCGGGCCCGAGGCTCGCGATGGTGACGCTGCCGCCTCCCGCCCCACCGACGCCGCCCGCACCCCGTGTGGGACCTTCGCCCACGCTCAACCCCGACACGCCTCTGCAGGTGAACAGGGCCGCGGGCACGACCGTCGAGGACTACCTGCCTGCAGGCTCCTTCGTGCGGGGCAGGCTGCTGACGGGGGTCTATGCCTCCACGGGCGCAGGTGCTGCGAGCCAGCCGCTTCCGATGGTGATCCGTCTTGAGGACACGGCCGTGCTGCCAAATGCCTGGCGCAGTCAGGTGACGGCCTGCCACGTGACCGCCTCGGCCACGGGCGACCTCTCTTCCGAGCGCGCCTTCGTGAGGCTCGACCGGCTCTCCTGCGTCGGCAAGAAGGGAGAAGCACTCGACGTGCGCGTCTCCGGCTACGCCGTGGGCGAGGACGGCAAGGTGGGCGTGAGAGGAAAGCTCGTGACCCGATCGGGTCAGGCCATTGCCTCTGCGCTCTCCGTCGGCCTGCTCTTGGGGCTGGGCGAATCGATCACCCGCTCTTCCGAGGAGGTGACGACGTCGATCACGGGCACGCAGAGCAAGCGATACAAGAACGCCTGGATGTCCGGCATGGGCGAAGGCCTCTCCGACTCCATGGACCGCATCACCGACTACTACCTGAGACTCGCCGACCGCATCTTCCCCGTGCTTGAGGTGGATGCCGGCCGCTCCGTCGACCTCGTCTTCTCGCAGGGCGTGCTGCTCGCCGATCCCTCGAAGCGATAACGACAAACACAACACAGGA
The DNA here is from genome assembly GCF_000297775.1 of Sutterella wadsworthensis 2_1_59BFAA. GTDB lineage: Bacteria > Pseudomonadota > Gammaproteobacteria > Burkholderiales > Burkholderiaceae_F > Sutterella > Sutterella wadsworthensis_A. The sequence continues at coordinate 64,719 of NZ_JH815521.1, forward strand.
ATCCAGCCATGATTCGAAACGAGACCGCACGCCTTCTGCGCCGCACGGCCCCTGCACTTGCCACACTTCCCCTTGCCCTCGCCCTCTCGGGCTGCGGGACCCTCACGGGCCTCAACGCCGAGAACGACTTCAGCTGCCCGATGACGCCGGGGGTCTCCTGTCGTTCGCTCTCCGACACCTACGAGGACAGCGTCCGCGGCCGCACGCCCGACAGGATCGAACGCGACAAGGCAATCGAGGCCGCCTCGAAGGGCCTTCCAGAAATTGAAGGCACGAACGGAAAGGCCGCCGACGAAACGCCTGCGGGTCCCGCCGTCCAGACGGTGAAGGCCGATGCGGCTCAGGCTTCCGTAGCCGCACCCGCCGTACGAGCGCCTGAGCGCCGCTCTTCGCCCAAGCGCCTCCCCGAGGTGATCGTGACCATCTGGATCGCGCCCTGGACGGACGACGAAGGCGACTTTCATGAGGGCGAGATGATCCACGCCCGCGCCTTCGACGCCCGTTGGGCCGCAGCCCGGCGGCGAGCCGAAAGCGCCGACAGGGGCTCCGCCGTCGTGCGCCTTCCCTTCGAGCGCCGTCGTTCGGCGTTGAAGCACGCTCAGACTTCGGTCCCGAGAGTTCGTGCATCAGAGTCAGACGTCGCCTCTTCGCTCGGTGACGGCAGCCGCCGCTTCATCGAAGCCCAGAAGGCGGCCCTCAAGGGCACGCCCTATGACCCCGACGTCCTCGCGGAAAAGATGAAGGCTCCTGAGGAGAACCCGTGATGACCTCCTCAAAGAATCCCGTCGGGGAATTCATCGAAATCCTTCGGCGGATCAGGACAGGACACGAGAACCTGAAGGTCTCCTCCGGGATTCCCGGCTTCATTCCGGGTACAGGCGAGCGCGTCGACGCATTCTCAACGGCGCTCCCCTGGGAGTCCGCCACGCCAGACGGCCTCTTCACGCTGAAGGGCGACAAGCCCGAAAACCCCGAGGGACTCGGCTTTGCGATCGAGATCTTTCCGCAGACGGGCGTCACGTCCGAGATGGAGAAGACACTCATCGGCCTCGCGGCTCCGCTTGAAGCCGGATCCGTCCTCTCGATCACGGCCTTCGCGTCGTCGGCCGTAAGGGGCATTGCAGAGCTGATGGTTCCCGAAGCACGTGTGCCCGACGGGTTTCCGCCGCTGAGCCCGGAAGCCGAAGGGATCATCGACACGGCCACGAACTGGGCCGCCGAAAACCTCGTGAAGGGTGCGGTCGAGCAGCTCACGCCCCAGGCTCCCGTGTATCCGAGGCACTGGCGAGTCTGGCTCACGGTTGTCGTTCCGACGACGAAGCCCGACGACGAGGAGGTCCGTGAAAAGGTCCTCACCGCGCGCAGGGCCATTTCCGCCGTGCTCGAGCAGGCGGGGCTCTTCATGGGCGTGTGGGATGCGGACGTGCTCGTCGGCACGGCTTCCGAGATCCTCAACCCGCAGCTCATGCGCTCGGGCGACTTCGTGCGTCCGTCCGCGAACCCGTTCGAGCCTCCGTCCGTTCAGGTGATGAAGGCCGACACGGAGGTGACGGTAGAGAAGCACCGCATCCGATTCGAGACGCTTGACAGGAAGTCCGCGGTTCATGCCGTGGGGCTTGGGGTCGAACACTACGGCGGGCACATCTCGCTCGCCCTCACAAGCCAGATGCTCGGCGAGCTCGGTCGTGGCGGCCATCAGATTCCGTGCCCCTTCCTCTTCACGAGCATCATCGCGGTTCTTGACTCCGCCTCCGAGCGCGTCAAGGCCGAAGGCCACCGCATGCGTGCGCTGCAGATGTCGCACACGCCCGTCTCGCAGATCAGTCCCTGGTATCCCGAAAAGGCGCGCCAGTGGACGATTGCCGTCAACAGCTTCCAGACCGAAGGGGGCATCGCGCGCGTGGCGCACCAGTACCTGCTCCTTGCACCTGCGGGACTTGAGGCCGAGGCCGTTCACGCCGCCCAGTCCATTGCACGCAAGGCGGGCATGGACGTGAGGCGCACGACCTGCCTTCATGCGCAGGCCCTGATGGGAGCCCTTCCGATGTGTGCGGGTCCGCTTCTCGTCGAGGACATGAAGAGGAGCTTCCGCATACAGCGCAGGACTCTTGCGACCGGCATCTGCGGCTCGCCCGTGATGACCGAGTGGCAGGGAACGCCGATTCGCGACGACCGTGACCGCAGGACTCCGCTTCTCACGCTCGTGGGCCGTCGCGGTCAGATCATGCACGTGGATCCCTTTGCGAACGCGAGCGGGAACTATTCGGTGACGATCGTGGGCAAGCCCGGTTCGGGCAAGTCCGTCGTGATGAACCAGCTGGCCTTCAGCTGCCTCGCGCAGGGCGGGCTCGTCTGGATCATCGACGTGGGGCGCTCCTATGAAAAGACCTGCGCAGTGCTCGACGGGGCCTTTCTCGTCTTCGACAAGGAGCACGTCTGGGATCTCAATCCCTTTGCGATCCTCGAGGCCCTTGCGGGCGACGACCGCTCCGAAGGGATCGAATCGGTGGTGTCGATTCTGGGCGAACTCGTCTCGCCCGGCCGTCCTCTTCCCGACCTCGAGCGCAGCGTGCTCATTCAGCTCACGGCCTCGGCCGCTCAGATGGCGGCGATGCAGGGAAGGCTTGCGACCCTTGCCGACCTCGATGCGCTTCTTGCAGAACGCGCCGTTCACGACAGGCGACTTGACGACCTGCGCATGCAGCTCGAGCCCTACCTCAATGGTCCGCTCGCGCGCTGGTTCGACGGCTCGGGCCGTCCGATCGACTTCAGCAGTCGTCTTACGGTGCTCGAGCTCGAGGGCCTCTCCGCTCACCCCGCGCTTCGACAGGCGGTTCTTATGACGCTGATGCTCTGGATCGAAAAGACGATGTCTCTCGACCGTCGCACCGTGAAGCTCGTCCTCATCGACGAAGCCTGGGACCTGATGGGTTCGGGCCACAGCGGGAAGTTCATCGCCTCGGGCTTTCGTCGTGCGCGAAAGCACAAGGGCGGGTTCGTGGTTGCCACGCAGTCGCTTGCAGACTTCTTCAAGAGCGAGACGGCCGAGGCCGCCTGGAGCTGCGCCGACACGCGCATCTATCTGAGGCAGGACGCCGAATGTCTTTCGAGCCTTGAGGCGAAGGGGCAGCTCGCGACCGACCCGTGGTTCAGGGCGGCGTTGCCGTCACTCACGACCGTTCGCGGAGCGTGGTCCGAAATGATCGTGAAGGTGGGCGATGCGCCGCCCGCGATCGGACGCCTCGTGCTTGACCGCTTCATGCAGGTCCTCTACTCGTCGCTGCCCGCCGAAGTCTCCGCCGTCAATGCATGGCGCGAGGCGGGTGCAACGATGGCCGCTTCCGTGAGCGCCGTCGCCAACGGCGCATTCGAACCCACGCCCGAAGCCCTTGCAGCCCTCAACCGAAATCAGGAATCCGACCGATGACCGAACAAAAGAACAGCAGCGAAAAGACGGAAAAGACCGACAGGAAAGAAAAGCCGGGCTCTGCTCCGAAGAAGCCCTCGATCGAGCCGAAGTCGGCCCGAGGCGCGAGCACGACGGCAAGAAGGAAGACCGCGAAGGAAGCCGACGACGCCCTTCAGGACAAGATCGAGAAGGCCCGTGCAGGCGCAATGCCCGAGCGCAGGGAACCCGCGGCCGCAGGAGAATCCGCCGGCCTTCCACCCGTGCAGACCGTGCGCGCCATGCCGCAGATCAACAGGAAGAAGGACGAGACGACGTCCGACGAGAAGGCCGTTGCAAAGAAGCCGTCCGCCCCCGTCAAGATGCCCGAGCGTGACGCCACGGGACGTTTTCTCCCGTCCGAGGAGAAGGCGAAGAAGCCCCGGGCAAAGGCCAGGGCTCAGCAGGCCAGGACCGAAGACGTGAAGAAGCCCTCGGAAAAGCCCGAAGCGAAGCCCGCGCAGAAAACGGCGCAGAAGTCCGAGCCCAAGGAGACTCAGAAGGCTCCGAAACAGGTCGAGCCGAAGGTCGAAACCAAGACGGAAAGCCAGCCCGCTCAGAAAACGCAGGAAGCGAAAGCCGCGAAGAAGCCCGAAGGCCCGGTCACGTCCGCCGCACCCGCAGCGCCCGTCCCCCACGTCAAGCCCGTCCTCTCCCTGCTGATGGATGAGGCCCCGTCCGGGGTCATGACGGACATGAAGGCGGACGACCGTCCAGCGCCCGGAGAAGTCCGCGGAAAACCCGCGGACGAAACGAACGAAGCGCCATCTTCGCCTGTCCTCAGACCTTCCGGCAGTCAGTCCCCGAACGGTTCCCGAATCATCGACATCGAAGGCGAAGAAGACGAAGAGGAGGACTACGACGACATTCCCGACCCGGCGGTCTCGGTTTCCGAATCGGCCGACGACAATGAGATCGATGATGACGAGCCTGACGACGATGACGATCAGTCTTCTGCCGACCGTCCCGTGAAAAAGCCCGTTTCCGTGATCCGTCCCGCGGCCGAGGACCCCGACCCCGTTGAGCTCGACAGTCAGGGCCGTCCCTATCACGCGACCGAGGTTCTCTCCGGCCGCCGAACGCCCGTGCGCGTCAAGCCGCCCGTTGAGGAACCCGCCGATCCGTCAAGGACCGTGGACCTCGAGGCCGAGCGCATTGATGCCGAGCATACGGCGAGGCAGGCCCTTCTCAGGCTTCACGCCCGAACCCAGCCCACGCGTGCCGAACTGGCTTCGATGCTGGTCTCCAGGAAGATTGAGCAGATGGAGCGCGGCAATCCTGCGTTCGAGAATGGTCCCTCTCGGGAAGGTGATTCGGATTCCGTTCCCGACCGGAACGAGGACGCCCGCAGCAAGGGTTGGAACTCGCTCTGGGGAAACGGCGTGCGCGATGCCGAGGCTGAGCAAAACGCGCTCGTCGACGTGCGTCGTCCGCCGCGCTATGCGTTTGACGAGGACGAACGTCCTCAGGTCGAGCGTGACGAAGCCTATGCCCGCCGCATGGATGCCTGGGAAAAGGACGTGATGGCGGAGAGTGAATCCCGCGACCAGCGCGTGTCGTGCCGCGGCCCGAAGCCCGGTCCCCGCGTTCCCGTCCGCACGGGCACGCACGAGACGCTCGGCGGCTTTCCGACCCCGCACCAGACTCGCGCCTGGAAGGCCGAAGGCGCTGAAGGAAAGGAGCGCGAATCGCGTCTTGACGTCGTTCGTGAAAGGCTCAACCGCCTTCATGCACGCTGGTCGGGGCTCGAGGGGTGTCTCAGGGCGGCGCTTGCCGTTGCCTGCGTCTCTTCCGTGGCCGCCTTTGCCGCCTGGACGACGGCGAAGTCGGTCGTGCCCGACCTCACGGTCATGCACACGCCCGTATCGGTCACGGCCGTCGTGGCCGACGAGGAGATCAGGAACCTGATGCTGATGACGGCGCTCCTTGACGCCAGGGGAATTCCGACGGGCCGCACGGCTCCTCAAGTCGACAGCGTGTACCTGACAGGTGAACTCAGAAAGATCATCGTCACGGACAACGAAGCCTCGCGCATGTCGCTGCCGCTTGACGACCGTCTCTTCAGGGCCGCCGTGATGGAGGCCGCCGACATGGCGGGTGCGCCGGTCCTCTCCCGAGCCGCCGTGCTGGCCATGCCCGACCCCGCTCACTCCACGACGGGCCGCACGCTTGACGTGACGAACCTCGTCATCGAGCGCCTCGGCCTCAAGAACGTGTCGGCCGCTGCCGCACGCGAAGTGGTCTCGGGCCTCATGAGTCCCTCGGGACTTTCCGCCGCCATGACGGCCGTCCCCAACGCCACGACGTCCGCACCTTCGCCCTCCGCCGAAGCTGCTCCCGTCAAAAACCGCTGACAAACAACGCTGACAACAGCCATTCGATAAAGAGCACAGACATGAATCAAGTGACCCCGCCTTCGGGCGTGAGGGGCTCCGCGCCCGTCTCGCCCGCTCCGAAGAGCAATGTCGCCGTGGAGCCCGGAGAGCAGTTCTACGAGCGTGCGCTCCGGAGGCGCATCCGCTCCTGGCCCGACGTGTCGGCCGCGGGCTTTCTGACGGTCGAGCTTTCGCAGTACCTCAAGGGCACGGGCGGTGCGACGGCCGAGGCCGTGATGGCAGCGCTCCTGCGTTTAGGGCACGACGGCCTTGTGGCCAACGGCAGGCGTCTGGCCTCAAGGCTCGACACGCTCACCGTTTCCGAAGCCCGTGACGTGCTCGAAGCGTGCGGCCTTGCGGCCGAACGCCATGCCCGCGCAATGACAAGGGCCTGCGAGAAGGATCCCGAGGGGATTTCCGAGCGTGAGGCCCGCGAGCGCGCGCTCTGCCCCGCCGTCACCGCAAGGCTCACGGGCACGTACCACGCCATTCCCTGGGATGCCCGTCACGACGGCCATCTGGCCTCGCGTGAAGTCTCGCGTGCCGCAGGACTCGTGCGCTGGGCCCATGCGCTCACGTCCGAGCGTTCTTCGCGCGTGCATCTGGCCGTGGGCCGTTCGCTTCTCTTCGGACGAGGTGCCGCCGACGTCTGGAAGCACCGTCGTCCGCTCGTCTTCATCAACCGCATCAACGCCTACACCGTGAAGCTCGTCACCGACTGCTGGACTGCGGATCCGCAGACCGCCGTCGTCTATGCGGGCGAGAGCGTCCCCGCGACGAATCCGTTCGATGCGTGGGAGATTCCGCTCGTCGTCGACACGCGCGGCTTTCTGCGTGCGCTTCTGGCCGTCGACAAGATGCCGTGTCTGATCGAACCCCGCCTCGGCGGCTTTACGGTGACCTGCGCCACGGGCCGCGTCGACCCGAAGGGCTTTCGCGACGGCGAGAAGCTCGCCCCCTGGATGAAGACCCTTGCCGAAATCGGTCTCATCAACGCCTATGACGAGGCCGCAAGGGCGGGCAATGTTCCCGCCTTCACGGGAGCCGAAGCCTGCGTCTGGGCCGAGCGCTTCAAGTCGCTCCTCTCCGTGACGCTTGCGCTCGACAACTCCGCCCGCCGGGGGCTTGAAGTCGACGAAAAGGCACTCGAAGCCGCCGCACGCCAGCGCGAGAATTACGTGGCCGTGAGAAACGAAATGACCTCGATTCTCGAAAAGCTCGCCGACGGCGCACACGAACTCCGTGAGGCCGAGCTTGCCCAAAGGGCCGAACGCCGGGCAAAGCAGCGCGAAGAACGCAAGACCCAAAGGGCCGCCCGTCTCGCCCGACGTGAGGAGAACGCCTGATGCGCACGCTTTCCTCTCTTCTTCCGGGCGCGGCGATGTTCGTCGCAGCCCTCACGGTGAATGCCGCCACGGTCTGTCAGGGCGAGATCCTCAATCCCGTGACCGACGTCTGCTGGAGCTGCGTCTTTCCCGTGAAGATCGGCGGCAAGGCCTCGCTCACCACCTCGGTTCTGCCCGACCCCGACACGGGTGCGGGCGGACCGTTCTGCACCTGTGGCAAAGGCCTCAACCTGAGGGCCGGCGTCACGTTCAGCTTCTGGGAGCCCCTTCGTACGGCGGAGATCGTTCGTCATGCGGGGTGTCTTCCCTCGATGGGCGGCGTGAACATGGGCGACATGGGGCTTCGCATATCAGACCACGTGAAGGTGCATTCGCACGAGCCCGACGGCTCGATGAAGCGGCACACGGACTTTCGTCAGGTGCACTGGTATGCGACGCCCTGGCTCTTCATTCTCGAGGCGCTCCTTGACGACGGGTGTCTGGACCATCAGACGTTCGACCTCGCCTACATGTCCGAACTTGATCCCCTATGGGACGACACGCTCTCGAGCTTCATCCTGAACCCGGACGCCGCGCTCTTTGCGAATCCGATCGCCCAGGGCGCGTGCGCCGCCGACTGCACGTCCGCCTCTTCGGGCCTTCCCCAGAACTCCCTCTACTGGTGCTCGGGCTGTCAGGGGAACGTCTTTCCGCTCACGGGCTGGAGCGCATCGCTCACCTCCCACACGGCCGTCTGGCAGCTGATGACCCACCGCTTTGCGATGAAGCTCTCGCGTGAGGGGCTGCTTCTTGCCGCCCACGGCTCGAAGGGGCTCTGCGAGTCCTTCTACGAGCCCCTGATGCGAAAGGACGTCTGGCGCACCCAGCTCGTCTGGCCTGCGCACTCGGGAAAGAACACCGACGGCTCCTGCTGCAGCCCGCTCGGGCGCACCACCGTCGTCTCGGGCTCGGGAAAGAGCTGGAGTGCAGGCGGCGAGGACGGCGTGGTACTCGTCTGGCGACGCCGCGACTGCTGCTCGATGTCCGCCAAATGGGGCGGATGAGCCCGACAACACCCTGCATTCAAGTCCTTTGCGGGAATTCATAAACCCAAAACCCACAGAAAGACAATGGAGATTCTCATGAAGCACGAATCCAACGACACGCCGCCCTTTGCGCCCGACGACCCCATCAGCCGGAGCCTTTTCGTGAGGCCCAACCTCATCGAGCGCCTCTGCGCCTCGGCGCTTCGCCTCTGCCTGCTCGTCTGCATTCCGGCCGCCGCATCGGTCTTCCTGATCAGCCTTGCCGACTCGGCCGAAGCCGCCTGCACGTCCGAACCTTCTCAGCACTACGAGGTGACGACGCTCATTGCCGACCATCCCGTGCAGACCTCGTCGGACCCCGACTTCGAGGAGATCCTCAAGGCCAACGCCCGCCTTGCCGTGGAGTCGGGTGAATGGTCCCGCCGTGTGAAGCGAAAGGAAGAGACGCTCATTCAATGGATGCGGTCCCCGGTCTTTCCTGAATTCCGTCCGATGGCCGTCAAGACCACGCTCATTCGCAGACCCACGGGTCTTTCGGTTGAGGACATCAGGCGCGCCGAGCTCTTCAACGACGTGAGCCGCCTCCTTCTCTTCTTCGACTCCCGTGCGGGCGGCCAGGTCAACTTCGCGATGAGGATGCTCTCCACCGCCTCCTTCGCCATTCGTCCCGTCGTGGCAGCGGGCAGCGTTGCGTTCGCTCAGGAAAAGCTCGGCACGCGCGTCTGGGCAGACCAGGGCTCGGTCCTCACGCGCCGTCTCGGTCTCAATCACTGGCCCGCCCTCGTGAAACTCACGCCGTCGGAAATCTCCGTCTGGACACCTGCGCTCAATGCCGACGGGATTCCGGATTCGCCCGTCCCCGCCGGCCTTGCTTCGAAGGAGTCGATCGACCTCTCCGCACCCGCCATGCGCCCCGCTGCATCGAAAACCCTCCATTAATAGGAAAGCCGTCATGAATTTTGTGTCCACGCTCGGCGCTGCCGCCCTTTCCTGCCTTCTCCTCCCCGCTGCCTTCGCCTCAGAACCCGCAGGCACTGCTCTCGAACCCTCGTCCGCCACGATTGCGCCCAAGGTCCGTGAAGTGGAGAAGGCTCCGTCTACTGAGCTCGCCGCCGCGCCTTCCGCCTCTTCGTCTCCTGAAGCCTTTTCGGACTCGAAGTCCGACAACTCGAACACTTGGCGACCCCGCATCACGATTCTGCTCGACACGGGGATGACGTCCTCGCTCGTCGAGACGGCGGCCGAGGAACTCAAGCTCGTGGGTGACGCTGCGGACGTCGAGGTCCTCGTTCGAGGTCTCCCCGTGACGCGCACCCCGACGGGTTACCGGACCGACTTCGAAGCAACGTCCGAACGTCTTGCGCCGCTCGTTGACGCAGGCTTCGGAGCCGCGATCCATCCTGAACGCTTCGCCTTCCTTCTGGCCCTTGCCGAAGAGGGTCTAGAGGCGGGCGGCAGGCTCGATGCGAGGACCGAAGAGGTTTACGAAGTGATGACCGCCGCGCCCACCGCACCCGCCGTTCTCCTCACGATCGGCCGCAGCGTCTATGCGGTCTCGGGCACGGCCTCCATCGTCTCGGCCCTTTCTCAGTGGCGTCGCACGCTCGCCGACGCCGTCATGGACGAATCGGACCGCACCCGCATCGCCGCCCTTCAAACCGTACTCGACGGAACGCCGCTCGGCCGAATCGCGCCCTGAACACCCAAAACCGCCCCCTGAAACCCAATCTCTACACCTCTTTGAGAGCCATGACCCGTACAGTTCCCGTTCGATGTCTCATTTCACTCATGACGTTCGCGCTCGGTCTCTCCATTGCCCTGCCCTCGCACGTCGTGACGGTTGCCGAGGCCGTTGCCGCTGCGCGCAACACTCAGCTTCCCGACATCGACGGGATCATGGCGAACCACGACGGCGTGCTTGATGCCGTGGGCGGCGGGTCGACCGAAGGTCTCGACGACGTCAAGAACCTCTGGGCCGACGGCAAGGGCACGCTCACGGGTTCGGCCGAAGCCACCGTGATCGAGTGTCGCGGCAAGACCGACACGACCTGTCGCGCCATTCAGGTGCTCGACAAGGGCTTTCCGGAGCGTCCCGTCATCGGCGAGGACGTGCTCGCGGGCCGCGACGAGATCGTCAACAATCCGACCGTAACGCCGGACGACAACGACACCTGCAAGGACGTGACCATCGAAGCCGACCCCGTCGAGGTGACGAAGACCTGTCGAGCGGGCGGCTGGTGGAACGAGAAGGCCTGCCGCATCGGCCCCGTCGAGATCGGCAAGGTCACGGCAAAGTACTTTGCATGCGCCGAAGGCGAAGGCACGTCCTCCGAGCGCTCCTGCCTCACGACCGTCTCAGGAAAGCCCGCATCCTCCGTCTGGACCGAGCGATGCTTCTTCGGCAAGGAATCCTCCGCCGCCTCCGGTACCGTCACCGAAGAGACCTCGGCCGTCGCACGCGCGATCTTCTCGGGCGTGTGCACCTCCACCGACGCCACGACCGAAACGGTCAAGTGCAGTGAAGTCCTCGAGTCGAACAACGACCACGGCTGCGTCCTGGGCGACAAGACCACCGCACGCGTCAACGGTGAATACAGTCTCAGCCACGACCCCTGTTCCGACGGCGACGTCCTCATCGGCCAGCACACCTGCGGCAACTCCTCCTATCTGGCCATCCAGGTGAAGGGGTTCAAGTCCACGCGAATCTCGCTCGGCTACACCCTCCGAAACATCGCCCACCGTACGAACAGCAGCTGCAAGGCCGACTACGAATGGACGAAGCGTGAATGCTCCGGCCCCACCTGCACGGCAAAGCTCGGAGCCCGCGTCTATTACAACGGTTACATGACGGGCTCCATGAGGCTCACCCTCACCTACGTGAACGAGTCCTACTACATCAAGGAAGAATGGGTCGACCACTGCGCCTCGATCCGCCCCAAGACGGCTGCGACTGCGGAGGGCTCCTGACATGCGCCGCCTCTTTTCGCTCCTCCCTCTTCTTCTCCCGCTGCCGAACCTCGTTCAGGCGGCTGATCCCGTCTGCACGCTCGAGAACCGCGTCTGCGCCGAGAACAACAATTCCGGGAAATGCATTCGCTACGAGAACACCTTTACCTGCGTGACGGTCAATCCCGCGGGCTCTCGCTGCACGGTCGACGCCAATCCGACGCTCACTGACTGCACGCTCTCCGCGCCCGTCTGTTCGGCCGAGTCCGGCGGCATTTGCCTCGAGACCACGACCGACTTTGTCTGCAAGTCCGAACCCTCGGGCGAAGGCATCCGCATCGACGACACCTCCGTCACAGTCTCATACTCGAAGGAAACCAAGGGCGAAATCCCTGCCGGCTGCATCATCGGGGCCGAAGTCTGCCTCGACGACGACGCGCGCGACATTGAGGTCGAGAACTGGGAGGGACACTTCGTCTCCGCCAATCCCGTCTGCTGGGTGACCGAACGCACGATCCTCTGTCCCTCCGTCGACGGCGCGGCCTCCTGCCAGAAGCTCGAACTCGCGGGCTGCCAAAAGCTCACCGACCCCGTCTGCGAAACCGAGGAACACGGCGTGTGCGTGCGCTGGTCCTCGACCTATCGCTGCACGCGTGACGAAATCATCGGCGACGACATCATCACCGACGACGTCGTGACGACGCCCGGCGACGTGACCGAGGACGACTCGGCCTGCCGGAAGGAGCTCGAGGATGCGGCCGCCCGGGGCGAAAACTGCACCGTCAATTCCACGGTCTGCGTGAAGACCGACCCCACGGGCGTCCTCCCTTGTCTCGAATACCGCACGACCATGACCTGCACATCGTCGTCGACCGACACCTGCGGCCCCCTGAAAAACCTTTCGGGTTCGGGCGACTGCATGCTTGCGGCCGAGCCCGAATGTACCCTCACGGACGCCGACGGCAACTGTCGCCGAACCGAGTCGACTTATGTCTGCACGGAGTCCGTCACTTCCGAATCCGTCTCACCCGCCACCTTCCTCAAGGCCATGACGGTCACGAACTGGCGCGTGAACGACGACTGTCTCCTTGACGACGGCTCCGTCATGACTGCTTCCCTTTCGCTCCTCTCGCGCGCGAGCACCACCGACAATTCGTCTGGTTGCATACTGGCGTCCCGCACCTGCATCGAGGGCGAGGGCCTGCGCTTTGTTGAAGGCCGTCCCGCCTACCGCGCCTGCTGGGCATGGGAGGAGAAGTGGACCTGCAGGGCCGAAGGCAACGAATGTCTCGAGTACGAGAAGGACCCGTCCTGCAAGCTCGTCTCCGAAACCTGCTCCGACGGCAGCCCCGACTGTCCCCGACCCTCACGCGTCTACTCGTGCACGCGTCCCGGCCTCTCCGCCTCCGTGGGCCAGGTCTGCGACGGTCAGATCTGCGTGGGCGACCAGTGCCAGGACGTGGGCGACACGGCCGACGGCGACTTCATCGACGCAATCCTTCAGCTTGAGATCGGACGGCAGCTCTCCGTCTACGGCGACACCAACGTCAACGAATTCTTCGGCGGCACGGTCTCCACCTGCCGCGACCGCATGGCGGCCGAGACCTGCTGCCGCGCCGACGCTGCCCCCAACACCTCGAACGCCGCCTTCGGCCAGTACCTCCTCTTCGGCGTTGCCGCAGGCGTCGAATTCGTCAAGTGGATCGGCTCGCCCTACGTCTACGACCTCCTCTCCTGGTCGGACAAGACCTCGTGGCTCCTCAACAAGATCTACGGCTCGTCGGGCACGGGTGCCTACTCCCCCACGTTCTCCTTCTGGGGTGCAACCGCCCAGTACTCCGAGTCCGCAGGCTGGACCTTCAACTTCTCGTCCGCGGGCTTCGTCTCCGCCATGGCCAGCCAGTTCTGGAACAAGTACCAGAGCTGCCGCGCAACGGACCAGCGCACCGCACTCGCCAAGACCCAGCGACTCTGCCACTACGTGGGCACCACCTGCGAGAAGAAGGTGACGGGGCTCGGCTGCGTCGAAACCGCCGAAAAGCACGTCTGCTTCAACTCCCGCCTTGCCCGCATTCTCAACGAGCAGGGCCGCCCGCAGCTCGGACGCGACTTCGGCAACCCCATCAAGCCCGACGCCCGCGGCTTCACGATCGACGAATTCGCAAAGCTCGACTTCTCGAAGATGGACCTCTCCGAATTCATCGCCGACATCGTCAAGGAAGTCACGGCCCGCGGAAACATTTCCGCCGAGGCCGCAGCCGCACGCGCCAGGGAACGCATCGAGGCCATGGTCAAGGGGGAACTCGCCACTACGGCCAAGCTCCCCGGCGCTTCCGACACCGTCGCCTCCAAAGACCAGCCCACGAAACCCGACGGCACGGGCGGCCCCTCCACCCCGAGCTCGAAGTGAACCTCTCGTCCATTCAAACACCGACCATGAAGATCAACATCATCACCGGAATGATCCTCGCCGCGCTCTGCCTCCTCCTTTTTGCAGGCACCGTTGCTGACGCATTCGCAGGACCTCTTCCGTCCACAGGCGGCCATCCGCTCGATTCATCCCTTTCGAATGCGCAGGGCGAATTCGCGTCTTACGCCCCCGCTCGTCCTCACGATGCACCCGACGTTCGTCATCCGTCCACCTGGTGGGACGAGGACGTCTGGGCGGATCCCGATCGTCCCTTCCTCTATTACGGCGACAACGAGGTGCCCGACATGCGTCCCGGCTCTACCGTCGAGCCGCCCGAACCCCAGTCTGTCGTCAAGCCCGATGAAAAGCCCTTCGACCCCGAGGACTTCACCGCCTTCAAGACCGTCGAGGATCTTCGAGCCGAACGCGAACGCCGCCTCAACACGGCCATCATGAATCCGTCGCCCGCCAACATGCAGTCCTATCAGGCGATCAACGCGCACCTTCTCGCGCTTTCCGCCCGCTTTGCGCAGGCCTGGCAGCTCGGCCGCATGCAGAACCCCGGCTACGACTGGACCACGACCGCACCGTCCGCGAACTTCGCCACCGTCGAGCTCGGTGCCATGAAGCGCGACAAGTCGCATGCGCTCGTCAAGTCCCTTCAGGGCGACGCCGGCCTTCTCTTCATCGGCAAAAAGGGCGATCCCCTCACGCAGGTCGCCGCCGGCCCCGTTCGTGCATTCGCCAACACCTGGGGACTCGAGCTCCTTGCCGTTGCCGACGGCATCGACGCCCCCGCCGCCGGGACCAGCATTCCCGGTTTCGAAGGGTTCGACCTCGTGCAGCCCGACGCAGGCCGCGCGAAGAAGCTCGGCGTCAACACCCTGCCCGCCGTCATTCTCGTGCCCAACCCCAAGGCCATGTCACGACCCGACTTCGCACTCCTGCGCGGAGGACTTGCCGGTCGCGACGGCATGCTCATCGCCGCAGGCGCGGTTTCGGGCGAGGAACTCTCACGCCGCCTCGTCTTCATCCTCTCGAACCCTTCGGGCTTTGAAGACACGCCACACATCAGGGGCCGCGCCGCGCCCACTGGCTCTCTGCTCCTGCCACCCGATCCTGCGCTCAGGATGCCGTCCGCCCAAACTGCCGATACTCCGCCCGTCGTGATCCCTCACGCCGGTGCCGCGCTCAACCCGAAACCCGTTCGCTGACGCCGTATGCCGACCAGCACATTGATTGACGAAAAATCTCCAACCAAGAAACTCAGCCCATGAAAAGAAGAAACTCATTTGCACCTCATCTGCCAAAGCCTGCGCTTCTGCCTCTCCTCGTCCTCCTTGCGCTCCCGCCCTGCACCTCTCAGGCCGGGTTCCTTCAGGAGTTCTATGACGACGCCGGCCTTCAGAGCAGCTACACGGCTCCGGGCCTCTACGCGTCCGCCTCGATGGACACCGTCACGGGCGGCCGCTTCATCCTCAAGGCCAATCGTGAGGATTTCCAGCCCTATTACCTTCAGGGGCCCGAACTCAAGGCCGGCTGCGGCGGCATCGACGTTTTCCTCGGCGCCTTCTCCATTCCGTCGAAAGACGAGTTCGTGAGCTTTGTGCGCTCGATCGGCACGGCCCTGCCCGGGCTCGCCTTCCATGCAGCCCTCCAGTCGCTCGCACCCGACCTCAACGAACAGATCTCTCAGTTCCGCGACATGCTCATGCGCTACGCCAGCATGCTCGGAGACTCCTGTCAAGTCGCCGAGAACATCATGAACGCGGGACCCAACGAATGGATCTCGACACTCGGCCACAAGGCGAGGAATTCCCTGCGCAGTCTCGGTCAGGCCGAAGACGCTCACGACGCCGACTCCCTCACCCGTGCTGACGGCGGCAAGGTTGTTTCCAGCGCGCCCACGCGCACTGACACCGGCGGCAACATCGTCGAGGCTTCCGAACTCAATCTCACCTGGGCCCTCCTCATCTCGGGCAAGGGCTCTCAGCGCCTCACTCAGGAAAAGCGCGAGGTCATGATGTCGCTCATCGGCACCCGCGTCTTCGTTAAGAAGGGCTCGGGCACGAGTACCACCATCGAGGAGCGCAACTACCCCGCGCTCGACCTTCTCAACGCCGTCCTCGGCGAACCCGGCTCGGACAAGACTCCCACGGAGGCCGTCGTCTACAAGTGCGATGAAAAAGACAAGTGCCTCAATCCGACCAGAACCACCTACATCGACGTCAATCTCAACAACCAGATCTACAAGGCCATGACGAACTACAGGAGTTCGCTTGTCTACAGGGACGTCTCCAGAGTCACTGCAGAGGAGATGACCATGCTCGCCACGATCTCCTCCCTGCCGCTTCTCAAACTGGCCGAACTCGCCGCCTCTCCGCGAATGATCAACTTCTCCGACGGCATGCTCCAGACGTTCGCCCAAGTCGCAGCCTACGAGGCGATCCTCACCGCAGTCGGACAGCTCACCGAGGACGCCAAAAGCGTCGTATCGTCCTCGTCCGCCAAATCGGCCAACAGTCAGGCGACCGAGTACGCCCAAACGCTTGTCGCCCGTTGCGACGTCCTTCGAGCCGAGCTTCTGAGCCGTGAAAAGGTCATGTCGGGCAGGGTCTCCCAGGTCTCGAGTCTCATTTCCTACATCTCTCACCTTCAGCGCACCATCTACGGTGACTCCGCCATCGAGGCGCTTTCCACGATGCCGGGCAGCGGCATCACCCAGTAAGGAATCCTCATGACAACCGAAGCACTTGACTTCTACGCATACTGGAACGGAGCGCAGGTGGCCGACCTCTGGACGACCCTCGCACTCATCACGGGCACCGACGACTACCGCTCGCTCCTCCTCTGCGTCGCCCTGTTCGGCCTCATTTGCGCAGCCGCAGGCGCCGCCGTCCGCTACAGGGGCGGCGACCTCATCGTCTGGATCGCGGCCATGGTCTTCATCTTCTCGGCCGCATTCGTTCCCCGCGTCAACATCGCCGTGAGAGACGTGCGCTCCGCCAACGTTCAGGTCGTTCAAAACATCCCGCTCGGCATCGGATGGCCCGCATCCGTCATCTCCCGCGCCTCCTACTGGCTCACCGAATCGTTCGAAACGGCCTTCGGAGACGTGGACGCGGCACGCTACACACGCTTCGGCGTGGCCTTCCCGCAGCGCGTCGTCACGACCATGCTCTCCGTCAAGCCCATCACGGCCGACGGCAAGATGTCGCTCACCAACTTCACGGAACGTTGCATCGTTCCCGAAATTCTCGAGAACTCCGTCAAGCGTCAGGAGCTCCTCAACGCCCCCGACATCAATGCACTCATATCCACCAACGGCTGGGTCAATCCGGCACGTCGCGTGTTCATGAACAACAAGGTCCTGACCTGCACGGAGGCGGCTGAAGAACTCAAGAAAACCCTCGAGAAGACCGAGATTCCCGCCCTTGAGTCCCGCTTGCGCCTCAAGCTCAACGTCGACTTCAAGGACGGCGTCAACGCGGCCCTCTCCACGGCCATTCCGCAGGCCGAATCTCTCATGCTCGGCGTCTCGCGCACCATGGCGGAATCTCTCAGACAGTCCCTCATGATGTCCGCGATCCCGGACACCACCATGACCTTTGCAGCCAAGGCCGGTCAGGCGCCTCTTTCGGCAGGCGTCGCCATTGCACGCTCCCAGGGCAACCTCGCCTCCGAGATCAATTACAGAACCCTGAGCGAAATGGCCCGATCGGCTCTCCCGAAGCTTCGCAACATCCTTGAGTTCACCGTCATCGGCCTCTGGCCCATGGTCTTCCTGATGATGCTCGGCACGGGTGCAGGCGGCGCAATGGTCTGCCGCGCCTACTTCACGCTCCTCATCTCCGTGAGCCTCTGGGCGCCGATCACGGCCATCATCAACTACCTCACGCTTCACCTCGACATGGAGCCGATGAATCAACTCGTGAACTCCGCCGGCGGCGTGACCCTTGCGGCCGCCACCATGATTCGAGACGCAGGCGCCACTTCTCAGGCAATGGCGGGCTCGCTCCTGTGGCTCGTCCCCGTGCTCGCCTACGCCGTCGCAAAGGGCAGCGACATGGCCCTCACCGCCATGACCTCCTCCGTTCTCGCCCCCGCATCCTCGGCAGCTCAGGCTCAGGGCTCCCAGCTTGCCATGGGCAACGTGTCCGCCGGCAACGCCTCCCTGAACAACGCCTCTCTCAACAACGTGTCCGCCAACAAGACCGACACATCGAGCAACTGGGCGGATCCGAACACGCACAAGGTCGAACTCGCTCAAGGTACGGCGGCCTTCGACCGTTCCGCAGGACAAATGACTGCCATTAACGTCCGGAAGTCCGACCTTGGCGTCTCCTCCGACACGGCGAATATGAACGCTGTCCAGGATGCCAATAACTTTGGCACCTCGTCGGTTGCGACCAATGCAAGTACGCTTGCAACGAATTCTGGGGTTCAGTCCGTTTCGGGTAGCGGCGTAACCAACAGCGTCAATCGCGATGACGGCTGGAGCGTCACCAGGAACTCCGGCACTACGTACGGGACGAATGAATCGACAAATTATGGCACCGTCAACTCGAGCGCTTTTGGGTCACAGTCTTCCAGAAATGGAAGTTCCCAAAATCAATTCCAATATTCTTCTGGTGTGGCATTGAGCGCCGGCGCCTCCAGCACTTTCAATACCAATAAGCCTACTCAGGCTAACTCCTCCAACAGTGACAATGCAGATACCCCTGCCATTCACAATGGAACTGAACAATCAAGCGAAACCAATGGAATCGAGTTATTGAATGTACTGAGCACAGCTCCCTCAGCCATTGGCACAATCGCCAGTTTCGCCAAAACCAATAAAGGAAGACCTAACCATAACATTCCATCTAACAAAACGGCGGAATCAATTAGCATGAATCAAACTGAACTTTTCAGATTGAATGCCGGTCCGACCGGAACGACTGCAGCAATGTTGGCTGATGTGACAGGACTCACCACCTATAATTCTAGAAATAGCACTTATCAAACTGGGAACTCCTTCTCCGTCAATGAACTGACGGGAGAAAACAGTTCTGTCATTAACGGCACTAGAAACGTTTTGTCTGACTCGACAAACGCTCAGTTCTCTGAACAACATGGCCTCAATGAGGGACGAAGCACCACAGACAGCAATTCCGACCTCGAATCGGCAAACCATACGGCAACGAGTGGAAAGTCAAACAATGTAACGCAAGACAGGGAAAACTTAGTGCGAGACCTCGGCCTGGCCATAGCAGGAGGTGATGCATTTGAAGCGTTGAGAACGTTTAACTCCAGCTCCGAAAGCCGTGCGGCTTTGAGTGCATTAGTCAACCGAAACACGCCTAAGTATGAGCAAGTTCTGCCTCTTAAAGCGCCTTCAATCGGCCAAACTGGGAAAGCGTTCGTTGCCGTTTCCCGTGAAGACATTGTGAATGATTATCAAAGCTCGACCCATGCCGTGCAGGCTGTCAGTGACGATTCGGTTAGTAGGCGAAGGGCTGAAAAAGATATCAGGTTGCCATCCAAAAATGAGTTTATGGCACAAACACACCAGGAACGTGACTTGGCCAATTTCAGGCTCGGGCTCAGCATGGTTGCTTCGTCTGATTATTTGCAAGCAGAGACTGGGATTCGTAGCGTACTTGAAAGAGCATTCGGTGGCGCCTTGACTTATTCATCTCCGCAAGAAATCTATAACACGCTGAATGAAAGATCGACAAACGATCCTGAATTAAAACAGACATTAACCGAACTTGGAAGTGTCGCTCATTCCGGGATGTCCGAAGATGAAATCATGAACAACTTCAAAAACAGGCGATAATTACTCCCGACTTCCGAACAGATAGCCGATACGTCCTGGCGAATCTGCTCTGAAGTTATAGTTGAACTTAGTCCCTTTTGGATAGACTGTTTTCTTTGACCACAAACGTCGGTGCATTTCCAACCACTCCATGAAAGTCGGCTTTGAACTAACACCTCGAAATCTTCGATATACAAAAGGGACTCCTGTTATTTCAAAAATTTCGGATCCATAGTAGAACGCCCAACATAAGCACCATCCCAAAAGACGAACTTCATACAAAACTGTTCCATCAGCTGTCTCGTCAACAAACGTGTACATAGGAGCCCTCAACTCAAGATTGTTTTTTACACCCTAGCACATATTCGACAAACATGTCTCCCCTAACACTCTCACTGAAATATGTTCAACTATGGAATTTCATGAAGCAAAAGCCATTGCCGAGCGCCTTGGCTTCCAACTCTTTGCCGACGTCCGCGGCGACACCAACGCACTTCGCCTCTTTACTGAGGATTTTCGCCAGAAGTACGGCAAGAAGTCCCGCTGCGGCGTCTACATGCAGTTCAGGGCCGACGAGAGCGTCAGAAATTTTGTGTCCATGGGATAATCGGAGCCCGCCAATCGGGTGCATCCAATGAACACGAATACCAAACGCAATTCTCGTAAGAAGTCCACCAACCCCCTCGATAACCATATCGACCAGTACGTTTCCGAGCTTCGAGCATCGGGCCGCCCGCTGGGCCCCGAAGCCTTCTCCGAGGCCGTCCGTACC
>NZ_JH815521.1:88762-110339 GCF_000297775.1 Sutterella wadsworthensis 2_1_59BFAA
CGACAGGTCGCAAATCAAGAATTAGAGTCTTCCTGCCATCTACGGGCGAGACTTGAATCTTGAAAGAAGTGATCTGGAAGCCGGGCCATGGATCGAGAGATTTGAAAAGTTGCCCTACAATATTGGTCATAGCGCTCATCCTTTTTTCGCGGTTCTTCTCTAGTAACTTGAATCTGCCTGAAATTGGGAGTGAGCGCTACTTTTTTCTTGGAGGGAGCCGACCAGACTTTTTCTTAAAAGTCAAGGCCGCGTTCCACGGACTTCCGAGATGAACCTTTTTTTTTGCCCGTTTGTCAAGTTCTGCATGGATGGTCTCCGGTGTTCGATGCCCCTTGGGAGCTGACCATCTAATTAGCTGTTGGCCTCGACATGGCTCTTGCAGCGTTCAACTCTGATCTCAAGGAATCCTATCTCATTGACCGCATTGCCTACGACAAGCGTTATGAATTCGCTGCGGAGTCGACTCAAGTTCGAAGACGAATCATCGCAACTTACTTCTTACAGTTGTAGTAAAATTTACTTCAGACGCCTGCGGTGAGTTTTACTACATTGTTTGGAAGCAAACCAAACTCCGCCATTCGCAAGCGCACTTCACTGCTCACCCCCAAGCCGGATGTCCCTACGATGACTCAATTTAACTTTTATGGACGCAAGTCCGAACTTCAGACGCTGTCGGCGTTTTACGCAAACGCGTCGACGAATCTTGGCGTGATTTACGGCCGTCGGCGTGTGGGGAAAAGCCTCCTGATCAAGGAATCGCTCAAGCGCTCTGGGTTGCCCTTCATCTACCTGGAGTGCAAGCAAACGTCGGAAGAAAATAATCTCCGTCAGCTGATGTCGTTGTTGGGTTTGAAGTTGGGCATTCCGCCTCTTGCAGTTGACAACTTTGAGGACGCCATCGACTTCTTGTTCAAATTCTGTAAATCTGACGCCACCGTTTTAGTCTTCGACGAATATCCCTTCCTGCGGGATTTGATTCCCGGTTTCGACAGTATTCTTCAAGCCTTGGTAGATCGATACAAGGGGGAATCGAAATTAAAAATAATCCTCTGCGGATCTTACATTGACATTATGAAGGGGATACTCGCCTACAAAAGCCCCCTCTACGGCCGCTCTTCGTTCGTCATGAATCTCCATCCGATGGATTATTACGAATCAGCTGAATTCTATGCCTCTTATTCCAACGAAGATAAAATAAAGATTTATTCAGCATTGGGCGGCATCCCCTATTACAATTCGCTCATCGATCCGTCCATTTCCGTTGAAGAGAACTTCATAAGGCTCTTTCTCTTGCCTGAGGCGATTCTCTCAAACGAGGTCACGCTGTTCCTCGCTGCGGAAGTTTCCAAGGTGAACAACGCCAATCTTGTTCTCGAGGCTCTCGGACAAGGCGCGAGGAAGTATTCCGACATCGCTACGTATACGAAGCTCCCCGCCTCCTCGCTTGCTTCTGTTCTGAATCAGTTGGGATCCCTGGATTTGATCTCGAAAGACTATCCCATCAATGCGCCCGATAATCTCAAAAAGGCTCAGTATGTCTTCCGAGACAACATGGTGCACTTTTACTATAAATACATCTACAAAAACATCAGCCATATGGGATTCATGAATCCCGAAAAGTTTTACGACTTGTTCATTGGCCCCGATTTGGACACCAAACACATTCCCAAGCAATTTGAAGGCATCTGTCGGGAATTCCTTATTCGATCCAACAAATTAAACAGGATCACCCCTCCATTCTTTAAAATCGGAAGATACTACTATGACATTCCGAAGTTAAAGAAAAACGGTGAATTCGATGTTGTTACGGAAGATCAAACAGGATTCACATTTTACGAAGTGAAATGCCGAAATCAGCCTATGACACCGGCCCAAATTGAGGCCGAGATTGAGCAGGTGAACGCTTCGCCGCTTAAAGCGATTCGTTACGGCTTCATTTCAAAATCAGGGTTTAAGAAAGCTGAATATAGGAACGATCTTGTTCTTTACGATCTTAACGATTTATACGCTGACGAGTTGAGAGGGTAACCGTTCTGTTTCGGGAACGGAAATTGATTTTTGGCGGCTTACGGCTTAGCCCGATACTGCCGGCGTGCACACCCGGCGGGCCTTTCTTCAACGCTTACGGTCGGACTCAAACCCTTCCGTCAGCGAAGCGTAATCCGAAGCCCGAGCCCGTCGTCCTCCCAAGCGCGGCCGCCTGAGAGCGCCACGCTGATTCCGAATGCCGTAACCTGATCGAGCGCAAGCTCAAGCAGGCCGCCTTCGTGACGCACGGCCGGGAACCCCTTTTTTACCCTCACGACACTGTTTTCATGGCGAAGCGTGAATTCTTCGCGTAGGAAAAGCACCTTGCACAGCATCCGCCGGAAGTGCTCGAACCCGGATTCGCCGAGCTCGAGCACCGTTCGTCCCTGCGCATCCCGCGTGATTTCGAAGTCGCCTTGGAAATCCGTTGCGTCCTTGAGGCCGCTCTCGTCCGCTTCGATGCAGGCCGCCTCGATTTGCGGCGTAATGATGGGCTTGCGGCAGAAGTTCGAAAGGCCGTGAGGCGTCGTCTTTTCCCAAAGCACGGCGGAAAAATAGTCGGGATTGCCCTTCATGCAGAGCTCAAGCTCCTCGCGCGTAATGAACTGAGCGGCCAGGAACGCGACACGGCCGTTGGGCGTTTGGACTTCCGGGAGATCGCGGTCGTCGCAAAGCAGCAGCACCAAGTCAGCAAGATGCCTGCCATTGGCCCTTTTGACGCTGTTGACGACGGCAAAGCCCGAATGCACGTGCTCGGGCGCGCGGCGCGCTGTGCCGATCAGGTTGGTCAGCATGGCGCAGACCTTGTCGGACGGGCTCCGCTCCTTGTTCTTGGCCGGGACGCGAATCGAAAACTCAAAGCCGTGTCCGTCGATGCCAAAACGAGTCACGCCCTGATGAAGGCCTCCCGTCATGGCGTACGTGACAATGAGCCAATAGGGACGCTGTCCTTTCACCTTCCAGGAAATCAGATAGGCTTCGCCCTCCGCCTCCACGATCGCCGCCGGCCCTTCGACGAAGTCGAGCCCGCGGCTCTTGAGCAGTTGCTCCCAGGCATCATGAATGGCTGAGAGCGTCGCGGTATGCAATTGGGTGATCTTGGTCGTCATGTTTGTCTCCATCAGCTTCTGCATTCTCATTATACGTGTAGCGTATAGCCGTTCTGTTTCCGAGCGTGCCGACCGCCCTCGACGAGCACCTTCGACACCTTCGCGACTTCGGACATGTTCACGGGAATCGTGACGACGCCGTTCTCCCTTCGTGCTTCGCCGCCCATCTCGAACGTCACGACGTCCGTGCCGTTGTCAACCCGCATGGGCTCCTTGAGCATGATGCAGCACCCGAATGCTTCGGCGAATTGTCCGCTCGAGGCCGCCGGCACCGTGAGCCGAATCTTCCCGAACTTTTCCACCACTTCGAATGCAGCGTGCCAAGTGCCGAATTCGCGACCCGACTCGGCCGCTTCTTCGCGCAGGCGCCGGGAAGTCTCGGCATTGAGATGGCTCTCCCGCTCAAAGTCCATCAGACCGTGCGGCGTGCTCTGCACCCAGAGGAATTCCAGCACCTTTTTCGCCTCAAGCGCGAACATGGCTTCGGTTTCGTCCTTCGTCATCCCGAAGAGGCTCACGAATTCGAACTTTCCATCCCGGCAACTGAACGCGCCGAGGTCAGCATCCCTGCAAAAGCAGCTCGAGGCAATCTTGCTCGGCGTGCCGTCAAGCTTCTTCAACCCTTCCTGAGGACAGGAGAGGGCTGGGCTCATCCTGCACGGCTGGTGTTCGAGCGCCTCCAAAAATTGCGAAATCATGTCCATGGTCCATCCGGGCACCCGATCCGACTCGGACGCGGGTGCGCGAAGCGAGAATTGGTACCGGTTGCCGTGCTTGTCGGTGAGCGCGCCGACGGTCGTCACGATGAGCCAGTAGGGCCTCTCGCCTCCAACCTTCCAGGCCAGGCATTTCGTCGCCGCAATGAAGCGCGAGTCAACAGGTACAGGTCGAGGCAAAGGCGGCAAGCGTTGCGACGGCGAGAAGAGAGGGAACGAATGTCTTGGCTTCCATATAGCTTCCTCCTGAAGTTCATAAGCAAAACCATCATCGAATCACCGCCCAGCACCGCAATTGGATCATTCCGTGACTGCTCCCCGTCCGATTTGAAAACAAATCGGGCGAGGCTTCCTGCTTCTTCAACACAGCCCGGACGATCGTTCGGGTCTTACACGTCTCCACAGGCTTCGGCTCATGACGTTACGAGCGCAAGACGGTCAGCCCAGCCGCCTTCAACATTCTGATGCCTTCCTGCTTGATATTCAGGGAGGCGTTTAGGTCTCGGTCATGATGTGCGCCGCAATGCGGACAAGTCCAGCTGCGGGTTGCAAGGCTCAGTTCCTTGAGCTTGTGACCGCAGGCGGAACACGTCTTCGAAGACGGACAGAAGGTGCCGATCTTTGCAAAGATCCTGCCTTCATGCTTCGCCTTGTATTCGCATTGGCGCATGAATTCACCCCATCCGGCATCGGCAATCGCCTTTGCTAGATGGTGATTCTTCATCATGCCTTGAATTTTCAAAGTCTCGAAAATCAGCGCTTGGTTTTCGTTCACCAATCGTCGAGAGGTCTTGTGAAGGAAGTCGCTGCGTCGGCGCTTCACCTTGCGGTGCAGTTTTGCCAGACGCTTGCGGGCCTTCTCACGATTCTTGTTACCTTTCTGCTTTCTTGAGAAGGCGCGTTGCGCCTTCTTGAGCTTCTTTTCTGCTCTCTTGAGAGCTTTGGGAGACTTGATCTTTTCACCGTCGGAGCATGTACCGAAGGTCTCAATGCCGACGTCAACGCCAACCGTTTTGGACTGACGAACGCATGTCGCAGGCACGGCTTCGGGCAGACCGTCCTCGTAGAGAACGGAAGCCCAGTAGTCGCCGCAGGCATCCATCGAGAGCGTGATGCTCTTGACCTTGCCTTCGATCTTCCGATGCATGACGGCCTTGATCTTCTTCATCTTCGGCACCTTGACGAAGTCGTCGCCTGCCGAAACGCCGGTGCAATGGTAGCTGGACTGTTCGCCGCGTCGGGACTTGAAGCGCGGATATCCGGCTTCCTTCTTGAAGAAGCGGCCATAGGCTTTGTTCAGATTGCGAACTGATTCCTGCAATGCCATGCAGTCGTATTCCGCCAGCCAGGCGTACTTCTTCGACTTCTTCGCAATGGCGATGAGCTTCTTGAGGTCGTGAATCGGGTGAAGATTGACACCCTTCACCTTGTAGAAATGTGTCTTGAGATACAGCGCCTTGTTGTAGCAGAACCGCACGGCACCGAAAAGTCCGGCCAGATATTTCTTCTGGTCGGACGTCGGATAAATGCGAAAACGGATAGCGCGGATCATTTGGCGGTCAGTACGTGAAAGGCTGTGCTACAGTTAAATTTTAGCATTTTTGCAATTGGCGGTCTTATGAAAGATTATGACAAACGTCGCCACAGCGTAACCAAACTGTGCGTTCATCTTGTCTTCACAACGAAGTATCGAAGAAAGGTCATGACGCCGAACATTCTGGAAGAAGTTCGAAGCTTACTGACCGAAACTGCGGAGAAAATGGGCTGCACGCCCATGGAGGTCAACGGTGAGGCAGATCACGTTCACGTGCTTCTGGCCTTCCCGCCAAGCCTGTCCGTATCTTCGATCGTCAATGCTTTGAAGACTGTATCCTCACGCATGATCCGTTCCAAATACCCGAACATTCTCCACGGAGGAAGGACTGGGCTCTTTTGGTCGAGATCATATTTTGCCGCCACGGCCGGCGGCGTTACCCTGGATGTACTCAAGCAATATGTTGAAAACCAGGGTACCGACTAGCAATTGCCATTTCCGCCTCTCATCCCCGCCTCACAAAGGCGAGGGTTTCCCGGCGGTTTGGCTAACGACAAAACCAATGAAGGCCCCGACGCTTGCCGGAGCCTTCACTTGATTTCAATTCCCTAACGAGTCTTGATGATGCATCAACGCGGCTGCTTGACGATCTTGCCTTCAGCCTTGAGCATTTCGAGGACCTGGTCGACAGGAAGCGCCTTGGTGACCTTGCCGTTGTAGCCCTTGACGTCCTTCGCCTTGAAGAGCGAATTCACGACGGCTTCTTCGGTGGCCTCGATCGTGGCCATGAAGATCGGCGTCATGTCGTCATTGGCGACGTTGACGTTCTGGAGCTTCTCGAGCTTCTTAGTGTTGTGCGGAACGCGGTTTTCCTTGGCGGTCGAGAATGCGATCGCGAAGTCGCCCGAACCGTTCGAGGCGATGCCGCCCGCCTTGGCGAGGCCCATGAAGGCGCGCTTGGCGACGCGCTCGAGGTTGCGGGCATCAATCGGAGCGTCGGTGGCGACGACCATCATGATCGAGCCGTCGGCGCATTCGATTTCCTTCTGCCACGGATAGCCGCCGAGCTTTTCGCCCACGGCGACGCCGTCAACATTGAGGAAGCCGCCAAAGTTGGTCTGAACGAGGACGCCGACCGTGTAGCCGCCCATGCTCGCGGGCAGCTTGCGGGACGACGTGCCGATGCCGCCCTTGAAGCCGAAGGCCTTCGTGCCGGAGCCTGCGCCCACGACGCCTTCTTCAACGGGACCGGACTTGGCCGTCTGGATGGCCTTCAGGACGTCCTTGGAGGTGAGGAAGCGGGCGCGGATGTCGTTGATGCCGCCGTCGTTCGTTTCACCGACCACGCCGTTGACGCTACGGCAGTCGCCGTTTTCCTTGAAGGAGAACGTATAGTCGATGATGCCGTCAAGGCCTGCGGCCACGTTGAGGGTATTGACGAGGACGATCGGCGTCTCGATGTTGCCGAGTTCCTTCACCTGCGGATAGCCCGTCATCTTGCCGAAGCCGTTCGCGAGGAAGATGCCCGCAGGAACCTTTTCCTTGAAGAGGTTGCCGCCGTGCGGAAGAATCGCGGTCACGCCCGTATGAGCGCCCTTCTTGTCGTCATGCACGTTCACCTGGCCGACGAGCACGCCTTCAACGTCAGTGATGGCGTTGTTCTGGCCCGGCTGCAGGACGCCGAACTGGATGCCGTATTCGCGCGGACGCAGCGAGTCTTCCTGGGCGCACACCGCACCTACCATCATCGCACCGGCCACGGAGGCGGCCACCAGAGTCTTCATGAAATTCATTTTTTTAGCTCCTTTCAAACCGGCTGGTCGTGCCGGCAGAAGTGAGCATATCCATGTCGCTCAAATATGACTATTCGGGTTTTCACGCTCGCGCAAAACGTAATCTCCCCATTTTCCCTGAGTTCCGTTTCCCGAAAATCGTGCATTCGCCGCTCCCGCAGGCTGACTGCCGAAAACACCCTCCCCGCTCCCCGAACCCTTGCGCCGCAAGACCTTGAACCAAGGTTGCGTCCCGAATCAGGCATTGTGTGCTGCAATCGATCGATTTCAGGCGGCTTCGTCGGGATAGGGTACGTAAAGACCCTGCATCCATTTGTCCGAACCTTTCACAAAGGCCCGCCCAAAGGGTTAATCCGATTCAGTTCTTCAGCATGTGCCGCCTAAAATCGACAGGTGTCAAAACCGATTGAGTTTTATTATCCGCGTGAACCGGGGTCTCAAAGACATCAACATGACCGCACATACCGAACAATACGTTGACCGCATGGTCGAGGACCGCCGCAGCTTCCACATGAATCCGGAACAAGGCTGGCTCGAATTCGAAACGACGGCCTTCAGGTGATCAATCCCGACGCCGTCATGGCCCGCAAGCCCGAAGAGGTCGAGGACGCCATTGAGCTCGCCCGCGCCGCAGGCGTCTCCGAAGCCCTCCTCGAGCGCATGGGCGGCTACACGGGCTGCGTCGGCGTGCTCGACACGGGCCGTCCCGGTCCCGTCACCACGCTTCGCTTCGACATCGACTGCCTCGCCATCGAGGAGACGAAGGACGAAAACCATCTGCCCAACCGCGAGGGCTTCGCCTCCACGCGTCCCGGCCTCTCCCACGCCTGCGGGCACGACGGCCACACGGCCGTGGGCCTTGGCGTCGCGCAGTGGCTCGCCGACAACAAGGAGACCCTCTGCGGCAAGGTGAAACTCGTCTTCCAGCCCGCCGAGGAAGGCGTTCGCGGGGCAGCCGCCATCGCCGCTTCGGGCGTTCTCGACGACGTCGACTGGTTCACCGCCGGCCACATCGGCTGCGACGCGAAACCCGGCCGGATCGGCGTCTCTCACGAAGGCTATCTCGCCACCACGAAGTTCGACCTGGAGATCTTCGGCCTTCCCTGCGCGGCGGGCAGTCCCGAAAAGGGCCACAGCGCCCTCATGTGCGCCTGCAACACCGTCATGGCGCTCGGCAGCCTGCCCGGCCACAGCAAGGGCATCACCCGCGTGCAGGTCGGCAAGATCGTCTCGGGCACGGCCCGCAACATCGTCGCAGGCCACGCCTACGTCGTCCTCGAGGTCCGAGGCGAGTCGACCGAAATCAACGACTACATGGCCGCCAACGTCGAGACGACCGTCAAGGGCCTCGCCGCAGCCTACGAGTGCACGTACAAGCTCACCCGCATGGGCGAGGCCGTGACCTACAAGGGCGACGAGGAGGCGGTCGAGCTCGTCAAGGCCGCCGCCCGCGACGCCGAAGGCGTGACGCTCGTCACCGACATGAACGCCAAGGTCGGTAGCGAAGACTGTACCATGCTCATCCGCCGCATCCAGGCACACGGCGGCAAGTGCGCCTTCTTCTACTTCGGGTGCGACCACCACGGTCATCACCGCCCCGACTTCGAGATTCAGGACCGCACCTCGCTCCCCGTCGGCTGGGGCGTCTTCACGGGATTCGTCGCGCGCACCAACGCACGATGACACCCATCACGCCTGAATGACCGAAGGCCCGCCGGAATCAAAGTTCCGGCGGGCCTTCTTTTCAAAAGAATCCCGGGAAGGACTCCGCATTCCGGAAGCCCTTCCCTTCCGACTCTCCTACTTCACGACCTTTGCGGACTTGCCGTGCGTCACGAGCAGGTTGGGCTTCGTCATGGCGGGAGACGGCAGCGGCTCGATGTGCGCGCCTTCGCCGTACTTCGCCTTGAGGTCATCGACATACCCGAAGTCGAGTGCACGCTGCGGGCAGGCCGCGACGCAGACGGGAAGCTCGCCCTTGACGACTCGGTCAACGCAGGCGTCGCACTTCGTCATCTTGTGCGCCTTCTCGTCGAGCACGGGTGCGCCGTAGGGGCAGGCCTTCGCGCACATGCCGCACCCAATGCACTTGGCAGGATCGATGAGCACGAGTCCGCCCTTGTCGTCGTGCTTCGCATGCGCCTTGGTCGGGCAGACCTTCACGCATGCGGGATCGTCGCAGTGATTGCACGAGACGGAGACATAGCCGTGGGTCACGTCCTGATGCCAGGCGCCCGTCATGCGGTCCTGACGCCAACCGCCGTTTTCATAAGCGAGGACGTGGCGGAACTGCCTGCCGTCCTCAAGCCCGTTCTTGTCGCAGCACGCCACCACGCAGGTCTTGCATCCGGTGCAGCGCGTCGCATCGAAATGGAATCCGTATTGCTTCATGATCTGCCTCCGCATCAAATCTTTTCAACCTGCACGAGGTTCGTGTGGGAAGGATTGCCCTTGGCGAGCGGCGTGGCCTCGAGCGTCGTGAGGACGTTGAAGCACGCGCCCTGATCGACGCCCTTTTCATCAGGCCTGTACCAGGCGCCCTGAGGCATCGCCACGAGATGCGGGATCACGCGGGCGGTGACGAAGGCCGGAATGACCAGCGAGCCGCGGTCGTTGAAGACGCGGACCTTGTCGCCCGTCTTGATGCCGCGCGGTTCGGCGTCGATCGGATTGATCATCAGCTCGTCGGGATGCAGCGCACGGAGCCACGGTACATTGTGGTAGGTCGAGTGCGTGCGGCCTGCTCCGTGATAGCCGTAGACCTCAAGCGGATACTTCTGCTCGAGCGGATCACCCTGGCCGAGCATTTCGGCCGTCGCGATGAAGCGCGGGATCGGATGGATTTCCTGACCTTTGGTCTTCGGGAGCTCCCAGGTCTCGGCGATCTTCGCCAGACGCTCGGAGTAGATCTCGATCCTGCCCGAAGGCGTCTTGAGCGGATGCTTTTCCGGATCCTCGCGGAAGGCCTTGAGCACAATGCCAGAATCGCGACCCATGTGGTACTTCACGAAGCCCTTCGCCCAGAATTCGTCAAAGCCCGGGAGCTTGATCGGATCGGGCTGCTTGGCGGCCTTGGCCAGCGTCTGCTCGTAACCCCAGCGGATCCATTCCTTCTGCGTGCGGCCTTCGGTGAACTTCTCTTCGAGTCCAAAGCGCTTCGCCATTTCGGTCATGATCCAATAGTTGGGCTTCTGCTCCCAGAGGATGTCGGCGGCCTTGGGACAGGCGACGATGTAGTTGTAGTCGCCGACCGCATAGGCGTCGCCCTGCATGTCGTCGATTTCCTGATTCATCGTGTCGGGGAGCACGTAGTCCGCAAAGCGTGCGGAAGGCGTCATCTGGTTGTCGACCACGACGATCGTCTCGACGAGCTTCTCGTCCTCGAGGATCTCGCGGATCTGGTTGACGCCGCCGTGCTGGTTGACGAGCGTGTTGCCCTGGGTGTTCCAGATGAACTTGATGTTGTGCTCGAGCCTGTCGCAGCCGCGCACGCCCGCATTCAACGCGGTCATGCCCTTCGCGTCCTTCACGGCGCGCGGCCAGAGGAAGATCGGGAAGGACTTGCCGATCGGGTTCTTGCCTGTCGGCAGTCCCATGTCGATGCCGTAGGAGTCGCCCTCGCGTGCGCCGGAGTTGGTGCCGGGCAGGCCCACCTGACCCGTGAGGAGCGCCATCATGGCGATCGCGGTCGACTGGGTCTCGCCGTTCATGCGGCGCTGCGGACCCCAGCCCTGCGAGATGAAGACGGGCTTCGTCGTGGCGATCTCGCGGGCAAGGCGTTCAATCGTCTCGACCGGCACCTGCGTGATACGGGAGGCCCAGAGCGGCGTCTTGGCCGTCTTGTCGGGACCCTGACCCAGAATGTAGGACTTGTAGTCCGAGCCCTTCGGAGCGGACTTCGGGAGCGTCTTTTCGTCGTAGCCCACGCAGTACTTGTCGAGGAAGGCCTGATCGACGAGGTTCTCGTTGATCATCACCCAGGCCATGCCTTCGCAGAGCGCGGCGTCGGTGCCCGGACGGATGGCGACCCATTCGGCGTCACGACCCGCGAGCGTGTCGGTGCAGATCGGATCGATGACGACCATGCGGGTCTTGCCTTCACGGAGCGCGCCGTAGAGCTCCCACGACTGGCCGCCGCCCGAGGCGCGCGTGACCGCGGGATTGTTGCCGAAGGTGACGTAGAGCTTCGCGTTCTTCACCTGATTCATGTACGAGCCCGCGCCGTCGTTCGTCGAGCGCACGCCGCCGTAGCCGAAGCCGCCGTAGAGGTAGGGCCAGGCATGCTGTATGCAGGCGGCCGAATAGTCCGAATACCAGCCGATGTTGCCGCCGATCATGTTGAAGAACCGGAACGTGCAGTTGCGGTTGTTGAAGAGCGAATAGCTGCCCGAGCCGTGCATGAGCATGATCGATTCGTTGGTGTGCTCGGCAATCGTCTTCTTGAGCCTTGCGGCGATCTCGTCAAGCGCCTGTTCCCAGGAAATGCGCTCGAACTTCCCTTCGCCGCGGCGCCCGACGCGCTTCATCGGGAACTTCAGGCGCTCTTCCGAATAGAGGCGCTGGCGAATCGAACGCCCCCTCTGGCAGGCACGCACCTGCGGGCAGGACGTCGCGGAGGCGCCGGCCTCCGGATCACCCGTGTTGTCGGTTTCGATGCGGATGACGCGGCCCTTCTTCGAGACGCAGCGCAAGAGGCAGCGAGAGCCGCAGTTGATCGAACAGCACGACCAAGTCGTCGTCTCAAGATCGTCGACCGCAGCCGCAACGGCGCTGCTCAAGGGCGTGGCCGCAAACCCGGCGGCAGAGCCGAGCATGGCCGTATTTGTCAGAAAATGACGTCGTGAAAGCATGCTTCTCATCTCCTCAAAAAGTCATGCAGGGAAGAGTCCTGAATCCTCGGGCGGCTGCGGGGTCCAATGCAGCCGTGCGCCCTTTCCCTCGGGACCTCCCATTCTAAACGCGCCCGAATGACTCGGGCACTCGTTTGAGTATAGGACCGTCGCCCATGAGCGACATGAGCATTTCTCCCATCCTCCTCTCTGCGAAAGAGGCTAAACGCCCGTACGCCCTTGCCCGTTCCTCACTTGACACAGCCATACAGGTGAGGGCGCTTGGATGGGGTTTCAGAAAAACTGCTGCGCAACTATACTGTCCAAACACATTGGAGTCTTGCATGTTAGGTTACTTAGAGGTCAAATCTACAAAGCGATTTGATGACTGGTACGCTAGTTTGAGGGATAAGATCGCAAAGAAAGCGGTTGACCGAAGAATTGCCCGAGTCGCGGCTGGCCTGTTCGGAGACGTTAACCGCGTGGGAAAAATTTCAGAATTGCGTATTGATGTTGGACCAGGCTATCGCGTGTACTTCACCACAGTGAACGGAGAGATAATCTTCCTTCTCGCTGGTGGTGACAAGAGAACACAACAAGCTGATATCGATACTGCAACCCGATTGGCAGAAAATTTGGAGTTGTGAGATGAGCACAGATAAAGTCAAAGCATCGCCCTTCAACCCCGTGGATCACATGGAAACAGACGAGGAAATCATTGAATTTATCGTCGACTGTTACAATGAAGACCCTGAAGGACGCGTATACCTTCGAGCCTGCCAATTTCTAGGCGACTCACGAGGAACCCTTAAAACCTATGAAATCTTGCAGAGAGCGACTAGAGAGATCGCCTCTAGAAATCAACAGCCCTCGCTTAAACACGCGATTGCGTAACTCGTAGCTCTCAAGCTACCACTAGCCCTGTTTCAGAGCTGATGCTGTCTTGAGTTAAGTTGCAACCACAGCCCTCGGCAACCGCCGGGGGCTTTTTTTCGGACTATTTATCGGCAAACCACCCGATAGGGTGCTTACAATTGTAAGCAGTCGTCGCTGTTCCTCTGTCACTCTGTTGGGTCTTCAGCCGGTCAAAACGTCGAGCTCGAGCAGACGCCCCTGCTGACGTATTCGACTGCCCATAACGCCCGCAGCAGGTGCCGATTCAGTCCCGAAGAACGCCTTTTCGGAGCGCCAGATGAACGAAATGGAAATTTCGCGCGCCCTGCACCGCCACACCATTCCCTTATGGGAACCAAATTGAAAGGCCCCGACCCACAGGGGATTCGAGGCCTCCTTTCTCATTCAGGCAGTCGAGAGGCAGCTGCCCGTAGGGTCATCAGAAGGCGTAGCGCACTCCCAGGTTGACGCGGTAGTCAGTGTCGATTTCAGCACCGCTCGTCGCCTCCACGTCCGCATAGACGTGGACCTGCTTCGTGGCGTTGAAGTTCGCGCCGATGCCGTACTCGGTCCAGGTGTCGCCCAAGTCGCCCGAGATCGTGCGCATGGCGCCGTCCTTGCCGAACCTGTACTCGGTCTCGCCCTTCCAATCATGGAGGACCGACGCGCGCACGTAGGCGTTGCCGCGGTCATTCGGGCACTTGACGCCGAGCACCACGCCCGCACGACCGATGAGCGTGTCGGCAGCGTCCTGTTCGACCTTGACGCCGGTCGAGGTCGTGTAGTCTACGCTCTCAACATGGCCGTACATCACCTCGACCTGTGGCTCAACGAAGAAGGCGTTGTGCAGCGGATAGAGGCGCCAGCCCGCTTCGGCGGACATCGAGAAGGCGTTCGTGTCGTAGTCGGCCGTCGTGCGACCCACGTTCGAGACGATGTCGAACTCGTTCTTGATGCGGCCGTACTTCGCGGTCACGTCAAGGTAAAGACCATTGTCCCAGAGCTTAGAGCCGTAGCCCGTGAGCGCCAGCACGGAATTGTCACCGCCGCCCGCGCTGAAATCGCTGCTGCCGTCGGTCCACGAAAGGGCGCCGCCGATCCAGGTGCCGGGTACAACCTGACGGTCGTAGCCGAACTGGAAGGCCGTGTACTTGTTCTCGATGTTGAGGAAGCCGCCGGAGGCCTTGCCGTGGTAGGCGCGGGCCCAGACGCCGTTTTCCTCTGCGGTCGAATCGCGCAGCTCACCGAGGCGCTTGTTCATGTCGTTGATCTCGTTGCGCCAGATCTGAAGGCCGAGCACCGTCATTTCGGCAATGCCGTGCGTATTGACGTTGGCACTGGTCTTGACGCCCGTAACGTCGCTCTTGCCCGTTTCGTCGAACGTCACCGAACCCGTGGCGCCGTCATGAATCTCGTCGGCCTCCTGCGTGACCGTGATGGTCTTCTCAACCGTCTCGCCCTTCTCGTTCTTCGTCGTGACCGCAACAGACTGCGCAACGGCCTCAAGGTCGTCGACAGCACTGCCCGTATTGTTGGCGGCGGCGCCCGTGACCGTGACGGCGGTCTTTTCACCAACCGTTGCGCTGATCTGGGAGGTCTCGGAAACCTTTTCGATCGTAACGCCGAGCTTCTCGCTCTGAACGTCCGCAAGGGTTGACCCCGTTACGCCTTCCTTGATGGTCACGTCCGTGGAGCTGCCCTTGATCGTCGTGGCCACCGACGCACCGCTGCCCTCGAACGAAATGCTCGCGATCTGAGCCTCGACCGCCTTCCCTTCAGCACGCGTTGCGTTCGGGTCAACACTTACTGAGGCGCCTTCCTTGAGAACCAGACGTTCGATCGTCTTTTCTCCGGAAGCCAGATATCCACCATCGCGCCAGCCCAGCTGCAGCTCGCCGTCCTTGCCGATTTCAACATTGCCAAGCTCGACACTCGTTGTCTTCTCCCCAGCCTTGCTGACGTCGGCGTAAACGGTCAGAGCGGCCCCATCTGCAATGTTGACGTTGTCCACCACGAAAGCCACTCTGCCGTCTTCCGCCGGCTTCGACTTGTCAACGAGGTTCGAGGTCGTCAGCGTTCCATCCATCGTCTCCGACTTGTTGACCGTCAGCGTGCCGATGTGAATTGTCGAATCCTGCATCTGCTGAATGCGAGGACCGTTTGCACCAGTCGTCTCGATAAACACCACCTCCTTGATGCTGTTGTCACCGTTGATAGTGGCCTTATCGTAAACGCTCATCGTCGACCCGAGTTCCAGACGCTCGACGTCCTTGAACTGTGTTTCACCCATGAGAGTAAGTGCATTGGTCGCCGCCCTGATGACGGGTGCAGAGATGAGCGTATTCTCGTAACAGGAAAAGCTCGTGAGGGTCAGCTTTTCAGTAGCCGTAATCCTGCCGCCGTCGAACTTTTTATCTGTATCCTGACTCACCTGATCGATCTGGGTAAGCGTCACGTCGCGGCCAATGATTTCAGCCGTAGCATAAAGATTGATGAAGGAGCCCTGAAGGTTCACAACATCCCCCGTGATCTTGCCCTTCACCACAGAACCGATTCTTCCAGAGTCAGCCTCGATGACGTCGGCCTCGAGCACGGCCCCCTCTTCAACCTCCACCGCAGCCGCAGTCCTTTCTCCCGACTCATTGCGGAGAGAAATCTTCTTCAGACGCTTGCCGTCGGCGCCAGCGATGGTCGACCCCGTTTTCACCACCAGATCACGGTCAACAAAGGAAAGTGAGTCCCCGTGGACGATCACGTTGCCCTCATTCTGGAGGGAAACGTCAAACGCATCGGAATTGACGTGAATGGTGCCCGACGCTTTATTGACTAGCCTTGATGCGTCGCTTTCACCCGTAAAACTGCCGATGTTTTCGATGTTGCCCGAGTTTGTCAGGGTCGACCAGATCGCAAGGTGGATCGTTCCGAAATTCTTGATCGTACCCTTGTTTTCGTACTCCTGGTGGCTGACTGTCTTCAGGGTGTCACCTGACTGCCCCGTCAGAACATCAGTGTTGACGGACGGCATTGTTTGCTCGGCTGCTGCGGCCACTCCTGATGTCAGGGCGGCCGCGACGGCAATAGCGAGGGCGGTGTGAGTGAGGCGGATACTTGTCATTTGTCTTCTCCGAAAAAGCCATCGGCGCCAATCAGACCAACAAAACCCAGCCACTGAGCACCTTTTGGCTTGAACATTTATTATTGTCCTCTTCTTTCCGCAATCAGACAAGATATTTCTTTCCCATTCTGACTTCAGCATCTATTCAGGAAGGGGGCAAGCCGCCGCCGTTGTCCGCCACACGAGCACTAGCATTTGCCTTGTTCATTTGAAACTGCTGCAGGGTCATTGCCCTGTCGCCTGAACCATCGGTCGCCGAATATGGAAAGGCGGGGTGCATCCCATTGATGCTGCCCCGCCCTTCCGAAGTTGAGACGGCGAACCTCAGTCCGGTGCGCCGATCGTGCTTATCAGAACACGTGCCTCACGCCGACGTTCCAGCGCCACATCTCGCTCACTTCACCGCCCGTCGTCCTTTCGAGGTCAACGTAGGTGTAGGTGGCGGGCGTCAGGCGGAAGTTCGCGCCGACGCCGAATTCACCCCAGGTGCCGCCGATGTCGTCGGACATGCGGACGCTCTTTGCACCCAGGCTGGCAACCGCCTCGCTCTCTCCCTTGAAGTCATGCAGCACGGAGGCGCGGGCGTAGACGAGGCCCTTGTCCTTCGGGAAATTGAAGCCAGCGCGAACGCCCATGCGGCCGATCAGGCTGTCGAAGTCGTCCTGCTCGATCCTCACGCCCTCGGAGTTGAGGAAGTCGTCGCCCATGATGCGACCCCAGGTCACTTCAACCTGCGGTTCGACAAAGGCGCCGCCCGCCAGCTCGAAGTGACGGCCGTATTCGGCGGAGAGGCTGAACGCATTGTTTTCGAATCTGCCGCTGGTGCCCTTGATGCCGTAGTCCGTCTCAACCCTGCTCACCTTGGCGATGAGGTCGACGAAGTGACCGCCCTCGCCCAGCCAGGTGCCGTAGGCCGCCAGACCGCAAGCCTTGTGGTCAGCACTTCCAGCCGTCATGTCGGAGGAGCCGTCCGTGTAGGAGAACGCAGCACCTGCCTTCCAGCCCATGCCGACGTCCGCATCGGCGCCGACCTGAACGGAGGCATTCTTCATGTCGATGCCGTCGTGAGCCTGTTCTGAGCCGTAGACGCGCACCCAGCCGCCGATGCCTTCGGGACTCGTGCGAAGTTCGCCCATGCGTTTCATAAGATCGTTCATGTCGTGGCGCCACTGGAGGGCGGACAGAACGGAGAGCGTCTTCACGGCTTCAATCTTCTCGTTGGCCTTCTGGACCACGGTGAAGGTGCCGTCATCATTGCGGGATGCCTCGACGGCGCCCGCGAGACGGCCTTCTTCAAAGTAGACGTTAGTGACGGAATTGGAGAGGTCATCGCCCAAAATGGCGTTCGCAGCGGCGTTCACCGCATCGCTCGTAGAACCCGTGTAGGCGTCGTTGAAATCACCCGACATGACGGCATTGATCTTGCCGGAGCTCATGTTTATGAAATTGGCTTCGACGAATGTAATGTAAGACTCACCGGTTGCAGGCAGCTTGTTCATCTCCACAACCGTCGTGCCCGACCCAATCGTCAAGCGATCCTTCACATTCAGGGTGGCATCTGCAGACGCGAAGGAAAGAAGGGCACTCTTGCCGTCTCTTTGTTCTGTCAAGGTAAGCGAAGTGACGCTGCTTTCCTCCGTCACGTTCCAGCGAGCGCCGTTGTCCAGCTTGACGTAGATCAAGCCGTCACCCGAAGTCGCGCCGGTGAAGGTGCCGCCCTCGGACAGGTTCATATCGGCCATTGCCTTTTGGGTCATGTAGACATCGCCGACAATGTTCGTGACAGTATCCTCGTGACTCCAGAGGTAGATGTTGGCGCTGGTGCCCTTCCCATCACCATAGAAGGCATATCCGTCGGAAACAATCTCAGCACCGTTGTAGAAACGTACGGTGGCCTCCCCATCGGGATCACCGTTTTCGACAAAGACCGCTCGGGAATCTCCTTCATATTCCTCGCCACCTGTTGCTGTCGTCTTGATCACGGCATGATCATTGAAGTCCACAAGTGTGCGGGTTCCGGCCCAAACGCCGACGGCCGACTGCTTACCGGAAGCCTCAATGCGGGCTTCGCCGTTGAACTCAGTCCCGGCGTACTCGAGGGCCAAACCACGAGCCATGACACCCTCAGCCCTGATGTCGGTCCTGCCTGTAACGACAAGCGTGCTCTTTTCAGTGGCTTCTGCATGTGTGTCTATGCCCACCCCCACCCGGTCGTCGGACTTCGCAAGGATCGTCAGATCATTCACAGTCATCGTCACCTTGTCGCCCAGAACGATACCCGAAGCCTTGTCGGTGTTCGTGACCGAAATGTTCAGGCTACCTGTGGTCACAGTAGATTCGTCCGAAAGGAAACCATCCGCCTTGTAATTGCTTCCAGGGTCGGCCTGCCCTTTCACAGTGATCGACACGTCACCTGCCGTCAGCTCGCCATCCTTGAGCGAAACACCCTTGGCATACTTGGAATTGCGAGACTCGACCATGACATTCATGGCTTCGGTGACGGACACCTTGGCCTCCGTAGCTTCAAGCCCCACGGCCTGATAGTCGTCACCTGACACGTTCTGAGCGTTCACCCTGATCGACAGATTGTTGGTGGCCAGGCTCCCGACCGAGCTTGAGATGCCTTTGGCGGACGGCGAATTGGTCGCGTCGAGCACGATGTTCATGTTGCCAGTCTCGACCGTAGAATCCTGGGCATAAAGGCCGTAAGTACCTTCAGAGTAGTCGAAGGCGGGGGACGCATTACCAATCGACTCAACGTCAGGATCAACTTCCTCAGCAGCCTTCACATTGATCGTCAAGGTCTCGGCGGACAAATCCCCCACCAAAGCGAAAACGCCACTTGTGACTGTGGACTCATAAGACTCCACCCCAACGGTAAGCTTTTTGGCTTCAACAGTCGAGCTGTTGACAAAAAGGCCAAAAGTAGCGGAAGGCACCTTCCCTGCTGAGGCGTCTGCGTCAGATGGCTTCGACGTATTCTTCACCGAGATGAGAGCTTCATCCTGCAGCTTAAGCAGGCTTTGGGGATCGAGACGAACACCAGCGAGCAGCGAGGCGTGAGTCTCCGTGGCCGAAACATCAACCCGGAACTGCTTGTTGACGGTTAGGGATCCAACATCCCCCCCATCTTCTGGATGAGGACGCCGGCCCTGTTGTCCAGCTCCGCCCCATCCGTGTTCTTCACGGTGAAGTTCTCGAATTCTTGCTGTTCGCCTCGGTTTTCATAAACCCCTTCGGAAAAGTCTGCGGCAACGGCTGCATGGGCGCCTAAGGCGGAGAGAACCGCGGCGGCGAGAATGTTGCGGGCAAAATGTTGAGCCTTCATGGGCACCTCTAAAATTCGTTTGGAAAGCCGGTGCCGACAGTTGGCACCTGATAGTACGACTGTACCAAGAATTCTACTCGGTCCCAAGACAAACAGGAGCAATCCTGATTTCGAACTTTTTATCGGCAAACCACCCGATAGGGTGCTTACTGTGAGCTGTCGTCTGAAATCAATAAGATACGCCAGCATGACTGCAAATTTTCTATGAATTTCGCAGTTACGATTGCGTTTTTCACTTCTCAGGCAGATTATCAGCACCGTCAACTGAGATAGGAATTACTTTTACAGCCTCTCCTACCCTCTCAAGCCTATGTTCTCGTACAAAAAAAATGATAAAATTCGCCAGTACGATTGCGAATTTTCTATAGATTTCGCAGTTACGATGGAGATTTTTACAAATGCCCTATATCCAACGAGAACTGCAACCTCAAATCACCCGTGAAACTCCTCCCAAGGCTGTCGTTATCTTCGGCGCTCGTCAAATTGGGAAAACGACGCTTTTGACTGAACTTTCACAGTATGAAAAGTCCGTTCGCTGGTTTAACGGCGATCTCATCACCGACCATAGACAGCTCCAATTCAGCTCTTCAACTGATGTCGAACTCACCCTTCGCCAAGCCGATACGATCATCATCGACGAAGCACAACGTTTTCCCAACATCGGTTTGATCCTCAAGCAACTTGTTGATGTAAACGTTCGCTTGAACCTCGGGAAAAAAATCTTTGCCACTGGCTCATCCTCACTTGAACTTGCCAAAGGCGTCAAAGAAAGCGCCGTTGGCCGTCTTGTCCATAGACAAATGTGGCCGCTTTCCATCTCGGAAATCGCTGCCGCCAAAGGTTGGGGCGAAATTAGCCAGAACATCGAACGTCTGATGATTTACGGCACCTATCCAGCCGTCTTCACAGATCCCGACCATGCTGAATCGACACTGCGCAATTACTGCGATGGCGTTTTGTACAAAGACTTGTTTGCACTTGCGGGGATCCGCCAGAACGAGAAGTTCATGCACCTCGTCAAGCTACTCGCCTATAACGTAGGCTCAGAAGTAAATTATGACAACCTAGCACGCGACACCGGCCTGAGCAGAACCACAGTCGCCGACTATCTCCAACTTCTGGAACAATGCTTCATAATCAAAATTTGTCCCTCCTTTTCCCGAAATCTAAGCAACGAACTCAAGAAGGGCAAAAAAGTCTACTTCTGCGACAATGGCGTCAGGAACGCGATCATCGGTGACTTCAGCCCAATGGTAGCCAGACCCAGCCAGGATGGCGGCGCCCTGTGGGAAAACTTCTTCTTCATGGAACGCGTGAAACTGCACAGCATTCGAAACGACTTTACCGACATGTACTTCTGGCGCACGACCAGCAACAACCCTCATGAGCTCGATTTTCTTGAAGTCAAAAACGAAAGAATCCGAGCTTTTGAATGCAAGCTTTCCTCGTCTGCCAAAGCGCGCCCTGGCAAATTCACGACTGCCTATCCGGACGCACCCATTGATACCGTGACGCCAGATGACTTGATGAGGCTTTGGTTTGCCGATCAACCCATGGCAGACAACGCCACAGACAGCAGACTTGTCTGACATCGGGCTCAAAATGATAAAAATCGCCGGTACGATTGCGAATTTTCTATAAATTTCGCAGTTACGATGGCGATTTTTATCGGCAAACCACCCGATAGGGTGCTTACTGAAGAAGCGCTTGACCCTGATGACAATTTCTTGATCGCGATTTGTGAGTCTGGCTCAGCCAAATCCGCCAGGAACCCTCGCCTCGGTGAGGCGGGGAGGAATGGCGGAAAAGACGGCGAAATGCGAGGCATACGTTAAAAGAGGAAGCCTCATATAATCAAGGAAGCTCTTCAAAAGTACCCTGAACAATCGTTTGCACAGAAATTTGGCCTGTGTAATAGATAAAAGCTCTCGGGGCGCAAAATTAGAGAGGGCTTTTGAAGAGCTTCCTCAAATTTCCATACCGTTCCTTCCTCTGTCACGAATGATCCGCGCCATCCGCATTCGACTCTATCCGACGCCCGACCAAAAGAAATATCTGGCCGGTCTTTTCGGTGCCGTGCGGTTCTGCTACAACAAGGCGCTGTATCTCAAGACGCATTTCTACAAGGTGAAGGGCGTCAATCTTCACCCGATTCACGACCTCAAGAAGCTCATCGCCATTGCGAAGAAGTCGAAGAAGTACGCCTGGCTGGCGGAATACGACTGCATGGC
>NZ_JH815521.1:110539-127445 GCF_000297775.1 Sutterella wadsworthensis 2_1_59BFAA
AACCAAGCGCTGATTTTCGAGACTTTGAAAATTCAAGGCATGATGAAGAATCACCATCTCGCAAAGGCGATTGCCGATGCAGGATGGGCTGAATTCATGCGCCAGTGCGAATACAAGGCGAAGCATGAAGGCAGAATCTTTGCAAAGATCGGCACCTTCTTTCCGTCTTCGAAGACATGTTCCACCTGCGGTCACAAGCTCAAGGAATTGAGCCTTGCAACACGCAGCTGGACGTGTCCACATTGCGGCGCTCATCATGACCGAGACATAAACGCCTCTCTGAATATCAAACAGGAAGGCATAAGAAAGTTGAAGGCGGCTGGGCTGACCGTCTTGCGCTCGTAACGTCACGAGCCGTAGCCTGTGGAGACATGTAAGACCCGAACGATCGTCCGGGCTGTGTTGAAGAAGCAGGAAGCCTCGCCCGATTTGTTTTCAAATCGGACGGGGAGCAGTCACCAAATAATCTTGTTACCGGGGACCAACGCGCCGGTCTACTCGAACGTACGCATATAGGCGCGACAGAGATACTAACCGCCGCGCAAATCGCGGAACGTTACGTAGGGTGGCATATTCACCGATCGTAGGCTCTTCCAAAAGAGTTGCTCCATTGTTGGCAAACGCATCTGTCCGACGAGGACTTTTCCGCACTTGCTCAATGCCAAGACCGACAGCATCATGCAGATCCTGTACAAGATCGCGCTCGGCCTTCGAATCATGGAAGATCTAGAGGCAATCTTAGGGGCAAGCACAATTGCCATTTTCCTTCTAGCGGCCCATAACATCGAGAGCGAAGATCCTTTATGCAAGTGCTTCAAAGACTAGCGTCGAAATCGTCATCTGCCTATTGAGGGTCTGAGGACCGAGACTTTGCCGCGAAATAACCGACAGGCAGAAGCAGATGACCGCCGCGTGCGGATGCATCGGCATTTTCGATCATCCGTACGCATATCCAAGCCTGACTTGCACCCAAGATGCACTGCAAAAGAAGGCCTTGCCAACTTCTCAGGCGGAGTGCCCGCCCTCGGCCTTTCTCACCTCATGAGACGCCGCATGTTCGGCCTGCCGCCTCGCTTCATTGAGAACGTGCGATTGATGACGCGCCTCGACAGCCTGAGCGGCTCTTGCAGCAACCGCATCGTCGAAGGCGTCCGCAACCGGCGGCAGCTTTGAGACGACCAGCTTGATGGCTCTCAAGGAGAGACGAATCTCAAGGCTCAGGAACACGGTGGACAGGACGATCAGAGCCACCGAAGCGAGCAGCAGCGCACTGTTGAGAATGTCGGCGCTGAAACCCGTCGCCTCTTCGAGGACACAGAGCGCAACGAGAAGTCCCGACACTACGGCGGAAAGAACGACGCAGAATTCACCGCGGCGCAAAAGCCCCGCCCGGTGGAAGATGAAGTCGATTTCATCGTCGATGTCCGCGCGTTCGTCGTCGGTGAGCTTCGGATCGAGCCGCTCGTTCATCAAGAGCCGAATCCTGCTCGTCGCGTGGTTGTAACGGGCGCTCATGGATAGCATCAGAAGGCCGACGCCCGAGATGAGCGTGATGGGGGCGAGCGCGGAAGCGAGAAGCTCGTTGAAGGACGTCATTTCGATGCCTCCTCGAGGCGCTTTTTGAGAGCGTCGCCTCTGGGCATGTGTTCGACGGCAAGGCCGAGCGCATGGAGCGAAAGCCTGATCTCGAAGGCGAAGGCGACGGTGGCGGCAATGATGAGCAAAAGCGCCAGCACAAGCCAGATGGCGGCAAAAGGAGCCGCGTCGAAGCCGAAGTAGGTGCCGAAGACGTTCGTCGCCACAAGCAGCCCGGAGCATCCGCTCGAGAGCGTGATGGCGAGCATTGAAAAGCGCAACCAGCGCGCCCGTCGATAGATAAGACGAATCTCGCGGTCGATGTCGGGCTCGACGCGAAGCGCCTTGAGGCCCTGCGTGCGAATCTTCACCAAGCCGCGAATGCGATCCATGCAGTGGCTGTAGCGGTTTGTCATGCAGAGAATGAGCATGCCCACGCCCGATATGAGCGTGATGGGCGTGAGTGCGCTTGAAAGCACTTCTTGAAAGGGAGCCGAGGCGATCATCGCACCTCCGTCTTGATCGGCAATTGCGGGTTTTCGACTATAGACCGCTTGAGTTCCGACGGGTGACGGCGCGAAGAAAAGCGTTGTCCAAAATCAAGCCGCAGCACGGATTTACCACAGGTCGCCAACATCACGAAAGCGGAATTTCGTCCTGCTGGCGCCTGCCGCAAAAAAAGCCCGCAACGTCACCACTGCAGGCTTGCGGGAGTAGCGCGATCCGTCCGACGGCCCCGCTCGGGGGAGAGAGTTTTGAGCGAACTCGTCGGACGGAGTTTGACTGTGCGAGGGCCTTCTTTGCGAACAACTAAGAATTCCTTAGTAGTTGCCCCTCCTGAAGTTCCTCTTCTTCGAAGATCCGTTTGAAGTGCAGAATTCCGCTTCTGTACCACTACAAATTCGGGGTCATATCGACCGCCATCGCAGGCATTCATCACCCTACGAACCAAGTTTTCCTCCCAATCAACTGAACGAAAGGCAGATTTC
The DNA here is from genome assembly GCF_000297775.1 of Sutterella wadsworthensis 2_1_59BFAA. Taxonomy (GTDB): domain Bacteria; phylum Pseudomonadota; class Gammaproteobacteria; order Burkholderiales; family Burkholderiaceae_F; genus Sutterella; species Sutterella wadsworthensis_A. The sequence goes on from NZ_JH815521.1 coordinate 113,104, forward strand.
GTCCACTCACCACGCGCGTCCGTCCGCAGCACGAGAAATAGGCCGCACGGGAGAAGAATTCCCGGGCGGCCTGCGCTTCAGAAGTCAATGAAAGGTCAGAAGGCGTGCCTCACGCCCACCGTCGCGCGCCAGTCCTCGTCCAGGACGCCGCCCGAGGTGCGCTCGACGTCGGCCCAGAAGTACGTGGCGGGCGTCAGGTTGAAGTTGACGCCGAGGCCGTATTCGACCCAGGTGTCCTTGCCGTCCGTCTCAAGGATCGCACCGTTGCCGCCCGTCACCTTCAGGTCGCCAAGGAACTCATGGACGGCCGAAACGCGCGCATGGACGCTGCCCATTTCGTTCGGGCACTTCACGCCGAAGGCCATGCCTGCACGGCCGAGCAGGCTGTGCGCATCGTCAAACTCATAGTTCGAGCCGTCGCTGAGCTCAAGGCGATCGGCATTGACAAACGTGTACGTGGCCTCGACCTGAGGCTCGACGTAGAAGAGGCTCGAGACGTCGAAGCGCCAACCGACCTCGCCCGAGAGGCTCAGCGCCACGTTGTCCATCGAACCCTTCTTGCCGCCGTCAACCGTCATGTCGGTCTTGGCGGAGGCAAGACGACCCACCACGTCCACGAACTGGCCGGCCTCACCCATCCACAGGCCGTAGGCCGAAAGACCATAGAGGTCCATGTCGGCATTGCCGCGCCTGTAGTCGGCTTCGCTGCCCGTATAGCTCAGCGGATCGAGCTGTCGCCGGGCACCGTGTCGACGCCCGCCTGGATCGTGTGGAAGTCGTTTTCAAGGCCAGCGGAGCCCGAGAGGCGACCGCCGTCATAGCGTGCCCAGACGCCAGACGTACCCTGAGACGTGCGGATGTCACCGAGACGCTTTCTCACGTCGTTCATAAGGATCCTGTTGATCGCAAGCGGCGCAGCAGCGGCGAGCTCAAGCGTTGACTGCATGACCGAGTTCGGTCCCGTGCTCGTCGTGGCACCTTCCTCGTCAATCCGGAAGCCGTCGTTGTACATGCCTTCCTCGACAGTACTCGTGACGCCGACGTTCTCGGCTGCATCAACACCCGCCGCCATGAGCGACTTCGCCTCTTCCGCCGTCAGGTCGTCGGAGGTGAGGTTCCTCTCCATCTTGGCGTCCTTGAGCTTGACGTCGATCTTCGAGTTCGCATCGGCTTCATCGATGGTGATCCTGCCGGTTTGGCTTCCTTCCTCAGCCGTCAGATCTGCTGCGAGATTGACCGTGCCGCCCGTACCTGTCATCTTCTCGACCGTCACGTCGATGGCGCTGTCCGTGATGTTGATCACGCCGTCATTGTTCTCGAGAAGGTTGAGGGCCGTGTATTTCTGGCCGAGAGTCACGGTCGTCGAGTCATGCCCCGTTTCGACGGGGGTCCACACCGCGCCTTTGCTCAGGCCCAGCTTCATGCCCGTGACCGAGAGATACTCGTCTTTATTGGTAGGAGTGCCATTCCAGGTGACGACCATGTTGCCCGTCCAGCTTGACTCGGGGCCGACAAGGTTCAGAACCACCGTTGCGTCGACGGATGTGCCGGAAGTCGGAGCATCGTAGCTGAAGTTGACGTTGCCGTTGATCTGGGTGTAATGCCTTCCGTCAGCATTGATTGACACAACGGAACTCCCACGTGCCACAATGGCGTCGCTCGCCGTCACGACGGTGTTGCCGGTGATGTGAACCTGCCCATGACTCATCGCTGAAATGCCGACCGTTGAATGATCTGGATCATCGGATTCAGCAGTGATGCAAACCTCATCTCCAACAATGGTGAGTGTCGCGCTTTTGTCCTGAGCTTCGGTGTTGTTCGCAACATGAATGGCTCGTGTGTCTTTCGCGCCCTTTGCAACGACATTGACCGTTTTGCCATACACCTTGGTCTGAGCCTGATTGACATTGAAAATGCCATAGGCCTGTTCATCAGCGCCCTCTTGAGACTCGCCCGTCTTGATGCCGGCAATCGATACGCTTTCAGCATTTGACGAACCGATGGTCACATCCGCGCCCTTTCCGGCATCAACGCCCTTTGCCACATTTTTGGCGGAAGCAACAATCTCTACCGTATTGCCCGACACCTTCAGAGTATTGGCTCCTTTGACCGGACCAAGATGAAGTCCCGAGGCCTTATTGAGACTTGCTGCTACGATTGAGACACTTTGAGTTCCGACATCCCCAATATGGATCTCTGGACCACCCACTCTTGTCAAGCAAAATGTCTAAGTTTCATCGCCGAAGGCGATGCGGGAGCGCGAATGCGCTCCCGCAGTAGCCGCGGGCCGTACTAATTTGAACGAGCTTGCTCGCGTGAATTCAGAAAATGAAGCCCGCCCAGGAACGCGAGAAAACGAGGGAAAAAAGCTCCCCTGATCCGCATCCTGTTACCAGGTCATGCGGAGTCAGCTCAAGCAGATTCTCCTCATGCGAGAGGCCCATCCACCAATCTCTCAGGGCTGTCGGGACTCCATTCGGAACTCCATGCCCGCGATGAACTACAGGAAGCCGTCAGTTCGTGCTTGACGATGACTCAGAACTCAAGCACTTCGCCGTCGTTCGGAACCGAGAGCAAATCGAGATGATTGACCTTGGCAAACGCCCGCAGCATTGGCCGATCAACCGTCGCATGAGAAACGCCCTCGACGTGCGTGGCTATCACCTTGAGCGTCGGGAAGCGGTGCATCAGCGCCCGTACGTCATACTGGTTCATGATGATGAGGTGCCCGAGCGGATACTGCGCACCCGCAGCGTTGACTGCTATGATGCCGGGCTTGAACTTTTCGACGGCAGTCACAACGCTCTGACAGTAGATTGTGTCGCCGGCCAAGTAGAAGGATTCCGGCTCCGCCGCACTTTCAAAGACGACCCCGGAGGCCTTTTCCGAATAACCGCCCTCCTTGTAGCCTTCGAGCGTCACCAAATTGGTTGAGCCGTGATCGCAGTCGGTCCGATGGAGATTGACGCCGTCAAATTCCGTGCCGTCCGCGGTGAGCAACCGCACGTCAATAAAGCCCATGCCGCGCAGAATCTGCGCCTCCTCTTCGGACTGTGAAAAGACCGTCAGGGTCTTGGGCAGAACCTCTGCCGCAACTGCGTCGAAATGGTCGAAATGAAGATGTGTCACGATGACGGCATCGACATCAAAGAGGCTGTTGATCGGGCACGGCAAGTCGCAGTCAGGATTTCCGCGGCCGGTGCTCGTAGTCTCGGGCACATCCGGATAGGTGCCTTGGTCGGCAAGCATCGGGTCTATCAAAAAGCGCTTGCCTCCGAAATGCACGATGCTTGTGGCGCTGCGAATCTGTTGAAATTTCATGGCATGTCCTCCGAAATCGGTTAAGAATGAATTGTTGAATTCGATCATAAAAGCTATAGTTGCTGTAGCTTCAAGTATTTAGAGGAAACAAATTGTGAAAATCGGAGAACTGGCACGGATAACAGGCTGCCCCGTGACGCGCATTCGCTTTTACGAACAAAAAGGGCTGTTGCCGATGCCTTCGCGCACGCCCGGCGGCCAACGCAACTACTCGGACAAAGCGCTTGAGCGGTTGGACTTCATTTCCACGTGCCGCGCCAACGGCATGAAGCTCGAGTGCATTGAGCGATTCATAGCTTTTGAGAAAGACCCTTCATTGGGCAGCCAATGGTTGCTTGAACGGATTGATGAGTATCTGCAGCAGGCCAAGATTCAGCAGGAAAGGCTCGACAAGGCCGAGCAGTTCCTCAGGCACCTCAGAGCAACCTTTCCCAATGAGATTCTCGATAAGCAATGAGGTTTGGGAGGGTGTGGCTTTCTCGTAAAACGGCGCAGCCGGTCCGAAGCCTTCCGGCACCTGCTCCAAGACCGGCAGGGCTTCACGGACACTCTGGACAGCGACCCAAGCGTTCCCGCTTCTTTGCAACGCCCGTGAGCGGTCCGACGCCCGCGAAATGCCCGCCCCTTCAACTCATCCGACACAACGACAAAGCTTCTCTTCACCGACATCCCCAGAAGCAGCAGGAACGGTTGAGGCAACCTTTTCTCCCCTCCATTCCCTGCCGAAATCACGCCGGAGGTCGAACGCACAAAGCCCATGCGAAAACGCACCCCGCAGCCAAACTCGAGCGGCTCTTCATGGCGGATTTGATCCGCCTGATTCGCTTCCGCACTTATGCCGCGACGGATCCTCAAGCCGCGGCGCTGTGGCTTGCACACTCTGAGGATTGCCCTGATGACGCATGAGCGCAAAGGGCTCAAAGGCCGCTGATGGCGCGCCTTCCGCCAACCTTCGCTCCCGCCCGCGCACGCGCCGGGCGGGATTTTTGTCGTCCGCCGCCCGGCCACATCCCGATTTGCACATTACGGCCCAAATCTGTATCATCCGGTACGTTTGTACCGTTAGGTACTCTTTGACATATTTCAATGGAGCAAATCATGGAAAGACGCAGGCTCATTCAGCTCGCCGGTGCATTTCTCGCCTCAGGCGCTGCGCCCGACGCCCTCTTCGCGCAGACGAAGCAGATGACAATGGTCGTCCCCTTCCCGCCCGGAGGCGGCGGAGACATTCTCGCGCGGACCGTCTCTCTTCCCTTCTCGGAGACGCTCCATGAAAAGGTCGTGATCTTCAACCGTCCGGGCGCGGGCGGCAACATCGGCACGTCCCAGGTCGTGAAGGCCCGGCCCGACGGCACCACGGTCGGATACGTCACAAACGGCATCATGTGCGTCAATTCACACCTCTACGATCGACAGGCCTTTGATCCGCTCAAGGACCTCGAGCCTGTCGCAGGCCTCACCTCCATCGGCCTCTTCCTTGCAGTGAGTCCGAAGGCTTTACCCGACGTCCGTTCGGCGGCCGACCTCGTCAAGCTTGCGATATCGCGCCCGGGCGAGATCGCCTTCGCGTCCGCGGGCCCGGGCACGACGAGCCATCTCGCGGGCATTCTTTTCGAGCGCGAAGCCGGGCTCGACCTCAACCACATTCCCCATGCGGGCGGTGCCGCCGCCGTCAAGGAAGTGCTCTCAGGGCGCGTGCCCTTCCTCATCGACGTGATGCCCAACCTCCTTCCGCACCTCAAGGCCGGCACGCTTCGCGCCCTCGCCGTCACGACGCCCTCACGATCCGCACTTCTGCCCGAAGTTCCCACCATGGCCGAAGCAGGTCTTCCCGGCGTCACGCTCTACGCCTGGGACGGCATCGCCGCCCCGAAGGGGCTCTCCGACGCCGATGCCGATCGCTTCGCGAAGGCCGCCCGTGCCGCGCTCAACGACAAGGCCGTGCGCGACCGTCTTCTGCGCATGGGCGCCGAACCCCAGTTCCGCGGTCCCGCCGACTTCAGGCAATTCATAGAGGCCGAGGCCGCCAAGTGGCGCCCGCTTGCCCTCATGGCCCGCGCACAGCGCTAAAGGCCGAACCCATACAGACTGTTTGAAAAGGAATTCACGACATGCAGCCCATGCTCGACACCTCACATCTTCCTCCCGTTCCCGAATGGCACAAGGCGGGCGAATTCACCGACATCGTCTATGAGAAGTGCTCGGACGGCATCGCCAAGATCACGATCAACCGTCCCCAGGTTCACAACGCCTTTCGTCCGCAGACGGTGATGGAGATGAGCCGCGCGCTCAACGACGCCCGCAACGACGCCTACGTCGGCGTCATCATCCTGACCGGCATGGGCGAAAAGGCCTTCTGCTCAGGCGGCGATCAGAAGGTCCGCGGGACGGGCGGGTACGTTGGCGACGACGGCACGCCCCGCCTCAACGTCCTCGACCTGCAGCGCGAGATCCGCACCTGCCCGAAGCCCGTCGTCGCCATGGTGGCGGGCTGGTGCGTGGGCGGCGGTCACGTCCTTCACATGATGTGCGATCTCACGATTGCCGCCGAAAACGCCATGTTCGGTCAGACGGGGCCGCGCGTCGGTTCCTTCGACGGCGGCTGGGGCGCCTCCTACATGGCACGCATCGTCGGGCAGAAGAAGGCACGCGAGATCTGGTTCCTCTGCCGCTTCTACAACGCAAAGGAGGCCCTCGACATGGGTCTCGTCAACACGGTCGTTCCGCTTCAGAAGCTTGAAGCCGAAACCGTCCAGTGGTGCCGCGAGATGCTTGCCAACTCCCCGCTCGCCCTCCGCTGCCTCAAGGCCGCCCTCAACGCCGACTGCGACGGCCAGGCGGGCCTGCAGGAGCTCGCGGGCAACGCCACGCTCCTCTACTATATGACCGAAGAGGGACGCGAAGGCAAGAACGCCTTTCTTGAAAAGCGCCGTCCCGACTTCTCGAAGTTCCAGCGCCTGCCCTGAGGCTGACATGCCCTCTCTCACCACGGGCGCCGGCCCCTCAATGAGCGTCGCCGCCCTCGCACTCTCCGAGCCCGACCGCACGGCCGTTGTCGACGCCTCCCGCCGCATCACGTGGGCGGAACTCGCCCGTCTCGTCTCGGATCGTACGGCCTCGCTTTTGCAGCCCGCTCCCGGCCGCCCGGCCTTCCTCATCCCGAAGCCCGACCTGAACGGCCTCGTCGACATCCTTGCCCATTGGGAGGCGCACATTCCCGCGGTCCTCGTCTCGCCCAAACTCACTTCTGCCGAGCAAGACGCCCTCAAATCCCACGCGGACTCCATCGCAGAACCTCTTCCCGACGGCACCGCATTCGTGGTCTTTACCTCTGGAACGACGGGCCTTCCGAAGCCCGCCATCCTCACGCGCGAGTCCCTGACGGCAGGCGCCAGAGCGATGATCCGCGCCCTTCGCATGACCTCGTCCGATGTCTTGCAGCTCTCGCTCTCGCCCGCCCGCGTGGGCGGCCTCGGGATCATCATGAGAACCCTGGCCGCAGGCAGCACGATCGCGCTGTCTCCGGGCTTTTCGGGCGCCCGCTTTCCCGAGACCCTCGCCCGAAACGGCGTGACGTTCGCCTCGCTCGTCCCCGCCATGCTGGCAGACGTCCTCGAGCGCAATCCGGACTGGCGCAATCCGCCCCACTTGCGCGCCATCCTCATCGGCGGCGCCCCGTTCCCCGACCGTCTTCGCGCCGAAGCCGCCCGACGCGGCATTCCCATCATGACAACCTACGGCATGACCGAAACGGGCAGCACCTCCGCGGTCTCGGCCTACGAAACCCGCCTCTCGCCTGTCCCTGTCGGCGAAGTGCCGCTCGCGGGCACCTCGTTCAGGACCGTCGACGGCGTCCTCTGCCTCAAGGGACCGATGCTCTTTGCCGGCTACTGGGGACGCCCCGCACCCGTTCATGACGGCTGGTTCGAGACGGGCGACGCGGGACTCGTCAATCATGACGGTTCGATCCGCATCCTCGGGCGCACCTCCGACATGATCATCACGGGCGGTGAAAAGGTCGTTCCCTCCGAAGTCGAGTCGGCCCTTGAATCCCTCCCCGGGATTCGCGAGGCGCTCGTCGTCGGCATTCCCGATGAAAAGTGGGGGCAGATCGTCACGGCTCTTCTCGTCTCCGACACCGATCCCCATCCGCAGTCTGACGCCATCGTCTGCGGACTTGCCGCACGCCTCGCCCGCTGGAAGTCTCCTCGACGCATTGCATGGGTGAATTCCCTCCCGCTCACCTCCGCGGGCAAGCGCAACCGCAACCCCGAGGTTCTTCGGGACCTTGAATTCGACGTTCTGCACTACAGACACTCAACCGAAGCCCCGTTGTAATCCGCCTCTCCGGATCTCGTCTCCTCCCCTTTTTGTCTTTTCCAAAGGGCCGCTGCGGACTTCTGCACCGCCGCGGCCCGTTTTGCATGACCGCCGGCCACTCCGCACTCACAATTGCATTCGAGCCGCCGCGCCCCTCTTTCTGAACGGGGACACGATGTCCTTCAGAACGTTCAGGCGCAGTCGTCCTAGCGTCTTCACACTTTCCCGTTCGGGACCGATAGCGAGAATCTTTCTCAAATACGTTTGTAACAAGGGTTTTTCCGGCGATACCTTACGTGAAGTCCGTTCCCTAGCGGGACTTCAACCTTTGAAGTCTCAAACGCCTTCGTTCCTTGGCGTCAGTTGTTTCACTTGTCGAATTTTGGTCATCGAAAAATGACCGTTGTAAAATAGCAACAGCTATCAAACGATCGAACAACCTCACAAAATTTTGCCTTACCTCCTTTAAATACACTGTGTTTCAGTCGATCTCATATGTATCAACCTAATCCATTTGGGCGCATTAGGGTTTCCCCCCCCCCGCCAACACCAATCCCTGAAACTTCGCTATGCGCAGTTTTCGCAAGAGAACCTTCGCATTCGTTTTTTCTTCCCAAAAGGAATAATTGGCATGAATTCGACATTCAAGGTTGTTTTCAACAAGGCGCGCGGCGCCTTGATGGTTGTAAATGAAGTTACGTCCTCCGTGCAGGGCAAGGGCACGAAGACGGTCGTGGCCGCTGCTGTTGCCGCCCTGATCTCCGGCTCGGCCATGGCTGCCGAACTCTCCTGGGAGGATGTGGCCAAGAAGACGGACTGGACCTATGACAACATCGCCGCAGACGGTTCCGTTGAAAAGCCCTCGGGCCTGGTGATCAACACGACCGATCTTCTCAAGGAAGGCGAAACCCTCAAGCTGGTCGGCTATGAAGCCGATTCGACCATTAACGGTCTTCACAACAACGATAAGAACACGACCAACAAGGGCGTGATCTACGTCGAGGCGACGGATATCAAGGAGACTGGTCTGGTCGGCATGACTTCAGGCTACCTTAATAAGCTTACTTCCACCAATGACGGCCAGATTTATGTCAAGGCCAAGAACAGTGTCCAGGTCTCTGGCATGGGCGCTGTTCAGGGCGACACTATCGTCAACAACGGCCTGATCAAAACCGAAGGCGAGAACACCTTCGGCGTGATTACGTGGAAGGATCAGGACACCGAAGGTACGACCACGATCAACAACGCCGGCACGATCGATGTTACGGGCAAGAACGCCGTCGGCATTCGTCTCGGCCTCACGAAGGGCACGAACGTCATCAACAACACTGGTGTCATCAAGGCAGCAGGTGAAGGCGCCACTGCTCTCAAGATTGCAAACGTCACCGTGAATCTCAAGGCAGGTTCCGACATTGACGGCCTCATCCATATTGATGACGACGCCACCTCCGCCGCCATCAACGCTGAAGGCGTCACCGACACGCTCAAGGTCAAGGGCAAGCTGCACGAGCTCAACCTTGTCAAGGGTTCCAACATCACGCTCGAAGACGGCCAGAAGTCCACCTACGAAACCGTGACCCTTGACGACTCCCGTCTGAACGCCTCCATCTGGAGTGCCGACAACACCTTCAAGACGGTTACCGTTAACGAAGGCAGCATCTTCAACATCACGAAGCTCAACTCCCGCGTCGACCTGAAGTCGGACGCCGACCTGCCTAAGGATCAGCTCCTCATCGCCCGCGACCAGAGCTTTACGTATGACCACGCCCAGATGCATGTCGCCGGCAAGGTCTTCACGGGCAACCTCAAGGTCGGCACGTTGGATCAGAAGGGTACCGTCACTCTCAAAGGCGGCGAGCACAACTTCTCCAAGCTGACCGTCGGTGCCAAGGAGAGCGCCTTCAATCTCGGTGAGAAGGCCGTCGTTACCGTCGGTGGCCTCCACCTTTATCACGGTGAAGGTACAGCCGGCAAGGTCGTCGTCAGCGATTCCACCCTCATCAACACCGGCGTCCTCACGTTTGAAAAGGCTGATAACACCTATAAGTCCGAAAGCAAGCTTGAACTCGCCAACGGTACGTTCCAGACTGCCGCCACCGACTTCATCAAGGAGAAGGCCGCTGCCGCTGCTGACGCCGAAGCCAAGCCCGAATATGAAGCCACCGGCAACGCAGCCTTCCTTTCCGGCAACGGTACGCTCAACCTGACGTCCACCACCTTCGAATACTCGCTCGCCGACCTCGAGAAGGCTCAGAACCTCATCGACAGCAAGAATACGATCAGGATCGTCTTCGCCAACGGCACGCTTAAGCTCGGCGAAGGCGAAAAGCTTGATGCAACGTCTGTCAGCGGTCGAATCCTCGCCCCGTACACCGGCGAAGCGGACACGGACGGTTCCTTCGCCATCACGGATAGGGCCACCGTCGGTGCGATCGACTTCTCCAAGATGACGGACAAGACGGCCAAGAGTGTTGCCTTGAATAACGGCGATAACACGCTCACGCTCGCCGGCAATGGCGGCGACGTCTTCAAGAACCTCGGCGCCACGGTCGCTACTGTCGAAACGGGCAAGCTCGTCCTCGGCGCGGCCGGCAACTCCGGCAACGTGAATGTTGACACGCTCAAGGCCACCGAACTCACGGTCGCCGGCGACTTCACCGCTCGCGCTGTCGAAGCCACCACGGCTAAGATCGACGGCATCCTGACCGCCAACTCCGTCAAGACCACTGACGCCACCAACGGCGCCAAGGTCACTGGCGCTCTCGTCCTCACCGGCAACGTCAAGAAGGACGTTTCCGAACTCACCGGCAAGGTCACCGTCACTGACCGCGGCGTTCTCACGACGAACCGCGCCGCCGGCCTCGCCTACGCTGCCGAGTATGCCGACGAAGACCTCTCCGTCGCCTATGTCGACCGTCAGCTCAAGCTCGCCGAAGGTGCCGTGATCAACATTGGTGAAGCTCCCGCGACCGGCGCCTTGGCCGCCGCTACCACCACCGACCGCACCGTCAACGTCAACGCCAACGGCATCTACGGCATTGACGCCGCCAGCTTCCTCTACACGGGCAAGCCCGCCGCTGAAGCCGACCTCTCCGTCTTCGGCAACAGCACGGCCCTCAACTTCAACGGTGGTGAAGTTGAAATCCTGAACATCACCAAGCTCGGTCAGATCGACCTCGGCGGCGCGATCAAGAACACCGCCAATATCGACATCGACACCGACTCCATCTATGTTGTCGTCAACGATAATGGCGTTGATGCCACCACCGGCGTCGTGACGCTCTCCTACAATGACGGTCTCGTCGCCGACAAGACGGTTGACGCCCGCCTGAAAGACGCCTTCACGAAGGGTGTCGGCGCCAAGGAAATGGCCATCCTGTCCGCCCTTGACACGCCCGCCTTCTTCAACGATGAGACCGGCAAGTTCACCGCTGACGGCAACAAGGCCTTCGAACAGGCCACGGGCGGCAACGCCACGGCCGGCGTTCTGAACGTCGCCTACGACGCCAACGCCCAGGTCACCGACGCCATCGTCCGCCACCAGCTCTCCGAGCATGCCGGCATGGGTGTCTGGGCCGACGTCTTCTACGCCAAGAACGAAGCCAAGGAAATCTACGGTGACTTCGGCTACTCCGCCGACATCTACGGTGGCGTCCTCGGCTTTGACTACACGGCTGCCTGCGGCGGCACGCTCGGCGCCGCCCTTACGGTCGGTACGGCTGACGCTGACAGCGAAGGCGGTGTTCTCTCCACCTTGCTCAGCTCCGACTTCGTCGGTCTCTCCGTCTACGCTTCGAAGGACTTCTCCGGTCTCAACGTCAAGGCTGACCTCGGCTACATCGACTTCAGCAATGACTTCACGGGTCTCGGCGACGCCTCCGACGCCACGACGATCACGTTCGGTGTTCGCGGCGACTTCACGGCCTACCAGAACGGCGCCTTCTCCGTCGTTCCGCACATGGGTCTTCGCTACACGCGCATCGACACCGATGCCGTGGCCTTCAACGACGAGCAGAACATGAACGTCCTTGAAGCCCCGATCGGCGTCAAGTTCGCGGGCACGTTCGAAGCCACCGGCTGGAAGCTCGTCCCGTCCTACGACTTCACGATCGTTCCGCAGCTCGGCGACAAGGAAGTTGAAGCCTTCGGCACGGCCGGCGACATCACGATCCTCTCCGGCGGCCTCTTCAACAACGTCCTCGGCGTTGAAGCGGTCAAGGACAACATGTCCTTCGGTCTGAACGCCTCCTATGGCTTCGGCCCGGACGATCGCGCCAACACGCAGGTCAATGCGAACTTCCGCTACCACTTCTAACGACCTGATGTTCCGGGGCCCTCGGGCCTCGGACGACAGGCTCACTTGAAGTCAAGGCCCCGCATCCTTCACCGGATGCGGGGCCTTTTTCTGTCTCGATCAGCAACGCCCCTTGCTCTGCCTCAACGCCTCGTCACCGTCCCTCTTGCGTTTGAATACGGTTCGGAAATCATGCCGTCCCGCATTTCGCGTTGCTTTTAGGTAGACTTCGGAAAAACCCCCGCACGTCCTCAGACTTGTCAATCGACGTGCCGGGCCAAAGCTTAGATAGAGGAGAAAACCATCATGATCAACCGCCGCCGCTTCATCCAGGCGTCCGCCCTGCTCATCGCCGGCACCTCCACGCTCGCCCTCACGGGCTGCGGAAGCCCCAAAACGCCTGAAGACGTCGCGTGCGCCTTCGTGCGCGCCCTTTACCGCGGCGATGCCGCCGAAGCCACGAAGTTCTTCCACGTTCCCGCCGACGCCAAGGGCGCCGAGGTGAAGATCGCCGAAGCCAAGATCAGCGAGAGCGCCGCTCAGGCCAAGGACTCCGCCTCCAAGCAGGGCGGTCTTCGCGACGTCTCCATCATGGAACCCGTCGCCAAGGAAGCCATCGAGGCCGGCAAGTGTCGTGCCCGCGTCAAGGTGGCTTTCGGCAACGGCTCGAGCAAGGTCGAGACCGCCCAGCTCATCAAGACCGAGAAGGGCTGGCTCGTCACCTTCGGCCTCTGATTCCACTCTCATGAATACCCGCACGGCGGCTCTCCTCACGGCAGCCGCCGTTCTCATGTCCACAGGGACCGTCCTCATGCATGAGGACGTCAAGGGTGAGCTCATCGATGGCGCGACCGGGCTTCTTCCGGGACTTCAGGAGGCACCGTCCGCCGAAGTCCCCACGGGCGTCACGCTTGACGACCTCGCCCCCTGCGGCAGTCTCAGGACCGGCGATCTGGTCTTTCGCAGGGGCTTCGGAACGGAGAGCCGCCTCATCATCGAGGCTCAGGGTCCCAACAGGGCGCCCTTCTCTCACGTCGGCATGGTTGTTTCCGAGCATCCCGTGATGATCGTGCACGCCACGACATCCGACGATCCGGCACACCCAAACAGCGTCATCAGCTCCAGCCTTCCTGAGTTTCTCTCCATGGGCGACATGGCGGGCGTTGCGAGACCCGCTTGGAGCGATGCTCTCAAGGCGGCAGCTGCAGGACGTGCAAGAGGCATGACGGGCGAAGCCTTCAGGCTTGTGCCCGACGATCCCGATGCACTCTACTGCACGACGCTCATTGAAAAGTCCTTCGAGCCTGATCTCAAGCTCGACCTTCCCCGCGACGTCGTCAAGGTCCCCGTCGTGGGCGGCGCATATCTCTTCCCTGCCGCGCTCTGGGAGGCGGACGGCATGACGCATGTCTGCATGATCGGGAAGCAGAAGACGAGCAAGCCGTGACTCTCGTCGTCCGAGCCTGTAGAATCTTCGGACCATCTCAGAATCAAAACCAACCAGGCAATCATTTCTATAAAGGCCCTCATGCAGTTCGGCTTTCCCCGAGATCGACAGCTTCGCTACGCAGACTTCGCCAAGCTCCGTCCCGCCCAGAAGCGCGGTCGCGCGTTCATGTACCTGAAGCTCGCCACGCTCTACACGAAGTACTGCCGCACGTACCGTCCCAAGTTCTTCAGGACCATTGCGATGGTGGCCGCCGTGCTTGGCGCCGGCGCGGTCATGCAGTCCGCGCACATGATGCCCGACTGGATTCCCGTCTGGTTCCTCGGCGTCCTCGCCTGGAACCACTCGGTGGTGCGTGCACCCGACCTGCACCCGAACGTCCTCTTCTTTCTTCGTGATGCGGGCGCCACCACGGCCTCGAGCATTCCTGCCGACCTTCTTCGTGACAAAGGACCGCTCCTGATGCTCATCTGGGTCGTCACGGGCTACATGTCCGGTGAATGGCTGAGCCTCAATGCGGGCATGACGGGCTTCATCCTCATGACCTTCTTCGTCTCGACCTTCCGCATCATCCGCATGATGAACGGCAACCTCGAGGCGTTTGTCCTCGTGGGCGAAAAGGTGATGGAGATCGCCGAGGATGCCAGGGCGGATCTCGCGGCGCAGGCGCGCGAGGAACAGGCATGCCGGGAAGACGAAGGCAGCTGATCGGCCAGTTGAGGATTTGCGTCCCATGCATTTCAACTGCCATGTGATAAATGATTCTGGTCAGCCTCGCCGAACGCCAGTCCCGAAAACGAGAAGAAGGGCAACCACAGTGAGAAGAAGTCCCATCCAGTCGCGATCGATGATCTGCTTCAGAGCAACAAGCGTCACCAGCACTGCGACGAGCATGACAACACCGTTCATGACTCACCTCTCACTTGATATTTTGCATTTCATTCCCACTCCGCCGGCATT
>NZ_JH815521.1:129200-130172 GCF_000297775.1 Sutterella wadsworthensis 2_1_59BFAA
GCAGCACCAGATCGCGCTGCAGAAGACCGCCGTCCCGGCGCTCAAGCTCAAGCGCGAACAAACCCATGCCGCGCTCGAGGCGGCTGTCCGTCATCTGGTCGAACGCCTGAAGCTGCCACCAAAGGAGGCCTCCGAACGCGGCACCGCCGCAAAGAACGGTGCCGGCAGCCAGCCGCATGCAGGTTTTCCTGTTGAAGTTCGTCGTCATTTATTATTTGTTCATCATTTCAGCCTTTTGATTAGTATGAAAGCGGAGACGTTGGAAAACGAAACGAAAAAAACACCACCGGTAGGATACTCGATTCCTATGTTGATGAGGGATTACTATGGACTTGCCCTGCCTGTGTCCCCGATAGTGTGTGCTGTTTCAGGATTAAGGGCAATTCCAAGTCTGAAGCGGATTATGCCTTAGCGATTTTCCATCCTCGAGCAGCTTTTTCCTTTTCGACGTCTGCAAGTATCATAAACCCACAACGCCTTAACGCGCGAATCCACCGAGGCCGGCGTTGACCATCCTGCTTAAAGACGCCTGTGTAATCGAACGAGTGGACCTATGTTCTGTAGCTGCATTCAATGCATTTTGACATTTTCTTGCCGAGCCTGCCGCCATCGCCTCCTCGTCCGACAGCCTGGTTGATGTTCTACCCTACGGGGAGCATTGAGGTCGACTTTCTCGGTACATTCCTCAAAAGATCCTGCCGGCTCTTCGGCGGCACGTGCTCGAAATTCCATTCGTGTCGGATGCGGGCTCATTCACGACCACCTTCCACGTCTAGCCCGAGCGCACCTCGGCCCCGAGAACATTGATGTCGAAGCAGTAGGATGTGTTTCGCCACGTCCACGTGATACGGCGCTTGTACGTCTACCTGAGGGCTGTGGGGAGTGTCAGGATTTCTGTGTCTGGGGAGGTTATTCCAGGGGCAGCCCAACGAGGCTGCCCTTTGTATTTGAGATGCAGTATGCCAGACCTGA
>NZ_JH815521.1:130682-149783 GCF_000297775.1 Sutterella wadsworthensis 2_1_59BFAA
TGGTGGACTTCTTACGAGAATTGCGTTTGGTGTTCGTGTTCATTGGATGCACCCGTTTGGCGGGCTCCGATTATCCCATGGACACAAAATTTCTGACGCTCTCGGGCTGTGCCCGGCCCAACGACTTGCTCGGCATTTGCTTGACGATCTACCGCGCACACTGGGATCTGACGAGGCCCGGGAGCTGTACTAAACCTTGCCAAAAAAAACACACGTCAGGAGAATTTTTCTCCTAAAATGTTGGAAGATCCTCTTTAAACCTTCATTTCTCAGGACTGCTTCACCATGATCATGACGTTTTCTGTCGAAAATTGGCGTTCCTTCCGCGAACGGGCGACCTTAAACATGACGGCTGCCTCCGAGAAGCAGCATTCTGACCGTCTCCCTGCAATTGCGAAATACCGCCTGAAGCTCCTGCCGATTTCTGCCATCTATGGCGCCAATGCATCAGGCAAAACTAAATTCATTGAAGCACTGGCTTTTCTTCAATATTTAGTTCTCCAAGGAACACAAAATCAATCGCAGAAGATTGCACTCGAACGCTTCAGGCTGGAAACGGAATGGCTGACCAAACCCAGCCGTTTTGCCATTGACGTTCTGATCGACGGACTCATCTACACATACGAAATCAGCTTGCTTCCGGAAAAAATTCTGGAGGAACGCCTGATTATGCAGAATTCGTGCACAGCCTACGACGTCTTTACCCGCATTGATGGGCAGGCGATGTCCTACGACACCGACTACTTCAATCAGGAAGAGATTGATTTTCTGAATTTCATTGCTAAGGCTACCCGTAGCAATCAGCTTTTTCTGACCAATGCCGTTCAACTGAACATGGTCAAGCTGCGCCCGCTCTACGATTGGTTCGAATCCAAATTGACTGTCATCAGCCCTAACAGTGAATTTATTTCAATTCAACGTTTGGCTGATCCTGGAGATGTACTCAGCGAACACACCATCAAATTGATGCGCATTTTGGGCACCGGCATCGATCATTTCGAAACAGTCAAACTGGCCGACATTGACTCTTCGTTGCCTAAAACGTTATTGAACGATATCAAACAAAAAATGAGTCACCCAGACGACGTCTATAGAAGCAATGACATCATCGTTCGAATGGAAAATGATGAACTGGTTTTCGAAAAGCTCCTTGCCATTCATAAAAACCTTCACGGCGAGAACATCCGATTTCAGCTGAATGAAGAATCCGATGGTACGAAGAGACTTTTGGATCTCATCCCCGCCTTTGCAAAGCTGAAGGAAGCGCAGGGGACTGTTTTCGTCATCGACGAATTGGATCGAAGCTTGCATACCCAGTTGCTGGAATGGCTTCTGAAATACTTTTTGGACGTATGCCATGCCGACAGCCGCAATCAGCTCATTTTCACTACGCACGACGTCAACATCCTGACGCAGGACCTTTTCCGTCGTGACGAATTGTGGGGAATCGATAAAAACCCCGATGGCGCTTCCATTCTTTATTCATTCAGGGACTTCAAAAAAATCAGAAGCGATAGAAATATTCGCAAAGTCTATCTGAACGGCCTGATGGGGGCCGTTCCTACAATCCTCTGAATTTTGGAGTTCAAGCATGGCCAGGACAGTCTCACTGAACAAACGCTTCAATCGCGGCGTACCAGCGCGTGCGTACATAAAGCATCTGCATGTTTACACAGAAGGCGAAATTACAGAAAAAGAATATTTGAACGCCTTCTGTCGGGAGATCATTCCGGTCCACCCCGAATTTCGACTGTCGATCAAGCCGTCCAAAGGAAAGTCCTCGCCTCGCAAAATTCTGGATGCCATGCGACGCGGTGCGAAACTGTTCGGTGACAAAAGATCCAACGAAATTTGGGTGCTGATTGATCAGGATGACTGGCCGGCTTCGCACGTTGAGGAGTTGAAAGAAGGAAAGGGCATCCGTCAGGCCGTGTCGATCTACAAGGTGCTACAGAGCATCCCGAAGTTCGAACTCTGGGTTCTCCTGCATTTCGAGAAAGCGAACGGCATTTCAACCTCCAAGGAAATCGACGAAAAGCTGAAAACCATCATTCAAAATTACAACAAGCATCTGCCCGACAATCTTTTCACCTGGAGTAATGTTCAAGAGGCCATCTCGAACGCCAGACTGCGTGTACGCAATGGACATGCGGCACAAACTCAGGTGTACGAGCTCATCGAGCATCTGCTCGAATTGGCCCCAACAATGACGGACACGACACCATGAGCAACCACATTCTCGTCGCCGAGGAGTAAGCACCCTATCGGGTGGTTTGCTTATTATTTGTCTCAGCAAATAGGTTAGTAAAATATGCCAAATAATGACCGCCTACATTTACGGCCTTTATAACATTCCGAATTATTCCTTCAGGGAAGCTCTTCAAAAGCCCTCTTTAATTTTACGCCTCGAGAACTTTCATCTATTACACAGGCTAAATTACTGCACAAACGATTGTTCAGGGTACTTTTGAAGAGCTTCCTCAGGTGCTTATTGCTCTCGCGGATTCTGGTCAGCCTCGCCGAACGCCAGTCCCGAAAACGAGAAGAAGGGCAACCACAGTGAGAAGAAGTCCCATCCAGTCGCGATCGATGATCTGCTTCAGAGCAACAAGCGTCACCAGCACTGCGACGAGCATGACAACACCGTTCATGACTCACCTCTCACTTGATATTTTGCATTTCATTCCCACTCCGCCGGCATTGCCTCGGGTGCAAAGCGCATTTCCATTACGACAGCGTCCTGCACGACCTCCTTGATTTGCTCAAGCCGAACGTCCAACGCTTCCACGACCTCGGGCGCCCTGGCGAAGTCATCGACCGTGATCACCAGCACCTGTGCCCCGTACTCATTCCGGGTCGACGACCAGCGCTGCACAGCATCAAGTCCCGTGAGCAGCTTCTCGATCGGCTCGACAACGGCGGCATCCACGCCCTTCGTCAGATACGGTTCGGCCTTGGGCGAAATCTTGATGATGATTTCGCTGGGCTCAGTCGAGGGCAGCCCCCAATGGAAGTCGGCCTTGCTCTCGTCCATGTCCCGTCCGTTGGCGGTCGTCTTGAGAATGCCTTCGGGCGTGAGGCGGAATTCGAGCGTCGTTTCGTAGGCATCCTCGCCGACCCGTTTCACAGCGCCCTCCTTCTCCAGCGCTTCGACATACTGACGCAGATCGCGGTTGAGCGCATCAACCGAACCCGGCACCGGTCCTTTGCCGGTATCGACAAAAGAGACCCAGGTCTCAAACTTTCCCCCGGGGAGCCCATGGTTGACGAAACTGCCCTTGAGCGTCAATTCGGCGCCGGCCCAGGCCAACCGGAAGTCACGGACTGTCCCCTCCACATTTCCCTGCATCGAAGCGGCGAAAATATCCGTCATGCTGCCGTCGGGACAGATGCCGGGCAGCTCCGCCATATCCGAGCCAAGTACGAAATGCGCTGAGAGGCACGGCAGCCAGACATTCGGAGGCGTGTACAGGCCGGCATCAAACCGCAGGTCGAAAACCGGCAGCTCCGAATCGTTGATGTTGACGTCCCGAATGTCGAACTTGAACTCGGTCGCATTACGCAGGCGACCTGCCTCCTTCTCAGGCGTCACCGTGAGGCTGTAGCTCAAG
The DNA here is from genome assembly GCF_000297775.1 of Sutterella wadsworthensis 2_1_59BFAA. GTDB lineage: Bacteria > Pseudomonadota > Gammaproteobacteria > Burkholderiales > Burkholderiaceae_F > Sutterella > Sutterella wadsworthensis_A. The sequence continues at coordinate 134,294 of NZ_JH815521.1, forward strand.
GGCCCCATGCCGAGCGGCATGAGCTCGCCCTTGACAAAATCACCTGCGGACGAATAGGAAAAGGCAAACTTGAGGGGCGACTCTGCATAGACGTACTCGAAGGTCTTCTCAGCACTCTTGACATGACCACCCTCCCATCGGCTTTCGGAGGCCCCCAGCCGTCCGGAGACAGTCAGCCCCGTCAACGCACGGCGCGCGCGATCAAAGCCGATGTCAGCCGTGACACGGCCGTCGCCGATCGTCTCCTTTTCATCCGACGCACCGCGCCAGACAACCTCAGCCTCTTCCGGACTCATCAAGGGACTGAAGACGAACCGAATCCGAGGATCAGCCTTGACGAGAATCGCAGCATCCGGATCCGAATTCGCTACGGGCTCGAAGCTGACCGAAGGCCGGAGTCCCGGTCTGAAGCGACCGTTCATAACCAGAAAGGATTCGGTCAGGCCGTCTTCCGTGCGAAATCCCAGGCGCAGCACCAGATCGCGCTGCAGAAGACCGCCGTCCCGGCGCTCAAGCTCAAGCGCGAACAAACCCATGCCGCGCTCGAGGCGGCTGTCCGTCATCCGGTCGAACGCCTGAAGCTGCCACCAAAGGAAGCCGCCCAACGCGGCACCGCCGCAAAGAACGGTGCCGGCAGCCAGCCGCATGCAGGTTTTCCTGTTGAAGTTCATCGTCATTTGATATTTCTCCTCATTGCAGCCTTTTGACTAGCAGCCACACGCTGCAGACGACCAGAATGGTTCCGAGCATGAGGAAGACCGCACGGAGCAGCCCGCGCGTCAGAAGCGGCGCATGAGGCTTGCCCGTCGGATCGCACAGCCAGTTCCAGTCACGGATCGCACCGAGGATGCAGAGGCTTCCGAACAGAAGGCATATGACGTCGTTCCATTCGACGAACAGTTTCTCGACAAAGGCTTTCACGGCCGGCTCCCATGATCCGATGACGACGGGCATTTGACGATTGAGCCGGACTTGTTAATGCAGAACCAGTCGCCGTCCTCCCATCGATGATATTCTCCTTCCGACCCAGGCACTGCCGCAGGATGACCGCTCAAGGTCACCCTGGCAACGCCGTTCGCAAAAGGCAGACCAAAGGCAAATCGGGGCGCGATGCGAACGACGCCGTATGCATCGGCATAGCCGATGCGACCGTGGTCATCCACGACTCGATAGAGCCCGTCGGAGACGGGATCGGGGCCATTGTCGAAGACAAACGGAGCGACCGCCCCCGCGAGTAGAAGCCATGCCCATTGCCGGACCTTCATGACGCGCCCTCCTTTGTCCGCAGATATACAGCTAATCCCACCAGAAATACCAGATTTTGGACTGCCGGAGCGTATCCGCGAGTGCCCCGACGGACTCATGATTCTGATCCATGTCGGGACAGAACGCATACTGCTCAAGTGCAGTCTGCACGGCAAGCTCCCGGCCGATCGGTTTCGGAAGCGCGAAGTCGAGCTCGTCATGAGTCATGACGGCTGGCACGGCACCGAATTTTTCGAACCAGTACCTGGCGACCGCCATGAGCTGCGGCGTATCCGGACAGTCATTCCAGTTGCCGAACGGCAGATGGGCAAACACCTCCCAAGGATGCCGGACCGGAATTCTCGCGAGGATGACCGGATGCGTCATGTCCGTCTCGCTGTTCCAATATCCGGAGAACCGATGGTTGTTGAAGCCGCCCTCCATGCGGCCGACGACTTCCGTGTCCCAATCCTTGGAATCGTCCTCCGCTTCTGCGCGGCGCTCTGCCATGCCGTCCTCCAGAACCATCCTGCCGTCGGGCAGGGGTGCGGCGAGCTGCGATTGCCGGTAGGCGGCTACCGCATCCGGATCAAAGGCATGATCGTCATCTCCCTCATGAGCCGGATCGGAATTGAGCATGAGGCATTCCCAGAGTGTTTCGTCGACTGCAATGAGCATGGGAACGAATCCTTCGTGCGCTGCATTTTTCCCGGCATACTCGAAAGCGCACATTATCGGATCATCGTCCGCCATCGACGGAAAATAGGTGCACTCGCAGTCGAGATACGCCATCAGCGCCTCGGCCGTTTCGGAAGGCGCAAGCGTCGAGTCGTCAAAGCGCTGTCCGGCCCAATTCTCGTACCGCCGCTCGATGATCCGGGCCATTTCTCGATAATAGTCTTCATCAAACGGAAGGAACAGATACGCTTCGTCCTGAATCTCATCCGAAAAGTTCCTCTCCACGCCTATTCTGGAAACGGCATGGATGTCGACATCCATCGTATAGTGCGGCGTGTACTCGTGAAGGGCACCGTAGTAGTAGCAGGCAAAGTCCGCGCCGCGCTCGTTGAAGATTGAAGCATGCAGTTCGCCCTTGAGCTTGTCTCGGAGCCATTCGCGCAGGCACGCCTCGGCCGGATTCGTCCTCACGGCCTCAACAATATCGGGCCAGCGTCTGCAGAATGACTCGCTCATGAGGTCGTGCTCGATGCACCAGCGCAGATAAATCGCCAGATGACTGAAGGCATTGAGTTCGTCGACAGGGAGACACTTCTCACGAATGCTCTCCAGATGAGGAGCGGCCTCGTCGAGCAGAATCTCATTCTGCTCGAAGGACACCTTGAGCGTCGGTTGGTCCGGAAGCGCCACGCCCGGACTGCGGGTGATGCGATGCCTGTCGCCTTGGGAAAAGCCGATCGTCTCGCCATCATTGAGAGTGACGTCCGAACCGATCACATAGCCCGCCAGACTGACAAGAAATTCCCTGACCGCCAGCGGATCGGCATCCGCATCGAGCACCTCCAGCTCCTCCTTGCCGAAGACGTCCATGCCGTAGGTATACCCGCAGACGCCGCCTTCTCTTCGATGGAGCCCGAACCAAATCCAGTTGTTGAGCGGGAGTTCGCCTTCCTTCATGACGCCCGCCATGTCGGCATAAAACGACGGCTCAAAGACAACGCCCGACGTGTATACGCCGAGGACACCCGGTTGACGACAGCAGGCGGCAGCGAGCTTCACGAAGAACTGCCCGCGCAGACGTACGTCCGTCTCCTTTCCCAGCACGGTCACCATGATGTGGGCGGCATGGCTTTGTGCGGCTTTGACGGCATCGGGCCACATGTAGTTGTTTTCGGCATTGTCCTCCGCCTCTCCCCCCGGCACCGGGCCGTGCATCAGGCTCACTGCGGCGATCATGTCGCCCGCCTCGAACACCAGCGAATCCCCGTTGTCCTTCCTGTCGTCCTTGTCCTCCTCGGAAACGTCGATGTCCCATTCGGCCTTCAGATCGGCGATCAGCCTGCCCTTGTCCCAATGCGCCTTCTCAAGCAGCACGAAGCCGAGGAAGACGCCCTTTCTGTCAACGGGCTTCCCGTCGTTCTTACAACGGGCCTCAACCGCTTTTTCACATTCGCGGATGACGCACGGCGCATCGTCATCCTCAGGATCGAGCTGAGCCCAGGTTCTGGCATAAGGAATGGCCTTTTCCTCCTCTCCCGTCAGGTACTGGTAGCCGTAGGCCATGCGCATGTGCCACTCCGCCCTGTCGAGGCCTTCCTCGCGGACCGATTCCAGTACGCCGATGGCGCGCCTCAGGGCTTCCCGAGCCTTGTCACGCGGACAGCCGTACTGCCCGTCGCCGAGAACCGCATAGTTCTCGAGCGCACGCGCCAGAGCATAGGCATGCCGGTAGTCACGATATTGCGTTGGAACGCCATCGAGCGCACGAATGCAACGCGTGTATTCGTCATCGTCATTCCATTTTTGAATCCGGGCATGGAAGGCTTCCGCCATCTCGGGACGATAGTCGAGCGGTTCATCATCGTCATCCTCGCCGGCATCCGCCCGATCGTCGGGAGACTTGAGCGGAACGGATCCCACTTCGCGGCGAAAGACGTGAAAGCTCGCCGCCGGCACGTCCGATGCCTCAAGAAACGCCCGGGCTTCGAACAACACGGGCTGCAGATCCCAGGCCATGAAGTCGACATAGCCGAAATGCACGCCGGTAGCGCCGCCGACCATCCTGACGACATCGGGTCCGCACGCCTTTTCGAGCTTCGCCTCCAGCGCCTCACGGAAAGCAAAGATCCTCTGCGTCCGATTCTCGCCCGTAAAGCCATCGAGCGAAAAGGCGATGAATCCCGCCGTCACGCCATCGGAATGAAGTGCATCCATCGTCTCATCGTCCGCACTCATATAGCCATTGATGAGAGGCGGGCAGGCCGTGGAACCGGCGATGACGTCAAGACGCCAGTCGGCGTCGGGGTCCGGATCAGGCTCGCGCGTGTAGCCGACATAACTGTTCTCAAGCAGCGTCTCGGCGTCGAGCGCCAGGTCCTTGCCGAGCTCCCTCAGTTTGTCCGGCAGATCGCTCAGAAGAAAACCCGGCACCGCCCTGGGCGCATCAAGGAGCTCGAAGTCGTTGATCCAGCGCATGTGCGGAATTTCGCCGAGCAGCTGGTCGGTGAGCGTCGTGAGCATCCACCAGGCACGTCCCTCCTCCTTTGCCTTCAGATCCGCAAGCCTGGCGCAGAAGACGGAGAGCTTGAACGCATCGTCGTCGGGCTCAAGCCAGGCCTGCACGTCTTCACCGCCGATCCTGACGCCGCCGGCATGAAGCTCATTGCCCGACGTCCCACGACGACCAAGCGTGATCTCCCAGTGCCTCAGGACGGATGCGGGCGCATGGCTTCGGAAGTAGACGAGCTCGAAGAGCTTCATCCGGTTGCCTTCAGGCGTCAGAATGAGCTCATGCTTGACGCCATTGAAGCCGACCTCGAACGAAACGTCCTCAAACGCAAGCCGGAGAATGCGCTCGATGCGATCGACGATCTCTTCGCCTCTCTCATGCGTCTTGTCAGCATCCATCATGGCGCGGATCTCCGCCTCCTCGCCTTCGAAGGCCGTCCAGGCCTTCTGCGTGCGCTCCCTGAAGGGAACCCGGAAGAACGGCAACGTCACGCGCTTGAGACAGTCCTCCATGAATTCTTTGGCATCCTCGTCCTCGGGTTTGGCTTCGTGCGCCCGTCGGAACCGTGAAAGCGCGCGCCCTTCCTGGTCGAGATAGTAGTAGGCATAGCCCAGGCGGAAGTTCCACAGATAGGTTGCACCAAGTGCCTCCTCGTGCGGCTCAAGAAGCTCAATCGCCCGGTGAAGCATGAGGCGACCCTCGCTCGTGTTCGGATCCGCCTCGTTGTTGTAGGCGCGAGCCAGCTCGCTTGCAAGTTCCGGCGTTCGTCCGTCTTCTCCGAGCGCTTCAAGCGCCTCGATGATTTTGGGAAACTGTCCGGCTTCGTGCCATTTCCGGCATTTTTCGAGTAGCGTCATACTCCCTCCCGACAACAAGCGGCAAATTGGTCGTTCAGGCGAACGTTCTCCGGACATGAGCAGTACTTGACGGGCTCATCCCAAAGGCGGTCGCCGAATGCTTCGCGCTGCGGATTTCGTCTTCATGGTGTCAAACGAAAGACAATGCGATTCATTTTTTATCACACAACCTTTCTCCCATGCAAGACGGGGCTAACCCGAATTTCGCTTACAGAAAGCCAATTCCATTTCCTCTCCCAAGGGAGCGTTGAGGTGATGGAGATGCCAAAGCGGACTCGCTGAAAAGACACGCGAGGAGGCGGATCAGGTCAACTGAAGCATCTTCGAAAACAAAAGTGCCGCGCTGACGGGTTGCCCCGTCTCGCGCGGCGACTGCAAGGCAGGAATCAGGTCTCGGACTGCTCCTGCCTTTATTCATCAAGCGCCCCAAAGGTCAATAACCCTCAGAACGACCAGCGTGCGCCCAGATTGAACCTGTACGACGTCTCGACCTTGGCCCCTTCGGTGGCTTCAAGGTCTGCATAGAGATGCAGGTTCTTCGTGGCATTGAAGTTCGCGCCGACACCGTATTCAAGCCAGGTGTCACCGAGCTCTTCGGAGATGCGCTTCGTCTGACCGCCCTTCGTGAACGTCGACTCGGCGTCACCCTGCCAGTCATGGAGGATCGAAGCGCGAACATAGGTGTTGCCGCGATTGTTCGGGCACTTCAGACCAAGCACGAAACCGACTCTACCGATGAGCGTATCGACGGCCTCATGCTCGACGGCAACGCCCATGGACGTCGTGTAGTCGGCATCGAGCACGCGACCGTACATCATTTCGACCTGCGGCTCGACGTAAAGGCTGTTGTCGAGCGGATGGAGGCGCCAACCCGCTTCGGCGGAGAGCGAGAACGCGTTCGTGTTGTAGCTTCCCGAAGCCGTGCTCAGCGTGGTCGAGATGTCAAAGCTGTTCTTCAGGCGACCGACCTTGCCGGTCACATCCACGAACATGCCGTTGTCGGCGAGCCAGGAACCGTAGCCCGTGAAGGCATACGTTTCGCTGTCGCCGTCGCCGTTGGCGAAGTCGTTGTTGCCGTCCGTGTAGGAGATGGCACCGCCAAGCCACATGCCGGGCACGACCTGACGGTCATAGCCGAACTGGAAGGACGTGTACTTGTTCGTCACGCCCAAGTTGCCGTACTTTGCCTTGCCCGTGTAGACACGTGCCCAGACGCCGTTGGCATCGTCAGCGGAATCGCGCAACTCGCCGAGGCGCTTGTTCATGTCGTTGATCTCGTTGCGCCAGATCTGCAGGCCGAGAGCCGTCATCTCGGCAATGCCGTGCGTGGCGGGATTTGCCTGCACCTTGACGCCGGTGATGGAGCCGTTTTCATCCGTCACGCCCGTAGCGCCGTCAAAGATTTCGCTCGCCTCCTGTTCGAGCGTAACGCCCGCAACGCCCTTCGTATCCGTCTTGGCGGTCTTGACGATCGTGCTCAGGGCCTTCAGGTCGGCCCCGGCATCACCCGTGTTGTTTGCAGCCGCGCCCTTGACGGTCATCACGGTATTGTCATTCACGTTTTCGGCCACGGGCACGTAAACGGTCGCGGCAGAGGCGTCCTCGACGACGAAGGTGACGGCCTTGGCTTCGAGCCTGGCCTTCGCAGGCTTGCCGTCATCCTTGGATGCAGAGCTCAGGTCGACCATGGCGCCCTTTTCGAGCGTGAAGGTCGGAGCACCGACGTATGTCACGCCGGGCTGGGCCTTATCATAGAGCTGCGTGACGAGAGAAGCGTTTTCGCCGACAACGACGCTCCCAAGTTCAACGGTTGCGACATCCGTCGTGTTCTCTTCTTTGCCGGGTGCCCATGTCTGGATGCCCAGCTTCGCACCGTCCTTGATGGCGACGTTCCTGATCTTGATCTCGCCTGTGCCGTCCACCTGAACCTTTGCCTGAGTCGTTGAGGCGATCAGCTGCTCCACGGAGGACGTTGCGCCGGCCTCGACCTCGATGCGAGCTTCATTCTTGGTACCTGTGCCGCCAAGCTCGACTTCATTGAAGGCAACGGTCTTGTTCGTCTCGACGAGGAGGCCCGTACGGCCATTGTTGCACTCGACGTAGATCCTGTCGATGTCCTTGACCTGTTCAGTCGAATTGAAGAGGAGACCGTACTCATTTGCGGTGCCTATAAGCTTCAGCTCAGGCGTGACGATTTTCCCAACCGTCACCATATTCTTTAGAGAGTTGACTCCGGGAATGCCCTTGACGACGATGCCCTTGGTCGCCGTGATGGACTCGCCACCGATCTCGAGCCCCTGAATGCCGTCAAGCGTCAGCGTTCCCGTCTCGATGATGCCGGTATTGTAGAAGGCAGCTTTGGAGCTGCCGGCCACCGTGATGGTCTGGTTTTTCACCGTTCCGGCGTTCGTAACCTTAAAGTCGTCTAAAGCCCCCACGAATTACTTCACGCCCAACATCTTGAGAAAGAGCTGGTCGCGTCTCGTCGTTTCCGTTGTCCATTTGGATGCACTGGCATTCCCCGTTGCAGCGACGTAGTCGACACAACGGAACCAGTCCAAAATTTGAATGAGCGAGTGCTGATTGAGCCAAGCGAGCAGCTTTGCTTCGAGACTCAACTCCTCCTTCGTCTTTCCCTCGGTTTCTTTTTCGGAGAGCGCCTTCTTCACATCAAGGATTCTCTTCGCAAGGAAGCAGTGGTAGCCCAGACCAACGAATTGGGCAAATTGCCTGCCGTACAGATTCTCGGGATACCACGTCCTCGGCTTTCGCCCATCAAAACTGTCCTTGTACGTAGCGAAAAGCTCTTCGATCTTTTCACGGGAACGGTATGCCTTCAGCGCGTCGAAGGGATCCTTGATTTCATTGCTCACAAGGACGAAATACCCCCAATAGCGCTTTGCTTCCTCGATCCCGTCCATTTTGAAGTCGACCTTGACGCCTTTGGCCGTACGTTTCACCGTGAGGTAGCTGTCGATTTGTTTCTGGGCAGCCGGCCGAAATTCCTCGACGCCGTCCTCTAGATCCTTCTTGAGTGAGAAAAGGCTCTCGCGAAGCCTGCGCTCCTGAATCGGAGCAGCCTCCGGTTTGTGAAATACATGGACGTACAGGCGTCGCGTAAACGATTCCGTCTCCCCGGCTTCGAAATTCCCGCGCGTGCGTTTTCGCACGATGCTGAACCCGTGCTGCCTGCGGCGCATGACGCCGCTGACATCGACGTCAAACGGGCAGACGTTCCTGAAGTGCCCGAGCTCTTCGCGTGCGGCGTCGATTTCCGAGCGAACCCACTTGTCGGTACTGTTGGCGAGCATCAAGAACTTCGTGTGCTCGCGGGCAAAATGCGTCATGTTGTCCTGACTGTAGAACCCGTTGTCGGCCACGATGACCGGCGACGCCAGATCGAGCATGTCAAGCTGCCGAAGCGCATTGGCGAGCGAGATCTTGTCAGGGATGTTCCCGGGCTGCTTGCTGAAAGCGACGGGCTGACGATTTTCCACAGAGTACAGCACGAGAAGCTTGATCGTATCAAGCCCGTCCCCATCCTTGTTGAATCCCTGACGCGCTTCAATTTGATTCTTCGAATACGTCGAGAAAGTCGTGGTGTCCAACGCCAGATTCAAACCCGTCGACGAGACTCTTTGTCCACGGCACTGAAAATACGACTGCACTCCAGATTCATTTCGACCAACCGAGGCGAACAGCTTGCCGTAAACATCCTGAGTGATGGGGTGTCCGTACGGTAGCGGATTCATTACTTGCCATGATTCCATGCGCGGCAACGTGTCACCGTCAGTCGCGACCCAGTACCGAGCGATCGAACTCAACTTGAGGGCGTCGCCGATCTCGAAGCTCCTCTGGAGATCCGCATCAATACCGGATTCATGACCTGCCCACTCGAGGATTTTTTGAAGTCCGACATGGGTGCGGACGGCCTGGACGGGTGCCTCGATAACTTCGGAACGCTTCTTTTTGGGGCGGGTCGGGATCATTTCGGTCGACCTAGCCAGGATTTTGCCTAAAAGTCGGGTAGAGAGCGTCTTTGTTTTCTGAGTTTTCGGATCATATCCAGTCACACGTTCGTATACGTAGACGTCGCCATTCGAGCGGGTTTCGCGGCGAATGCCGACATGCGTTTTTCCAGTGAGAGGGCGTCCCATGAGTATCTCCAATAATGCCCTTATATTCTATCATACGTACACTATTGAAAGCAAGAAAAAGTCCGTGTATTTCACGGACTTTTCTATCAAAACGTCATTTTCACTTGAGTATCGTGACGGTTTTGAACGACTTTTAGGTTCGTAAAGGTGTCCGGGGCTTTGACATCGACATCGTCCAGATAGGTCTGACCTGTGACAACGTTAACGCTGGCCGCAGTTGCAAACATGGAGGTCGCGGAGAGGAGAACGGCCAGAACGAGGGTCTTCTTCGCAAAGTGGGGTTCGTCATGAACGGCGGGCGGGATCAAAATCTTTTCATGCATTTTCTGCTCCTGTTCGGTACCTTGACTTGAAGTCAAGAAAAGGCTTCCAAAGGCAGCCGGCCATTGAAAATGGCCTGACGGTGCTTGTCTCTATACAGACTGTTTTTCTGAATGAAATTGACATATGGCGTTCAGGATGCAACCCATCCTGAACGCCACTTCAATTTAATTTATTTGTCGAGGGGGGGGGTAGGGTTTTCCCTAACTATTGACAAAGACGCAACACTCCCATCTTCGAAACACAAAGTCAAGAGGGGTTTGCCTCCCGTTGTTGAACGAAACAGATGTTTCGCACTGCTGAGAAACCACCAAGACATCGGAAGCACGCGACTTTTCATGATTTCCGCCCATGCATCATCGTTCAAGCCTACCAGCCGGACCTGAATTCCCGCGCTGACGACGCTCGAAAATTAGCCGAAGACCAACCGCAGCTTCTCGACATGATGATGTCGTTTCGGATTTCTCAAGTTCTCCAGCCTCCACTTCCGTCCTCGCCAGTACAAGCCGCGCAGAACGTCTTTTCATAGCACCTCCCACTTCCTCCCAATCAGGCGACTTTCTCGTGACGGGAGCAACCCGAACGGCTTTCTCAAGCCGATGTGTTGTAAAAGCACCTCAGAAGCCCAGCTGTTTTCCCAATTTTGTTGCCATTTTAATACGGATGCGGGTTTTCCCTACCCCCCCCTTCACAGATTTTCTATCGTTGAAAAAAACTCTTCCAATTTCTTTCAACCAAAATCTCGGAGGAAACATGCAAAAGACTGTCATCGCGTGCTGTGTCGGCGCGCTTTTCGCTTCAGGTACAGCCGTAGCTGCGACCCATACGCTGGGCGACAAGGTGGGCATCGCGGGGGAAGGTTCCGCCCTCACCGTCAACACTCAGACTCAAAAAGTCACGGATAAGAGCCAGCTCATCGGCGGTTGGTGGCATTACAGCGTCGCGGTGGCCGACGCCGTATGGAAGCGCCTCGCCGTCTGGCTCGAGGCCAGGGCGGGCGATCCCTGTCCCAACGTCTTCCTGGCGGTGCGCCGCTACGGCAGGATCTCGACGGGCCACTCCATCACCTCCTCCGCCGTCTACCAGATCCTCAAGACCCGCTCCAGCCAGTCGGGCGTCGAGGACTTCTCACCTCACGACCTCAGACGAACCTTCGCGACGAGGCTTCTCGGCGCAGGCACCGACATCAACCTCGTGCGAAAGGCCATGGGCCACGCCTCCGTCCTCACCACCCAGCGCTACGACAAGCGCGAGGACGAGGAGGTCGAGGAGGCGACGAGAAAAATCCTCATTTGACCCAACCAAACGGTCCTGCCCAAGTTCGGGAGGACCGTTTCGAAAACTGCGAAAGGCGCCGGAGCACGTCAGAACATCTTCTGCAGCGTTTCGTTCTCGCGCCTGTGTTCGGCTTCGGCCTCGGCCTTTTCCTGCAGGATGCGCTCGAGCTCCTTCTCGAAGGTGGCCTTGGAGATGAAGAGGAAGCTCACGGGAGAGCCGTGGCGCTCGTGGCCCGTCTCAACGACGGTCATGCCCGCGTCCTGCCAGTAGTGGTTGATGGAGCCGCGGTTTTCGTAGCTCGACACGGGGCCGAGGGCCGAAAGCTTCATGCGCATGGCGTCGACGCCGTTGCCGTCCGCGCCGTAGCGGACCATGAAGCCGAGTCCGCCCTTGAACTGCTCGACGGAAAGTGCGGGATGGCCTGGCAGAATGAAGCACGGCTCGCCGCGTCCCTCGCCCGTCTTCACGAGCGAACCGTCGCGCTCGATCCTGCAGCCTGCGGCCTCGGCCTCGGCCTGAGCGACGAGAAAGTCGGTTTCACCCGGCGTCAGGATGCCAAAGAGCCGTCCGGCATGGGTGCGGGCGATCTCACGGGCGCGTGCGATGCGCTCCTCGCGCTCGCGGGCCTCCTTCTCGGCGGCCTTGAGGTTCGAGGCCGCAAGTTGGGCGGCGGCCAACTCAGCCTGCTTCGCGGCCTCGGCCTTCGCCTGCTCCTCCTCGATGCGGCGCTTGACGGCGTCATAGTAGGAGACGGGCAGGATCTCGATCTCGTAGTTGCGCAGGATGCCCATCTCCTTGAGGACGATGGTTCGGTCGCCTGCGTTGAAGACCCAGTAGTGGGCGTTCTGCCTGCGGCCCTTCGTCGTGAGGGGCTCGCCCCAGCGTCGCTTGAGCGCGTTGATGAGCGCCTTGCGGTCGCCGCCCGAGCCGCCGTCGATCTCGATCACGTCGCGACCGTCCTCCCTGTTCTGGAAGAAGACCGTGACGGGGAAGCAGTTGGCGATGCCGCGCTCGTCGGGCAGAAGCCTGTAGAACCACCCGAAGGTGTGCTTCATGATGTCCTCGGGGTCCGCCTTCATGCGGTTGTTGACGCGGTAGTGACAGCCCAGATCGTTGAGACGCAGGAGAAGTTCCGTGTGCGTCGTCTTTTCGGGCGTGTAGATGCGGTTGACCTGGTCGAGGCTGCGCATGACGGCATCGGTGCCGTTCGAGCCTGCACAGACCGAAGTGGAAATCGCGGCAATCGTGCCGGCCGCGAGGACGGGTAAGACGGATGCGCTTTTCATGAGCGGGTTGTTCTCAGGAATGTTTTCCGATTGAAGGCATTCTGAAAATTATAGGAAAAGCGACTGTCCGACTCATGTCCGGATGTAACAGCCTGTGCCCATGAAGAGCGCCGTCTCAAGGCTCCTCCCTCTCCTGCAGGTGTTCTTCGGCCTCCTGGACTTCGACGGGCGCATCGGCGGCAGGCTCCTGCACCGCCTCCGGGTCGATCCTCTTCCCGTCCCTCGCGTAGATTTCGACGGGTCCCTTCTCAACACCCCTCACGTAGGAGCGGATCTCGCGGGTGCCGTCGGGCCTCACGGTCGTCACGCGCCCTTCAAAGGAGTCGTTCATGTAGTTCCCGAACACGGCGGGCTCGCCCGTCTCCTCGAAAAAGAGCGTAAACGGGCCCTGGCGCACGCCCACAAGATAAGTCGTCTCCTCGACAAGCACGCCCTTTTCATTGAAGCGGCGGGTTCTTCCCTCGAGCTTCCCCGACCTGTATTCGGCCTCAAGACGCTTCGTGCCGTCGGGCGCGAACTCCCTCACCATCCCGTCGAGCACGCCGCCCGCATGGGTTTCGCTTCTGAGCAAGGTGCCGTCCTCGCCATAAAGCCTGCGTTCGCCGTCAAGACGCCCGTCCTTGTAGAAGGCTTCCTCGAGAACGCGTCCCGTCCTGCGTGAGGTCCTGACGGCGGGGCCCTCGAGCCTGCCTGCGACCCATTCGGCCGTGGCCACGGGTTCGCCGTCGTCGAACGTGACGGACCTTCCCTCCCTGAGGCCGTCGATCACGGGCGTGATCGTGATGAGCCCGCCGCCCTTGAGGACGTCCGTTTCGGTGATGCGGCCGCTGAAGACCGTTCCCTTCTGCCAATAGAGGCCGTCCTTTACCACGAGCCTCTGGACGGGTTCTGACGGCAGATGCAGATAGAGCTGGTAGCGGAAGGGCCAGGCGGCGGCGAGAACGGCGCAGGCGCCGAGAAGCGTCAGCGTGAGGCGGCTCTTGATCATAGGCGGGCTCGAAACTTGCGTACGGAAACTCAAGAGAATGCCACAAGTCGGAGCGCCGCGCACGAAATCGGACGGCCCCGTCCGCATCATTCACCGTCCGAGTGCAATCAATCCTTCACGAGCTCGAGCGCCTCGCCCGCCTGTCGGTCGCGCACGCGGGCAAGCCCCCTGCGGGTCGCGAGCGCAATGAGGACGAGCATGAGGCCGGAGAAGATGAAGATCACGGAGACGCAGACGCGCGGATCGGCGATCGACGTCAAGGGTGCGACGAGCCCGCCGCCCAGGAAGGCGACGGAGCCGAGAATGGCCGCGGCGGCGCCTGCACGCTCGCGGTGGAGCGTGAGCGCGAAGGTCATGGCCGAGGGCAGCGTGAGGCCAAGCGTGACGAGCATCACGATCATGGCGGCGATCGCAGCCGGGAGCGGCGCATCGAGTGCGAAGGCAGCCGCCGTGAGCGCACCGCCGATCAGCGTACCGAAGGCGCCCTTTTCCATGGCGGAGACTGGGCTTGCGAACCTCGAGCTCGCCATGGCGCCCGCCGTGATCGAGAGCGCCAGCATGCCGAAGACCATGCCGTAGGCGCTCGGACTGAGACCAAAGATCGTCTGAAAAATGAAGGGCGAAGCCGAGATGTGCCCGAAAAGAATGCCGGACGAAAAGAACTGCTGGCCCGTGACCGCAAGAAAGAGCGGATCACGCATCAGGGGCGCGAAGGAGGCCGCCACCGAGCCCCTCGGACGGGCGCGGACCTTCGAGAGCGACTCCCTGAAGACGAAAAGCGTCACCAGCGTGAGCGAGAGGCCGATCGCAAGCAGCAGCATGAAGATCTCGCGCCAGCCCGCAGCCTCGGCGATCAGGGCGCCGATCATGGGTGCGGTGACGGGCGCAATGCCCTGGATGGCGCCCACGACGGCCATCAGGGTCGCAAGCTCCCTGCCCGCATGCAGGTCGGCCGCAATCGAGCGGGACATCACGACCGCACCCGAGGCGCCGAGCCCCTCGAGAAAGCGCATCGCGATGAAGGTCTCGATGTCGGGCGCAAAAACCGCACCCGCCGTCGCGAGCGAAAAGACCGCGAGGCTCGCCGCGAGCGGAATCCTTCGCCCGCGGGTGTCGGAAAGCGGACCGATCCAGAGCTGCCCGGCGGCAAGCCCCCACATCGTGGCGGAAAGACCGAGCTGCACCATCGAGGCGGGCGCGCCGAAGTCGGCCGTCTGATCAGGAAGCGTCGGAAGATAGAAATCGGTCACGAACGGACCGAAGGCGGAGAGAAACGCCAGGAAGACGATCAGAAAGGCGCGGGAGTTTCGAGGCGCGCCCTCTTCGTGAATGGCTGTCATTTTTGTTCTGTACTTGTGCGCTGTGGTTGCCGCATGCGCCGCAGGCGAATCGAACGACGCCTCGGACTGCGCGGGGATGATCCGATTCTATCCGCGAATCTTGCGCAAATCTTAAGGCTCGCATCCTGAAAACCGTGGAATCTACACTCAGTCAGATTCGTCGAAGAAGAGCTCGAGGAACATCTGGTCTCTGGCCGTCGTCTCCGTAGACCAACGGTACTGAGCCACCCTGTTCCTCACCTCGACTCTTTCCACGCAGTCGAACCAATCGAGCAACTGCTTGAGCGTCATCGATCGAATCCAGGCGGTCAGTTTTTCGTACTGCTTCCGCACAGTCTTCCCGAGCGACTCATCGTTGGCTCGCCGCTCGGCTTCCTGAGCCGTGCGCTCCATCATGCTCTGCAGCACGAAACGGTAGCCGAGTGCGACGTGTCGGCAGATTTCTTTCCCGCGTACGCTGGTCATCGTCCAGACTCGGGGCTTTCGCCCGTCAAGGTCGGACTTGACGACGCGATACGAGGTTTCAATGTCGTTGCGGCGACGGTAGCGACGAAGCGCGTCCCACGGGCTCGCATGAAGATTTGAAAGGATGACGAAAATCCCAAAGTCCTTCTGCGCGGCCAGAATGGCCTCTTCGTCGGGGATGACCTTGATGCCTCCGCCTCGAACACGCTTCCACGAGAAGTACCGGTGCGCGAACTCAAGCTCGGCATCGTCCATTTCATTTTCCTTGCCGGCTGCAAGACTCATTTCGTAGCTTTTGAGCTTCGTGTGGAAGGCTGAAGCTTCCATGACAGCTCGGGCATTGTTGCGGAAATAGTGAAAGTACAG
>NZ_JH815521.1:151178-156413 GCF_000297775.1 Sutterella wadsworthensis 2_1_59BFAA
GAGAGCAGCTTCTCGGAGGTTCCACCGTTGGGATACGCCCTGCGGACCGAACTTTCGAGTCCGGCCACTGCCCCGGCATGACGAATCAAGTCCAGAGCCCCTACACGGGTTCGTTTGGCAGAGAGCTCGGCAGTCTGAGCCGCTTCGGCTGGCTTCTTCTTGGGGCGGCAACGGGTTGTCACCGTTTCGCCTTCCAGGATTTTTTCACCCGTCCGACGGCTCGACAGAAGGACGTTGTAGCCCTTTGCCGGATCGTATTGATAGCGACGTTCCTCGATGTATTTGACGCCGGTCTTTTTGTTCGTTACTGCCACACGGCGAACTTTGACCGGGAACTCCTTCCGAGCTGCCATTTGATCTCCTTTTATGGGTGTATATAATTATATCATATGCACCCATCGCGGTGCAAGAAAAAAGCCCCGATTAAACAGGGCTTTTAAGAGAAGTGTCTGCTTCGTTTCTGGGCTTTGAGTGATCTTTTGACGACTTGCAGGTCGCATAAGAATCCAGAACCCGACGCCTCTCGCCGAGACAAAAAAAGCCCTGCAACCGCATGGGGCAGGGCTGAAAATCAAATCCACCGACCGACCGGCAGATCTTGCTGAATTCGGGGCGGACCCACAAAATCCGTTCCCGAACGGACGCCGCGCAACCCCGCAAGCAAGTAGGCGGGAAGCACAAGCGACAAGAGAAGCATACAGGAAATCCGCCCGCCCGTTTGACCCCCGTTCACTCGCGAATCCGCCGCGACGAGGCCGTGAATTGCGTTTTCCGCAATTCGAAGCATGCGCAAAAACTGCCCGCGCTAAATTTCTTTTCATTGGCACGGCGCACGACCGGACGCCCGAGCGCGTCGTCGCGAATCTCTCCCGGCCCGCACACGAGAACAAAACAATTCTTACTCCCCTTCGCGCCGTGCGAAATTCAATTGTCACATCCGTGCGCTCCCTTGAGCGGCCCGCACAAAACCCGAAATTCGCCCGAACCTCACCCGTCCTACCCATTTCGGGATATGTGCCACGCAACAACTCAAACGGCCGTCACGAATATCACCCCTTCAGCCCCCATCGGGAACGCATGACGAGATGAGATCTCACGGTACGGCACTTTCACTATCGTACCTTGACGTTCTCTCCGCCGTGAACGACGGAGATTCTCTACTGTGTCAGCAGCATGCGCTGCTGATCACTTCGGTGGATTCCTGCTGCTGATTCGGCGCCGGTTTTTTAGACCGACCCGGATTCACTTGAGCCTGAGCATTCTTCTCAGACTCCCCACAGGCTAACGAGCTTCGTCCGCGCTCTTTGCTGTTGATCGCAGCCACGACGTCCGCGTTTCCCTGATGTCCGCAGGAGATGCATTTGAACAACGCCTGCGTCTTGCGATTGTCTTTGGAAACACAGCCGCATATCGGGCAGGTGCGACTTGTATTCTGCGGCGGCACCGTATGAACGTGTCCGCCCAGTCTCAACGCCTTCCATTCAAGCTTGTTGAAGAAAATCCCCCAGCCTTGATCGAGAATGGAACGGTTGAGACCGCTCTTTTGTGCAACGCGACTGCCGGGCTCCTCAACAGTTCCCTTCGCGGATGCCGTCATGTTCTTGATCTTCAAGTCCTCTCTGAAAATTTCTGCGTGGTTCTTGCAGATTTCCAGCGAGACCTTTTCGATGAAATCACGACGGACATTGGCGATATGCTGATGAAGCCTTGCAATCGCGGCCTTCTGTTTGCGCCAATTCTTCCCGAACTTCTGCATTCTTGCGAGCCTGCGCTGCATCCAAGCAAGCTTCTTAAGCTGCTTCTTGAGTGCGCCGCACGGCTCGAAGAACGTGCCGTCGGAAAGCGTGCAGAAACGGACGCATCCCATGTCGATGCCGACACTGTCGCCGGCATGTTTGGGAGGCTCCATTTCGTACTCGGTTTGGATGGAGACGTGCCATCCGTCGGCCTGTCGGGAAACCGTCACATTCTTGGCCTTGCCTTGAATGAAGCGGCTTCGCTTGTATTTGACCCAGCCGATGCTCGGCAGATAAATCTGCCGTCGTCCTTCGTCAATCTTGAAGCCCTGCGGGAAGCGGAAGGAGTCCGTTGTCACGAACTTCTTGTGCTTCTTCGGGAAGGCCGACAGACCTTTGAAGAACTTCTGGAAGCCGCCCATCAAATCCTTCAACGACTGTTGGAGAACCTGCGAGTGCGTTTTCTTGAGCCAGGGATTCTGCTCCTTCCAAACCAGCAGTTCGGTGCAAAGCTTCGAATAGCTGAGATGAAAGGCGGGATCCGCTGCACGACGCTCTTCGTTCCATGCAAGCCCTTGGTTGTACACCCAACGCGTACAACCGGCGAAGCGGGACATCTTTCTGTTCTGTGCTCCGTCGGGTTTCAGTTTGAACGAAAAGCCTTGGCGAATAATCATGCCAATATTATACTTAGTCTCTCGAAAGGAGACACGATGCAAAACACCGATGTTCGTAGGGGAAGACACTGTGTATTCATGATGCACGTGCATTTGGTCTTCGTGACAAAATACAGGCGTGCACGCTTTTCAGCAGATCAACTTGGGTTCCTCAAAGACATCTTCGAGAACGTCTGCAAGGACTTCAATGCAGAACTGGTTGAAATGAACGGAGAGCGGGATCATGTTCACCTGCTGGTGAACTATCCTCCCAATATTGCCCCTTCGCATTGTTACGTGCTAAGTGTACCCCTTAAGCGGTAGCGGTCGTCTCCTTGGCTTGACCCTTTTTACGCGGTCGAGGAGGACCGTAGCACACAGCTGATGAAAAGCCAGCTGCTGCGCTCCCTCAGCGCTGCCCGGCTACCGTCGCCTGACGGGTCAAGGGGGCGAGGCATTTAATGGGGTGGCCGTTCGTAGAACGGACGGGGCTCCCCGTTCATTGCCGAAGAACCCTTGACGCGCTATCTGTTGCGCCATAATCGCGGGCTTGCCCGCCCACAGCATGTGGGCGGGTTGCCAAGCGGCGAGCGCAAGAATATACGTTGACCAGACATACCTCTTTGGGGGGGTACATTAACACGTAAATTTACGAAGTGCCCCAATATTTCCGTTTCGAAGCTCGTCAACAGCCTCAAGGGCGTGTCGAGCCGAATGCTTCGAAAGCAATCGCAGGCCGGGTTCGAAAGATGCTTCGGGTCTTGTCTATGGTCGCCTTCGTATTTCGCCGCCAGCTGCGGCGGAGCTCCGCTCTCGATTATCAAGACATACATCGAGAATCAGGAGAGGCCGAGCTAAACAAATACATGGTCAGCTCCCTATTTGCAAGGGTTAAATGTTGCCTTTAGGGTACAACTTCCCCTGAGGGCGCGCAAACCCAACCGCGCGCCCTCATTCAATTACGTGGCGAAGCCACATTCTGTGGAAACGTTGATCGATTGGCTGAAGCTCCGGCGTCGCGTGTTGGCGCACGAATAGGCTAAATTCCCATCTTCCCTGGTTGGGGAGCGCTTAGAGAGACGCTCAACAGCTTCCATCGACTCGCGCACAGTTAGCAGTCATCAGTCTTCGTTCCCGTCCAAATCTTTAGCGCGGAACGCGCTAGTGACTTCGTTCAGACTTCTACCAGAAGAACCGCTTTCAACAATAATCGAAGTTGAAGAAAGGGCTTCACTGAAATACATCCGCGGTCAGGAGGCATTCATTCCTAAGCCTCAGCCGACATAGTGAGATTCGGAACAACAAAGGTGCTTTATAAACTGCGCGTGATTAACGCTATCTATACGATATCACATTTTGTTTATCAGCATCACTCTATTGCGTTGAGCACGATTCATCACTAGTAGTTGCTTTCGTAGTCCTTGGCGGTATTTTGCCGATGATCGCTATGTGCGATCCGTACCTTTAACGGCTCGGTACGGGTGTGTAATCTACCTTGTCCTTCATCAGGCGATAAATGATTCGGGCTAGCTTGGCTGCAATTGCACAGGCAATAACGCCTCGTTTCTTGCCGCTATCTCGCAGTTTTCGAACCCAGTCGCCAAAATTCCCTTTCAGCTTGTCGGCGTGCATGAGAATCACCTGTCCGCATTGCACCAGATTCGCGCGCAGCCTCTTGGGGCCGCATTTTGTGATGCCATTCAACGTGGTGTTGCCACCGGTGCTGTTCTGCTTCGGAACAAGCCCAATGGAAGCAGCAAACTGCCCGCTGTTTTTGAAACGCCCGATGTCGCCGCCGATGTGCACCAACATTCCGACTGCCGTCTGAGCACCACCCCCCGGTATGGTCATAATGCGTTTGGCGTCGTCATCCGTCTTGGCAATCTCTTCCATTCGCTTTTTAGCTCCCTCCTCTTGCTCGAAAAGGTTGAGCCACATCTCGCGTCGACGGAGAAAAGATGCCATCACTGCCTCAGGGATCAGTTCCGCATTCTTCTCCAGATGAGCCACCATGCGGGACTGAATGAAAGCTGTAGACTTTCGCGCAGGACAGCCGAACTCTTCGAGACCGGCGTGTATCTGATTCCCTACTTGGATCCGCAACTCCTGAAAGCTCTTGTACTCGTTCTGCAGGAATTGCAGCGACTGCTGGCGTTGATTCTTCACGAAGACGAATTTGGTGCCGGGGACGTAGAGGAGCCTGGCAATGTAGTCCGCATCTCGAATGTCGTTCTTTTGACAAACATTGCGCAATGCCTTGACATCAGCCCCTTTGACGAGACGAGCATCGTGGCCGAGATCGGCAATATCGCGTGCGCGAACATGGCAACCTTTGCATGACTCCATCAGGACAACGGCAGGATGTGCGTTCGCAAGCCATTCCATAAGCTTTGGGAAGGACATGTTGGCTTTGCTGAAGCAGACCTTGTTGTCGGCATTGTATGCAACAACGTCGCAATGGTCTTTGGCCAGGTCGATGCCAATCGCAACGGCGATCTTGCGTGAGAGCGTCAGAAATTTTGTGTCCATGGGATAATCGGAGCCCGCCAAACGGGTGCATCCAATGAACACGAACACCAAACGCAATTCTCGTAAGAAGTCCACCACCCCCCTCGATAGCCACATCGAGCAGTACGTTTCCGAGCTTCGAGCATCGGGCCGCCCCCTAGGAGCCGAAGCCTTCTCCGAGGCCGTACGTACCTTCTCCCAACGCTTTGTCGAAGCCATGCTGCAGGGAGAAATGGATGCCCATCTCACCGGCTGTCAGCCCACCGAAACGCCTCCTGAAGAAGTTGATGCTGACGAGCTTTCCCTTGTCCCCAACAAGCGCAACGGCTTTAGCC
>NZ_JH815521.1:156758-179720 GCF_000297775.1 Sutterella wadsworthensis 2_1_59BFAA
ACCAATGCGATTGAAGGGCTCAACCGTGCTATCAGGAAGGTGATCAAGACGCGCACTCTGTTCCCCAATGAGGACGCTGCCAAGAAGCTGATTTACCTGGCCATCATGAATTTCACGGCCTCCTGGAAGCGTGCTACGCCCAAGTGGGCTGCTGCCATGCCCCAGTTCGCTCTGCTGTTTGGTGAGCGCTTTACAGGTGCCATGGAGTAAGGAAGGGATATGATTAGACCTCTCGCGCTAACGCGCCAGCCGCTTCGCGGCGCGCGATAGCGGGGGCTAAGGAGGATCCTCCCGCGCTCCGCGCGGGCCCCTCCACCTTAGCCCCCGCTATCGCATCAGGTCTGGCATACTGCATCTCAAATACAAAGGGCAGCCTCGTTGGGCTGCCCCTGGAATAACCTCCCCAGACACAGAAATCCTGACACTCCCTCTTGCGTTTCTCGAAAACTTGTGTACTATTCATGACGAAGCACTCCTCTTATCGTATGAGTTTTAGTGGACTCTTTGGCACTTAGATGCCGTGGTACTCTCGGCCGAAAGCGAGATTTAAGAGAGAGTGCTTCTTTTGTTTCCAGGTTGTCAAGTTCTGCATTGATGGTCTCCGGTGTTCGATGCCCCTTCTGGAGCTGACCATCTAATTAACCGCGCGGCTTATATCTCCGCCCTGAACGGAGCTTTACGCCGCAATTTGCCTAAAACCCGTAATTTTAAAATTCAGTATTTCCACTTAGCGCAATACGCATCTGCATGATCAAGCGTCGAGCAGGCTCGTGCATCGTCGGTTCATGCAGGTCCTGCAGATGCGCGTGGGGCGGGATTGCGCTTACCGCTACGAAGTTGTCGGGAACCCCGGAAGGTGGCGAAAGCGGGTTTCCGCTCGTTCCGAGGGGGACTTCGCAGCCGCAGACGCCGCTCCTCCTTCGCTTACTCCGGAAACCTCCTGTGAAAAGGGGCCGCCTGCGGACGTTCGCGGGCGGCCCCTTCAGTCGTCTTCGATCAGGAAGACGGAAACGGATTCAGGCTCAGGCGGCGGGGAGCTTCGGGAGAAGCGCCTTCATGCCCTCGGCGCCCGCGAGTGCGCAAGCCGTGAGGAAGACCATCTTGGGGCCTTCCTCGATGTGAATGGCGTCGTAGTACTCGTCGACTGTGTGGGTGCGGTACATCGCGCCGCCGCCCGAGAGGCAGGTGGCGGGGATGCCGAGGCTCACGGGCTTGTTGGCGTCGGTCGAGGAGCAGGTGTAGCGCTTGAGCTCGAGGCCGAGGCAGTCCATGGCGGCGCGGCTCGTCTGGAGGACGGGGCAGTCGTGCGGACGCTGGCCGCCCGGACGGTCGCCGATCATGGTCACTTCGAGCCTGACCTGCTTCGCGGGATCCGTGACGCCCCAGATGGCGTTCTCCTCGGCCACGCCTTCCTCGAAGCACTTGAAGATCATGGCTTCGAGCGCGGCAAGATTGCCGTCGTCGAGCGAGCGCATGTCGACGTCGACCTGGCAGGAGGCGGCGATCGTGTTGACGCTCGTGCCGCCCTTGATCGTACCGATCGTGAACGTGGTCCTCGGGCCTTCGGGCACCTTCACGTGCGCGACCTTCGCGCCCGCAAGGCACATGGCGTGGACGGCGCTCGGGCATTCCGAGAAGTTCGTCCAGGAGTGGCCGCCCGGCCCCGTGATCGTGAAGCGGTAGCGGTGGCTGCCGATGGCGGCGTAAAGCAGACGACCCATGTCGGCGTTGTCCACGGCGAGGAAGCCGTCGATGTGGTTCGTGCCGTTGAAGAGGTGCTTGGAGCCGCGGATGTCGCCGTTGCCCTCTTCACCCACGGTGCCGACGAACCAGATGTCGCCTTCGGTCTCAACGCCCGTCTCCTCGAAGGCGCGGATCGTCTCAAGAAGGCAGCGCAGGCCGCAACAGTTGTCGGCGATGCCGGGCGCCCAGTAGCGGTCGCCTTCGCGGCGGACCTTGATCGGCGTTCCTTCGGGGAACACCGTGTCCATGTGCGCGCCGATGGCGAGCACCGGACCGTCGCCCCTGCCGGGACGGCGGCCGATCACGTTGCCGATCTCGTCAACGTGCACGTCCTTGAGACCGAGCGCCTTCATGCGGCGCACGATCTCGGCGGCGCGGACCTCTTCATGAAAAGTCGGCGCAGGAATCTCGCAGAGCTCGCACTGCATGACCATCGCGGCCTCGGCGCCATCGTCGAGAAGCTTCATCGCCTGCTTGACGCGCGGCTTTTCAAAGAGCGCCCTGACGGGCTCGAGGTACTCGGGAAGAAGCGGAGGCAGTTCGGTCATGATGTCCATCCTCATGTATGAATTGAAAGGGATAGGCCGCCCGCTCGCACACATCCTTTCCGGCAGGCGCGCGGCTTTGCCGCCAAATTCTATGCCCGCCGCCCGTTTCTTCCGCACGGGCTTCGGGAAAGTCCCGATCAGATGCCGCTGGTCTAAAATGCCTGCATTTCCGTCCGACTTCACGTCCTCCAGACGCCGTCCGCCCATGCCGCTTTCCTCTGTCCCCTTCGTCATCGAGTTTCCCTTCGTCCTCGGACGCCCCGCCCTGCTTCCCGATCCCTGGACCACGGCCCCCGCCCCCTGCGTTCTCGAGGCCCGCCGGCGCATCGAGGCTGCGGGCTTCGTCCCCGCGGGATTCACGGGACGCGTGGGCCTGATGCTCGTCGAACATGACGGCATCGTGCGGGCCGAAGCCCTGCTCGAGCCCGTGCGGGCCGAGCTCATGACCCGTTGGCAGGACGCGACCGCCGCGCTCGTGCAGCCCCGCGTCGAGGACGAGGACGTGCGCGAGGCGCTCCTCGTCGACGGCAAGGGCCGCGGGACGACCTTCAGGGAGGTGCTCGCCGAGGTCTTCGCGCCGTTTCCCGACCGCGACGACGACCACGGCGGACGCGAGCAGCGCGCAAGGCGCGCCGTCTGGCGCGGCTTTCTCACCGACGGACTCGACGATCCGTGCGTGCGCCTTCTGATGCGCCGCAATGCCGACCCCGCCCGCAGGGATTCGAGCCGGCTCATCGCGCTCACGAGCTGGTGGCGGGGCCCGTCTCCGGGCTGGGACATCCGCCACGACGGCACCTTCTGCGCCCCGAAGTCGGGCGCAAGGTTCCTGCTCTCGAAGCTCCTCGAGGGCATTCCCCACGAGCCCCCGCGTCCCCAGCAGGATCCCGCCGGGACGGCCGAGCCGGAAGTCCTCTACGAGGACGACTTCATGGTCGTGGTCGACAAGCCCGCGAGGCTCGCCTCGGTGCCCGGCGGCAGCGAGACAACGAGCGCAAGGGAGATCCTCGAGCGCACCCGCGGCGAACTCTTCGTCGTGCACCGCCTCGACATGGGCACCTCGGGCGTGCTCGCCTTCGCCAAGACGAAGGAGGCCCTGAGGCCCCTCAACCTCGCCTTCGCCGACCGCAGCGCACAGAAGACCTACATCGCGCGCCTCGAGGGCCTGCTAGAGGGCGAGGAGCGCCAGCAGGGCTCGATCGCACTCCCGATCGCGCTTCACTGGTTCGAGCGCCCGAAGCAGTGCGTGCTGCCCGTCTCCGAAGGCGGCCGCGAGGCCCTCACCGACTACGAGGTGATCGGTGTCGAGGACACCCCCGAAGGCCTCAAGAGCCTCGTGGCCCTGCACCCGCGCACGGGCAGGACCCATCAGCTGCGCGTGCACTGCGCACACCCCGAAGGGCTCGGCCTTCCCATCGACGGCGACCCCTTCTACGGCACCCGCGGCCTCCTTGAGGAAACCCGCGAGCACAGGCTCTGCCTGCACGCCGCATCACTCAGGATCACGCACCCGATGACGGGCCGCCCGCTCGAAATCACCGCTCCGTTCGACTTTCCGACCTTCTAAAAGCAAACAGCCCCTGCGGAATCCCACAGGGGCTGTTTGCTTTTTGTCTGCCTTCGCCGCCCGACCTCTCGGGCTGGCGTTCAGGCTTGCGTCTTTTCCTTCGACGCCTCAGCGGCCTTTGCCTTCGCCTTTTCCCTCGTTTTTTCCTCGGCCTTCGCGGCCTTCTCCGCAGCTTTGGCCTTGGCGGCCCTGAGCTTGGCGGCCTCGGCTCTGGCGCGCTTGCGTGCAAGCGCCTTCTGGCGGCGGCGCTCCTTCTCGGCGGCCTCAAGCGCCTTGCGGGCGTTCACGTATGTTGCATGATTGGCTTCGAAGGTCTTGAGCAGCTCCTCCGCAAAGGCGCGGATGCGGGCCTGCTTTTCGGGCGAATGACGTGCCTGGAGTTCCTGAAGCGTAACCACGAGTTGTCTCCGTTTGTGTGTTGGTCCTGAATGTTCCGTTCCGGGGGATCGGAGCCTTCATGATACAGAATGCTGCGCCCGAATGGACGGTCCCGTCCAGGCCGCCCCTTCCCATGGATCTCCTCCCGAGCGCGCACATTTGAAGCTCCCCTGTCTAAGACAGAGGATTCACTTTGACCGTCAGACAGCTCTTTCGGGGGGGGGGGGCAAAGCCGCCTGAACGTCACCGTCTGTACAAAGTGTGCGCGGCAGACCTCTTAATTAGATGGTCAGCTCCCAAGGGGCATCGAACACCGGAGACCATCCATGCAGAACTTGACAAACGGGCAAAAAAAGAAGCACTCTCTCTTTTCTCTCGCTAGCGGGCTCGGGGCCCATGCGAGTACACCGGCATCAAAGTGCCATTGAGTCCTGATACTCATACGACAAGAGGAGTGCTTCGACATGAATACTACACAAAATTCGACTAAAAGCAAAATCGTGAAAGTCATCGGCGTTGACCTCGCGAAAGATCACTGCGATGTCATCGGCTACGATGAGAACGGAAAAATTTGCTTAAGGCTGGATGGATGCTCCTATGCAAAGCTTCGGGAGATTCTGTCCAATCTGCCTCAGGCTGTTGTCCTGATGGAGGCATGCAAGGGCAGCATGTTCCATGCTCGGAGTATCGCTGATCTCGGTCATGAGGTGCGCCTTGTTAAAGGGGCCGACGTAAAGGCACTTCGCAATATCAATCATAAGAATGACCTGCGTGACGCCGCCTATATCGCCAAGCTTTACTTCGTACCAGGTACCACGTACGTCTACATTAAAAGTCAACAGCAGCAGTCCCTGCAGTTTCTGCAGAACGAGTATAAGAGCCTTCAGGAGTTGCGCATTCAAGCAGGCAATCAGATCCACGCGGGACTCGAAGAGTTCGGATGTCCCGTCCGAAAATCTTCGAAGTTCATTAAGACCCGCATGGTGGCACATCTTGAAAAGCATGCCGAGCTTATTCCTGAGGACGTGATGGCTTCGTTTAAGCGCAGGCGTGAGATTTGGCTCAATCTTCTACAGCAAGAGGAGGAAGCCAAGAGGCGGATGGAACAGGTGGCTGCAACGGATGCCAATGCAAAGCGCATCATGACGGTTCCCTGCGTTGGACCTCAGACGGCAGTAGGACTGCTGGTTCATATTGGCGTCGACATCGGGCGCTTCAAGAACAGCAGGCAGTTCGCGGCCTCCCTCGGGCTTGTACCAAAGCAGAACAGCACCGGCGGCAACAACACGCTCAACCACATCACCAAATGTGGGCCCAAGAGGCTTCGCTCCAATCTCGTGCAGTGCGCCCAACTCGTCCTCATGCACACGGAAAAGTGGAAAGGGAATTTCGGTGACTGGGTGCGAAAAATGCGAGACAGCGGAAAGAAACATGGCGTCATTGTCTGCGCCATCGCAGCCAAGTTAGCTCGAATCATTTATCGTCTGATGAAAGACAAGGTCGATTACACATCTGTACTAAGCTGTTAAAGGTGCATATCGCACAGAGCGATCATCGGCCAATTCCCGCCAAGGACTACGAAGGCAACTACTAGTGACGAATCGTGCTCAACGCAATAGAGTGATGCTGTGAACGGTAATGTGATATCGCGTAGTTAGCGTTAATCACGCCCTCTTAATAAAGCACCTCTATTGCCCCGAATCTCACTATGTCGGCGGAGGTTTAGGAATGAATACCTCCTGACCGCGGATGTATTTCAGTGAAGCCCTTTCTTCAACTTCGAATGAGTTGCAGCAGGTTTCTTCTGGTAGAAGTCTGAATGAGTTACAGGCGCGCAGTGCGCGCTCAAAAAGGAAGGAAATAGAGTCTGCTGAAAGCTTGTTGTGCGCAAGTCGACGAGGCCTTTCGAGCGACTTACCGGGCGCTGCGCTCACGAAGAGAATGGGGAACCAAACCCGGGCAGGCAGCTGCTTGTCATATGAAAGCCTTCTCGATTCCGTAATCTGACTTTACAAATTTAGTGGTGTGGCTTCGCCACGTATTGGATGGAGGACGCGCATGGGCGCGCCCTCCAGGGGGAGTTGTACCCCAAAAAATGCCCCGAACACTTGCAAACGGGGAGCTGACCATGTATTCCCGTTCCGCCTTGCTCCCACAATTCGGCTTCGTGAGCCCCGAAGCGTCTTTCGATACTTCAGGGTCGCTACAAGGTTCATGACGACACAGACCGCTGCCGCTCAACAGTGCTTCCGCAGTCGTCCACTTCTCCAGGAGAAGGGCTCGGTCGTGTCCTTTTTCAGTTGCATGGCACGCCAGAAATGCACTCATGGCGTCTCGCTGCACGAGCGTGCCGGTGTTTCCCCAGCGGTGCCACCTTTCCTTCAACGGCTTCTTGCGATATGCATCCGTTGCCGGATCGTACTGCGACATCTTCAGCTTATAGGCATTGAGTTCGATCACCTCGCAGCCGGCACTTTCAGCCTTGCGTTTGAGATGCTCCACAAACTCGCCCATTCCCCTCCGATTCGTCGATCGTCCGAAGCAGCGTTGAAAAGATCGGTAATTGTTTTTCTCAATTTTGATCGTGCCGCCGATCTGCAGCAGATCGTTCACAAGCTCACCGTGGTCGCGCTTGCGGGTGGCCGCCAGGCACCGATGGTGCTCGGCAAGCTTTGCCGCCGTCCTGCGTCCGCGATTGCTTGTGTTCCAAGTCGACGACCCCTTTTTCACGGTTCCGTCGGGATTGTAGTTGTCGGGATTGTTCGCTCGTCTTGAACGGTCGATCCTTCGCTGCAGAAGACGGATCTTCGGCTCCTTCAGATCCACGTGAGGTGCAACCTCGACTATGGCCGCATGACGCTCATGAAAATAAGCAATCCGGCTTGAACCCGGGTCGATGCCGACGACCTCGCATTTGGACGCATAGACCTTACGAACGGGCGGCAGGCCTTCAACCACGAGCTGCACGAACCAGCGTTTGACGCCGTTGAGCGTCCTGCGCACGATTCGGCAGTATTTCACGTGCCGGTCGGAGGCGCGCGCCTCCTTCATGTAGCCGGTGTCGGGCTTCATGTACGGCATCACGTGCTTGCGCCAGACAATGAATGGCTCCACGCTCGGGCTTGTACATGATTTCCTGATTGTTCGTGCCTTCGATGGAATTGAGTCCACGCCTGAAGGATTTGAAGCGAGGTCTGCCGGCTTTCCGGAACATGTGACGCTAGAGAGCCTTCCAGACCGTCTTCCCGATGTTCTGAGCTTCATGGGCACCAATGTCGTTCCGACCACTCGCCTTACGATGATTATTCGCAATGATCGCAAGGCCGAATTCGGTTGGTCCAAAGACTTTATGAACGGCATTGAACGCTATTGTTCGCGCCTTCCCTTTCGGCATGTCCCGTGCCACCCGCCACTCCTGCGTTTCACGCATGCGCTGCAGACGCCCGAGAGCTGTCCCGAGCGTCGCATTGCGCATTGTAGAGCGTGCGTCCGAACTCAAACGCCTTTTCGAGAAAACGATTCTGCTGATCGTTCACACGAAGCGGAAGTTCGACAATGTAGGAAGAGGTGGAGGTGCGCATAAGGAAATGTTACTGCACGTCCGAAAAGTTTGTGCGCCTTCTCCTCCCATTGAAATGAGAGGCTTGCGGCGCACGGGTTCTGTCAAAAAGAGGGCGAAGTCCCGACCTGAGCGTACTCGACCGACTCATTGAACACCTTCGTCGATGAGGCGCTGCTCATAGTTGCAGCCGAGCTCGTGCTTGTTTTCGCATGCCTTGTGGTACCAGTCCTTGGCGGCCTTCTTGTCCTGAGGAACGCCCCTGCCGTCCTCGTAGATGAAGCCGAGCTTGAGCTGCGCCATGGCGTTGCCCTTTTCGGCGGCGCGGCGGTACCACTTGAGGGCCTCCTCGATGTTCTGCTCGACACCGTTGCCCTTGAAGTACATGTTGCCGAGGGCGAACTGGCTCTCGACGACGCCCTGTTCGGCACGCTCCCTCACGAGCGCGACGTCGGGAGCCGCAGCGGCGGAGGCCGCCGTGAGCGCGGCGATCACGCCTGC
Source organism: Sutterella wadsworthensis 2_1_59BFAA (assembly GCF_000297775.1). Taxonomy (GTDB): domain Bacteria; phylum Pseudomonadota; class Gammaproteobacteria; order Burkholderiales; family Burkholderiaceae_F; genus Sutterella; species Sutterella wadsworthensis_A. Next base: position 165,052 of record NZ_JH815521.1, read on the forward strand.
GACGATCGAAATGGAAGTCTTGCGGATGTTCATGATGTTCTTCTTCCCGTTCGTTGTTGCGTTGGATGCAGGCCTGAATCCGGCCCTGCGTCCGCTTTCTTGATTATGCCCGTCTTCATGAGCGCAAGCTTAAGCCCGACGGCCGAGATGCCTGCCCGTGACGCTTCGGGGCTCTGCGGGCGCATCCTCGGGCACGCCTTCAAAGACGACCGTGCCGCCCGCGTCTCCGCCGCCCGGTCCCAGATCGATCATCCAGTCGGCCGCCCGGATCACGTCGAGGTCGTGCTCGATCACGATCACGGTTGCGCCCGCCTCGACGAGCCGCTCGAAGACCGCCATGAGCGTCGCGACGTTTTCAGGATGCAGGCCGATCGTCGGCTCGTCGAAGACGAAGAGCGCATCATCCTGGCCTCTGCCCATCTCGCCCGCGAGCTTGAGCCGCTGGGCCTCGCCGCCCGAGAGTCCGGGCGTCGCCTCCCCGAGCGTGAGGTAGCCGAGCCCGAGATCCTCGAGCACCCTGAGCCTTGCCGACACGGTCTTCATGTCGGCTGCCGCCCGAAGCGCCGTCGAGACGTCCATGTCCATGAACTCGGGCAGCGTGTACGCTGACTGCGTCCCGTGCGCCCCCGCCGCCTTCGCGGCGCGCCTGATTGCAAAGGCGGCCGGCGCATAGCGGCTTCCCCTGCACGCGGGACACGGCACGTCCACGTCGGGCAGGAACTGCACGTCGAGGCTGATCGAACCCGTGCCGTCGCATTCGGGACAGCGCAGCCTGCCCGTGTTGTACGAGAAGTCGCCCGCCTTCATGCCCGCGGCCTTCGCGTCGGGCGTCTTCGCGAAAGCCTTCCTCAGATCATCGTGCACGTTGGCATAGGTTGCAACCGTCGACCGGACGTTCACGCCGATGGGCGTCGCATCGATGAGCTTCGCCTGACGGATGCCCTGAGCCGAGATCGAGCCGACGTGCGCGGGCAGTGCCGTCCCGTCGATCGCGGCCCTGAGCGCCGGGAGCAGGCTCTCGAGCACGAGCGTCGTCTTGCCCGAACCCGACACGCCCGTCACCACCGTGAGTCTCCCCTTCGGAATCCTCACGCTCAGAGGTTTGACCGTATGGACCGCCTTCGTCTCAAGCAGGATTTCGCCATGCTCGAAAAGACTGTCTCGCGGCGTCTTCGTCCTCACGACCGCGGGTCTCCCCGACAGATAGGGCCCGATCATCGAATCGGAATTCGCCTCGATCTCTCCGACGCTTCCTTCGGCAATGACGCGACCGCCCTCGCGGCCCGCCTTCGGGCCCATCTCGATGATCCGATCGGCCTCTCTCAGGATGTCGACGTCATGATCGACGAGAAGGACCGTGTTGCCGTCCGCCACCAGGTCGTGCATCACGGCCTTGAGCCCCTCGACGTTGGCGGGATGGAGCCCGATCGAAGGTTCGTCCAGCACGTAGAGCACGCCCGTCGTGCGGTTGCGCACGGCCCTCGCGAGCTGCATGCGCTGCCGCTCGCCCGTCGAGAGCGTCGAGGCCGCACGATCAAGCGACAGGTATCCGAGCCCGAGATCCAGAAGCCTCGCGGCCGTGTGTCCGAACGCCTCGCAGAGACTCTCCGCCATCGGCCGCATCTCGGGCGGGAGCGACGCGGGCACGCGGTCGACCCAAGCGCACAGGTCGACGAGCGGCATGCGGGAGACTTCGTCGATCGAGACGCCCATAATCTTCGGCGCCCGCGCGGCCTCCGAGAACCTTGAGCCCCTGCAGTCGGGACAGACATCAAACCTCAGAAAACGCTCGACACGCTTCATGCCCGACTCGTCCTTCACCTTGGCGAGCGCGTTCTCGACCGTCTTTACGGCTGAGAAGTACGTGAAATCAAGCTCCGCCGCGTCGTTCGATCCCTTCGGATGATAGAAGATGTGCTTCTTCACCATCGGGCCGTCGTAGACGATCGCCTTCTCCTCGGGCGTCAGCTCTCTGAAGGGCACGTTCGTCCTCACGCCCATCGATCGACAGACGTCGGTCATGAGCGACCACATCAATGTGCGCCAGGGCATCACGGCGCCTTCGTCGATCGAAAGCGTCTCGTCGGGAACGAGCGTTGCCCTGTCGACCGACCTCACCATGCCCGTGCCGTCGCAAGTCCTGCAGGCGCCGCCGCTGTTGAAGGCCAGATCCTCCGCACCCGGCGCAAAGAACTTCGCCCCGCAGACCGGACAGACGAGCGCCTTTTCGGCCGCGACGTCGATCGTGGGCCCGACCATGTGGCCGTTCGGACACCTGTGAAACGCAAGGCGCGAAAACATGAGGCGAATCGTGTTGAGCAGCTCGGTCCCCGTTCCGAAGGTACTCCGGATGCCGGGCACGCCCGGTCTCTGATGGAGCGCAAGCGCTGCGGGAACATGGAGCACCTCGTCGACATCTACCCGCGGCGCCTGCGTAAGCCGCCGGCGCGTATAGGTCGAGAGCGCCTCAAGGTAGCGCCGCGAGCCCTCGGTGTAGAGGACGCCGAGCGCGAGCGACGATTTGCCGGACCCGGAGACGCCCGCCACGCCGACGATTTTATTGAGCGGGATGTCGACGTCGACGTTCCTGAGATTGTGCACGCGCGCGCCGCGCACTTCGATCCTGCTCACCATTGTGCTGTGCTCCTTTTTTTGGAAAGACGTACTCAATCATACGTCCGATGCTCCGCCCAAAAGGCCCGCCTTCGCGACGGAAGACGGGCCGTTCCCGATCGGCCAGGCAGAACGGATCAATGTGGACATCAGCCCGCTTCGCCCGTCCCGGCGGGTTCGGCAAAAATGAACTTCATGACCTTCTCCGTCACGTCGACGCCGTTCGACCTGATGATGCCGAAGCCCCTTTCGTCGGGTTCGACCGTCACGCGGGCGCGGCACTCGTCCTTCACGCGGCAGGCGAGCGCCTTCGAGTCGACGAGGTCCTTCACGAAGTCGTGCACGGCGACGACGTCGGGACGGGTCTTCATGAGTTCGTCGTCAAGCGGATGAATCTGGACGCCGACATCGAAGTCGGCGAACGTCTTCACATCCTTCCTCACGCCCATCGCGCCCATGGCGCGCACTTCAAGCCTCGGGAAGTCAAGCTCCACGTTCTGCATCTTCAGGCCGAGCCTGCCGTCCTGAGCGGCCTGCATGAGAGGCTCGAGCCCCTGCGGCGCGCCCGGGCGGCAGATGCCCGGCACGCTGCAGACGTCGGCGCCCACCAGAAGCCTGCCCGCCGCCTCGGGCAGCCACACGTCCTCGGGCGCCGTGACGGAGCCCTGGAAGTGCCAGTATCTGAGTGCGGAAAGCGGACCTGCAGCCGCGGGAGCCTTCTCAAGCGAACCGTCATGCGAGAAGTCGAACCGCCAGCCCGCATTCACCTTCCTCGCCGACAGGCGCGAGGCGCTCCTGCCGAACTTCACGTCGTCCTTCGCGTCGACCTTCTCGAACCCGGAGAATCCCGCGCCGTCGCTTTCAGCCGTGAGGATCACGGGCTCTTCGGTCTCGTCGGGTAGGAACCTGTAGACCAGACGCTCGCCCGCCCAGTTGAGGCGGAAGACGAAGGCGGAGAATCCCCAGTCGCCTTCGACCGGGAGCACGTGGTAGGGCACGCCGCTCGCGGGCGCATACGGAACGAGCCTGCCATCCTTCTCGACGGGTTCGGCCTTCACGATCCTGAAGGTCGTGAGCGCCTCGCCCGAGGCCGTGGTGCGACCGTCGACCTCGGCGTCGAGCCAGTGCACGCGCAGGTTCGTCGGCAAGAACGGAAGCCCGAAGTCCATCGTCACCTGCGGCGAGGCCTTGTCGACGAAGGCCTGAAGCTTGGACGTCGTCCTGAAGTGCCGCACGAAGAGGCTTGGCGCCATGCCCAGACGCCAGACGCATTCACCCCTGAGAGGCATTTCGGGCAGGCCCTGCACATGGAAGACCACCTCGAGCCTTCTCGAGCCGAAGGTCCTTTCGATCTCGGTCACCTCGATGCCCACGCCGGGCACGGGACTGCCCGCCGCCTTCAGGTCAAGGAGCATCTGATCAACCACCGACTGCTGCCAGCCGACATAGCCCGCGTAGCCCGCAGCCAGCAGGCCCGCAAGGCATGCGCCGCCGAAGACAACCCGCTTTCTCCAAGGCATAGGCACCTCCATAGAATTGCCGCGAGGGAACATCCGACTTCAGTCGGGTGAGGAATCGCGGCTTACTCCTTTCGTAGTTCAGTCAAAAAAGTTTTGCGTGTTTCGAGAAGACTCAGTTTTTTGCAATTGATGTCTGTCCCGATCACAGTTTTGTCAAGGCGACGAATGTTGAATGTGCCTCTAACGCGTCGCCCGAAAACAAAACCAATCTGTCCGCCGATTCGCACCTTGTCGAATAGGCGGAACCCCTTGACGAGGAATGGCGCCTGATTGAGTTTCCTCACTCCACCCTTGAGAATCGAACACTTGTGTATCTGTCGGTTGTGCTTTCGCGTCTGTTGTTGGAAGAGGAAATCTCCTCTTCGCAACGCTTTCAGATTTCCCGCAATGCAGAAGGCGTCGGCGCAATGCGTCTTGGGCAAGCCAAGAGCAATGCGCTTGTGCTTCGTCAGATAGCCGTAGGTGTTCTCGACAGGCAGTTTAGGGTGCGTCTTGCGTACGCGGTCAAGCAGCGTCCAGCGCATGATGCCCATGAAGGCTTCCGCCCTGAACGATTGACCGCGCTTGACCTTCAACTTGATCTTTCCTGCGTGATAAGCCTTGTGGCATGTCTCGCACAGCGTGATCAGGTTGTTTGGCGCATCTCCGCCCGTTTTACGACTCTCAAGATGATGCACGTTGAGGATCGGATCCTTGGATCGGCCTCGACAGTGCTGACAGATATGACCGTCTCTGAAAAGAACGTACTCGCGCACGTTCCAGAATCCAAGCTGGTCGCCCTGCTGATAGCCCGTCCCTTCGACTTCGGGATTCCTGATCTTTTGAATGTCGAAGGATGCGGTTTCAATCACGATCTTGGTGACGGGAAGCAGTCTGCAGACCGCCTCGATGCGCGAAATGTGCGCTTGGATACGGTTCTCCACGGACGGCGCAAGCCATCCCTTGTGCTTTGATCGAACGCGATTGTTGAAGCGCGGAGCGCGGTAGCGCGTCTTTCGATTGCGCCTTGCACGTCGGAATGCCAGACGATCGGCCAGAAGTCCCGTGATGTCCTGTCGAAGCGCGACTTCGGATGCGAAGACCTCCTCCTTTTCCGTCGTGGCGGAAATGCCAACGTGCCTTGCGCCTGCATCGACGCCAAGCGTCACGTCCTGCTTCGTCTCGCCTGTGGCGATGGTCAGCTTGATCGTGAACGGCGTTCGACGCACGACGAAGGCCTTGCCCGCCTTCAGCATGTGTCGCGCCTTTGCTGGCGAACACGGCATCAGCGGCTTGCCGCGCATGTTCAAAACAAAAACTTTCAAAGTATCTCCTTTGCGGATACCCGCAGGCTCCGCTTGCTCGGCCCGAAGGCCGGTTGTTCGGCCCGAGGGCCGATTCTCATCCTTCGTCAATGTTGGAATGGGTTTCTTGTCTGCATCACCGTTCCTACCTCTCAGAACTTTTAAACACAGACCGCAGAGCGTGGGACTAGGATAAACATCCCACGGTGCCTGTACATTCCAAACCAACGTAGCTCGCCTCCCAGAGGAGGTTTGCTGAGACTAGTCAATAAAGGCTCTTTGAAGCCTCCGCCTTTAGGCGGGGGTTATTGACGATCATGCACGTGCGACACCGCACGCCGCTCCGGAAACGCCGGAGCATTTCCTTCTATCTTAGTAAAACGCGCGTCTGAAAGACAATCCGCCTGAAGGCGCATGACAGCCGCCCCGCCGCGCCTCCCCCGCTCCTCAGGCTCTGAAGCGATGATACGAAATTCCCTCTTCCCCTCGCGCAGAGACGACTCGAAAAAAGTCCGCGGGTTAACGATCCCGTCCGCGGCCCTATTGACGCGGCGGCATCCTGCCTGCATAGTTCTCTTGAGAACACGGCCTTTGCCGTTGCGCCACCCGAAACCCGCCACATGCCCACACGAACTCCCAAGCGCGCCCTTGCTGCCGTCTTCGCCGCCGTCACCCTCGTCACCAGCGTCTTCGCGGTTCCCGGCGTCTGCGCCGAGCCGCCTGCGGACGTCGTCGTGGGCTTCGTCGACAAGCCCGAGCCCGGCTACTACTCCCGCACGGTCATGCCCACGCTCGCCGCCATGGCGAGGGCCATGCCCGACAGGACCGTGACGGGCGTGCGTCTCTCGCCCGACGACCCGATCGCCGACCTCATGCGCCTTCGGCCCGACATTCTCGTCGCCCCCGCTTCCGTCTACATGGAGCTCGAGCTCAACTACGGCGGGCATGCGATCGCGACGCGCAAGACGCGCTGGGCGGACAATCCGAGCGCCTCGGTGGGCGCCGCCGTCGTCGTGAGGGCGGACAACAATGAGATCCGCACGCTCGCCGACCTCCGCGGCAGGCGAATGGCCTCGGGCGGCGCGGACGCCGTCGACGGCTGGCTCGCGCTCGCGTATGAACTCAAGGAGAGGCGCCTGCGCCCCGAGGCCTACCGCGCCCACACGACCTTCCTCAACTTTCCGATGCCCGACGTGATCAGTGCGGTCCTCTCGGGCAAGGTCGAGGCGGGCGTGCTCTCCACCTGCATGCTCGAGCGCGCGGAGCTCGCGGGGCTTCTCAAGCCCGGAGCTCTCAGAGTCGTGGACGAAAAGACCACGCAGGGCTTTTCCTGCCGGCACAGCACGGCGCTCTATCCCGACATCGTCGTGGCCGCGCTCCCGAGAACCGCTCCGGATGTCGTCAAGGCAACGACGCTCGCGCTCCTCTCCATGCCCGAGAACGCCGACTTCGCCTGGCAGGTCACCACCAACTTTGTCTCAGTGAACAGGCTCTACAAGGAGCTGCACCTCGGTCCCTGGAAGCATCTCGACGACTGGAGCTGGCGGAACCTCTGGAAGAGCTACGGCACGTACGCGCTCATCATCCTCGGCTTCCTCGCCTGGCTCGTCCTCGACGAGATCCGCCTCAAGCAGACCGTCAGGCGCCGCACCGCTGCGCTCACGCAGGCCCTCGCCGAACGCGAGAAGCTCGAGGCCCAGGAGGCCGCCGCCCGCGCCCGCCTCGCGCGCATCGAGCGCACGGGCGCCATCAACCAGCTCTGCGCGATGATCGCACACGAGCTCAAGCAGCCCATGAGTTCGGTCATCAACTACATGACCGTACTCAAGATCAGGCTCGCAGACCGCATCAGCGAAGACGACATCGTCTCCCGCGCGGTTTCGGGCGCCGAGGAGGAGACCCGCCGCATGGCCGCCATCGTCGACCGCGTTCGCGGATACGCCCGCAGGGACATCAACCGCAGCAACGTCGTCGACCTCGACGCCGTCGTCGCGAAGGCCTTCGCCCGCTACTCGCGTCACGCCGCGGGCACGAGCAGGCTCACGCTCTCGAAGCTCCCCGCCGCACGCATCCGCGGCAACGACCTCGAGATCGAGCTTCTCGTCATCAATCTCATGAAGAACGCCGATCAGGCGGCCTGCGACGACACGGGCGAGGACGTGCAGTCCAGACCCGAAGTCACCGTGAGCCTCAGGCTCGAGCCCGACGACGCAGGCGGCCCCGACATGGCCGAGATCGTCGTCGAGGACAACGGCCCCGCCATCTCCGACGAGGCCTTCGGGCGCATGAAGCGCGTGAGCGACAGCGTCAAGGAGGACGGCCTCGGCCTCGGACTCGCCATCGTGCGCAACATCGTCGATGAGCACGGCGGCCGCCTCACCATCGTCCGCCTCTCGCCCTGCGGCCTGCGCGTCACCGCCGCGCTCCCGATGTACAGCCCCGCACTGACGCAGCAGGACGAGCAGTCCTGAAGACGGCTGCAGATGCTGCGGGCTTGACGCCCGAACGGGCGTTGCGCGGGCATCACGCGAATGCTTTTTCCGAGTACGCCTTCGGGCGTTCGGATACAATCCAACAAACTCCCGCCCTGTCGTGGAAACGCGAATCCCCCGCCCACGGCCGGAGCCGAAAAGCCGCACAGCCTCGAAAACAAGCGTCGGGAAACAAAAAAAGACAAAAGGAGAACAAGATTGCAGCGACCGCTGATCCGCATCGTCGACGACGACAAGGCACTTGCCGGATCCTTCGGGCTTTTGCTCGAGACGATGGGTTGGGACACCGCCGCGTATACGAGCGGCAGGCGGTTCCTCAACAACGACGACCTGTCGCGCCCCGGCTGCATCGTGCTTGACGTGCGAATGCCCGGCCTCACGGGTCCCGAAATCCAGGACAAGCTCATCGAAATGGGATGCAGGCTGCCGATCATCTTCCTTTCGGCCCACGGCAGCATTCCCACCGCCGTGTCCGCGGTACAGAAGGGCGCCGTCGACTTTCTTGAAAAGCCGATCGAGCCCGCCGAACTCATCGCGAAGATCAACGCCGCCGTTGCACGAAGCGTCACCGAGTCCGTCGAGACGATGCACCGAGACCGCCTTCGCGCGCGCTTCGAGACGCTCACCGCCCGCGAACGCGAGATCATCGGCGAAATCCTCAAGGGCGACGGCAGCGAGACCAACAAGCAGATCGCCAGAACGTTCGACCTTGAACTGAGCACCGTCAAGATGCACCGCTCGAACGCCTTCATGAAGCTCGGCGTGCATTCCGCCGCCGAACTCATCAGGCTCGCCCAAGAGGCAGGGATCCATGCAGAGGCGTAAGCTCCTGTCGGCCGCCGGCACATTATTCGCCGCCCCGGCGCTCTTCGCCGCGCCCGCCGTCGAACCCGAGGCGAAGGCCGCATCCGACGCCGCAGGCCGCACTCCTCAGGATCCCGACGACGTCCTCATCATCGGCGCGGGCGGCGCAGGCCTTGCCGCCGCGGTCTCCGCGCTCGAGTCGGGCGCGCGGCGCGTCACCATTCTCGAGCGTGGCGCCTTCGTGGGCGGACACACCGTCATTTCGGCCGGCACCGTCACGATCGCCACCGGCGGCGAGACGCCCGTCGAAGACCTCGCACGCGACATCATCGAAGCCGGCGGACGACCCGAGCTCGCACGCACCCTCGCCGAAAACGCAGGCGCCGCCGTTCAGTGGCTCGGCAGCATGGGCGTGGCCTGGGAGCCCAGGCTCTTCAGGGCGGTGGGCTCCGGCATGAGCGCACGACGCAATCTCTCCACAGGCTCTCAAAGAGGCGGCTGGGACATGATCCAGGCGCTCTCCGAGCGCGCCCGCACCCTCGGTGCGAAGACGCTCTTCGAAACACGCGCCTGTCGCCTTCTGCTTGAGAACGGCCGCGTCGGCGGCGTCGCCGCCAGAACCGCTTCGGGCGACGAAGTACTCCGCTACGCCCGAGCCGTCGTGCTCGCCACGGGCGGCTTCAGCGGCAACCACGAGCTCAGAAGCCGCTTCGCACCCCGACTCGACTCCTCCTACGGCACCACGGCGGACACATTCGGACTCACGCCCGACCTCGCCCGCGGAGACGGCATCCTCATGGGCGAAGCCGCAGGCGCGCAGCTCGTCGACATGGACGCCGTCGAGTGCATTCCCTATGCCGGCGGCCGCGTGCTCGACTATGCCGGGGCCGAAGTGTGGATCAATGCCGAGGGCGACAGATTCGTCAACGAGGAGGCCACCTTCGACGTCATCGCCGCCGCCATGCAGGAACAGACCGGGGGCTTCATGTGGACGATCACCGACGCCAAGTCCCAGAAGGGCGCCAACTTCGGATCGAAGCTCTCCGCCGGCCTCGTGAGGGAGGCCAGGTCCCTCACCGCGCTCGCCCACGACATCGGCATCTCGATCGAGAGGCTCAGCTTCACGATGAACAGCTACAACCGCATGGTCGCCCTGGGCAAGGACCCGCGTTTCGGACGCACGACCTTCCTGCAGACGATCGACACGCCGCCCTTCTACTACGGCATCGAGCGTCTGTGCGTGCACATCACGATGGGCGGACTCCTCATCGACGCAGACGCCCGGGTCCTCGACCGCATGAACGCCCCCGTCCCCGGCCTCTTCGCCGCAGGCGAGACCACGGGCGGCGTCCACGGACGAAAGCGCCTCGGCGGCAACGCCCTCACCGACGCCTTCGTCTTCGGGCGCATCGCGGGTGCGGGCGCCGCACGCCTCGCGCTTGGCCGCTGCCCCCCCGGACGCATCAGCCCCAGGGCAATCGCATGACTTTTTCGAGGGTTAGCCCTTGACACCGTCAAGCAAACCTTGTAGGCCCAGGGCCGTGCCCATGGTTTCGATGGCGCCAGCGGGCGTCGAGCAGAGTTGCTGCATCGTCTTGACGGAGTTTCGCCGGCCGTTGACGTCCGTAGCGTTCTGTGCCGCGCGGAGCACGTTGAGCGCGATCTTGTTGAGCGTCACACGGTTGCTCAGGTAGTTCGCGTTAGTGCACTGCATCCGGTCCTGATCGAAGCTCACGTCGAGCGCCCAGTGCACGTTGTTTTCGATGCTCCAATGGCGGCGAATGATTTCGCCGGCAACCGCGGCCGCGTCCTCGGAGAACGGAATCGTGGTCATGAAGTAGCGAGTCTGACTTGAATTTCGCCCTCGCTTCCCCTTGGCTTCCGTGTTGTTCGTGACCTTGACGATGCAACCGCCTTTAAGGCCGTTCCACTCTTGGTGGAAGCGATTGGACAAGAGGGAAGCTGGCAGGACGGTCACGCTTCGCTCCTCGATTCGACCTCGATCCGCATCAAGCGTCCGGCACTTGCGCCTGCGGCTCTCTTCGACAGTTGCGAAAAGAAAGTGAACTTCCTTTTGAAGCGTCGGGTAGTTCTCTTTGATCGCGAGGCAGTACCCGACGCCTCTCTCAGCGAGGTACTGAACCAAGGCTTTCTGCGTGTTCATGGCATCGGCGGTGATGAGGTCGCCCGGTTTGAGATCGAGCATGGAGAGAAGCTCAATGGCTGTTGAGATCTCGTTCTTTTTCTCTTCTATGATGTGAACTTCCTGTAGAATGGTAACACGCAAACTTTAAAAAATCGTATCCCGCACCGATAAAAATTCTGGCGATCTCCTGTGATTCAGGAAGATCGCCTTCTTATTGTTTTGTTGAAATATCGTGTAGAATATGCTACTGTAAATATCCAAAAGGATAACACCGGAATTTTGAATTTTTATGGGTCATATTTACTGGGAACTCCCTGAGATTCCGATCCCGCCGCAGGCATACGTCAACAAGAACGACGGACGCGTCTTCCTTATGTCACGTGACAGTCGAAACGTGCGTCGCCGCAAGTCCATCGGACACGCTACCGGTAACGGGAACATGTATCCCAACGATACCTTCCGCTTCTTGTTCCCAAATCTTTGGAAGGAACACTACGGTGAGAAGCAGTCCCTGCCGCCTCATATGCTCTCGCTTGGCCCGTATGCAACCTTCCTTGCAATCGCTGAACGCAACGGCCTTTATGACTTGCTGCATAAACACTTCGGACCGCTCTATGGCAACACCGTCATGGACTATGCCATGTTTTCCGCGGCCGATCGCTCCAACAGCACGCATCTCTTTGAGGACGCCATGCGCATGCGCGTGTGCTTCTCCAAGGATCGACACGCTGACTCCTGGTACTCTGAACTCTTCAGCAAGAACCTCCCGCTTGATGCCCTGCACCAGTTCAAGATCGACTGGATCAAACAATGCGCCAAGCAAGGCTGTAGCAAGGTTTGGCTCTGCATTGATGGCTCGAATAACAACTGCGAGTCGGAAGCAGGCGAAATCAATGAGTTCGGGAAAGCCAAGTCACTCAAGGACGTGCCTATCGTCAGCTACATGTGGGCTGTCGATGCCACTACCGGACGGCCCATCACTTGGTTCGTTAACCCTGGCAGCATGATCGATGCCAAGGCTTTTCGAGGCATCGCCCAGTTCCTCGCTGCTTCGTCCATTAGTGTCGAAGGCCTCATCTCTGATCGCGGCTTCTGCACGCAGGATGTCATCGACCTGGCAGAGGAGTGCGGACTTCGCTACATCATCATGCTTAAGGGCTCCACCAACGGAGCACAGACACTCTTCGAGCGCCACGGCGCAGAGGTGCGTTGGAACGTTCGCAATATTCTCAACAAGAACGGCATCTTCGGCACGACGGACAAGGCCAAGATCTTTGCCAACAGTTCTAAGGAAAACTGCATCGGGCTCTTCTTCGACGGCTTGAGCAGTGCGCCGCGTGCCGTGCGTTTCATCAACAAAGTGCTCGACTGCTCCATGACGCTGCGCGCCGAGATTGCCGCCGGCAAGCCCAAAGTTAATGTCCCTGCGGCAATGAAGAAATTCATTGAGATTGCAGAAATCAACGGCAAGAAGGAAGTACTCTTTCGCTACGAGGCCTGGCAGCAAGAGGCAGACCGCAAGGGCTTCTACGCCATTGCGTCCTCCGATGAGCTTTCAGCTGCCGAGATCCACAGTCTTTACGGCCTGCGTGATGCCTCGGAAAAGCAGTTCTCCATGCTGAAGTCTCAGCTCGGCTCGCACGTTACCCGTGTACAAAGTCGCCAGAGCATCGAAAGTAAGCTCGCCGTGGCTTTCATTGCGAGCGTCATCCGCACTGAGATCCTGATTGCCTGCAGAAAGCTGGAACTCGATGTCAACCAGATGATCCGGCATTGCGATCGCTGTCAGCTCATGCTCCTGCCCGATGGCGTCTATGCCTTTGTGGACAATCTGTCGGCTCGACTGAAGCGCTTCCTCGAAGAGTTTGGAGTGACGCCCGAGATTCTGAAGCGCCTGAGCGAGGAAACGAATGCTCGCCTGAGCAATCCGATGCAGAGCCAAATTCGTCGGCTCCCGCAGGGAGCCGACGCTCCCAAGCCTCCCAGGGGCAGACCTCGCAAAGAGAAGTCGGCAGAGGACGATGACAAGCCAAGGCGCAAGCCGGGGCGACCCAAGGGCAGTAAAAATAAAAAAACGCTCGAGCGTGAACGCCTGGCGGCGGAAACTGCGGCAAAAGGTGTACTGCCGCCTGAAAAAGTAAAGCGCAAGCCCGGTCGCCCCAAAGGCAGCAAGAACAAGAAGACGCTGGAACGGGAGGCGCGTGAACGCGCGCTGCTTGAACAAGCTGGGCAAAAGCGAGGCCGCGGCAGACCGAAAGGGAGCAAGAACAAGGCGACCTTGGAACGCGAAGCCAAGGAAGCAGCAGAGGCTATGAAAAAGGCTCGAGACGGTCTGGATGAAGGCTGAATATTTCCTCTGAAGCTGTAGCTGTTGTTACCGTTCTAGAGGAAATTCACGAATGGAATGGCTTGCGAACTGTAATCCTGCCGTTGTCTTGATGGAGTCATGCAAAGGTTCCACGGTTCGTGCACGCAAGATTGCCGATCTCGGCCATGACTCACGCCTTGTCAAGGGGGCTGATGTCAAAGCATTGCGCAATGTTTGTCAAAAGGACGACATACGCGATGCGGACTACATTGCTCGACTCTTCTACGTCCCCGGCACTAAATATGTCTTCGTGAAGAATCAACGCCAGCAGTCGCTGCAATTCCTGCAGAACGAGTACAAGAGCCTTCAGGAGTTGCGGATCTTAGTAGGGGAATCAGATCCACACCTGTCTCGAAGAGTTCGGCTATTCTCGACCCAAGTCCCAATCATTCGTTCAAAAACGCATGATTGCTCATCTGGAGAAAAATACGGAACTAATCCCTGAGGAAGTGATGTCTTCTTTTCACCGCCGACGCGACATGTGGCTAAACCTGTTTGAGCAAGAAGAGGAAGCTAAAATGCGCATGGAGGAAATTGCCAAGACGGATGACGATGCCCAACGCATTATGACCGGTCCGGGAGTTAGAGCTCAGACGGCAGTTGGAATGCTAGTGCACATCGGCCGCGACATCGGGCGTATCAAGTTTGCCGCCTCCATTGGGCTTGTTCCCAAGCAGAATAGCACCGTGGGCAACAATTTGACGTTCTACTCCCCCACCAAACACCGAATACCTTCATCGTTAAGGCTGTTGCCAAGCAGGATCGTGACTTGTTCTCTCTGTTGTGATTAGCAAAACTCCCGAAGCGCTTAGATTAGTTTTCGTGATCTAGCACCCCGGGAGTTTGTTTTTTGGGATTACCAACCGAGGGAACAAAGTCGTCTCGGTAAGTTACGAGCTAAGCTCAATGGACTTCTTAGAATTCGAAGTTGGCACCGATATTGTAGGTGACATGATCGAAACCGCTGAGGTCGGAAGCAATACCGGCCTTAAGGGCGAAGTTTTCATTGAAGCGATAGCCAGTACCAAGAGCCATTGCCTGTTCGGAGTCATAACCACCGATAGCAGCGGTGACGTTGAACTTGCCAACGCTGTACGGCTGGAAGAGACCGTTAAGAGCAGCCTGAGCAGCGAAGCCCTTCTTCATCTTGTCGTCGAGCTTGTCAATACGGGAATTGACGGCCGCGAAGTTGTTCTTCATTTCAGCGTAATTCGCCGCGATGGCATTCTTATTGGCTTCGATGTTGGCCTTGTTCTTTTCGATATTGTTCTTATTCACGCCAATGTTCTGATCCTGAGCATGGTCGTGGAATTCATTCTCAACAAGCTTGTTCTGGAGCTTATGAATATCGTCGGTATTAGCCTTGATGTTGGTCTTGTTCTTGTCGATGGCGGCCGTGTTCGCAGCGATGTTGGCCTTGTTCTTTTCGATATTGTTCTTATT
>NZ_JH815522.1 GCF_000297775.1 Sutterella wadsworthensis 2_1_59BFAA
AGTCCATAGTAATGCCCCATCAACATAGGAATCGAGTATTCCTACCGGGGGTGTTTTTTCTTTTTGGTTTCCGGCGCTTCCGCTTTCATACTAAGTCTCCTGACGACACCGTCATAATGCAATCGGGGCGCCTCCTTTCCGGGAGGCGCCCCGATTTTTCGGTGTGTATCCCGCCTGGGCGGAGGCTGGGATTATTCGGCGTGGTAGGACGTCACGCGCTCGACTTCATCGGCCGCACCGAGGAAGACGGCCACGCGCTGGTGGATCTTCTCGGGAACGATGTCGAGGATGCGCTGGTGGCCGTTCGTGGCGGCGGCGCCGGCATTTTCCATGAGCATGGACATCGGGTTGGCCTCGTACATCAGGCGAAGCTTGCCCGGCTTCGTGAGGTCGCGGTGGTCGCGCGGGTACATGAAGATGCCGCCGCGCTGCAGGATACGGTGCACTTCGGCCACCATGGCGGCGACCCAGCGCATGTTGAAGTCCTTGCCGCGAACGCCGGTCTTGCCTTCGAGGAGCTCGGCGACGTAGCGCTTGACCGGATCCTCCCAGTGGCGCATGTTGGAGCAGTTGATGGCGAATTCCTTGGCGGAGCGGTCGACGCGGACGTCTTCGGCCGTGAGCATGAAGGTGCCGGTCGTCGGGTCAAGCGTGAACATCACGACGCCGCGGCCGAACGTGAGGACGAGCTGGGTCTGCGGACCGTACATGCAGTAGCCTGCGGCGACCTGCTTGGTGCCGGGCATCAGGAAGTCCTCGGCCACGGGCTCGCGCTTCGGGCGAACGGCGGGAAGGACCGAGAAGATCGAGCCGATGGAGACGTTGATGTCGATGTTGGAGGAACCGTCGAGCGGGTCGAAGCAGATCAGGTACGGGCCGATCGGCAGGTCTTCGGGAACGGGAATGACCTCGGGGATCTCTTCGCTCACCATGCCGCAGACGGAGCCCGAAAGGGCGACGGCCTCGACGAAGATGTCGTTGCTGATGATGTCGAGCTTCTTCTGGTCTTCGCCCTGGACGTTTTCGGAGCCGGCCATGCCGAGCACGCCGGCGAGGGCGCCGTTGCGCACCTTGAAGCTGATCGTCTTGCAGGCTTCGGAGACGCTGACGATCAGGCGGGAGAGAACGGGGTCGAGGTCGTGAAGCTGCTGTTCACGGCAGAGATACTGACTGAGAGAAAGGGTGGACACGATGCAATTTCCTCTTATGCGGGATTGTTCAAAGCTTTTTCAACGATTTCGCGAACGCTCACGGAGAGCTTCTCCTGACGTTCCAGATGCTTGAGCGCCTGGAACATGAGGTTCGAGAGCTGCGGCGTGTAGCGGCGCCAGTTTTCGAGACTGCGGGCGACGCGGGAGGCAACCTGCGGGTTGAGGGCGTCGAGCTTGAGCACGCACTCGACCCAGAACTTGTAGCCTTCGCCGTCCAGACGATGGAATTCGGCGGGGTTGTTCATGAAGAAGGCCACGAGCAGCGCGTAGACGTTGTTCGGGTTCGCCATGGAGAAGAAGGGGCTGTTGGCGAGTTCGGAGACGCGGGTGACGACGGGGGCCTCGCCCGCAAAGCACGGGGCGGTCGCCTGAATCGTCAGCCACTTGTTGACGAGAAGCGGCTCGGAGTACCACTCCTTGAGCGCCGAGACGATGGTGTCGTTCTTGGTCGGCGTGCTCGAGCCTGCGATCATGTTGAGCGCGGCGAGGCGGTCCGTCAGGTTGTTGGCCGTGTTGAACTGGTCGCGAACGCGCAGCACCATCGTCTTGTTGCCTGCGGCGACGCCGTAGTAGTAGCAGGTGTTCTTCAGGGCGCGGATGCCGGCGCTCGTCGAGTCGGGAGAGTATTCACCCTCAAGCCTGCAGCCGTCGATGACGCTCACGAGCTTGCTGTGCCAGCGGATGCCGAGGGCTTCGCGGACGATTTCGCGCGCACGGTGGATGGCGGCGGGATCGATGATCGGCATGGCGTCGGCGACGGCGCGCTCGCTCGGGAGCTCCATCGCGACCGCACGGAAGGCGGGCGAAAGGTTGACGTCGTCGATGATGGCGCCGAACGCCTCGAGAAGCGTTGCATTGACGGGAGCCTGGTCGTTGGCGAGAACGGCGCGCACCTGCTCGAGGATCGCCTTCATCATCAGGCGGTTCATGGCCTCCCAGCGGTTGAAGGGATCGCTGTCGGCGCGGGCAAGCAGCGCAAGCGCGTCGGCGTCGAGGCTGACGTCGAGGATGACCGGCGCGGCAAAGCCGCGGTTGAGGCTCGGAACGGGTTTTTCGCGAAGGCCCGAGAAGACCCAGGTCTGGCGTGCGTCCTTGAGCTCGAACATGCGCGTGAGCTGGGCGGAGCCTTCGGACTCGCCTTTGAGCAGAACGGGCATCTCGCGGCCCTCGGCGTCGAGCAACGCGACGGGGAAGGGCATGAGCATCGGTTCCTTGGCGGGCTGGCCCGGCGTGGGCGGCGTGGTCTGCTCGACCGTCATGACGAGCTGGCCCGCCTCGGCGTTCCACTGCGTGGAGACGGCGACGCGCGGGGTGCCTGCCTGAGAGTACCAGCGGCGGAACTGCTGGAGGTCGCGACCCGAGGCCTCCTCCATGGCTTCGAGGAAGGCCTCGCACGTCACGGCGTGGCCGTCGTTGCGGGCGATGTAGAGGTCGAAACCCTTGCGGAAGGTGTCCTTGCCCAGAAGCGTCTGGAGCATGCGGATGACTTCGGCGCCCTTTTCATACACGGTGCTCGTGTAGAAGTTGTCGATCTCCTGATAGCTGTCGGGACGGATCGGGTGGGCCATGGGGCCTGCGTCCTCGGCGAACTGGGCCAGACGTAGCGCCTTGACGTTGCGGATGCGCTCGACCGCGCGGGCGGACTCGTCGCCGAGCATGTCGGCGGAGAACTCCTGATCGCGGAAGACCGTCAGGCCCTCCTTGAGCGTGAGTTGGAACCAGTCGCGGAGCGTGACACGGTCGCCCGTCCAATTGTGGAAGTACTCGTGGCCGACGACGGACTCGATGTTGGCGTAGTCCTGGTCGGTGGCGACCTTCGGATTGGCGAGCGCGTAGCGGGCGTTGAAGATGTTGAGGCCCTTGTTCTCCATGGCGCCGAAGTTGAAGTCGTTCGTCGCCACGATGCGGAAGCCGTCGAGGTCAAGCTCGAGCCCCCAGCGCTCCTCGTCCCAGCGGATGGACTTCTTGAGGCTGTCCATCGTGTGCTGCGTCTTGTCGATGTCCTGCGGCTCGACCCAGACTTCAAGGCTGGCGGTGCGGCCGTCCTTGAGGACGATCGTGTCGCGAAGGGCCTCGAGCCTGCCGGCGACGAGCGCGAAGAGATAGCAGGGCTTCGGGAACGGATCCTCCCAGCGGGCCTCGTGGCGGCCGTCGTCAAGGTCCTTCTCCTCAATGCGGTTGCCGTTGGAGAGCAGCACGGGGTACTGCTCCTTCGACGCGCGGATCACGACGCTGTAGCGGGAGAGGACGTCGGGCCTGTCGAGGAAGTAGGTGATGCGGCGGAAGCCCTGGGCCTCGCACTGGCTCATCAGGTTCTGGCCCGAGGTGTAGATGCCCGAGAGCGCCTTGTTGGCGGACGGGCTGAAGCGGTTGACGACGATGACGTCGCACTCGCGGTCGATGCCGTGGATGGTGAGCAGGTCGTCGCCGAGCGTGTAGCGGGACTCGTCGAGCGGAAGGCCGTCGACGGCGACGCTGACGAGCGTCAGGGTTTCGCCGTTGAGAATGAGATCGGAGGAATGCTGTGCATCGGGATTCGGACGCACGTGCATGGTGTTGATGACGCTCGTGCTGTCGGCGTCAAGGTCAAACTCCAGATGCACCGTGTCGATCAGATGGGACGGCGCGCGGTAGTCGGCGCGGAAGATGGTTTCTGCCATTTGTGCTCGCAATATGTGGACGCGGCGGAGCACGTCCGCCGCTGACAAAGCAATGGGTTTCTAGCGATTGTAGACAAATCGGCGGGGACCTGCCGCCCGCGTCCGCCCGATGCGGGAAAGGCAAAATGCAAAAGACCCCGGCGCTCTTTCGGGCGTCGGGGTCCAGATGATTCGCTTTTCAGGAAATCAGGCTTTCGAAGGGATTACTTCGCAGCGGTTTCCTGAGCCTTGGCCATTTCGGCGTCAGCGGCGGCGTAGTCGTGACCGGCCTTCGGATGGCAGGCCAGGCAGTCGGCAGGCTTCTTCGGATCCTTGTCGAGATTCTGGTGCATCTTGGCGATGAACGGCTTCTTGGCGTTGTGCATGCGGGACAGGTCATGGCAGCCGCGGCAGGCGGAGAAGTTGCGTTCGATCATCTGCTTGTGAACGGCTTCAGCCATTTCCTTGCGCTTTTCGAGCTGCTTTTCATGTGTGCTAAGAGAGCCCTGAATCTGGCCGAGAAGCGAGATGGAGCCGGCACGGGCCTTGTCGAAGAGAAGAGCCGTGTAGTCGAGCGGGCCGACGTGTTCGTTGGAGTGGTTCAGAAGGTGGCAGTCGGAGCAGCCGGCGGTGGCGCCGGAGCCGGTCATGTAGTGCTGGCCCTTTTTGTAGGCGGCGTAGGTGAGATCCATGGAGTGGCAGAATTCGCCGCAGAACTTCGGGCTGCCCGCCCAGTGGACGACGCTCGTGAGGATACCGACGAAGACGATGCCGATGACGGCGCCGATCAGGAGGACGCCGGCGACATACCATTTGCTGTTGTTGGCCATTTTGCTGGAACCTGTTTGTAAGAGCGGCCGGGGGCGGTGTGCGTACCAGGGGGAGCCATCCGGCGCTGTTTAGGGGTGAAAAAGGGCAGACTATGCCTAGGGAAGCAGAGTCTGCACGTGTGTAATCTTATTAAGGTTTATGTAAGGAAGGGTGAGGTGAGCTTGATTGCCGTCAACAAAGGCGCGCTTTCATGGCCTTGAGACGCGCTTGGCCCTTTCCTTCCATCAGTTTCAGGAGTTCAGCGCAATGACCACGGCTTCGGGCGCAACGGTGGCGACGGCGCGCATGCCGATGTGAAGCCCGTGACTGGGTCTGGCGAAGCCCACGATGGTGAGGCCCGAGGGCAGCTGGATGGTGCATTCGCCGCCCTTGTCTTCGCGCTCGCTGCGAAGCACGGCGCCCACGATCTGGTTGTCGCGGCTTTCGACGAGGGCGGGGTTGTCGGCGGAGATGTCCACTGCGGTGGCCTTGCAGAGGGCGAGGACGTGCTTGCCTTCGCGAAGGCCGAGGAGCTGAGCGGACTCCTTCGTGCAGGAGGCGCGGATGTAGTGCGTATCGTCGATGGAGAGGATGAGGCGAACCTGCGCCGAGCCGATCTTCAGCTTCTCGATGACGGCGGGGAACTGGTTGCGCATCGAGGTCCTCAGCGAGCTGACGCCGACGTTCTTGAGCGCGGGAGAGTCCTTGAGACGGAAGCGTACGAGCACCTCGGCGCGGGCGCGGGTCAGCTCGTCGGCTAGCTTCAGCACCTCTTCGCCCGTGGCCGTGAGCCTGGTGCCGCCGCCCTTGTTGCCGCCCACGACCTTCTCGACCAGAGGGGCGCCCGCCAGATTGTTCAGCGTCTCGATGGCCTGCCAGGCGGCCTTGTAGCTCACGCCTGCGCGACGGGCCGCTTCGGAGATGGAGCCGACGTCGCCGATGCGCCTCAGGATGTCAATGCGCTTGTCGGCGAGCTCCGCCATGTGAGTCGCCAAAAGCGTCGGGTCGGCAATCGTTTTGCTCATGCTTGTCTCCGAATGGACTACTTGAAAAATGAGGAAAGTCCCGCTATTCTTCTACGGAATAGCGGAGCCGTCAAGGCCTACACTCAATCTTAGCTTAATGCGGTTCAACACCGCCCATGGAGAAACAATCATGCAGATGAAGAAGCTTGCCGCCGCCCTCATGCTCGCAGGCCTTGCCTGCGCTGTTGCCGCCGAAGAAGTCCGCGTCGCCGTTGCCGCCAACTTCATGGCTCCGATGAAGGAGCTTGCTCCGCTTTATGAAAAGGCCACGGGCGACAAGCTCGTCGTGTCCTACGGCGCCACGGGCGCCTTCTACGCACAGATCAAGAACGGCGCCCCGTTCGACGTGTTACTCGCCGCCGACGCCAAGACACCCGCCAAGGCCGTCAAGGAAGGCCACGGCGTTGCCGGCACCACCTTCACGTATGCCGTGGGCAAGCTCGTCCTCTGGTCCTCCGACGCCGCACTCGTCAAGGACCAGAAGGCCCTTCTCCATCCCGCCGTGAAGAAGGTCGCCGTCGCAGACGCTCGTCTCGCTCCGTACGGCGAGGCCGCCCTTCAGGCGCTCGACGCTCTCAAGATGAAGGAGGCCGTCGAGCCGAAGTTCGTCGTCAGCAACAACATCGGCAAGACCTTCCAGTTCGTGGAGTCGGGCAACACCCAGATCGGCTTCGTTGCGCTTTCCCAGTGCTTCAAGAACGGCGCCTTCACGGGCGGCTCCGGCTGGGTCGTTCCGCAGGACCTCTACAAGCCCATCCTTCAGGATGCCGTCCAGCTCAAGGCAGGCGAGAAGAACGCCGGCGCCAAGCGCTTCCTCGACTACCTGAAGACGAGCAATGAAGCCGCCGCCATCCGCGAAGCCTATGGCTACGGCACGGTCAGGTAAGTCATGCTGACATGGACTGAACTCGGACCCGTGTGGCTGAGCCTGAGGCTCGCGGCCGTCACGACCGTCATTCTCCTCATCATCGGACTGCCGCTTGCGTGGTGGCTCGTGAAAGGCAGGAGCGCGCTCTGCGCGCCGATGAATGCGGTCGTGACCCTGCCTCTGGTGTTGCCGCCGTCCGTCCTGGGCTTCTACATCCTTATCGCCCTCGGGCCCAACGGGCCGATCGGGCAGGTGACGGATGCCCTGGGGCTGGGAACGCTCAACTTCACCTTCACCGGTCTCGTGATCGGTTCGGTGGTGTATTCGCTTCCCTTCATGATCCAGCCCGTCGTCACGGCCTTCGAGGCCATAGGCCCAAGGCCGATGGAGGTGGCGGCAACGCTCGGCTGCCGCCCCTTCGAAGCCTTCTTCCGCGTGATCCTGCCGCTGGCGCGCCACGGCATCATCACGGGCACCCTGATGACCTTTGCACACACGATCGGCGAATTCGGCGTCGTGCTCATGATCGGCGGCAACATCCCTGGATCGACGCAGGTCATCTCAACCGAAATCTACACGTACGTTGAAGCGATGGAGTACGGCAAGGCGCACGTTCTTGCGGGCGGCATGCTGGTCTTCAGCTTCTTCGTTCTTCTGTCCCTCAACTTGCTCAACCGCAAGGAAGGGAGGACCCGATGAGCGGCAGGATCACATTGAATCTGGACCGCGGAACGGACTTCCGCCTTGACGTTTCGTTCGAGATTCCCGACAAGGGCATCACGGTGCTCTTCGGACCCTCGGGCTGCGGCAAGACCACCGTGCTGCGATGCACGGCGGGCCTTGAGCGTGCGGGCGGCAGGGTCGTCGTCGCCGACCGAGTCTGGCAGGACGATGCCAGGAATATCTTTGTCCCGGCCTGGGAGCGCCGCTTGGGATACGTCTTTCAGGAAGCGAGTTTATTCGAGCATCTGAATGTCGAGGGCAATCTCCATTTTGGCCTCAGACACAAGGATGCCCGTGGGGGGCTCGCCCGCTTCTCGGAAGCAGTGGAGCTCCTGGGCATCGGGCATCTTCTCCGGCGCCGCGTGCAGCTTCTCTCCGGCGGCGAACGCCAGAGAGTGGCCATCGCGCGTGCGCTGCTGATGACGCCCGATCTCATTCTCATGGACGAGCCGCTCGCGGCGCTCGACTGGAACCGCAAGCAGGAGATCCTGCCGTGGCTCGAGCGTCTTCGCGACGAGCTCTCCGTTCCCATGCTCTACGTTACTCACTCGGCCGACGAAATGGCCCGCCTTGCGGATCAGGTGATCTGCTTTGAAAATGGGCGGATCGTCGCCGAGGGGTCGCTTGAGGAGGTGCTTCTCGAGCGCTGGCCCGGACAGGGCGAGCAGGGCTCCTCCGTCGTCCTTTCGGGCGTCGTGACCGAGCGGAGCGAAATGTGGTGCACGGCGGTCGTGACGGCGGGTGAGACGGCCTTCGAAGTGCCCGATGCGGGCAGGAACGTGGGCGAGGCTGCGCGCCTGAGGATTCTTGCGCGCGACGTGAGCGTGGCGCTCAGCGAACCGAGGGACACCTCGATCCGAAACGTGCTGCCCGCCGTCGTCATCGGGATGCGAGGCGTTGAGGGCGAGAGCCACGTCATGCTCACGCTCGAGGCGGGCGGTTGCCGCATTCTCTCGCGAATCACCCGTCGCTCGGCGGACGAACTCGGCATCGCCGTCGGCACGCGCCTCTATGCGCAGGTGAAGGCTGCGGCCATCATCGTCTAGCGCCCGCAGGGCGCCCCGAGGGGTGCTTTTGTCGCCAAAAGAACGCCCGCTATATGCAACCCCCTAATCGGTTGGCGAATCCTCAAGAGGCGTTCACTTAAATTTGAAGGCCCCGCTTCTTCTTGCAAGAATGTGCGCTGCGACGATGTCGCAACGTACATTTTTCTTAGGAGTAGCAACGTGCCCTGCCATTTTCTGAAGCTCAGCGACTTTTCCGGTGAAACCCTTCGCTACATGATCGACCGCGCCAAGGTCATCAAGGCGGACCTGAAGGCGGGCAAGCGATATGAACCGTTCGCAGGCAAGGTGCTCATCATGGTGTTCGAAAAGGCGAGCACGCGTACCCGCGTTAGCTTCGAGACGGGCTTCTACCAGCTTGGTGGCAACGTCGTCAATCTGCAGAGCCAGGGCTCCCAGATCGGCCGCTCCGAGTCCATCGCCGACACGGCCCGCGTGATCAGCCGCATGGGCGACCTGATCATGATGCGCACCTTCGGCCAGGACCGTCTTGACGACATGGCCGTTCACAGTCGGGTGCCCGTCATCAACGGTCTCACGAACGAATACCATCCCTGCCAGATCCTCACCGACATCCTCACCTTCGAGGAGCACTGCGGTCCGATCACCGGCAAGACCGTCGCCTGGGTGGGCGACGCCAACAACATGGCCTACACCTGGATCGAGGCCGCCAAGCTGCTCGGCTTCAAGCTCCACTTCTCGAGCCCCAAGGGCTATGAGCTTGATCCCGCCCTGACGCTTGCGGGCGACCATCTCAAGGTCTTCGACGATCCCGTCGAATGCTGCCGCGGCGCCGATCTCGTGACGACCGACGTCTGGACGTCCATGGGCTACGAGGAGGAGAACGCGGTGCGCCGCGAGGCCTTCGCCAAGTGGCAGGTCAACGCCGACTCCATGGCCGCCGCCAATCAGGGCGCCGTCTTCATGCACTGCCTGCCCGCCCACCGCGGCGAGGAAGTCACGGCCGACGTCATCGATGGTCCGCAGTCCGTCGTCTGGGACGAGGCAGAAAACCGCCTGCATGCCCAGAAGGCCATCATGGAATACTGCCTGCTCGGCCGTGTCGAATAAGAACCCTCGAACGACCTGAGAGACAGCGCGCAAGGCCCCGTTCAATCGAGCGGGGCTTTCGCGTTCTTGTCGGATGGGCGCGCATGAAAAGAAAAGCCCCGCTCAATGACTGATGTGGTCCCCGATTCTTGGACAAAGAATTGGGGACCATCTGTATAGGACATAAATGGAAGGGAACAGTTGAAGCTAGAAAGCTGAGGTTTCTCGAGCTCTATGAGGATGGCGCAAGCTATCAAGAGATAATGACCCAGCTTGGGCTGGATGAGCATGATCTTAGGGATTGGCGCGCTACAATTCGTATTTTGGGCGTTTCTCGATTTCTAATGTCACATACCGTCAAAACGACACATTCCTACGAAACCAAGCTGGCAGCAGTCAAAGCTCGCATTGAAGATCAGGTCTCGTACCAAGACATCTTGGCTGCATATGGCGTTGCTCCCAAGCTTCTTCGACGTTGGTGCAAGATTTATAGTGAACATGGCGAAGCAGGTCTGCAACCGAAGAAAAGGGGACGTCAGTTAGGGGCCAAGCAGAAGCCCGTGCAAGAGTTGACCCCCATGGAGAAGCTGGAACTTCGTATCAAGCAACTTGAAGCGGAGAATGCCATCTTAAAAAAAGTCGCGGCCCTGAAAGATTGGCGAAACTGAGCAATCGAGAGAAAGCAGAGATCGTTTATTCTCTTTCAGGGCAACATGATCTTGATCTTCTGTTGAAGATCATTGGGTTGCCCCGGTCGAGCTACTACTATGCCCGTAAACATCCGAAGGCAGCTACACGCCCGGACGTTCATGAGAAGGTCAAGGAAATCTTCAACCGCACGTCAAATGGTTGCGGCCATCGCCAGATCTTCATGCGTTTACGTCGTGAGTTCAACATCGTCATCGCGAAAAAGACGGTATTGAAGGTAATGCGAGAATTGGGGTTGATCTGTAAGATTAGGCGACAGGGGTTTGGAAAGTACAGCTCTTATAAAGGCGACAATCGTACCGTTCCCAATCTCTTGGCACGCGATTTCAAAACAGCCTGCCCCTTCACGAAGATCGGTACCGATGTGACAGAGTTCGCTTTGTCCTTCGGTAAGGTATACCTCGCTCAGGTCGTTGACTTTTACTCCAATGAGATTCTGGCTTTCTCCATCAGTCGATCGCCCAACATGGATCAGCAAGAAGAGATGTTCGACGCGTTGGTGAAGGCGTTACCCCTTGGGGCTAGTCCCATCCTTCACAGCGATATGGGATGGCAATATCAGAATCCTGATTGGATTAAATGGACCAAGGAGCACAACGTCACGCGAAGCATGTCTCGCAAGGGTAACTGTTTGGACAATGCGGCAACAGAGCAGGCATTTGGCCATATGAAGGACGAGTTCTTCAGGGGGCAGTGCTGGGATAGCTTTGACGCCTTCAAGAGCGATCTGACGGCTTATATCGCCCATTGGAACACGAAGAGACCTCAGGAGCGTTTGGATGGATACGCACCATCCGAGTACCGTCAGCGTTATGTTAAAGCGGAATAAGAGCGTTCTCAGCGGTCTGAGAGCGATGAGTCGGGTCAAGGGTTGACCGAAGAAGTTGGAGGGGCCCTTTGGGAGGATCTAAGTTGTTCGGTCGTCCCTTGACGCGCCCCAGATAAAATACGCTATCGGCGTAGCCGGGACTTGCTTGTCCCGGCTATGCCAAGCGGCGAGCGTTAAAATCGGCCGCACTCAACTTGGAGTTTATTTTGTAGTCCAAGTTTCGGGGTCCAGATCAGACGAGCGGGGCTTTTGCCTGAGGATTTAGAGCCGTCCGAAGGGACGGTCCCTTGGCAGGCGGATCTCAAGCGGATCAGCAGCGGCGGGCGAGTTCGACGGCCTTGCCGATGTAGGTGGCGGGCGTGAGTTCCATCAGGGAGGCCTTGGCATCGGCGGGGATGTCGAGGTTGGAGATGAATTCGCGCATCGTTTCCTTGGTGATGCCGTCCTTGCCGCGGGTGAGGGCCTTGAGCTGCTCGTACGGATGCGGCACACCGTAGCGGCGCATCACGGTCTGAACGGCTTCGGCGAGGACTTCCCAGGCGTTGTCGAGGTCGGCGGCGATGACCTGCTCGTTGACCTGGAGCTTGCCGAGGCCGCGCGTCAGGGCGTTGTAGCCGATGAAGCAGTAGCCGAAGGCGACGCCGAGGTTGCGCAGGACGGTGGAGTCCGTCAGGTCGCGCTGCCAGCGGGAGATCGGGAGCTTGCCGGCGAGATGATCGAGAACGGCGTTGGCGAGGCCGAGATTGCCTTCGGAGTTTTCGAAGTCGATCGGGTTGACCTTGTGCGGCATCGTGGAGGAGCCGACTTCGCCTTCACGCAGCTTCTGCTTGAAGAAGTGCATGGAGATGTAGCCCCAGACGTCGCGGTCGAAGTCGATGAGGATCGTGTTGGCGCGTTCGATCTGGTGGAAGAGCTCGGCCATGTAGTCATGCGGCTCGATCTGGATCGTGTGCGTGTTGAACGTCACGCCGAGGCGTTCCTCGACGACTTTGCGGGAGTGGGCTTCCCAGTCGTATTCCGGATAGGAGACGAGGTGGGCGTTGTAGTTGCCGACGGCGCCGTTCATCTTGGCGTAGATCTTGACGGCACGGATGGCTTCGATCACGCGTTCAAGACGCACGGCGACGTTGGCGAATTCCTTGCCGACCGTCGTCGGAGAGGCGGTCTGGCCGTGCGTGCGGGAGAGCATCGGGATTTCGGCCCACTGGTGGGCGAAGCCTGCGATCGTGTCATGGATCTGCTGGAGGTAGTCGGCGAGGGCTTCGCGACCGCGCTTGAGCATGATGGCGTGGCTCGTGTTGTTGATGTCCTCGGACGTGCAAGAGAAGTGCACAAACTCGGAGGCGGACTTGAGCTCTTCGTCGTGGGCGACCTGGTTCTTGATCCAGTACTCGACGGCCTTCACGTCATGGTTCGTCGTCTTTTCGATTTCCTTGATGGCTTCGCAGTCGGCGAGCGAGAAGTTGTCGGCGAGGCCGCGCAGGAAGGCCTTGCCGTGGTCGCTGAGGTGCGGAAGTTCAGCAAAGCCGGCTTCGGAAAGACTGATGAGCCACTCCACTTCGACACGAACGCGGGCGTTCATGAAGGCGCATTCGGAGAAGATGTCGCGAAGCGCGTCGGTCTGGCGGGCATAGCGGCCGTCGATCGGGGAGAGGGCGGTAAGGGGATTCAGTTCCATGTCGGAAAACCTCGGGTGAAAAAAGAAAAAACGGCGTCCGCTGCGCAGGAGGGGCCGCAGGGAGCGGCGGGCGGAACGGACAAAAGGCAATCCTTGTATTTTAGCAGTCCGTTTCGCGTGCGTCTTCCCGACGGGCCGTCTTCGGCACGGGGGCACCGTGCAGGGAAAAGTGTCCTCAGCAGGCGTGTTCCTGCGGGATGACGCCTCTTTTTGCCCTACAATCGGACTTGCGCGTTCGGGGTATCGGCCTTTCAGGGGCCGGTTGAGAAACACCCGTCGCACCGGATCAGGTTCAGACCTGCGTCGGGAAACGCTGCGGACAAATCGACATCCGGCCTTCGAAGGAAGGCCCACGGCACCGTTCTCTTCGCCGGTCGCGCCCTCACTTCAATTCTTCTGGAGCGCGATTATGCACAACCACTTCCATTCCAATCCCGACCTGCGCCCCGCTGGCGAACGCTTCTTCGTGAGGAGCGAGGCGGGCGAGGACGTCCCTCTGCGCCGCATCAGGCTTTCCGACACGCCCGAATGCTTCGGCGGCGGCAGGAATCCCGACTTCTTCATGACCGACGTCACGGGCGGCTACGGCGCCGCCGATGCGGGCGAGACGGTCGAGCTCGTGCGCCGCGAGCGCCCCGAACCTGGCAGCCCCACGCAGCTCGCCGCCGCGCGAGCGGGCGTCGTGACGCCTGAAATGGCCTATGCGGCCGCACGCGAAAACGCCAATCTCGAAGGTTTCGCCGCCTCGCTCTCCGAGCCGGGACTTGAGCGCGTGCGCGACAGGCTCATGCCGCTTCTCGAACGCGTCGAGCCTTGGACGGGCGAGCGCGTCAGGGCCCGCGTGGCTGCCCGACAGGCCGTCATCCCCGCCGCTTTCACGCATCCCGAGGTCGAGCCCACCGTCATCGGCCGCCACTTCGCCACCAAGGTCAACGCCAATGTCGGCACTTCCGCCTCGTCCTCCGACTGGCGCGAGGAAGGCCGCAAGATGCAGGAGGCGCTCGCCAGAGGCGCGGACACCGTGATGGACCTCTCGACCGGCAGGTGCATCCGCGAGACCCGCGAGATGATCCTGCGCGGCTCGCCCGTGCCCGTCGGCACCGTGCCGCTTTACGAAACGCTCGAGCGCGCAGGCGGCGATCCGCTCGCGCTCTCCTGGGAGATCTTCAGGGACGTCCTGGAGGACCAGGCCAGGGCGGGCGTCGACTACATGACGATCCACGCTGGGCTCCTCCTGCCCCACGTCGAGCTTACGCGCAGCCGCCTGACGGGCATCGTCTCCCGAGGAGGCGGCATGATGGCCAGGTGGATGAAGGCCTTCGGCAGGGAGAACTTCCTCTACGAGCACTTTGACGAGATCCTCGACATTGCGGCGCACTACGACCTGACGCTCTCGCTCGGCGACGGCCTGCGCTCGGGCAGCCTCTACGACGGCAACGATGCGGCGCAGTTCGCCGAACTCAGGACGCTCGGGGAGCTCAACCGCAGGGCGGGTGCTCGCGACGTGCAAGTGATGATCGAGGGGCCCGGCCACATTCCGATGCCCGGCGTCGAGCTCAACCAGCTCAATGAGCGCGAGTGGTGCGATGACGCGCCCTTCTACACGCTCGGGCCGCTCGTGAGCGACGTCGGTGCGGGCTACGACCACATCACGGCCGCCATCGGCGGCGCCATGATCGCGGGGGCGGGCACGGCGATGCTCTGCTACGTGACGCCCAAGGAGCATCTCGGCCTTCCCGATGCGAACGACGTGCGCGAGGGCATGGCCGCATTCCGCATCGCGGCCCATGCGGCCGACATCGCCCGAGGCGTGCCCGGTGCGATCCTGCGCGACCACCTCATGAGCATGGCCCGCTTTGAATTCCGCTGGCCCGACCAGTTCGCCCTTGCCGTGGATCCCGCCAGGGCCCGTGCCTTCCATGACGAGACGCTTCCCGGGGCCGCCGCCCAGAAGGCTCACTTCTGCAGCATGTGCGGCCCGAAGTTCTGTCCGATGAAGCTCGCGCACGAGCTCTTCAAGGATTGATCGGAGCGGGGCAGCCGCGAATGAAAAAAAAACGGGAGTCCGTTTGCGGACTCCCGTTTTTTCATGGAAATTTGGCGCAAAAACCTCTGTGAGGCAGGGGGGAGGTTAGTCCTCGGTCTTCTCTTTGGCCTTCTTCTCGCTTTTCTCTTCGCTCTTCTTGCTCTGCTTACCGCGGGCGGGCTGGAGCTTGCAGAACTGCACGGGGCTCGTGTCGAGTTTGGTGCGCGCGAGTTCGTAGAGGATGCCGATCGGCGCGCGGTCTTCAAGGCGCTTCGTGATGTTGGCGCGGTGAGATTCGACCGTTCGCGTCGAAAGAAAGAGCTTTTCGGCGATCTCGCCGTTCTTCAGGCCCTGACAGACCAGATCGAAGATCTGTGTCTCGCGCTTGGAGAACTGGCGGAGCATGTGGCGCACGCGCGTCTTGCAGACCTCGAGAAGGGAGGCGTCTCGTGCGGCGTTGATCTTCACGAGAAGGTCGTCAGGATCGACGGGCTTCTCCATGAAGGAGATCGCGCCGTTCTCCATGGCTTCGACGGCCGTGCGGATAGTGCCGTGGCCGGAAAGCACGATGACCTTGATGGGGCTGTCGAGATCGCGAAGGCGCTTCAGAACCTCGATGCCGCTCATGCCGGGCATGGTCAGGTCGACGACGAGGCAGCCGGGCTGGTCCGTTTCGACGAGGTTGAAGAAGTCTTCGCCGCTGGCGTAGGTGCGTGCATCGATGCCGTGCGTCGCAAGAGCAAAGCGGATCGAATAGCGGA
Source organism: Sutterella wadsworthensis 2_1_59BFAA (assembly GCF_000297775.1). GTDB lineage: Bacteria > Pseudomonadota > Gammaproteobacteria > Burkholderiales > Burkholderiaceae_F > Sutterella > Sutterella wadsworthensis_A. Next base: position 15,393 of record NZ_JH815522.1, read on the forward strand.
CCTCGTCGTCGTCGACGACCCAGACGGGGATTTCCTCCTGCGTCAGGTCCTTCTTCATGGCCTTCTCTTCGGAACTATCAGTGATGGGCATATTTCAATTAATATCGCTTGAGCAGGCCTGCGGCGTACGGATGTACGGGAGACGAACGCGGCCGCGAATATCATTCAATGCTACCAAAAAAGAGGTCGTCTGAGTGCCCTCGCTGGGATGCCTGCGATGTCAGGACGCACGTACGCGAGAGCATGTCAGGACGAAAACGCCATGATGAAGGGCAAGCCGATGATTGAGAGAAGCAGGGAGCCGCTCTTTGACGATGCGCCGCGTCCGGACGCGCCCGTCTCGGGCGAGCCGCCCCGCAGGAGCGTGCTCGAGGCTTCGGCACGTCTTTCGAGGCTCGTGCGTCTGGGCACGCTCGGCTTCGGGCGGCCGTACTGGCGCGGCACCATATACTCGGCCTCGAGCGGCGCGCTCCGCATGAAGGGACTAGACGGCCTGTCCGTGCTCGCGCGAACGCCCTGGCTGGGCTGCGTCTGCCTCGAGCGCGGATACCTCCATCCCCATTCACAGGCGGAGCTTGCCGTTCTGGCGTCCGCCGTTCCCGCCGACTTCCGCTTCATCGTGCGCGCGCCCGCGCTCGTGACGAGCGTCTTCGTGCACGACAGACGCGGCCGTGCAGGCGGCCTCAACAGGGAGTTCCTCAACGTGGCGGCCGCCGCAGCCTTCGTGAGAAGCTGCACGGACGGACTCGGCGAGAAGCTCGGCGGCGTGCTCTTCGACTTCGGGCCCTATCCGTCCTCGCAGATGAAGACGCTTCAGGGCAGGCAGAAGGCCGTGGAGGAGCTGGGTGCCTTCGCAGAGGGGCTGGTGCGGGAGCTGGGCTCTGCGGACGCCGCCCCCGTGCTCGCCTTCGAGGTGAGAAATCCGACGCTGCTCACGCCGCGCCTCATGGCGCTCCTGAGAAACTTCGGCATCAGGCCCGTGATGGGACTCAATGAGGGCATGCCCGGACTGCAGCGCCAGATGCGGGCGCTTGCCGCCTGCGACGCGCAGGATCCCTCGGATCCCGACTGGAGGCTTTCGGGGCCGCTCTTCGTGCGTTGGCATCGTTCGGGCCCGCTTTCGCCTGTCTTCGTGAGGGACCCGGAAAGCAAAAGTGCGGGCGACCCCGTCACCCGCACTCTGATTGCATCCCTCGTCATGCGCGCCGTTCGCAGCGGCGTGCCCGCCTACGTGCTGGCGGGCGACGATGCCGAAGGCGATGCGCCGCGCACGCTTCTGGACATCCTGGCCTCGCTCGACGGCATGCGCGCCGCCGGGCTCAGGCGCTGACGTCCTACCAGCGGGAGAGCGGCTGGCGTTCGTCGTTGCCCATGCCGATGTCCTGATAGTTGACGGGCGTGTCGGGCGTTCCCACGAGCACGAAGCAGAGCAGGCGCTCGCAGGTCGGATCGTAAAGGCCGTCGGGGGCGGGGAAGTCCTTGGCGGAGACTGCCTTCGCGGCAAAGCCCTGGGCATGCAGGCCTGCAAGGAAGTTCATGAGCGAGGCGCCTGCCGTCATCAGGCGTTCGTCGGCGTCTCGGTCCTGGGAGTCGGGGGAGAGGCCCGTGCCCACGAGCGCCATGCACATCGGCGCCTTCAGGGCCTTGCCGCGGGCCTTGGCGCGCATCTCCTCGTCGGCGTCCGCAGGCAGAACCGATTCGAAGAGGTCGGCGAGACGGTCGCGGGAGGAGATCTCGACCCAGCGGAAGGGAAGCGTCTCCTGATGGCAGGGCACGCGGCAGGCGGCCGTCACGGCCAGACGCAGGGCGCCCACGTCAGGGGCGGGAATGACGAGATGCTTGGCGCCAAGGGAGTGGCGCGACAGGATCATTTTGAAGAAACTTTCATTCACGGCGTAAATCTCCGACATTGCCGGCTGGAAAACGTGCGGCCGGACACGCAGAATATTATGCTATGAAGACAAGAACATTCAGGAGGCCACTGCATGCGCAGCCTTTGGGACATTTCCCCTTCCGTAAGCACCCGAGCGCCCGTATTCCCGGGCGACACGCCGTTCCAGGTCCTCTGGAACGAGCGCATCAACGACGGCGGAGTTGCCAACATCTCGACGATCCACATGTCGCCGCACGTGGGCGCGCATGTCGACGCCCCGATGCATCTCGACAGCGGCGCCGTGGACGTCGCCACGCTCAGGCTCGAGCGCTTCATCGGCCGCTGCCGCGTCATCGACCTGAGCGGTGCGGACACGACAGAGCCCGTCAGCCGCGAGGAACTCTCGAGCGCCTGCTTCCACGAGCGCGTCCTCATCAAGACCCGCAGGACCGCGCCCGAGCGTTGGACGGAGGACTTCAGGTCCGTCTCTCCCGGCGCCGTGCGCATGCTCCTCGAGTCGGGCGTGATGCTCATAGGGCTCGACACCCCGAGCATCGACCCCGCCGACAGCACGCTCCTGCTTTCGCACCGCGTGGCCCTTCAGGGCGGCATCTCCATCATCGAGAACCTCGACCTGAGCCAGGTCGAGGCGGGCGATTACGAGCTCATTGCGCTGCCCCTCAAGCTCGAGGGCGTCGAGGCCAGTCCCGTGCGCGCCGTCCTGCGCTCCGTTGCACATCGATGAGGTGGCGTCATGAGCGGAAAGGTTTTTGAGCAGCCCCTTCGCATTCGCTGGAACCACTGTGATCCGGCGGGCATCGTCTACCATCCCCAGTACTTCGTGATGCTCAACAACGCCATGGAGGACTTCTTCCGCGAGTGTGCGGGCCTGAGCTACGAGGAGAGCCTCGTCGAGGGCTACGGGTTCCCGATCGCGGGGATCCGGTGCGACTTCTGCGCTCCGAGCCGATGCGGGGATGACTGCGTGCTGCGCATGTGGATCGAGAGCATCGGCACGACGTCCGTGCGCTTCGCCATGACGATCCACGCGGGCGACGAATGCAGGCTCGCCTGCATCGAGACGGCGGTCTGCGCCGCACGCGAGGGCGACGCCGTCGTCAAGCGTCCGATTCCCGGCGAAATGAGAGGGCGCCTCGAGGAGTATCTCAAGGCGCCTGAAGTTCCGGAGCTGGCCCTCAGGGCCTGACGCTCCCGTCGAGCTTCTGCAGGACGGCGTTGTCCGTCCAGAGGAGCCTGAGAATGCGCTCGCGCGCCTCATTGGCGTCCGTCGTGCAGAAGATGCGCGCGGGCGCCTTTTTCGTGTCGTTGAGGAGGCCCGGCTCGTCAAGGCGGCGCTTGAGCTGACGCGCGACGGCGGGGGCGGGATCGATGAGCCTGATGCCCGGTCCCGCAGTGAGGCGGATGGCATCGGAGAGGAAGGGATAGTGCGTGCAGCCGAGAACGAGCGTATCGGCGCCCGCCTCGACGAGCGGCTCCACGTACTCCCTGAGAAGGGCCATCGTGTGCGGCGTGCGGAATTCGCCCGCTTCCACGCAGTCCATGAGGCCGGGGCACGGACAGTCAATGATCCTGACCTCCTTGGGGGCGATGGACTTGAGGTGGCGGTATTTGGCGCTTGCGAGCGTCTTCGTCGTCGCCATCACGCCGATGATGCCCGTCCTGGTCGTGCGGGCGCCGGGAAGCACGGCGGGCTCGATGCCCACGACGGGCATGGAGAGCTCGGCGCGCAGGCTTTCCGCACAGACGGCCGTGGCCGTGTTGCAGGCGATGACGATGGCCTTCACGTCCTTCCTGAGAAGGTGTGAGACGAGCGCATGCGTGCGCTCGAGAATGAAGTCGTCCGTTCTGTCGCCCCAGGGGGCGAAGCCGCAGTCGGCGGCGTAGACGAGGTTTTCCTGCGGAAGCAGCTCGGCGACGGCGCGGGCGACGGAGAGGCCTCCGAAGCCCGAGTCGAGAATGCCGACGGGACGGGTGTCCGTCATGACGAAAGCTCCTTGGGTGCGGCCTTCCTGCGCGGAGGCCTGATTTCGCCGCAGAGAATGCCGCCCACGATCAGGACGCCGCCGATGATGCCCGCCGTTCCGAGGCTTTCGCCTGCGAACCAACCGATGATGGCGGCAAAGACGCTCTCCATGGCGAAGATGACGGCCGCGCGGCTCGCAGGTACGTAGCGCTGCGCCCAGGAGAGCAGCACCTGCACGAAGGCGACGATGACGGCAAGCCAGAGGATGCCGCCCACCACCGTCGTGTTGAAGGTCGTCTCCTTGAGCGGGACGCCTGCCGCTGTGGCGACGGCCAGGCCGACGGCTGCAAAGACGGCGGTGAAGAAAAGCTGGGTGAATGCGAGCTGCCTCGCCTGAGTGCCCGGCGCGACGCGGCCCACCACCATGATTTCGACAGCGGAGATGAGGGCCGAGAGAATCGTGACCCACTCGCCCCAGTTGTTCGAGAAGCTGAGCGTGAAGGGGTTGGCGAGCAGGACGAGGCCCGCAAACGCCATCATCACGCCGAAGACGGCTCCCTTAGTGGGCGCCTTGCCGAAGACCACCCAGACGAGAAGCGGCGTGATCGGCACGTAGAGCGCCGTGAGAAAGCCAGACTCGGAGCTCTGCAGGGTCATGAGGCCCGCGGCGTTCGTCGTGTAGCCCAGATAGATGAGGAAGGCGCAGGCCGCCCCCGCCTTCCAGGTGCGCTTGGGAATGTCCGCAATCCGCCCCTTGAGCATGAGCAGGACGAAGAAGGCGGCCACGCCAAACCTGAGCATCACGAGCGTGAGCGGGTTCGTGTACTCGAGCGCGGAGCCGACCGTGATGAAGGAGCTCCCCCAGAAGAAGGTGGCGAGGACGAGCGCCAGCACGGGCATGATCGGCTGGTGGTGGGTTTCCAATGTCGACTTATGCATCTTTCAGAAAAAAGGCCGCTGTTGCCGGCGGCCGTCGTTCGGATTGTCGGTGGCTCGCGTCAGCCGGCGAGCCTTTCCCAGGCTTCCTCGTCAACGCCGACGGTCACGCTGCCGTCGGGATGGACGATCACGGGACGCTTGATGATGACGGGGTTCTCGAGCATCAGGGCGCGCATGCCTTCGGGATTGTCGCACACAGCCTCGCGTCTGGCTTTGTCAAGCTTGCGCCAGAGCAGGCCCTTGCGGTTGAGGAGCACGTCGCAGGAGGTCTTCGCGATCCACTCGTCAAGGAGGACGGGATCGATCCCCTCCTTCCTGAAGTCGTGGAACTCGAACGGGAGGTCTCGGGCGACGAACCATTCGAGGGCCTTCTTGACGGAGCCGCAGTTCTTGATGCCGTAGATCTTGTTCATGTCGCGTTCTCCTCAGGCTGCGGCGCGGCCGAGGCGGTCGTTGACTGCGGCCCAGTCGGGCGACTGGGGCGGCAGTTCGACGAGGATGCGTTCGGCGCCTGCGCGGTCGAGCCTGTGCAGGTTTTCGTAGAGGTCGCGTCCGTAGCCGTGAAGGTCGGCGGGGGCCTTGATCGCGAGGACGGGCGTGCCCTCGAGGCGGTCAAGCACCTCGCCGGAGGCCATGACGGCGACCGGAGCGGCGCCCATTTCGGCGAATCGGGCGGGCAGGGCTTCGGCGGACACGAGCTCGAGCTTAGTGCGGGGCGCATAGTGGCTCTTGAGGCGGCCGGAGGCGCGGGGCGCATCCTTGCCTGCGTCGGGCACTGCAAAGCCGAGCGTCTCCTCGAGCATCTCGCGGGTGACGACGCCGTGGCGCAGGAGCGTGGGGCGTCCCTGCGAGAGGTTGATCATCGTGGACTCGATGCCGAACTCGCAGCTGCCGCCGTCGAGGATCATGTCGAGCTTGCCTTCGGGCTTGACGCCGAGGTCTTCGGCGATGTGTGCGGCGCACGACGGGCTGATGCGCCCGAATGTGTTGGCCGAAGGCGCCGTGAGGCCGCGCCAGGTCGGACCCGAGAAGGCCGAGATGAGCGCATGAGCCCAGGGATGGGACGGGCAGCGGAGCGCCACCGTGTCCTGTCCTCCCGTCACCCAGAGTCCGCAGCGCGCCTTCTTCTTGAGAACGAGCGTGAGCGGGCCCGGCCAGTACTTCTTGGCCAACAGCCAGGCTTCGGGCGGAACGTCCTCGGCCCAGTGGGAGATGGCGTCGATGCCTGCGACGTGGACGATCAGCGGATGGTCCGCCGGGCGGCCCTTGGCCGCGTAGGTGGAGAGCACTGCGGATTCGTTGTCGGCGTCGGCGGCGAGGCCGTAGACAGTTTCGGTCGGCATGGCGACGAGGCCGCCCGCCTCAAGGACGCGGACGGCTTCGGCGATTCTGACTTCGTCGACGGGAGGAGTCTGGGTCATCTCAGTTCGGTTCCGGAAGATGAAGGATGCGGGCGGCTTCGCGGGCGCGCTCCATGGCTTCTTCGGCGGTCCTGCCGATGCAGGTCACGTGGCCCATCTTGCGGGCGCGGCGGGCGTCGGCCTTGCCGTAGATGTGGAGCTTGGCGCCGGGAATGGCGGTGACGCCGGCCCAGTCGGGCTCGCGCTTGACGCCTTCCTCGTCGAACCACTCGTCGCCGAGGATGTTGAGCATCACGGCGTGGGAGTGTTGCTCCGTGGAGCCGAGCGGAAGGCCGGCCATCGTGCGGACCTGCTGTTCGTACTGGCTCGTGACGCACGCGTCGATCGTGGCGTGGCCGGAGTTGTGCGGACGGGGAGCAAGCTCGTTGACGAGGATCGTGCCGTCTTCAAGGATGAAGAGCTCGACGCAGAGGACGCCGACGTAGTTGAGCGCCTGGGCGATCTTGGCGGCATAGCCGCGGGCGCGGGAGGCCGTATCCTCGTCGATGCGGGCGGGAAGGACGGAGACCGCGAGGATGCCGTTGCGGTGGAAGTTCTCGGAAACGGGGAACGTGGCCGTTTCGCCGTGCGAGTTGCGCGCGACGATGACGGAGACCTCAAGCTTGAGGGAGAGGCGCTTTTCGAGCACGCAGTCCACGCCGCCGAAGTCGCGGAAGGCCTTGCGGACGTCCTCGATCGTGGCGACTCGGGCCTGGCCTTTGCCGTCATAGCCGAGGCGGGCGGTCTTGAGAATGCCGGGCAGGAGCGAGGCGTCGAGGGCGTCGACGTCGGCTTCGCTGCGCACGGCGGCATGCGGGGCGACGGGCACGCCGGCCACTTCGGAGACGAAGTGCTTCTCGACGTTGCGGTCCTGGGTGACGGCGACGGCGGCGGACGGCGGGCAGACGCGCAGGCCCGCCTTCTCGAGGTATTCGAGCGAGGGGGCGGGGACGTTCTCGAACTCGGTCGTGACGGCCTTCACCCTGCCTGCGAGCGCGGCGAGGCCGGCCACGTCGTCGTACTTCGTTTCGATCTGCTCGCGGGAGACTTCGCCCGCGGGGCAGGCCTTGCCGGGTTCGAGCACGGCGACGTGGTAGCCCATCGTCGCGGCGGCCTGGGCGAACATGCGGCCGAGCTGGCCGCCGCCCATCAGGCCGAGCGTTTCGCCCGGCATCAGCACTTCATTGGCGTTCATATGACGGAATTTCCTCGTTAGAGCGGGAGTTCCATGGCGCGGGCCTTGGCGTTCTGGGCGGCGCGGAAGTCGGCGAGCTTCTGGGCGAGGCCGGCGTCCGTGACGGAGAGGATCTGGGCGGCGTAGAGCGCGGCGTTGGCGGCGCCCGCTTCGCCGATGGCGAAGGTGGCGACGGGCACGCCCTTGGGCATCTGGACGATGGAGTAGAGGCTGTCCTGGCCGCGGAGGTACTTGGACGGAACGGGCACGCCGCAGACGGGGATCGTGCACTTGGCGGCGATCATGCCGGGCAGGTGGGCGGCGCCGCCTGCGCCCGCGATGATGACGCGGATGCCGCGGTCACGGGCGGTTTCGGCGTAGTCGAACATTTCGTCGGGCATGCGGTGAGCGCTCACGACGCGGGCTTCGAACGGAATGTCGAATGCCTTGAGCATTTCGGCGGCGTTCTTCATCACCTCCCAGTCGGAGTTGCTGCCCATCACGATGCCGACGATCGGCTTAACGGCGTCAGTCATTGGAAAACCTCGCTGTAAAAATCAAAAAACAAAAACATAAAAGAACGACAGGAAAGCCGTGCTTTCCTCTCGTTCCTCAGAATCTATGAGTATAGACAAGAAAGGACCGGCAGGCATGAAGACTGTCGGTCCTTTCAGGGGCATCACAGGGGATGCGGATTACTGTTCGATGTCCGTTTCGGCAAGGCGGCGCAGGGCTTCGCGGTACTTGTCGGAAGTCTTTTCAATGACTTCGTCCGGAACCTTCGGAGCGGGCGGGGTCTTGTCCCAGGGCTGGGCTTCGAGCCAGTCGCGGATGAACTGCTTGTCGTAGCTCGGGGGCGAGACGCCGACGTTGTACTGGTCGGCCGGCCAGAAGCGGCTGGAGTCGGGCGTGCACACTTCGTCCATCAGGCGGATGGTGCCTTCCTCGTCAATGCCGAACTCGAACTTCGTGTCGGCGATAATGATGCCCTTCGTGGCGGCGTATTCGGAGGCGCGGCGATAGAGCTCGAGCGTGTAGCTGCGGATCTTCTCGGCGATTTCCTCGCCGTAGAGCTCGACGACGCGTTCGAACGAGATGTTTTCGTCATGCGTGCCGACTTCGGCCTTGGCGGCCGGCGTGAAGATCGGTTCGGGGAGCTTCTGGCCCATCTGGAGACCTTCGGGAAGCTTGATGCCGCAGACGCAGCCGGTGGCGCAGTAGTCCTTCCAGCCGCCGCCGATCAGGTAGCCTCGGGCGACGCACTCGATCAGGATGGGCTTGAGGCGCATGGCGACGCAGGAGCGGCCCTTGACCATAGGCACTTCCTCAGGCTTGACGACGGATTCGGGATCAATGCCGGTGAGGTGGTTCGGGCAGACGCCTTCGAGCTGCTTGAACCAGAAGTCGGTGAGAGAGGTGAGCACCTTGCCCTTGCCCGGAATCGGGTCGCCCAGAATGACGTCGAATGCGGAAATGCGGTCGCTCGCGACGATGAGCAGCTTGTCATCGCCGACGGCGAACGTATCGCGCACCTTGCCGGAGTAGAGCTTCTTCAAGGAGGGAATGTTGATCTGGGAAAGACCAGCCATGTTGAAATCTCCCTTTGAGAGATGGTTAACTGAAATGTGGTGCCGTCATTGTAATGCCGATCATCCGTTCACTACGCTTTTTGACTAGTAGATTTGGCTAGGTCGGCATGAGGATCGGCAATGTTTGGTCAGCCTGCCAAAAACGCCCAGAGCGCAGGCGCTGCGATCAGAAGCCAGGTGACGCCGAGGATGATCATCGCGATGAAGACCGCTGCGCTGCCGAGGTCCTTGGCGCGTCCGCTCAAGGGGTGAAGCTCGGGGCCGATGCGGTCCACGACCGCCTCAATGGCGGAGTTGAGGATCTCGACGAGCATCAGGAGAAGGACGGAGCCGATGAGGAGCACCGTCTCGACGGCGGGTAGGCCGAGCAGGAGCGCGCAGGGAATGAGCACGCAGGCGAGGAGTACCTCCTCGCGGAAGGCGGCCTCGTTCCTGTAGGCGGCCGAGAGGCCCTTCATGGAGTAGCCCGTGGCGTTGATGAGTCGGCGCAGGCCCTTCTTGCCCTTGAGGTCCGTGGCGTTCTTGTCTTGGGAGTTGGGTGTGGTCATGATGCAGTTGACGTTCTCTCCGCCGTGAACGACAGAGATTCTCTACTGAGTCAGCAGCTTGCGCTGCTGATCACTTCGGTGGATTCCTGCTGCTGATTCGGCGCCAGCTTTTTTAGATCGTTCCGAATTCACTTGAGCCTGAGAGTTTTTCTCAGAATCCCTACAGGCTAACGAGCTTCGTCCGCGCTCTTATATCTCCGCCCTGAACGGAGCTTTACGCCGCAATTGGGTAAAAGCGCGCCCGCCCTGACGCGTGGTCGGGCGGGCGACGTGTGGTTCAGCCGATCAATTCGGACTCTCGGTTAGAGCACGTTCTGGCGAAGCGTGCCGTCGGCGTAGCGGGCGGCCACGACGTCGAGCGGGAGCGGCTTGATGCGGGAGGCCATGCCTTCGCAACCGAACTGGAGGTAGCGCTGCTTGCAGAGCTCCGTGGCGGCCTTGCGGGCGACCTTCAGGAAGTCGCGCGGGTCGAACTTGGAGGGGTTCTCGAAGAGGTACTGGCGGGTGGCGGCCGTCATGGCGAGACGGATGTCCGTGTCGATGTTGACCTTGCGCACGCCGTGTTTGATGGCTTCCTGGATTTCCTCGACGGGCACGCCGTACGTTTCGCGCATGTCGCCGCCGAACTGGCGGATCGTGGCGAGGTATTCCTGCGGAACGGAGGAGGAGCCGTGCATTACGAGATGGGTGTTCGGCAGGCGTTCGTGGATTTCCTTGACGCGCTGGATGGAGAGCGTTTCGCCGGTGGGCTTGCGCGTGAACTTGTAGGCGCCGTGGGACGTGCCGATGGCGATGGCGAGGGCGTCGAGCTGCGTGGCCTTGACGAAGTCGGCGGCCTGATCCGGGTCCGTGAGGAGCTGTTCGCGCGTCATGACGGCGTCGGTGCCATGGCCGTCTTCCTTGTCGCCCTTCATCGTTTCGAGGGAGCCGAGGCAGCCGAGTTCGCCTTCGACGGAGACGCCGATGCAGTGGGACATTTCAACCACGCGACGGGTGACTTCGACGTTGTAGTCGTAGGTGGAGATCGTCTTGCCGTCGGCCATGAGGGAGCCGTCCATCATGACGGAGGTGAAGCCCATGCGGATGGCGCCCTGGCAGACGGACGGGCTCTGGCCGTGGTCCTGATGCATGCACACGGGGATGTCCGGATAGGCCTCGACGGCGGCAGAGATCAGATGGCGAAGGAAGTGCTCGCCGGCATACTTGCGGGCGCCGGCGGAGGCCTGCATGATCACGGGGGCGCCGACTTCGCTCGCGGCGGCCATGATGGCCTGAACCTGTTCGAGGTTGTTGACATTGAAAGCAGGAACGCCGTAGCCGTTTTCGGCGGCGTGATCGAGCAGCTGACGCATGGAGACGAGTGCCATGACGATGAACTCCGAATCTGATGAAAGGGAAAAACAAAAGGGCGGCGCAGGCCTTGCGGGCCGTCTTCGGGCCGCCCGAAACTGATCAGATGCATTGTATAGGGACAATGCGTCTAGGGAAAGAGGTTTATCCCTGCCTGAGGGGCGAAGGGACACAAAAAACGCGTCCTCCCGTCAGCCCGTCAGCAGGGACGGATTCGCGGCCACCTGCTTGCGGATGCCATCGTAGATGGCCTGGGCGATCTTCTGCTGGTGCCTGCCGTTGATGAGGAGCTTTTCCTCGGTCGGGTTCGAGATGAAGGCCGTCTCGACGAGGATCGACGGAATGCCCTGACCCTTGAGGACCGCGAAGCCCGCCTGTTCGACGTGCTTCTTGTGCAGGCGGTTGACGCTCTTCATCTCATTGAGGACGGAGGCGCCAAGGCCGAGGCTGTAGCTGATGGTCCAGCTCGAGGTCATGTCGACGAGCACGCTCGCTACCTGGCGGTCGACGCTGGCGATGTTGACGCCGCCGATCAGGTCGGACTCGTTCTGGTTCTTGGCGAGCCAGCGGGCGGCGGCGGACGTTGCGCCGCGTTCGGAAAGGCAGAAGACGCTCGAACCTCGGGCGCTGGCCTTGATCCAGGCGTCGGCGTGAATGCTCACGAGCAGGTGCGCCTTGGCGCGGCGGGCGATGGCCACGCGGCCGCCGAGGCTCACGAAGTGGTCCGTGTTGCGGGTCATGATGGCCTTCATGCCGGGATCGTCGTTGATGAGCGCGGCGAGGCGCTTGGCGATCTGGAGCACGACCGTCTTCTCTCGGTTGCGTCCGCGGCCGATGGCGCCAGGGTCCTCGCCGCCGTGGCCGGGGTCGACCACGATGATGAGCTTGGGCTTGATGGACTTCGAGGGCTTCTTCGGCTTGGATGGTCTGGAGGGGCGGACGGGCTCCTTCGGCTCAGGCTCCTCGAGGGGAGGCTTGACGGGGGATTCGGCCGCGCCCTTGTCGAGGCCTGCGAGCAGTGAGCCGAGCGGGTCGCCGTCGGGTGCCTCGCTACCTTCCTCGAGGCCGTTGAGCAGACGACTGATCTCGTCGGTCGGATGCGCGGGATAGATGTCGAAGACGAGACGGTACTTGTAGTTCGCAAAGGGCTGGAGCTGGAAGACCTCGGGCTTGACGTCGGTCTTGAGGTCCATCACGAGACGGACCGTGTCGGGCTGGAACTGCCCGATGCGCATGGCGGCGATGTAGGGATCGTCGGGCTTGACGGCGGCAATCTGCTTCTGCAGCGCGACGGTGAGCTCGAGCCCCTTGATGTCGACGACGAGGCGCAGCGGCTTCGACGAGCGGACGAAGAAGTACTTGAAGTTGAGCGGGGAGTCGTACTCGAGCGTGACTCGGGTGTACTCCTCGGCGGGCCACATGCGAACGTCGACCATGCGGGCGCCTCTGGCGATCTGCCACGGCGCAAGGCTGAGAAGGAGCGTGCTCGCAGAGCCGAGCACGAGGCGGCGTCGGTCGATCATTCGCCCGCCTCCAAAACGTGGGCGACGAGCGCTTCGCCGAGCGGGGTGAGTCCCTTCAGGACGGCGCGGCGGCCGAGACCCTCGAGGGCGAGCTCGATGACGAGGTCCGCGTCGGGCACGTAGGGCGACGCCTTTTCTGTCCATTCGGTCGCGGACACGAAGCCCGGACCGAAGAGGTCGCGAAAGCCCGCATCCTCGAACTCCTCGGGCTCCTCAAAGCGGTAGAAGTCGAAGTGATTGAGCGTGAGGCCCGCGACGGGATAGGTCTCGACGAGCGAGAAGGTGGGGCTCTTCACGGGGCCGGCAAAGCCGAGGCGGCGCAGCATGGCGCGAACGAGCGACGTCTTGCCTGCACCGAGGTTGCCCTCAAGGCGCACGGCCAGACCGTGCCCGGCAACCGCGCCCGCTTCCTTCGAGACGGCGTCGGCAAGACGGGCGCCGAGCTTGTCGGTGTCGTCGGGATGGGGAAGAGACGCTTCAAAAGTAAGGGATGCCATGTCGGTCCTTCTGAGCCGTGGAGCCAAAACTTTGATTTTAGCCCATGACGGGAGCCTGCTCGGACGAGGGAATCGTTGCGGCATGCAAGCCAAAAACAGCCTTCCGCGGAATAATGTAACGAAATGTAATTCGCTCTTGCCAAAGCGAATGAAGTCCCTCATAATTCAAATCCTCAGTCGAACGCGACTTGCTCCGATCGACTGACAGATGGTGGCCGGTGTAGCTCAGCTGGTAGAGCAGCGCATTCGTAATGCGAAGGTCGGGAGTTCGAATCTCTTCTCCGGCACCACGAGAATTCAGAAAGGATCTGTACAGCATTGTACAGGTCCTTTTTTCATTTCCGCCGGCCTTTTTTCAAGTTCCGGCAGGCGGCCTGACCGCTTCGAATCTTGCGCTCGGACGGGGCGCGGTGCTAGTCTCATTCGGTGAAAACATCTCTCTTGCAAAGGAGGAACCGAATTATGCAAAAGACGGGCATCATCGTGCTGGGCTCGGTTGCGGCCATGCTTCCCGCACTGGCCCAGGCGTCCGAAACGGTCAGGCTCGCTGAACCCGACCTCGCCATGGAGGGCTCGCTGATGACGGCGCTCAAGAACCGTCACTCGACTCGCGAGTACGCGGCGAAGGACCTGACGGGCGCGGATCTCTCCAATCTTCTCTGGGCGACGGCGGGCGTCAATCGTCCCGACGGACGCCGAACGGCGCCCACGGCGCTCAACCTCCAGGAAATCGGCGTCTACGTCGTGACCGCCAAGGGGGCCTTTTCCTACAGGCACGAAGGGCACGAGCTCGTGAAGCTCACGGACAAAAACCTGATGCCGCTCGTCGCGATGCAGCAGGACTTCGTCAACACGGCGCCGCTGGCACTCGTCTATGTGGGCGATCTGACCAAGCTGCCCGGAGAGCGCGGCGCCCAGATGGCCGCAGTTGACGCGGGCATTGCCGTTCAGAATGCACTTCTCTACTGCTCTGCGGCGGGGCTTGCCTGCGTGCCGCGCGCCACGATGAACGTGGACGGACTTGCACAGGCGCTCTCGCTCCCGAAGGGAGCCGTGCCGATCATGAACGTCGTGGTCGGCATGCCGAAGTAGGCCGGGCGCCACCTTCCTCAATGCAGGGAGGGCTCGGGAAAGGTACGGAAAAAGGCCCGCACATCATGTCGATCTGCGGGCCTTTTCCTTGTGTGCTCGGCATGGGCACGTTCTAACGGGTGAGAGTTCCGAGAGGGGCCGGCAGTGGCAACCTCATAGCCAAAAGCAAGGTGTGCGTCGCGAGGCGTAGGCTGAAAGAAGCTGGAGGCAAACCCTTGAGCTGATGAACAAGAACCTCATCAGGCATACGACGGCGGATAAGCTCGCAAGGCAGAGTGAAGTCCGATAACTGCACGGAGCCGTTGGTGTAAATGAGGCTGCTACATGAGGGGAAAGAGCGTGTTTCTTACCCGAGGAGGTCTCACGGATGCCGTTCCATTCGGAGCGTCGGAGTAAAGCTTGTCGTGAGAAGTCAGCAGAGGCCATAGTACCGAGCGGGATGGTGCTCGGGAAGGGCTGAAATCAATAACAGGAGGCGTCCGACGTAGCCGACAACCCGTTTATTGCTGAAAAATCCCGAAGGGGGACCCCTGCGGAACAGGGGAGGATCGGAGGGGAGCAAAGGGAAGAAGGACGAGAAAGAACAAACGCCGCCACATGCGAAGGCAACGAATGGTAACCCTAGAAGCCATCCTTGAACGGAACAACTTGAACCGAGCTTATAAGCAGGTCAAGGCAAACAGAGGCGGTCCGGGCGTCGACGGCATGACCGTAGACGAGCTCTTGGACTATCTGCGTGCGCACGCCGTCGAGATAGTGGAAACCGTGAAGGCGGGGAAATACAAACCTCAGCCCGTACGCCGAGTCATGATCCCGAAGGAGGAGAAAGGCAAGTTCAGACCGTTGGAAATTCCAACTGCTGTCGATCGAGTCATCCAACAGGCGATAGCGCAGAAACTGAGCGACGAATACGAACCAGTATTCAGTTTGCACAGTCATGGCTTTCGCCCGTGCAGGAGTTGCCGGACGGCCATTGACGAGGCCCTCGATATCGCAAATCAGGGTTACGTCTGGGTCGTGGACCTCGACCTGTCGAAGTTCTTCGACACGGTCAACCACTCCAAGCTCCTGCAACTCTTGTCGGACAAGCTCAAGGACGGACGAGTAGTCTCACTCATCCACAAGATCCTGAGAGCACCGATACAAGAAGGGGACAAGATCACGCCATGCGAAATAGGAACGCCGCAAGGCGGTCCGGTCAGCCCCGTTCTCGCCAACATCATGCTCAACGAGCTCGACCATGAGCTCGAACGCAGAGGGCACCGTTTCGTTCGGTACGCCGACGACATGATGATCTTCTGCAGGAGCAGGAAGGCGGCGGAGCGGACTCTCAGACACCTCAAGCCCTACGTGGAGGGAAAGCTGTTTCTGAAACTCGACGAACAGAAGACGAAGATCTGCCGCATGACGGATCCGAACCTGAAGTTCCTTGGGGTTGGCTTTTGGCAAAGCCGAGGCATCGTGAAAGCACGACCGCATCAGAAGTCCAAGGCCAAATGCAGACAGCGCCTGAAGACCATTACCTCACGCAGTCGAGGCAGAAGCCTTGAAGCGTACAGGAAGGAGCTGAAGGCTTTCGTCTGCGGATGGGCCAACTATTTCGCGGAGTCGTCGATGGCGATATTCGTCAGAAGCACCGATGAATGGTTGCGCAGACGCATCCGACAGATCTACTGGAAACAGTGGAAGAAGGTTCGGACAAAGTTTGCGGAGCTCAGGAAACTGGGCCTAGACGACAAGGTGACTTGGAAGTGGGCCAATACCCGCAAGTCGTACTGGCATACGGCAAACAGTTGGATACTCTCGACCTCGCTGACAAATGGCTGACTCCGAGAATTGGGATGGACGTGCCTGGGGGACGTCTACAAGTAGGAAGTTCTCTGAGGTTATTGATAACCGCCCACTGCGGATCCGCACGGTGGGTGGTGTGGAAGGGGCTGAGGATCAAAAGTCCTCACCCCTATCCGATTGGGCGGCGATCACTGGAGCTTCGTGCTCATGGCGCCTGAAAGCTTGGTGAGGAGCGCCGTGGCGACGGCGTTTCCGTCAATGCCTTCGGCGGAGAACCTGCCGTTTTCATAGCGCACGCCGTTGAGGACGATGCTGCCGCCGAGGTACTTCTCGGTCTTCTTGGCGTACTTGTCCTTGCCCGTCAACAGGCTGGCGAGGCCAGAAAGCTCGCGTATGGCCTTCGTCTCCCTGGTGCCGGGCTGGTCGATTTCGGCCTTCTTGACGCAAAGCGTGACCGGGTCGGTCGTCTTGACTGCAAGGCCCGTGAGGGCGGCGTTGTTCCATGTCATGAGGCTGCGGCCCTTGGCGTTGAGCATGTTGAACTTCGCCATGCTGATGTCGCCCGCCCAGCTCGCAACCTGCTTGTCCTTTTCGGACGCAAGGCCGAACCTGCCCTTGCTCTCGAGCGTGCCGCTCTGCGCGCCGATGCCGGCGTAGGCCGTCATGACGGAGGAGAGCGACTTCATGTTGATGCCCGACAGCGTCGTCGAGACGTCGGCGGTCATGGGCGAGAGCGTCACGGTGCCGTCTGCCGCAAGGGTGCCGCCCGCAGTGCCTGCGGACATCTTCACGGTGGCGGCAGCGCCTTCGGCCGAGGAGAGGTTCTTCACCGAGGCGTTGATGTCGGAGACCGTGATGGCGGCGTTGGGCTTGACGCTCGTGTCGCGGAAGTTGAATCTGGAGTTCTTCACGTCGGCCGAAGCGACCTTCCACTGCCAGGGCTTGCCCGCCTTTTCGGTGGTCTTCGCATCGGCGTCCTTCTGGGCCGCCTTCTTGGCTGCGCCTGCCTTGGAGGGCATGAGATTGAGGCCGGCGGAGGTCATGACGGCGTTGACGACGGCCGTGTCGAGCAGGATGCTGTCGACGTTGACGGACTGCTTCGCCGTGTCAAGGCTGCCGAGCTTGACGGAGGCGGTTCTGGCGGAGACGAGCGTCGACTTGCCCTGTTTCACCTGAAGGTTGGTAAGGGAGGCGGTGCCGCTGCCCGTGACGGCGGAGCCCTTGACGGCTGCCTTGACGTTGAGGCTAACGGCGCCCGAGGCATCGAAGCCCGTTGCGTTCCTGATGTAGGAGGCGAGCTGTGCGGCCTGCAGGCCGCTGGCCTTGAGGGTGGCGTTGACCACGAGCGGTGCAGGCGTGACGTCCGCCGCAAGCGAGAGCATGCCGCCGAAAACCTTTGCGCCCGCTTCGGCCTTCGCGGGCTTGGCGTTCGCTGCGTTCGTCAGGCCCGTGACCGTGGCGTTGAGGGCCGTGACGTTGATTTTGGCGGCGGGCCTGACGGTCGAGTCGTTCCAGGTGGCGTTGCCGTTGCGGATCTGCACGGAGTCCACGCGCCAGTGCCAGCCGGAGTTGCTGCCGGAATCCTTGCCCGAGTCCGCAGCGGCGCCCGACGAGAAGCCTTGGGCGGTCTGGGAGACGTTGAGGCCGGAGGGCGTGTTGACGAAGTGGACCTTCGGATCCTGAATGACGATGCTGCCGACGGAGGCCTGATGTTCGAGAAGGTCCAACTCGGTGAGCTGCAGGCTCGCCTTCTTGAAGGAGGCGAGCGGCTGGACGCGGTTGCTGACCTGCTGGACGGCGGTGAGGTCGTTGACGTTCACGGTGCCCGAGACGAGCATCTTGCCGGGCTTGCCGCTCGTAGCATTGCGGAAGACGACGTTGACCTCGGTCGAGAGACGGCCGTTTTCAAGCATGAGGCTCGGCGTATTGAGCGCGGGCACGAGCTTGAAGACGGGGGCGAGGTCCAGATTCGAGATCTTCATGTTGAGGCGCGCCGAGAGCGTGGTGCCGAAGGGCTGCGTGGAGCCCGTGGCGAAGATCGGCGTGCCGTTGAGCTTCATGGAGAGCTTGGGCGTGACGAGGCTGCTCTTGGAGTTGGCGAGCGTGCTCACGAACGGAAGCTCGAGGTTGAAGTCGGTGACCGACTGGTCGATGGCGCGTGCGCGGTCGAGGACCTGAAGGGAGGAGTTTTTGACGCTGATGTTGTAGACCGCGAAGGAGGGAAGGCTGCTGCTTTCCGAGGAGGCCTTTTCCGACGATCCGCCTTCGGCCGAACCGTGGCCGTTCATGAGCCTGCGCATGTCCTCGTCATCGAGTGCGACGACGGCGTTGAGCCCGTCGACGGTCACTTCGTCAATGACGGGCGCAAGCTCGACGAGCGTCTGGGCCGACGCATTCACGTAGAAGCGGTCGAGCGAGAGAAGCGGAGGGTTGTTGTTCTTGCCTGCAACCGTGAGCCCCTCGAGCGTGAACTCCCAGGTCCACGGATTGAAGGCGACATTTGTGACGGTCACGCTGCGTCCGAGCTGCTTGCCGAGCGTGTCGGCGAGCGTCGACTTGACGAGCGTGGGCACCGCGAGATAGCCGGCGGCTGCGTAAAGCGCCGTGGCGACGACGGCCGCGCCTGCCGTGATCTTGAAAATGCTGGCCATGTCCTGCCCTCCCTGACTAGGTTCCCCTGTTCTGTACATTATAGGTGCCAGTTCAGAGGCTCCGATTGGCACGATGGGGGTGAAAACACCGCCAACGCTTCTGCCCGAGGAAGTTCAGCGGGTTTTGCGATATTTCGACATTTTGTTTCCGCGGGGCGCCGTGCACGACGTAGGGAAGCGAAAGGGCGGGGTGTGATGCGCAGGAAGGGACGGCGGAGCGGGGTGCCTGAAAGCAGAAGGGCCTGAGATCGTGCAGAACAATCTCAGGCCCTGAATATGGTGGAGGCGGCGGGAGTTGAACCCGCGTCCGGAAACCTTTTTCTGTTGGGTCTACATGCTTAGCCGCATGATTTGAATCTCACCGGATGCCCTGCCGAGCGGCGGGCCGGCATCCAGCCAGTCACCTTGATTTCGGAAGCGCGTCGGTGACGCCCGCACATCCTAGACTCTGTCAAATGATACTGCTGTCGATTGCTCGACCCGGCCCAGAGACAAACCGGTGCAGCATCTCGCATTAAGCAGCGAGAGCGAAACGCTTGTTGTTGGCGTTTAATTGTTTGCAGCGGATTTACGAGGTGACTGCACCTCGACATGCCCCATACAGCGTCCGCGTCCCCGTCGAAGCCAAGGCGCCCCCTGTATGAAGGATGACCATTATAACGCATGAGCGTTGAGCTGCACGGCCCATGTCGCGAGTTCGGCGGGCGAATGTGCAACAAGATCCGCACCCCAGCTTTCGGGCGGCGTGACTGCATAGCCCCAGGTGCAGGCCGCGCAGGGCATGCCCGCCGCATGCGCCGCTGCCACGTCTCTCGGGTCGTCGCCTGCGTAGAGGATGTCCGTGACGTGAACGCCCGTGAGTCGGGCGGCCGTCAGCAGGGAGTCGGGCGCAGGCTTCATCGCGCAGCCTTCGGAGTCGCTGCCGAGCACGACGTCAAGCTGTCCGTCGAGTCCGAGGTTGTCCGTGAGCCTGAGTGCAAGGTGCTCGACCTTATTGGTGACGACGCCCGTCCGGATGCCTGCGGCCCGGAGAGCCTCGAGCATGACGGGGACGCCCTCGAAGGGACGGGAGCGGTCCGTCATGTGGGCGGCGTAGTTGTCGAGGAATTCGGTCCTGAGGGCGAGGAAGGCGGGATCGTCCCTGCCGATGCCCATGGCCTTGCCGAGAAGGCCGGGGGCGCCCCTGCTCGCGTAGGGACGGAGCTCCTCTTCGGGAAGCGGGGCGATGCCCCTGGCGGTCCTCACCATGTTGACGGCGAGCGCAAGGTCGGGTGCGGTGTCGACGAGGGTGCCGTCAAGGTCGAAGAGAAAAAGCCTGATGGTCATGGTCGTGCTGTCCTGAGAGGAGGAATAAAGAAAGCCCTCGAACGTCTGGCATTCGAGGGCTTGCCGAGGGCGCTTGAGCGCGCCCTCACGGAACTTCAGTCAGGAATTACTGACGCGTACCGACGACTTCAACCACGGCGCGGCGGTTCGGAGCGAGGCACTGAACGAGTTCGCGGAAGTTCTTGACCTGGCCCTTGGCGGAGGGGTTCGGGCAGTCAACAACCGGATCGGCCTCACCGCGGCCTTCGGTCTGGATCAGGTTGGCGTCCACGCCCTTGGAGACGAGGTAGGTCTTGACGGATTCAGCACGAGCAGCGGAGAGCTTTTCGTTGTAGGCGTCCTTGCCGAGACGGTCGGCATAGCCGGTGGAGAGGATGACTTCAACGTTCACGCCGGCGAGACGGGAGACGAGGTCGTCGAGAACGGCCTTGCCTTCATCCTTGAGGGTGGACTTGTCGAAGTTGAAGAGCATGTCGGCGGAGAAGGTCACCTTTTCGGCAGCGGGAGCAACCGGAGCGGCGGCCTGCTTCGGCTGGCAGGCTTCGGCAGGGAGAACATCGGCGTCGCACTGGCAACCTTCACCGGAGGCTTCGGCGAGAGCGGGCGTCCAGAAGTTGGTGCGCCAGCAGAGACCAAAGCCGCTCTTGACGATCTGACCGTCAGCGGAGTGGACATAAGGGCTGACCTGGTCGGCAGCGAAGGAAGCGCCCGACACCGCCAGCATCATAGCGGCCACAAGGCCGCCAATCTTCAGAGAAGTCTTCATTGTTGTTATCCTCAAAAAGTTCAGGAAGCTTAAACGGGATGGACGATTTGTCACCAACAGGACTGCCGGCTACAAACAGATCACCCAGATGTCTTGCCCGTTAACTCGGACAGGATACACCGAACACGTCAAGCGTGCGAAGGTCAGTGCTGTCCTGCGGGGTCAAATGGCTAAATATCTAGGTTCATTCTGTCAGATTTCCGCAACGATTTCCACCGCTGGACATCCCGTATTACACCTAAAGCCGATTTATCGGGGAGGGAAAAAAAACGCCTGGTCGCCGCTGTGACCGCGCGGGGACTCAAATGAGGGGCGCCCACTTTTCGAGCAGCGTGCGAGCAGTGTCGTCTCTCGGCTCCGTGCCTTCGCCTGCGGCAAGCCTGCCTGCAACCCAGACGTGGGTCACGTGTTCACGGCCCGCCGAATAAAGAAGTTGGGCGGCTGGGTCGGTGACGGGACCGCATTCGATGCCCGAGAGGTCGACCGCGATCATGTCGGCGCATTTTCCGATTTCCAGAGAACCGATTTCATCGTCCCAGTGAAGGGCGCGCGCGCCGCCGAGCGTCGCGGCCTCGAGCATGTCGAAGACCTTCGCGCAGGTGGTGCCGCCCGCGACGGCCTTGGCGAGCATGGCCGCGAGGCGGGTCTCGCCGAGCATGTCGAGCTTGTCGTTGCTTGCCGCTCCGTCGGTGCCGATGCCGAGGTTGATGCCCGCCTTCATCATCTTCGCGACGGGCGCGAAGCCCGAGGCGAGTTTGAGGTTGGAGGACGGACAGTGGCAGACGGATGCGCGTGCCTCGGCGAGCATGCGGATGTCCTCGTTGCTCGTGTGCACGCTGTGCACGGAGATGAGGCGCTCGTTGAGAAGTCCGAGGCGGGCAAGGCGGGCGACGGGGCGCTCGCCGTGGTCCTTGAGGGAGGTCTCCACCTCGCCTGCGGTTTCATTGACGTGGATGTGCACGGGCAGGTCGTGGCGCTCGCTCAGGGCGGCGCATCGCGCAAGGGAGGCGTCGCTCACCGTATAGGGCGCGTGCGGCCCGACGGTCACGCGCACGAACGGGTCGCCGCTGTAACGCTCGATGAGCGCCTCGCACTTGCTGATGTACTCGTCGTCGTTCGCGGCCCAGGCGGACGGGAAGCCGATGACGATGCCTGCGGTCGCGCAGCGCAGCCCCGCCTCGCGAAGGCCTTCAGCGGCGGCTTCGGGGAAGAAGTAGAGGTCCGAACAGCAGGTGACGCCCGAGCGGATCATTTCGACGCCCGCGATCAGGCTGCCGTCGTGCACGAATTCCGCACTCATGAGGCGTCCCTCGGCGGGCCAGATCTCCTTGGTGAGCCAGTCCATGAGGGGAAGGTCGGCGCCCCTGCCGCGAAGCAGGTTCATGGCCGCGTGCGTGTGAAGGTTGATGAGGCCGGGCATGACGACGCCTGCGGGCAGGCGCATCGTCTTCGCCTCGAGACCCGCGTAGCGGACTCTGGCGGCCTCGGTCGGAAGAATGTCTGCGATGCGGCCGCCCGAGAAGACGACGGTGTGATTCTTCAGAACGGTGTTTCGGGGAATGACGGGAATGACCCAGCGGGCCTCGACGAGCGTGTCGGCGGTCATGCGCAACCTCATGATTTTTGACTCGAAAACGGCGCGGGCCGACAGGGTTTCGGACGGTGTCGGGAACCTGTCGCCGTGCGGGACTTCAGCCAATTGTATTCGGGTTTGAATCGGCGAATAACTGGTAAAATAGATTGTTTGGACCGACGCGGTCACGCACGAGAGGGCGGGCAGCGAAGCGGTCGTCGCGGCGGGTCTCCGGACCCTGCGCGCATCAGTCAGACAGACTTAAGGAAAGAAGAGCCGGAAGGCTTCGTCCGGGATCAGGGACGGGGCGCCGGCCTTACCCAGAGGAATAAACGGCATGGACGAAAAAGACAATAAGGAAGAGCCGCAGGTGCAGGGCCCGGAAGCCGCCGAGGATGCGGAAGACGACGCCCCGCTTCAGGGATCCGCCCTGAGCGTCGCGCACGAGCTCCTTCCGATTTCGCTTGAATCGGAAATGAAGCGCTCTTATCTCGACTACGCCATGAGCGTGATCGTGGGCCGCGCGCTTCCCGATGTGCGCGACGGCTTGAAGCCGGTGCACCGCCGCGTTCTTCATGCCATGAACGAGATCAAAAACACCCACAACAACCCGACCAAGAAGGCCGCGCGCGTTGTGGGTGAAGTGCTCGGCAAGTACCACCCGCACGGCGACTCCGCCGCCTACATGACGATCGTGCGCATGGCCCAGCCCTTCTCGCTGCGCTATCCGCTCATCTTCGGTCAGGGCAACTTCGGCTCGATCGACGGCGACAGCCCCGCCGCCATGCGTTACACGGAAGTGCGCCTTGAGAAGATCGCCGGTGAAATGCTCGCCGACATCAACGAGGACACGGTCGACTTCGTTCCGAACTTCGACAACTCCGAAAGGGAGCCCGTCGTCCTGCCGACCCGTCTGCCTCAGCTTCTCATCAACGGCTCCTCCGGCATCGCCGTGGGCATGGCCACGAACATCCCGCCGCACAATCTCGGCGAGACGATCGACGCCTGCCTGCACCAGCTCCGCAATCCCGAGTGCTCGATCGAGGACCTCATTCGCCTGATGCCCGCTCCCGATTTCCCGACAGGTGGCATCATCTTCGGCATCTCCGACGTCCATCAGGGCTACCGCACGGGCCGCGGCCGCGTGGTCATGCGCGCCCGCACGCATCTTGAGGAATTCGGCCGCGACCGCGTCCGCATCATCGTCGACGAGATTCCGTACATGGTCAACAAGCGCGTCATGTACGAGAAGATGCACGAGCTCATGCGCGAGAAGAAGATCGAGGGCATCGCCGAAATGCGCGACGAGTCCTCGAAGGAGATCCGCATCTGCATCGACCTCAAGCAGGGCGCCATGCCCGAGGTCGTGCTCAACAACCTCTTCAAGATGACGCAGATGCAGGAGAGCTTCGGCATGAACATGGTCGCCCTCGTGGACGGCCAGCCGACGCTGCTCAACCTGCAGCAGATGATCGTGCACTTCCTGTCGCACCGCCGCGAAGTTGTGACGCGCCGCACGGTCTTCCGCCTCGGCAAGTACCGCGCCCAGGGCCATCTGCTAGAAGGCCAGACGGTTGCGCTCTCGAACCTTGACGAGTTCATCCGCATCATCCGCAACGCCAAAACGCCGGCCGACGCCGCCGACGAGCTCTACGGCCGCGGCTGGCCCACGGCCATGGCCCAAGAGCTTGCCAGCCGCAGCGTTGAGGACATGCACCGCTACTATCCCGAGGACATGGACCCCGTCCGCGGCATCCAGCAGGACGGTCTCTACTACCTCACCAGGGTTCAGATCGACAACATCCTTGCGATGAGCCTGCGTCGCCTGACCGGCCTCGAGCAGGACAAGGTCCGCGCCGACTACGCCGCCATGATGGCCAACATCGCCGACTGCCTCGACATTCTCGCCCGTCCCGAACGCGTCAACGCGATCATCGGCGAGGAGCTCGAGAACATCCGCGAGGAGTACGGCGACGAGCGCCGCTCGACGATCGACCTCATGGGCGATCCGAACTTCAACAAGCGCGACCTGATTCCGCGCCGCGACATGGTCGTCACGCTCTCGCGCGGCGGCTACATCAAGAGCCAGGACCTCGCCGACTACGACGCCCAGACGCGCGGCGGCAAGGGCCGCAAGGTTCAGGAGATGACGAAGGATGACGAGGTCGCCGAGCTCTTCATCGCCAACTCGCACGACGTGATCATGTGCTTTTCCACGGCGGGCAGGGTCTATCCTATCGACGTCTTCGAGCTGCCCGAGGGCAAGTCCAACACCCGCGGACGTCCGATCGTCAACCTGCTTCCGCTCGAAGAGGGCGAGCAGATCTCCTTCATGCTGCCGATTCAGGGCTTTGACAACGAGCACTACATCGTGATGGCCACGAACCGCGGCACGATCAAGAAGACGCCGCTCTCCGCCTTCAGGAACGCCCGCCTCAAGGGCATCATCGCCACGACGCTCGACGAGGGCGAAACGCTCGTCGGCGTGGCCGTCTCCGACGGCGGCGACGACATCATGCTCTTCAGCGATGCGGGCAAGTGCGCCCGCTTCTCCGAGAGCGTCCTCCGTCCGATGGGGCGTGCGGCCCACGGGGTGATCGGCATGCGTCTCGACGAAGGCCAGTCCGTCATCTCCCTCATTGTCACGAACGACGAGCAGAAGTACGTGCTCGCCGCCACCGAGCACGGCTACGGCAAGCGCACCCTCGTTAGCGAGTATCAGCGCAAGGGCCGCGGCATCCGAGGTGTGATCACCATCTCCACGAAGGAGCGCAACGGCCGCATGGTCTCCGCCGTCCTCACGGATCCCGACGACGAGATCATGATGCTCACCACGGGCGGCAAAGTCGTGCGCACGAGCGCCAGTGAAGTCAGCATCGTGAACCGCGCAGCCATGGGCGTGCGTCTCATCAACCCCGGCGACGACACGCTCGCCTCGGTGCGCCGAGTCGCAGTCAAGAGCGCCGACGACGAACTCGAGAAGCTCAACATCGAGGTCTCCGACGAGGACCTGCTCGTTGATGAGGATCCCGCCGACGACGAGTCCGAGACTCCCGAGACCGATTCCGACAACGCCGTCGATGTCGACGGAGATGATCAGGATCAAAACTGATGCAGGATTCTGCAGTCGGCAATTGCTGACGAGATCGCCTAAGATAAACGGATGCGCCGCTTTTTTGCAGCGCATCCGTTTTTTCATGGTTCCGCCGTTTTTTTGTCTGGAGATAGTCATGGGTCGTCCCTTCAACTTCGCCGCCGGTCCGAGCATGCTGCCTGAGTCCGTTCTCAAAAGCGTTTCCGACGCCGTCATCGACTACGAGGGGCACGGCTACTCCATTCTCGAGATGATGCACCGCAAGCCGCCCTTCGAGGCGATCCTTCTCGAGCTCAAGAGCCGCGTGAAGTCGCTTCTGGCCGTGCCCGACGACTTCGAGATCCTCTTCTGCCCGGGCGGCGGCAAGACGCAGTTCGCCATGGTGCCGCTCAACCTCGTCACCCAGGGGTGCCGCGGCGGCTACGTCGTCACGGGCACCTGGTCGCGCATGGCGAGCGAGGAGTGCCGCCGCGTCTCCCGCGAGACGACGCTCTGGGCTGGCAACAACCGCGAGCTGCCGGCGAACGTGATCCATGTTCCGCGCGACGTCGAGTACGTCTACTTCTGCGACAACGAAACGGTCGACGGCACCGAATTCAAGGGCCTGCCCGCCGTTGACGACAACGACGCTCTCTTCGTCTCCGACATGTCGAGTAACTTCATGAGCCGTCCCGTCGACTGGACCCGCTATGCGGCCGTCTGGGCCGGCGTTCAGAAGAACTTCGGCACCGCGGGCCTCGCTTGCGTGATCGTGCGCCGCGACCAGCTCGGCTGCGCCGCCGAAACCGTGCCGCAGATGCTCGACTGGAGCGTCTACGCCAGGAACAACAGTCTGCAGAACACGCCGCCCGTGCTTCAGTTCTACACCGCCATGCTGATGGCCCGCTGGGTCGACGAGCAGGGCGGCGTCGCCGAGATGGACCGTCGCGCGAAGGAGCGCTCGGCCCTTCTCTACGACACCATCGACAGCATGGGCGACTTCTACGTGAGCCGCATCGCGCCCGAAGCCCGCAGCCGCATGAACGTCGTCTTCACGCTCGCCGACGAGACGCTCCTGCCCGTCTTCGTGAAGGAGGCCGAGGCGCAGGGCCTGACGAATCTCGCCGGCCACCGCTCCGTGGGCGGCCTGCGCGCGTCGCTCTACAACGTGATGCCCATGGAGGGCGTCGAGAGGCTCACCGCCTTCATGCGCGACTTCGCGGGGCGCCATGTCGAGCGTCACTGACGGCGTCGTCGCCTTTCTCGGGCCTGCGGGGACCTTCTCCGAGCAGGCCGTCAGGGCCGTCTTCGGACGTGAGGCGAAGGCGATCGCCGAACCCGACTTCGACGCCGTTCTCGATGCGGTCGAGAGCGGTGAGGCGCGTTTCGGCGTCATTGCGATTGAAAACAACACGAACGGCACGGTCACGCACGCGCTCGACTTGTTGCTCGAGCGCCGCCTCTGCATCGTGGGCGAGGTGTCCGTGCCCGTCGTCCACAATCTGCTCACGCTCGAGAAGCGTCTCGAGGACGTCAGGCGTGTCTACGCGCATGCGCAGGCGCTCGCGCAGTGCAGGGGGTGGCTCTCGCGTCACATGCCCGACGCCGAGCGCATCGCCGTCTCGTCCAATGCCGAAGGGGCCCGCAGGGCCTCGATCGAGCGGGGCGCGGCGGGGATTGCCGCGATCGTGGCGGCCGACATCTACGGCCTGCGCGCCGCAGCCAAGAGCATTCAGGACGGCGAGGGCAACCGCACGCGCTTCCTCGTGATGGCGCGCGAGCCCGAGATGATCCTCGAAACTCCGAAGGCCTTCAAGACGAGCATCGTCTTCTCGGTGCCCAACGTGCCGGGCTCGCTCTACGACATGATGACGCCGATGGCCGAGAACGGCGTGCAGATGGTCCGCATCGAGAGCCGTCCCGCCCGCAACGGCTTCTGGGACTACAACTTCTTCATCGACGTCGAGGGCTCGGTCGAGACCCCCGGCGTTCGCGAAGCGCTTGCGGCCATGGAGGCGAGGACCGAGCACTGGCGCCTTCTCGGATCTTACCCTGTTGTAGACTGATGGCCTCGCCAGCGCGAAGAGATCCGCTGGGCGAGCCAACAGACGAGAGATTTCATGACAGACTGCATTCCGGTTATTACGCTTGACGGCCCCGCCGCGAGCGGCAAGGGCACGATCGCGTCCCGAGTCGCCGACGCGCTTGGCTTCCACTACCTCGACAGCGGCGCGCTCTACCGCATCGCGACCCTCGACGCCCTTTCGAAGGGGATCGACCTTGACGACGCGCAGGCGCTCACGGCGGCGGCCCAAGGGCTCTCCCCCGTGTTCGAGGGCGGCCGCATCCTTCTCGACGGTCGCGACGTGACGACGGCCATCCGTGCCGAGGAAGTGAGCTCCGCCACGAGCCGCGTGGCCGTGGTGCCCGGCGTTCGAGCCGCGCTCTTTGCGCTGCAGAAGAACGCCGCCCGCCTGCCCGGTCTCGTCGCCGACGGCAGGGACATGGGCACGGTGGTCTTCCCCGAGGCTCCGCTCAAGGTCTTCATGACCGCAACGGCCAGGGTCCGCGCCGAGCGCAGGTACTGCCAGCTGCTCGAACGTGGCGAAACGGCCGACCTCGAGGCGCTTACTGCCGATCTTGAGGAGCGCGACCGTCGCGACAGCCAGAGGGCCACGGCGCCTCTGAAGCCCGCCGAGGACGCACGCCTTCTCGACACGTCCTACATGGGCATCGAGGAAGTCGTAAAAAAAGTCCTCGAGTGGTGGGACGAGACCAAAAAGTTGTCGTAGAATAAGCGTTCATTTTTTTCCGCAGGTCGCCCGAAGGGGCGTCTTGCATTTTCATCAACTCCGCCCAAGGCCTTCTGCTGCGGGTGTGTATCTTTATTTCAAACAATGACCAACGAAACCAACAAGCCCGAATCCTTCGCTGAGCTTTTTGCCGAAAGCCTCGCTCACCAGGAAATGCGTCAGGGTGAAGTCATCACCGCTGAAGTCGTCCGCGTCGACTACAACTTCGTCGTCGTCAACGCCGGCCTCAAGAGCGAAGCCTATGTGCCCATCGAAGAGTTCAAGGATGACCGTGGTGAAGTGACCGTCCAGCCGGGCGACTTCATCTCCGTCGCCATCGAATCCGTCGAAAACGGCTACGGCGACACGATCCTCAGCCGCGACAAGGCCAAGCGCCTCGCCGCCTGGATGAACCTCGAACAGGCTCTCGAATCCGGTGAACTCGTCACCGGTACGGTCACGGGCAAGGTCAAGGGCGGTCTCACCGTCATGACCAACGGCATCCGCGCCTTCCTCCCGGGCTCCCTCGTGGACACCCGTCCGGTCAAGGACACGACGCCGTACGAAGGCAAGACCTTCGAATTCAAGGTTATCAAGCTCGACCGCAAGCGCAACAACGTCGTGGTTTCCCGCCGTGCCGTCGTTGAAGCCAACATGGGCGAAGAACGCGCCAAGCTCCTCGAAACGCTCAAGGAAGGCGCCATCGTCAAGGGCATCGTCAAGAACATCACCGACTACGGCGCCTTCGTCGACCTCGGTGGCATCGACGGTCTCCTCCACATCACGGACCTCGCCTGGCGTCGCGTCCGCCACCCGAGCGAAGTCGTTCAGGTTGGTCAGGAACTCGAAGCCAAGGTTCTCAAGTTCGACCAGGACAAGAACCGCGTCTCCCTCGGCCTCAAGCAGCTCGGCGAAGACCCGTGGGTCGGCATCGCCCGCCGCTACCCGCAGGGCACCCGCCTCTTCGGCAAGGTCACGAACATCACCGACTACGGTGCCTTCGTTGAAGTCGAAGCCGGCATCGAAGGTCTCGTCCACGTCTCCGAAATGGATTGGACGAACAAGAACGTTGATCCGCGTAAGGTCGTCACGCTCGGCGATGAAGTCGAAGTCATGGTTCTCGACATCGACGAAGAACGCCGCCGCATCTCCCTCGGCATGAAGCAGTGCAAGCCGAATCCGTGGGAAGACTTCGCCCAGTCCCACAAGAAGGGCGACAAGGTCTCCGGCCAGATCAAGTCCATCACCGACTTCGGTGTGTTCATCGGTCTCCCGGGCGGCATTGACGGTCTCGTCCACCTCTCCGACCTTTCCTGGAATGAGTCCGGTGAAGAAGCCGTTCGCAAGTACAAGAAGGGCGACGAACTCGAAGCCGTCGTTCTCGCGATCGACACGGAACGTGAACGCATCTCCCTCGGCATCAAGCAGATGGGCGGCGATCCGTTCTCCAACTTCGCTTCCACCCACGACAAGAACACGCTCGTCAAGGGTACGGTGAAGTCCGTTGACGCCAAGGGCGCCGTCATCGACCTCGGCAACGACGTCGAAGGCTACCTCCGCGCTGCTGAAATCTCCGCCGACCGCGTTGAAGACGCCACGACGCGTCTCGCCGCCGGCGACGAAGTCGAAGCTCTCATCACGAACATCGACCGCAAGAACCGCTCCATCCAGCTCTCCATCCGTGCGAAGGACGCTGCTGAAGCCCGTGACGCTCTCGATCGTCTCAACGCCGATGCCACGGCTGCCTCCGGCACGACCAACCTCGGCGCTCTCCTCAAGGCCAAGCTCGAACAGAGGTAATTCTGAACGAAGCTGATCCGCGGGGATCGAAGGGCTCCGGTCCGACGGTCCCCAGAGGAACACAAAAAAGGCTGCGGCATGAAAATGCCGGCAGCCTTTTTTCGTGATGACAGCGCGGGATTTGTCCCGAGCCCGCATCGCGTGCCACAATGTCACCGAATCCTGACTAACGACAAGAAAAGGCCTTTTATGGAATCCGAACTTTGGTATCTGGTCCTCATTCCCGTGCTCTTCGCCGCTGGCTGGTGGGCCCGTGGGCTCGACGCAGGCGAGCGCGAGCGGAATTCCAGGCGGCTCCCCGAGGCGTATTCGCGCGGGGTGGCCATGCTCATGAGCGACCGTCCCGACAAGGCCATCGATCCCTTCATCGAAGTCGTCAGGCTCGACCCCGAGCTCATCGAGCTCCACCACGTGCTCGGCACGCTCTTCCGCCGCCGCGGCGAGTTCGAGCGCGCGATCAAGCTCCACAACCACCTTGTCAACCGCGAGGATATCCCCGAGGAGGACCGCGTCAAGGCACTCCAGGCTCTTGGCGAGGACTACATGACCGCTGGCCTCTTCGACCGCGCCGAGGAGACCTACCGCAGGCTCCTGCGCAACCCCACCGAACATCTGGACGCGCTGCGCGCGCTCCTTAAGATCTACTGCATCGAGCACGAGTGGACCTCCGCCATCGACGTCTCGCGCCAACTCGAGGTACAGGCGGGTGAAAATCTCGCTTCCGAGATCGCCCACTACTACTGCGAGCTCGCCGAGGAGGCCGTCCGCCGCAAGGACTTCGAGCTTGCCGACGACCACGTTCGTCATGCGCTTGAAAAGTGCCCCGAGTCTCCGCGTGCGGGCATTGCCGCTGGCGCCGTCGCGCTCTCGCTCGGCAACGCCGAACGTGCCCTGCGCTGCTGGAACGGCGTCATGAAGCGCACGCCCGCCTACCTGCCGCTCGTCGTCGGCCGCGTCGCCGATGCGCTCGACGCGCTCGGCCGCAGGGATGAGGCCGTCGTGCTTCTGCACAAGGCGCTCGCCGACAACGGCGGCGCCGACGTGATGGAGGAGGCCGTCAAGCGCCTCGCCGCCTGGGAGGGCCTTGAAAAGGCGGGCGAGAGCGTCGTCGAGATGCTCGCCAGGCGTCCTAGCCTCTCCGCCTTTTCGACCATGATGACGCTTCGTCAGAAGGAGCGCCCCGACGACGAGGAGACGAAGCTCCTCGCCACGCTCCTGCAGCGCCACGGCCGCCGCTTCACGAAGTACCAGTGCTCGAACTGCGGCTTCCTTGCCTCGTCCTTCTCCTGGCACTGCCTCGGCTGCGGCGCCTGGGACAGCTTCCCGCCGCGCCGCATCGAGGACGTCAAGTAGTCCTCGTGCGTGCGCGAGGCATGCATCCTGCACGGGAATCGGTCATCAAGGCCTTTCTCCAAGTGATTTTGAGACCTTTGTTACAATTGTCGTGATGACGCCAAACATATTGAACGTCGCGTCTTCATACAATTAAGCAATGAATGAACGGCGGCTGCATGAGCGATGGAACGTCCGCCGTTCCCTGAACATGCATCGCTCATTCTGTCCACGCAGAAAAAAAAGGAAATTGGAACAGTATGTTTAAGCGCATTGGTCTGTTGGTGCTCGCCAACCTCGCCGTCTTCATCATGCTCAGCGTGATCCTCACGGTCGTGCAGATGGTGTTCGGCGTCAACTTCGGCACCATGGCGGGCTCGTCCCTCAACCTTTCCGCCCTCTTCATCTTCTCGATGGTCGTCGGCTTCAGCGGCTCGATCATCTCGCTGCTCATGAGCAAGCAGATGGCCAAGATGAGCATGGGCGTGCAGATGATCGACACGAACAATCCCCAGCCCGGTCTTGAAGCCTACCTCGTCGGCGTCGTGCGCCACGAAGCCGAAAGGGCCGGCATCCCGATGCCTGAAGTCGGCATCTACGAAGGCGAGCCCAACGCCTTCGCGACCGGCGCCTCCGCCTCGAGCGCCATGGTGGCCGTCTCCACGGGGCTTCTCAACATCATGAACCGCGACGAAGTCGAGGCCGTGCTCGCCCACGAGATCTCCCACGTCAAGAACGGCGACATGGTCACGCAGACCCTGCTTCAGGGGGTGATGAACACCTTCGTCGTGTTCTTCTCCCGCATCATCGGCTGGGTGGTCGACCGTCAGATCCTCCGCAACGAAGACGATGCTCCGGGTGTCGGCTACTACGTGACGAGCCTTGTTCTCGACATCTGCCTTGGCTTCCTTGCCGGCATGGTCGTCGCCTACTTCTCCCGCTGGCGTGAATACCACGCCGACGCCGGCGCCGCCGAGATCATGCAGTCCAACCAGCCCATGATCAACGCCCTGCGCCGCCTTGGCGGCATGGAGGCCCAGAACGAGCTTCCGGGGGCCGTCAAGGGCTTCGGCATCTCGGGCGGCATCGGCTCGCTCTTCGCGACCCATCCGTCCATTGAGGACCGCATCGCTGCGCTTGAAAGCCGCCGCTACTGATGCAGCTTCTGAGGGCCGTCCTCCGCGACGGCTCCTCGAGCAATGAAAAAAAACTCTGCCGACTTCTGGTCTGGCGGAGTTTTTTTGTTCGCGCTTTGTGGACTCAGCCGCTCACGGTGGTCGGGATGCCGAGCGCGTTCACGCGTGCGGCGATCTCGTCGAGACGCTCGCGGGGCGCCTTGAGGAGGTTCTTGCCAGGCGTCTCCCTGTCGAGCGTGTAGATCGTCACGAGTCTGGGGCCGATCTCCCTGAGGGCGTCGAGCCAGGGGTCGACGTACTCGTCCCCCGTGTTGTCGACGCTTCGGCCCTCCCATTCGCCCTTCATGAACATCGTCTGGATGATGCAGCGGCCTTCGAAGGCTTTCATGCGCTCGATGAGCTTCGGCAGGTCGTAGCGGCTCGTGGGGCGGTCGACGAGGTGAATGTAGTCCTCGTCGACGGTGTCGAGCTTGAGGAGCGCGTTGTCGACCCTGAGGAGCGCGCGGAAGACGCCGTTCCTGACGATGTGGGTGGCGTTGGTGAGGACGCTCACCTGGCTTTTAGGCGCGTACTCGTCGCGAAGCGCGAGCGTGTCGTCGATGATGCCCTCAAAGTCGGAGTGCGAGGTGGGCTCGCCGTTGCCCGAGAAGGTGATCGTGTCGGGCAGGACGCCTTCGGCCTTCATGCTCTCGAGCTTGGCGCGAAGGGCTTCGCGCACGGCTTCACGCGTGGGCATCCTCAACTCGGGACGGTGCTGGCCGTTGAGGCCGCATTCGCAGTAGATGCAGTCGAAGCTGCAGAGCTTGCCGTCGGCGGGCAGCAGGTTGACGCCGAGCGAAACGCCTAGACGGCGGCTGTGCACGGGACCGAAAATCGGGCTGGGAAAGAGGATGGTTGACATGCCGAACTCCTGACGGGGGGACCTGATCGTCAATCATAGCGCAAGGCCTGCGGGCAGGAAAAAAGGCGCGGGAGCCGCCTCCCGCGCCTTTGTCAGTGCCGTGTACCCGAAGTCCGTCGTCAGGCTCTGGAGACCTTGACGGCCTCCTCGATCTCCTCGGGCGTGTGGTTGTCGTCGCGGGCGAACTGCCGGCCCACCCAGATGGCCATGCAGGCGAGCGAGATGCCCGTGAGCCAGAGGCCTGCGGCCGTGGCGCTCCAGAAGCCGTAGGCGCCCATCGGCTCGCCCGTGATCGGGTTGCCGAAGGCGAGCATGTAGCCGCCGCCGAGGCCCACGCCCCAGAGCATGACGCCGTAGATGATCATCGGCAGGCGCGTGACGCGGTAGCCTCGAAGGGCGAACGAGCTCACGGACTGCATGGCGTCGAAGACGTGGTAGAGGCAGCCGAAGATGAGGAGCGAGGCCGCCATCGCGCACACGCCCGTGTCGGACGAGTAGAGCGTCACGAGCCAGTGGCGCGCGAAGAAGAGGATGGTGACGATGCAGGTCGCGCTCGCCACCGAGACCTTGAGCGTGCGCGTGAGCACCGTGTAGGCCACGGCCGGCCAACGTGCACCGAGGCACTGGGAGATGAGTACGGACGAGGCGATGCCGATCGAGAGGGGCAGCATGTAGCAGAGGCTCGTGATGTTGGCCACGATTTGGTGGGCGGAAACGGCCTCGGAGCCGAAGCGTGCGACGAAGATTGCCATCAGCGTGAAGCTCGAGACCTCGAAGAAGGTGCTCAGGCCGATCGGAATGCCGACGTGGAGCTGCTCTTTCATCAGCGCCCACCTCGGGCCGAAGATGCGTTCGGCGTGCATCGTGCGGTAGAAGGCGTCGCGCTTCCAGATGGCGAGGTAGCAGAGGAAGGCGAGGTAGTTGAGGATGCAGAACGAGACGCCTGCGCCCGAGCCGCCCATGGCGGGGAAGCCGAGCCAGCCGTACATGAAGATGCCGTTGAGAGGCACCTTGAGGGCGAGCATGGCAAGCGAGACCCACATCGTGATGCGCGGGCGCGAGAGGGCCGCGTTGACCGAGATGAAGGTTCGGGCGAAGAGGCAGGCGGGCAGCGCGAGCGCGGTGAAGAAGAGGAATTCGGCGGCCATACGCGCGACCTCGCCCTCGACCTTGCCGAGCGAGATCCAGAGGTCCGTGTACATGAGGAGCGGAACGCCGAAGAGGCAGAGGAAGCCGCCGAGCCAGAAGTTCTGCTCGAGTTCCTCGCCCACGGCCCTGTAGTTGCGGGCGCCGTAGTGGTGGCCCGCAATCGGGGAGAGGCTCTGGAGGATGCCTGCAAGGCCCATCACCACGGAGATTGTGGCGGCGATGGAGACGGCGATGGCGGCAAGGTGGTTCTTGCCGAGCTGGCCGGCCATGATCGTGTCGATCGTGCCGCTGCCGACGATGGCGATGTTGGCGACGAAAATGGGGCCCGCAAGGCGCATGAGCGCTGCGAACGATGTCTTGGGAGGCGTCAGTGTCGTCATGAGGGGCTAAGTTCAGCGGTTTTGGATGACGGTGAAGGCTTCATCGGTGTGAGGACGACGGAAGCTGTCGGGCAGGAGGGCGCCGCTTCTGGACCTGTCAATCGTGAAGCGGCACTCGTCGAGGCGGGCGCGCACGAGGACGTCGAGGTCCGCGTAGTGTTTGAAGACCGCCTGCAGGCCGTGGTTCATGCCCGTGCCGCATACGACGTCGCCGGGCTGCATGCCCTTGGCCTCAAGGTTGCGGGCGACCGCCTTGACGACGGGCTCGTAGGAGCGGTTGACGTCGAGCGCCGTGTGGTAGAGGCCCACGAGCGAGGCGGAGAAGGCGGTGATGCCTGCGGCGGCGAGCCACGGACCGCGCCATGCAACGACGGGGCGGTGCGTGAGGCGCCAGCCGACGAAGACGAACCAGACGAGGGAGACGAGGCAGGCGAGCACCAGGCCCGAGTCGAAGACGGGGGCGCTGCCGGGGGCGAGCATCTGCAGGGACTCGGCCATCTTCGGTGCGAAGCTCGTGAGCCAGGCGAACCAGTAGGCCCAGAGCACGAGCAGGCCGAGCGTGAAGATCGTGAGCGAGAACCAGTCGAGCACGTTCTCGTAGCCGCGGCGGACGGTTACGAGACCGAAGGCCGCAGTGACGGAGAGCATTGGCAGGAAGGCGAGGAAGACCGTGTCGTAGGCCTGAAAGGAGGAGAAGACCACGGCGGGGATGCCTGCCATGAGCGCGGCCGCAGGCAGCAGGATGTGCGTCTGGCGGATCTGATGGCGCCAGACGTAGAGTCCCCAGATGGCGAAGGGCCAGATGGGGCAGAGGTACCAGAGGGCGTTGCGGGCGAACCAGAGATAGGTGTCGGAGCCCGCCAGCGAGAAGTGCGCGAGCTGGGCGGGCAGCCATTCGCCGAACCAGACCGCGGCCTGCGCGGGGTCGACGGCGAAGGCGAGCAGGGGCCAGGGCAGGAAGCCCGCGAGCGCGCCGGCGATCGTGATGAGAAGGCGCTTCGGGCGATGGTGCGAGAAGGCCTTGAGGCACTGGATCGTGATGAGGGCGAGTACGAGGAGCCAGCAGCTCGCGAAGAGCGTCGAGGAGACGACGGCCAGACCTGCTGCGAGACCTGCGGTGAAGGCGCCGGGAACGGGGCGCCTGATGCCGAGCGTGAGGCCGTAGAAGCTCAGCGCGGCCATCGTGAGGAGCGTC
Organism: Sutterella wadsworthensis 2_1_59BFAA; assembly: GCF_000297775.1. GTDB lineage: Bacteria > Pseudomonadota > Gammaproteobacteria > Burkholderiales > Burkholderiaceae_F > Sutterella > Sutterella wadsworthensis_A. The sequence continues at coordinate 51,227 of NZ_JH815522.1, forward strand.
GTGTCTGGAAGCGCCTCGTGTTGGCGGGTGAGGATGCCGAAGGTTGCGACGAAGAGCAGTACGGCGACGTCGGCGACGACGCGGCTGTAGTCGCGAGGACTCGCCTCGCCGCCGAAGGCGAAGGCGATGGGCTGCGCCTCAGGGCGTCGGGCGAGGTGCCAGGTGCCGTACCAAAGGGCGGCCGTGGTGAGCGCGAAGAGAAGGCACGCGGCGAAGCGCACCGCGGCGATGTCGCCCATGAGTCCCGTGAGGCGGCCGAAGGCGATGATGACGGCGGTGAGCCAGCCCGCGAGCGGACCCGCCTCCGTGATCGGAGAGTCGGCCATCATGGGCATGAGCCAGGCGGATGCGCCGCCGTCAAGCATGGCGGAGGCCGTGCCGAAGCTCAGTGCGTCGCGAAGCGTCCAGAGCCCTGTCGCCCAGAAACCGCTGAAGGCGAAGATGGTCAGAAGCGCGAGAAGGCTCCAGCGAGGGAGCTTGCGGGCGGCTTCCTGGGACATTTTGACGGGAGTGGATCGCTGGCTGAGCACGGAGGGCTCCTAAGTTGACGTTTCGGACATTGCGGACATTGTCCGTTTTTTCGGGGCAAATGAAAAGGGCAGTCCGACGAATCGGAGACTGCCCTTTCTGGAAGCGACGTGCGGACGGGCCGCACGGGCCTGAACCGGCAATATTACTTGGCGGCCTTGGCGGCTTCGGCGGCGGCGTTCATGGCCTGCTGCTTGGCGGCGAACTTGGCGCGGAACTTTTCAACGCGGCCGGCTTCGACGATGCGCGTCTGAGCGCCCGTGTAGAACGGGTGGCTGGCGGAGGACGTATCAAGCTTGTACATCGGGTAGGTCACGCCGTCGATTTCGATCGTTTCACGCGTCTGAGCGGCGGAACGGATGATGAACGTCTGGTTGATGGAGAGGTCGACGAAAGCGACTTCGCGGTATTCGGGATGAATGCCTTTCTTCATTTTTAAGGTAATTCCTAGTTTTGGTTGTCGGTCGCCCTGACGGCCTTGCGAGTCCGCCCGAATTCGTCGGGTCTTACGACAGGCATGCCTGTCCACGTGCCAACTGGGAAAGGACGAAATTATGTCACGTCCCGCCGTCGCGTGCAAGCGTGCGGGAGAGGTTTTCGAGTCCCGTGCGGGACGAACGGCGGATCTTGTTAAGCGTCGAGCAAAGTTCGACTGTTACAATCAGGAAAATGACCGGAAGGCGCCCGCCGCTTTTCGGTTTTCCCTTTATTAGAGCCGTCCGCCAACGTCTGGACGACGGACATTCACAGACATTCAGATTCATCATCATGTCCAATTTCGAACGCTGCGTCATCGCCACCCGCGAAAGCCCCCTTGCCATGTGGCAGGCCCTTCACATCCAGTCCGTGCTGCGCGCCCGCTATCCGTCCGCGAGCGTGGAGCTCCTCGGCATGACGACGCGAGGCGACCAGATCCTCGACCGCACGCTCTCCAAGGTGGGCGGCAAGGGGCTCTTCGTGAAGGAGCTTGAAGTCGCCATGGAGGCGGGCGAGGCCGATCTCGCCGTGCACTCCCTCAAGGACGTTCCGATGGAGCTTCCCGAGGGCTTCGACCTCGTCGCCGTGAGCGAACGCGAGGATCCGCGCGACGCCTTCGTCTCCCCGAAGTACGCGAGCCTTGACGACATGCCCGCCGGCGCCCGCGTGGGCACTGCCAGCCTTCGCCGCGAGCTCATGCTCCGCATGAACTATCCGCACCTTGAAGTGCTTCCCGTTCGCGGCAACGTCGGCACGCGCCTGCGCAAGCTCGACGCCGGCGAATACGACGCCCTCGTGATGGCCTCCGCCGGCCTCAAGCGTCTTGAGCTCCACGACCGCATCCGCTCGATCATTCCGGCCGAAGTGAGCCTGCCGTCTCCGGGCCAGGGCGCCCTCGGCGTCGAGATCCGCTCCGACAACGCCGTCATGCACGAGGCTCTCGCCTTCCTCAATGACCCGCACACCCGCGCCTGCTGCACGGCCGAACGCGCCGTCTCCCGCGCGCTCGGCGGCTCCTGCCAGGTTCCGCTCGCCGCCTACGGCATCATCGAGGGCGGGGAGCTTTACCTGCGCGCCCTCGTGGGCAACCACAAGACCGGCGAAGCCATCCGCAGCGAGGCCCGCGGTCCCTGGACGGAGCCTGAAGCGCTTGCGGCGCGCGTGGTTGAGGACCTCCGCCGTCAGGGCGCAGACGCTATACTGAAGGCTGTTCTCGGTTAATTCAGGTCAAGAGGGATTTATGGCTTTACAAAGGCCCGTCATTCTGATGCGACCCGGCGAAGCGAACAACCGCCTCGCCGGCGTGCTCCTCAAGGAGGGGATTGAGTGCTGGCGCTGGCCGGCGTTCAGGATCGAGCTGCCCGGCAAGGAGGACTGCGATCTTGTTCAGGAGCGCCTGGACAACCTTGACGACGTCGAGATGGTCATTCTTCCGAGCCCCGCATCGGTTGCCGCCGCAGCCCATTGGGTGAAGGCATGGCCCGAGCACATCACGCTCGCCACGGTAGGCGAGGGCACCGCAAAGGTGATCCGCGCCGCCTGGGGCGACGACGTGAAGCTCATCTACCCCGAGGGCGACGCCGAGGATTCCGGCAGCGAGGCGCTCTGGGAGATCCTCAAGCACAGGGGGGCTCCTTCGCGCGTGCTCTTCCTGCGCGGCCAGACCGGCCGCGAATGGCTGCCCGAGCAGTTAAGGAGCATCGGCTCAGACGTCATCACGATGTGCATCTACGTCCGCGTGCCGCTCGAGCTCACGCCCGAACAGCGCAGCGACATCCTCATGGCCGCTCACGGTCCGTCTCCGATCATCTACATCACGAGCACGGACGCCGTCGACGCGCTCTTCCATGCGATCCGCCCCGTTTCGGAGGTTCGCGACTGGGTGACGAACGGCGTCGCCGTCACGCTCCATCCGCGCATCGTCCGCCGACTTCAGGAGGCGGGCTTCCACCACATCGAGGTCACCTGCACGGACGACGAGGTCGTCGCCTCCCACATCCGCGCAGACCTGCCCTGACGGAAGGTTTTGCATAAGTCGACTTAAATTTTGACGTGAACTTCGGCGCGGGCCGACGGGCTTGAGTCGGAAAAGGAAAAGGCACCGCCATCTTGACGGTGCCTTTCTTGTTTTCGGTCCCTCCGGGACTTACTTCTTCATGAGCTCGAAGAACTCGACGTTGTTCTTCGTGGCCTTCATCTTGTCGAGCAGGAATTCCATTGCCTCGAGTTCGTCCATGTCGTAGAGGAACTTGCGCAGGATCCAGACCTTCTGCAGGACGTCCGGCTTGAGGAGGAGTTCCTCGCGGCGGGTGCCCGAGCGGTTGAGGTTGATGGCCGGGTAGACGCGCTTTTCGGCCATGCGGCGCTCGAGGTGGATTTCGTTGTTGCCCGTGCCCTTGAATTCTTCGTAGATCACGTCGTCCATGCGGGAGCCCGTGTCGACGAGGGCGGTGCCGATGATCGTGAGCGAGCCGCCTTCCTCAAGGTTGCGGGCGGCGCCGAAGATGCGCTTCGGGCGCTGCAGGGCGTTGGCGTCCACGCCGCCCGTGAGCACCTTGCCCGAAGACGGAATCACGGTGTTGTAGGCGCGGGCGAGACGCGTGATGGAGTCGAGGAGGATGACGACGTCGCGCTTGCTTTCGGCAAGGCGCTTGGCCTTCTCGATGACCATTTCGGCCACCTGGACGTGACGGGCGGCGGGTTCGTCGAAGGTGGAGGCGACGACCTCGGCCTTGACGGAGCGCTGCATTTCGGTCACTTCCTCGGGACGTTCGTCGATGAGGAGGACGAAGAGAGTGACGTCGGGGTGGTTGGCGATGATCGCGTGGGCGATGTGCTGCATCAGGACCGTTTTGCCGGACTTCGGAGGAGCAACGATCAGGGCGCGCTGGCCCTTGCCGATCGGGGCGATCATGTCGATGATGCGGCCCGTGAGGTTCTCGTCGCCGCGCATGTCACGCTCGAGCACGAGATGCTCGTTCGGGAAGAGCGGCGTCAGGTTCTCGAACAGCATGCGGTGCTTGATGCTCTCGGGCGGCAGGCCGTTGACGGAGTCGACGCGCACGAGTGCGAAGTAGCGTTCGCCGTCCTTGGGCGTGCGGACCTCGCCTTCGATCGAGTCGCCGGTGTGAAGATTGAAGCGGCGGATCTGGGAGGGCGAGATGTAGATGTCGTCCGTGCTCGCAAGATAGGAGGTGTCAGGGCTGCGAAGGAAGCCGAAGCCGTCGGGAAGCACTTCGAGCGTGCCGTCACCGAAGATCTGCTCGCCGCTCTTGGCCTTCTTCTTGAGAATGGCGAACATGAGCTCCTGCTTGCGCATGCGCTGGGCGTTGTCGATTTCGAGCGCGTAGGCGATGTCGAGCAGCTGCGAGATGTGAAGGGACTTGAGGTCGGAAAGATGCATAGCGGATTTTGACGGCCCGAGAAGACGGCCCGTCGGAGGGGCGTGTTGGGAGAAATGCATGGAGCCGCATGAGGCGTGCGGCTCCGCCTGCCGCAAAGCGGCTTAGAGGTGAGCTTCGATGAAGGCGTTGAGCGTTTCCTGATCGCACAGGCCCGTGCGTTCACCGACGTGCTGGCCGTTCTTGAAGGCGATCACGGTCGGGATGCCGCGCACGTTGTACTCGCCGGCGAAGCGGCTGGCTTCGTCGCAGTTGTACTTGGCGATCACGACGCGGCCGTCAAAGGTTTCGGCAGCCTGTTCGAGGCGCGGGGCGAGCATGCGGCAGGGACCGCACCACGGAGCCCAGAAGTCGACGAGGACCGTGACGTTGGGCTGGGAGACGACTTCTTCGAAGTTTTCGTCGGTGACGTGAATGATTTCGCTCATGATGACTCCGGTGTGAGAAACTGTCCTGACGGACTGCGGGCCTGTCATGTGACCGTCGACCTTGGGCCGCACGGGGGAGCAGGCATAAATGCCGCAGGACTGAGTGCAAGATGTTGTGTTCGGGAAAGCGGCACTTGAAGGACTGCAGAACGAATCCGTGCCAGGGATGAGGGCGGCGGATTGGAATCCGCGCCGGAAAGTGTACCTATAGTAGCACCAAGAGGCCGCTCGTGCAGGGGGCTTCGGACGGCGGAAAAAGGATATTTTGCAAAAATCTGCTTCTTTCTGTAGACTATCGGGCTTGGCGGGTCCCCTCGCATGCTGTCCCCAGGAACCTGGTCAGGTCGGGAACGAAGCAGCCATACTGGTCAGCAGCAGTGCCGAGGACAAGGCTCGCCATTTTCATTTTTTCTCCGCCTCCGTTGTGGCGGACGCGTTCGGGCGTGGTTCAAGGCGAATCGCGCCTTTTTTGTCACCCCGCCTCCGCCTTCCTCTAGAATGTTCCTGCATGTCCCAAGCCCCTTCGAGCGGGCGCGGACGCATTTTTCTATCGCAGGAATTGCTTTCCCTCATGAGTTTGGAAATCCGCCCCGTCCGAGAAGAGGACGTCGAGGTCGTATGCGGCCTCATTCATGCGCTCGCCCGCTACGAGCGACTCGAATCCCACTGCAAGGCCACGTCCGAGCAGCTTCGCGAGGAGCTCTTCGGCCCGCGCGCCGTCATCGGCTGCGTGCTTGCCTGGGAGGTGAACGAGGCGACGGGCGCCGAGCGCCCCGTGGGCTTCGCGCTCTACTTCTACAACTTCTCCACCTTCCTCACGAGGCGAGGCCTCTACCTTGAGGATCTCTTCGTCGTCGAGGACGCGCGCCGCCGCGGCTACGGCAAGGCGATCATCCGGCACCTTGCGCAGAAGGCGCTCGACGAGGGCTGCGGCCGCTTCGACTGGAGCGTGCTCGACTGGAACCAGCCCGCCATCGACTTCTACGAGGGACTCGGCGCCGAGGTGCTGCCAGACTGGCGCATCTGCAGGCTTTCGGGCGAGGCGCTTCTCAGGGCGGCCGGACGTTGAGCCGCTAAAATAAAGGTTCTTGCACATTCACTCAGCACTAAGGACACAGGATGAGCAGCTATCAGGTGCTCGCCAGAAAGTGGCGGCCTCATGACTTCGACACGATCGTCGGCCAGGAGCACGTCGTGACCGCGCTCACGCGCGCTCTCACGGAAAAGCGCCTTCATCACGCCTATCTCTTCACGGGAACCCGCGGCGTCGGCAAGACGACGATCTCCCGCATCTTTGCCAAGGCCCTCAACTGCCAGGGGGCGGACGGCCACGGCGACATGACGGCTCATCCCTGCGGAGTCTGCCCCGCCTGCCGCGCGATCGACGAGGGACGCTTCCCCGACTACATCGAGATGGACGCGGCGAGCAACCGTTCGGTCGAGGACATGACCGCGCTCCTTGAGCGCGCGATGTACGCGCCCACGCAGGGCCGCTTCAAGGTTTACATGATCGACGAAGTCCACATGCTGAGCTCGACGGCCTTCAACGCCATGCTCAAGACGCTTGAGGAGCCGCCCGAATACGTGAAGTTCATCCTCGCGACGACGGACCCGCAGAAGGTGCCCATCACCGTGCTCTCGCGCTGTTTGCAGTTCAATCTGCGCAACATGACGCCCCAGGACGTCGTGGGCCACATGAGCCGCATCCTCACCGAAGAGGGCATTCCGTTCGAGGAAGGCGCGCTGCGCGTGCTCGCCCAGGGCGCCCGCGGCTCCATGCGAGACGGCCTTTCGCTTCTTGACCAGGCCATCGCCTACTGCGGCGACGGCGTGACGCAGGAAGGTGTGCGCCGCATGCTCGGCATGAGCGGCGGCGAAACCCTCACGGGCATTCTCAGGGCGCTCGCCGCAGGTGACGGCGCGGGCATGCTGGCCGTCGCCGACGCCATGCAGACGCAGGGCCTTTCCTTTGCGCAGGCGCTCCGCGACCTCGCGGGCCTGCTGCACCGCGTCGCGCTCGTGCAGCGTGTGCCCGCAGCCGTGAGCGAGGACGATCCCGACTGCGCCTCGATCCGAGAGTTCGAGCAGGCCTTCTCCCCCGAGGAGATCCAGCTCTACTACCAGATCGCCCTTCACGGCCGCAACGACCTCAACCTCGCCCCCGACGAATACGCGGGCTTCACGATGGCTCTGCTGCGCATGCTCGCCTTCAAGCCCGCAGGCGCGAGAGCCGTGACGCGCGTGCCCGCCCGTGATGCGGGCAGGGCGCCCGTTCAGGCGCCCGCCTCCGTGCAGGCCCCTGCGGCAGTTCCTGCTCCCGCTGCGCCCTCGGCTGGAGTACAGACCGTGGGCCGAAGCTCGGGCATGCCTCCCCTGCCGCGTCCCTCGGCGCCGCCTCCCGGACTCGCGGGCCCCGCCGCCGGGCAGCTCGACGACGACACGCCTCCCTGGGGAGAACCCTCCGCCAGTTGAGTACGCTCCGGAGATTCCCCAGAGCGGTCCCGATCCGGACCGCTCGGAGTCTTCTCTCGACTGGCGGTCGATCATTGCAGGAGCAGGACTGACGGGACCGCTGCGCAACCTCGCCGCTTCGGCGCAGGTGCTTGAGCTCACCCGAAGCCACGTCAGGCTTCGTCTTCGCGTCGCGGCATTCGCGACCGAAACGGGCCGCGAGCTTCTCTCCCGCGCGCTTTCGTCCTATTTCGGAAGCCACTGCATGGTGGAGTTCGAGGTGGGCGACGTGGCGGGCGGCACCGTGGCCGATCAGGAGGAGCGCGAGCGCGAGGAGGCCCGCAGGGCCCTCATCGAAGGGTTCCGCAACGACCCCTTCGTGAAGCAGGTGCAGGCGCTGTTTCATGGTACGATTGACGACACTACCGTCAAGGCGAACACCGACTGACGGCTTGAATGATTTTTTGAATAAAGGAACACAATATGCGTGGATTCGGCGGCGGTATGGGCGGTCTCATGGCTCAGGCTCAGAAGATGCAGGCCAAGATTGCCAAGGTGCAGGAGGAAATCGCTGCGATGGAAGTCGCGGGTGAGTCCGGCGGCGGTGCCGTCAAGGTCGTCATCACCGGCAAGCACGAGTGCAAGAGCGTCGTGATCGATCCCTCGGTCGTGGATCCCGAGGACGTCGAAATGCTTCAGGACCTGATCCAACTCGCCTTCAACAGCGCGCAGACCCGTCTCTCCGAAATCTCCGAGGAGCGCATGCGCAAGGAAGTTCCGCTTCCTCCGGGTATGAAGCTGCCGTTCTGATCAGCCTGACACGATCCGAACGCTGACAAGCCAACAGCCGTCGATGCCGAAAGGATCGGCGGCTTTTTTCTTCAGGAGCTGCAAGATGCTGCGAATTCCACAGTCCTACATTGACGAGCTGCTTGAGGGCGACTGGGCCCTTCATGACGTCACGACCGAAGGCATGGGCCTCAAGGGCGAGTACGTCGTCACCGCCTGGCCCAAGGAGACCGGCATCGTCGCCGGCATCGAGATCGCCGAGCGCGTCTTCAAGACCGTCGGCCTCAGGACCGAGATGCTCTACGGAGACGGGGACCACGCCTTCATGCACTCTCCGATCCTCCGCGCCTGGGGCACGCCCGAGCAGCTTCACGCCACCTACAAGGTCGCCCAGTGCGTGATGGAGTACTCCACGGGCATCGCCCGCCGCACCCACGAAATGGTGAGCATCGCGCGCGACCGCTGGGGCCGCATCCAAGTGGCGGGTACCCGCAAGCACTTCCCCGGCGGCAAGATCCTCTCGATCGCCGCGCTCAGGGCGGGCGGCGGCATCATCCACCGCGCGGGTATCTCCGACTCCATCCTAGTCTTCGACCAGCACAGAACCCTCACGCGCAATCCCGTCCATGCGGTCCGCCGCCTCATGGCGATGGAGCCCGAGCGCAAGGTCTGCGTCGAGGTCGACACGCCCGAGGACGGCATGTTCTGGGCCGACAAGGGCGTGCACATCATCCAGTGCGAACGCTTCACGCCCGAGGTCCTCGCGGCCTTCGTGCGCGAGGTGAAGGCGAAGCACCCGCACGTCGTTGTCAACGCCGCAGGCGGCATCAATGGCGACAACGTGGGTGACTACGCGGACACCCGCTGCGACGTGCTGGTCACGAGCTGGCCCTATTTCGGCAGGCCCGCTGACATCAAGATGAGCTTCTCGCCCGCGAATCCCAAGCCATGAGCATCCGTCTTTCCCCAGCCGTCGAGAGTCTGGTCAAGGCCCTCGGAAAACTTCCGGGCTACGGCCCCCGGTCGGCCCAGCGCGCCGCCTTCCATCTGCTTCAGAACAGGGATGAGTCCCTCGACGAACTCGCCGCCGCCGTCGAGCGCGTGCGCCGAGGCGTCGGCCGCTGCCGCCTCTGCAACACCTTCACCGAAGGGGATATCTGCCCCGTGTGCCTTGACGAGGAGAGGGACCCTGGACTTCTCTGCGTCGTGGAGAGCACGGCGGACCAGATGGCCCTTGATGCGTCGCTCGCCTGGCCCGGCTACTACTTCGTCCTTTCGGGGCGCCTGAGCCCCGTCAACGGCATCGGACCCGCCGACATCGGCATGCCGCTCCTGCTCAAACGCGTGGGGGCGGGCGTCGAGGAAGGCGTGCTGCGCGAGGTCGTCGTCGCCATGAGCTACACGCCCGAGGGCGACGCAACCGCCTACTATCTGATCGACGCCCTCAAGAAGCGGTGGCCGCAGCTGCGCGTCACCCGCCTTGCAAGAGGCCTGCCCGCAGGCATCGAAATCGAGTACACGGACCTGAGCACGATCGCCAACGCGGTCTACGCCAGAAGGGATGCCTGAGAGGTCGTGCGAGGCCCCTCGGGCCTCCGCCCGACGGCGGCAAAACCGAGTGCATTTGTCGCCAAAAACGACCATTGTTGAACCGTTTTCGGATGAAAAGGAATTACTTTTCCTTCGTCCGATTTCGGACAATGCGACTAGGGTTTTCTGCTCAGACAAGGAGCGGAAAAGGGCTCTCCCGCCTACATAGAATGACAGGGTTCCCAAGCCCGTTTGTCGCTAACGGCTCAGCTAGACAATAGGGCAAAAAAAATAAGAGCCTCGAGACATCCAGATGCACTCTCTCTTCAAAGACCCGCGCCCCGAAGCCGCACTCATTCTTTCGGACGGCACGGTACTCCTCGGACGCAGCTTCGGTGCGAGCGTCTCCAATGTTGCCGAAGTCGTCTTCAATACGGCGATGACCGGCTATCAGGAGGTCCTCACGGATCCGTCCTATACGGGCCAGATCGTCACGCTCACGGGCGCCCACGTCGGCAACGTCGGCGTCAACGCCCAGGACCGCGAGGGCGGCGCAGCCGTTCATGCCGCAGGCCTCGTCGTCAGGGACGTTCCCGCCGTCCACTCCAACTTCCGCTCTGAAAAGTCCCTGCCCGACTACCTCGTCGAGCAGGGCGTTCCCGCGATTGCAGGCGTGGACACGCGCCGCCTGACGCGCATCCTCCGCACGAAGGGCGCCCAGGCCGGCGTGATCGTCGTCGCCCGCAACGGTGCGCTCACCGAGGACGAGATCGACGCAGGCCGCAAGGCCGTTGCCGCCTGGAAGGGCATGGCGGGCCAGGACCTTGCCAAGGTCGTCACCTGCAAGGCTCCCTATGAGTGGACCGAAGGCGCCTTCAGCATGAAGGCCGCGGACGGCAGGCCCGGCTTTGTGACGCCCGCAGAGCTCCCCGTTCACGTCGTCGCCTACGACTTCGGCGTGAAGACCAACATTCTTCGCATGCTCGTCGAACGCGGCATGCGCGTGACCGTGGTGCCCGCGCAGACGCCCGTGGAGGACGTGCTTGCCATGAACCCCGACGGCGTCTTCCTCTCCAACGGCCCCGGCGACCCCGCCCCCTGCACGTATGCCATCGAGGCCGCCCGCGAGATCATCGCGAGGAAGATTCCGCTTTTCGGCATCTGCCTCGGCCACCAGATCATGGGGCTCGCCGTCGGCGCCAAGACGCTCAAGATGAAGTTCGGCCATCACGGCGCGAACCATCCCGTGGTGGATTTGCGCTCGCGACACGTGTACATTACGAGCCAGAACCATGGTTTTGCCGTGGATGCAAAAACGCTTCCCGCCAACGCCGTGCCGACACACGAATCGCTCTTCGACGGTTCGCTGCAGGGCTTTGAGCTCACCGACGCGCCGGCCTTCTGCTTCCAGGGGCACCCTGAAGCCAGTCCCGGTCCGCATGACATCGCCCCGCTTTTCGACCACTTCCGCGAACTGATCGAGAGGCACAGAGCAGCCTGACCGTCCCCTGAGCTCCGCACAGACTCAAAGAGGACCAACATGGAAAAAGCAAACGTTCTGGCCGCACTCAACGACGCACGCGATGCGCTCGACGCCCTGATCTCCAACGAGAAGACGATTGAAGCCGTCGTGGCGGCGGCAGGCCTCATGGTGGACGCCGTCGAGGGCGACGGCAAGGTGATGAGCTGCGGCAACGGCGGCAGTCTCTGCGACGCCATGCATTTTGCGGAGGAGATGACGGGCCGCTACCGCAGCAACCGTCGTCCCTACGCAGCGCTTGCGATTTCCGACGCCTCGCACATGGCCTGCGTCGGCAACGACTACGGCTACGAGGAGGTCTTCTCTCGTTATGTCGAGGCGCACGGCCGCAAGGGCGACGTGCTTCTTGCCATCACGACGTCCGGCACGAGCCGCAACATCGTCAAGGCGGCCGAGGTCGCCCGCAGGAAGGGCGTCAAGGTCGTTGCGCTCACGGGGCGCGACGAGACGCCCATCACCGAGCTTGCCGACGTGTCCATCGTGACCCCGGCGGGCCGCTGGGCCGACCGCGTGCAGGAGCTCCACATCAAGTGCATCCATATTCTCATCGAGCTCATTGAAAGGCGGCTCGACAAGCAAAACTACGAGTAAAACATGCCCAAGCGTACAGACATCAAGTCCGTTCTCATCATCGGTGCAGGCCCGATCATCATCGGTCAGGCCTGCGAATTCGACTACTCCGGCGCACAGGCCTGCAAGGCCCTTCGCGAGGAAGGCTACCGAGTCATCCTTGTGAACTCCAATCCGGCCACGATCATGACCGACCCGCAGACCGCGGACGTCACCTACATCGAGCCGATCACCTGGGAGGTCGTCGAACGAATCATCGCCAAGGAACGTCCCGATGCGATCCTGCCGACGATGGGCGGCCAGACGGCCCTCAACTGCGCGATGGACCTCGCGCGTCACGGCGTGCTCGACAAGTACGACATCGAGCTCATCGGCGCCAAGCCCGATGCCATCGACAAGGCCGAGGACCGCGAGCGCTTCAAGGAAGCCATGGACCGCATCGGACTTGAGTCCGCACGCTCAGGCGTCGCCTATTCCCTTCGCGAGGCCAAGGAGCTTCAGGCGAAGTTCGGCTTCCCGACCGTGATCCGTCCGTCTTTCACGCTCGGCGGCTCCGGCGGCGGCATCGCCCACGACATGGAGAGCTTCGTCGAGATCTGCGAACGCGGCCTCGAGCTCTCTCCCACGCACGAGCTCCTCATCGAGGAGTCGCTCCTCGGTTGGAAGGAGTACGAAATGGAAGTCGTCCGCGACACTGCGGACAACTGCATCATCGTCTGCTCCATCGAGAACTTCGACCCGATGGGCGTGCATACGGGCGACTCCATCACGGTTGCGCCCGCCCAGACGCTCACCGACCGCGAGTACCAGCGCATGCGCGACGCCTCGATCGCCATTCTGCGCGAGATCGGCGTCGACACGGGCGGCTCCAACGTCCAGTTCGCCGTCAATCCCGAGACGGGCCGCATGATCGTCATCGAGATGAATCCGCGCGTCTCCCGCTCCTCCGCACTCGCCTCCAAGGCCACGGGCTTCCCGATCGCCCGCATCGCCGCCAAGCTCGCCGTGGGTTACACGCTCGACGAGCTGCGCAACGAAATCACCGGCGGCCTCACGCCCGCCTCCTTCGAGCCGACGATCGACTACGTCGTCACGAAGGTGCCGCGCTTCGCGTTCGAGAAGTTCCCTGCCGCCAACGACCGCCTCACGACGCAGATGAAGTCCGTGGGCGAGGTGATGGCCATCGGCCGCACCTTCCAGGAATCCCTGCAGAAGGCCCTGCGCGGTCTGGAGACCGGCCACAACGGCCTCAACGAAACGGGCGTCGGCATCGAGCAGCTTCGCCACGAAATCGCCGTGCCCGGCCCCGAACGCATCTTCTTCCTTGCCGATGGCATCCGCGCCGGCATGACGGACGAAGAGCTCCACGAACTCTCCGCCATCGATCCGTGGTTCCTCAATCAGGTCCGCGAGATCGTCGAGACCGAGGACAAGCTCCGCGGCAATCCGCTCTCCGCGTTCACGAAGTCCGACATGCTCTTCCTCAAGCGCAAGGGCTTCTCCGACGGCCGCCTTGCCCAGCTGACAGGCGCGAAGGAGGCCGAGGTCCGCGCCGCCCGCCTGGCGATGGGCATCCGTCCCGTCTACAAGCGCGTCGACACCTGCGCCGCCGAATTCGCGACCAACACCGCCTACCTCTACTCCACCTACGAGGAGGAGTGCGAGGCCGAACCCACCGACCGCAGGAAGGTCATGGTGCTCGGCGGCGGTCCGAACCGCATCGGCCAGGGCATCGAGTTCGACTACTGCTGCGTCCACGCCTCGAAGGCCCTGCGTGCCGACGGCTGGGAGACGATCATGGTCAACTGCAATCCGGAAACGGTGTCGACCGACTTTGATACGTCCGACCGCCTCTACTTCGAGCCCGTGACGCTCGAAGACGTGCTCGCCATCTGCGAAGTCGAGAAGCCCGCAGGCGTCATCGTCCAGTATGGCGGCCAGACGCCGCTCAAGCTTTGCCGCGCCCTCGAGGCCGCAGGCGTGCCCATCATCGGCACGACGCCCGACGCCATCGACTGCGCCGAGGATCGCGAGCGCTTCCAGCACCTGCTTCAGAAGCTCAACCTTCGCCAGCCGCCCAACCGCACGGCCCGGACCGAGGAGGACGCCATCAGGCTCGCCGCCGAAATCGGCTATCCGCTCGTCGTGCGTCCGTCCTACGTGCTCGGCGGCCGCGCCATGGACATCGTGCACACGCCCGAAGCCCTGCAGCGCTACATGAAGGAGGCCGTGTCGGTCTCCAACGAAAGCCCCGTACTTCTCGACCGCTTCCTTGACGACGCTGTTGAAATGGACGTCGACGCCGTGGCCGACGGTCATGAGGTCCAGGTCGCCGGCGTGATGGAACACATCGAACAGGCCGGCGTGCACTCGGGCGACTCCGCCTGCTCGCTGCCGCCCTACAGCCTTCCCGCCGTCGTGGTCGAGGAGATCAAGCGTCAGACGAAACTCATGGCCGAGGCGCTCAACGTGGTGGGCCTCATGAACGTGCAGTTCGCCGTCCAGCACGCGCACTCCGAAAACCCCGTCATCTACGTCCTTGAAGTGAATCCGCGCGCCTCCCGCACGGTGCCGTTCGTCTCCAAGGCCACGGGCAACCCCGTCGCCGCCATCGCCGCACGCGTAATGGCGGGCCAGACGCTCGCCGAACAGGGCGTGAACCTCGAGGTGACGCCGCGCTACGTGAGCGTCAAGGAGGCCGTCTTCCCGTTCTCCAAGTTCCTCGGCGTCGACCCGGTCCTCGGGCCGGAAATGCGCTCGACGGGCGAAGTGATGGGCGTGGGCCGTGACTTCGGCGAGGCGCTCTTCAAGAGCCAGCTCGCCGCAGGCTCCAGGCTCCCCGAACGCGGCTCCGTGTTCATCTCGGTGCGCGAGTGCGACAAGCCCAAGGCCGTCGTCTGCGCCCACCAGCTCCACCAGGCGGGCTTCCCGCTCGTGGCGACCGCGGGTACTGCTCACGTCATCCAGCAGGCCGGCATCCCGTGCCGCACCGTGGGCCGCATCGGCGACGCTGCGGGCGACGTGATCGGCATGATGGAGGCGGGCGACATCACGCTCGTCATCATGTCGGTGGCCGAGCACGAGGGCGAGCTCAACGATGCGCGCGCCATCCGCAAGCTTGCGCTGGCCAAGCAGATCACGTACTACACGACGATGGCGGGCGGTCTTGCCGCCTCCGAGGGCATCCGCCACATGCGCTCCGTGCAGGTCTACGACCTTCAGGGCCTGCATGCGGGCACGCTGCCCTGACGGATTTGCTAAACTAACGTAGCACAGACTGGGCCGCAGCGCGGTCCGGTCGTCCGGATTTTCGATGACGTCCGGCGAGCTTCGTCTCGTCGGACGTTTCCATTCATTCAGAGTTTCCTTTTTCGAGAATTAGCAACATGGTCTCGACCCGCATTCCCATCACGACCCGAGGCGCCGAAAAGCTGAAGGCCGAACTCGACTACCTCAAGAAGGTCGCCCGCCCGAACGTGGTGGCCGCCATCGCCGAAGCCCGTGAAAAGGGCGACCTTTCCGAAAACGCGGAGTACGATGCCGCCCGTGAAGAGCAGGGTCACATTGAAGGCCGCATCGCCGAGCTCGAAGGCAAGATTCCCGCCCTGCAGATCATCGATCCGAAGAGCGTCGACGCCGGCGAGCGCATCGTCTTCGGCGCCACGGTCGGCCTCTACGACGAGGATGACGACGTGAGCGTCACCTACCAGATCGTCGGCGACGACGAGGCGGACATCAAGGAAAACCGCATTTCAGTCTCCTCTCCGATCGCCCGCGCCCTGATCGGCAAGTACGAGGGCGACAGCGTCCAGTTCATGGCCCCGAAGGGACTCGTCTCCTACGAAATCGAATCCGTCGAGTACATCTGATCCGGATTCACGAAGCCCTGAATCAAAAAAAGAGCGCAGCCGTCAAGACTGCGCTCTTTTGTTCGGTGCCCTTAAGTCAGGGAGATCAGGAGCGGGAGCCCGCACCCTTCTTCGTCACGCGGTTCTTCTTGGAACGGGAGCGGACGGGAATCGGGGAGGTGGCCTTCTTCTTTTCGCCCGGCTTCTTGGAGTCGACCTTCTTGGCGGGCTTCGCGACGGCCTTGAGCGGCGTGCGCTTGGCAGGGGCCGACGGAGCCTCCTTCTTGCCGGCAACGGAGGCCGTCTTCATGGAGAGGATGGCGAGGCGGGCGGCTTCATCGGGATCCTGACGCTCGCTCTCGTCGGCGGGACGCCAGAAGATGAGAAGCTTGCCGATCATCTGGACGCGGGCGGCGCCGAGCTTTTCGGCGACTTCGGCGTAGATGGACTCAAGTTCCTCGCGGTCGTCGGACGGAACGCGGACCTTGATGAGCTCGTGGTCGTTGAGGGCGCGGTCGATTTCGTGAAGAACGGCGTTGGTGAGGCCGTTGGCGCCGAGAAGGACGACCGGGTCAAGATGGTGGGCCTGGGAACGAAGGGCCAGACGCGCATCGCGCGCGAGAATGATTTCTTTCATAATAAACGGATGTGTCCCCGCGGCGCTTCAAAGGGAAGCGCTCGAAGCGGGGGGCTGATAAACAAAGTTGGCTGGGGAAAATATGCCTGTAGCAACCAAAAAACTGCGCTCCAACCGCGCCTGGATCGAACGTCACATCAATGATCCGTTCGTGAAGCGTTCCAAGGCCGAAGGATACCGAGCCCGCTCGGTCTACAAACTGACCGAGCTCGACGATCGTGAACATCTGCTTCGCCGCGGCATGACCGTGGTTGAACTCGGCGCGGCGCCGGGAAGCTGGACGCAGATCGTCCGCGAGCGTTTGTCGGACAAGGACGGCCGTGTCCAGGGCCGCATCATAGCCATGGATATCCTGCCGATGGATCCGATCGACGGCGTGACATTCCTGCAGGGAGATTTCCGTGAGCAGGAAATCGCGGACAAATTAGCAGAAATTCTTGACGGCGACAAGGTCGACGTCGTTTTAAGTGACATGGCCCCGAATCTTTCGGGCATCGCCGCTGCGGACGCCGCCCGTTCGCTGCTTCTCAACGAGCTCGCGCACGAGTTCTGTCTCGAGCATCTCAAGCCCAACGGCGTCTTCGTGACAAAGTCGTTCCAGGGTTCGGGCTTCTCGCAGTTCGTCGAGGCGCTCAAGAAGACCTTCAAGAAGGTTTACACGCGCAAGCCCGCCGCCTCTCGCGACACGTCGGCCGAAGTCTACCTCGTCGCCCGCGAGCTCAAGCCCGGCAAGTAGTCCCTGCGGCCGAAATAATCGGTCACGATTTTTCGGCTCCCCGCACAAATAGGTGCGAGCAAATGCGCGTAAGGGGGCGACATTCGCGCAGAACGAGCGGCTAAAATATGCCCATTACGCCTTTGCCGATGCCGAAAGGCTTTCGAGGCGAAGGCCTTCTTACAAGACTAAGGAAGATGACGGCGCAGGGCCCGACTGCGGCTCCGCCGTCAGGAGACATACATTGGACAACAAAATCTTCAGCCGCATCGCCGTCTGGGCGCTGGTCGGTCTGGTGCTCTTCACGGTGTTCCGCCAGTATGAAGACGCCTACGCCCCGCCGCGCGACACGATCAGCTACACGCAGTTCATGGAGGACGCCAAGGCGGGCAAGGTCCGTCGCGTCGACATCCAGGGCCGTACGCTCATCGTCACGCCCCAGACCGGCGAGGAATTCAAGCTCACCAATCCGGGCGACATCTGGATGGTGGACGAGCTCAGGAAGAGCAACGTTCAGATCTACGGCAAGGCCGAGGAGGAGCCGTCTCTTCTGACGACCATCTTCATCTCCTGGTTCCCGATGATCCTTCTCATCGGCGTGTGGATCTTCTTCATGCGCCGCATGCAGGGCGGTGCGGGCGGCGGTGGCGGAGCGTTCAGCTTCGGCAAGTCGAAGGCCCGCAAGCTTGACGAGGAAAGCAACAAGGTGCGCTTCCGCGACGTCGCGGGCTGCAACGAGGCCAAGGAAGACGTTCAGGAAATCGTGGACTTCCTTCGCGAACCCAAGCGCTTCCAGCGTCTCGGCGGCCGCATTCCGCGCGGCCTGCTGCTCGTCGGACCTCCGGGCACCGGCAAGACGCTCCTCGCCAAGGCGATCGCCGGCGAGGCGGGCGTGCCGTTCTTCACGATCTCCGGTTCTGACTTCGTTGAAATGTTCGTCGGCGTGGGCGCAGCCCGCGTGCGCGACATGTTCGAGACCGCCAAGAAGAACGAGCCCTGCATCATCTTCATTGACGAAATCGATGCGGTCGGCCGCCAACGCGGCGCAGGCCTCGGCGGCGGCAATGACGAACGCGAGCAGACCCTCAACCAGATGCTCGTCGAGATGGACGGCTTCGACTCCGGCGCCAACGTGATCGTGATCGCCGCGACGAACCGTCCCGACGTTCTCGACCCCGCTCTGCTGCGTCCGGGCCGCTTCGACCGCCAGGTGGTGGTGCCGCTGCCCGACATCCGCGGCCGCGACCAGATCCTCAACGTGCACATGCGCAAGATCCCCGTCGGCAAGGACGTCGACAGCATGGTGATCGCGCGCGGTACGCCGGGCTTCTCGGGCGCCGATCTTGCGAACCTCGTCAACGAGGCCGCGCTCTTCGCCGCCCGCCGCAACGGCCGCGTCGTGAAGATGTGCGACTTTGAAAACGCCAAGGACAAGATCATGATGGGCGCCGAACGCCGCGCCATGGTCATGAGCGAGGACGAGCGCCGCAACACGGCCTACCACGAGTCCGGCCATGCCGTCGTGGCACGCCTGATGCCCAAGTCCGATCCAGTCCACAAGGTCACGATCGTTCCGCGCGGTCGTGCGCTCGGTCTGACGATGCAGCTTCCGAAGGAAGACCGCTACGCCTACGATCGCCAGTACCTGCTCACGCGCATCGCGATTCTCTTCGGCGGCCGCATCGCCGAGGAGGTCTTCATGAACCAGATGACGACCGGCGCTTCGAACGACTTCGAGCGCGCCACGCAGATGGCCCGCGACATGGTGATGCGCTACGGCATGAGCGACAGGCTCGGGCCCATGGTCTACTCTGAAAACGAGGGCGAGGTGTTCCTCGGCCGCTCCGTGACGAAGACGACCAACATCTCCGAGAAGACGATGCAGGAAGTCGACGCCGAAGTCCGCCGCATCATCGACGAGCAGTACGCCATCGCGCGCAGGCTCATCGAGGAAAACCGCGACAAGATGGAAGTCATGGCCAAGGCGCTTCTCGACTGGGAGACGATCGACGCCGACCAGATCGACGACATCATGGAAGGCCGCGCGCCGCGTCCGCCCAAGACCTCCAAGGAGGCCGTGAAGCCTGAAGCGGCGCAGGCCGCCGCGCCCGAGGGCGAGGCAGGCGCCGCAGAAGAGCCCAAGGCCGAAGATGCCGAGGCTCCCGCGGCTCCCGAAGCCGCCGGCGCGAAGGAGGCTTCCTCCTCCGACAATGCCGGTGCCCCGAAGGGCGATGATGACCGCCGCTCCGAATAACCTCGGAACAGGCTAAGATAGGCTGCAGGGCTGAAGAGAGGCCCTGCAGCCTTTTTCAATTGATAAAAACAAAAGCGATAAAAGCAAGATGACAGAACTTCACGAGCGCGCCAGCGTCTGGCGCTGTGGCGCCAAGGTCTTCGAGATCGACCGCCTCCACCCGCTCATCATGGGCATTCTGAACGTGACGCCGGACTCCTTTTCCGACGGCGGCACCCACAACGGCCTTGAGGACGCCGTCGCCTGGGCGCACCGCATGCGCGACGAAGGCGCGCACATCATCGACGTGGGCGGCGAGTCCACGCGTCCGGGCTTCAACGAAACCGGCGTCACGCTTGAAGAGGAGCGCCGCCGCGTCATTCCCGTGGTCGAGCGACTCGTGAAGGAAGGATTCATCGTGAGCGTCGACACCTCCAAGCCGGAGATCATGACCGAGGTGGCTTCGCTCGGCGCGCACATCCTCAACGACATCCGCGGCTTCGAGATGCCCGGCGCGCTTGAAGCCGCCGCGGCGACGGACTGCGGCCTCGTCGTCATGCACCGCTCGGCCACCACGGACTACAAGGATGTCGTGGCGGAGGTCGAGGCCTACCTTCAGGAAAGGCAGCGCCTCCTCGAGGGGCTCGGCGTTTCGGCGGACCGCATCTGCTGGGATCCGGGCTTCGGCTTCGGCAAGACCGTCGAGCAGAACTTCGCGCTGCTCGGCTCCACGGAAAGATTCGTTGCATCCGGTCAGCCCTATCTGATGGGGCTCTCTCGCAAGTCGTCCATCGGGGCGGCCACGGGCCACAAGGCGCCAATGGACCGCATTGCGGGCAGCATCGCCGGCGCGCTTATCGCCGTCGAGCAGGGCGCCCAGGTCGTCCGCGTGCATGACTGCCGCCAGACCGTCGACGCCGTCGCCGTCTGGCGCGCGTCCGAGGAGGCCTGCGGACGCAGGTAAGAAACAACCTAAGGAGAACAATCATGACTCGTCGTTATTTTGGTACGGACGGTGTTCGAGGCCGTGTCGGCAAGGCGCCGATCACGCCCGACTTCGTGCTGCGCCTCGGTCAGGCCGCAGGCCGCGTTCTTCGCCGCCAGAGCCTGACGGGACACGCGACCGTGCTCATCGGCAAGGACACGCGCGTTTCGGGCTACATGCTCGAGGCTGCGCTTCAGGCAGGCTTCTCGAGCGCCGGCGTGGACATCGTGCTCTGCGGTCCGATTCCGACGCCCGCCGTCGCCTATCTCACCCGCGCCCTTCGCCTCGACGCGGGCGTGGTGATCTCCGCGAGCCACAATCCGTACGACGACAACGGCATCAAGTTCTTCTCAGGCGAAGGTACGAAGCTGCCCGACGCCGTCGAGCTCGGCATCGAGGACGAGCTCGACGCGGGCTGCACCTGCGTGCCTTCGGCCGAACTCGGCAAGGCCCGCCGCCTTGACGATGCGGCCGGCCGCTACATCGAGTTCTGCAAGTCGACGATCGATTTCAGCACGGATCTCAAGGGCCTGCGCATTCTCGTCGACTGCGCCAACGGCGCCGCCTATCACATTGCGCCCGACGTCTTCCACGAACTCGGCGCCGAAGTGGTCGCCGTGGGCAACACTCCAGACGGCCTCAACATCAACGACGGCGTGGGCGCGACCCACACCGAGAACCTCTCGCGCCTTGCCGCCGAGCACGGCTGCGACGTCGCGGTGAGCCTCGACGGCGACGCGGACCGCCTGATCATGGCGGACGCCGAGGGCCACGTCTACAACGGTGACGAACTCCTCTACGTGATCGTGCGCGACCGCATGTTGCAGGGCCCAGTCGCGGGCGTTGTCGGCACGCTGATGACCAACTACGCCCTCGAGCGCCGCTTCGGCGAACTCGGCGTCTCCTTCGTGCGCGCCAAGGTCGGCGACCGCTACGTGCTCGAGGAGCTCAAGCGCAACGGCTGGCTTTTCGGCGGCGAATCGTCGGGCCACATTCTTGCGCTCGACCGCCAGACGACGGGCGACGGCATCGTGAGCGCCCTTCAGGTGCTCTCCGCCATGCGCCGCAGCGGCAGGAGCCTTGCCGAACTGACGGCCGACCTGCAGCTTCTGCCTCAGGTACTCGTCAACAAGCGCATTCCTGCCGGCTACGACTGGCAGAACGACCGTGACTTCTCGCGCACGGTCGAGGCCTGCCGCACCGAGGTGGAGGGCCGCGGCCGCGTGCTCATCCGTCCGTCGGGCACGGAGCCCCTGCTGCGAATCATGGTCGAGGCCGACGATGCGTATCTTGCCGCCGAACTGACTTCCCGCATGGCCGAGAGCCTTTCCGTCGAGCATCAGGCTTGATCTACGACGAAACATTGGTAAATTCACGGTGACACGACAGAGTCAAACTTGCTAAACTGCAGGATACGATTCCATCCCGAGGATGGTGTTCAAGAGTTTTTAGATTGATAAGGAAGAGATAAATGGCCGAAGAAGTCAAGTCTGCCGATGCTCCCGTTCAGCAGCCCGCCAAGGGTCCGTTCGTGCATTCCCTGCGCGTCTACCTCGTTGGCGGCCAGCAGTTCACCCTCAATGAAGTGACGGATTCCCCCGAAGTTCCGAGGAACGTCGTCGCCTTTATCAACGCCTGGCGCGCCAAGAAGGACGTCTGGCACAGCCCCAACAACGACGTGCATTTCGGCGTCCGCGTGAAGGATGTGTCCATGTACGAATACCGCGTCGGCCAACCGGCTGCTCCGAAGGCTGAAGAGGAAAAGGTTGAAGCCGAGGTCGCTGCCGAGGCTCAGGCCAAGGCTGAAGCCTGATATCGGGTCATCCGCTGAAGAAAGCCGGACTGTTTTCGGGCAGTTCGGCTTTTTTGTCTTCAAAAAAACGGTTCGGGCGCTCGCAAGCGGGTCTGCATTTGATAGACTTCCGAGCATCTGTCTTTTTATTCCCGGCCCTTGTGCCGGTGCATGTGTCATGAAGCTGATTGTTGCCATCATCAAGCCGTTCAAGCTCGATGAAGTTCGTGAGGCACTCGCCGACGTCGGCGTGAACGGCCTTACCGTCACGGAAGTGAAGGGCTTTGGCCGCCAGAAGGGTCACACCGAGCTCTACCGCGGTGCCGAATACGTCGTGGACTTCCTGCCCAAGCTCAAGATCGAGGCCGTCGTCGCCGACGACATTCTCGAGCAGGCCATCGAGGCCATTCGCAAGGCCGCCTACACCGGCAAGATCGGCGACGGCAAGATCTTCGTCTACGAGGTCGAGCAGGCGATCCGCATCCGTACGGGCGAAATGGGCGAGGACGCCGTCTGACAGGCATCCCGCGTGCGCGCCTTCGAGGCCTGCAGGATGAAATTGAAAGGCAGAGGGGACAGGCATGAGCCTGTCCCCTCTGCTTTTATTGCCAGAAGATCCCGAGTCCTTCCTCAGTCGCGCTTCTGCTGCGTGACGAGCACCCGCACGGCGCCTTCGTCGCCGTCGTTGGGCGGACACTGGACGAAGGCCATCACCTCGGGACGCTGCTTGAGCCAGCGGCGGACCATGTCGCGCAGAACGCCCTGGCCCTTGCTGCCGTAGCCCACGCCGTGAACGATGCGCAGGCAGCGGCGCCCGCTCATGTGGTTCTCGAGGATGAAGCGGGCGACCGCTTCGCGAGCCTCGTCGACGCGCATGCCGTGGAGGTCGATTGCCGCCTCGACCGGCCATTCGCCGCGATAGAGCTTGCGGGGAATGTCGGGCGAGACGCCCTTGCGGTGCATCATGCGGCCGTCTTCGGTTTCAAGAAAGACGGAGGCGTCGAGAAGGTCCGACATCTGCGACTCGGGTTCCTTGTCCTCGCCCGTACCGAGATTGAGGGCGACGGGACGGGGCTTCGGAGCCTTGGTGTCGGCAAGCTTCTTCTGGGACATCTTGCGGACGCCGAACTCCGCCATGGCGGCGGCGAACTGGTTCGCTTCGGCATGCCTGCGGGCTTCCTCGGCACGACGCTTCTTTTCGGCCTCCTCGCGGGCCTTGGCCTCTTCCTTGAGGGCCTTGCTGACCTGCTTGAGGTCGGCGAAGTTGTTGATGACTGGCATTTGTGATGAATCCGAAGGGATTTACCTTGATTGAAGTTACTGTTGGTTTTCCAGGAAGCATTGGGCGTCGAGCGCCGCCATGCAGCCCGTGGCGGCGGAGGTGACGGCCTGACGGTAGGTCTGGTCCTGCACGTCGCCTGCGGCGAAGACGCCGGGAACGCTGGTGGCGGTAGCGGCGGGGCTGCGCGTGCCGGCCGTGACGATGTAGCCGCGGTCGAGCTCGAGCTTGCCCTCGAAGAGGGACGTGTTCGGACGGTGGCCGATGGCGATGAAGACGCCTTCAACGTCGACTGTCTTGTCGGCTTCGCCCTTCGTGGAGGCGAGCTCAAGACCCGTGACGCCCTTGCCGTCGCCGAGCACTTCCTTGACCGTGCGGTCGAGCTCGAGCGTGATGCGGCCTTCCCTGACGGCCTCCATCAGGTGGTCGACCATGATGGGTTCGGCGCGGAAGGTGTCGCGGCGGTGCACGAGCGTGACGTGGTTGGCGATGTTGGAGAGGTAGAGGGCCTCCTCGACGGCTGCATTGCCGCCGCCCACAACCGCGACGGGCTTGCCGCGGTAGAAGAAGCCGTCGCACGTGGCGCAGCCCGAGACGCCCTTGCCCTTGTACTGCTCCTCGCTTTCAAGACCGAGGTACATGGCGGAGGCGCCCGTCGCGATGATGAGCGCGTCGCAGGTGTATTCGCCGCCCATGTCGCCCTTGAGCGTGAAGGGACGCTTGGAAAGATCGACGGAGGTGATCATGTCGAAGGCGACCTCGGTGCCGAAGCGCTCGGCCTGCTTCTGAAGGCGTTCCATGAGCTCGGGGCCCTGGATGCCGTCGACGGCGGAGGGCCAGTTGTCGACTTCGGAGGTCGTCATGAGCTGACCGCCGTGGTCCATGCCCGTGATGAGCATGGGCTTGAGGTTGGCGCGAGCGGCGTAGATGGCGGCGGTGAAGCCGGCGGGGCCGGACCCGAGGACGATGAGCTTGCTGTGTTTGGCTTCCATGGGAAAAATCTCCGGTGGACCTGCGCCTTTGGAGCGCAGGCGGCATGAGGGGCGCAATCTTCGGGGCGCCCTCATGCAAAATGATAGATGAATTTGATTTTAGACCTAAAATTAATAGTGATGTCTTAAGGCGTCCCGGCCTTCGCGGGCGGGGCAATACGCTGTAACGATTTCCATGCATGGCCGGCTGCCTGCCGCGGCGGCAAAGGGACCGACGACGGCGGCCGAACTTTTTAGAATTAGGTGGATCAGGAGGAGGCGCAGACAGGCCTCCCTACACGTCAAGCGTAAAAATGACAAGAGAAACGAAAAAAGGCACTCGCAAGCAGAAGACGAAGAAAGACGTCCGGGATCAGGCGACCGAGCCTGTCGTTCAGGCGGCGGCCGTTCCTGGCCGCGACCTCAAGGGACTGCTGTGCGCATGGTTCATGAACACGATCAGGACCCTCTGGGCATGGAGCTGGCTGCTGTCGGTCTTCTTTGCCATCGTGATCGCGCTTACGCTCGGGAGCTATTCGCTCAACGATCCGTCCTTCTCGGTTTCGACGGGTCGCACGCCCGAGAACTTCTGCGGCGCGCTCGGCGCCTGGACGGCCGATCTCATGCTCTCGGCCTTCGGCTTTTCCGCCTGGTGGTTTGTGCTCGGCAGCGCGATGATCGGCTTCTTCGCGATCCGCACGGCCTGGCGCCGCCTGAAGGGCGAGACGGATCCTCTTCGCATCAATCCTCCCAAGATCACGGCCGCCGTCGGCTTTCTGGCGGTGCTCGTGGGCTCGACCTGCCTCGAGGCCCTGCGTCTTCGCCGCTTCCAGATGATCCTTCCGGGCGAGCCGGGCGGCATCCTCGGCGACAGCCTCGCCTGGGGCATCCGCCACTACATCGGCGTCGGACTCTCCACGGTGCTTTTCGTCTCGCTCATTGCAGTCGGCCTTTCGCTTCTGATGGACTTCCAGTGGGGAGACGTCGCGGAGCGCATCGGCCGCTTCATCTGCTGCTGGTTCATCGATCCCGTGGCCCGTCTCCTCAAGACCAAGCGCCGCGAGGAGGTGCTCGCACCCCAGGATGAGCCCGAGACCGTGGACACGGATGCGAGCATCGTGCCGATCGTGCGCGTGGTCGATGATGACACTCCGCCCGCCGCATTTGTCGAGACGCTCGCCAGGGCGGATGCGTTCTCTGCATCCGTTCCGGCCTCCGCAGGTCCTGCAGTGCAGGCCGCCCCGAGGGCTTCCAAGCATGCGGACTGCCCCCTCAGCATGTCGCTTCTCGACGAGCCGCCCGCTCATCGCGAGGCCAACAGCGCCGACGACCTGCAGATGACGGGCAGGCTCATCGTCTCCAAGCTCAAGAGCTACGGCATCGAGGCCTCGATCGGAGGCATCCAGCCCGGTCCCGTGATCACCCAGTACTGGCTCGAGCCCGGTCCCGGTGTCAAGGGTTCGCAGATCGACAACGTGAGGGACGACTTGCGCCGCACGCTCGGCGTTCAGGCCGTGCGCGTCGTGCCGAGCATTCCGAACACGAGCTTCATTGGTCTTGAAGTTCCGAACCCCGTGCGGGAGACGGTCCGCCTCAAGGAGATCCTCGAGAGCAAGGCCTTCCGAGAAAGCACGGCGCCGCTCACGCTCGCGCTCGGCAAGGATATCGGCGGCAAGGCCTTCGTGATCGACCTCGCCAAGATGCCGCATCTGCTTGTGGCGGGTACGACGGGGTCGGGCAAGTCGGTTGGCATCAATGCCATGATTCTCTCGATGCTTTACCGCAATTCGCCCGCGGACCTCAGGCTCGTGCTGATCGACCCGAAGATGCTCGAGTTCTCGCTCTACAACGGCATTCCGCATCTTCTCTGCCCCGTCGTCACCGACATGAACAAGGCGGCCTCGGCCCTCAAGTGGCTCACCCGCGAGATGGACCGCCGCTATGCCGTGATGAGCCGCATGGGTGTGCGTCACTTCAACAACTACAACGAGAAGATCCGCAGGGCCGCGGAAAACGGCGAGACGATTCCCGATCCGCTGCAGTCTCCCGAGGATCCCGTTCAGAAACCGCTCGAGGTCTGGCCCTTCATCGTCTGCATCGTCGACGAACTCGCGGACCTCATGCTCACGAACCGCAAGGAGGTCGAGGGCGAGATCACCAGACTCACGCAGAAGGCCCGTGCAGCAGGCATTCATCTGATCATCGCGACCCAGCGTCCGTCGGTCGATGTGGTGACAAGCCTCATCAAGGCAAACGTGCCCACGCGCATCTCCTTCCAGGTGGCTTCGGGCATCGACAGCCGCGTGATTCTGGGCGAGTCCGGCGCCGAGTCCCTGCTCGGCTGGGGCGACATGCTCCTGCGCCGTCCCGGCGTGCCGCAGTCGACCCGCATCCAGGGGTGCTTCGTGGCTGACGATGAAGTGCTTCGCGTCGTCACCGAACTGCAGAAGCTCGGCGAGCCCGACTACATCGACAGCGTCACCGAGGAGCCTGACGACGAGGGCGGCGACGGCGATGCGGGTGCGGGCGGCGGCCGCAGGTCGGGCGAGTCCGATCCGCTTTACGACAAGGCGGTCGATCTCGTGCTTCGCGAGCGCCGCGCGACGATCTCGTTCGTGCAGCGCCATCTCGGCGTCGGCTACAACCGAGCCGCCAATCTTCTCGAAGCCATGGAGGAGGCCCGCATCGTGAGCAAGGCCAACAGCATGGGCCGACGTGAAATTCTTGTACCGGAGAACTAAATGACTGAACTGACGCGCCGAACCTTCATCATCGGACTCTGCCTTGCGTCCGCCGCGGCCCTTGCCGCAGGGAAGACGGAGGCTACCGGCTCGCTCGCCAGGCTCAAGGCCTTTCTGAAGTCGACCACGAGCGCCCGCGGCACCTTCAGGCAGACGGTGATCGACCGTTCGGGCCGCGAGGTCTCGAAGCCGTCCTCGGGGTACTTCCGCTTCATGCGTCCGGGCCGCTTCGAATGGACGTATGAAAAGCCGTACGTCCAGCGCATCATGAGCGACGGCAAGACGCTCTGGATTCATGATCCCGAACTCTTTCAGGTGACGGAGAAGGCCCTTGAGGGGGCGCTCCCGTCCACGCCCGCCGCTATTCTCTTCGGCGAGCGCGACTTCGAGGAGGACTGGAATGTGACGGAGATTTCGGACACCGTGCTCGAGGCGCGTCCGAAGAACCCCGACGGCTCGTTCGAGTCGGTCGTCATCGAGTTCGACGCAAGGGGCGAGCTTGCGGGCATGGAGCTCGTCGACACGTTCGCCCAGCGTACCACGCTCGTCTTCGGGGAGATCGTCCGCGAGCGCATGGATCCCGCCTCCTTCAGGCTCGAGATTCCCGAGGGCACGGACGTCGTCAAGTCCGCCTTCTGAGCACGGTCGGACGGGCGGGCAAAAAGAGGCTTTCCCTCTCTATCGGTACGGGAAAGCCTCACCGAGGATCGTCCGTTGAGCTGATACAATGAATCCCATAGCAGGGGAGGCGAATCACGGCTTCACCCGGCACAGTTTTTTTCAAGAAGTATCAGCAAGGTCTGCTCAGGCGGACCGTTTTGGGTGGCCAGCATATGCAGGACAGCATGCGCAGAGTTCTGATTGACCGACTGCTTTCCGACAAGAGCGTCGTCACGCTTCAGGAACTGCAGGATGTCCTGAAGGTCAGCATTCCCACGATCAAGCGCGACCTGCGTTACATGCGCAAGGAGCTGAAGGCGCCGATCGTCTATTCACGAACCCGCGGCGGCTATCTTTACGATCTTCCAGCGGGCAAGTCCGGCGCGAGCCCCGAGTTCCAGAGGTTCTGGTTTTCCGCTCAGGAGCTCTATGTCGTCGTGAAGATGGTCGACATGCTCAAGGCACTCTCGAAGGACAAGTCTTCGGTCATTCTTCAGGATCTCGAACCGCTGCGCTCGCGCGTGGCGGGCCTGCTCAATCTCGGCGGCAAGAGTCCGCGCGAGATTCTCGGCAGGGTGAAGGTCATCGACCCGTCGGTGATTCATGGAGAGCCCGAGACCTTCCTGACGATCGGGAGCGCCCTGTTCGAGCACAAGCGCGTGCAGATTTCCTATTACAGCCGCACCCGCAGGGCGGAGTCCTTTCGTGAGATCTCGGCCCAGCGTCTGGTTCATTACCGAAACTACTGGTACGTCGACGCCTTCTGCCACGCCACGAACGCCCTGAGGACGTTCGCCATCGACAACATCCGCCGCGTCATCGTCCTGGGGACGACGGCCAAGCGCGTGCCGCTTCATACGATCGAGTACAACCTCGATCAGAGCTACGGTCTCTTCATGAGCGGCGATCCCAAGCTTGCCGTGCTCAGGTTCGACGCCGAGGCGTCGCCCTATCTCAAGCGCGAGACGTGGCATCCGAGGCAGACACTCGAGGAGCATGGAGACGAGGTGGTCCTGACGGTTCCCTACACGAACCCGACGGAACTCATCGGCGACATCTTCCGCTGGCGAGAGCACGTCGTCGTCGAGGCTCCTGAAGAACTGCGCCGCGAAGTCCGTGAATGTCTCCTGAAGACATTGAGTCAATACTGAGGCTGACGCCGCCTTGAGGGCGGCTCGCTTCCGGATTGACGGTAGACAGGAACTTCAATCATGACGGAAGAGCAGGTCAGGGCGAGGAGACATCGCGGCAGGCGCCATCGCCGCCCGAGTGTCCGGGACTTGCCCGAGATCTTTTTCTGCGGCGATCCGCACGGCACGTTTGATCAGATCAACGAGGCCGCCCGCCTTTATTCGCCCGATGCCATGGTCATTCTCGGCGACCTTCAGCCGCCGGCGCCGCTGCACGTGGTGCTGGAGGAGGCGCTCGCCTATACGGACATCTGGTGGATTCCGGGTAATCACGACACGGATTCGGACGAGTTCTACGACAGGCTGTGGCGAAGCGAGCTTGCGGGCCACAACCTGCACGGGCGCGTCGCCTGCGTGGCGGGCATGCGCATCGGCGGTCTGGGCGGCGTCTTTCGTGGTCAGATCTGGATGCCTGACGGCAATCCGAACTACTACAGTCCCGCGACCTTCATGCGTCGCGTGGGCCAGGGCAACATCTGGCGGGGCGGCGTGCCGCGCAGGCACCGTTCGACGATCTTCCCGTCCGTCTACGGCAACCTTCAGAGGCAGAAGGCCGACATTCTCGTGACGCACGAGGCCCCCTCGTGTCACAAGAAGGGCTTTTGCGCACTCGACAGGCTTGCCAAGACGATGGGCGTGAAGTGGCTTTTCCACGGGCACCAGCACGAGGACCGCGCCTACGGCATGCAGGGCTTGATTCTCACCCGTGCAGTCGGCTACAACGGCATCGTGAACCTCAAGGGCGAGGTCGTCGTTGAGGCGAAGCTCGATCCGAGAGAGGAAGCCGCGCTGCAAGCGACCGACGAGTGGCGCTACATGTCGGACAAGAACCCGATCATCGTCCGAGACGAGGACGGGCACATCTCGCTCGTACCCGAAGGACGTGAGTGCACGCCCGCGATTCTGCCCGTGTCCGAAAAGGTGCTCGCCAAGCTCAAGGCGGCTCAGGAGGAAGGGGGAAAGACTCCCGCGCTCGAAGAAAAGGGCAGGAAGGCCCAGAAGTCCGAGCAGGGCGGCGCTCCGCAGGGAGTGAGAAAGCAGGGCGATGAGGAGAAAAGGGGGCGTTCGCACCGTTCCTCTCGCTCGCGCAGCGGCCGGGACCGCTGGCGGCGTGCGAAAAAGCCGTCGCAACAGCAGCAGGGATGATCTATGACGAAAAAGGCGCCGTCTCCAGTGGGACGGCGCCTTTTCTGGTGTGCCAGACATGGGCCCAATCTACACGGGAGCGCCTCTGAATGAGAACTCTGTAGAACAGAGCGGTCTACTGAGGTAGGTAAAGGGAACAGGGGATGCAAACAGAAGAGCAGAGAGGACGGAGGCCACTCCGATGACTGCTCGCAACCGCGTGGTACGAGAACCGTACGCCACGTGGTGTGGAAGGACGCCCGTGGAAATAATCCACGGGCTCCTACCCGATTCTTGTTTTGGCGGAACGGTGACGGCTACGGGATGACCACGCGCACGGCGTCGCCCGCCTGAAGAAGCTCGGCCTCTTCGGGGACGATGGCTGCGGCGTTGCTCTGCGAGACGCTCAGAAGCGAGGCGGAGCTCTGCTGCGGGCACGGCGTGAAAAGGAGCGTGCCGTCCTCGGCCGTCTTCAGCACGCCGCGGACGATGTCGCGTCTGCCGGCGCGGCTCTTGATGCGTCCCTCGAGGCGGGCCGTGAGGACGAGCTGCTTCTCATGAACGCCCTGCAGGGCCTCGACGGCCGTGCGCAGGAAGTTCTCGGCGCTGGTGGCGGAGGCGACGGGGTTGCCGGGCAGGCCGAGAATGAGCGTGTGCGCCTCCTTGAAGTAGCCGAACGAGAAGGGCTTTCCGGGGCGCAGCGCCACATGGTAGTGGCGCAGGTCGGCCAGGCGGTTGAGGACGGCGGCTGTGAAGTCGCAGTCGCCAGGACCCACGCCGCCCGAGCAGATGACGAGGTCGTGCGTGGCGGCCGCCTCGCGAAAACGCGCCTCGATCACGGCGTCGTCGTCGGGGAGGATGCCTGCATATTCGGCGTCGATGCCGAGTGCGCGGGCGGCAAGCGTGACATAGGCGCCGTTGGCGTTGTAGATGCGCCCGTCGGAAAGCGGGCGTCCGTCGGAAGGCTCGACGAGCTCGTCGCCGCTGGAGAAGACGGCGGCCCTGACCACGGGGCGGCAGGAGAGTTTCGCATAGCCGAGACTGGCGGCGAGGCCGATGTCGCCTCGGGTGAGGCGGCGCGGCGCGGTGAGGAGCACTTCGCCCGCCCTGAAGATCTCGCCCTGTCGGCGCACGTTGGTGCCGGGCCTGAGGCCTGCGGGCTCAAAGGTGATGAAGTCGTCCTCCACGCGGACCTTTTCAATGGGAATGACGGCGTCGAGACCGGCGGGCACGGGGGCGCCCGTCATGATGCGCAGTGCGGAGCCCTCGGGAAGGGGCTCTTCAAAAGGATGGCCAGCAGTTGCGATGCCGCAGACGGGAAGCTTGACGGAGTCCGTCTCAGGCAGGTCGGCCGTGCGCAGCGCGAAGCCGTCCATGGCCGAGTTGTCGAAATGGGGGAAGTTGAACTGCGCGGCGACGCTTTCGGAGAGGATGCGTCCCTGTGCCTCGAGCAGAGGCACTGCTTCGCAGGCACCGTCAAGAGGTGCGACGGCCTCGCGCAGCGCGCGGGTGACTTCATCAAAGTCGGCACGAATGGCTTTCGACATGTCAAAATCCTTCAATGTGTCGGCCGCCGATGCGGCCATTCTTGGATTTTAGCGGCAGCAGCGCTGCCGGCGGAGACTAGCCATGACGAAAACGGCTGTTGCGGCGCCCGAAAGGGCGAATACGATCGGCCTTGTGCTGGCGGGCGGACGGGCCACTCGGATGGGGGGCGTCAACAAGGGACTGGTGCTCTTTAACGGCGAGCCCATGGCGGGGCGGGTCATCAGGACGCTGGCGGGTCAGGTGTCCCACGTTTGGGTTTCGGCCAACAGGGACGCGGACGCCTTCGTGAAGCTCGGGGCGCAGAAGGTCTTTGCCGACGTGCTCGAGGGATTCCCCGGTCCGCTCGCTGCGCTCGACTCGCTCAACGAGCGCCTCAGGACCGAGGGGACGGAGGGCGTCGAGTGGATTCTCACGGTGCCGTGCGACGTGCCGCTCGTGCCGGAGACGCTCCTCGAGGTGTTTGTGGGCGCGTTTGACGGGAGTCCTGCCTATACGATCGAGACGGGGGGATACGACCAGAACACGATCTCGCTCGTCCATGTGTCGGTCCTTCCTACGGTGCGCCCGTTCCTTGAGGGCGGAGACCGAAAGCTCGGACTCTGGTTCGAGCGGCAGGGAAGAGGGCATGTGCACTGGGACGGCCCCAAATCCGACTTTTACAACGTGAATGCTCCTCAAGACCTGCGGCAGTTGGAATCTGAGGCGAAAACGGGGGCTCTCCGAAGGTGAGGAAGTACCGTGTTTGCGGTATTTTTACGGCGAGTCTTGACAAAGCCTGCGGAAAGGTGTCTAATTTCAATCCTTCGCTGACGACGCCAAGTCATCGGCGAATAAATTTGACAAAGAGTTGATGAGCTGATAAACTCTCAATTCTGTGCTCTTCGGGGCGCTGTTCTTTAAAAATCAGAATTCAACGAACCGATAAGTGTGAACATCGGCAGTTTCAAGAGTGACTTTCAAAAGCACTCGAAAAACTTACGAAGTTCGCGCTTTGAAGGAAAAGCCGAAAGACGAAGGTTAATTCCTTCTCTTTCAATTCCGGCGAAGAGCGACAAACAGAGATTGAACTAAAGAGTTTGATCCTGGCTCAGATTGAACGCTGGCGGCATGCTTTACACATGCAAGTCGAACGGCAACACAGGGAGCTTGCTCCCGGGTGGCGAGTGGCGCACGGGTGAGTAATACATCGGAACGTGTCCTGTTGTGGGGGATAACTGCTCGAAAGGGTGGCTAATACCGCATGAGACCTGAGGGTGAAAGCGGGGGATCGCAAGACCTCGCGCAATTGGAGCGGCCGATGCCCGATTAGCTAGTTGGTGAGATAAAGGCTCACCAAGGCGACGATCGGTAGCTGGTCTGAGAGGACGACCAGCCACACTGGGACTGAGACACGGCCCAGACTCCTACGGGAGGCAGCAGTGGGGAATTTTGGACAATGGGGGCAACCCTGATCCAGCCATGCCGCGTGCAGGATGAAGGCCTTCGGGTTGTAAACTGCTTTTGTCAGGGACGAAAAGGACCGTGTTAATACCATGGTCTGCTGACGGTACCTGAAGAATAAGCACCGGCTAACTACGTGCCAGCAGCCGCGGTAATACGTAGGGTGCAAGCGTTAATCGGAATTACTGGGCGTAAAGCGTGCGCAGGCGGTTCTGTAAGACAGATGTGAAATCCCCGGGCTCAACCTGGGAATTGCATTTGTGACTGCAGGACTAGAGTTCATCAGAGGGGGGTGGAATTCCAAGTGTAGCAGTGAAATGCGTAGATATTTGGAAGAACACCAATGGCGAAGGCAGCCCCCTGGGATGCGACTGACGCTCATGCACGAAAGCGTGGGGAGCAAACAGGATTAGATACCCTGGTAGTCCACGCCCTAAACGATGTCTACTGGTTGTTGGGGTTTTTTAACCTTGGTAACGAAGCTAACGCGTGAAGTAGATCGCCTGGGGAGTACGGTCGCAAGATTAAAACTCAAAGGAATTGACGGGGACCCGCACAAGCGGTGGATGATGTGGATTAATTCGATGCAACGCGAAAAACCTTACCTAGCCTTGACATGCCAGGAATCCTGAAGAGATTCGGGAGTGCCCGCAAGGGAATCTGGACACAGGTGCTGCATGGCTGTCGTCAGCTCGTGTCGTGAGATGTTGGGTTAAGTCCCGCAACGAGCGCAACCCTTGTCACTAGTTGCTACGCAAGAGCACTCTAGTGAGACTGCCGGTGACAAACCGGAGGAAGGTGGGGATGACGTCAAGTCCTCATGGCCCTTATGGCTAGGGCCTCACACGTCATACAATGGTCGGAACAGAGGGCAGCGAAGCCGCGAGGTGGAGCAAATCCCAGAAAACCGATCGTAGTCCGGATTGCAGTCTGCAACTCGACTGCATGAAGTCGGAATCGCTAGTAATCGCGGATCAGCATGCCGCGGTGAATACGTTCCCGGGTCTTGTACACACCGCCCGTCACACCATGGGAGTGGGGTTCACCAGAAGACGTTTGTTTAACCGCAAGGAGGACGGCGTCCACGGTGGGCTTCATGACTGGGGTGAAGTCGTAACAAGGTAGCCGTACCGGAAGGTGCGGCTGGATCACCTCCTTTATAGAGAGATGCAAGAAATCCTCTTGAAGTTGACT
>NZ_JH815523.1 GCF_000297775.1 Sutterella wadsworthensis 2_1_59BFAA
CTCCTGAGATCCGTACGCTGATCTATACGACCAATGCGATTGAAGGGCTCAACCGTGCTATCAGGAAGGTGATCAAGACGCGCACTCTGTTCCCCAATGAGGACGCTGCCAAGAAGCTGATTTACCTGGCCATCATGAATTTCACGGCCTCCTGGAAGCGTGCTACGCCCAAGTGGGCTGCTGCCATGCCCCAGTTCGCTCTGCTGTTTGGTGAGCGCTTTACAGGTGCCATGGAGTAAGGAAGGGATATGATTAGACCTCTCGCGCTAACGCGCCAGCCGCTTCGCGGCGCGCGATAGCGGGGGCTAAGGAGGATCCTCCCGCGCTCCGCGCGGGCCCCTCCACCTTAGCCCCCGCTATCGCATCAGGTCTGGCATACTGCATCTCAAATACAAAGGGCAGCCTCGTTGGGCTGCCCCTGGAATAACCTCCCCAGACACAGAAATCCTGACACTCCCCCAAGGAACTTCAGGTTCGGATCCGTCATGCCTGTTCGTTGAGTTTCAGAAACAGCTTTCCCTCCACGTAGGGCTTGAGGTGTCTGAGAGTCCGCTCCGCCGCCTTCCTGCTCCTGCAGAAGATCATCATGTCGTCGGCGTACCGAACGAAACGGTGCCCTCTGCGTTCGAGCTCATGGTCGAGCTCGTTGAGCATGATGTTGGCGAGAACGGGGCTGACCGGACCGCCTTGCGGCGTTCCTATTTCGCATGGCGTGATCTTGTCCCCTTCTTGTATCGGTGCTCTCAGGATCTTGTGGATGAGTGAGACTACTCGTCCGTCCTTGAGCTTGTCCGACAAGAGTCGCAGGAGCTTGGAGTGGTTGACAGTGTCGAAGAACTTCGACAGGTCGAGGTCCACGACCCAGACGTAACCCTGATTTGCGATATCGAGGGCCTCGTCAATGGCCGTCCGGCAACTCCTGCACGGGCGAAAGCCATGACTGTGCAAACTGAATACTGGTTCGTATTCGTCGCTCAGTTTCTGCGCGATCGCCTGTTGGATGACTCGATCGACAGCAGTTGGAATTCCCAACGGTCTGAACTTGCCTTTCTCCTCCTTCGGGATCATGACTCGGCGTACGGGCTGAGGTTTGTATTTCCCCGCCTTCACGGTTTCCACTATCTCGACGGCGTGCGCACGCAGATAGTCCAAGAACTCGTCTACGGTCATGCCGTCGACGCCCGGACCGCCTCTGTTTGCCTTGACCTGCTTATAAGCTCGGTTCAAGTTGTTCCGTTCAAGGATGGCTTCTAGGGTTACCATTCGTTGCCTTCGCATGTGGCGGCGTTTGTTCTTTCTCGTCCTTCTTCCCTTTGCTCCCCTCCGATCCTCCCCTGTTCCGCAGGGGTCCCCCTTCGGGATTTTTCAGCAATAAACGGGTTGTCGGCTACGTCGGACGCCTCCTGTTATTGATTTCAGCCCTTCCCGAGCACCATCCCGCTCGGTACTATGGCCTCTGCTGACTTCTCACGACAAGCTTTACTCCGACGCTCCGAATGGAACGGCGTCCGTGAGACCTCCTCGGGTAAGAAACACGCTCTTTCCCCTCATGCAGCTGCCTCATTTACACCAACGGCTCCGTGCAGTTGTCGGACTTCACTCTGCCTTGCGAGCTTATCCGCCGTCGTATGCCTGATGAGGTTCTTGTTCATCAGCTCAAGGGTTTGCCTCCAGCTTCTTTCAGCCTACGCCTCGCGACGCACACCTTGCTTTTGGCTATGAGGTTGCCACTGCCGGCCCCTCTCGGGACTTTCACCCGTTAGAACGTGCCCATGCCGAGCACACAAGCGAAAGGCCCGTAGGTTGAACTGCGGGCCTTTCGCTTTTCGAATGCTGGACCTGAAGCTATCGCCGCTCGACTAGGAACATGGCGACGGCCGCCATGATCAACATGCTCACTGTCGGCACCAGACTCACCACAATCGGCGACCAGGTGTTGAGTACGCCCAGATACGAGAAGAGGTTGTTGAGCGCGTAAAAGACAATGCCGATCATGACGCCGACGAACATCTTGATCGCCAGACCGCCGGAGCGTGCATTCATGTAGGCGAACGGCATCGACAGCGCGATCATCACGAGCGTGGCGAGCGGATAAAAGGCCTTGTTCCAGAACGCAACCTCGTAATGCTCGGACTGCTGGTTGTTCTTCTTCAGATGGCTCACGTAGCGGTCGAGGTCTCGCATGGACATCGTATCGGGCTTCACGGTCATGACACTGAGAGTGTCGGGACCCAGGGAGGAGTGAAGAAGAAGCTCGTCCGCCTTCGTCATTTCAATGCGGGATTCAAGCGGCTTGTTGTCCGCAGCATCGAAGACGGGATAGTCATAACGTACGACGTCCTTCAGGAGCCAGCCCTTGCCGGGCTCAAAGTGAGCCGACTCGGATTCGATGAAGACACGGATGCGGCCCTGCTTGTCGAATTCAAACAGACGCCAGCCTCCCGTCTCGGCCGAATCGGTCGCATTGAGATACTTCACGTTGATGTAACGGTCAATCTCAAGACCGCGCTCGCCCGTCGTCACGTCGCGCACCCAGACGCCCGAGGAATATCCGCGGGCGGTTCGGGTGGTCTGATTGTTCGAAATGGACTTCACCTCGGCCGCATAACGCGAGGCCGCCGGCGCGATGAACTCGCCGAAGGTGTAGGTAATGCCCACGAGGATGATGCCGGGAAGCATCAGGGAAAGAGCGAGCGTCACGGGCGACATGCCTGCGACGCGCAGACAGGTGAACTCGCTTGTCGCAGCCCAGCGGGACATCGTATAGACGGAGGCCAGCAGCGCAGCGAGCGGCATCACTTCGTAGATGCGGGCGGGCAGTGTGAAGGCCGTAAGCGTGAACGCCTGCATGATCGTGCGGCCGTCAGCCACGTCGTCGAGCTGGCCGACCAGATCAAAGAAGGCAAAGAGCGCAACCAGTGCGATCAGCACGAAGCCCGACGAGAAGAGAATTTCCTTGGCCAGCTGGCGGGTAATGACGCGCATCTTAGTTCTCCTTCGAAGAAATCAGGCGACGACGCCAATACCAGGGGCTGCACCAGACGGGAAGCCATCTCATCATGTAGACGCGACGAATGAAAAAGAGCGCGCAGAGCATGGCGACGAACCCGTGCAGCAGGAAAAGACCGGTCATGTAGCCGAACTTGCCCTGCTCAATCCAAGTCTGCACGACCGAAATGGCATTGAGGTAAAGAATGAACACCAGAGCGGCAATAATGATGTTGAGGCTGCGGCCTGCGCGGGGATTCGACGCAGAGAGAGGAATCGCAAACAGCGCAAGCAGGAAGGCGGCCGCAGGCCAGGAGAAGCGCCAGAAGATCTGGGCCTGTTGGTCGGGCGTCATGCCTGCAAAGAGCACCGTCATCGGCTGAGCCGAGACCTTGCCGGACTCGAGCCTCTTGTCAACCTTGATGTCAAGACGTACAGCGTACTCGTCGAACTCGACCACGCGAGTGACGGGGGTATCAAGCGCCGTTTCATGACGGCGGCCGTTGTGAAGAACGATGTAGCGGTCGCCTTCCGAATTGATTTCGACCGTACCGCGCTCGGCAGTCACCGTCGACTCGCCCTTGCTGGTTCGTTCAGCCATGAAGATGCGGCCCACTTCGTTGGGCGACTCCCCCTGGGACTCGATGAAGAAGACACGCTTGCCGCCCATCGTC
Organism: Sutterella wadsworthensis 2_1_59BFAA; assembly: GCF_000297775.1. GTDB lineage: Bacteria > Pseudomonadota > Gammaproteobacteria > Burkholderiales > Burkholderiaceae_F > Sutterella > Sutterella wadsworthensis_A. The sequence continues at coordinate 3,663 of NZ_JH815523.1, forward strand.
TCGATGAATCGGCCTGGTGCAAGACGGTTGACTTCATCACGCTGAGCGAATTCATTGCGGGTGATTTCGGTCTGGGAGCGGGCCCACGGAGAAATGACGATGGAGAGCACGCCCACGGCCACGACAAAGGGCAGGGCGAAGCGCAGGACGGGAGGAACCCATGAAAAGAGGGAGCGGCCGCCGGAAGAGAACCACACGACCATTTCATTGTCCTGCCACCAGCGCATCATCGTCATCAGGACGGCGATGAAGAATGAGAGCGTCAGAAGCGGAGGCAGGTTCGTCAGCGCGTTGTAGAGCACCATCTGCAGCACGGTTCCGTTGTCGATGCGACCACCGGCCGCAAGACTGAGAATGCGGACCATACCGACTGCCAGAACAATGGTGAACAGAACGGTGAAGACACCGCCGGCACTGTTGGCCAGTTCAGAAACCATGGAACGCTTAAAGATCATGGAGCAGAGATTCCGCGCAAATGTAGGTTGGGCCGACAGGAGAACGCTGCCGCCGGGACGGCACGCGGACTTCGTCAAAATATTGATTTTAGACGAATTGAAGTCGTTCGACCGAATACGCTTCAAGCAGCCAGGCTGCGCAAAGCCGTTCAAACACGAGTTTTCCACACTTAGGCCCCAGCCTGTGGACAACTATTGACAAAACGCTCCCGCGTTTACAGATTTTCCATTGACAACAACAACTTAAGCGAGAAACTAGAGGATGTGCTGAAGGTTTAAAACTGTGGAAAACTTTTCGGAGAGGTCACGGTTTTGTGGATAACTGCAAATTATCCATATATTTCAACCCATTAAAAAAAACAGGAGCCTGAAAACGCCTGCAAACTGGTGGCGGCGAGAGCTGGCAAAAGTCACGTGTGCATAACTTATCCACACCCTCTTCATTGTGGATATTATTGGAAACTCCTTGAATTTCATATAGATGGAACAGAGGCGAACAATATACTGAAAAGCAAAAACCCCGATCTCTTTCGAAACCGGGGTTCTTGGAATGATGAGCCTGACGATGTCCTACTTTCACTGGAAATACAACCAACTATCATCGGCGATAAGGTGTTTCACTGTCCTGTTCGGAATGGGAAGGAGTGGGACCACCTCTCTATGGTCATCAGGCAAAGGCTTTGCTGCGCGAGCAGCGAATTCTTTACTTGGTCAGAAACAAAGCTGAGCTGTGATTCATTGACTCAGAAATTCTCTTGACGACATTCAGTCAAAAAAGCTTCACGGTTATAGGATCAAGCTTCACGAGCAATTAGTAATGGTTAGCTGAGTGCCTCACAGCACTTACACACCCATCCTATCAACGTCCTGGTCTCGAACGACTCTTTAGGGAGGTCTAGCCTCCAGGAAGACTTATCTTCAGGCAAGTTTCCCGCTTAGATGCTTTCAGCGGTTATCTCTTCCCCACATAGCTACCCGGCGATGCCACTGGCGTGACAACCGGTACACCAGAGGTGAGTCCACTCCGGTCCTCTCGTACTAGGAGCAGCCCCCGTCAATCTTCCAGCGCCCACGGCAGATAGGGACAAAACTGTCTCACGACGTTTTAAACCCAGCTCACGTACCTCTTTAAATGGCGAACAGCCATACCCTTGGGACCGGCTACAGCCCCAGGATGAGATGAGCCGACATCGAGGTGCCAAACACCGCCGTCGATATGAACTCTTGGGCGGTATCAGCCTGTTATCCCCAGAGTACCTTTTATCCGTTGAGCGATGGCCCTTCCATACAGAGCCACCGGATCACTATGACCTACTTTCGTATCTGCTCGACTTGTGGGTCTCGCAGTCAAGCACGCTTTTGCCATTGCACTATCAGCACGATTTCCGACCGTACCTAGCGTACCTTCGCACTCCTCCGTTACCCTTTAGGAGGAGACCGCCCCAGTCAAACTGCCTACCATGCACGGTCCCCGGACAGGATGACTGTCCCAGGTTAGAACCTCAAACAAATCAGGGCGGTATTTCAAGGACGCCTCCGCCACAACTGGCGTTGTGGTTTCACAGGCTCCCGCCTATCCTACACAGATCGGTTCAAAGTCCAATGCAAAGCTACAGTAAAGGTTCATGGGGTCTTTCCGTCTAGCCGCGGGGAGATTGCATCATCACAAACACTTCAACTTCACTGAGTCTCAGGAGGAGACAGTGTGGCCATCGTTATGCCATTCGTGCAGGTCGGAACTTGCCCGACAAGGAATTTCGCTACCTTAGGACCGTTATAGTTACGGCCGCCGTTTACTGGGACTTCGATCAGGAGCTTGCACCCCATCAATTAATCTTCCAGCACCGGGCAGGCATCACACCCTATACGTCGACTTTCGTCTTTGCAGAGTGCTGTGTTTTTAATAAACAGTCGCAGCCACCGATTATCTGAGACCTCTTCGCGCTCGGGGTGTTTCTCCCTCCACGCTACAAAGGCACACCTTATCCCGAAGTTACGGTGTCAATTTGCCGAGTTCCTTCTCCTGAGTTCTCTCAAGCGCCTGAGCATATTCAGCTCGCCCACCAGTGTCGGTTTGCGGTACGGTCCCGCTGAACTGGAGCTTAGAGGCTTTTCCTGGAAGCACATCCAATCACTTCGCTCAAAAGAGAGCTCGATGCTTCGCCTCGGAGATTCGCTGACGGATTTGCCTGTCAGCCTCCTACGCTCGCAAACCGGGATATCCAACACCCGGATGATCTTCAATACTCCGTCCCCCCTTCGCATTCAGCGGTGGTCAAGGAATATTAACCTTGTTCCCATCAGTTACGCTTCTCAGCCTCACCTTAGGGGCCGACTCACCCTGCTCCGATGAACGTAGAGCAGGAAACCTTGGGCTTACGGCGAGCGGGCTTTTCACCCGCTTTAACGTTACTCATGTCAGCATTCGCACTTCTGATACCTCCAGCAACCCTTACGAGTCACCTTCGCAGGCTTACAGAACGCTCCCCTACCACTCACACACAAGTGTGAATCCGCGGCTTCGGTTATTGACTTAGCCCCGTTACATCTTCCGCGCAGAAAGACTCGATCAGTGAGCTATTACGCTTTCTTTGAAGGATGGCTGCTTCTAAGCCAACTTCCTGACTGTCTTAGCCTTTCCACTTCGTTTTCCACTTAGTCAATATTAGGGACCTTAGCCGGCGGTCTGGGTTGTTTCCCTCTTGAGTCCGGACGTTAGCACCCGGTGCTCTGTCTCCCGTGCTCAAACTTCCAAGTATTCGGAGTTTGCCATGGTTTGGTAAGACGCCATGTCCCCCTAGCCATAACAGTGCTCTACCCCCTGGAGTCATACACGAGGCACTACCTCAATAGTTTTCGGGGAGAACCAGCTATCTCCAGATTTGTTTAGCCTTTCACCCCTATCCACAGCTCATCCGCTAATTTTGCAACACTAGTCGGTTCGGTCCTCCAGTGTGTGTTACCACACCTTCAACCTGGCCATGGATAGATCATCTGGTTTCGGGTCTACGCCTAACGACTGAACGCTCTGTTCGAACTCGCTTTCGCTGCGCCTCCCCTATACGGTTAAGCTCGCCATTAAACGTAAGTCGCTGACCCATTATGCAAAAGGTACGCAGTCACCCCTTAACGAGGCTCCTACTGTTTGTATGTATGCGGTTTCAGGATCTATTTCACTCCCCTCCCGGGGTTCTTTTAACCTTTCCTTCACAGTACTGGTACGCTATCGGTCGATCACGAGTATTTAGCCTTGGAGGATGGTCCCCCCATCTTCGAGCAGGATGTCACGTGTCCCGCTCTACTTATCGCACACTTAGTACCACAGCTGCCTTTTCCAGTAAGGGGCTATCACCCTCTATGGCCGGACTTTCCAGACCGTTCCCGTAAGTTGGCTGCTATCGAGTGCTGGGCTGATCCGATTTCGCTCGCCACTACTTTCGGAATCTCGGTTGATTTCTTTTCCTGAAGCTACTTAGATGTTTCAGTTCGCTTCGTTCGCCTCCCATCCCTATATATTCAGGATGGGATACCTGCAAAGCAGGTGAGTTCCCTCATTCGGACATCTGTGGATCAAAGCTTATTTGCCAGCTCCCCACAGCTTTTCGCAGGCTGTCACGTCCTTCATCGCCTGTGATCGCCAAGGCATCCACCACATACACTTAGTCGCTTGATCCTATAACCCTGAGGCCTTTTGCCCTCAAAGTCACAAGCAATCTATAACGTATACGCTGATTTCTCTGATTATGTCGGTTCTTGAGAACTTCAATGAATCAATGAATGCAATCACAACCCGTCTGTCAACATCCACTGCCATCTCATTACGGCAGCTTCTTTTGACAGAACGCTTTGTTTCTTTCCAAATTTTTAAAGAGCAATCAAGTTTCAACGAAACTGATAAGTGTGAACACCGAGTCAACTTCAAGAGGATTTCTTGCATCTCTCTATAAAGGAGGTGATCCAGCCGCACCTTCCGGTACGGCTACCTTGTTACGAC